>JALTJN010000423.1 GCA_027076405.1 Chromatiales bacterium
AAAATGCAAACAATAGCGATAACACTGGCTTCCCAGAAGGCTCACAACTTTGCAAAAAGTGCAACACAAAAGCCAGCATACTTATGGATGGCTGCATGACTTGTTTGAACTGTGGCGACAGTAAATGTCAGTAATGGCAGAAAACATGTAAAGATATGATTTTTTTTTTGGGGGGGGGAGCCAATAGTTGCAATCTATAGTTTAGAAGCTGCAATTTTTTAGAACATAAACTGATATTTAATTATGGAAAATTTTATATGAGTTAGAAACATAGTTACGTTAGGAATTAACGTACTCTGCAATTATGGCTAACACTACCACGGAATAAACTTATTAATATGAATGTAGATGTATTGCTTATATGTGCACTAAAGGATGAATACAATCAAGTTTGCAAAGTTACTGATGGCATTCTGGGCTCTGGTTGGATAGAAAATATTGGCCCAAAAGGATGGACTGTAGCTGATGCGACATTTAGAACAGCAAGTGGAACAAATCTAAGTATTAGAGCAACTTGGGCTGATCATATGGGACGTGAGTCAACTCAAGCTGTTGCTAGTATGCTAATTCACGAACAACCAGCACGCTGTATTGCTATGAGTGGCATTTGCGGTGGTCGTCGAGATAAATTAACTCTGGGCGATGTTATCTTTGCCGAAAGAATGTGGTCATACGATACTGGTAAGACAATCATAGAAAATGATGAAGAACACTTTCAAGGAGATCCTCTTCAATATAAAGTCAAACCAGTTTGGGTGCAAAGGATGCAACAAATAACTATTGACCCAAATACCCCGTGGCTAATTGAAAGACCTATTCCCACTTTGGAATATCAAGAAGATTGGGTCCTTCTTCG
Organism: Chromatiales bacterium; assembly: GCA_027076405.1. Next base: position 857 of record JALTJN010000423.1, read on the forward strand.
AATTCTTGCTAATGAAGATCCAACTAACCACGAAGACTTTTCTAATGAATGCCCAAATTGGGATGACATACTAAAACGACTATGGAAACGCAATTGGTTGAATGACTCTTTGGAGCTTACTACCCAGGGACATGTTCAGGCATCCAGACTAAAACAGCTATATCCACATACCCTTCCATCTTCTTCACACTTTCAAGTTCACGTAGCGCCAATTGGTACAGGTGCTACGGTTACAGAAGATTCAGGTATTTTTCCTCGACTTGCTAATTCAATGCGCAAGGTACTTGGCATTGAAATGGAAGCCAGCGCAATGGCTGCTCTGGGAGAAATTCTCGATATTCCAGTAATTATTGCAAAAGGGGTTTCAGACTACGGTGACCCTTTTAAAGATGATCGTTATCGTGATTTCTCTGCACGAGCTTCAGCAGAATGTTTAATAAATCTTCTTAGAAATTCTGTCGATCTACTTCCAGAAAAAACTAGTACGACCGAAGCAACTTATTCATCAAGCGGGCGCAAAACAAATATTTCACACGATTTAATTCAACTGTTTGCAGAAGCTTATCCTGATGTACGAGATGCTCGTGCCTTATGGCAAAGAGCTGGTGGTCAAGCAAGTGAAATAGAAAATATACCTCGACCTAGAGATTTATGGCAGAGACTTTGGCAGCATTGTCAGCAGGGTGCATCAGTATCACCTATGGCTTTATTACAGGCAGCTTTAGAGGATTTACCAAATAACATGATACTCACCCAATACTTGGTTGAAGCAAATGAAAACAAACTTTAATAATCACTAGCAAAGTAATGTATGGAGACCTTGAATGTCTGAATTTTTGACCAATATGTTAGCAGCAAACCTTATCGATAAGCTTGATGGGGATGATGATCGGTTTGCTAAAATGGAAAAAGCTGCAGAAGCTCTTACCCACGACTTTCAAGAAAATCCAGAAACTCTTATTAGAGCCATATTAGTCGCACTTGATCCTGATATTCCTTCTGATGACCCCACGATTCTACTAGCTGAACAAGCTCTCTTAGATGAGTGGAAATCAATGAACTCAGTCCACACAAATAAACCAATTGGTATACTCCGCTCTATTTTACTAGATGCCTGTCACCAAGCGGCTGAAGGAAATAATGCTGCTATTATTTGGCTAACTGCTGCAGATACATTACCCTTAATGCATCTAGGTAAAGAAGAACAAGAAGTTCGAAAAATTCTTCAGGAAATTGCAATTCGTACCGAAAAAATTGCAACAGAAATTCCCAAAATGCCTACAAAACAGCGAAAAACACCACCAAAAGAATCTAGTGATGACGGTGAGATTACAGTTCGTAAAGTTAACCGCGCGAACCTTCTGACAAAGGTATCTGCTGCTGCTGGCCCGAATAATAAACAAGGTCAAGCCAACCCTAATCCAAATCCTCATTGGTGCAACGCACATCAAGCTTGGACTCATGAGTTCAGTGACAGGATGAGCGCATTGCTTGCCAACGAGCTTGATAACCTAGCAGCAGACATAAATGAATTAGATCAAAAGAAAATTGAATCTTTAAGTGAAACTCTAAATTCACAGAGATTATGGATGCAAAATGCTATCAAATCCAACATAGCAAGTTTCGATACTGAGCGTACACGCATAAATGCTTTGTGGTGGTCCGAGGCTCTTTATTCATCGTCCCTTCGCTGTAGTTATCGTGAACTTCCCCCAGAACTTGCATCCATAGTGATGGCTATTGACCTCACAGATGTGATTTCACAACCTACACCTGCAAGCATAGGCTACTTACTTGCAGAAGCGGTCAACCGTCTACCAAATTCAGGATTTGAGCAGAGCTACTCATTACATAAATTTCTTAATGCTCTCCGCGAGGCGCGTAACCAAATCCCCGAAAAATGGTTCGATGATCTAATCTCATCACCTGATGAAGGCCGTCTAAGTATGCGAGACCTGTTCATCCACACTCTTACAGCAAATGAGTGGGATATAGAGGATGCGATGAAACGAACTGGTTTAAATAATGATATCAAAATGAGCATTCCAGAGATATCACATGCAATATTCCGACAAGAACAGGCAGTACAACTTGCAGGTAATAATTAAGTGACACATCATTGTTCAAATAAAAACTGTTTTGCAGCTGATGGTGAATCATGCGCAATGGGAGAACATGATCATTTAAAGTGCTCAGCATGGTCAACAGATCAGTCTGAAGAAACAGATATCTCAACAAAAAACTCAGATACTTCTCGAGTTCCTTGGTCAGGTAGTTCACTTGGGCTTTCAGACCTAGCCAACCTAGTTCCACGAGGGCGTTCAATCCTAATTGGTGTATTGGGTTCACACGATGCTGGAAAAACGACTCTGCTCACTGGAAATTATTTGCAACTTCTACAAGGCCATATGCTTCTAGATACCAAATTTGCAGGGTCTCGTACGCTAGGAGCCTGGGAGTCACTTGCATCATGGATGCGATTTGATGATGCTGCCAGATCACCATCTTTCCCTCCTCATACCCCACGTGGTACTGATCGAGTACCCGGACTTTTACATTTAGCGCTTCGAAATTCTGACAATGAATTTCGTGACGTGCTGTTAGCAGATGCACCCGGTGAGTGGTTTACTCGTTGGGCCGTTCAAGAGGATGCACCTGATGCAGAAGGTGCTCGTTGGATTGTACAACATGCTGATGCATTTCTAATTCTCGCAGACTGTGAACGTCTTTGTGGCAAAAATCGCGGAACAGCACGAAATAATATTCGTCAACTTTTAGAAAGACTGGGAAACCATACAAACGATCGTCCAACTGTACTTGTTTGGGCTAAAGACGATTGTGAACCACCTGAAGGTATTCGGAGAGCAATACGCGATACTCTTGAATCAAAGATCCCACATGCCACTGAAGTTAATACCAGTCTCAAGCGACCAGGCTCTCTAATGAAAGCCTTAGAAGAAGTACTACGACCAGCATGGCATCCCTCACAAGCTCAACCTATTATTACACCTGTTCTTCAACACCAACCGTTTACTGCTTTCCGAGGAACTTATGCGCACACTTGAATTAATTCTTCTTGGCGGTCCGAACAGCGGTAAGACTCACTATGCTGGCCAATTTTACGGTCGGCTACAGCGAAGGCCCGGTCAACTTCAGATTCGAAAAAAACAAGGTACGCCAGCTGATATTACTGCTTTGGAAGAAGTTCTCCAGTGCTTAGAAGATGGCAACGCAGCAGAACATACACATGCAGACACATCAGTTGAAATACTCTTACCGCTTCATAATAAGCAAGGAAACCCCATTGACCTGTACTGGCCAGATTATGGTGGTGAACAATTACAAACAGTATTCAAACAACGTGAAATACCAGAGAAATGGTGTTCAAGACTCACAAAAGCAGATGGGTGGATATTACTTATTCGACTAAAAAGTGAAACAACCTACCCTACTGAATTAAGTGAACTAATTAATCGATCGAGTAACGATAACAACTCCTCTATACGCGCAGAGTCTTGGGACGCAAATGCTTACTGGGTAGAATTGCTTCAACTTCTACTTCATGTTTCCGGAAGAGGGATGGTAGAACAACTCAAACAACCACGTTTAGCTGTGTTGCTCTCATGTTACGATGAACTACTTGAGGGGGATAATATTCAACCCCAGCAATTACTTGCCCAACACCTTCCTCTTGTATCGTCATTTATCAATAGCAATTGGTCCCCTGAAGCTGTCAGTGTCTGGGGGCTCTCCTCATTAGGACGCCCTTTGACTAAAGATAGTGCAGATGATGACTTTATTGATGATGGACCTGAAAAACAAGGATGGATTATCCCCCCCGAAGGTGGAGAAGTCGATCCGGATCTAAGTAAACCTATAGCATGGCTGTTGGAGACAATGTGACTTATCCAATCCATGCGAGTTACGGAGACAAAGATCATGGACATGCATTACTTAAATCAGACTGCAACCCTGACGAGCTACCCATTGAACTACTTGGACTAACTGACCGACCTTCAGGAAATATTATTCCCGGTGAGCAGTGGTGGCCATCCATTGGCTGTGGGCCAGTAGGCAAATGGTGGGCGATCTGGTGGACTTCCCCTGACGAACATTCTTCTCGTGGTGGAATGGTACATAGTGAAGTTGCACTTTGGCCATTAGATGAGATTGGCAAAGTTAAAGATCTAGATCCAATAATTTCTGAAATTAGTGGGAAGTCTAATATACACAAACCCAGTAGCGAATTATTAACTGCACTAATAGAAACATTAATGTCGCGTAACACAAAACCTCCTGTTATTCAGGACATAGAATCACTACCAGGTATCATCTCAACAATATGGACTCGGCTTTGGCCTGAGGCTCGACGCTCTTTCTCAACCAGAGTTGCACTCAGCCCACCTCAAAATGGCGACTCTATAAATCCCCCGTGGTTTTTTTGCATACTCTCTGATCGTGCACCTCAATGGATAGAGCATGAGCTTGTTTCTAATAAACAACATCCAACAAATCCATCCCGAGCCACATGCTGGCTATTGAATGGCTCAGACCCTTTATTTGATGAAGTATTAAAAGCATGCAATAAATTCCCCATAAACTTATCTGAATTCACTCATTTTTCTCGTGCTGCAGACCGACTTGAGCAACTACGGAAATCACCTCAACCTGAACAAACTATTGGCTTCCTGAGAACCATCATTCTCTTGGCAAAAGAAGCAAAGTCAGCGGTAAGTTTAAAGCTTGAAGCTTTACAAGTGTTAAAGACCCATTTTAAAGACTGCAACCCATCTTTTATACTTTCCCTGTCTAACATTGATCCTATTAATTTACCTGCTAAAGAATTGCCTGAATATGAACTGGCAACTTGGATTAGTATCCAGATGCCTGAATTGCATCTTAACGACATTTCCAAAATATTTGAAAGGCTTTCGCCAAACGAAGCTAAACAGTGGTGGCAACAGACGATAAGCTCAACAGTATCAAATCAAATGACCAAACCCAATATGCACTGGGCAATAGCAGCACTCAAGTGGATGGGGCTACCCAATAATTTCAATATTCTTGATATTAGCCTCCACACAACTGAAGAGAATGAACGCTGTTTACTCAACGCTGCTGAAAAACTAGAACTACCTACAGACACACTTAATAAAATATGCAAAGAGTCAGAGAAGCGTAAATGGTCTCGTCTTCATGCATGGTCATTAATGAAAAGTTTACCCGAGCCTAAAGCAATTATTAGACAAAAAGACTTTTCAGGTGATCCATATCCTGGTTTAGAGTTTCTAGTGGCACAATTGTCAGGTGCTGCAATTATTCAAGCTGCCATATCTATATCAGACCTTAAGCTTTTAGAACTAGTCGCTTATAGAACAGTTAATGAGCCCGAATTATTGACTGATATGGATGCTAGTATCCCTGAATGGAGAATACTTTGGGCAAAACATATAGCGAATGGTGGACAACATTGGCCCCCTAGAGCCAATAAGGATGTACTAGGAAGTACGCTTTTAAACTCGATTTTATGTAATGAAGCTCCAAAGGGACTTATCGGAGCTCTTGCAGAGGATATAGCAGAAATTACCATTTCACATACCAACCGAAAGCAATTGTGGCCCAATCTAAAAGACAGTGACCGTACCAAATTATTATCTCAAGTCTCCACTTTATATATAAAGAAATATGATGATGAACAGCTAGTTCCAACACCAGAACAAGAATTAGCTGAGATTATCGTTGATAAAGCCCGTTTAATTCAGCCCTCAACAAGGCTGCTAACAGCACTAATTACTTGGAATGTTAACTTGAATGAGCATGAAGTAATTCAATGGATTTCAGGTATAAAGCCACTTGACTGGAAATATGTGGCCATCAATATCGGAACGGCCATACTAAATAAAAAATGGGAACGTGTCGCTAAGAAACTCTATATTCTGTCAAAATCAACTCCTGAAATCCTACCAGCTGTAAATATTTGCAAAGATTTACTCTCTTTGTGGGATCGCAGTATGTATTCATTTTATAGTTTTGCAGAATGCCCACCTGTACCTGATGATATATCGCTCGCACACAGACTCGCCGACTTAGGTGCAACACTTTCACCTGACCAATTATCATATATCTGGGAACGTTCAGGCGGTGAACGAAAGCACCTTAATACTACCGGAACCCCTGAAACGCTCTGGCACGAAGCAGCAATACTCGCACAACAAGGAAAACTGGATGGGGGCTTACGACCATTATTACGAGAGCTATTAAAACACGCTCCAAATAATCTAGATTTACAAGAGTTGGATTTAATCGTTCAGCAAACTTCCTCTTCATCATAGGGAGCTTTAAGACTGCACTACCGTATTGGACTTATAACTATAATATGCCAATATGAAATAATGATAAAAAATGCTAATTATTTATAATAATCAATAAGATGGCTTATTAATTGAGAAATCACAACTTATGTGTAGACATGTGAAGATTTTTGCACTTTATGGGTTAATCGCCTTGCAACTTATGAAACACAAATACCAGCAGGTTATTGATTTTATGTAGTTTAACTCTGAATTATGGCTTAACCCAGACCTCCTAACTATCACTTCGTCACTGATATCTATACCCTCTTGACCTTCTGCAACCCAAGGTTTTTTATACTAAAAAATAAATTATTTCTAGATATTATCTTTATATTCATATAGCATCTAAAATATATTTTTCCTTATTAATCAATAGTTTAATATATATTACACCCTGTACTTGTATAAGATGATGAAGAACGCACTTGATAATTCACCTTTAGAAAATCGCTTTACTCGCATCGTGCACGAAAACAAAGTTCGTTTCATTCCTCAGGATATTAAAACACTTCAGCCCTCAATAGCCCTTTCAGTATATGAGTCATATCTCAGTATGAAACATAACTCACACAATACTATTTACGATGCGCTTCAAACATTAAGCTATCTAATAACTTGGGGAAAACATTCAAATATTAATATTGATTCAATTCTGCTAAATGGAGAGATACTTAAGCAACGAGAAATAAATGCATTTGGTGCATGGCTGAGACAGAGAGGAAAATTAAGAAGTAATAAACCTATCCAGCCAGCTACCGTTAATAAAATATTAGATAAATCAAGCCAAATATTCCAATGGTTTGCTAGTCAGTATTTCACATATAGTGGCCTAGCAAGTGAGAGGGCTGTATTCATTAAAACTTACAAAGACTCAATAAAGGAACAATTTGCTGATCAACGAATTAAAGTAAGAACAAAGAAATCCGCTGATGACCTTACAGAAGAAGAAATTCAAAAAGTGGAGCAATTTCTAAAGCCCTCAAACAGACTAAAAACACACCCTAGAATTTCTGTGGCACAGGTTCATAGAGACTATCTCATCTGGCGAATTGCAATTGAATTTGGTTTACGAGGTGGTGAAATACTTGCACTACGACTTGAGGACTTACCACATCGCCACGACAGACATATAAAAATCGTTAGAATAGAAGAGCGCGGTTCTAACTACAAAGACCCTAGAGAACCATATGCCCCAAGACCTAAAACATTGTCTAGAGAGTTAGGTTTTATTTTAAAAAACTCTCCTATACCAAAATTGATCACAGATTACACTACTAAGTTCATGCGTAGAAAAATTGTAAAACATGGACGAAAAATACTTATCCCAATCATTGAAAATCCAATATTTTTAATACGGAGCCATAAACATGATATTGGTACTCCGCTATCCCTTTCATCATTCGAAAATATTGCAGCAACGATACGAAAAGAAACAGGTATTAAACATTTCCATTGGCACATAGTTCGCCATGCATTTTTTAATCGTGCTTATTTAGCCATAATTGATTTAAAAGAAAATGATAAAGAAATGTTTAAAGATAGACTTAGAGACCTCGTCTACTGGGGAGGATGGGAAAGTGAGAACAGTTTACAGCTATATATCAATAGAGCACGTCATGAAAGAGCAAAAACATCATTACATTTTTTCCAAACTGAGAAAACCAAATGGGACGCATTAAAATGATTGAAAATAAAAAATCTTATGATCCTAATAATAATATTTGGTTTGATATTTTTGGTCAAATTTTTATTAAAAATGAATTTATTCAAGCCACACCTATATTTATAAATATAACCAGCCAGACATGGATATGGAAACCCGCAGAAAGCTCATATATCAACTGGAACGAACTCTCATTACCATATAATATTGAACTAGCATTTAAAGAAGCTATAAAGAAAAAACTAAAAACAGTTAGTTCTGGGTACCTTTTAAAATGCCGTTTAATGCTTAAAGAATTTAAGCAACAAATCAATCCAAACTATCACGATCTTTCAGAAATAAAAATTGAAGACATTTATGTCATTTGGCATAACATGACCACTAGCTATCGACCATTTTTTAGAGAACTTTATACTAACCTAGCAAACAAAAAAACATTTGGAGCTAGTTATTCCATCGCAACTAGAATGAAAACATTAAATGCCAGAAATAATGTCAGAACACTCAAAGACGTACTCAATTGGCACCCGACAAAAGGAGCGTTAACACGGGAAGAAGAAATAATACTATGTAACTCTATAGAGTCAAATCATTACGAAAGCCCTCATAAACTTGGCATCAGACTATTCTGCTGGTTATTAATAGCAACATTAAAAAGAAGCAAGCAAATTAGAGAATTGCAACCTAATGATTTTAAAAAAATAGAAACAAACAAAGTTGAGGAGTATTTTGTTCATATTACACCTGTAAAAAACCAAACAGGTGACCCTAAATCTTGGTGGCCTATCCCAAAAAGTCTATACTTCGAAATACAGCGCTACTCATCCATCCCATCTATAAAATTATTGCAAAAAAAACACAATCGATTTTGGGTAATGAATTGTCCATCTTTACATCAAAACAATATTGTTGATGCAGCATATGGAAAAACAGCACTCCAAAGACATATCAAAAAAGACCTAAAATTAATTAGCCCCCGAACAAAACAACTACTTCATATAACACCAACTCGAATTCGTCATACTGGAGCCACTAGGCTTGCATATAGTGGTATATCTAGAGACATTATTGCAGAAATACTTGAACATGATAATCCTAGTTCGTGCAATGCTTATATTGATGCCATTGGGTCTGAATTATGTCCTTCAATCAATAGAGCTGATCGTAATATGAATTCATTATTCATGAAACTAAATGAAGCATATTTTAAAGGAAAAATCGTTAATAAACTAACAAATACAACCATTATAATTCCAGACTTATCAGCATCCTCCCCTATTTTTGTAGGCTCTTGTGGACGAGACACACTTAAAGAAGATTTGTGCAACAAACATCCATTCATAGATTGCTACAATGGATGCAGTCATTTTTTAGCATGGAAGGAAGCTGATCACTACCGCGCACTCATTTTTGCTAATAATGAGCTTGAGCGCTGGAGTAAAGCTCATGGTCACACAAAACAAATCCCTACAATTAAAGAATATAAAATACTTAAAGAGAATATTTTAAAAGTTATAAACTGCATAAAAAACATCGAAAAAGCATCATCATGAACTTAACAGAAAAACTACAACAACATTTACATGAACAGCAAGCAGATGAAACTCTTATCGACCTCATTCCATCATTAGAATTACTACTTCCTGAAGGTGTAACATTTGAAATGGACACTTGGAATTTAATATATTGGCAAATGAGAAAAGGAAGGGCCAGAACACTTAATTTGAATTTTGAAAAATTCAAAAACAAAGATCTAATGATTTTAACAAAAATTTATTTTTTGGAAAAAAGATTAACGAAAAATATTGATCCAAAATCATTAATAATAATAATACAGGCCATACGCCAATTAGACAATGCATTAGGTATGCAAAACATCAGCAAAATATCCAATGCTATTTTTCTAAAAGCAAAAGAACTCATTACAACTCAATCATACAAATCAACGAGATACCGATACATAGATTTTTTAGTAGCATTTGGAAATTGGCTATCAATTAATATGGGTTATCGAATAAGTTTCGAGAACAACTTAGAAAAATATTACGATCACGGAAGAAAATCAAGTGACAATCAACGGCATGAAAAATTAATTGATTCTCGAATTATACTTGATTTAATTAGCGCTAATCAACGTGACAACCTTTCTTTAAAAGACCAATTTTACTTATCTGCATTTGCTATTTTAGTTGGCACTGGGTTCAGAATATCTGAACTTTCGACTTTACCCAAAGATTGCATCATTAAAGAAGGAAACAATGTAGGCATTCGCTTCTTCCCTGTTAAAAAACCTCAATTAGATATACGCTGGCTTGAATCAAATTGGGTCCCTGTTATTGAAGATGCGATTAATAAAATAATTAAGCTAACTAACCCTGCTCGTGATATAGCCATGGGTCTATACAAAAAACCAGGCTTGGATTGGTCATCAATTATAAAAGACAAGGAAGCAGCTCAATATTTTGTAGGAAAATTCTGCCATCAATGGACATGCAACCCCCAACACAATATGTTTAATAAAAATGGAGCATGGTTCGAGAAGAACAAAGAATATATAGATATAACTTCATTAATAAATGAAAAAGGATCTAAATCACAGTGTGCAAAACATTTAAAAATTGGCCGTTCAACCGTTGATGCTTTACTTTCCGCACAACAATTAGCAAATCATAATACATTACCGCTCAAAGCAAAAGGCAGGGGAAAAAACAAACGTACATCTTGGGATACAGATAGCCGAGTAATTTCTTTATTACAGTTTGAAAAACATATTGGAATTGCCATTAATTATAATCTTCGAAATAATTTCTCACACATATTTGAAGATGCTCGAATCAACTATCAGCTACAAGGTAAAATATACCCAGCACCAACTTTTAATAAAGCTTTAGAAAAAAAATATGAACGAATTATACGACCTGTTATAGAAGACAAATCTGGGAAACCAGTTCTTAAACCAGAAGAAGCTCTTTTTGTTACGCTTAAATATCAATTAAGTGATGCACGTGAAACTAAAACTGATGACTATACATTAATTACTATTAGGGCTTTTTCCGCTTGGTTTTGTGGCGAAAAACGTTCAAAAGGATCAAAAAATCTTGAGGATTCATGTTTTTCTAGACTTAATATTATTGATCCAAAAACGGGAAAGATCGCAAAATTTACATCGCATGATATCCGTCACTGGCTTACAACCTATTACCTTGAAGGCGGTATGCCCAGCGATCAAGTTGCACTACTCTTTAATCGCGCCCCAGATCAAAATGACACATATGATCAAATATCATCCAAAACCCGACTTAACAATATGCGACAAGCCATCAGAGATGGTGGAGCAATTGGACATATAGCTGATGCATATAATGCTATTTCAGAATACTCCCGCAGTGAAGCAGAACAATATCTCAAGGCGTCTACTCTACAATTAAATATAATGCCCCATGGAAGCTGTTCATTACCTTGGGGAATGGATTCATGCCCCAACCATAATGCCTGCTTTAATTGTAAATCAGGCATCTGTAAACACCTCTGCATTAACCCTACAGATGAAGAAACCAAGCTTGAGCTAAAACGTATGCATCAAGAAACAGAAATAGCATTGCAGGTTATCCCAAAACAGTCCCCCCAATATTCCCATTATCAAAATATTCAAAAAAATCTAAATAGCTTGGATGGAGATCATAATAATGGCTAGAAAATGCCAACTAAGAGGGCAAAAATTACTTAATGAAATTGAAGCAGGGCTTAAGTACCTGGCGAATAAAAAAGAAAAATACACCTACAATGCATCTGAACTATCTCGGCATATAGGGTGCAGTAGACCTACTTTAAATCAAAAAGCATCATTTATTGATGAAGTACTTATTAAAATTGGCGCTGAAAAACGCTTGAAAAAAACGCACCCTTCACTTGTGCACTTAAACGCTAAAATTGACCAAATAGAAAATGAAAACGCCACTCTAAAAGATGAGCTAAATGCCTTACGAATACACCATGCCAATATATATTCAGCGTTGTATATGGAATCAGTAGATGCTTCTATTTTAATTAAACCTATAGTGAAAAAAGAGTCCATCATGCAAGGAAAATGTATTTTATGTGGTGAGGATACTCAAAACGAACAAATACAAAAAAATAATCTAAAAATCATACACTTACACAACCATCAAAAACCAAGTAACAAGTAATCTAACTCTTTTTATGCTAGTATGTCACATAACTTATGTTATGTGACATAGATTTATTGGTACAACTTTAAGCAGGTACTTATATCATGAGCATCGGAAACAGTGGGCGACTCGTTATTGAGATTGAGCCTGAGCTAAAAAAAGAGCTACATGCTGTGCTCAAAAAGGAAGGAACCAATCTAAAAACATGGTTTTTGGAGAATGTAGATCATTTACTTTCTGAGAAAGGACAGCAATCATTAGCTCTCGAAGGTGTTGACCAAGCTGCGGAGGTACGGAAATGAAGTTTAATCCAGATAAAATGGCATTTGGACGACATGAGACCTTTGCTGTCCGTTATGGCTGGCTATCTAAGGGCTTTCAAGCTATGACAGCCAAAAATGGTAGCAAGATCTTCGAATCTGATGAAGCTACCGTTGAGCTAGGTGTCGGAAAAAATATGGTCTCAGCAATTAAATATTGGCTGCGAGCCTGCCAAATGATTAGTGTGACAGACAACACCCCTACTGAATTAGGCAATGCACTTCTATCCAAAGATGGGCTAGACCCTTACTTGGAAGACGAAGCCACTATATGGCTACTTCACTGGCTACTTACGACTAATGCTGAGCTAGCAACTTCATGGTATTGGTTTTTCAATCGCTACCACAAGCCAGAGTTTACAGCTCAAGAATTGACTACAGCATTAACGGATTTCGTGAATGATCAAATTATCAAAAAGAAGAAACCATCAACTAGCACATTAAAGAATGATGCTACATTAATTCCCAGAATGTATACACAATCTAAAGGTGGAACTCGTACGCCAATTGAAGAATTGCTCGATTCCCCGTTTGCCTTATTGAAACTCATAACTCAAACGGCTAGTGGAAGAACTTTTCAATCACGCCCTAGCTCAAGACCAGACCTTCCTCTAGGTATTTTAGGTTTTGCTACATGTGAAATGTTTAAAATGAAGGAAACAACAGTCATACCTATTGAAGATCTTATGTACAGCAAGGACAACTACCCTGCTATAGGGTCGGTATTCCGATTGACTGAAAATGATCTCGTCACTAAGTTAGAAAAATTGGTAGGATTCATGCCTGATATATTTGATATAAGAGACACCGCAGGACAACACCAATTATATATGTCAAAAAATATTAATCCTATCGAGTTCGTTAAACAACATTACAATAACGCAGATAAGGGAATTGCAGCATGACTGTGAAGAACAAAGTACATGTAAATACTCACTATACGCGTTCAATTAACTTAGAACGTGATGCTGACTCCGTTGAGGTAGTCAAAGCGTATATTCCAACATCTAGAGCACTAAAATTATTTAACCGTGTCTCCGAAGGATTTACTGATAAGCAGGCTCCAAGAGCGTGGTCTCTAATTGGGCCTTATGGATCAGGAAAGTCATCGAGTTCAGTATTTTTATCTCAATTACTCTCTTCTCCAGAATTAGCAACAACCAAAGCTGCATTCAAAAACCTTAGATCTACTGCACCTGAAATAGCTAAACCTTTCCACAAAGAAATATCGAATAGTAATGGTTACTTAAAAGTATTAATTACTGGCTCCCCTGAAGCAATGGGGAAAAATATTATTCACAGTCTTTATGAATCTGCTGAACAATTCTTTTCTGGCTTTAGGGGTGCCGCTCCTAAAGTCCTAAGACAGCTAAAAGAGTTATCAGAAAACGAGTCAGTTTCTACAAACGATGTATTAAAACATATCAAAGCATTGCAATCAGCTTTGCTTAACAAAGATTGCAAAGGTATTTACCTCGTTATTGATGAGCTTGGAAAATTCCTGGAATTTGAAGCACGTCATTACGGTGCAAATGATATTTATATGCTGCAAGCACTAGCCGAGCATGCATGTAAAGGTGATGAATGTAATTTATTCCTGTTTGTATTACTTCATCAATCATTTGAGCAATATGCTAAGGGCTTGGGTGAAAGCCTAAAAAATGAATGGTCAAAGGTTCAAGGACGTTTTGAAGAAGTTCCCTTCCTGGAATCTGCCGAACAAGTTCTTCGTGTCGTTAGTGCAGCATTTGATTACGATATGACCCAAAAAGAGACACGGACAATCAGGTCATCAACAAAAGCATTTGTTGATATTTTACAACAAAATGAAGCTTTGCCTAATGTTATGGATCAAAAGTCCACTGTGGACTTAATGAGTAATTGTTATCCTCTACATCCCGTCAGTGCAATTTTGTTACCAGCTTTATGTCAAAAAGTAGCACAAAATGAACGTACTTTATTTAGCTATTTAGGTAGTCATGAAGATTTCGGTCTTCAGGATATGCTTGAACGATTAGAATCTGTAGAAGATTGGATCTATCCACATCACGTATATGATTATTTTATTACCAATCAGCCAGCTGCTTTAGGAGATTACCGAACTCATCGTAGATGGGCAGAAGTTGTAACTGCTATTGAACGTTTAGGTGATGCACCAGAAGACCAGATAAATCTACTAAAAACGATTGGCTTGATGAATATTATCGGCATCAAAGGTGGCTTCAAACCTTCAAAATCACTTTTAGAGACATGTGGTAACAATAAATCAGCTATGGCTAAATCACTCAAAGCCCTGAGTGAAAAATCAATCATTACCTTTAGGCAATTCAGTGGTGAATATAGAGTCTGGCAAGGTAGTGACTTTGACCTTGAAGAAGCAGTAGAGGAAGAACTCAACAATATTGGTGAGTTCTCACTTGCTACCGAGTTAAATCGTGCAAATGCATTAATGCCTATTGTTGCTCGCCGATACACTATTAGAAGCGGAGCACTCAGATATTTTATGCCTGAGTTTGTAGATGCACAAACATATAAAATATCATCTCCACAAACAAATGAACCTAGAGTTATTTTCTTTTTAGCTTCTGCAAAAGATGATGAAAAAATATTCCATAAATCTGTTATTCATCATTATTCAGATTTAGATGTCGTTGCACTTTGTCTAAATGGCTCTCAACTAAGAGAAGCTACAGTGGAAGTGTTGGCTTTACGCCAAGTACAAAATACTAAGCAAGAATTAAATAGTGATCCTGTTGCTAAAAGAGAGTTTGAAGATAGACTAACGGCAGCTGAAAACTCAGAAAATCTATTATTACAACGTTTACAAGATCGACCACAAGAATGTGTATGGTTTAATAACGGTAACGAGTTAACTATATCAACAAAGCGGAATTTCCAAGAAGCATTATCATCAGTGCTAGAGCATGTTTATAATAAAGCACCTGTCCTTCATAATGAATTGATAAATAGAGATCGTCCATCATCCCAAGCAAATGCTGCTAGAAATAAATTATTAGCTGCAATGATGAGGAATGTTAAAGAAGATGATCTAGGAATAGACAAATTCCCACCAGAGAAAGCGATTTATCGTTCAATATTACGTGAAACTGGATTACATAATCGTGACACATATGTCTTTCAAGAGCCTAATAAAAGATCTACGCTTTATCATGTGTGGAAAAAGATAAATAATTTTCTGGATGGATCAGAAAAAGAACCAAAATCCTTTGCTGATCTAAATCAAACCTTAATGGCTCCACCCTATGGTGTAAAAGCAGGTGTCCTGCCAATTATTTATATTACTGCCTATATCATTTATCAAGATGAATTAGCACTATATGAATCTCGTCGTTACAAACCTATAATGACAGATGAAATGCTAGATAGGTTTGTAAAACGACCTGACGAATTTACTTTCCAACGCTTTAAGATCTCTGGATTAAGATCTTCTATCTATAAAGAATATACCAAAATCATCAATACAGGTTCGAAGCAAACAGTAGTTCAGCTGGTAAGACCACTTGCAAAATTTATTGGCGATTTACCTTTATATACACAAAAGACAAAATCTCATGAGCTTTCAGAGAAAGCAAAAAAAGTACGAAATGCTTTTAATTTAGCAAAATCACCTGAGCATCTAATTTTTGAAGATATTCCTAAAGCTCTTGGTTTTGAAAAAGAGTTAACAAAAGCCAAACCAAATTTAGAGGGACTATCATTATCATTGCAAGCTTGTCTTTCAGAGCTTAAAAATGCTTATCCCAATATGATTAAGCTACAAACTCAAATGCTGCTCGAAGCATTTCATATGAATACTGATTCAGACCTAAGTAGCTTGAGAAGAAAAACTATTGGTCGCTATGAGGGACTAGAGCAACATACTGTTGATGTTGATGGGCTTAGAGCATTCATTAAGAGAATAACCAAAAAGGAAGGTAATGATGATGATTGGCTAGAAAATATTCTAATGTTTTTAGGACAGAAACCATCTAAAAAATGGACTGACACAAATAGAAGCGAAGCTGATGTTAAGTTAAGTGATTATGCAAAACGTATTCTGGATCTAGAAGCTCTACGTGTTCATTATGATAGATCGAAAAGTAATATGGATGGAGAATTTGACGTTATATTACTCAAATCACTTAAGAAAGGTAGCGAGCCAATTGATGAGGTTGTAGCAATTGACAGAAAGAGAAAAGATGCTATCCAGAAATGTAAATCTGAACTATTACAAGCACTCCATGAGCATTCGGACAGTGAGTTACAATTAGCTGCACTTGCTGAAGTAGTAAATGAGTTTTTAACCGAGCGTATTAAGCCAAATAAGAAATCTGCTCGTGGTCAAAAACGAATAAGAGAGGTTAAGCATGGCTAATAACAAAATCCCTATGAGTTCCATTGCTGAATTGAAAGATACCCGTCATGTATTGGGAATATCTGGTGGTAAGGATAGTGCTGCCTTGGCAATTTATATAAAAGACCAATATCCTGATATTCACGACAAAGTGGAATATTTCTTTACTGATACAGGGGCAGAGCTTAAAGAAATATATGATTTTCTGGATAAACTTGAAGCCTATCTTGGCAAGGAAATTATCCGTTTAAGTAGTGGTAAGGATTTTGATCATTGGCTGACACTTCACAATGAATATCTTCCTTCAGCACAGCAGCGATGGTGTACCAGAATCATGAAGATCAAACCTTTTGAAGAGTTTGTTGGGGATGATCAAGTTGTTAGCTATATAGGTATTCGTGCAGATGAGAATCGAGAAGGATACATCAGTAAAAAAGATACTATCAAAGCAGTATTTCCTTTTATTGAAGATGGATTAGTCAGAGATGACATCTTTCAAATTCTAAAAGATTCTGTTGGTATTCCTGAATATTATAAGTGGCGTTCACGATCGGGATGTTATTTTTGTTTCTTCCAAAGGCAAGATGAATGGCTGGGTTTAAAAAGAAATCATCCCGATTTATTCGAAAAAGCCAGAGAGTTTGAACAACGAAGAAGAACAAAATTTGACTGGAAAGATGGCGAGATCCCCATCAAAGGTCATGGATATACATGGTCTTCGCAAGGAACGATTGATGAATTGGTAGCTAAGGCAGAAAAAAGAGAAAAAGAACTTGGGATAAATTCTTCAAATAAAAAAGTATCCGAACGCTGGCAAGAATCAATTAATAATATGATAGATGATGATCCTGAGGATCAGGCTTGTCTAATTTGTAGCTTATAGTCTAAAAATATTTAGTAGGATCAATTATGGCTTGGAAGAATAATAGTTGGGTTAAATTTCTAGAAGGTTATTGCAAAGGGAAAAACCAGATTCAAGATGAATATGTGAGAAAGGTTGCAAAGAATCTCGGCATTGGAGAACCATTAGATATTGAGTTTCCATGGCAACAAGAAATCATAGCTAAATTTGATTCCAAAGATGAACACAAACTTATTATTCTAACGGGTACAGCTGGAGACGGTAAAACAAAGTTATGTCGTGATATTGTAAAATCTTTAGATGGTGATAGCTTTGACGAAAATGACTGGAATGCACATAGCTATTTCAGTACAAAGGAAAGAACCGTTGTAAAAGATTTCTCAGAATTAAAAGAAGATAAAGAGCTATTAATTCATGAGCTAATTGAAATATTAGATAGCAATACCGTTAGCAAGCCTATTTTAGTTGCTGTAAATGATGGCATTCTTATCGAAGATTTAGAAAATTTTATTAATCGAACATCCGATAATAACAAGAAAGAAACAGCACAACGTTTAAAAGAAATCATTGAAGACAAAATAAATTTAGGATTTAGTGCTTGTAAAGGTCATGAGCTAATCAATTTAATAAATTTATCCAAGCTCAATGCTAAAGAAAACATGACCTTAATTTTCGATACAATAATAAATCATTCTGGTTGGAAAGAATGTGATGGTTGTACTGGGAAAGAAAATCAATCATGTTCTATATATAACAAATATAATCTACTCAAATCAGAACCTCATATTAAAGAAAATCTAAGCAATATTATCTTGCTTCTTCAGCTTAATAACGAGCATTTCACCATAAGAGAACTGCTAAATCTAACAACCAATACATTACTCGCCTCTGTACCAAAGCCAAAATCTCTTCGAATAGCTGATACTCAATTCAAAACATCCGTAATGAGTTGCAAGGCTATGTCGAAAATTGAGCATGCCCCTGTTTTTAATGATGAATCAAGTATAGAAGTAGGTTTCTGGGGTATGAATCTTGGACCTAATAAAATGCATTCCACAAGACCATACTCAGAAATCAACAAGCTAGGTTTTGGAGAGCTATCGAGTAATTACTGGGATAGACTACTGAAACAGCGAAATGATCGTGAATTTAAAATCCCTCTAGATATTGATAACAACCTATTTGATGAACGAAGACTAGACGGAGTTGATTCAAATAATGAAAGATGGGATGCATTAATGCGGCGTTCAAGAATGCAACTATATTGCTATCAAGAAAATGATATTAATGCTTTCCACCTGCAAAAATACACCCATTTTGGATCATACCGAAATAAAATATATGACACGTTGATGAAATCAGGTGATGCCACAGATATAAATACTATTGCTATGATTATTTTGGCACTTAATCGAGTTTTTCATGGAAGGTATATTTCTACAAATTCTGGAAGAGACAGGCTATTCATTCCAGAAAAAGGACAAGGATCTATAGCTCCTATTTCTATTTTTCATGGTGAGGATATTCGAGAACGCGATATATTCATAAAATCACTAGGACATGATGTAAATCTTTCTGGTGCTAGAGTAGAACCTGTTCTAATACTGGATATAGGAAATAGTGAAAAAGTTAAAATAACTTTGACCATTGAACTTTATGATTATCTCATGCATGTATCTAAAGGTGCACCACCCAATACAACAGACCCAAGACTTTACAAGAAATTATTAATATTACGCTCAAAAATATCATCCAAGATACGAGAAAATTTGAGAACAGAGACATACTCAATAAATAATGGGGAGTTTAAGCAAGTTATATTAGAGGTTAATAATGGGTGATCTTCAGATGGAATTTACAGATATAAAACAAAAATATAATCTTAAACATCTACCATTTATAGAACATATATGGGGACATAGATTTAGAACAGACCAAACTCCTATGATACTGCTGTTTGAGCTTATGTGTATCATTGAAAATCAGTATCAGGCTAAGAAGAGTGGGAAAATTAAGAACATATTTTCCCCTGAGAATGAAACTCTCTATTTTAATCATAGAAGAAATTTTAAACTCCGAATCCTTCTTTATCAAAACGAAATACTTGAAACGCTCTTCCGTTCGTCAATGACGGATGCTGAGAAATGGACTAAGCAATTTGATTTTTTAAGAAGCCTAGGTAATGATAATTTTGACTTCACTGACAACGACATTGACCATATAAAGAAGAATTTTACGAGCTTTGAGAATTTTTATAATGTTATTAAAATTCTAAGCTCTATTACGTTTGATCCCCTATCCAATAAAAGATGGACATCCAAATTTGTATTCCCGATAAGTCGTGAATATATATGGTGTGACTATGACAATGTTAAAGGATCTGAAGATAGAAGATTCTTTTCAAGAGGTGGCGAACTACTCTATTTAATGATGTGCCGTTCCTCTTCTGAACCACTTATTGAACTAGAACGGTTATTTATAGACTGGCTTGATGATGAAGGCGATTCATATTCAAGACTAGCGAAATCATTAGTTCTGACAGAAGAACGTCATCCAATTGACAAACCTAAAAATCTTGGTCACTTGCCATATCAAAACATGAACTGCTTTGAAACACTATCAGAAGATATTATCAGAACTCTAAAATTACCATTAGAAAAGCTAGACAAGGTAAAAATTCTTTCTGACATGATTGGATTCCATACAGGAAATTACATATTAACTATTGGTGAAATGTATTCAAGATCAATTGACAACATCTCTGAGCGTCCGCCTCACTATATTGCTGAAGTATTAGCTAAATCTACAAACAGCATACGAAAAACCTCCATTCAAAGCATATCAACTCAACGAAATAGGCTAAAACGCACTCTGGGCAACAGAATTCCCGATCTATTTGAACTCTGTTGTGATGAAGTTGAAGATGACATTGAACGAAATAAAATATTAAAAGAAGAAACTGAAGATGCTCAGAAATATTTAACCGATCATATTGTTGGCTATCCACATGTATGTTTCAGGGCAATTGGTTTTGTTTCTCGAAAGAACACAAGAAGTTATCGTTATGTCATTACTGAAGATTTTTTGCACTCGCTTGTGATTTCAATATTGGGAGCAGATAAAAGAATAGAGTTCAAAAAATTCATTAGAGAATTACGAGATCGTTATAACATATTCATAGATCAATCACCTGAAAATAACAATGATATTTTACAAAGTGATTTAAATCGAAATGTAAAAAATATGGCTACATTACTCTACCAAATGGGAATGCTAAGGCACTTATCTGATGCTTGCAGCTATGTTGTTAATCCGTATTTAGAGGATGTACTATGAAATCTTTAGCGACATATTATTTTAAGCAAATTGAATCAAAATACAATGAATGGAAAAACTCTGATAGCTCCAGTGGTGTACCAGGAAGATTAGTTCTGAGTGAGTTCGACCCTCAAATTGTTAACTCTCTCCTAGAGATAATTAAATCTTCATCATTACCAGTAACAGAAACAGGAAGTGAAAATGGATTTATTCTAGCCATTGAAGATCACGATCACTACGCCGATCTCAATATTAAAAAACTATCTTTTGCAGATCTAACTCATGAGAGAAATAGAGAGGGAAACTATTTTTGCTTAATGTTTATCGCAGAAACCAAGCCAACACATGAACAGGTTACACGAATTGATCAAGGTGTCGTTTTTGAACTTTCAGAAACTACTCAATGGATCGAGATCTCAAAGAATTTACATCATAATGGACAATCTTTCCTAGAAGATAATATAAATGATTTAGCATTATTTGTTAGTGAACTAACAAACCCAAAATGGAACAATCGCCCTTTTATTGAAATAGATAAAATAAATCTTTTTATCGACAATGTTATTTCAGACACGATTAAAGACGGTCTTTACTGGGATGCTTTAGGAAAAAACTTCATTTATCTTGGTGGAATTAACCGCCTCGATGAGTGTCGCCCTCTTAAAGGTACTGGAAAGAAATTCAGACAGACCTTTAGAAAAGTTATTTCCAGCACTTTAGTTGTCGATATTGATTTTTGGAAAGCAACTTATAAAAACAAGGAAATTGAAAGATCAGAGATAGATGAAAATTTAGCACAAATTATAAACGATGATCCTGAAAATATAGACTTCTGCAATGTGGTTTCACGCTATTTTGATGCGTATTTTAAAGATGCAGAAAACATCAAAGAACTTAAAGAAAAGATTCAGGAAGAGTTTGATTGTCATGCACCCTTTGCCTCTGTACTCCAATTAAAAAAAACAAAGCCAAAATTCAAGCTTGGTGAACAGACAATCACTTTATTCTCTGATAACGATATTGAGATTTCCGAAGATCAACAAAAAATAGTTCTACAGCTCGATGAAAAAACAAACAAGCCTGACAAAAATTACTTGAGAAAATTCTATTTTTCATACTCTAAAGAAATCGCTGAAGACTCTAAACTCGATAAAGCATGGCTTAAGGAAATAAGCACAAGTAAAGTTACAGAATGCAGTGACTTAATAGAAGGACTACTAAGTATTTTATCAAAAACCGTCTTTCTCAATGATATTGGCGAAGATAAAATACAGCTTAGATTAGCTAAAGACAGGACAAAGAAATCATTATTAAAAAAGAATAAGTCAGCACTTAGATTTGTTTTCAATGAATATCGTGATATTTCCGATTTCTGGTCTTTATTTGGAGATAACTTTGAATTAGACCTTCCGAAATTTTTCTCTAAGGAATCAGAAAGAGAACTATTCGACAGCAAAGAGCTTAAGGATAACAGGCTAGGTAAAGCGGCAAATGAACTCTACTTCAGAATACTTCGTTATTCTGAAGATCCTAAATCACCTTCACAAACATGGGATTTAAAATGGAGTTTTAATCCACATGGTTTCGAATCTGTAAAATATGTAGATTTTGAAAAAGTTGTCGGCAGAAAAGGTTTTTATCACAAACATAATATATCTATTGACCCCCTCTTTATAAAACGCTCTGAATGTAATCCTACAATTAGCAATTGCCAAATGTTCTCAGCCATTACTACAAAAGGGAAACGAGGAGCAGTAGTCAAAAAACAGGACAAAGAAGATAACAAGATAACTGAGCTATTATCACAGTTATTTCAGTACAATTACCTATCTAGCCAAGAGTACAATGAATTCATAAGTACATATGATGATCTTGTTCTTTCCTGGAGAGACGCTGTTGAAAAGGCTCGTATCAATCCTCTATGTGTAGAACAATCCGATTTTGAAACCAAGTTTACCGACTTCTCAGAACTATTGCTTTTAAAGGTTTCTCAGCCCTCTGGAAGAGAGCTTTTTCGGGATTTATTATATGAATTCATAACGGCACACTCTCTTTTTGTTAATGACAATTCAGAATATGCAACCTTTTTACCATGGTCGCCTTATAGCTTATTGATGTCAGCTAAAAAGAATAAGATCTATAAAGATTTAGCAATAACATTCAGAAATAAAAGCCTTACTATAGGTAATCAGGATGATGGGGTTCTAGCTAAACTTTTCTCCGAATTAAATGAGTCTTACGGCAAAGGACTATTTCTGCGTAAAGATATAAATTCAAAATATAATGATCTTGTCTGTACACAGTCAAGATTCGGATATTATGAATATTCATCATTGGCAAACTCCAAAAACACTATTAATGACCGTGAAATTAGATCCGTACTCAAAGGTACAATATCTAAATTCTTAGAGACTTTCCCCAACGAAAGACATCATTTACAAGTAATGTGCGATGGACTTATATCATATGAACAAATATTGACCGTTTATGATGAAGTTTTAAAATTGTCTGAGGATCAAGAAGATCAAATATCCCTAACACTAATTTTTACATGCAATAATCGTGGTTTACTCGATATAATATATCAACGTATATGTGAAAGTTTTGATGCAAGTAAAATTGACAATAGCATAAATGTCAGAATTGTTAGCTCCATTGATGAAGTATCAGATGGAGAAATTGATCTATTATTCAGCTTCGATCCCCTATTTACAACTAACATCCAGTCCCAAGATGCACCTCAATGCATCGTATCGGACAGTGACTCATCTTTCTGGGAATATTCTGCAACAAGAAAGCTTCCTTCAGAGCCTATTGATAAGAAATCATCATTCTCTTTAAATAACCATATACTAGATTCTACAGCTTTCCTATTCCAACAGGCATTTATGCTTAGCTCTGGTAATGATGGGAAGGCATCCTTCTGTCGAGAGGTTGCTCAAACAGGACTAAAAGACGAGATTAACAAAGGGCTAGCCAAAAGTAATTGGCTAGTTATATATGATTACCTACTTTGCAAAGAAACTTTAATGCTTAGTGAGAATATGAGCAACCCTTTAGGAGATGGAGAGCGACGAGTTCTCAGATATGTTCAGGGTGAAGGTCTAAAACGATCTTTAGCTATAGTAACTGAAAAAGAAACTCACTATATAACTAAAAATCTAAAAACCAATCTAAGTAAATGGAGCTTTGTTCATCCAAACGACATTGATAGTTTGGTAGACAGGATATTTAGCTTATCAAATTCATTCAGCAGTGATGCCCTTCTCAAATCCGTTGGCAATGGTAGTTTTTCTCATGATCTTGTCGGAACTGCTGGGTCAGCAACTCTGATTGAATCTATATTCAAAGACAAAGAAAAAGTGGCTCCAATATTTTGGGTTCACCTAGATGATTATATTGGCTGGTTTAAGTCATCAATTGAAGATGACGCATTAAAGTCAATCGGTAGAACAATTAATTATGTATCAGATCTGTTTGGTATTTTTATTAGTGAAGATTCAACTGGTCAAGTAACATTAAATCTAATCATATGTGAATCAAAACTTATAAATGGTTCTGTAGAACAATCAGTTAAGTCCTGCAAACAGCTCAAATCAACTTCCGAACTTGTACAAGGCATGCTTGAAACAGCTAATTCCTTTGATTTTGGCTATTGGCTAAACAAGTTTTTCGAATTTGTTATTGGAAATTTCAAATTCGTTCCTAATAAATTTGATTTTAACAAACTGCTTAATCTTGATAAAGAATCTATAAATATTGACTTGTATGGGTTATCTGTCCTGTTCCATTATGACAATGATACAATACCATCAGATAATTATAATATTTATGATTCCGATCATCTAAGCCAGGTTTTATTGAGTTTTGATGACACAAAGAAAGTTTTTAAGAATATGCTTGATAGCTCAAATGAACTAACTCTGGATATGTCTTTTACACCAAAACCACTAAAACTTAATCGAGAAAAACTAGTTACGAAAAACAAGCTACAATTAGTAGATCAATTAATAAGTAATGATACGGATATTGAACAGACAACATCTAAAAACACAGCTGAGCATGAGAAAGTAGAAAAAACTTCAGTACCTATTGATGAAACAGCTACACAAGATAAGATACCAGACTCAGAAAAGCCCCCTACTCATGATTTAGTGTCTACCGTACAATCAAGTAATGGGAAAGTTATCGTGCTGGTTAATAATTGTATAGAATTTCTAGAGAACAATAAAACAGAATCAAAAGATGACGTAATTGATATTGAGGTTATTAAAAACGGTATCAGAAAAATTTTTGGGCATTCGAATCTGCCATCAAATTTCTCCAGCTCAATAGTTACACCTAATTCCATTGTAGTTAAATTACATGGTGACGTAAATTTGAGTGCAAACAAAATATTAAATATGGGAGGCACTTTTTTATCTGTTGTAGGTTTATCACTACGCCAGGTTTATCCAGAGCCAGGTATGATGGTACTGGTATTTGATCGAGACAAGAGACAAACAGTTTTCTTTGGAGAACTTCTGAAAAAAACATATTCCGAAAGATTATCCACCTTGGAAAAAGGTTACAACAATAAAATCCTTATTGGTCAGAATGAATTCGGAGATGATTGCAGCTTCTTCAAGTTAGATGGTGCTAGCCCCCATGCTCTAATCGGTGGGCAAACTAAATCTGGTAAATCTATATTAATGAATAATATGATTACAGATTTAATGATGAGCAATACACCAGAAAACCTAAAGCTAAGATTGTTTGATCCCAAGCAAGTAGAATTCTCCTTATACTCTGATTCTCCTCATTTAGCTCATCCTGTTGTTCTTGACAAAGATACGGCTGTTGGGCGTTTGGAGGAACTAGAGACCTTAATGAACGAAAGATATATCACCCTCAAAGATTTAGGCATTAAAGACTTCGAAGCTCATAACCAGCGATTCCCTGACAATAGAATGTCACGTGAAGTCGTGTTCTTTGATGAACTAGCAGATTGGATCTTAGATGCAGAATTCAAAAAAAATGCAAAGGATATTATTGTTCGATTGTCATCTAAAGGTAGAGCTGCTGGTATCCACTTAATATTAGCAACTCAACGACCAAGTAATGACGTTGTATTTCCTTTATTAAGAGCAAATCTTGATACTAAAATTGCTCTAAAAGTGGATCGTGATCTTAACTCTGAAATTATACTTGGAGAATCTGGTGCTGAAAAATTACTTGGCTATGGACACGGTATAGTAAAAAGTGAAGGCCAAACTTTACATGTTCAAGTCGGCTTTACTGATCCTCAAGTTTTCGATGAGCTTGCTTATATGATTATAAATTATTGGAAAAAATGTGATGACTAATTCTCTGATTTTAGATTTTAATTAATACTTATCTTTATTATCTAGAGGTGGTGGCTGATATTTTCCAGCATAATCAAAGAAATCAATATCCTGTTCTCGCATTTTTATTTTAATCCGCTCTACCAAGAGCGGAGTTTCTTTATTCCAATCATCATATCTCATTAGACTAACTTTACCAGATGTCATATGTGCTTTGATTAGATCAATATTATCTAAGTCACCATAAAGCTGAGTTGCACACCCGATATAGATTCTTAATTCGGGAGGTAATTCACCAAGATATTTTTTATGGAATGTATAGCTATGTCCTTCCGTAAATTCACCAGATTGAAGACTTTCATAAGCAGTAACGCATGACTCTTCTATTAACTTAGTATTACCTACTGAAAACAAAACATCTTTGGATTGATCAACAGCTTCGCTGTAGCTATTGTAGAAATATTTTATATCTCTCTTTAAACTTTCTGGCATTTTGGTCTGTGGCTTTCTTTTTCCGAAAAGACCCAATGCAAAATACACCAAAAGATCATCTTTCCTTCTATTTTGTGCATCCTCAAATAACTCATTCCCAAAATATTCTATAAGAGCTTGATGTGCTTTATTATGAGATCCTGCTATTCGACGAATCTGTTCTGAAAACTCAAACTCGTTATTTGCAGGAATACGTCCTATCTCAAGTGAGGTCTCCCAAAAATCTGTAAAAATTTCAAGATGTTTCTCTATGAGGTTCTTTTGTAATGCTGGTTCTCTCGACTTTATTTGACGTTGTGATTTCTGCTGCCAATCACGTTTTACATGTTGTCTTTCAAGTAGAAATAACTGCTCTTCCATTTTGTCTTTGAAAACAATGAAAATACCCTGCCCTACTGCAATGGCATTCTCATCTAAGCACATTTCAACATAAGAACGAAATTCTGACTGAGCGTAATATTTTTGGAAAGTATTTCTACTGGTTATCACTCCATCTTTGTAAGGAGTAAATTGCTGTATGATACTCTCACCTGCAATCATCACAGATACAATCAGTAACTTTTCAGCGTATTTCCAAGCATGTTGGAGTGTTTTAGTTCGTTCTTCTCTATCTTCAATAACATTAAGCACAAAACCAAGATTGACTATATCACTAGTTTTTAGCTCGCCTTCAGGATAGTGAACAGGATCATAACCAGTAATATCAATACCATGAGCTTCCAGCTCTCGCATATCATCACCCTTACCACAACCATAATCCAACACAGACCAGTCCCCATCGAAATAACTATGACGTGCTAATATCTGCATGGGTTGTGAAAGCTGATTTCTATCAATAGCCGTTTTGTGCCTTTCTACTTCAATGTTATCGTTGATAGGATTTGCATCATTTGTTGTAATCCGATCAGCCTTTGGCTTTAAACGACCAGTATCATCTAGGTAATAACCTTTATTCGATATAAGCCTTTCCCAATTCTTTTTAAATCCTATTGATCGAGGATTTTCATAGAGACCAATTTTTTCACCTTCAGCAGTTACAGATTCAAATGTCGCCTTTAATGGAAAATCATTTTTTACAAATGTTTCTTTTCTGTGAAGAATGGGTGGATTTTCAGATTTAGCATAGGATGATTTACGTACTGAACACTTTGATAAATCGACTGTATAACTATGCTGTAGTGAAGGGTAACTGTAGCTTTCAAAGGTAGGATAGCTTAAAAATGCAACCTTAAAATCTCGTTTATATAACTTCAGAATATTCCAATCAGTTGAAGAAATCTTTAACGTATCTGCAATGGTTATTAATAAATTATACAGCTCTTCAGGAATATCTGTTATTGCACTGTGATGAATATAAACAGAGTCAGGAAGTTGCTTCCCCGTTTTAATTTGCTTAATAAAATTTTTATATTTATCAAATTCCAAAATACTTATAACCTATATTTCATCTAGCACATCCTAATTCAATAATTCATACATAGATGTTTAATGTCAACACTTCAACTTTATCACAATTAATACGGCAATGATAAATAACAATACACCTCAAACTCGAAACAATAATTATCATCTACGACAGAATAACTAATATATAAACTCCCTACATTACTTAATAAATAATTAACCTAAGCAATATAAATCCGACATGTTTTTATCTAATTTGTTTTATATTGGTAAACTTCACCAAATATACCTTCTATACCACCTTTAAACTCTGAAATATCGTCAAGATATAATATCCGCAAGTTCTTTATAGCCCGTGAACATGAGACATATAAAAGATTTTTAGTGTTTTGAAACTCGCCAAGTTGATCTTTATCCAAAGAAGAAGGATTGGTACAATTTTCAAAAAATGAAGAGAATTTATTTCTATTAACTTTACCAAAATCGTTTTGCATAACAATAATCACATTATCATACTCAGCACCTTTTGTTCCATGATAAGTATGATATATAACGTCTGTATTTTGATCACCCTTAATAAACTCATACCAAAGTATCCACTGTGAATAATCAACATCCAGCAAACCATCTATTTTGTCTCTAGCAATATCCACTTCGTCCACATCAATAAGCGAGAATATATTTTTCTCAAATAGATTATCCAACTTTAAAACAAACTCCTTCATAACAAAATTTTGTGGATCAAAATATTTCTTATCTTTAATAAACTCATGCAGTTTTTCTTTGAAATCTATAATTTCTTCTTTCTCTAAATATGAAAATATTTCCCCTTCAATTATCTCATTAAATTTCTGCTTAGCAAAAGAAAGAGATTCTTTATCTACTTTAGAAAACAACTCTTCATCGAATAACTCATTTAGCTTAAATTTAAATTCTTCAACTCGCCTGTTTCCCACATTAAAGAACAATTCATCTAATAAATAATTCCTGAAACCCTGATAGGAATAACGATCCAAGCCCATTAAACCTTCAACTATTTTTTTAAAATTTCTATCACCTGAATTCTCATATTTATCAAAAATATCCTTTATCTGATCTCCCAGAGATCTACCATTAATTTTTTTAAACAGTGAGATCAATTCACTCAACTCTTGAAAAGTTAGTTTTGAATATTTTCTTTTGTCAATTAGATCAGTCAAAGACGTTTTAGAATTATTTAGACAAACCAAAAAATTAATAATCGCAAAACAAAGACTTTGAACACTACCAAGCTTTGATAAGTCATTACTTAATAATTCGGAATTTATCATTTTATAATTCTTTTTATAATATGCAGTATCTGAAAAACAGTTATAGACATCTAAGAATCCATTAAATTCAGCAACATTTTTATTAAGTAAAACTAAACAATGCAATTTATTACCAGTGTTTATCTTCCACTCATTAACATATTTATCAATAAATAAGTTTTTTTCTTCATCCAAACCAGTATAAAATTTAACGGAACCACCAGCACAATCATCAAAGATGGATTTTTGTTTAATTTCATCATTTCTAATATTGTTTATAACATCAATAACTTCAGAATGAGACCTTCGATTAAATTGTTTATTAATAGATTTCAATCCTTGATGAATATTAACCAATTCACCCCCAACACCCTCTTCATAAATATTTTGTGCTGCATCCCCAAAATATCCGACAAATAGTTTCCGCTTTACTAATTTTGCATGCTCATCAACAAGCCTTAATATTTCTACAACATGTTCATTAGTATCTTGATATTCATCAATCAATATATAAGGATAACTATCATGTATAGCCCGCTTTAATAAATCATATGATTTAACTATTTTTAAGGAATAATCTAACAAGGTATCATGACTAATTATCATTCTATGTAAAACATCAGTATTATACTTATCCTCATACCTTACTTCATAATATTTTGGATTTTTAATTTCTATCTGATTCAAACAATACCGATAGTTATCAATTTTATATAATGTACCGACTATTTTTTTAAAATCACCTACATTCTTTAGAACATCAGAATATTGTAAAAAAAACCCTTCCATAGCAGCCCTAAATTCCTTAGCCGATTTATCATAATATCTATAAAAAATATCCTTATTCTTAATTGCAATATCTTTAAAATCAGATTTAGATGCATCACTCAATTCACGATAAACAACGAATTTTTTTTCAACTTTTTCATCATGATTATCATTTAGATCAAACTGTAAACTCTTACCTTCCTCCGTAAGTTTTTCAACATGTATTTTTAGAAGCTCATTTCTATAATTTTTAATCAAAGACCAAAGTCTTTCATGTATAGTTGACACCACAACCAAATCAGAATTGCCTAGTCTCTCTTTAATTTCACTTGTTGCAACATTTGTATATGTGATACACATAATCTTTTGGTTATTATGTATTAAATCATCACTATATTTTTTAATGATGTATTTTAAGCATTCTGTTAATGCATAAGTTTTTCCAGATCCTGCCCCAGCATTAAAGATGATGTTATCAGATTTGTCTATTGATGAAAAAATCTCTTCCTGGACTTTCGATTCAGTACTACTTGAACTAGATGATATTTTAGATAAACTCATTACTACCAACCTCCCGCCACCTGCTTCTTTACTTTTTCCTTTAACCAACATAAACCATCATCTATATACTTAGGAAGCTTGGGGATTTCATTTTTATTATCACAAATAATAATTTCATACAAAAGCTTATTAGAAAAATCACTCTTTGAACCTGACAATTTCTTCTGTAATTTATATGACTTTTCTTTCAGGTTTTCTTTAGCTTTTTTATCCCCTAAAATACCTTCATAAATATTAGGCTTCAAATCTTTCAAAACCATATTTAATATTTTATTTTCAAAATTAGACAGGATAAACGCCTCTTCAAAGCTTGTTGCAAAATACGTCCCAATAGCATCTTTCTGAAAAACAACATATACATTATTATCTTCAAAATATGATTCTAAATTCTCTATTTCTTTCCCATTAAATTTCTTTATTGTGGCATTTGTTGAAAACCTACCGTCTAATGACTTCAATTGCTTGAATTCTTTCTTTTCATCTTCGCTTCTATTTATATCTAAATCCGTAATAATTAAAGCAGGAACATTT
This sequence comes from Chromatiales bacterium, assembly GCA_027076405.1. The sequence goes on from JALTJN010000423.1 coordinate 32,265, forward strand.
AACAATTTAATCATAGGGAAATAAATATGCCCATGAGCACCATTTATATTGAAAATAGATATATAATATTTATTAAGATCTTCATCATTATCAATATAATATGACATCAATGTTTCTTCTGTAACGCCCTCAACAAAGATAATTGCATCCGAAAAGAACAGCTCTGAAACTTTATACTTAATATGTTTTTTTAGAAATTTTAGATTTTCAACTCGTTTTTTTTCATTTTCTTTGGCTTGTTCAGGAGACTCCTTCACCACCAATCCGCTGCCATCCATTACAACTTCATCATTCAAATTAACTACATTGGAAACATTATCAACAACAGAAATATAGCTAATATTATTAAACGAATTTCCAGTATGAATTTTACTATTTAATATATGTGAAGAATGGGTTGTAATAATTAACTGACTATTAATTTTCTTATTATGACCCTCAACAAGTGAATTAATTGCATCGTTAATATATTTAATAAACAACTCCTGCATTTGGGAGTGCATAAATGCTTCTGGCTCTTCAATACAAATCAAATTGATTTTACTATGACATTCCTGCTCAGGATATTTCTCAATATACTCAATAATATTACCAATAATACTCATTAAATTAGAATAACCTAAGCCAAATTGACCTTCTGGAATATGATATTTACCCTCGGTATATTCATATTTAATAATATTGGACATCAAATGTTCAAAAGTTAGATCTGCACTCAGATTAACTTTTAAGCGGTCACTTGATTCAATCTTACCCAACGCAATGTTTATAGACTTAGTATGACCTTCTGACACTTTTTCTGATATCGTTTTGTTTATTGCCTCTATTTCTGTATCTATCGAGTTAGACTCACCTTTTTTACTCTCTTGTTCATATCTAAAATTTATTATTTTATTAAATGTCTTAGACAAGCTTTTATCATTGATGTTTTTATTTGCACTGATTAATTTAATTTCAATTAAATCACTAAGCTTAAACTTACTATCACTTATCAATACTCCATCAGAACCATAATAGTTCATTCTAAAATCAGCATTATTTACAATTTCGAGAAACTTTCTAAACAATATCTCTGGATCTTTATTTTGTGATATTAACGCATCCACTTCATTTTTGAATTTAATAGCTTCTTTTAACTCATATTTCAAAATAACTTTAAAACTTGTTTCCTGATCTCTCTCTTGAATACTACCTATATTCATGAAAGGAATGATATTTGTAACTAAATCATGATTACTCTTAAGGTCAATACCAACTTCAATCTCAAACTCAAGAAATGGATAATTTTCAAATTCACCACCATAATATTTATCCAATAATTCATTTAAATATATAAAATTGAAATCATTAGCTAAAAACTTGTTATCTATAATTATTTTCTTTATAGCTGTTGTAATTGTTGTTTTTCCAGAATTATTCTTCCCGACTATCAATGTTGTTGATGATGATATATCAATATCATTATCGGTCTTGTTGGTATTTTTTGCACCGACAAATTCCACCACATTATTTTTATTACGAAATTTTCTAAAATTAGTGATTTTCAAACTTCTTAGATGCATTTATTATCCCTCATAATTTTATTCTGACAAATCACATTCAAAACTCATTACAAACCAGTAGAATAATCTCAACAACGAAGTCACCGAATTATTTATTTTACTAATTATTTTCTGTTAGAAAGTAATTCCGAAAATATAAAATAGACACCTGTTTTAAATCAAAAAACAGACTCTATCTATCTTTAGTCATACAACTTATCTGATAACAAGGTAAGAGAAATTAGTTTTCTATGTTTTTTGTACAGCAGGGATTTACGGTATCATTGCTACAATGATATTGAATTGATCTTTTTTTATACAATTAAACTTAATGTATAACTTGCCCGAATTACAAAGATCAGCCCTGCTCTGCCTGTTATTATTGTCTTAGCCCTACTTCCTCATCCTACCGTTTTATATACCGTTAGTCACGATTTGAGACATGGATCACATCACGGCAGCCTGTAACAGGTCGTCCGATACCTGATTTTCTGAGATAATCACCATCATTTTTACAATAAGGACAATTGTATGCCTGTACCATCCACGCAGACCAAGCATATCGACAAGAATATGCTCGATCTGTAAATAGACCGCTTCGCACAGCTCGATAAACCCTATCTGGCAGCCCTCAACCGTGTAGGTGTAACAGCTCAGATACAAAGTGGTATTGAAGATAAAAAGCTGGCTCGTTTCAGGCGTAAAGGTATCAAGATGGATAAGGAAGCCCTAAAAACAGAACGTCATTACTCAGGCAGAATGGCTTTACAGCTCACCAGAGCGGGATATGCAAGACCTTCTAAACGATGTGAGGCTCATGCCATAGTATCTGGAAAACATAAGCTTGCTGCACAAATGAGAGCCGTAATTGCATGGTGTAAGATTCGAGTAGATGACCATCATAATGGTTGCTGGCTTCCTGCATTTAAGGAAGATAAGCCCTTCATGCCCTCTTTTCTTGGTAATGCCGTACCACACAGAAACATACATACTAACGCCTATTACAGATGGCTGGGTGGACAGATAACACCTGCTAAAATAAATAGCCTGGAAGATCTAATCAAAAAACTTGAAACTTTACGCTTCCGCCTACAAAGTGGTTCTGTTCCAGACAATATCTATTCATAGGCAATAAGATAATAAAAATGGCTTTATATACACTATACCCAGATCTTGATAATTTCGCTGCTATCGGCTTTGATGAAAAGCAGATAATAGACATGTGTGGGGATATACCTCGTGACAGATTCGATTTTCATAATATTCCGAAATCTTTCAAGGGAATCATTACAGAACCCCTCAATATCGACTTCTCGGGTGATTGCGATGGGCTGACAGGTACTGATATACCCGATCTACAGGTATTTCACGGAAAGATGTTCCTGAGTGAGAAAGCATATAAAGCAATAGGTGATCTCATCAGCAATGATGGAGAGATCTTCCCTGTCGCCTATGAGAATGGTAAAGGATATATATTCAATCCAATGAATACTGCTGAAGATGTAGACGGTCTTGATGAAGAACTATCGATCAAAAATGAATGGGATGATATAGAGAATATAGCGTTCCATGAAGATAAGGTGAATCAATTCGCCCTGTTCAGAACCGCCTTTGACACCTATATCAATCTCTACTGCAATGAAGATGTAAAAAATGCTATCGAAAAGGCTGATCTCAAAGGTCTGAACATTACGCCAGAACTCGGTGCTGAATTCGGTATGGCACAAAACCAGAAGAGCTCACCTCATTAACGTTAGCTCAGCCTATTCCTCTCCTCTCTATTGCTTCCAGTATTCCCATAAAAATTCAATCACTGTGTAATTGTACCCCAAAACTTCATTCAGCTTGAATATAGCCTTAGGGCTTGCAGATTGCGAATTACCGTTTAAGGTGAGCGATTGAGCCGAAATATGCAACTGGCTTTTTTTAGGTAAAAACTTAAATATCAAGACAAAAACCTGGAATAAAACGTGTAATATTTTCACTCGGGTATCCAGCCTGATTAGATACAATGCGTGTATCGTTTACTAGCGCATCTAAGTTGGAATGCGTGTGCCCATATACCCAAACATCAATTGATGTAGTCATTAAACACTTGTGATAAATCAGAATGAAATCCTGTGCTCATTGGGCTGAGGTTAAATGACTTATGCTGACATATCATATGTGGTCCATGATGCGTCACAACAATGGTCTTACCATCAAAAGGCTTTTCAAGCTTATGGATAAAAAACTTCAAATCTTTATCGTGTAACAACAAGGCATCATCAGGGGTAAAGCGCTGTTTTTTACCATTATTATTAATTGAGATAACACTATGATCATTTAATACATTGCCAACATAATGCATATTGTCTGACTGTGAGATTGAAGGATACGCTTTATAATCTGTCCATAAGGTTCCACCAATGATACGCACATTATCAAAGATAATTTCACCCGGATTTAAAAAAGTCACATTTGTGTTTTGTGTAAGCTCTATTATTTTCTTATTTAAATCGTGTATTTCATATGAGTAATACTCATGATTCCCCGTGACATAGATAATCGGTTTGTCCAGCCGTTCTGATTCACTAATCGCCCATTCAATGCCGTTTGTTCCCACATCAATATCACCGGCAAGAATAATCAAATCTGCGTCAGTAACTGGAATTTCAGCTTTCCAGATATGCTCAGGATTGGCGGGTCTTCCGTGTAAAAACTCATTATGTAAATCGCTTAGTATCTGTATTTTCATATATTTCATGCCTGTGTTTTTTCTCAAAACTTTTTACTGATTCAGATAAACTTAATTTACTATTCCATTATTTAACTGCTTATAATTTCTTTATACTGAGCATCTAAAAAGGCTTTTATCTTTTCTTTCTCAACATCGATTTTTTTATAAAGCAATTCGTTATCCTGAATTATTTTTGTTCGACAATCTTTCATAAACGTTTTAAAGCGTATTTTTTTTAGTACATTTTTGTCTGTAAAAGCAAAGTAATGCAATGGGTAACCCGGAGTGCTTTTATTAATGATATAAACGCCATTTTGGTTTTCACGCTCACCTGTATCTGATATCTCATGCTGCGTCTTATCTAAGTAACTGCGAGCCCTTTTTTCAAGCTCATAAAGTACGGACTCCTTTCCGTTAGCATTTGTTTTTAAGTCTAGTATGTAGTATTCGCCATCTTTTTTTTCATCATTCTCTCCCCTGTACATTTTATGGGGAACCAGCTGCTTGATATACTTTTGGCTAAACTCTTCCACCTCACGGATGATATATTTCACCACCATATTTAGTGAGGCGTAGGTAAAGTGATCGTCTATTAATAAGCGCGCCCAACATAAATCCAATGTGCCTTGGTACGGCCTTTCTAGACTATCTTCACCGTATGTAATCAGTCCTGCCTGAAACTTATAATCATCATAGTCATAATCATAAAGGGTTTCAAAATGAGTAATATCAACGTCATTGGCAAAATGCTCATTTATGAAAATCAAATCTTCACCTATGCCCAGTAAGGGCATCAATAGTGTGTTGAGTTTTGTTGATTGCTCATTGCTTTGATCTATGAAGATCTGATCCAGCTCGATTTGTGATGACACTTTTATGCCAAATAATTCCTCTTGAAGGTATATGATGACGGCATCCAGTTCATCTATTGGCATTGTCTGCCGGTATTTCAGTTGATCTTTTTCATTCATTGAAAAATACAACGGGCAGACTTTCATTAGTGCGCGTGTCAGTAGTGGTGACATGTTGTTCGTTGTTTTATTCATATTGGCTGTTTTGTAAAAGTTTGAGACAGGTGTGGTGTGGATGCGATGCTGTACATTGAACGAAGGCGTGACTTTTTCTTGCGCAAAGAAAAAGCCTCCCGTGGGGAGGCTTTAGAATAATTCGGGGACTCTTGGTTATGCCAGTTCGCCTGGAACCCAATTTGGGCGGTAAGTGAACACCGCTTGCGCAGCCCCGTGTACATCCACTTGGGTAAAGTATAGTCCTTTGGTTTTAGCCTGTCGATGGATATCATTTGGTTTGTTCCTGATGGGTTGTGAGCTCGTCTGATATCCATTTCATTAGCTGCTGCTTTACATTTTCCATGCGTTTAAGGGCACTGTCATAATAGGATTTTGAGGTGTATGTTGAGTTTTTCAGCTCGTTAAATGCGGGTGAATAACTGGCATCAACATAAACGGTTTTATCCGGGGTGGGATATTGTTCAAAGTAGGATGGGATTGGTTCTATCTCTTTATCCTCATTCTTATTCTCACATTTACTCTCACCTTTATACTCTGCGAGATCGTTTAGTGTGGGGTTCAGGTTTGATAGCACGGGTTGTAAGAGCTTGCGGGTGGCTTGGTTGAACGCATCGGCAAGTGCTTCCATATGTCTGGCGGCAAGGTCCGCAATAATGGCATCTTTGCTGTGGGCGTAGGGCTTTAAGGCGATGGCTTGCTGGTAGGGCTCTTCCCATTTCTGTGCGAGCCGTTCACATTGAGGCCAAAGTGCGGGCTTTATGCCGTCATCTAAATCAATCACCCAGTCTGGCTTGAATTGAAACAAGGTTCCTTGTGTGGGGTCGAGTATTGACGTTGTGTCTTGGCCGTCACGACAATAGATATAACGTTCGTTTTCGGGGACGCTGACTAAGGGGTAGCCTCTGGGGTTTGCGCTAAAGCGGATGCCTTTTGTGGCATAGTCCTGTACCCAGTGAACGTGACCATGTAACCACAGGTTGATGTTCTTGTGGTGCGTTTGAATTAGCTCACTGAGGTCTGAGGCATAACTGGCTATCCGGTATAGGTTAAGCCGGTCACGGGGATCTGGGTACCAATATTCTGGGTTTAACAGGGTGTCCTTTTGTATCAGGGACTGTATCGAATTATATAGGGGGGCATGATGGGTGACGATGACGGTTTTTCCGTCATGGTGGGTATCAAGCGCCTTTTTGAGCCAGCGTATGGCTTGTTTATGTTTGCTGTAGGCGGCGTGCGGCAGAAAACGTTCTTTACTTTTTTCGGTCAGCCCAAAGGACTCTAACCAGCGTTCACCGGTCTTTTTACCGGCTTTTGTGCTCCACCATTTTTTGTCGAAGATATAGCGGTGATCATTAACGCGCATTTGTGCGGATTGCATTAAGCCAGGGTGACCTTTGCCGTAGTTGGTCCACAGGGTGCTTCCTAGAAACCGCACACCATCAATAACGATTGAGTCGTTCTGTAAGTAATGCACGCCATAAATCTTGGCGACTTTTTTTAGGTCACGATGCAGGCTATCAATGTCAAAAGTGTAGTATTCATGATTACCGGCCACATAAATGACGGGTGTGTTTAAGCGCTCCATTTGTTTGGCGGCCCAGATGATGCCTAAGTAGCCATTATGGATATCACCCGCAAGTACGATGACATCCGCATTGGTGGGTTCAATGTCGGGGAGATCATATTCGTCCCCGAGGTATTCCCAGTGCGTATCACTTAGAAGCTGTATTTTCATGATCAGTCCGAGGTGTAATATATATTACACTTTTAGGGGTTCAAAACGCACAAAAGCAGCCGGTTGCTGGCTGCTTTTGTCTGTGTGTATCTTGTTGTTGGGGTTTAGGTCATGCGGGATAAGCTCTGGGTTCGGCTGGTTGTTCCAGATCGCCATCGATAAATTTTTTAATAACCAACATCCACTTTTCGGCTTCTTCATAGGGCATGGGGGCAAAGACTTTGGGGTTGTCTATGTCGTCGAGGTCGAAATAGAGGCCGGTTTCAAGTGCGGCCGCGCGTTGGTTGCGACCATTGGCCCGAGCGATATCTGACCGCTCTACCAGTGTTGTATTACCGACTGACTCTAGCGTGCCGTATTCTGGAGAGTAGGCACTGTAGTTTAAAATCTGCGCTGGGCTAAATAGGCTGTTTTTACTGGCTTCATAGAGGTTTGAGTTATCGATTACGGCCATTTTATTCTCTGATAAATCTAGCCCAATGCTACCGATAGAGCTGGCATTGTAATAATCTGCTTGTTTTAGCTCTTTTTGCACTACATCCACAAATCGGAGAATGGACTCATTGGCTTTTCTGGCCTGTCGTTTGGCCAGTTTGTGGCATAGAAAAATAGGGGTTATCACCGCTAATACAACGGCAACTAGCATGAATGCGGTGAAATCACCTAGCTGCCAGCCTATCAGGCCGGAGGGTATGATACTCAGCAGCATAAAGCTTGGGGTGTATACCATTAAGTTTCGGGTTCGAAATGAGGCGATTTGTGTTTTGCCCATTAATTCCATTTTAGCTCCGTGATAAACCTACATTTCTCATTAATTTAAATTACTTGCAACAATTTGGAGCCTTATTGAAATAAGCCCAAAATAGCCTTTCATGACAGAAAACCAGTAAAAAACTAAAAATATCTTAGTATTTAGCCAAATACTAAGTATTCCTTAGTACATAGTCAAGCCAAAACTAAGAACATCTTAGCCATGTATTTGCACTTAAAGCCCAGACATGACTAAACAACCACCTATTAGTAAACGACTTAAAGAATTACGATTGGAAGCAGGATTGACCCAAGACAAACTTGGCATACTTGCAGGCATTGATGAACACTCTTCAAGCGCACGGGTGAATCAGTATGAAAAAGCTAAACATGTACCCGACTATGACACTATTCAGCGTTTTGCTAAAATATTTAAAGTTCCGTCCTGTTACTTTTATGCAGAAGATGACTCACTGGCTTTAATGATACGCCTGCTTGGTAAACGGCCCACACAGGAGCAAGTCAAATTAATCAAAAAATTAACTCATTCTTAGTGCTTTAGTGCAGTTTTAAATGATAAAACTGGATTGATTAAATCAGCCTCGTTAGTATCAAAACTTGAATCAACATACCTATTACCAGACTGAAGAATATATATAAAGGCTAATTGCTTTGTTTTTGACTTAGGCTCAATAGCTGTCCAAATTTCTTTTATAACATCCATCGTCCAACTATTTTTACCGTTTAAGTATGCAGGTGAAACCAAATTAACTTCATTAATGTTTACGTCTTGAGATTGGCTCAAATCAACCAATTGCTCGATTTGTTGAAAAAGACTAATACAGGCCTTCTGGCAGTCACTTCGACGCTCATCAGTATAGCTAACAAAGTACCAGGGCATATGTAACTGAACATTGATTGTTGACCAAACATGCTGGCCAGTCTTCCTGATTTGCTTTGGAATTGAAATTTTTGCTTCATCAAAGCTTTCGAACATGATTACTCTCTTTGAAAATTGAAAAGTGCCAACCAATGAAATACTAAGTAATTCTTAGCTTAAGAGCAAGCCAAAGGTAAGATTAAATATTACTAAGCTACATTAATGCATTAAGGCTACAAAAGTACCTAGTAGTCAGGAATATAAAATGGTAACTTTACAGTTATTAATGAGAAAAAATTTACAGCCAAGCTCAGCAAAACCGAGAAACCATACGATATTATGTTTAGAAAACAACACATTACTCGAAAATTAAAAATATCTTTACATATGTGTACCACTTATAATAAATGCGGATAAACGACAGGTGCGATTTTATTGACATGTAAATTTATTTCTGTGCGAATAAATTCGCACCTACAACACCGATTAAACTAAAATGCAAAAACACGAAATAAAAACCTGCCCCCGCTG
>JALTJN010000424.1 GCA_027076405.1 Chromatiales bacterium
ATAGTTAATTTAGCCTGGGAGGCCATGCGTATGAAAAGTCCTCATAATCCAACGTTAAATTAGGGCTATAAGCAGGGTCATTTTTAAGAACCCCTCCCCACTTGTCCTTCATATATAAAACGCCCTGTCCAAGCTCGGCTATCTTTGCAGGTGACTTGATCGACTCATAATTATATAGCTCCGCATATGGTGTCCATATATTTCTATACCCCCTCTCTCTCAATCGCAAACAAAAATCCACATCGCTATAACAAGCCTTTAATTCACATTCATTTAATCCACCAACCTGATTATAAACTTCTTTTCTGACTACAAGACATGCTGCTGTGACTGCAGAAAAACCTGATATCAATTTCGTTCTGCCAAAGTATCCATGACTCTCTTTCAATGTGTGTTTATGGGCATGAGTAGCCACACCAGAAACCCCAAGTAACATACCACCATGCTGCAAGGTATCATCCTCATACCAAAGTTTTGCTCCTACGGCACCAATCTCTGGTCTAACAGCATGACTGACCATTTCAGTCAACCATTCTGATGTAATCACCTTAATGTCATCACTCAATAAGCAAACAACATCTCCCTTCGCTTTTTTTACTGCCGAATTAATAAGCTGGAAATAGTTAAATAATCGATCACCTTTAATAATTTTCACGCGAGATTCTAGCGACAACGACTCAAAATATACTAGAGTCTTAGAATCATCGCTCCCATTATCTATGATTACTATTTCATAGTTAGTATACAACGTCTTATTTAGCACACTATCTACACACCGACGAATTTGTTTAAGACGATTTTTTGTCACTATAATGATGCTAACCATTGGTAGTTTGTGCGGCAAAGCGTATTTAGTACGATAACCACAACCAAGAAACTCTGCTTTTGCATCAACACCAACTCGCTTAAAGTGTTCATTTAAAGCTTTTTCACCAGCCAACATTGCATATGGCTTAGCGTCATTTGATTGTGCAGTACTGTCTTTATGTACACGCCAATGATAAAGAACTCGCGGAATATGATGAATTTGTGTGGCATCAACTTGCTCAATACACCGCAAAGCAAGATCATAATCTTGAGCGCCTTCTAAGCCAACTCGAAATCCTCCAACTTGTTTTATGAGATCAAGCCTATAAACACCAAGGTGAGAAAACATATTATGGGAATAAAAAAGATCAGGATTCCAGTCACATTTAAAATAAGGTCCATGGCGATTATTTTTTTCATCAATTTTGTCTTCATCTGAGTAAATCATGCATATATTGGGACAGCTATTAATAGCCTCCGCAACCCAAAATAATGCATGCCCTGGCAAGAGATCATCGTGATCTAACAATGCAACCCAACTACCTCTGGCCAGTGTTAAGGCACTATTTGATGCAGATGATATATGCCCATTTTTTTCTCGAAACACAACTTTTATACGCGGATCATTTTTTGCAAATTCTTCCAATAAAGGGCGCACGTCCTTATCAGTGGATAAGTCGTCTGCAATACATAGCTCCCACCTAGGATATAACTGGCTTTGAACAGACTCTATTGCTTCTTTCAACCAACTTAGCTTCGGGTTATATACTGGCATTACCACGGAAATAAGAGGTTTTTGTTTTAGTAACTCAATTCGCTGCTTAATTATTGTTTGCCTTTTATCTGTAAGCACATCATATTGCTGAACCCACTTAAAATAATCAGTTCTTAAGTTAATCCCCTGTATAACCAATAATATTCGCCTTACGCCAGAAAGTTTTTCACGGCGATATATATTAATAACTTTCATCAATGCATTCCGAGTACCTCCATTTTGTTTAACCAGACTGATAACAGATCCAGCAACAACTTTAAACTTACGCAAGATAAATTTTGGCCAACGCAATGGCGCCGTGATTTGCCAACTCCTACTCCCTACTATCTCACCAATGTGCCGCTCTTTTCTAGATATGATTTCATTAAGCTCATCAATTTTCACATCACGTAACGTTATATTCGATTCATACCCAGCTATCTCACTCTCATATTCCTTAACAAATTTATTTGCAATTCCATATTTCTTTGTTAACTCGACAAATTTCACTACATCGAAATCGTACACTTCCAATACGAACTTAGAGCTTATTGGGTTATTAACAAGATCAAAAAGTAACTCAAGCGCTAATTTTTTTGATAAAGCGAAATCACTTTCTTCAATAAATATCATCGCCCAAACAAAGTTAATATTTTCCCCTTTCTCAGACTTATATTTAATTGCATTTGGAAATATTGACACTATTTCCGAGAACAATGAAATAGATAGATAATTTTGAATAATTAAATAATATTCAAAATAAAGTCTTGATCTCATTTCTATACTATTACCACTTGCATTTTTTTCATTTTTTCTGACGCGAAAATTAATTAATTTTTCAGGCAAAACATGGATTTCATACTCCATACATAAGCGAACCCACATATCAAAATCGCCAAGCTGAGCCAAGCCATAGCGATACACCCCACAAACGTCATAACATTTTCTACGAATTAAAACGCTGGGATGGCAAAGCGCATTACCATTACAAAAAAAATATCTTAACCATTCATGCCGTGTTCTATTTTTTTGTACAAAAGCTCTCCCGTATAAATGTTCGCTCTCATCAATTATGTTACTTTCTTCTGAAATAATTGCCGCATTTGTGAATACAGCCCCAACATTAGAATTTTCATCTAGAAAAGCGACTTGTTTCTCCAGCTTATTTATTTCCCATACATCATCAGAGTGGTGTATGGCAATATATTTTCCAGAGGCTACTTCAAGAGCCTTATTAATATTACCGCTACATAATTGACTAGCGTTACGATACGCTTTAATTCGCGAGTCTTTATAAGACTGAATTACTGCCCACGAACCATCACTCGAGCAATCATCCCAAATAATTAATTCATAGTCATTGAAAGTTTGATTTAACACACTGTCAATAGCTTCATTAATATATTTAACATGATTGTACGATGTTAAAATAACAGTTACTTTTACCACACTCTATATTTCCACAAACTTTAAAGCCATTAATTTCATATAAAAGCCTCTAGTCAAGAACAAACTCTGCAGAAAATGCCAGTGCATCTGCTGAGTCTAAATTTGGCGAGAACTCTGACAATCTGTAACTTGCGTCAATTACTGTTTCGCCACTAATTCTATCTTCATTTAACCATTCAACCAATTGTATTAATTCTTTGCATTGCTGTTCATATATTTTATGCCTATTTAATGCAATAGATAAGTTTGGGTCATATGGTATCGCCGCTTGCATTATGGGCTTACCTGCATCTGCTTCTTCATTAACAAAGTGTACCGTAGACCCTATCATGCAACAACCATGATTCACGCTATCCTCAAAACCATTCATGCCTGGGCAAGCAGGTAGGATAGATGGATGAAAGTTAATTAATTTATTTCTTGTAAATTCTAAAAAATTTTTTTTGAACAAACGCGTATAAAATGACAAGAATAGATCAATATGAATACCTGAAAACGCCCCACACAATTTCTGTGAAAATTCTTCACCACCTTTAGATGGCAATAAAATGGTTTTAATACCATTCTTTCTAGCTATATTTATTGCACCACACTCTCTGTCAGAAACAACACAATATATTGACTTTTTAATGTAAGGAAGAGCCGCGAAAAACACCGAACCTTGAGTGGATGCAATAATAACAACTCGCTTCATTATTTATACTCAACTTCACCAAGCATTTTTTTTACTATATTTTTTTCATTAAACATAATCACATCAATAATTGACAGCCATGGAACAAAGACATCTCCATTTTGTATATACTCAATTTTTTTTGACTTTATAAATGAAAGCTGAATGCCCTTTTGTTTAAACACATCTTTATCATATAAATCAAGACCGCCAATTGGGTTCACATAACTCTGAACATTCATAGCTCTACATATATCGACAACTCGCTCTTCGCCTTTTAAATTATGATTGGCTTCAATCAGTGAAGATTTAATAACTTCGGTATTGATATTCAAATACTCACATACTCTCAAAATTGAATAATGCACATATTCAAAAAGGTTTTTACTTTCATGCAAAACACAATCCTCAATAACTGGCATTGCGTCTCCATAAAAAGGCGCTTGGCGATAAGATTCTCTAAACCTTCTTAATATTTTTTTTTGTTCATTTTCTACCTGTTCCGATAGATACCTACATTTTATATCTAGACCATTTGAATCTTTTCTTAGAGGTAATGAAAAAACCTTATCTACGCCATTTTGAAGATATCTATTACGATTAATCCATCCTTTTTTAGTGTATTGGACATTATCATAAACAACAAACTTATCAACCTCATTGATAAGCTGCCAATAACCTATATAGGGCAAAAAATAAGGTTGCATTATCGCAATCTTACTTCCACCTGTCATACAAAAAGCTCCTTTAATAACCTGAAGTTTTGTCTCGCGGCTTCTTTAACTGTTGGAATTTTAATTTCCAAATGCTTTTTATATACACTTCTATTTTCCCAACAAGTTCTTATTTTATCTTTCAAATCATTGCTATTACATGGGTTTGCAACATACTCCTGCACCCCAACCACTGCTGCAAAGCCTAGCAGCTTATGGGCTTTTGGCTCATGCCCATAATCAATTATGACGGTTGGAATGTTTTGAGAAAGTGCAGCTACTGCAGCGTGAACGCGTCCACTGACCAACATATCAAAAGACCCTACTATGGCTTTAGTTTGCCAAGCGTCATAGACACCTTCAAGAACAAACACATTCTGCGCCACTCCTCTTTCAATTATAATTTTTTCCAAGTGCTTGGCTATTGGGTAATCACGCCCTTGCTTTAATTCAAATTTGGCAGGTGGCACTTCGAACCCGTTAGAATGAGACATCAAGCAAACGCGTGCATTAAGTTCCTCTGAAATAAATTCCACAGCCTCTACAAATTTATTGTAATCAACGTCATTTCTGGGCCATTTATCAAACGGCCCTAACTCAAAATTCCAACCACACAAAATAAAACCAACAACAGGTTTAACACTAGGTGACTTTTCCAGTCCTTCCTGTAGCAATACTTCACCAAAAGAAGGCGAATAAGGGGATTCAAATAAAAAAGCAGGACATGCTAGATCCTGAGTTTTGCTCACATCAAACCCATCTTGCTCCAACAGCTTAGTACTTATAGGTTCACGGTTAGTAACCAAGTCAAATTCACCATAAATTTCTTTAGCTAAGCCTTTCGTTTGCTCATCAGAAAATGGTCCAGGAGAACCAGCCAACATTACAGTTTTTTTCCCAAAATTCTTAGCTATTTTATCTTTCAACAGCCCAATTAAAAAACGATTTTCACCTAGAAAATTCGCATTATCACCCCATATATCACCACTGAAATCGATTACAAGATCCGCCCACATAACCGCATTTATATAGGGTGTACTTGCTTCCACTTTACCTGTTACTTTGTAGCTTTCAGAAATACTGAGTTCTTTTCTAACTGATTCAAGTTCGCTTTTCTGCCACCCATAATAAACTCCCATGGGTATAACCTCTATTTTTTCGTCGTCAGAAAAACGCTTCGACATTTGAAGCGTAGATTTTATTTTACAAAGTGGAAATGTGTTATGAAGCTCACGAACAAATGACTCTATTATGTAGTAATTGCCTATATTTCCAAACTCCATTCTTCCCAAGTGTAATGTGCATTGGCCTATCAGTAATATATTCATAACATTTTCTCAAAAACAAAATTAACCATACGAATCTTTAGTATCAGGGGATTTGGCTTTAGCCAATAACAAACTTAAACATCAAGCAAAAGTACGCGAATCACAGAAGTTATTGATTCAATCATTTCAACATCAACAGCTGTTCCTGTAGGCAACACCACAACCTTATTAGCTACCCGCTCAGTATGTGGCAAATGCTGTCCTGCATGAGGATCCAACTTAATATAAGGTTTCATTTTATGACACCCTGGCCAGAAGTATTTTCTTGCGATAACATTTTCCGCATGAAGAGCCTGAATAATTGAATCTCTACTTACCAAACATTCATCTGCGACCTCCATGACCACATACTGATAATTACTACGTTCTGAGTTATCAAATGCCAGGAGACTTATACACGGCAAATCAGATAAGCCTTTCTGATAAACCTCATAGTTGCGACGATTTATTTCAAGAACTTTGTCGATAGAATTAAGATTGACCAACCCCATCGCAGCCGCAACTTCGATCATTTTACCATTGGTGCCAACATGTACTACGTTATCTGTTTCCAAAAAACCAAAATTGCGCATCAACCGCATAGTCTCTGCAAGCTCATCGTCATTGGTAAGAACAGCACCGCCCTCAAAGGAATTGAAAAATTTAGTTGCATGAAAACTTAATACCTCACACAAACCAAAATTCCCTATCATTACGCCCTTGTTAGAACACCCAAAAGCATGTGCTGCATCAAACATCAGCTTAAGATTATGCTCATCAGCAATTTCTTGTAACTCCTCAACAGGTGAACTCCTCCCCCAAAGATGAACCCCAATAATCCCTGTCGTGCGCGGCGTTATCATACGACGCACAGCATCTGGAGAAAGGTTATGCGTCAATGGATCTATATCAGCAAATACAGGTTTTATAGCTTGCCACTGCAAAGAATGCGCAGTGGCAATAAAAGTATACGAAGGTACAATAACCTCATCTTCCAAACCCAAAGCGCGAATAGCGATTTCCAGTGCTACAGTTCCATTACACATTGCTACACAATATTTGACCCCGTGATACTCGGCTATTTTTTGCTCAAACTCTTGCACCATAGACCCATTATTACTGAGCCATTGCTTCTCAAAAATTTCGTCCACATACTTTATGAAAGCATCGCGACTACCAATATTAGGCCCTCCAACATGAAGGCATTTATCAGACAAAGGGCTAGCGCCATTTAAAGCAAGATCTTGGGCTGTTTCAATTTTTTTCATAATTCGAGGCAAAAGAAATAACCTCCAAAAAACACATGCTGTGACGATTCCATTGCTTGTTTCATTTATGCGCCACATACAATGAAATACTTGTCTGCCTATTAAACACTAGCATACGAAATTTTTCTTTATCAAAATAATCTTCCCCTAGCTCATCAGTATGAAAGCCATGCTCACCTTCGGATGCACCTCGATTCAAATACGAGTAAGTTTGCAGCACTGCAGTTTCCCCGTTATCGAAATGGATATAACCGTGCTTTTCTGCATTTTTTCGAAAAAAACTTGATAGCGATTCATAACCCACATTATTTTAAACTCATATTGGATAAAATATTCTTTCAAGAGATAAACAAATTTTACTAATAAGTAAATAAATTAATTACGCCTCGGCAATCTGAACACTATTTGGCAGATAGACCTGCGCCCATATTCGTACCGGCCGCCTTCTGAAAACACTAAAGACAACGGCATCTTCTATCACATCAACAAACTCTACAGTTTGGTCTGGAATTATAGGCCGTGTCAATTGAAGCTGAATGGAATAACTGCCCTCGTTTAAAGGAAGCTTTGTTTTATAGATAACAATATACTTACCTGATTTTTTTGTTTGCAATAATTCATGCCCAGCCAATCTCAAACTAGCACCAATAATAAGATTTTTTTTCTCATCCGCGATGAAGTAATTACAAGAGACCTCTTCTTCAAAATATGCTTCAAAATATATTGCAATACTTACTTGCTGATTAAAATCAACATTTACAATTGGCTGCCCTTCTTCATCCAGCAATTCCGCAAACGTGATTTTTGCTTTACCATTACCATAACGGTGTATTGCCGCATGTTCATTAAATATTGCAGACTTTTTAAATACTAACCCATCAATTTTATCATTTGTAAACGGCAGCTTACTTTCACTTATTTGAGAAGAGCTACGCGTGGATAATGACTCTTTTTCGACATCAGCATTTGCACCTTCCCTCATATCACGTATATATTGTTCAGCTATCTCTGATGCTTTACCGATAGCTTTAACATTACCTGAATCGAGATATACACACCTTGAACACAGACTTTTTACCGTACCAATATCATGACTGACAAATAAAACTGTTGTTCCATTTTCCTTTATTCGGTTGATAGCGGTCATACATTTAGCCTGGAAATTAATATCACCTACAGACAGAGCCTCATCTACTATTAATATCTCTGGCTCAACGTTTATTGCTACCGAGAAAGCCAGCCTCACATACATGCCGCTTGAATAAGTTTTTACAGGTTGATCTATAAATTCACCTATATTCGAAAACGCTACAATATCTGCATATTTGTCATCAATTTCCTTCTTACTTAATCCTAATATTGCCGCATTCATATAGACATTTTCACGCCCTGTAAACTCACCATTAAAGCCTGCTCCCAACTCTAACAAAGCAGCTACTCGCCCATTTACCTCTACATCACCCACCGTTGGAGCCAATGTACCACAAATCATTTGCAACAAAGTCGACTTACCTGCACCGTTACGCCCAATAACCCCTACAGTTTCACCTTTTTTTATTTCAAAGGATACATTTTCAAGCGCCCTAAACTCTTTATAATATTGCTTTCGACGCCCAAAAACACTCTGCTTAAGGCGATCCAATGGTTTATCATAAATTTGATAAAACTTGCTCATATTTTTTACTGATATTGCTATATCAGAGCACATCAGAAAACCCATTACGTGTTTTTTGAAACCAAACTAACCCTACCCACGCCACAAATAAGCTCACAATATATGCAATAATTAAGCCCGACCAATTTGGCATATCTCCCCACATCAACACACCCCTTGCTTGCTCAATAACAAAAGTTAATGGGTTAATATACATGATGGTTTGGTAGGGTTCTGGCAATCTAGATGCCGGATAAAATATTGGTGACATAAACAATAATATAGTGGTTAATACTCCAGTCATTTGCCCTATATCTCTTATGTATACACCTAACGATGCGAGTACCCAAGAAACCCCCAATGAAAACAAAACTAAAGGTAAAAGGATCAGCGGAAAAAAAATTGCAGTCCATTGAAATGCTTGATTAACCACAAGATAAAACAACGCCCACACCACTACGCTAATAATAGAGTGGAACAGCGTTGAACCCACAACCACCCAAGACAACACTTCTAGTGGGAAAGCAACTTTTTTAACATAACTGATATTTCTTAACATTAACGATGGAGAGCTATTCATACTTTCCGACAAAACTCCATGCATAATCATTCCAATAAAAAGAACAAGTGCAAATTCGGTTTTACTATCTGAACCCACATTCCATTTAGCCTGAAAAACAGTACTAAAGACCAATGTATAAACAGCTAGCATTATCAATGGATTAAAAAATGACCAGGCAATGCCAAGCATCGAACCACGATATCGCCCAACGACTTCACGCTTAGTCATTTGATAAATCAAACTTCGATTACGTAGAAAACTATTCAATATTTCAAATATTGTAATACCGTGCCGTGCATTAGGGTTCATTCCAACTCCTCTATACACAGAGCCAACACACTCTTCCAGTCAGACATTACCAGTCCGAACTCACTTTCCAATTTATTCAGTCTCAACTGTGAATTCATCGGCCGCTTAGCCGGCGTAGGGTATTCAACAGTGGTTATGGCTTTAAAATTTTTAATTTTTAATGAGGTATCGGATATTTTACTAGCCGATCTTATTATTTCGTCAGCAAAACCGTACCAACTTGTACAGTTAGATGAAGTAAGGTGATAGATGTCAGAAGAAAAAGTAGTCTCCTGTCTTTTTTTCATAGCAGAAAGCACACAAATAGAGGTGGTTTCTGCAATTAATCTTGCCGATGTCGGTGAACCAGTTTGGTCTGAAACAATACCTAACTCATCCCTTTCTTTAGCAAGTTTTAAAATTGATAACAAAAAATTATGACCTCTAGAAGCATACACCCAAGAAGTTCGAAAGATTAAATAATCACAACCGGACGACTGAATTGCCTGCTCACCCGCAAGTTTTGTACTCCCATACACATTAATAGGATTCGGCTTATCAATTTCATCATAAGCAGTTTTTTTACTCCCATCGAAGACGTAGTCTGTAGAATAATGTACCAGCAATGCATTAATTTTTAACGCCTCTTCAGCCAGCACTCCAGGGGCTACGGCATTAATTATATTTGCTAATTCTTCCTCACTCTCCGCTTTATCAACAGCAGTGTAAGCAACAGCGTTTACGATTACATCGGGATTTTCATCTGCAATAATTCTGCGCAGCTCATCCGGATTTGAAAAGTCTGCACTATTTCTATCAAGTGCGACGACCTCACCTAACGGCATCAAAGTTCGATTTAATTCCCAGCCAACCTGGCCGTTTTTACCAAACAATAAAATTTTCATTTGAACACATCTGATTTTTTAAATGATACTCCTTGCGCATCTTTTTCTGAGACTAAAGGAGCAGCGTCGTACTGCCAGTCGATTGCCAGATCTGCATCATCCCAACGAATACAACGCTCATATTCAGGCGCATAATAATCTGTGGTTTTATATAGAAACTCGGCTGTTTCCGACAATACAACAAAGCCATGAGCAAAACCTTGCGGCACCCAAAACTGACGTTTATTCTCTGCTGAAAGATTGACACCCGTCCATTGCCCAAATGCCTCAGAAGACCTTCTCAGGTCGACTGCCACATCAAAAACCTCACCATCTGTAACGCGCACCAACTTTCCCTGAGGCTGTTTTATCTGATAATGCAATCCACGCAAAACACCTTTTGAAGATTTCGAATGATTATCTTGTACGAAATTAACGTTAAGCCCCGTTGCTTCTTCAAATGCTTTTTTATTAAAACTTTCATAAAAAAATCCGCGCTCATCGCCGAAAACTTGTGGTTCTATTATTAACACATCAGGAATATTTGTTGGGGTGACTTTCATCAGTTAAGCAAACCCTCATTTGCACGCCGAAGTAAATACTGACCATATTGATTTTTCTTTAATGGCTGCGCTAACTCAATCAGCTTTTCTTTACTGATATTCCCCATTTCAAAAGCAATTTCTTCGATACACGCCACTTTTAAACCTTGTCTTTTTTCTATTGTTTGAATAAAGTTTGACGCCTCTAGTAAGCTTTCATGTGTGCCTGTATCCAGCCAGGCATAACCACGCCCCATAAGTTCAACTTTGAGGCCTCCCTGCTCAAGGTATTTCTGGTTTACCGTTGTTATTTCTAGCTCACCTCTTTCTGATGGTGTTATATTTTTTGCAATCTCAATCACGCTGTTGGGATAAAAGTATAACCCAACTACTGCATGGTTACTTTTAGGCTTTTCTGGCTTTTCTTCCAGGCTCAAGACATTTCCATTTGCATCAAACTCAGCCACACCGTATCGTTCCGGGTCTTTAACATAGTATCCAAATACCGTTGCTTTTTTTTCATTCTGAACATTAGCTATCGAATTCGACAACATGGTTATCAAGCCTTGCCCATAAAAAATATTGTCACCCAGTATCAAACAAACATCGTCATCACCAATAAAGTCCTCTCCCAATATAAATGCCTGAGCTAAACCATCTGGAGAGGGCTGCTCGACAAAAGAAAACTTCATCCCTATATTGCTACCATCACCCAACAAATTTTGAAACTGCGGTAAATCATGCGGCGTAGATATAATTAACACGTCTGTAATCCCTGCCAACATCAATACAGACAAGGGGTAATAAATCATCGGTTTATCATAAATAGGCGTTAACTGTTTACTTACCCCTTTTGTTATAGGATAAAGCCTTGTTCCAGAGCCACCCGCAAGTATGATACCTTTCACGCAACTTCCTCATTGGCGCCCAATCGCTCCCGCATGTAACTGCCATCTTGCACATGTTGGCACCACTGAGAATTATCTAAATACCATTGAATCGTTTTTTCGATCCCGCTTTTAAATGTTTCCTGTGGTAGCCAACCTAAATCTCTGGCGATCTTACTGGCATCAATGGCATAACGTACATCATGACCCGGTCGATCTTTTACATAAGTAATTAGTTTTTCATAAGGCGAGTTATCAGCACTGGGTGCCAATTTATCAAGAATTGCACAGATGGTTTTTACTACCTCAAGGTTGGTTTTTTCGTTATGACCGCCGATATTATAGGTCTCCCCTAACTTGCCCGTTTCCAGTACCAACCTTAAAGCCATTGCGTGATCATCAACATATAACCAGTCACGTATCTGATCCCCTTTTCCGTAAATAGGCAAGGGCTTGCCTTCCAGGGCATTTAGTGTCACAAGTGGAATTAATTTTTCGGGGAATTGATACGGCCCGTAGTTATTGGAGCAATTGGTAATGACAAC
>JALTJN010000425.1 GCA_027076405.1 Chromatiales bacterium
GACCTTTACACCGTCGAAAAGCATGAGACAGGCGCGGAAATGCGTGTTAAGGATGAATCCGGCAAAGAATTAGATATGTATATCACTCTAGCCGGTGTTGATTCTAAAGTATTCCGCAAGGCAAAATCTGAGCTACAGCGCCGTATTTTAAATGGTGAAGATAACTCAGAAGAATTGCGTGCCTCTGCCCTAGCTGATGTTTCTATCGGGTGGCGCGGCTTTATGGATGATGGCGAAGAGATAGAATTCTCACGGGAGATAGTCGAGCAGCTTTACAATAACGCGCCTTATGTTATGGAGCAAGCCGATTTATTTATTAATAACCGTGAAAATTTTACGAAAGGTTAAAAAAGGACTTATTAACCTATGCTGAGTGGGCGTTTCATGCTTATGGAAAAGATGAAGGCTCAGATTTAACCCGTCTCGAAACATGGGATCGGATTAAAGAAAGCACAGGGAAGGACATCGGCGAAGAAAGGCCAAACTTAGATCCGGATTTGATCTATTTATGGAATGAATATATGAATATTAAGCCTAATTGCGAATCATTAGGCTTAGTCGAGCTAGATGCGTACCAACGTATTAGCGGTGTTAATTTTTCAGCTTGGGAGGCTTCAATGATATTAGAATTAGAAAGATTGAGGAAATCCAATGGCTGAGGAAATCGCACAATTAGGTATAGAGATAAAATCAGGCGACATTGTCAAAGCGACAAGGCGACTTGATAAACTTGAAAACCAGTCTAAAAAATCAGAAAAAACAACCAAAAAGCTCACTAATTCATTTAAGGGTATGGGTGCGGCTCTTGGCGGTCTTGGGTTAGGTCTTGCGTTTAAGTCTATAATCAGCCTTGCTATAGAGCAAGAAAGAGTCATAAAGCAAGTTGACGCAGCGATTAAGTCAACAGGCGGATCGGCTGGATTTACGACTGAAGAGCTTCAAAAAATGGCCGCCGGCTTCCAAAATGTTACAAATTTCGGGGATGAAGCCATATTAAGCATGCAGTCTGTCTTGCTTACTTTTACAAATTTAAAAGGCGATGTTTTACCGGCTACCACTGAAGCCGTTTTAGACTTATCTGAAAGAATGGGGATTGATCTTCAATCTGCCGCTGTTCAATTAGGTAAAGCATTAAATGATCCTATTGCTAACCTTTCAGCGTTAAGCCGGTCAGGTATTCAATTCTCAGAAAGCCAAAAAGAAGTTATTAAGGATTTAGTAAAAACAAATCAACTTGCAAAAGCTCAAGGGTTAATCCTCGACGAATTAAAAACACAATTTGGCGGATCTGCAAAGGCCGCAAGAGATACATTTGGTGGAGCATTAAAGTCATTAGGTAATGCATTTGGAGACCTTTTAGAAGGTGATGGCGGAAATTTAAATGATGCCAAAGGCGCAATAGAAGAGCTTACTAAAATAATGCAAGACGAAGGCACAAAGGCTGCATTTGGCTCTATTGTGACTCTAGTTGTGGGTATTACAAAAGCTCTGGCCACAATGATCGGAAAATTAAGCTCTGGCGGTAAACATTTGGGTGAATTTTTAGCTAACGCTTTAGCCCCAGCAACAACAAGCGACAGAATAGACGACATAAAAGATCGTATGGGTGAATTGTCCAACATAATGCGCGTAACTCAAGACGCATTTGAAGGCTCTCCAATGGCCAAGCAATTTACAGACGCACGCGATGAATTGGCGAGACTTGTTGAGGAATTCAATGCTTTAGGTGGCACAGCATTTGCCCCAACAGTAACAACACCAAAAGACTCAGGCAGTAAAGACGGAAAAGATAAAAAAGATAAGCCAGCCTTTAGTATTTTACCATCAGAAGAAGAGCTAGATGCAGACTTTGAAAGAATGTCGGAATGGCAAGATAAAGTATTGCAAGAAATTAAAGATACTGACGAAGCAAAACTACAAGCTAGACGCTCTTATTTATCTGCGCTTTATGACATGGAGACAGGATCGCTAAAGGCTATATCATCATTTGCTGATGCAGTTAGAAGTGGAGACGTTAAGAGCGCATTAAATCACGGCAAAGTGATGCTTTCTAACCTCGGAAAGGTAGGTAAAGAAGGATTCGAGATACAAAAAGCAGCTTCATTAGCCTCCGCTGTTGCTGAGTTGCCGTCGGCTGTAATGAGCTCGTTTAAAAATGGCGGCGGCTTTCCCTGGGGGCTTGCTCCGGCTGGAGAAATGTTAGCGACAGGACTAAAGCAAATATCATCCATTGCATCAACATCTTATAAAAGCAAGACTAGCTCTGCTAGCGTAGGCGGCGCATCGGCAGCCCCTCGCATCCCAACGGCAAGCACTTTGCCTGCTCAATCATTGCCTGATTTAGGGCAAGCAACTTCAAAACCTAAAGAGGTTAATATTACATTGAACGGCGCAGGGTATTCGCGGGATAATGTGCGCGAGTTAATTGAAAGTATAAACGAAGAAATAGGCGACGGCGCAATTTTGGTGGCAGTATAATGGTGGGATTAGATGACTAGCTATATCGGATATACAAATCTCGTTAAAACCGGCACAGTCACGGTGACAAGTGAGGCTACCGGCTACGAGAAAGCAAACGCGCAAAGCTATAAAACCTCTACATGGTGGCAGGCATCCGCAGCAGGCACGGTCTATTATTATGTGGATATGGGGTCAGCGGTGAGCGTAGATTCATGGGGTGTTGCTGGGCATGATTTAGGCGACAATTCCGGCACAATTAAGCCTCAATACTCAGCTACCGGCGCGTGGGCAGGTGAAGAGTTGGACTTAGATACCGTACAAACACCATCAGCTACTGTCTTTAGAAAGGTTGCAAGTCAAAGCGCGAGATATTATCGTTTTGAGATTGTTAGCACCGGTTCAGCATCATTTATCGGAAACCTGTTTTTAGGTGTTGCGCTTGCTTTACCGAAAGGCATGCCGGCTGGATTCGCTCCGGCAAATTTAAACAGAGACAGAAAGATTTATAACAACATGTCAGAAGGCGGCAATTATTTAGGTCGGGTTTTGATTAAGAAGGGCGCGAAAGTCACAATAAATCAGAAAAATATTACGCGATCTTGGATAGATTCAAGCTGGGCATCATTAATTAATCATATTGAGCTATACCCGTTTTATTTTGCATGGGATACCACTAACCACCCATCAGATATGGCGTATTGCATGGTTAATAAAGTCACTCATCCGAGCTATCAGGATAATACTTATTTATCGTTTTCTTTAGATTGTGTGGCTATTTATGACTTATGATGCATCCAGAATAGAGGACGTTAGACAGCCTGTTACGGTTGTTGAATTAGATCTCGACACCTGTCTTAACACTTACGGCGTAGCACCTTGTACGGCTACGGGTGCGGCGGGGTCTGAATGTTATAATACATTTGCATCTTGCCAAGATAAATCGAATTATAATAAAGGGACAAAAACATACCGCTTTTATACGTCAGTAAGTAATTGGCCCGCGGGTCAAACCGGCTTTCCTTGTCTGAAAAGCGCAAAATTTACCCCTTGCCGAATCGATCCTAAAGGCTCATTAGGTAAACGCGGCGTGGTAACCGTAAAGCTAACCGACTTTGCTGATGATGACTTGTTTACTGACAAGTACCAATCTACCAGAAGTTATAATCCGGAAACGCAAGGATCATTTTTTAGAAAGCTAATCAAACGCACTCCTTATTATAAAAATAGAATAATGAGGGTAAAACAAGGTTATATCCGCTCCCCGTTTAGTTTTAATGACTTTGAAGATCGCCTTTATGTTATTGACTCAATCGATATTGATTCACGCGGCGGTATAACCATTATAGGAAAAGACCTTTTAAAGTTAGCCGACAATAAAAAAGCCACCGCTCCAACAGCGAGCACAGCCACGCTAAACGGTGCGATTACCGCAAGCGCGACAAGTATCGCATTACAAACAGGCGAAGGTGCAAGCTTTGCTAATGACGCTTATACAGGAATAGCAATCAGCGCAAGTCTAGTCGGTTATGCGGCCATAGGTGACGAGGTGATAAGCTATACCGGCGTCTCTACTGATACCCTAACAGGTGTCACAAGAGGCACAAACGGCACGATAGCAGACACGCATGACGATAATGATTCCGTGCAAAAATCTCTTTCTTTTAACTCGGTTAATGTTGTTGATATTTTAAGTTATTTATTAAAAACGTATGCAGGGGTAGATGAAAGTTATATTCCTTATGACGCAGGGCTAACTACTCCAACTGGGGTCAGTGATGAGTGGGATTCCGAGAAATCAGCATGGTTATCAGGAAACAACCTAACAAGAATGCTGACTAAATCAGAAGGTGTGACTAAGATAATTGAAAGCATCTGCATGCAAAACCTGATATATATCTGGTTTGATGAGGGAACACAGAAAATAAAGCTAAAAACGATCGCGCCCGCCTTAAGAAATGAGATACCTAAAACAATCAGCGATAAAGCGAATTTAATTAAAGATTCAGTAAGTGTTAAAGATAATGATAAAGGCCGCATTTCTCAAATATGGGTATATTATGATATTATTAACTTAACTGAAGATCTCGATAAACCTAAAAATTATCGTAAGTTAAGTATCACGATCGATACAACTTCAGAAAATGCAAACGCTTATGATGAAAAGTCAGTAAAGGTTATTTATGCTGATTGGCTTGGCTCTTCAAATACAGGATTGATCACGACTTTAGCGGGCCGTCTTTTGGTGAGGTATGCTGATACCCCGTCAATTATCAAGGCGAAAATAGACGCGAAGGACGCTGACTTTTGGACGGGCGGCGTATTAAAATTAGATACGTTTAATTTTCAAGGGTTCGACGGAGCGAATGAACTAAAGAAATTGCAGGTCTTAAGTATATCGGATGACCATGACAAGCAAATAATGGAGATTACCGGCGAAACATGGGCTTTTTCAGATAATAGGTATGGATTTATTACGCCGGACACAATGGGTGATTACACGGCAGAAACAGCCGCAAATCAGCAGGCATACGGGTTTATCTGTCAGAATGACGGGCTTTACACTAACGGCGATACAGGCCACTTAATAGCATAGGAATAAATATGGCTTACACAACCATACCAAATAGCGACGTAGATCCAGATTCTCCACTCACAACATCGCTATTGACGGCATTAAGAGACAATCCGACTCAAGATGATACACCATTAAAAGCAAAAGCCGGAGCTACCGAAGTCTTGCTGTCAACTCAGACAGCGAGCTCTAGCGCAAATTTAGACTTCTCTGGACTAGACTCTACCTACCCAGTCTACTTATTCAGATTTGAGAGCATCTTGCCTGCAACCGTCAGCGTGTCTCTTAATATAAGAGTTAGCACAGATCTTGGGGTATCATTTATCTCCACAAACAGTTATGAATGGCTAAACTATGGGTATGATACTGGAGCTGGAAATCCAAACTCCCAAAACACATCGGACGCTCAAATTAAGATTGCGGGAGGGATTAACGGCGTCTCAAATACCGCTGAATCCGCTCTTGGTGGCGAGCTAAGGTTTTATAGTCCAGACTCCACTACAGCATTTAAAAAGGTTGAGGGTAATTTCGTTTACGGGAACGGCTCAAATTATACAGAATTTATAAACAGTGCTGGTGCGTATACCACCACTACAAATAGCGTTACTGATGTCAGGTTTCTAATGTCATCAGGAAATATAGCTTCCGGTACTATAAGAATGTATGGAATAAGGGGAGCTTAAGTGTTTAATTTAAGCGAAAAATCAAAAGTGCGCACGGGCGGGCAAAATGATTGAAGAATTAAAAAAAATGCTAGTCCGTCACGAAGATGAGGTTAATCACGCCTATCAGGACTCGGAAGGATTCTGGACGATTGGCGTGGGACACTTAATAGATGAGCGCAAAGGCGGAAAGATTAGCCATGCCGCTTCCATGTTTATTCTGGATGAAGATGTAAATAGCGTAATAGGCCAATGCGATAGAGCGTTTGAATGGTTTGACGATCTCGATGAAGCGCGTAAAATAGTCGTATTGAATATGGTATTTAATCTCGGCCTTTATGGATTTAAGGAGTTTAAAAAGACTATCGCATTCATTGAGCAAGGTCTTTATATTTCAGCATCAGAAGAGATGAAGGATTCAAAGTGGTATCGTCAGGTCGGAAAGCGTGGCGATGAATTATCAAAAATAATGCTAACTGGAAAAATGCAATGACAGACTCAGAACACACCCGAAAAGATGATGCCTTTTTAAGGCGTATGACATGGCTATTCTTAGGGCTAGCTGTAACCTCCGGCGGAGGCTGGGTTTACACTATCGCAAAGTCACAAGAGAAGCTTGAAAACGCGATAAAAAGAATTGATAAGCTAGAGAGAATTCAGGCTGAGATAAGTCGATCAATGTCATCTATTGATAAAGGCGTATCTATTTTAGTCGCGTTAGCAGAAGAGCGAAATAATCAGCAAGGCAAAATCCTGAAAAAACAAGAGTACATATTTAACGAGCAACTTAGCCGCACAGACGAAATTGAATGGGTTAGACGGCAAATGATGGCAATCAGATGAATTTGATTAAAAATTACTGGTTCCTGATTATTTTCTCGATCGGTTTAATCGGCTCTACAGCTGTGGCGCAATACAGGCTTGATTTAACTGAAAAGAAAGTAAACGCCATCCCTCAATACGTCGACAAACAGAGAGCAAGAATTATCCAAATTGTTAGGAATGAAGCCGAATCAATCAAGCGAAAGGCGGAGCAGGATTACTCGGAAGCAAAGAAAGAAATTGAAAAGATTAAGTCAAAGCAAGAGGCGCAAACTGTTTTACAGGTGAATCAGCGTTACATTCGCGAAGATATGAAAGAATTAAAAGGATTAGTTAAAGATTTAGCAAACGAGATAAGGAGAACAAAATGATTAAAATGACGGTAAAGGAGCAAGTTAGCTCTAAAGCAATGGTTGCAGGCTGGTTTTTGTTTGGTCTTGGTGTGTATGTTGCGGGGTTTGCTGGTGATGTCACTGGTGGTTTATCTATTATGGGGCTTGGTTTGGGTATTCTTGGAATCCGCGATGCTAAGTAAAGCTAGCTCGGTTATTGGCGGCATCAAAAATTACCTTATGGCCGGCCTAGCGGTTGCTGTAGGTGTTCTTGCTGCTGTTGCTATGTGGTACAGAGGAAACCTAAAGTCTGCCCAGCTAAAAGGCTCTGAAAAGGCGAGAGAGACCGAGAAAAAAGCGGTTGATGCCATGATTGAAGGAATGGATAAAGAAAATGAAATTAAAGCTGATAATAATACCGACCGCTCTAAGTTTCTTGATTAGCTGCTCGACTATACCGAGCCAGGCTAAATTGCCGATACCACCTGATATTATTTACCCTTCAATATCAGCCGGTGAGGTCTCTTGCTTGTCTGATGGTGCGTTTAACAAGATTAAGAGGCGCGACAAACTCAAAACACAACGAATAGAGACACTTAAAAGCATTATTCGCTCTACTCACTAGGGTTGTTATATTTATAAACTGCTTTTTTATTCTCTCTTTGTTTTTGTTGAATTCTGGCCTCAAAGAAACCAGCCAAAAAACCGACAACAAGAGCGACCACAACAGCAATAAACAAATACCAATTAATCATATTAATACCACCTCATTTTTTTAATTACGTTACAAGCAAATCGTTTGTTGGATATTAGCTGTTTATAAGTATGCCAATACCATAGCGCGTATTCTGATTTTTCAGCCGGAGACGAGTATCCGTATTTATCTTTAAGTTGCGAATAACCTATCATTTTGTCATTTGTTTGCTCCAGTTTTGATAATGCCTTACCTGGCTTAATAATTTTGGTTTTGTCCGTTGCCAGTAACGGAAAAAACATATGTAAACCCATATCGAAAACTTCAGAAGCTTTATCAACAACCTCCTGCATAACCTCAATTTTAGCTTTATTTTCCCATGCGTCTAAATCATGATCGCTTTTACTAAAAACCCCCTCTAAGAATAGATCTTCTAGTTTTTCAATCTTAGCTTTTAACTCTTCATTTTCAACATCAGCATTATTCCGCTCTGTCTTTAATTGAGCAACAGCAGACAAGCACCGAGGCCATGAATCAACTCTATTCGCTATTTCCAGCGGCATACGGTTTTTAACTTGTACGAGCATCCTGTTTTTATCTAATTTTAGATCAATAATTTTTTCTTCTAGTTCTTCGTTTTCTTTTTCCAGATTAAAAACATACTCAGGATTAAAGTCTAAATCGTTAGGGTTTTCACGGAACATTGTAATATCACTCATTTCTTAGCCTCCATTAAAGCTGCTTTGTAGATTGCTAGAGGTAGTGTTTCTGCTTCTATTTCTTTAAATTCAGCGTCTGATTTATCTATAGTTAAATAATAACTATCAAACCACTTATGTATGCGCCAACCTAAATCAAGCAACTTCTCCTCAATCTCACGGCTTTGTTCTGCGTTTGCTATGGGGTCGAACCAACCTATATGCCTTATACCATTATGGTCTGTTTCAATTAACTCAATTAAATCAATTCCTAGTGATCCTCTATTATCCGATTCATACCCCATCCGCCTAGCGATTAATTGAGTATTTTCTGGTGTTACAATTGAATCTGTCATGCGTCCTCCTTTATTGCTTGCTGGTAGTCTTTAAAATTAGTAAGCCAGCCATTAGAAATAAGCCAATCCCAACTTGCTACTTCACTGTTTTTATGAAGCTCAGCTACACCGTAAGAGCTATTTATTAAATCGCTTAAGTCCTCAATAACAATATCAGCCAAAGCTAACCTTTCATCCTTTTCTTTTAGTTGTGATTCGAGTTTATACATTTTTAAATGAGCTTCTTCACAAGATAGATTAGATCTCTGCATACGGCGTATAACCTTTAAGTAATCACTCATCACTCCACCTCATAAGGAAACGCAATTAAACCTTTATTCATACAACTATCTAGTATTCCTCGGTAGTTCATTTACGCTTAGCAAACTTATAATCTTTAGGTATATTCTTTTTCTCAGTTTTACACGTACCCCGAATGATAATCTCGGTTGCAGTGCGCTTCGGTAGCTTTTCTTTAGCCTCGCTTAAAACCTCTAAAAACCAATCCGGCAACTTAAAAGAGACTGGCTTTGTTTTGTTCCGATGCTTATCGGTTGTTTTGTTTCTTTCGTTCATTTTAACTCCAAGTGTAAAGTGGTGTTATAAGCCATCAATAGCTCTTATTGCGTTTACAATACCTTCCATCGCAATTTTAGGAAAATCAGGACATTTAGTGCTCCATTGCTCCGGCCTCCAAAGGTATCCACGCACAGCATTACAAGCGTCTTTATAGTTGTTGATTGCTGTTTTTAGATCTTCAATCTCTAGTTGCTGTTTGACAATTAATTCATCTTTATTCATTTTACCATCCCCTTCGTTTCATACAGTATATACGCCTTAACAGTAATTGCAACCCCTGCGTATACATAACTTGCCTTTTTCTAAATAAAGACTAAAATTAGCTTATGAGCATATTAGAATATTATTTAATGATTAATACAGTCCTACAGTTAAACAGGTTCGCAGAAAAAGCCGGTGTAAAAACTAGAGGACAGCTATTGCCCGCTTTAATTGAAAAACAAGAAATCATCTCTTTTGAGCTGGCAAAATTAATCAGCGATAAACTGCGCAAGCAACCCTGAAAACATATTAATCATTGTTTCATGCTGCCTGTGGTCATAAACAAACATGTAATCAGAATCACAATCCGGCCTATTAAGCCTGATATTCATTTCGACTGCTGATATTTCCATTAATTCATGGCATAAAATCATAAATATTAATTTATTTGTATTTGTTTTTACCCCTATATTTATAACTCTTTCTCCATAGCAAAAAGATCCGGCATTATTTGATTTGTTCCAAATAACATCAAAATCATAGCTATTAACTTTTAGTTTCTTAATTCTTTTTATTTTCATTTTTTACACTCGTGTTTTTTTATGTCAGATAATGCCATTGTAATACTATCAAAAGATTTTTTGCATATCGTGCATTCATAAATAATAACCATTCTTTGCCATCTATCAGAATAATATCTTTCTATCACCTTAATCATTACTTACCCCCCCCTTCAACGCTGATTTTAATTAACAATAATCGCGTAAACATTAACAAGCTCGTCGCCAAAATGTTCGTGCTTTAGATGTGTTTTCAAAAAACCTTTCCACGGTCTAGTGATGATGTTTTTTTTATCATCTTTTTTTGGGTAACCTCGCTTAATATAAATATTTTTATATTCTCTGTTTTCTAATCTCTTTTCCCAATATTCTGTTGTTAGGCGATATTCATAAAGTTTTTCGCCTGACTTAATTTGATCGAAATATTCACCTTTTAAATTTAAATGCAAATCCATACATTACCCCCTTAACGCTGATTTTAATCCGGCCATTCCAGCCTTGCTTATCTCTTTTCTGTGTTTATCTCTTTCTGTGCTCGAAAGTCTGTTTTCAGGTCTAACCCGATTAACTTCTCTGTGGTATTCGGGTGTATAATCTAATCCAAATCCATTAACCGCTTTCCCTTCACATGATGCCCTAAAACCGATTGCTGAGGGCGGCCATTCATCACTAAGGCTATCTAACCCATTTTTTATTTGCTCGCCTGTAAGACCGCTTAAAACTCGTGACCATTCATTTACAGCGGTATCTTCTATACCTTCAAGAGATGCAGTCCATTTTGAAAGATAAATTGCTTGTAGTTTTTTAAATAACGCCAAAACCCACAATTCAGAAAGTTGCCCCTCGTTCGATTGCTGCTTGTGCGAGTTCGTCGAGCTTATCACTGACTTTTTTTGCGCGACTTCGTTGATCATATCCGTTACTTTGTTGCCCACTGTTATTCACCTCTTTAATTTCAAATACACCCTTCCAACCATTCTCGATTGATTGATTTAATATGTCGTTATTGTCTCCGTCTATTTTTCTGGTTTTATTAATTAATAATATTTTTGCTCTTTCCGTCATAGGGGCTTTAAGTTTTTTCCTATGATCAACAAAAGCCTTCCATGTTTCAGAATCAAAATCATCAGGAAGAACAAAAGGCGAAGCCCTTGTTTTGATCTTTGTTTCTTGGTTATTGGTTATTGGTTTATGTTTTATGTTTGGTTCAACGTCTGCTTCTTTTATGTTCAACGTCCGTTCAACATCCGTTCGCTTATTCTTTCTTGCGATTCCTGAGGCTATACCTGCCTTTTTAGCTGTTTTACGTTTATCTTGATACGCTTTTATTTCTCGATCACATCTTTTATTGTGCCAAGCGTTATTTTTTTCTGTAAAAAATTTATTTAAAACATATTCAACATCTTGCAAATAATCGATCATTCCGATTTCACGTGCAACGTCTTTTAAGCATCCGTTCAACGGTCGTTCAGAAAGGTAATATAGATCTAGTAATCGGCGATATGCAAGATCCTCATAAATGCTTAATCGGCTTGTATGACTAGAGTAGTCACCGATATTAAATTGATAGTAATGCATTATTAATCCTCTTAAATATTAAAGAGGGCGTTTTGCGTTTTCTGATAGGTTGTGTATAATTTGCCTATCGGGTCGCTCGCAAAGTAGCCCGATGACTTGCAGTATACTTATTCCCATTCGTTTCTGCAAGATAGGTTTCACCGGCCTCCCTAATCGAAAGGCCGGTTTCTATTTTTCGCCGTTATCACTCCAGATAGCGGCTTTTTTTTGCAATAAATGATATAATGAGCTAACAACACCAGCAACGGATCAAAAGTGTAGGAACTGCAAAGCCTTGCTTATCCGCGCCATGCTGGTTACCAAAAGACTTGCGAAACCTCCGAGGCCGCAAGCTAGCAACGTCATATCCGGTTAGCGTTGTTATTGATAGCCCCTTAATTGGGGCTTTTTTTTGCCTGTATATAAGAGTAAAAATAAATTAAAAAAGTGTTGACAATGTATATACGCTGGAGTAGTTTAATCAAAACGAAGGGGAAATATGATGAAATTTGAAATTAAAAATAGATTTACGGATGACGTTCAATTTGAATGTGAACTAGATGCAAGACACGAAAGCAAAAGTTATAGTTTTAAATTGGGATTAGCGATAGAGGTTGCGATCAAGAAAAAAGCCGACTTGCGCTCTGCCAACTTGCGCTCTGCCAACTTGCGCTCTGCCAACTTGCGCTCTGCCAACTTGCGCTCTGCCAACTTGCGCTCTGCCGACTTGCGCTCTGCCGACTTGAGCTCTGCCGACTTGCGCTCTGCCGACTTGAGCTCTGCCGACTTGAGCTCTGCCAACTTGCGCTCTGCCGACTTGAGC
>JALTJN010000426.1 GCA_027076405.1 Chromatiales bacterium
TACCGCCGCGTGAGCGCCCTTCGTTTCATGAGATTCGGGCTTTGGGGGCGGATTTGTATCGGGAAGCGGGATGGGCTGAGGACGCTATTCAGCAATTATTAGGACATGCTGATGCGAAAATGACGCAGGTTTATCTGGATCGGCATCGAAAGGATGTTGTTGAATATAATGTGGTAAATTCTGGGTTGGATTTATCCACTTCACTGCACACCTGAGAAAAAGCAAGAAACTAAGGTTATTGTTGGTTTTAAAATCATACATAGAACCACAGGCTATTAAAGCTTGTTTTTCATTTGGAACAATGTATTAATTGCCACTTTTATGAAAGCACGTTTGAAAACATTTATTAACTTTGAATACATACATTAGGAATTATCTGTGAAACCAATACATTCAATTGAGTTATTTGCCGGTGCAGGAGGGTTAGGAATAGGACTTCATAACTCAGGATTTAACACTAAAGCCGTAATTGAATATGACACAAATGCATGTGAAACTCTTCGCGAAAACGCGTTATTTGGATTAAAATGTGAAGTAATAGAAGCTGATATTAACGATTTTTCATTTGAAGCTTTTTCAAATGTACATTTGATTTCTGGCGGGCCTCCCTGCCAACCCTTTTCTCTAGGGGGAAAACATAAAGCTCATAATGATAACAGAGATCTGTTTCCGCAAGCAGTACGTGCAGTCAGAGAATTGAAACCAAAAGCATTTATTTTTGAAAATGTAAAAGGGCTACTTAGAAAATCTTTTTCCAGCTACTTTGCATACATTTTATTACAATTACAATACCCTTTATTAACCAGCAAGCCTAACGAGCAATGGGAACAACACTTATCTCGGCTTGAAAAACATCACACAAACAATAAAAAATCTGTATTAGAGTACAATGTTACATTTAGGCTGCTAAACGCGGCTAATTATGGTGTACCTCAAAAGCGTGAACGTGTAGTCATTGTTGGTTTTCGTTCTGATTGTAATGTGAACTGGTCTTTTCCAGAACCAACTCACTCTGAAGACAGCCTGTTTTGGCATCAATGGATTACCGAAAAATATTGGCAAAATCACAATATAAAACAACCTCAGACGACACCTACCATACAGAAAAAAATTAAAACTATTGAAAAAAAATATGGATGTTTTCCACCAACAGAAAAAGCATGGCAAACAGTACGCGATGCAATTTTCGATTTACCTATACCTGACAGAAATGAGTGTGCCCATTTCTATAATCATGTCTTTAAGGGCGGCGCTCGAATATACTCCGGCCACACTGGCAGCTATATAGACTCACCCTCCAAAACACTCAAAGCTGGAGACCATGGCGTCCCTGGAGGTGAGAATATGATACGGTATGAAGATGGCAGTGTCCGTTATTTCACAGTGCGTGAAAGCGCTCGCATACAAACATTCCCAGACAACTACATTTTTGAAGGCGCATGGGGAGAGACAATGCGCCAGCTTGGCAACGCCGTCCCTGTACTACTATCTGAAACTATAGGTAGAAGTATCTATAACGCTTTAATAAAAAAATGAACATAAATGATTATCCCGGTAACTTATCAGCCCATGGACGACCTGGATGCATTCTATCCCATTCAGACCTAGCCTGTTTATACCGACCTTTACCTGGATCATGATTACCAAAACCATCAATATTCGTATTCCATACAGGCCTTAATGTTTTGATTAATTCAGACTCAACGACAGGTATCAAAATTGTTTCATCAGGTGGGAATATAATAAATCGACACTTGAAATCACCTATGTCTAAGTTTTTTACGTTCTTGATACTATTTACGTGCTCGTTTAGTCGAGTTCGTAATTTTGGCTCATTTTGAACGGCAGGCTTTGTCGCCGTTCTCCAGCCACTAGGCACCGCTTTTCCTACATAAATTGGAGCGCCATGCTTAGACTGTGTGCTATATTTTTTCAATTCACCAGTATAATAAAGAGCATAGACACCAGAACCCGCAACCATGTTTTTGGGTGGCAATTCAAACTGCGGACTTTGCTTCAAAAGCAATACCGCACTTTTTGCAATTTGTATTAACTGAGGGGACCTAAAGGTGTGTTGTTCTACATTGATAGCCATGACTTAATTAACAATCCTTATTTTATTATTATCTATCGCAACTTTATGTCAATCGGCTTTCTTACACAACAACTTTTATCTCTTCCCTAAGTTTTTATAACGTTTACCTAAAACCGGCATACTCGGCGGTGTTGAACCAGCTTCTTCAATTTCACCATACTCATAAACTCTCTGCCTGTATTAATACTAAAGTTTGATTATAGTAGGGCATTGTGTATTGATGACTGTATAAGACCCCAGCGTGACGCAGTTTTCCGTATGACGCAACTACCATGCAAACATCTGGAAAGAATGTATTACTCAGCCGTAACTTTATGGTTTATCGTAAGCAACATGCATATTAAGGCTGACTTGGTTTTTACTTTCACTCTGTATTATCTGTTTCTGGTTTTAACTTTGGGTGCCCGCAATTCATGGATGAATTATGAGCTTAATTGAATAGAACATAAGGAGAAACCACGAATCACTTAATAATATGAAGGCTTTGGGTATACCTATGTTGACAAGAAAGATTGTCTATTTCGGGAGGTTCTGTAATGAGCAACATAACTGACCTTAAAAAAGCTCAAAAGAAAAAACGTGAGAAAACAGGCTGGGCACCGGAAGAAATTGAACAAATGGCCGCAAAGGAAATGCAGGAATATAAGAAAAAAGCTGAAAACGAACCTGATCAGCTTGTTTCGGGTGATATGCAAAAAATTATCGACGGAGATGATGAAAACCAATAATAAACCAATGCTCGACCATGAAAAACAAAGCAGGACAAAAGTAGCCATCATATTATTCTCCAAAGTCAAATTCAGGGCGTTTTTTGCGCCTTCTTTAGATGTACCCACATCTACCCCTTAATACCAGCATTAAAAGCCTCTACTACCCTTTAATCACTATATATAAACGCCAAGCAAACAGCATCATAATTCAGGCAATAAAACACAGATAATTGCTCAAATAACAACCAAAATAATAACTGGGAAACTGTTTTTAAGGGGTGGGGTTTTCAGAAAATATTCAGAAAGTATTCAGAATCAGTTACCGCTTATATTCTAACGCGCGGTAACCGCTTGATTCTAAACATTAATATGGTGCCGGCACCATGAGTCGAACACGGGACCTACTGATTACAAGTCAGTTGCTCTACCATCTGAGCTATGCCGGCAAATTCTTTTTTCACTACCACCGGTAAACCCC
>JALTJN010000427.1 GCA_027076405.1 Chromatiales bacterium
AAGCTCCTTCTGCAAAAGCATAGCCACCACGTATCATGCGCAGCCACCACTGTGTGAATTTCGTCATAGCGGCATCATGCCAAGCCATATGGTGTTCTAAGCGCCAAATAGACCAACCAGACTGACGCAACCGAATACACAACTCCGGCTCCTCTCCTGCAATCAAATCATCCCTATATCCTCCGGCATCATCCAAAGCATCTGATCTAACCATCGCTATACCGCCGCATGCCTTGGTTTCACCCACAGGTGTGTCCCACTCAATGTCGCAGAGCTTGTTGTATATACTGTGTTCTGGAAAACGTTCCTGTAATCGACCACATGTCATTGCAGTCGATGTATTAGCATTCATAAAAGCACTAGCATTATTAAGCCAGTCTTTATTTAACTCGCAATCACCATCAACAAACTGAACGTACTCAATAGTCGATTCGGTTTTCAGTAAGTATTTAAATCCTATATTACGTGCCCTGGCAGCAGTAAAAGGAATACTGATATCTAAATCGATAACAACAGCGCCTAAACTGCGTGCTAAGTCAGTAGAACCATCTGTCGAACCTGAATCAACATAAACCAATTTAGTTGCTATCCCATGAACAGATTCAAGACATCGCTTTAAACGCTCACCCTCATTACGACCAATAATAACTACACCAATCTTAGTCACTATTTATTTCCTTGTCTGATTGACCAAGCTTTACCTGATAAAACTGACCTCAGATCCCCCCCAAGCAAATCAGACATAAATCGTTTAGGATCATTCTCTATTCCTTTGCCACCAAGTTGCAACTTAGCGCGTAACAATAAAGATAGCCTACCAATAGTCCAAAGAAAATCTGCTAGAAAAAGTCCAAAAATCCCGTAGTGTTTAATAAAAAATCGCCGTCTAGAATCATACCAGTAACCTGCTCGCCGTTTAGCTGGTGCTTTAATGCCTGTTGATGCACCTTCCAAGTGTAACACTCGTGATTGAGGTACATACCATACCTCCCAGCCAGCCTTCTTAGCTCTCCAACAAAAATCGACCTCTTCGAAGTAGAGAAAAAAGTTATCGTCCATCAAATCGATGTCTTCAAACACCGAACTTCGCACAATCATGCTCGCCCCAGATACCCAATCACAAGAGTGTGCTTCCGATTGGGGAGTATCTGAGACAACGTATTTATGCAAAAGGCGACTAAGGACACCAAGTCGTGCACCACCATCCAGTTCGCTGAGTGGTGAATGAATTCGGTGAGCTGAGCAATCTAAACTCCCTTCAGCATTTTCAAGTAAAGAACCCGCAATTCCTGCTTTAGGATTTGCATCCATAAACTGCACAAGAGAGCTTATTGCACCGTGTCTAGCGACAGTATCAGGGTTAAGTAGCATTACATACTCAGGCTCTTTCTGCATTGCTAATTCGATGCCTATATTATTACCAAAAGCGAAACCACCATTTCGATCACTAATAACTATCTCAACCCAGTTGCCCCAATTCTTTTGAGCAACGAGCTTATTTAAATTGCTTACAGAGTCATCACCAGAATCATTATCAATAACAACAACACGAGCACCTACAAGAGAATCCAATTCAGACTCTAGGGAAATCAAACAGTTGGATACAAGATCAGCAGTGCGATAATTAACAATAATTATTTGAACTTGAGACATTGAATGCTGAATCTTAGACATATTTATTTTAATGACTGAAAGCGCAGAATAAACACATATATTGTAAATGTATGTTTAATTAATGAAGTTATAATATTCACTTTACCACCTTCACTTTAGCTGAAATTATATACGCCGTTATCAAAAACAATGTGAGTAATGATGCTATATAAATAGAGGGATATAAAATAAGCCCGAAAGCCAAACCACTAATGATTAAAATATATGCGGTAATCGAAAACATCTGCCCTCTTTTAATGGTATATATTTTATCTCTTATTCCCAGAACTCGTCTCTCTATGTACCAAAATAAAAATGCAGCAGAGAAAATATGCCGCAAATCAGATTCACGTAAATCAAAATGCCCTAATACCCAATTAAACAAAAATACGCCAAATGCGATTGGTGCATAAGCACCAAGAAACCATAAAACAGATACAATAATGCACCAAGTTATTAATTGCCTTGCCGCTCTTGCAAAAACGACTAATAATAACGGAGCTAAGAGATAAAATTGTTCTTCCGCGTTGACGCTCCAAAAATGGTGTCCTGTTCCGTCTAATGGCATGCATTCTTTACAGGCCTGTAGTTGAGGTGGGCCAAACAAATTATACACCCAAGTTATTTTATACAGTATAAACTCTATCCACTTATGGTCAATTGGGTCTTTTAATAAACTTGCGATAATAATAAGACTTAATGCAATGTAATAGGGAACCCATATCCTTACTGTTCGGTTAAAATAAAATCTAGGTAACTTATTTAGATCAGTTTTTATTAAAATTCCGCCAATAAGCCAGCCACTTAATGCAAAAAAAATATCAACTGCTAATTTCCCACTATGTTCCCACGAGATAAGCCCATCATGACCAAACATCACAACGCTTGCCAGAATGATTCTCAGATAATCAAAATAGGGGTAATAGACTCTACTGGGGCTATCCATCTATATGCTCACTTACCTAAATTAAGTTGTTCTTTCACTGCACGATACTTTGGTGCTTCATCTGGGTTCTGCCATTGGTGTTCTAGTACACCCCAAGCCCCCCAACGGTTAGGTCGATAAATATAACTAAAATTCATGAACGCATCACCACCATGTCCAAACCAGAGATCAAACATTTCACGATAAAGAGCGCCCATTCGCTCAGAACGATTAGCTTCAATAAACTTTGAAGCGGCCGCATGAACTACCGGACCACTAAAACCAGGACCTACTCTCATAGATTGCCCGCCTTCATATGCCAACAGCTTCATACCATGATGACTAGCAAGTTCTCTGTGTTCAATCATTCGGGGTTTCCTATGTTTATGAAGTGCCTCGGCAGCTTTATCCAAGAGTGCATCTACTGTGATGGCTTTGACATCATCAACTGTAACAGTCCTTTTATCACGCCTCCCACCAGCAGTAAGTAGGTCATCCACTGCACCTGCGCCAAAATATAATGCTATGGCCAATGCATCTGCTTTAACCTTATTTGGATTTACTTTTGGATCGTTCAGCCACTTAATTACTTTTCGCGCAACCGAAGGGTTCATTCCCTGACCAGAAACAATTTTTACAAGCTTGTGTTTTCCCTTCAATACCTTTTCGAAAATCTCAAAGACCTCAGCAGAGCGACGCGCATAGAAAAGTGCATTGGCATCTTTCTTATTAAGTGATAACCCTAAATCTCTGCCAAGCCGAGCACCTGCCTTATTAGCAAATCTATTCTGCGGAAAGATCGTATTCCAAATTTCATTTGAGTATTCTAAATAGACTGTCCGATTCTTATTAAGTCTATCAGCAATAAGCGTTGCTAGTTTTTCAACAAAATCATCATTTGCCATAGTAGGAATAACGACCCATGGATCGGCACTTATATGATTAGATAGGTTCAACATAACCTCATAAGGCACACCTCTCCCTTTAATCGTATATGTGTAATAATCAGGTTGTACACGTTCACTCCAGCTTTTTATTTTTGAGTGATTAACTGAGGCCCAATCCATAAAACGTAATATCTTGAATCCTTGCACTCGCGCCAAGTACGTTGGGTGAAATTTGTTTTGTTCGGTATTATTTACAGTTGGAGGAAATATTCGTATATTTCTTATATGATCGCCAACCTCCGAGCTTAATATTTTTAGTCGAAGCCCTCCTTTAGTTGGTTTTTTAACAAAGAAATGATGTAAAACATTCGGTTTATCAAAAATACACTGCCCATTCCTAAGCATTGGGCATTGGGCATCAACCCGCAAATGCAACTTCCCCTTTCCTTCAAATATAAGAGTATATGTACCAACTGGATAGTGATTATTTTCATTTATCAAAATGGTTCTTACCCCCTGAGGAGAAATTCCACCGTAGCCATCGGGATCGAATGGCACGCGTAGTGGGTATCCATTTTTATCGCTTGGAATAGGTATGTTTGTATCCCAAGTTGTATCTTTTCCAGTTGAATCAAACGTGATCCATTTCCGTGTACTCTTCATTCTATTTAAGAATGGCCAATCACCAGAATAATCTGTAATGCCTTCAAGATTGGTGCCTACGACACGAGTTGTCTTATCTATGCTCCAAACATTACTACTAAACACAGAAACGTAAGCAATCATAAAGAAAAAAAACAAACGCATATAGTCACCTTTACCGCGTTGTTGAACTATTTAATTCTCGAGGGAGACGTCTCTGAATATCTATAATAACGGACATCAGTGAACCTGCCACCAAAATATATAAAGGTGAAACCATTGCATTTGCAAGAGAATCAATCATAAAAAAAACAGGGATAAAGGAAACCATATAAATGAATGACTCTTCTTTAGCATTTAAAACCATTTTTCTAGCTCTAGTTGCAACAACATATGGTGTAGAGAGAAAAACCCAAAAAAGTGACGTTAAAGCAATTATTCCATTCTCGCTGTACACAATAATCCATAACGAATCGACACCTCGAGTCAAACGGTCGCCGTATTCATTAATAGGAAAAGCTCGACCCCACCCACCCCATCCAAATAACCATTTTTCTTCCGCTCGGTGCAGAAATAAATTTTCCTGTTTTATGCGAGCGCCTAAGGATCCTGCACGTTGGGCATCACCGCTGATTGATTGAATATTAGTAATCAACTCTACCCCATCCCAATAGCCAGTCACTCTTACAGTCAAATAACCGGCAATAACCAGCACTAGCATTAACAATAATACTCTTGCCATACCTGCTTTCGTCATTACGCGAGCAAGAATTGCCATCGCCATAACAACAACGCCATTCCCTGACTTACATGCGATAACCGTTATGATAAGAATTTTTTCTAAAATCGAAGATCGTATTCCTAATATGCGTGTTTTATTATTCTCTGTACGTAAAGTAAAGATCGCTAAAACTGAAATGGAAACGAATAAAGCAACCATTAAACCGTGCTGCATAAATACTTTTGGCCGCCAACCACCATATCGAATATGCTCTACCCAATCTGCTTGGTTAAATCCATAAACAATCTGGTTAAGGCGTGGGCTCATAAATACTTCAAACCAAATAAAGGGGAGATATACAGCCGTTGCAACCACAAGCCCTAATAAAATAAATTTCAAATCTTCAATCGTTCTAAA
Organism: Chromatiales bacterium; assembly: GCA_027076405.1. Next base: position 5,246 of record JALTJN010000427.1, read on the forward strand.
ATATTTTCTACCAAGAAAATACGGTACGCCCCAAACTAAATATGTATTAATAGAAGATGACAGTCCATCCCAAATACCTAGACCATTTTCTAACGAGGTAAAAATGGGAATGATACAAAATAGCAACATTGGCCAATCCCACTTTCTTAACCTAAACTTTTTTTTACGACCGAAAAAATACGTTGAAATCAATGCTGAAATACCAAACGCTGTGTACTTAGTCAAATCCGGCAAAAGAAAGAGATCTATAGATGACTCAGGTAAGAACAACCAAGCACCTAACATATTGGTTAAAATATATACTCTTGGATCCCTGAATTTTCGATATACTAAGGAAAAAACAATCAACCACAATATCAAGATAAATGTATCAAGATTCATTTTTTCTACTGGGCAGCCCCTCACCCTCTATACTAGTTACACAATAAAGGAGTAAACTAAATATCAAAACAATTTTTACTCCTATACAAAATTGACGTTGCAAAATGGACAGCATCTGTTGGACCCATTCCATAAAAATCAATTCTCTTGAACCCTTGCTCTTTTATTTTTTGTATCCCTTCCTGATAACGCAATCGGTCACTATTATCAAACACGATTACGCCATCATCTTTAAGTGCAGATATGCAATTTTCTAATGTTTTTACCCTTTCTCGCCCATCAATTAACACAACATCAAAAACCTTTTCATACTCAAGTATTTTATTTTGGTAAGAATTGTCCTCCAACGTGTGGCAATGTAGCTCACAATTACTCGGTAACTTACTATTAATCAGCTCATACCAATCTTTTGAATGTTCTAGAGAAATTACACTATTAACTTTTGAAGCGAACCACAATGTAGACTGACCGGCACCATACTCAAACACCTTCATGTCTTTAGTAAGTCTGCCTTCCAAAAAATTAATTATAGAATAGGATATCCATGGCAATGGATTTCCTTCTGCATCCATCGGTGCATTATTTCTATAGCTTTTGAACCATCCCTTTCTAACCAAAAAACTGTCAGAACGTAAAATATGCCAAGCACTTAGCAAGCCAAAGCTATATTTTTTTAACCAAGCTCTTAAAATATCTTTTAATAGCACTCTTAATTATCCCTATATAATAAATACACAACCATACGTAATATCATGCATCAATATTAATCGTATGAACCTGGATACAATCTAACAAAACATTAAAGCTCATAGCTTTCCTCGGATTTTCAAACTCACGAACCATCTACCCGTACGCCAAAATGAAAAGAGAACTCTTTTAAAACCAAGATCAAGATATTTTCTAAATAGTGGATAGCCGCGAAATGATGGTGCAGTCAGACCTAATATACGAAGCCAAAATATTTTAATAAATACATGTCTATAGCGCTGCAACAAGCCTACTTGAGCATTATATAGTTCTTCTTCAGAACATTTAGATGCTGTAAGTTGATTAGTTTGTATCATCTGCTCGATCCAATCTTGACCTTTATCTGTTCTTGTAATTACAAGACTGGCACCAGAAAAATCATTACCTGTTTTACGGTTCCAAGCATCACCGACTGATATATCCGCAAACTCTCCTGTGCCATCAGGGCACATATTACATCGAAACGCCTTATTCTTCGTAAGCACAGTGTCCCATGCTCTTTTATAAGTCATCTCATATCTTTCACTGCTACCTACAGTTGCAACACTAAAATTACCAGGCCACCCGTGCCCTCTATAACGCAAGTCAATGATATCTTTAAGTTTAATTCCAAGTTCATCTAATAATATTTGCGTTGCTTTTGATGAGGGTGTTCCACCACAGAATATTGAAACTGTTAACAGAATATTTTTGTCCACATAACTATTAAGCTTGCGAATTTTTTCAATTGCGGCGATTTCACATGGCTTACCAATAACAATCATCGGCTTACCTATTTCGATCAAACCTTTAAGCCCTGTACATAATGAAGCTGGTGCATATCGCGAACCAGTACCATCTTGTATCTCTATACTAGATTCACAAACAACAGCGCGATTTTCTGTAGGTGACTTTGTATCTGGTTGTATATGCAACACACCACTTGCAAAACCTATTTCAGTAGCATAACGCCCAATAGCCGTACAAACACCACCAGAACTTCCTACAAAATGCTCATTATCATTACTCGACCATGCTTCGAATATGTTTATAAATGCGCCCCAATCATCTTGCACTGTTCTATTACAATACTTTGATTCACTTTTATATGTTTTTTGTAGGCTAATTCCAGAGCAAACATTTATACACTGTTCACAGTCATTACAAGTACTCTCTATAACCACAGGTTTATAGCCATATTCGTAAATATTTTCCATTCGAATAGCATTAGTAGGGCAAATAAATGCACATGCTCCACACCCATGACAAAGATCAGCTTTAACAACTTCAGCTACAGTATTCATAATACCTCAAAAAAACCTCAAATATCCCGAAAATGGTATGTTCAATCCACCATAAAAAATAAAAAGCAATTAAACATAAAAACTTGCTATCTCTTTATTAATTTAAAAATATCTTTAGTTGCTATGTCGAAGAAGTCATCTATATCTATCTTATGTTTTTTCATATTATCAAGTGCACTTTGTCGATCGCTCTTCATAGTCAAGATTTGATCTAATTGTAACAATACATTTTCGATAGTCGTATTTCTTAAATCTACAACTGTAGATTCCATTTCCACCATACCCATAACACCTATAAACTTATCACTATATGAATGGCATAAAGTTGGTATGCCTTGAGAAATCGCGCCAATACAAGCATGCATTCGAGCACCTAAAAAAATATCACATTCACCAATAATCCCTTTAAGTACTCTTGGATCTACATACTCCTCTAAGTTAAAAATGCGAGATTTCATTCGGTTACTATACCGATCACACAAAGTAGCGATTGCATTCACATCTGTCTTTTCAGCAACTAAGTGCTGCTTTGCTGTACCAACCACATGAGGCACTAATAACAAAAGTGCATCGCTAGAATCCAGTACCCACTCAACGATACTATGAACCATCTCCTGATACTCAAAGTTAAGACCAAATGATTTGTCACCAAAATACAACAAGCCACTTACATTTAAACCAATAACCTTTTTTGTATTGCTTTCCTTATTAAACAAATCAAACTTGCTGCTAATAGTTTCCATACTAAAAACAATGTCAGGGCTTTCAATAAACTGGGATTTTTCAACACGTGGGGCAAGAGCAGATACTAATGATTTTCCATGCGCATCCCTACAGCTAATAAGTCTAGTGTTCTCGAAAATAAATCTAGCGGAATTAACATGTTTCGGAGATGTAAATGGACCGTATGACTGTGGCAGCAAATATAGAGGGACCTGAAAAAAAATCGCAATCATCTTGACCCTGGCGATTGAATCAAAAACCTCCCCCCCATAAATAGAAGTAAATGAATCGCCTCCTGAAATATCCAATACTGCATCAACCTCATCTAATGCAGCGAATAGCCGAAAACGACGAATTAATTTTGCACGTATAAAACCAGGTACTTTAGCAAGAAACGGGGCAATTAGACGAAGCAGCTTAAGCCCTTGAGTTTCAAGCAAACTTGATGATTGATGAAAAAATATTGTACGAAGAACAATTGTTCGCCCTTCTACATCCACAACTAATTTTTCTTGTTTCCCAGAATTATGTTGAATAAGTATCTCAATATCAGGGATTCGTTTAACAAGATTAGTAATTGCAGAATATCCAAGCGCAGTTACACCGCCGTTTCCTGAGTCTAACGGACACCCGACCAGAAGCACTTTTAACTTTTCTTTTGTGGAATTATTTTTATACATTTTTCATTTCACAATTAAGGTAAAAACCATTATCGACGTAAGTAACAACCATCTAACTACCCTTTATTTAATGCATTCAAACATCGAAAAACATGCATAACTGAGTAGCCGATCATAAATAACACAAATAACAATAATGTTACCTGCAAACCATAAGCAAGCAACAGTTCTATCGTAATATAAACAAGGAAAGAATATAAAATAAGCCACATTGTAGGGCGCAACCAAATAGAATAGCGACATTTCATGGAACTACATATGGAGTACGATATCGATATCATAGCTAATAATTCACCAATAATTCCTGTGGCAGCAATCCAATACAATTCTGTATCTTTAATTGCTAATATCAAACTAATTGCCAATGCAACTTGCCTTAATATGTTCGAAAACATTACAAACTTGGTTGCACCAAGAGCAACACATAATGTATTTGGTACCTGCCTAAATAATCTAACAAAGAAAACAACTGCTATGACCTTTACTATTGTTGATACTTCAATAAATTTGTCGCCATATATAATCTCGATTATCTCGCTAGAATATGCCAAGAAAACAAAAATCACAGGCATTGAAAGCCATACAATCAACTGGTTCATTAATTGCAAACGCTTAAATAGAACCTTTTTGTTATCACGCATGTTAGACAAATCAGGTAGCATGATTTGAGTTAATATCCCAGCAATATTGTTAGGAATGAATGTCGCAAAAGCAAATGCCACAGAGAATAGTCCAAGTTCATGTTTCGAATAATATTGAGAAACAACCAGCTTATCTCCTTGTAACGTTAGCACTAAAAGAGCACTGCTTAATGTTAAGGGCCACCCAAACTTTATAATCTTTTTTGTTAACGCCTTATCCCAAGCAAATCTCATTGGCGTATCAGCCAACATATGAGAAACAATTAAGCTAACTGATACCGCGGCAATAGACAGATATACAAATGCTCTATAATCAGAAAAATAAATTGCTAACGGGTACACAAGAATAATAGTTATAAGCTCAGGACTTATCTGATAAACAGCCAAAGGGACAAAGTTCATATTACGCTGTTTTGTGATGTAGTGACGATGCTCCAACCCTTTCAAAAAAGGAAGAATAGCTAATAGCGCAAACTCGTTTGCTGCTTCTGGTACACCAAAAAAAACGGCAAATTCATAATGAAAAGTTAATATTAATGTGGAAATGATAACTCCACGAGCAAATAACAAAGTTTGTGCCACAGCACCAAAACTTTCCTCGCTTCCTTTATTATCCTGAATTAATATCTTATCAATACCTATTTCAGTTATTGCTGCAAGAATACCTGTTGTGATCCAGAATGTAGCAGCCACACCAAAATCAGCAGGTAACAGCAATCGCGCGAGTATTGCCATACGTAAAAATATCAACACAGCATTAGTCATCTTTGCCATGCCAATAACAAAAATGGAATGATTAAATTTATTTTTCATATATCTTTAAGAGTGGCTAAAAGCTGTATTTAATTGCATTACGCTTTATCCGCAAGCCTAGTATTTTGACTGTTTCTCCAAACTCTACGGAGATCGCCTTTTGAAAGAAAATACTTCACACCAACTAAAACCATAGCCTGCCAAATCGTAGCCAATATTATAATTGGTATTTTCCGTAAACTACGGCTCTTTCCACTAACAGTAAATTGATTAATACGTAATGTAAGAGTGCTCCATGGCACCAATGACGACTTCTCATCTTTTATCTTTATCATCATTTCGGCCTGAAGCCAATTTGGATCTGAAGCATATTTTTCCTTCAAACTATTCATTGGGTCAATCCCGCGGTCATTCATGGATGTTAGTTCCGTATCGAGGTGATCGCGAATTACATGTCCGATATAGCGCCTACAATGATTAAAATACAGTAAACGAATATCACGGTATGCCTCAAAAATAAACGTAGCTCCAGGTGGGTTTATAACACGTTCGTGTATTAGAACTTTTGATGAAAAACAATCTGTTTTAGCAATAGTGGTGAGTATTCCATCTATATTTAATAGGTAAGCGGGCAACCACAATCGCTTAAGAAAACTTTTCCTACCACACATCAAGCCACCAGTAACTGCCGACATACGAACTTCTTGCTCTAGTTTCGTAATATAATTTGAACATTTATCTAGTAAAGTCTGTTTTACCTGAATAGCTGTATCTTTAATTGCAGTACTACTACTAATTACTGCTTCAGGATTATCTTCAAGTGATTTAACAATTAACTCACAGGTGACTTTATTGTTGATTAAAATATCTGCATCCACCATAAAGAGATATGTTGCATCATCTTTAGTATACTCATGTACAAACCGATTCCATGTAGTTGCTTTGTCGCCTAGCTCATATTCAATTACGTCTGATTCCAATACAATACATGTAGATAGTGGACGTAATTCATGCAATGCTTTTCTCGCTACATTCGCAGTATTATCTGTACACCCATTCGCAAAGACTGAAACGTTTATATAATCTATTTGAATTTCCTTACTATAAAATAAGGTTTGTGAAAATAGTGACTTTATCGTCAGCTTAATTGACGATTGTTCATCGTTGGCTATTATTGCAAAATATATTTTAATTCCCATTTGCCCGCCTAACAATCAAGATAACATTAGAAGTCATAATTAAGTATCGCATTAAAATCTCAGTATTTACTGATATTCTATTTAATATTCTTTTCATTAGCGTCTACCAATTCCGCGATACAGAATATTTTCTTTAGCTAGTAATCCACTATCTAAACAATTTCGACCATCTATAACCACTTTCACGCCAAGTTCATTAAGTTTGAACCCTTTAAGCTCATCTATACAGTTATCATGATCAGTAATTATGAATATTGCTTTAGAGTCTTTTAACGTTTCTTTTAATGTGTCCGTTGTATTTTCAGTACTAATCCAGCTATCATAAACACTTAACTCAGCACCTTTATCCTCAAGCAATTTTCTTATCTCGAAAAATGGAGATTCTCTCGAATCATCAACATTCTTTTTATATGCAACACCAAGAATTGCTATTTTTGTCCCTTTTATAGGCAGGCTTTTTTCGTTTAGTGCGTCTTGTAAAAGTGACACTGCATAACTAGGCATACCATTGTTTGTATTACGTGCTAATTGAATGATTTCTGGCATGTAGCCAGCTTTTTTAGCCGCAT
>JALTJN010000428.1 GCA_027076405.1 Chromatiales bacterium
ACATGGCGCTGTTGAATGCAGCACAATATGTTGCAGGTGATTTAGCGCCGCGTTCGGCAACCAATGGCACTCTTAATGTTGCAGATACATTAATATTACAGCGTTTTGTAAATGGTTTAGAGACACCTACCGACTTAGAATTACAAATTGCTGATGTGGCGCCTATTGGTAACCCTGACGGGATCCTAAATGTTGCTGATATTCTTGTGCTGCAACGGGCGATAATAGGCGATATAACCCTTGCGCCTGTAACAGTCATTCCTCCTGCGCCGATTTTAAATCCAGTTACATCCCCTACAACACTAAATCCATTTCAGATTACGGGTACATCAACGCCTGGCGCTACTGTTAGTGTGTACGTTAACGGCAGTCAACAGCAGCAAATAGTAAGCGATTCAGCAGATGGAGCGTTTTTGTTTAGTGTGACTTTAGTTGATGGTGTTAATGCTGCTTACGTAACTGAATCGGATAGCCAAGATGAAAGTGCGCCATCAAATATATTGCAAATCCAATACAATAATTCAGTTAGCAGAATTCAGGGGGGGAATATAAGTGTAGATACGGTGTGGACGCCAGGATATATCTCTGAGCCTTATATTATCACATCAAATTTGGTAGTTGATCCAGGTGTAACATTCACCCTTCAACCTGGTGCTGTATTAAAGTTTAATACAGGCGTAGCGTTTGAGATTAATGGTAAGGTTGAAATGAAAGGTACGCAGACAAATCCGATAGAGCTCATATCTGCATCGAACTCCGCGTCGATTGTGAACAATACCGGAATTTGGTCTGGCATAAGAATCAATTCAGGTGTAACCAATAGCGTTATTGACTGGGTGGTTCTTGAGCATGCATTAACGGGTGTAAATATATTGCCAGGGAGTATTAATACCACTGTATCCAATAGTATAATTAAAAACACTTATACTGGAATAGTGTTTAACAGTTCAAGTGGTACAGTATCTTCTAATGTGATTGATCAAAACAGTACGGGTATTCGTATTGTAAATGCCTCTCCCGTAATTACTGGAAATAATATTACAAATAGTAGATCTTATGGTATTGATATTCAGTTAGCATCTAATCCAATTATAAATTCAGGTAATATTATTAGCGATGCCAATACTGGAGTACGGCTAATAGGAAATAATATTGCTGGAAATAATCCCATGCCGGTTATTAATGGGAATGACTTTATAAAAAATATTACCAATAATTTAATAGCGTTAAGTTATTATCAGGCCAGCAGTGTTGTTATAGATGCCACAAATAACTGGTGGGATACAACCAATATTAATGATATTTCTAAAAGTATAGATGATCATGTAGATAGAGGAAGTTCAACAGATCCAATAGTTGATTTTAGTGGCTTTCTAGATAAGAGTGGTGGGCAGCCTGTTCTAGGTGCTTTTTTACCTTTATTTGTTAATGTAGATACAATACTTGTTTCGGGTGTTAACTATCAAGCGCTTGGGGATGTTGTTGTTAGTCCAGGTGTGACACTGACTGTTGACGCAGGTGCTACCTTACTGTTTGGCGACTCAATGGAGATAGCTGTTCATGGGAGATTAATAGTAAATGGTGTAGAAGAAAATTATGCACTATTTACATCTTACCCTGATTATTTAACAGCCATTACTTGGGAGGGCATAAAAATAAATTCCAGTTCAGTAAATAGTTATGTTGATGGTGCAAAAATCGAACAAGCTAATTACGGCATAGAGGTCAATACAGGGAGTATTAATACTGTGATTACCGATAGTAAAATAATAAATAATAATACTGGTGTGTTGTTTAATGGAGCAGGTGGGATACTCAGAAACAGTTTAATTGATAATAATCGAACTGGTGTGCAACTATTAAGTTCATCACCATTAATCAGTAATAACTTTATATCTAATAATGGTTCTAGTAGTGGGGGCTATGGAGTTGATATTCGTAATGCATCTTTCCCTGTTATTAACTCAGGTAATATTATTAAAGAAAACTATCGTGGCATTTATATTGCGGGTGATGGTACTGAAATAAATAACCCACAACCTCAAATTACTGGTAATGCAATACATAGCAATCCAAATGAATTTTTAATAAGTTCTAGAAATATATTAGTCTCAGGTTTTTATCAAGGCGACAATACAATTATTGATGCAACGGGTAATTGGTGGGGTAGTACTAAAACAGATTCTATTGCTAGAAGGATAAACGATTTTTCTGATGCTTCGATTAATACGTATAACGCTACTCGTGGGATTGTAGATTTTACAGGGTATTTAGATTCAAACAATGGAGCTCCAGTTATTGGTAATTACTTACCTGTGATTATTGCTTCGGATCTTACTTTATCATCAAATACTGTATATCAAGCTGTTGGCGATGTGGTTGTTAAGCCTGGTGCAACATTAACCATTATGTCTGGTACTGTGTTAGAGTTCGGTGATTCAATGCAGCTAATTATTGAAGGTAATCTTCAGGTACAAGGTGCATTAGCTAACCCTGTTATTTTTACATCTCAATCGAATGATACAAGTGCTGATGCTTGGGAAGGCATATATATTAGTAGTTCAGCATCCAATGTGTCGATTGATTACGCGTTAATTCAGTATGCGAATTATGGTATCTATTTTGATTCTGTGTCGGGTTCTTTAACAAACTCTCATATTGTAAATAATACTACTGGTGTATTTATTAATAATTCATCTAATCCTTTGATTAATTCGAATCTAATATCAGAAAATGTATTTGGTATACGTTTAGAGGGACCAGGTTCTTCTGATCCGCAGCCTGCGATTACAAACAATGATATATATAATAATAATTTTAATGTGTACTTAAGATTAATAGATGTAACGACTGTGTTTAATTTTGCAAATAATTGGTGGGGCACAACGAATATTGCATCAATTAGATCGAAATTTACAGGTGCAAATCAAAATACATCAATCTTGCTTGATTTAATATCAATAACAGAAAATCAGGTTCCAGTAATTACATTTTTATCTATTAATAATCAATTTATATCACCCTTGATATCTATAGGCGTTAAAGATAATGTGAATATAATTGTGACTTTCAGTAATGTAACTAATTGGGTAATAAATATTAGTAATAGCAGTGGTGCAGCAATTAGAACATATTCAGGAAATGGTGCCTCCATCAATCAATCATGGGATGGTAAAAATTCTGAAGGGGTAAATGTTATTGATGGCAAGTATTTGTTTACTATTAGCTCAAACGGAAGAGTTGTTGGTGCAGGTGCTAGTGTTATAGTTGATAATTTGCTACCTATTGCTGTATTTGATGCTAGTTTGAAGGATTCTATTGTTGATTCTTTTGAGTATGCGATAAATGGAACAGCAACAGACGCTTATTTATCAAATTATTCAGTTGAATATGGTTTGGGTGTAACACCAACTTCATGGAGTCCAATTAATGGTTTAGGTTCTGTTCCTATAGTATCAAGCGTTTTAGGTACATGGCCAACTGATACATCAGGAGGTACATTAAATCCTTTGGCAAATGGCATATACTCATTGCGTATTATAGCAACTGATTTCGCAGGAAATAGTACCACACAACAAGTACAAGTGACTTTAAGTTCTCTTGCGCTATATAACGTCAATCACGACATTACTACAATAAATCCTGCTCAAGGTGAGCAGTCAATAATATCATTCAACATACCTAAAGCATCGACTGTTGTATTGAAAATTATTGATCCTACAGTTGGAAATGTAGTGCGTCGCATAACTCGTAGTTATACTGCGTCGGGTGATTATTCAATTCCTTGGGATGGGGTAGATGATCAAGGTAATTATGTAAAAGATGAAGCGTATATATATATTTTAGAAGCGTCAGATGCTAATAGTTCTGCACTATATTCTCCTAGCTACGTGCAGTCTGTTGGAGCAGTGACGGGAAGCCCTGTTGTTGACTTTGATGTATCGAAAAATATAAATTATAAGAATCAGGTTAATAATGTATACAGTAGTAGAATTAAATTGTGTATAAGACCCGAGAGTATTTCATCTTTAACATGTAATAAATCACAAGGGGTAATAGTTGCAATTGATGAACCATTTGAAGCTAATAGTAGTCTTTATCTGAATTGGAATGGTCGTTTTTTGAATGGAGATGAAGTGTCTTCAGATTATTCATTTTTCTTTCCTCCTCCTATTAGACTTCCGATAAACACGATCATTGTTAAAGGGGGGAGGCCTTTAGTAAATGGTGAATTAGTAGCACCGAGTATAGAAGTAAAATCAAATCCTTATATTATTCGTCATAGCTATGAAGAGTTTACTCAAATTAAATTCCAGGTGGATCAGGACTCCAATGTGACAGCAAAACTATTGCCACCTGGAATAAATGATATTAATTCGGCGTTAGCAATCACTTTAATTGACAACTCATCGGTTACAGCAAACACACTACAAACCATGAGCTGGAATGGGTATCTCGATATAGATACTAATAATATTCTGGTTAGTTCAGAAGGTATGTATACTTTTATTATTGAAGCAACCAGTGATTTAACTGGTTTCAAGACGCTCTATCGCGGAGCTGTGACCTTATATCACTAAGACCATGAGAAATAAAATTATAGTATCGTTATTGTTATCTTTAATCCTTGTGTTACCTGTGTCAACTATAGCAAAAGAAAAAGTGGCTTATCTTTCACATACAGGTGGTTTTTGGCAAGTTTGGTTAATGAACTCAAATGGTAATAGTAAAAAGCAAGTTACTTCAAGTGCCTATGATAAAAGTCATATAAGTTGGTATCCTGATGGAAATCATATACTTGTTAATGGGAATCAAGGCCAGCTTAATAAAGTTAATGTCACAACTAAGGTAGAGGTACCGATTGACCTACCAATTAAAGGTACAGTTGATGCTGTTATATCACCTGACGGGCAGCATATTGCATTTTCGTTAAGTGTGGCAGGTAGTGTAGATAATAACCATATATGGGTAGTTAATTCGGAGGGTAATGATTTAATTAAATTGACCAATAAGCAAGGATTACAACATGAGCCTGTGTGGTCACCAAATGGGCAATGGATATATTTTTTATCTGGTAAAGGGCTACAAACTCACGATATTTGGCGTGTATCGACTAAAACTAAATCCACAGAGCAATTAACAGTGAATCAGTTATATCACTTTGATCTCTCATTTTCACATAGCGGTAATATGGTATTTTCTTCAAATCGTAGCGGTAATTATGAAATATGGTTGAGAGATAATAAAGGTAAAGAGTATGCTGTTACCCAACACGAGGCTGTCGACTCAAGACCAACTATTTCTTTAAATGGGGATGTAGTGATTTTTGAATCGGCACGCGGTGGAGTAATGGATATATGGCGAAAACCTGTAAACGGCAAAGCCATTCAACTTACACAGGAGGCTGTTGGTGCCCGTTACCCTATATGGTGGCAAGGTAAAGCGAGAGGAAATGAATAAATTAAGTTTAACGTTATATTTGTTAACGATGTTTTTTATTGATTGTGTAAATGCCGTAGAAATAAATCATGTATTTCATAAGCCGAAAATGTTTGAACCGGATAATGGTCAAACTGTGCAAGTTCATTTTACATTAACGAAACAAGCTGATATTACGTTAAACATATATGATGATAGAGACTTATTGATACAACAAGTCTTCAAAGGCTCTGTGCCAGCAGGTGATCAATATCTTGAATGGAATGGTAAAGATAAGGCGGGTGTAGTCGTACCTGCAGAAGCTTATAGATACACGTTGCAGTTGCGAAGCTCTAATAATAAACCAATAGAATATGATGTGAGTGATTTTACTGGTGGAAAGAAAATAACCATAAAAAATATAAAATGGAATAGCGATGATAAACAATTCGAGTACACACTAAAGCAGCCAGCTAGAGTGATGATACGTGTGGGGCTAAAAGAACATGGCCCGTTACTGGCAAATATACTAAATTGGGTGCCAAGGATTGAAGGGCAACATGTTGAAAAATGGGATGGAAAAGATGCGTCAAATATTCTTGATTTAACTAAGCACCCAAAATTAGAAATTGATATGCAAGCATACACACTAAGTGAAAACACAATACTTGTGGGAGCAAATCCAGATAAGGTTAAATTTGTTAATAATACATGGAAGCAGCAGCGGCGGGTTAAAAAACAAAAAAAGAGAAAAAACATGGTAGCTGCGCAACAACAAAAGCCAGATACTAGAGGTGATTATTTAGCTAGATTAGTGCTTCCAGATAACTTACTAAAAAACAAGGACAATGTGCCTATAGTCAGTGGTCAATTACGCGTTCAGCTTACAGTGGATGACGTTAATAGAGGGGTTGCACTAAATCGGCGAGCAGAACCAGTTTTCTTTGTAGATGGACAATTTGCCTTTGAAAATGAAGTGGGATTTTTGCCAATGACATGGATACTTGACACAAGCAGACTTAATGAAGGTGAGCATTACTTAACCGCCAATATTAGGGGTTATGAGGGTAATTTTGGTTTGGCAACAATAAAGATATATGTACAAAAACGTTAAAAAATTAAAGAGTAAACAATGTTAATAAAATCAAACATAATTTTTTTTATGAGTGTGTTTTGTAGCTTATTAAGCGCTAATCTTTATGCATCTAACTTAACTAACGGCTATGCAGCATTAGAAGCTAAAGACTATAAAGTGGCTACACGTTATTTTCAGCTAATGATCAAAGATGACCCTGATTCATTACAAGCTAAACTTGGCTTAGCTAAGGTTTATAAGGCACGTGGTAAAAAAACGCGAATGCAAATATTAGTGACAGACGTTTTGAATATCACGCCAAATGATATAGACGCTCTTCAATTGCAGGGAGAAATATATTTATGGAGTAAAGATTGGAAGTCAGCGCATAGTGTATTTACAAAAATATTAAAACTTGATAATCAAAATACTAAATCGCTTATTTCCTTAGCAATTACATTGAATGCCCTGGGTAAAACTGAAGATGCGGATGTAATTTACAACAAAATAAAACTTTTACAGGGAACTCCTTAAATAAAAATTTAAGGGAACTATCATGACAAAAATACATAATAAATTTATCAATTCCACTGAAAATATCATTTGCAATAAACTAGTTAAAGTTTTCCTAATTACAATAGCCGTATTTTCATTACACGGTATTGTTCACACTCAAACAGGCTTTGACTTTTTGCTTATTTCCTCTGCAAGTGCACATGACTTTGGCGGTGGCGGAAGCGGAGGTTCAGGTTCAGGTTCAGGCTCAGGCTCAGGCTCAGGCTCAGGCAACGGTGGTGGTGGTGGCGCAGGAGGTTCTGGAAATGGCACTGGAAATAGTTTTGGTGATGGTGGGAGTTTTGGTGATGGCCCAGGTGATTCCGGTATTAGATTTGGGCAAGGCGGAGGAGATGGAGGAGGAGATGGAAATGGAGATGGAAATGGAGATGGAGATGGAAATGGAGATGGAAATGGAGATGGAGATGGAAATGGAGATGGAAATGGAGATGGAAATGGAAATAAAGGGGGAGGGTGTAGCGGCGGAAGCGGTGATGGTAGTAGTGGCTCTGCAGGTGGTCCTGTTTATTTGGTTAATGGAGAAGAAAAATTTTTTACTAAAGATATATTCATTGATGGCCTTTTTCCAATAAGCTTGAAGCGCATTTATAATAGTCAATCTGAATATGATAGTCCTTTAGGTTATGGCTGGGCATTTAGTTATGATCGGCGTTTGTTCGAGTATCCAGACGGTTCTGTTGTTATACGTTATGGATGTGGTAATAAAGATCGTTTTGTCTTTACAGGCAACAGTTATCAAACCATGCCGCATGGCATGAGCGGTGTATTGAGTAGCTTACCTGCAGGTAAATACGTCTTCACACATAATAACGGAGTCAAGGACTACTTTGATGCGCAAGGCCTGTTAGAAGCAAAAGAGAGTAAAAACGGTCATCGACTGGAGTTTTTGTACACTAGTACAAAGTTACCTCTAACTGGCACATCGCCTTATGCGGTAGATCCGACAACACCTATGGTTGTTGCAAACCACTATCAATTGCTAACTATTCGTGAGCGTTATTTCAATGGGGTTTTGTCGGGAAATTCCTTGGTCTTTAATTACGACCTAAACACTGGACGTCTAGATACTGTTACTGCGAGTGATGGACGTGTTATAAGCTATATACACGATGTTGTGAATACAAATAGTACAATTGGAAACCTGACCCAGGTAAATGGGTTAGAAGGGAAAGTTTCAACGTATATCTACAATGATCTAGATCCAGTTTCGGGTTTGATTCGTGATCCACACAATGTCACGACTATTCAAGAAGATGTGAATATATCATCATATGTGAATACTTATGATGATGAAGACCGAGTTGTACGGCAAGTGCACGGAAATACAATTAGGGATTTCGATTACGTTGTTAACGATATTGAAACAAGGGTTACTAGAACAATAACGGATGATAATGGCAGTAATCCTGTAGTTACTCAATCATATTACTGGTTTGATTTAACTACCAGAAAAGCTAGTCGATATGAGGATGAATTAGGTAATTGGTTTGAATATGATTACGATGCCTTGGGTTTTCCTGAAGCATCTCGAATATATTCGAATAATGGAACAAAACAATTACCCATTCGTGTGCTAAAAAAATCAACAAATTTTGCTTTTAATTCAGAAGGTAATAAAACAAGTGAAACTGTTACCCTTCAAAGTGGCGAAATAATTACAAAAACTTGGGAATATGATACTGGTAGAGTATCGAGCTATCAGGTAGTTTCGAGCGTTGATCCAACAAAATTATTTCGCACTGAATATACTTTTTATAGAGTAAATGGTGAGCCAACCAATATATTTGAAATTAAGAAACGAAGAGATAACGGTTCATTCCAAACGAAGACATTTACTTATGACGGTGAAAATAGAGTAAAAACAATATTGTTTGATGATGGTCATAAAAAAGTATACACATACACTGCAGGTAAGCAACGTGTCACAAAAATACATCACGAAATAGCAGGTGCTGAAAGCCCATTTGATAGTTTTAGGTTTGATTATGATTTAGCAGGTAATCTCAGTGATATATGGGATGCAAATAATAACCAAACACAAATGGAATATGATGCTCAGAATCGCTTAATCAAAAAGGTAAACCCTTTAGGCGAAGAAACAATATACACGTATAATAGTGAACAACTTCTACAAATTGAAACAGGTAGGACTACGTTAGCGGGTGAAGGGCAAATACTTAGATTTATTTATAATATCAATAATCATTTAGTTGGAGTACAACGTAAAAATGATGCTGGTGCATTTATTACATTGGTGACTTATACAAGAGACAGTGAAGGCAGAAAACTAACAGAAACAAATGCGGAAGATTTCACATGGACATATACATACGATGCTTTGGGGCGTATAAAAACAGTAACAGACCCCAAGTTATTGCAAACAACATATGATTATGATGAGTCTAACAATCTGATTTCCAAGATAGATGCTAATTTAAATGAAACTAGGTATCTATATGATGCGCTAGATCGAAATATACAGATACAAGAGAAGGGTGTAACGCCTAATATATTTACATCATACACATATGATGCTATCGGAAATATCACTTCGGTAGCAGATGGAAGCAATCATATAACAAGCTATACATATAATTCGCTTTCGCAGAAAACAAGTGAAATAAAAGATTTAGGGCAAATAACAAAATATAATTATGATAATCGTGGCCGTCTAGATTATATTGTCAATGCTAGAGGCCAGCAAATAAAATATAACTACTATCAATGGGGACCAGTACAAAATATTCGTTACTATCAAGATGAATTGACAACCACAATAGATAGAACAATTAGCTATAGCTACTACAATACAGGTGAAATTCAAAATATTACTGATTCAGATTTTTCGCAGTTGCCATTATATAATTATACATATGATGCATTAAATCGCCGTGATATTAGCACTCTGTCTTATGTGCCTGGCTTTAATATCACACTTGATAATGATTATGACCGGTACGGTAACCGTGAGTCATTAAAACTGACGGATCTTAATGGCATAGTAACTCATCAGTATCAATATAATAAGTTGAATCAACTTATTAGTGCGGCCTTACCTTCTGGAAAAGTTGTTAACAACTTTTTATATTATGACAATACAAAAATTAAACAATTTAATATATCAGGTGGGCTAACAATAAGCTCGGAGTTTGAGAGTAACGGACCAATTAATAAGCGACTACTAATGGATGGTGCAAATCAATTATCTCAAACTCTGTATAATTATGATAACGTTTTAAACGTTGATGATATGACCGACTCCACAGGCTTGCATGATTATATATATGATAATTTAAACCGGCTAATACAAGCAACACATCCTGTTACTAGCAGTGTAGCCTCTGAAAGTTTTGCTTATGATAATGTTGGAAACAGAGAAAACCCATCTAACGCTTTGGATTATGAGTACGATAATAATAATAGAATAACCGCATCACCGAGCGCTACAAGCTATATATTTGACGATGATGGAAATATGACATCGAATTCAAATGGTGAAACTTTTAATTATAATCACATTAACCGAATAACTAATTTTTCAAAGACAGGAACAGTGGCGAATTATTTATATGACCCGTTTGGCAAGCGGTTAAGTAAAACAGTTAATGGAATAACGACATGGTTTTTATGGGACAGAAATACGTTGTTAGCGGAATATAATAACAGCGGTGTTCAACAAAAACGTTACGCTTATCTGCCCAACTACCTCACGCCGATACAAGTTGCAGATGCCAATGGTATTTATGATGTGTTTAAAGATCATCTAGGTGCGCCGAGACTTTTAATAAATAGTTCAAAAAATATAGTCTGGTCTGCGCAGTATGAGGCGTTCGGTAATACGGTTGTTAATGATGATGTAGATGGTGATGGGACAAGAGTTGTGTTTAATCATCGTTTTCCTGGGCAATTCTGGGATCAAGAGTCTGGGGTTAATTACAATAGACACAGGTATTATTCATCGAGCCTCGGTCGTTATATCACCGCTGATCCGTTAGGCATCGATGGTTTAATGAGGGCGCGTGGTAGTAAGTTCACTGGTCAGGATACTAATCTTTATCCTTACGTTGCTAATAACCCAGTTAACTATATAGATCCTTTAGGTTTGGATGGTGATTGGGTGCGATCAGGAGGGCAAGATGGTGATAGTGGTGCGGAGATAACGTTTACTTGTGTATGTGATAATGGTGATGAAGTGGCCACGGTTACTCGTGATGGTTTTGGTGATGCTGCTGGTTGGCTTGAGCTTTTAACTAGGCAGGAATTAGAAAGAGATTACGATCCAGATTTATTTTGTGGAGGATAGAAGGTGAAACAATTTATATTGAGCATTCTATTGATATTAGCATCAGGATACGCATATGCGTGTGAAGGTACTGGTAAAGAATGGTCGCCTGAAAATTATAGTAATATGCATACAGTTGAAGGGCCTTACACAGTTGAACAAATTGAGAAAAAGCACACGTATATTCCTGCGGGTCAAACTGAACCGGTGACTTTTGGTACTTCCAACAACAAGTGGGTAAAGCTTAAAAAAACTATTAATTATGATGATCAGTTTTATTATATAAGATTTGTGTTTGGTGATGATTCTTCAGAAAAATATATAGTCGTTAGAGGTAAGTGCATGGTGGGTGAATACCGTCTATCTGCAGGGAAAAGAGTTAGAAATAAAAAGTGACAGATCTATTTAATAAACCATTAAGAGAAACAATGGGGTCAGAGAAATAGAAACAATGGGGTCAGAGAAACGTTGCATTGTTCTGTCAATTGTCCTAACGGTGAGTCTGTCCCTGTGGATTTAGTCCCCTTCCAACTTGATCCAAATATAGATCCTGAAAGTGTATGGCAGTGGTTATTAGATCAAGACACAATTGATCCTAATGTGTGTAAATGATAATGAATTCTAAAATAATTTCAATATTATCCGCGTTAATTGTGTTGCTTGTAATTGACAACCCGGCATTATCTGATGCAGGACAACAAAATTTACTTAGTCAACCCTGAAAAACAAACTAAGCTGATGATAAATAACAATAAAACTTTGAAATCGGGTGACTAATTCGACCGTAAAAGTTATAATAACAACTCATTTACTGGTCGAAATGCGTAAAAAAA
>JALTJN010000429.1 GCA_027076405.1 Chromatiales bacterium
TCGCGGGCTTTGATTTATCGCGGGCTTTGATTTATCGCGGGCTTTGATTTATCGCGGGCTTTGATTTATCGCTTAGTATTTCAGTGTAGTGGCTGTCAATTCACCAACACCTGCACCTACAGCAACATTAACAAGTTGTTTGTTCCATTTTTCTTTCATAAGAAGGTTATAACCGACAATTAAACCTGTAGAGAGAACTGCAGTATTACCGGCGTTGTCAATTAGTTCATTACCTGTTGAAACACCTGTCATTAGAGTAGGGGCCCATCTTTTACTGAGATAGTCACCACCTGCGACCGCTCCACCGTTAATTAGAGCCTGCTTAGCATCAATACTTTTACCTTTGATTAAATCTACAACAATTTTATAACCACCAGCTGTGGCGCCAACAACGGCTGAGTGCATCAATTCTGGATTGAGTGTCGTCATGAGAGTTAGTATATATTATCCTATATAAAATTATAAATAACAAAATATATAGACTAAAATGACGTCTTACTTTGTAAATGTTAATACGATGACTAAACACGGTGAATTAAATCTAAATTCCGTTAGAATTGCGAAACAGAATCTTGTGCCTAATAAAGTTGAATTAACGCGAGTTGTCATTAGTAAATTATGGTATGTTTCATCATATAACAACGCTATTGATATCACGTATGATGATGGTGCGGGTGGTATAACTAACTTAACAGGCTTGATAACGCCCGGTACATACAGTCAAGAAGAGCTCGTAGAAGAGTTTAACAAGCAATTTTCAACTATGTTAGTTGGTGGTGTTCAAGTGATGACTTGTGTTTTAACAGCCGGTAGTTTTGAATTCTATGATAGTTCAGACAAGATAGCAGACCCTCTTGGTTTCGTGACGTTTAACAAATGTACGTCACTTTTACTAGTAGCGTTTGGTGCTGTAGAACTGTATTCTTTTACAGGTCAAGTTATCGCGGTGACCGGCACTATACTTGGACGTGGAGCTGTTCAAAGAATGAATGAAAGTAAGATGGGGATGCTCGTTATCAATGAATTAAACTCGAATGGAGCATTTGGAATACTAACAGAAGGACCCTCTGGCCTCTTAGAAATGACAAACGGTGGTAGTGTTGATGTTGTAGGACGAGTTGAAACTATTACAATACGCTTATTTACAGACCGTTATAACGATAATGAAATACAGTTGTATGAAACTACTAAAACAATGAATAACGCTGATTTATTTGCAGGTGGTCTAGGAATTAATATGTTGCTTAAAGTGACAGTTTGAGAAACTGGCACTGCATAGGATTTTTAATCCGTAGCTAAAGTGACAGTCTAAGCGACAGACTACGCTAGTCAAAGCGACTAGAAAATTATATAAGTGTTAATATAAGACCCTTTTATACACGGTTGTATGTTTTCATATAAAGATTTACAGAAGTTTCCTATTAAATTAGTACAAAATGATAATACTTTAATTTTTTATGGTCAAACCCGTAGTGGAAAGACTACATGTGCTCTGGGGTTATACAGGAGTTTAATAGGTGTAAAAGGCAGTATTACAGATAATGACCAGGTTGTTGTTTATACAACACAAATTAACAAAGATGTGATGAAAGCAGGCTTTAATACAAATAAAGTGTTCTTAGAAGAGGACCTTACACCTGAACATGTTTTACAACATCGTAAGCCCCGTACTTTATTTGTTTTTGATGATATATTGAGTAATAATTTCAAATATAGTGAAGAATTGAAGAAGATATTTTGTACAGGACGTCATGACTGTATAAGTGTTATCATTTGTGTGCAATATTACACACTGTTAAATCCTGTATGGCGTGAGAATGCAACATTTAGTTTTATGACAAGATGTGATAGTAATGATAGTTATAAACAATTTATCAAGGATAACCTGTCATATGCTCCAGTACAAATGAATAAAAAACATGAAGAGGATAGAAAGAAGCATAAGTTTTTATTTTGGGAGAATGTGTTAAGTGACCAAAAAAGAATAGAGAGTTATCATACTCTAGTTAAATGTAAAAACACAGGCAATAGTGTATTTATCTATAAAGCACCTATATTACCTATGAATCGTGATTATATACTTAGAGCTGTTGAAACGCCTACAAAGAAGTCTTTATTGAGAAGTCTTCCAGAAATAGAAGGTTATATCAATTATCCACTTAAACCGTTAAAATTAAAAAAATATGGTAAGCATTTATATCTACTTAATGTAACATTTGAATTAACAAAAGATGAACGTATAGATAACGCTACGCTGGCATTGTTAAAACAAAAAAGCTAGTAAGTTAATAACCACCAAATAAAGTAGAGTAATAATTTTAGTCTTCTGAAGAATTCAGTAATTCTTCTTTTTTTACTACTGGTTTGTTCTCTATAGATTGTGCTATCAGTCCGAAATGAATCAGTGCTAAGGTCGCCATCGGTGATATTTGACCAATCTGGTCAGGACCGAAGTGTTCTTCAACAAGTACTTTAGTCGCATCAAGAAGAGCATCAGTATTCTCTGCATAAACCTTTTGAGGTTCTACTCGTATGTTACTTCCTTTTGCTTCAGCTATCTTATTTACTGCTCCAGCGCTAACAGCAACTACTGCATATTGAGCACTTACAAGAGACTTTGAAATAACTTCAATGGCTGGTGTTATACGGTGAGGTGTAGTTGTAGATGTTGGTGTCTGTGAATCAGTTGGTTCAACTGGTTCTACTTCTCTTATACCTCCTTGAAGTTTAATGATTTTTTCAATCAGTTCCTCCTTGTACATCCTTGAACATCCTTCAGGTTTTCCTTTAGAGGTGAGAAACATTTTCTTCTCTCGGTTCAGTTCCTTAAAAATAGTTCTTAATCTAGGTGCAGTCAATTCATCTAATTCGTTCCTGAGAAGTGTTGAATCTGTTTCATTTTGGGGTGTTTCAGTGGGTTCATCAATGATTTCCTCTGTAGGGTCATCTTCTATTTCAATTTCTTCAACGGGTTGTTCAGTGTCGGACATGTGTCTTATATAATATAAAACATAATTTGTTCAATGATTTCTTTTTTTGTCGGCTGTAATTCAGTGCCGTTTGCTAACCAGTATAAGAATCTTGCTTGACTGTATTTCATTCTTTTAATGATATGAATAGAATTCTTGATATTTGAAAATAGTTTCTTCAATAGTTTGGTTCTACGGTTATCTTTATCCCATTTGAGTTTGTCTCCGTAAATATCCCAGTGGTCCCATAATTCAGAATTAAGAAGGTCAAGTAGGTTG
>JALTJN010000430.1 GCA_027076405.1 Chromatiales bacterium
CCCATAACAATGGCGCAGAGACTTTTGTTTTAAGTGAAGCACTGCACACGTATTTTAATGTTGAGAATGTAAAAGAGGTAAGCGTGACCGGTTTAGATAAAGTGTTTTATTTAGATAAACCCGATGCATTTAAACGAAAGCAGCAACAAGGTGATATTAAAATTAATACTGAAGTTGATCGAGTTTATTTGCACACGACTGATGATGTGATAATTAAAAATAAAAATCGAAAAATAATGATATCAACAACAGGAAGCCGTTCAACGGTGGTTTGGAATCCGTGGAAGCAGGTGGCAGAAAAAATGGGTGATTTGGGTGAAGATGGATATTTAAAAATGTTGTGCGTGGAATCGGCAAATGCGGCTGATGATGTGGTGACTATTTTGCCTGGAGAAAGCCATAACATGACAGTGACTTATAATATTGAAAGTGATAAATAAAATTTTATTGGGGTTAATTTAAATGGGCAAAAAAACATTACAGCTCGATGATTCGCTTTATAAATATTTGCTATCGGTATCTTTGCGTGAAAATTCCGTGTTAACTGAATTGCGCAATGAAACCAATAAAATGGAAATGCGCATTATGCAAATTTCTGCCGATCAGGGTCAGTTTATGGCGATGTTAGTAAAGCTGATGGGGGTGAAAAAAATTATCGAAATTGGTACGTTCACAGGTTACAGCGCGTTGGCAATGGCACTGGCTTTGCCCGAAGACGGCGAGCTGATCGCCTGTGATATTAGTGAGCAATGGACAAGTATAGCCAAAAAATATTGGCAACAAGCCGGTGTCGAATATAAAATAAAATTAAAGTTAGCGCCAGCAGAAGAGACAATGAAATCGCTTTTAAAAAATAATGCCGAAGCCTCATTCGATTTAGCTTTTATTGATGCGGATAAACAAAACCAGGAAGTATATTTTGAGTATTGTTTACAGTTGTTGCGCCCTGGCGGTGTGATTTTAGTCGATAATGTTTTATGGAATGGCAGTGTGATTGATGATAAAGATGACTCGGCTGATACCCACGCGATTCGACTTTTTAATCAAAAAATATTTAAAGATGATCGAGTTGATATTAGTATGATTCCTGTAGGTGATGGTATTACGTTGGCAAGAAAAAAGTAATATAAATGATTTCGCACGCATCCATACAGTGCGGGTTTGTGCGAATAAATTCGCACCTACAACTGAGGTGCAGCCATGTGAGTGTTCTTTTATTTCTGTTCAGTAATAAGTTAACAGGAAATAATGAAATGCTAACTAAAATTCGTTTAAGTGCTTAAGCTTTTCTAACTCTATAATTTCGACCTTTTATTTTTCCATCGGATAAAATTTTTAATGCCTGTTTTGTTACCGCTTGCTCAACCGCAACATAGGTCACAATATCAAATATATCTATTTTTCCGATGTGCTTGCCAGCTAAGCCTGTGTTTTTTGTGAGCGCGCCTAAAATGTCGCCAGCACGAATTTTATTTTTACGCCCCGCATTAATACAAAGCGTATTCATTGGTGGTTTTATTTTAATGTCGCTCTGTTCTTTGAGTGAGGATATTTGTTTAATTGTTACGGGTTTTTTTTGATAGTCTTCAAGCGCATTTATTTTTGGCGATTCAGACGCTGTAAATAAACTCAGTGCCAAACCTTCTTTGCCTGCTCGACCCGTGCGGCCAATTCGGTGAATGTGAATTTCTGGGTCGGGGGAGAGTTCAAAGTTTATTACCGCTTGCAAATCTTTAATATCTAAACCGCGTGCGGCAACATCGGTGGCGATTAAAATAGAGCTGCTTTTATTGGAGAACTGCACCAATTTTAAATCGCGTTCTTTTTGTTCAAGGTCGCCGTGCAGTGCTACTGCATGAAACCCCTGTGCCCAGAGATCTTCGGCCAGCTCTTTGCATTGTTGTTTGCGGTTGCAAAAAACAACGCTTGATTGTGGCGTGTAATGTTTTAATAAAGTAACCAGTGCATCACTGCGCATATGTTTTTCAGTTTCATAAAAAATCTGCTTTATTTTGTTTTCATCGTGAATAATTTCAACCGCTATTTCTACAGGCTGCTGTTGTATCGAGCTGCTTATTTTTTTTATTTGTTTGGGAAAAGTGGCAGAGAACAAAAGTGTTTGTCTTTTCGTTGGTGTGAAATCAATGATGCGCATAATGTCATCGTAAAAACCCATATCCAGCATACGATCGGCTTCATCTAAAACTAATGTTTTTAAACTATTAAGTTTTAAGTTTTCTTTTTGCAAATGTTTTAATACTCTACCGGGTGTGCCCACCACAATATGTGGTTGATGTTCTAAAGATGTCGTTTGCGGAACAATAGGCGTGCCGCCGCAAAGCGTTGTTATTTTTGTGTTGGCAATGGCGCGCGCAAGTCGGCGTAGTTCTTTACTAACCTGATCGGCAAGTTCGCGAGTGGGGCAGAGAATGAGAGATTGTGTTTGATAATTCTGCGAATCGAGTTTGTTTAATAAACCAATGCCAAACGCGGCAGTTTTTCCGCTGCCGGTTTTTGCCTGTGCAATGACATCTTTGTTTTCTAAAACTTGCGGAATACTTTTTTCCTGTATCGGCGTCATCTCTTTGTAATTAAGTGATGTTAGATTATGTATGAAATTTTTTGATAGTGGGAGTGTTGAGAAAGCAGTCATGAGGTAGTCGATTTAATAGATTGAGACCTTCGCACGAGTGCAGGCTGATTTAAAAACAAACCAACTTCGTCATCCCAGCATGTTTCTAGCTGGGATCCAGTGACTTTATTAACCGAAAGTCACTGGATTCCGGCTCAAAAGCATACCGGAATGACGAAATTTAAATGTTTTTTAAAATCAGCCTGCACTCGTGCAAAGGTCTTAGATTAATAAAATTAAAGAGTGTTGTCATTACAGCGAAGGCTGGAATCTAGCGACTTAAAAAAAACAGACGCTGGATACCTGCCTTCGCACACTACTGTTCGGAATAATAATTCCGTCATTCCCGAATGCTTTTATCGGGAATCCAGTGACTTTGTAACTCCTAATGTCGCTGGATCTCCGACCAATACGATAAGCATGGGCATTCGGAGATGACAGATTTTTTCTGTTGTCTTTATTTTTTAAGTTACACCTTTTAGCTAAAAGCATTTTACGGATAAAAATTAACAACTTAAGGCATTTTCTAAAAAAACATTCCGGACAGTAGTGTGCCTTCGCAGGTATGACAATATAAAAGTAGGTGCGAATTTATTCGCACAAGCCGCTATG
>JALTJN010000431.1 GCA_027076405.1 Chromatiales bacterium
CGTAGTCTTTAAATTCGCCACCGTTCGCTTCGGCCATAACTTTTGTTATCGCAGCGGTTAATGTGGTTTTTCCGTGATCAACATGGCCAATTGTACCTACGTTGACATGGGGTTTGGTTCTTTCAAATTTTTCTTTTGACATGGCTTTTTACCTTATCTACACAATCTAAATTATTTGCAGTGTTTAAGTTAATCAAAAACACTTCACTTCTTTATCTCTTCTTAATAATCTCTTCAGCAACATTTTTCGGTGCTTCAGCATACTTATCAAACTCCATGCTGTAAGTCGCGCGACCTTGTGTTGCCGAACGTACATCAGTTGCATAACCAAACATCTCGGCCAGCGGAACTTCCGCACGTATTATTTTTCCTGACGGTGTATCTTCCATGCCGCCAACAATACCTCGACGACGATTCAGATCTCCCATCACATCACCCATATAATCTTCCGGAGTGACGACTTCTACTTTCATAATGGGCTCAAGAATGACAGGATTTGCTTCTTTTGCGCCTTCTTTAAAGCACATAGAGCCTGCAATCTTAAACGCCATTTCTGACGAATCAACTTCGTGAAAAGAACCATCAAACAAGGTTACTTTCACATCAACCATTTGGTAACCGGCTAATACACCGTTTTCCAACTGCTCTTGAACCCCTTTCTCTACCGACGGGATATACTCTTTAGGTACAGAGCCTCCGACGACTTCAGAAACAAACTCAAAACCAAAACCTTCGTTTTGCGGTTCAATTCTTAACCAGACATGACCATATTGACCACGGCCACCTGTTTGGCGAATAAACTTTTCTTCATGTTCAACCGTTTTACGTATCGTTTCACGGTATGAAACTTGTGGTGCCCCGACATTTGCCTGAACATCAAATTCTCTTTGCATACGGTCAACAATAATGTCGAGATGAAGCTCACCCATACCTGAAATAATGGTTTGGCCTGACTCTTCATCTGTATGCACTCGAAAAGAGGGATCTTCCTGCGCCAACTTGGTTAAGGCGACACTCATCTTTTCCTGATCTGCTAACGTTCTTGGTTCAATCGCAACAGAGATAACCGGTTCAGGAAACTCCATTTTCTCCAGTGTGATTTTATTTTGCATATCACACAGGGTTTCACCTGTTGTTACGTCTTTTAAACCAATCGCTGCCGCTATATCTCCGGCGCGTACTTCTTTAATTTCTTCGCGGCTGTTTGCATGCATTTGCACCAAACGACCAATACGTTCTTTTTTACCTTTAATCGGATTAAATACC
Source organism: Chromatiales bacterium (assembly GCA_027076405.1). Next base: position 1,267 of record JALTJN010000431.1, read on the forward strand.
GCATCACCGGTTTTAATCACCCCCGAGTACACCCGGAAGAACGTTAATGTGCCGACAAACGGGTCAGTTGCTATTTTAAAAGCTAATGCGGCAAACGGCTCATCATCTGACGGCATCCGTTCTGCTTCACTTTCATTTTTATCATCAAGTAGCCCTGTAACAGCACCTACATCGGTAGGGGACGGCATATACTCGATAACAGCATCCAACATGGCCTGCACACCTTTATTTTTGAAGGCAGAGCCACAAAAACAAGGAACAATCTCATTCGCCAGTGTTTGCTGACGTATACCTGCTTTAATCTCTTCAGCAGATAAAGTACCTTCTTCAAGGTACTTTTCCATTAAATCTTCATTCGCTTCAGCAGCTGACTCAACCATTTGCTCTCGCAATTCGTCTGCTTTAGCTTGCAGTGCTTCTGGAATATCGCGTTCGTCATAGGTAGCCCCCATGTCATCTTCGCTCCAGTAGATAGCTTTCATGCGAATGAGGTCAATAACCCCCTCAAACTCTTCTTCACTACCTATATTCAACTGCATCGCAACCGGATTCGCACCCAATCGCTCTTTAATCTGTTCAACTACCCGAAGGTAGTCTGCACCGGCTCTGTCCATCTTATTAACAAAGACCAGCCGCGGTACATGATACTTGTTTGCCTGACGCCATACCGTTTCAGACTGTGGTTCTACGCCACCTACTGCACAAAATACAGCACAAGCACCATCGAGAACACGTAACGATCGTTCAACTTCAATCGTAAAATCTACATGTCCCGGTGTATCAATAATATTGATACGATGTTCAGGAAACTGCTTATCCATTCCCTGCCAAAAACAAGTTGTCGCTGCGGAGGTGATTGTTATACCGCGCTCTTGCTCCTGTTCCATCCAGTCCATTGTGGCAGCGCCATCATGAACTTCACCTATTTTATGAGAGATACCGGTGTAAAAAAGAACTCGCTCTGTAGTTGTCGTTTTACCTGCATCAATGTGTGCCATGATGCCAATATTTCGATAACGCTCAATAGGAGTCTTACGTGCCACCTTGTTAGTCTCTTGTCTCTATTACGTTTAAACCTCTTACCAGCGGTAATGAGCAAACGCTTTATTCGCATCAGCCATGCGATGTGTATCTTCACGTTTCTTAACAGCCGAGCCGCGATTTTCAATTGCTTCTGAAATTTCACCAGCTAAACGTGCACCCATACCTTTCTCACCACGCTTACGTGCAGCATCAACCAACCAGCGCATAGCTAACGCATTACGACGGTTAGGACGAACTTCACACGGAACTTGATAAGTAGCACCACCAACACGACGTGACTTAACTTCTACGACCGGGCGGACATTTTCGAGGGCTTTCTCTAATGCTTCTTCAGCACTGAGTTTTGCTTTTTCTGAAGCGCTTTCAAGAGCGCCATATACAATCTTTTCTGCAACGGATTTCTTGCCGTGCATCATGATCATATTAATGAATTTTGCAATTACGTCAGACTTATATTTAGGGTCTGGTAATATTGAACGTTTTTCTGCTGCTCTTCTTCTTGCCATGGGATATGCCCAGCTTCTCTCTAATTAAGTTCAGTTAAATGGATACTTCCAAAAAAACTATCGAACTTGTTGAAATACTAAATGTTTAGCTTTATTGCCAAACACTTTTAGCGAATGTAATTTTTAGCCTTTCGGTCGTTTAGCACCGTACTTCGAACGGCCATTACGACGATCAGGTACACCTGATGTATCTAATGAACCACGTACTGTGTGATAACGAACACCAGGTAAATCCTTAACACGACCACCACGAATCAGTACGACTGAGTGCTCCTGCAAGTTGTGGCCTTCACCACCAATATAACTTGTTACTTCGTAACCATTCGTTAAACGAACACGAGCAACTTTACGCATTGCTGAATTCGGTTTCTTTGGCGTAGTTGTATACACAC
>JALTJN010000432.1:0-803 GCA_027076405.1 Chromatiales bacterium
TTATTGTTCCAAGTGCTACTTATGGAGACTCAAGGGCGGATAATGTAACTGGGCAAATGGAATATAACCCTGATAATCATTCTTTGTTTTTTGCGGGCAAGACAGTTGATGGTGCGATAGCCGAGTTTTCAATTCCTCCACTGGTTAATAGTACCGATGTTTCCTTGTTAAATACGGGATTCGTACTACAAAACTTTCGGAGTATTTTGAATTTAACAACAGATACTAACCCTCAAGGCCTAGATAGGATAACAGGAATAAAGTTATTCAATGGCAGGCTCATTGTGAATGCAGTAGGTTTTTATGATGCTGCTGCGGACAATACACATACGACTTTGGTCATCGAAGATGCCAGTGATCTGGCCAATAGCTCAGTTTCTGGTTATTACGAATTAGAAGGCAGGGCGCATATCGCTGGCTGGATATCTGATGTGCCTGCGGTATGGCAAGGCTTACTTGGTGGTGCCTACTTGTTCGGAAATGCTCCTAATTACTCTATTAATAGTCGCTATCCTCAAGGGCCAACGGCCTTTATAGCTGACCCTGCAACCTTAACTGGCACTCCTTCTGGTGTTATTTCAACCATCACGCTTATGGATACCTCTCTTGCCAACCCCTTGTATGCAGATTTTATCGGATATAACAATAAAAATTACAATATCCTCGAAACCAATGGCACTGCACCATTTACTGGTCATACAGCGACCGACATTGGTGCTGTACCAGGTAACAATAATTTATGGACCGAGGAGTCTTGGGCGGGTTATGGATTTATTGTTCCGGGTAGCAGAACTTATTTCCCA
>JALTJN010000432.1:813-2649 GCA_027076405.1 Chromatiales bacterium
TTCTTAAGACTGTCCCAAATCCCGATATAGAAAATAAATCCACTGCAAAAAATCATCTTTGCGGGTCAAAGCTTGCTAATACCTGAATTTGACTTCTATATTTCTGAAAATTATAAGGCTAGTGCTGAATTCTTACTGGAATTTAGTCATATCTACCGATATTTATTGGCTTAAATCAATATTTGCCAAATTGCAGGCATGACTATACATTAAATGATGATTTAATCTGCTTACTTTCAGTGCGGAGATCCTAATGAATGATTATTCTAATAGTGGATTAAAATCAAACCGTTTAATCTTGTCTATAATCTGTGACAGAAGGTCTTGATTGAGTTTTTGTAGCTTTAATTTGTATTGACGTGAGTGTTTGATTAGTTTGGCTGCCATCGCATAGATTCTCAGCCTGACTGCTTTGGCTCTACTTTTCTTAAAAGCATCTGGAAGCTGATGGCGCAACATGACAAACAAGTTATAGGATAATGTGCAAATTGAAAAGTATAAAGCATTGGCATTAAACTGACCGCAGGGCATATGAGCTCCGCCAAAGTCTAACATTAATTCTTTGATTTTGTTTTCAGATTTTTCTGCCCTCATGCCATACCAGCTGATGATCTCACCGTCACTTAATCTGTTAAGTGATGTGGCTATTGCACGGTAGGTATAGCCATTTGTCTGGACTTCATCACTGGCTTCATTTAAATCTAATTGTTGTTGACCTGATTTTGGTGTTTTCTGAATGATTAATGTGAAAGGTTGTTTGTAGTCTGATATCGTGTGTGTGGTTCTGTGAGTGAGCATTGTTGATTCGCTACCATCTGAGTTTAGTATGGGCTCCCATTGTTCTTCATCTAGAGAATTTATGTAGTTTTTCAATGTTTGGCTCATTATCGCTCTAATGGCAAAGTGAATTTGGTTTTCATCACAATACTGAATAATAGATTTTTGATAACCTGCACAATCAATTCTTATTTTTTTTAGTTTGACATCATTTGGTAAATTGTTCTCGCATTTTTTTATGAATTCTAAGTTTTTAGCTTTGGGAGCTGTGTTTCCTGCTCGAAAATCAGTTTCAATCACATGATTTATTTCTGCTATATGTCCTATCATTGGCATGTAGCCATGGTTGTATTTATAGGTCTTTTTCGCTTCTTTTTTATTGCTTCTGATTTCTGATGCATCAATATCTAGCGTAACTTCTTTGATATCTTTAAGGCCGATACGGCATAGTTCTTTATTGATTGAAGAGACTGCTTTAACGCCAGATATTCCCATCCTACGCAACCAATCACCAACTGAATCTGGTTGTGGAATGCACTCCATTCCAAGTAGTTTCTTTAAGGCTGTATCTTTTTTCAAGTACTTCAGATCATCTAAACGGATGCCGCCTTCGTGTTGCATGAGTATCAATGAATTTAAGAATACTGATGGTCTGAAGCCTCTATTGCTTTTGGGCTGGATAAAATGTTTGTCGATGAGGTTGGAGAGGTTTAGTTTCTTCATGAGGGTGGCAATTGCTAGTAATCCACCTCTGGATGTTAAAAGATCGTTCGTTGTTGATATGTTATGTGGTAATATATTCATAAGCCTTGGTTTCACCCTTTGGGTGATTTTTGATTTGTAGTAAAACCATTATACACCAAGGCTTTTAGCTTTTTTTGGTTTTTCTATATCGGGATTAGGGACAGTCTTAAAAATAAATAAACGTGTACTTTTACATCACTGGATTCCCGCCTTCGCGGGAATGACAACGGTGGGTGAGTAGTAGCCTAAGAGCATGTCCGAGATTTTAACCGGCCACTCGAGACAAATCCCAACAAATAAGACAAGGACATAAAA
>JALTJN010000432.1:2659-3202 GCA_027076405.1 Chromatiales bacterium
TGGCACTGCACCATTTACTGGTCATACAGCGACCGACATTGGTGCTGTACCAGGTAACAATAATTTATGGACCGAGGAGTCTTGGGCGGGTTATGGATTTATTGTTCCGGGTAGCAGAACTTATTTGACAATAGGTGAGTCAGGAGGTCATTTTTCTGGTATTGGCTACAAAGCCCGTCAAAATGGACAAACCACAGGCAACTGCCCTGGACCTTGCCCCTACGATCGAGATGATTTTTACAACTATTATTGGCTCTGGGATGTCAATGATTTGCTAGCAGTAAAAAATGGCTCGATGCAAGCCTATGACGTAAGACCTTATGCTTATGGTGAATTTAATGCGCCTTTTCAAATGAATCTTTATACAGGGCTACCCCGACATAATCCTATTAGGGGTGGAGTGTATGATCCAGTTTCTGGTTTGTTATATCTGACTATTCATGGTGGACAATCAACAGGACAGTATGGAGTTAAGCCGCTTGTTGTTGCTTATAAAATCAATGATACGGATTTAATTTTCAGCAATAACTTTGAGAATAACTA
>JALTJN010000433.1 GCA_027076405.1 Chromatiales bacterium
TTTGCAGCTTTTTACGCAAACCCAGCGACTCTATCTCCGCGTCCTTAATGCGGTATTTCCCCTCATAAATCCGTTCGGACTCCGGGGGGGCGGCTTCGACTTCCGGCTCGCGCAACAGGGGCGCGGCAAAAAAGTTGAGCTGCGGTTCATCGGTTACCGGCTGCTTTTTAAAGATATAGACCAGCGACACCACCAGATATTCAAACAGGGCAAACAGGGCCACCGAACCGAACAAGATCAGCCGCGAATACTCCAGCACGCGGAAGGTAAAGACGAAAAAGGAGATAACGCCCATCTGTATCAGCGTGGATTTAACAAAGGGCCACAGAGTTTGCAGATAGTTGCGTCCGGACGGCACATGGAATTTATGTACCAAAATGCCGATGAATATCCAGATAAAATAGATGATTACAAAGACGGCCCGGTAGTCGTCGCTGAGTTCGATGGTGCCGCGCTTATAAAAATAGATGCCCAAAAAGGCGCCGGTAATCAGCAGGAATTCAAAAAAGAAAAAGTAAAAGGAAAAGTTGCTGACCGCGCTTTTCTCTTTTTTGAACATCCGGGGGAAGGCAAAACTGCCCGAGAGCACCACCAGTTCCAAAAGGAAAAAGAGACCCACCGAACCGAAAATGATGAAGCGGGAGAGATCAAACCACTTCAGCGCGTAAAGAAAGATAGACAGAAAGCCGATCTGCAGCAGGATGGAACGGATATAGGGCTTTAAATGATCGCTCAGATTTTGAGCCTTGTCACTTTTAAACTTGCGGCCCAAAAGCGTGGCCAGAAACCAGGCGCTTATATACAGGGGCAGGTAATCCAAAAAGCTTTGCTCAACATAAAGGTGACCACGCTTTGTGTAGTAGATTACAAAGAATGAACCCAATAACAGCACACCATCCAGGGCTAAATTTAGCCAAAAGGTCAGCTTTTTGGAATTTAAGTGAAATGGCATAGTTTTTTATCGTTTAATGATTGCAGACAAAAACAAGAAACAGGATTCCTATGTTTCTTGTCGTTCTTTTTATTCGGCCATTCGGCGCATATATTAAGCTTATAGCGCCATTTTTCTTAAAAACGGAGCTGTTCCGCACTCTGCTACCGTAATTTTAGAATTATCATTAAGCTGTTTTTTTATCTCATTTGTCACTTTTAAACTTCGACAGGCCTCAACATGCCCGGGGTAAAGCCCGGCGACCTGTGTTTTACCGTTCCCTGAGCATAGACGACGGGAGCTTAACAAACGCTAACTCTTTTTAATCCCAAACTTTTCCTTAAAGATAAGCCACAGGAAATGTGAATTGCAAACCGCATAGCGTCCGGCAAGGCGGCGGGGGTCCTGTACCATGCGAACAAACCAGCGCAAACCCAGTTTCTTGGTCAGCGAATCCAGTTTCTTTTCACCGGTAAACACCTCATAGCTTCCGCCCACCCCCATCATCACCGCCACGTTGAGTTCATCATAATAGCGGTCGATAAACTCTTCCTTACGCGGAGAGCCAAAGGCGATAAAGAGAATATCCGGTTTTACCTCCGCTATATGGCGAACAATATCTTCTTCATCCTTTATATCATAATACCCGTGTTGATAATAATGTTTTTTTATACCCGGAAAGTCCCTTTGGATACGTTCACGCACTTTATCCAACAGAGCTTCCGGGGAACCCAGAAAATAAAGTGAATAATTCTTTGTATCCGCTTCGCCGATCAAACGGATCATAAGTTCCATACCGGAAATATAGTTTATCCTGATACCATTAAGAAGTGACGAAGCCAGGGCTATACTTTGCCCATCAGGGATAATACAATCGAAATGGGTAAACTTTTCCTTCAGGGCCTTGTTTTTTTCCCCCTGATGGAGTTTTAAGGTGTTAAGGGAAAGTATGGAAAAGGGCTGATGGTTTTTTATTTTATCATCAATATGTTTAACCAGCGTGTCCATCGTTTCCGAAAAGACATTATATCCCCAAAGAATATTCTTTTTATGCTCTGTCTCATTTTGTCCGCTCATCAAAGAGTCTCCATGATAAATAGCTTAACGCGGCAAACATCCAGGCATTTGACCAACGCATATAGGAAATTTTATTTTTGTAATATTTATATTGGCGGAAATAAAAATAACCCTCGGCGGCCTGCATTTCCCTTATGGCATAGCCGGCGACCTCCAGAGCGCGATCCAGATAATCAAAACGGCTCAGGGTTAAAATGGACTGGGCGACGCCGGTCGCATCTATGGGATATATTCTGTCACTTCGGAATTTAGGTATAACGCCTTTGTAAAAAAAAGTATCATAATAGTATTGCAATCCCCGGCGCAGGCTTTCCGTCACGGAATCATCCTTTGTCAGCGACCGGTATTCATGCAGACAGTCCAGAATATAGCCTGTATGATAATTATCTACCCAGGTACGGGCGTCTCCGCGGGCATAAGCCCAGGCGCCCTTTTGATCCTGATGCCGGACAACAAAAGCCACCGCCCGCTCCGCCAGCTCCACAAAAGCTTTTTCACCTGTAAGGGCATAAGCCTGGCTCAGCAAGCGGACTGCTTTCATGGAGGCATTATAAACCTGCTGGCGATCCCGCGGCGAATATGAAAAGCACAGCGTATTATCCACCGTTGAACGATTCAGGTCTTTTTGTACAAAATTCACGGCATCGATAAGCATCTCCCCGGCTTCAGGGATTTCCAGAATGCGCCGCGCTTCAAAAAGAGCATGTGTGATAACACCGGTGGCGACAATGTTGGGACTGTAGGCTTCGATCGTTGTATAGCGGGCCGCCCAGTGAAAATCATAGCCCCAACAGGTGCCGTGATAACCGGAGGAGCGCAGCCGGCTTAAATCCGTCAATAGCCGGTTAATGATCGCATCATGTTTTTTTTCGGCCGTTTCGGCAAAACGATAGGCATAGCCCTGCAGGCAAAGGCCGAGAGTGACAGGGTTGTAGCCTTTTTTTACCCTGAACAGCGGACGGACGTTGACGGGCGAGCGCCGGCCCAGTTGTTGTATTACAAATTTCAGCTTATGGGGAAAGCCGGAAAAAAGCGGTGATTCCAGCAAATCATACGGATCATAGCCCTGAAAGTTGTTCCGCCGGATATATTGTTCCAGGCGGTCGATGCTTTGATGCAGTTGTTCAACCATTAAAAAAGCGCTATGGTTTTTCCACTTTGAATGGATTCAATTATTTTGAAGGGCAGCAGGCTGGAGATATAAATATCCTCAAAGGGAATAGGCGCCTCCGCTCCTTCGCGGACGGCCTTCATGAAGGCCTCAACTTCCCGGCTGTGTCCCTTGTCCTGCGCGGAAGTGAAACTCTTTTTACCCGAGGTATGAATTTCCAGTTTCTTAAAATCCTTTAACACGGCCGTAACCCCGTTGCCGTAAACTTCCATATATTCCTTATCCAGAGATTTACTCCCATTGGCGAAATAAGAGATGGAAGCCACGGAACCGTTTTCAAAATTCAGATTAATGACCAGGGTATCCCAAATTTCCTGACGGGCGTCCAGAGCATGGGCGCTGACGGAAAGGGGGCGGCTGCCGGCCACAAACATACATAAATCAACAAAATGACATACTTCGCCGATAATACGTCCCCCACCCACCTGCGGGTCCTGTGTCCAATGATCCCGGGGAATAGGCCCCACATTGATCCGGTACAACATGGACTTGGCCGCTCCCGGCTCAAAATGTGTCATCATTTTAACGATCAGCGGAGCAAAGCGACGGTTAAAGCCTACCATCAACCGGCTGTTATGTTTTTCGTATTCGGCCTTTATCTGGTCCAGTTCATTTATGTGAAGGGCCAACGGTTTTTCCACAAATACATTCTTATCGTTTTTCAGGGCTTTTAAAACGTAAGAGGCGTGTGTGTTATGCCGGGTGGCTATAAAGACCGTGTTAATTTCCTTATGGTTCAGCACGGTTGAGGCTTCGCCGGTGGCGGTTTCAAAACCATATTTTTGCGCTATATTTGTGGCGTTATTCCCGGTTGCCGTGGCCACGGCCACCATACGGGCGGATTTAACCACATTGGGCAGCAAGGATTTTTGGGCAAAGGAACCGGCGCCGATAAACCCCACGGCCGGCGCTTCCCCGTTTTTATTTTGAATCGTTTTAAAATGTATATCCGGCGATAAATCTTTTGCCGTGTCGTATTGCAGCGCCATGCCGATAAACGGTTCCGTTTTGTGCATGATGATTTCATAGGCGTCCAGGGCTTTTTCAAAGGGAAAGGTATGGCTGAGCAGGGCTTCTATGTTAAGCTTCCCCGCGGCCAACAGCTCCAGATAGGCCTGCATATTGCGGTTTTCCGTCCAGCGTACATAACCGATGGGATAATCCAGCCCCTTTTCCTCGTAGTTATCATCATAGCGGCCCGGGCCATAGGAAGCGGACATACGCAGTTCCAGTTCCTTTTTATAATAATTGGGACGGCTAAAACCGGTAGGCACGGCGCCGACGATGATCACCTTACCCTTTTTGCGGCAGAGTTTTCCGGCCAGTTCCACCGGGTCGGTGCTGGAGGTACCGGCGGTAATAATCACGGCATCCACGCCATAGCCCCGGGATTCTTCAAGAATAAGCTGTTCCAGTCCCGGATTGGAACGGTTATACGCCTGAACGGCGCCGGATATACGCGCCAGTTCCACTGCTTTGTCGTCAATATCGATGCCCAGGGCGCGAACGCCGGCAGCGGCCAATAACTGAATGGTAAGCTGACCAATCAGCCCCAGGCCAATTACAACCACAATCTCCCCCAATCTTACATCGGCCTGGCGGATACCCTGCATGGCAATGGAGGAAACGGTAGTAAATGCGGCATGGGCCATATTTACCTTTTGCGGTACCTTTACGCAAAGATTCACCGGCACGGCGACCACTTCTCCGTGAAGGGCGCTGGTACCACCGCAGGCCACGCGATCACCGGCACGAAAGGAGGTAACCCCTTCGCCCACGGCCATCACTTCCCCCGCGCAGCTATAGCCCAGGGGCGAGGGAAAGTCCAGTTTATTCATCACCTTTTTATAGGTGGCTTCCAGCCCTTCGGTTTTTACCGACTCCACAACCTGTTTTACCTGATCCGGTTTTTTTTTAGCTTTTTGCAGCAGCGAGGCGCGGGCTGTTTTAACCTTGCTGCCTTCCGTTCCGGCGCTGATCAGAGAAAAATGATTTCTTACCAGAACATAACCTTTATGAAGCGCGGGCAGAGGCACTTCCAACAGTTCCATTTTACCGGTTTTTAAATTTTGCACAAGTTGTTTCATGGTTAATATGTTCTCCTAAACCGTATCATTATATAATTCCCTTTTATCCAGTTCTGAAACTATAAACTTAAATTTACCATTTTTCGTGCGCTTTATTTCAGACACATAATTTATTTTTATTTTTATCTCCCGGCCCAATCGGTTTCTCGCTTCCTCCAGAATTTCAGCTTCCTCTTTTTTATCATAGTCATCCGATATTACCATTCTTATTTCAATGCTGTCCGGGGTCTTTTGTATAATTTGAGCTTCGCTCACAGCCAGGCTATCCTTAAAAATATGATCCAAACGTCCAACCCAACGTCCATCAGGGGTAATGATATAATCTTCCGAGCGCCCTAATACTTCATCAACAAGGATGCCTCCTCTTCCGCATTTGCATGTTTCTTCCCTGGATAGTTTTACCACATCACCCACATCATAGCGAATAAACGGTAAAGCATAATTTCCAAAAGATGTACAAACAACCTTTCCTTCTTCACCCGCTCCGGCTGCCGAACCGTCTTCCCTGATTATTTCCACATAGCTGTGCTCCATCTTCAGGTGCATCTTACCCTGTTCACACTCCACAATATTCACACACATTTCAGAGGTACCATACCAATTATACACTTTACAATTAAAAGATTCTTCTATTACCTGGCGTTGATAAGCCAACAGTGTTTCCGATGCCGTATAGACAGCCCTGGGTGAAACTTTATAGGACGAGTGCTTGTGCGCCAGGGCCAACAGGTATATGGAGGAAGGATATCCTTTAATAATTGCCGGTGCATACTTAGAAATTTCTCTTATATAGTATTCCAGATTTTCCCGGGTTAAATGGTAGGATGATAAAATTAACCATTTATTGTATAAATCATATGTCCAGAATGGAGGTTTGTTACGATTTATTTCCGTCACGGGATGACCCGCGCAAACAGCAACCTTTTCTCCGGCATTTACCCCACTCCAACTATAGTGTAAATGCCTGAAGGCATGTTCTCTTTGAAAGGCTTCCACGCTTAAAGGAAAAACAAGAGCCTGACCGGTAGTACCGCTTGTATGCGCCCATCTCACATTTTTACGATTATTTAAGCCTGATAAAAAGGAATCCGTATCTTTTCTTATATCGCTTTTTTTCAATAAAGGTAAGTTACGGAGTTCATCCAAACTTGATATCTTGTCAGGATTAAAGTTTTTTTCCTTAAACAGATGATTATAGTACGCTGTATTTTCGCGGGCGTGGATCAGGAACTTTTTTGTGCGAACAAGCTGAAACTCTCTCAGGCGGTCATTATCAAACCATTGGCTTTCCTTTAGCAAAGTCATCCATGATTTATAGTATACACCATATCTTTCACGTGCCTGTTTTAATCCGTAGAGGGAGCTTAAAACTTTTTTAATTGAATATGGTGCGGAAAAATATAACTTTTGCTGTATGCTTTTTTCAGAAGACATGTGAATAATAAACCTGCTGATAATTCGGGATTAAGCGTAAAATAAAATGGTCATTAAACTTCCAGGTAATTTTTCCAACCGAAATGCGGGTTGCATTTTACAATAAGGCTTTGAGGCATTTCGGAAAGGCGAAAAGTTTTGTCCTGATAATTTACTTCTATCTCATCATAGGAAAAATCAGCTATGGGAAAATTTTTAACATTAAAAGAGTGGCTGATAGACGTAATCTTTAAAGGATCAAAACCCATGGTTTTGGCACAGACCGCATCAATAGCAACCGGATTGGTCCCGACGTACAGATATCCAAGCTCAACAGGATCCGGTGCTTTGGGACCGTTACCATCACCGGCCAGAATACCATCCACAATACCTATGTAGCTTTTAGCATTTATAAAAGATGACTCACGAAAAGAGCCATCAGGATTGGCATACATCAATACCTTATTAAGATCAATAATCATGCGCCAAATAGTATCGTTACCATACCAGTTTCCACTGCGGATAACTTCATTGGTATCGCCAAAAACTTTTTTGGCAAGGGTTTTAAACGGACGCAAAATACGCGCCAGTACGGAATGTCTGATTACATATTGCTTTAATACCGCCAGGGAAGAGCTTTCTACTTTGGTTTTAACACTGTCTTCCTTAAAGGCGTCCCCTCCGTCACTGTGACTGCCCATGGCATGATGGGGCAGAAAATTACGATAGGTATTAATCCCCACCAGGTTTTTCAGGCAGCAGGTTATACCGGACTTTTTATGAGTTTTCAGCTTAGGCAGATTAATAAACACATCACCTTCAATAACTGTGCGGGAGACCCGGTATCGGTTATTATGACCGTCATGAGCTTCATTGGTTTCCTTAATATCAAAATCAGCCCCATAATATCCCAGCCTGGGGTTATTTTTACCATAAAACTCACTATTGTCGTCCAACAAATTTACCTCGGTACTTCCCCGCGGATCACCGGGTAAATCCCTGCGTTCCAGAACAACGCCGTCTTTTACCTTCCATTCTTTATCACGCAGATCGATGATTTCCAAAGTTACTTTTTTGCGGGCAACTATTTCCTTCCATTTATCAACCGGATAACGGGCGATAATCTTTTCGAAAGACGAAGGAGTCTCCGGTCCGTCAATAATAACGACGCGTCCGTTCTCATCCAGACGATCAACCACTTTTTCCAGGACGGCCGTTACCACTGTGGGATGGGTTATCACATAGTCCCATTCATCTTCCTTGTATTGATGAGATTCCCTAATCCAATTCGGTTTTAAAATAACGACATCCGAGGATTTTATAATGGAAAAGACATTATCGGGCAGAGAAGACAAAATTTGCCCGTAATTATATGAAGATAATTTAAAAAGGTTAACCAAAGAGCTGCTTAGCATTTGTTACTTTCATTTATTTGTGATTGCGGTAAAAGTATTTAATAAGTTTTGTTCAAATTTTTCCAAAGTATATTTTTCCAGGTATTTCCGGTGTCCGGCCTCGCCCATCGTTTTTCTTTCTTCACTATTTTCTATAAGATATTTTATTTTTTCCTTTAGGCCCTGAGGATCCTTTTTGGGAACCAAAAGACCCGTCACACCATCTTCCACAATTTCAGGTATGGCCCCTTCCATGGTAGCAATAACCGGCAAACCGGCCTGCATGGCCTCCAAAAGCACCAGCCCCCAAACATCTTCCCTTGTGGGGAATACAAAAATATCACTACCTGAAATGATTTTTTCTTTATCGCTGTTATAAAGCGCACCGTGCACCTTAATTTCGGATGAGAGATTCTTTTTCCCTATATGTAATATAAGTTCCTCTTTTTTTATATCCCCATCCGCGCCAACAATATGAGCTTTAAATAAAATATTCTCTTTCTTTAAGAGATGTAAAGCCTCAATAAAGTCCAATACACCTTTCGAATGAAAAAGATTTGATAAAAAGAGAATATGGGGAATTTCACTCTCTTTTTCTTTCTTTACTCTTTTATGACGAATGGCATTAGGCACAATATAAGGCCGGCCTTCATATACATCTTCAATATCCGAAACTAAGGATTGAGAAAGACAAATAAGCTTTTCATTATTAAACACATGATAATAGATTTTTTTTAACCACGGTTTATCGCTAACGGCCTTTTTTATCCCCTTACCATGTAAATGGTAAACAATGGGTACACGCATCAGTTTTAATAATGCCACAAAAAATACATCACGATAAAAGGCCTTACCCAATGGAGAGAGCTGGAAGTAGACAAAAGCCGGTCTTGTGATAATAACCCCCTGAACCAACTTTATAAAAAGCCGGATAAAAACTTTTAGCTTACTAATACGGAAACGTCCGTAGTCATCCAAACTATTCACATATTGTATTTTTACGGGATGAATAGAAAATGAACTGTTCAGAAGCTTACTTTGAAGTACCATTTGATTTATTACTGTCACTCCGGTTACCGGCGGAGGGATTTTCAGGAAAAAAAGTAGCTTATTCATAAAACTAAGAATCTTCCCGGAAAAGAAAATTTACACACGAATCAAAACCCGACATCATTTTATCAAGTGAACATTCTTCCCGTACACATTTTGCAATATTTTTTTTAAACCGAAGCTGTTTAGGCTCATCCGACAGATAGGTTGCGATATGTTTTGCCATCTCCTTTACACTATTTTCCTCAACTAATATCCCCGTTTGATCATTCTTTAAATATTCAATTTCAGGGCTATGGAAAGGCCCGGACTTCCCCGGGGCAAACGAACACACCGGACATCCAAATGCAAAGGCATGATTGATAGATAAGCCCAGATAGCCGGGCATAACCATCAGATCGGAAGCATATAACAGCTCACCGGTAATGTATTCATCTAAAATTTCACCATGAAAAACAAAATGTGTTTTGTACACATCCCGCTCTGCCTTTTTTACTAAAGAATCCTTACATTCTCCTTCACCAACAAAATGTATGGCTGTTTGTTGCCGTATATTTTCCGGCAAATTTTGGAAAACATCGAACAAAACAGAGGGCTTTTTCTCTTTTAACATACGCCCGATAAAAATAAGATTATATCGATGTTGGAAACCTACTTTTCTTTTAATTTCGCTTTTTCCTGATTTTTCAAGTTGTTCCTTTATCTCAGAAAGTTTATCCATATTAAGCGTATTCGAAGCGACAAATACTTTTTGGGCATTAATATATTTTGGCAATAAGGCCTTACCTGAATTCGAATAAACAATCACCGCATCCGCGACCCTCATGTATATCCATTTTATATGTGTCTTTATGGAAATATTCTTACTATAGCGATCCTTACTATTGATCGCATGTGCCCAGACTACAAATTTTATTCCTAACATCTTACAGAAAAGTATAGTAAACGGTAAGGAAAGTATACCAACCGCCCCTTCATATATAACTATGTCCGGCTTAATTCTAAGAATATCTGAAAACCCAAACATGAATATATTACCTGGGTTTTTTCCATATCTGAAAGAACCAACAACTTTTGAATAATCCGCACTTTTTTGAACTATATCCAGATTAATACCCGATAAAAAAAGATTAAAATCGTATTTCCGGGCAAGCCTTGTAAACACAACTTCTCTATAGTGTGAAAAAATACGTTGAAAAATTATAATTTTTTTTGTACGACTCATCAGGCTTTAACATTAAGGAAATATGCTTTAAAAATGGCCAACAAAGATATTGGAATACGTATAGGAATTAACCATTTTGGACCATGACGCATATTAAAACGAAATAAATCCGGAAGATAGTTTCTGGAATATCTATTGTTTAAACTTTTTAATAGTGAAGAAAAAGAACTTTTAACAAAAGAGGATGAACTGGATGTGGCCAACGCATGTGCGTAAAGACGGGCATCCCAGGAAATAAATACGGAAAAACCCGAATTTATGGCTCTTAAACAAAAATCCGTGTCCGAATGATACTGAGCAAACCGTGCGTCAAACCCACCTATCTTTTTTATTATGCGTGTGTCTATAAGCATGCCTCTGCCGGGTAGAACAAAGGTTTTTTTTAATCCGGTTAATTTTTCAGGTTCAACCTCGCTGAAAAAAGGAAAATACTGAACAAACTTATTCCTCCACCATTTTATTTCTTTTACACCGGATGTCATTATCTTTACAGGATCCGTTGCGGTATAGCTGACCGAGCCTACTATTACCGGCTCTGAGAAAGAACTTACCGAGGCCATAATATTATCAAGGTATTTTTCATCCAATACAACATCATCATTTAATGTTAGTATATAGTCAGCATTGTTTTCCAAAGCATAATTAATCCCTTTGTTTATGGATTGTGTATACCACAATGATCCATCTCCCTTGATGATATCTACATCAGGATAGCCTTGCTCTAGTAATTGTAGGGTACCATCCGTTGAGCCATCTACGACAACCACAATTTTATATATATAAGATGTTTTCTTTTGTTCGGTTAATTGCCTTAGCAGCTTTTTTAATGAATCCACCCTGTTATGTGTGGGAATAATTATATATACTTTTTTCATACTTTTTTGCTTTAACCATTTTTTTCTTATCTGGATATATTCTATTTAAAAATACAAGACTGATAAAAACCGAACTCAAGAACAGAATTTGGGATAGCCCTAAAAGGAATATTATAAATAACATAGAGCGTGCAAATTTTTCATTTATTTGAAAATTCCTGCATATTCCCTTAAAAGATTTGAATAAAGTAAAAAAATATAAAAACGTAAAAATCAGCCCAAATTTTACGGTAAAATCCGTAACGCCATTGTTCCTGTGCCGGTATATATAATCTATATCCCTTTGATACCTGGTTTTCTCTGTTCGGCCAAGTCCGATCAGGGGGTGGGCTTTAATATCCTCCAGATCAACGGCCGCGCTTATAAAACGGTTTCTGCGGGTCTTTTCCAGATTGTTAAGGCTGGAAATAGTTGTAACCCAGCGGTTTTCAATTTTATTGGCAATAAAGTCCAGTTGAGTAATGGCAAACGTGCTTATTAGTAAAAAGCTGAGAACTATAAACGGGGTCAACAGCATCTTTTTACTTATATACCTGAAATAAAAGATATAGGTAAACATCAGTGCGATATAGCCCGTTGTGGAGAAGGTAGTCAGAACGGCAATGGAAAAAACGATACTGCGCTTATCCCGCAGTTTTCTTGTTTGTACGATGTTCAACATCAGGGCAACAATTAAAAAGGTGGCAAAACCACCCGGCTCCCAAAAGGGCCCCGAGTTTCTGAGAAAGGGATCAAAAGGCCGGTGATTCATGGTGTATACAATGATATTCGGCGCGACT
>JALTJN010000434.1 GCA_027076405.1 Chromatiales bacterium
AGAAAAAATGCGATTGGATTGCCAATCAACTTAATAACAGACCCAGAAAACGACTTAACTTTAAATCGCCTCAGGAGCTTATTAATGAATATTTATAAATGGTGCGCTTCAAACTTGATACTAGGCCTTTTTACTAACATTAAATAATATCCCTACAGGTGACTGATTGAGCTCTTTATTTTCTTTAACCAACTCTTTAATAGAGCTTGGTATATCTTTTAGTTTTGGAGCATCCAACAATTGATCAACAGCAATTGCAGCAAGTGCCCATACGGGCGTGCCGGTTGCTGCTGCAGTTACTCCTAAAGTACCTGTCACTAGCCATGAGCCAATATCAGAGCCTGCAAATTTCCATTTCTTACTCTGAAGTTCCTTTATTTTCTGTTTGTGTTGCTCAAATGCTTCATTTATATTATCGAACACCTGATCATGGCTTCTATGATAATTATTAGGATTATTTGAAGTTAATTCTTCAATCCCTTTTCCGAGAAGTTCTCGTATATCGCCCATTGCGTCTTGCTGGCGAATTTCAATAAGCGCCTCTGGAGGCACATTACCTAACCACTCCATTTCTCCATTTGCCAGATTCTGCAATCCTCTGACAACGTGTAAATCTGTAACATTTTCATTTTTCTCAACTCTTTCTGCATCATACTCCATTTTCCATGCTAGATATTGCCATGAAGTAGGCGCATCAATTATTGGTGTTCCTCGAAGCCGCCTAGATTTTATTAACAGTTCATTGCTAACGCTCATACGGCCTACAGATTGTGAGGCTATAATCATTCCGGGGTGATTTATTCCAATCATCTTCGCATGTTTGTCAGACATGGCTCTTTTAATCTGCTCTTCAGGGCTTCCCTCCCACTCGGTATCAAATAATATTCGCGAGTCATCTTTGATTTCTGCAACAACACGCTCTGCTGTATCTAATTTTCCAGCAAACTCAAGCAGCTCTTCGATTGAATCAAAATTACGACCAAATAGCTTTCCAGAATGTATGAGCGAATCTTGTTTACCTAGATCATGGAAAAACTCCTTTTCATCTTCTTGCAATTCGGCTATATCAGGAAGTATTACAACTATCGGCGGCTCCACGTTAGCGCAAGCTAATGTTTTATATTGCAGTATATTTAGAGCATGTTTGATAAGGTAGTAAGCTCTATCCTTATCATTCATATTATTGAATATATGCCTTGACCTAAGAAATGGATCTGGTAATACAACCGTGTCCATATAGATTCCGCATTTAGATGCGATATTTTCATATGGCGAGGGAAATAAATCACCGCCAAAAACGCCTTTAGCGTTTTTATGCATATCCTCAATATGAATATGAGCGATGTCTCCAGTTTGCTTCCAGTATTCATCAATTATGTTTAAAAATTCATCAACATACTGATTCACTTCATCAATTGATGCCTGGCTTTGTATTGCGGCCATTCCTGCATCATGAGGCGACAATCCTCTTTGAACCATAATTTCGTAAAATCTGCCAAAATTCTGCTCGATAAATTCGAAGTATGTATTTTGGATTTCACTTAAAGATATAGATTCTTTTAATTCATTACGGTCGTGAAAATGCTCAGCCGCTAATGCCATTGACCGAACTAAGCCATCAACTGTATCTAAATCAATTTCTCCATCTGGACCCGTGCGAACCGCCAACAAGCTTTCTTCTACTTTTAAGCCCTTGGCAATTTTTATCTTTCCTTCTTTGAATTGTTGTTGAAGTATCTTTAGCCTACGGCGAAGTCTTTCTTCGTATGCTTTTTGTGCTTCGGTTTCTGATTCAGTCATTGATGAAGCCTTGGTTAATCAAGGGTATAACGCTTTGCTCACCAGCAATTAAAAGTGGCACGTTTTTGCTGTTTTTTAGCAAAACAAGTGCCGCTTTTAGTTGTCTGGTGAAGCTACTGGTTAGCAACAACATTCAAGACCATGATACATGTTCTACTGCTGTTGCTATCTTTCGATTCGTTCTACCATAACTCAAGCGCTGACTGCTTGTAAATGGCTTTATTCCTTCTTAACCGATCCGCTATCATTCTGTTTATGTAAACAGAATACTCATTCCGACATTAAAATTTAGCTCTACTTTTTTAGGAATTCAGATTTATGATTTATTGGGTTGAAAGCATTCAACGCCTTTTGTAAATGCTACGCTATTTTCTGGGTTTTATATTCTGTTTCTTACAGCCTAAAACCACCAACACTATTTTGTATCAGTTACTTAATTGTAAAAATATTTTGGAATGAAATTCATCCGAAATAAAAGCACAACCATACGTTTTTAATTTTATTTAGTGTTGGCTTTCAAACCTGTTTTTATCGTTGATGCTATTGTTCGCTAACGCCTAGTTCACCGGCGATTCAAAGTGGCGCGTTTTTGCTGTTTTTTAGCAAAACAAGCGCCACTTTGAATTGTCAGGTGCAACTTTTTGTTAGGCTTTAATTTTATGATAATGCTTTATTCCATTTTGATATTATTTCTTTATTAAATGTTTTCCAATTGTCAGTTGAATCAAAACATCGTCTAGGTATTACAATCAGATCACTACCACCAAACTTAATAAACAGCATGTTGTTGCTTTCTTTTATTTTTGAAATTGAAGGCCATTTTATTTCAGTTTTATTGTATTCTGTTTCTTCAATTAAACCTGTTTCTGTTATTTGAATTTCGTGCTTACCAATACGACCTTTTCGCCATTTTGGATTTAGTAAAAAGCTGGATGCAGTCAGTGTAAAAACAAAGATATTGAGAAAGATTATCCAAACTACCATATCAATAGTGTTTTGAATTGTTTCTTCAATGGGAAAGCCTATTGACCATACTCCAACATAACCAACTAAGTAATTTATTGAACCAGGAATAAAATAAAGAAACCATAAGAATTTATTTCGCAGTTGCAAATACAGTATTGCTCTTAAAAAATCGATACTTGTAAGGATTATTGTATGTTTCATTGTTATTTATATTAGCCTAACGCTTTGCTCACCAGCAACTAAAAGTGGCGCGTTTTTGCTGCTTTTTTAGCAAAACAAGCGCCGCTTTTAGTTGTCTGGTGAAGCTACTGGTTAGCAACAACATTCACAGACTATATTACATGTTCTACTGCTGTTGCTGTTTTTCGATTCGTTCTACCATAACCCAAGATCTTACTGATTGTAAAT
>JALTJN010000435.1 GCA_027076405.1 Chromatiales bacterium
AGAAAAAATGCGATTGGATTGCCAATCAACTTAATAACAGACCCAGAAAACGACTTAACTTTAAATCGCCTCAGGAGCTTATTAATGAATATTTATAAATGGTGCGCTTCAAACTTGATACTAGGCGATTATTTGAGTGAAACAACGCAATCACCTATTAATTTATTAATTGAGCTAACTTTTGAAAAGTAATTCATTAGGTAGTTTCTGTTTTGCTTGGTGTCATTTCTCATTCCGATAGCAGATGCCCAAGATAACCATCCATTAGTTCCATTTTTCAAATGCACCTCTCTCCATTCAGGCATTCCAAACCTTGACTCGGGTATTTCTAATATTTTTGCCTTTGAAATATTTGTAGCATCCTTATGTTCATATATAAGCGCAAGTAATTCACCAACCTTGTCTGCCTCAAGCAAGTGTTCTTCTGCGATTTTAGCAATCCAGAACAATTGGTATTCATTTAAAGAATAAGCATCATCCAACAAATCAATAAAACCTTCAGTTAACGCATCTATTTCATCAATATCTTCACATTTGTGGAATATTTTCTTTGCCAAGTGCGGGAATCGATAAATAAAGTCTGGTATATAGTTATGAAAATCTGCAGCATGCTCATGTATGCAATCTAGAATTAATGCAGCTTCTTGGTCTGTAGCCGCATCTTCATTAATAAGGTTAATTAGATATTCTATCTCTTCATCTGTCAGATCTCTAACTGCCTCTTCGTATTCCTCATAGTCCATACCAGAACCAGAGCCAATATGTATTTTTTCCATTATTTGGCTTTTTATATCATCAATTTCTTCTACAACCGATGTTTCAATTTCAGCAAAAAGAACAGTTTTATCGGTATTTAAGTTTAAAGACTTTTGTCCGAGACACTTCTGAATTGTCTGAAAGTCTTTAATCAAGTTATCTTTTGAATTAGAAAAAAGCATGAAATCATCCATGAATCTAATCATGTGATCACTTTTTATAAGTTCAGATGAATCAATAAAATAAAGAAAGTGACTGCCAAGCATCTTTGATGGGTATAAGCCATGCGGCAAAAAGTCTATTGAAAAACCGGTATTAATTTCGCGCATAAATTGACCAAATAATTCAATATCAGCTTGAGTGGTATTTTGCGCCGAAAACCAATTAACTAAATCATGATGGTATATAGAGTTAAAATATGCAGAGATATCAAATTTAATAAAGTACTTATACTTACTTTTTAGTTTCTCAGCCTTATCTGAGAATTTGTTATAGCTTTCATGTATGCTGATAGGCTCACCTTTAAAGAACCTATATCCAAAGTTTTGCCTGGTGGCTTTTGCGCTTTTTCTGAATATTTTCCTATTTTTATATGTCATTTCATATAAATAGTATTCTGCAATGGGGTCAAGCTTAAGTGTGCGTCTTAGATGGTGCTGTGTTTTGCTGGCATAGACTGTTTCTTGTGGTAGAAAGCAAAATTCTTTTTCTTTAGGATTTGCTATATTCTTTATATAGACGGAGATTTCTTCACTATTATTCTCAATCAATACCTTACATGTGTCCATTGGAAATAAAGTTCCATTGTAATCCCACAAATAAAAATCTTTAACTTTCTTATGATCTGTCATATTGATTGATAAATATCTTTTAAGTCTAACGCCTAGTTCACCAGCAATTCAAAGTGGCGCGTTTTTGCGCCCTTTGCAAAACAAGTGCCGCTTTGAGTTGTCAGGTGCAACTTCTTGTTATGCGTAATTTCATATGATGTTTAATAAGGATGCTAATAACATAATGGAACTAATAAAAAACAATAACGGCATTAACCATAATAGTCGTTTATTAGTTACTAGGTTGTCAAATGAATCTAATTTGGTTGGCGATAAAAAATGTTTGTCATTATTAAGCTTTCTAGTGTAATAAATAGCGAGTTCTTTATAGGTAGATATCATTTCTTCATCGTTACTTGTCTCGGAAAACAACAATGTATCGAGCTTAGTATCTACTGTATGTAAATATTTATTTTGCCTACGACCAAGTAAGATTTGCATTGCAGATATAAACAGTGAAATAGTTGCGAAAACTATTGATAGCTTAACATTTAATTGCATTGTTGCTGCTGATGCCGCCATTAAAATGGATACCGTAATTAAATAAGAATTAAGTCTATTTTGACATTCTTGCTCTATCCACTTTGAATGTTCATCTAGATTCTTTGCTAGTTCTATTGTCATATAATTCTATACGTTGTTTTTTATGCATAACGCCTAGTTAAGTTGACCGGAAAGTTTTGTGACTTTTGTGGAATAATGCGAAGCACCACAAAAGGCGCGAAACTTTGCGGGTCAACTTGAACGCCTTGTTAGGGCTACGCTGCATCAATATTTAACTTTTCAACTTGCTTTAAATTAACGTTCTTTTTTGCATGCCACAAGTTATATAAATCTTGCATTGCAAGCCAGCTCTCTGGTGTGCGCCCCAATGTTTTTGATAACCGTAATGCCATTTCAGGTGAAATATTACTTTCCTTATTTACAAGACGATTAAACGTAGAAGGAGAGACCTTTAGTTTTTCTGCGACTGTACGAGAACTTATATTAAAGGGCGTTAAATATACTTCTTTAATAAACTCTCCGGGATGAGGTGGATTGTACATATTCATTAGTGATAGTCCTCATAGTTAACTATATAGGCATGCCCATTTTCAAACTTAAATGTTATTCGCCAATTACCGCTTACTGTTACAGATGAAATGCCTTTTAATTTCCCTTTTAGTGGGTGAAGCCTGAAACCAGGAACATTCATATCTTCAATTTCATGCGAGGTTTCAAGAGCTGCGAGTATCATTCGTAACCTATTTTTATGACTATTTTGTACTCCTGCAGTACTTCCCGTTTCATAGAACTTTTGAAGTCCCTTGTGCTTGAATGATTTTATCATTTTTTGAATATAACATATTGCGTAGTGCGCAACAAGAGCTATTTTGGAAAGACTTATATTGCCCTAACGCTTTGCTCACCAGCAATTAAAAGTGGCGCGTTTTTGCTGTTTTTCTAGCAAAACAAGCGCCGCTTTTAGTTGTCTGGTGAAGCTACTGGTTAGCAACAACATTAACAGACCATGATACATGTTCTACTGCTGTTGCTGTTTTTCGATTCGTTCTACCATAACCCAAGCGCTGACTGCTTGTAAAT
>JALTJN010000436.1 GCA_027076405.1 Chromatiales bacterium
TATTTGATTGAAAATAACAAAAAACGACCTATCATAAACGAGGAGGTTTTTAATTCTTACGGTTTTTCTTGGAGCGACATCATTGAAACGGATAATTTGGATTATTATAAAACGGGCGAAATGCTTGGCATTAAGAAGGTATCGAACCCCAATGTTTCAAGTTACAGGTTTTCAAGTTACTTAAAAGTCGGTGACAGAGGCGAAGAAGTGAAAGAATTGCAAAAATTTTTGAATCGCAATGGATTTTTGGTGGCAAAGACAGGAGTCGGGTCGCCGAACAATGAGACCGATTATTTTGGAAATCTGACGAAAATCGCTTTGATTAAATTTCAAAATTATTATTCCAAAGACATACTCAAGCCGTCGGGATTGCGTAGCGGTACGGGATATTTTGGGCCGTCAACTATTAAATTCGTTAATTCATTTACGGGCGTTAAAACGGAACAAAATGAGGGCGATATCGAGAAAATAGACGATTCCGATGGTGAAACGGTCAAAAACATAACAGGCGCGTTTACCAGAGGTCTTCAAGTCGGAATGCGAGACGGTGATATCAGGAAATTGCAAGAATCTCTATCCTCGCTTCCCGATATTTATCCGGAGAAATTGATAACAGGATATTTCGGCTCCTTAACCGAAAAAGCGGTGCAGAGATTCCAATTAAAACACAATATAGTAAAAAACAGTTCGGATATCGGTTTCGGTTACGTCGGCCCCAAAACCCGAGAGAAATTGAATGAGATTTTTGTAAAATAAATCAAGGTGTAATTGTTTTTAGACCATAGCATGTAGTATTGTGGTTTTGGGATAATGCTGTGCTTTCTCAACTTAATCCTGAAACTCTTTAACATAATGAAAAACCTATATAATAACGATAATCTTAATTTCTGACATGGATAAATTAATTACAGAATACAAAAATAATCCTGATTTGGTTTACCAGACTTGGTTTGTGAATAATGACGACAGACTGAAGGCTTTTCGCTCAATTAAGAAAGGAGTAGCGCAAGTTGTTAGTGATATAAAAAATGATAAATTCCCGAACGATATTAAGGATAGTTCTTTGGAATTTGTATTAAAGTGCATTACCGAACAAAAAGAGGTTTTTAAGGGCGCGAAACATCCTTTTGACTGGAAGCCTAGAATGCGAATTCCCGATATTTATGAAAATCAAGAGAACAAAAAATATTTTGGGCAGTTTTTGGAAAGTTGTCTAAACACAAACAATGAAGAAAAACTTATCAAGGAAATAATAAGATTAGATGGAAAGAATATTAAAGGTCTTGGTCCGGCTGTTGCGAATATTCTGTATTTTTTGCATCCTACGATATTTCCGCCATGCAATACGGCAATAAAAGAGGGATTCAAACATTTGTTCGGGGAGAGAATCGGCTGTTCGTGGAAAGATTATCTGAAAATGAGAGAAATCATTCTTAGAGAGAACAGAAAATATATTAGATGTTTTTCTAATGATTTAGGGGCGTTTTCGGGATTTTTGTATGAAATAGGCCAAAATAATATTTTGGTTGGACAAGAAAAAAACCTTTCAGAAAAACAGATAGAGAAAATAACCAAAGAACTTGAAAAACGTCATGATAGGGTTGTTGATGAAAAGCAAGAAGACGAGCTTCACACCAAATTACAGTACCAACTCTTAAAAATAGGCCATTCTTTAGGCTATGATGTCATTGTCGCCTCAAATGACCGTTCAAAGCAATATAAAAATAACAAGTTTTCTTTCTTTTGCCTGAGCGAATTTCCGAAGTTAGAAGTATCCCCAGAGATCTTCAAAACCATCGCTTTGATTGATGTCGTGTGGTTTGAGAAAGGCGCGAATAAAATAGTTTGCGCATTTGAAGTTGAAAAAAGCACGTCCATATATTCAGGTATTTTGCGCCTTGCCGACTTATCCGTTTCTTTACCGGCACATAATGCAAAACTTTATATTGTTGCGCCGGACAAAAGAGAAAAAGATGTAAAATATCAACTTGAAAGACCATCTATTAAAGAAAATAAATTAGAAATTTTGTATATCCTAGCATCGGATCTTGTTAATAACTGCGATGCTATGTGCAAGTTTGGAGATAATCACACAATTATAGAAAAGATAGCTAAAAATAAAAGTGATTTGAGAAATAAAATTCACCCTTAATCGTTTAAAGTGTTCACCGTGTGTCTAAGAAACCGTTTAAAAAGCCCTTCACGGCAAAAAAACTTAATCTTTCCCCCTAAGAAAATAGAATCTTTCGTCACTGATATGACTATATCACCTCACTTAATCTTCTATTTTCTGATGAAAAATCTATACGTTTTTTCTCGTAAAAACTTTTCGAACAATCTCTTAAGCTTCGTTTTTTCAATTTAAAAGACAATTTTCCGCTCGGTATTTCTCTCTTACGCAAATTCTTCGCGAGGGATTTGTTGCGAGGGGTTTGTCTGCGGACAAAATTCGCCCGCTCAACGTGTTGTATTTCACTCTCTCGCCAGAAGGCGGGTGTTTTGTTATGATGATAATTGGCAAGGTAAACAAATATTGATACAATTTGGCAATATTATGAGCAATTTAGGCAAGTAAAAGACTGTCACTGATTCTCGATGTCTTCGTTATATATTATGAGTGAGAATTCAAAGAACAATCCAAAAAAATTGATGCAACTTGCCAAGAAAGGCGATTCGGATGCCTTTGGGTGTCTTTATGAATTGTATTTTACGCCGATTTTCCGTTATATTTATATTCGAGTTAAGGATAAAGGTGTTTCGGAAGATTTGGTTCAAGACGTTTTCTTGAAAATTCACAAATCAATATCCGGTTTTCAAGAAAAAGGAAAAGATCCCTTGGCTTATTTTTTCACGATTGCCAGAAACACCGTAATTGATTTTTGGAGGAAGAAAAAGGACTTAATCGCAGATGACCCGACGGAAGTTTTTGATAAGTTAAAAGACGAAAGCGCGAATCCGATTGCTTTTGTCGAAAGACTGGAAACGGAAAAAGCGGTGTATCAAGCCATAGGTAAACTGAGCGATGACAGGCAAGATGTTATTATCCTAAAATTTATCGAGGGATTTTCTAATCGAGAAATTGCGAAAATAATCGGAAAAAGCGAAGAATCTGTAAGGCAACTTCAATGCCGAGCCTTGAAAAATC
>JALTJN010000437.1 GCA_027076405.1 Chromatiales bacterium
CAAAAGATTAAGATTCGCTTTAGTGCGCCCTACTTTGATAAATTCGACGCTGTATTTTTTCGCAATGAATGGTCTAAAACGCCATGGAAAATTAGAAATCAAGCTCTTTAAAAATTGCTTATCATGTGCGTGGTGCTGATAAGGTACTAACACAATTGGCTCTCGATTATATCTATATTCTCTACATTGCCAGCTTGAACCAACGCATACATTTTACGCAATGTTGACAGCTTAGAACGCAAGCAATTAACCATTCCATTCTTTAGATAACCATCATTTAGCTTATCGACCCACTCAATTTGCTTTTTGACCTGCTCGGCTTCAATTTTAATTGTTGTTAAAATATCATTCATGCCGCCAACCCCGCGACATTCCCCACCAGCTTTAAACGCTTATTATTGTATTTTTTAATGGCTTGATAATCTTTAAAAGTCATGTGCAAAACCTGCAAACCACTTTTTACTTCCTGCACATCATCACGCGCACACATAATAACTTTATCTTGTTTATTGATATGCTCGACGCGCCAGACAATTCCGCTGATTGTTATTTTTTCTTGAAGATTAGCATTTTGCAAATCTTCAAAATATTCTAGTTCAATCTCTATTTGAGCAACTAAATCACTGTATAAACTCATTTCTTTAATCCTCTGTTAAAAATTAAAGTCGGAATCAGGGCGGTGGATATAACACCGCCCAAATCCAACAGATAGCACCTAAAAACAGGGCGTTTTTAAGTGTTGAACGAGAATATATATCAACAATGTGCAATATGCAACAATGTGCAATATTCACATTTGTGCAATATTCAACTATAGTTGACTCAACAGATAACAAATAACAGGGTAAAAAGTGAAAATTTTTATTTTATTTATAGCCGCTTTACTTTCAGCTTGCGGAACTCCTCAAGACTCAGTAACAGATACCGACAACAGTATTATTGGAACATGGGAAAGCACCGATAAAATCACACTATGTAAAACATCAATAACTTTTAATAGCAACCTTACTTTTAACGGAACATCCCTTGATAATATTTCAAGTGGCACTTATACAGTCGCAAAACCCAGCATAATCCAACACACAAATAAGCTATCACTTTACATTTCATATTTAAAAGATAATGGTCTTTCAAATTGCGCTGGAATCTCAGAGGATGCAACTGGAAAAAAAATTGAAATCCCTTTCCGTATATTTAGCAATACACTTTATTTTTACGACCTAGACTATACAAATACGCAGCCCCTTTTAATCCTTAAAAGAAAAACAAATTAGGTGATTTATGAAAAATACTCAGTTTTACATCAATGAAATTAAAAACTCACAAAACATCACTAGCGACTATGCCGTGTCTAAATTACTCAAAGTATCGCCGCAAACAATGTCAAAATATAAAGCAGGACGCTCAACACTCGACAGTGACACTGCCCTAATAGTCGCCGAATTATTAAATATCTCACCGTTTGAAATACTGGCAAACATAAAGGCAAGCAAAAGCAAAAAGCCCGAACTAGCAAAAAAGTGGGAACAATTAGCAAAACAGGCAAGTCACATTGCGGCGGCGGTCATTTTGTCCGTTGTTGTCATGCTTGCAGGCGCGGAAACCGCTATAGATAGCCCTTTCATTTTAAAAGAGATCTCAATACTGTCTATTATGTTAAGTAGCGTATTATTTTTATTATTTCTTTTCAAAATGCCGCAAAGCCTTAAGTTTTCTACACTTCGACCGATAAAAGCCCCTTTTTTACGCCGTTTTTAATGGCGGTCATTTTTTCAATTAATTGTTTCTAGAGGGATTTTATCGTGTCAGAATTAAATCAATTACAGTATCTTGATTATTTACGTTATCGCGCTGGCTTTCGCACCCGCAAAGCCGCCGCCGCTTATTTTGAAGTATCGGAACGCACATGGCGCAGATGGGAACATGAGAACCGCGCCAAACGTCACATTTATGAATTGCTTAAAATTAAGATTGGATATTTTCCGTTCAAAGGTTGGGAGTATTTTAATTTTCGGGATGACGTGCTTTACACGCCCCAGAACCGCGCCATTTATTCAGCCGAGCTTGAAAATCTTGCCTCTATGTTTGACTGGGCAAGGCGCACTCATAACCCTTTTTATGATACCGCTATAGATAATATTCGAGCGATTATTGATAAGCGTTAATTTTGAAGTAAATCATAAATGCTTTGCTTTGCCGCCGCGACTGCATCTATTTTAACCGTTAAAACCCCGCCGCTCATCTCTGTTTTGATATTTGAGGCGGTATTTTTTCGCAAGTTTTGACCGTAGATAAAACCGACCAATGCGCCCAGCATTAAGCCACCGATTAAACCCGCCGTTATTTCTGTTTTCATTAATTTAGCTTATTTAATGCGCTGGCTGTTTTCATGCGCCCTTGATATTCAATGCCGCTTGCCTTTGCCAGTGCCTTTAAATCTTCTACTGACATTTTAACCAGTTCGCGCCAGCTTGGAATTGTTACTGCATGGCTTTCGTTTACTCTGTTTTCTTTTAATCTCTGATAATGTGACATTTTTTTAGTTTCTCATATATGGTAAAGGTATATTCCCAGTTCTTTTCACTGCCGCCGTTGCATCAATAACCGCTGGAAAACTGCTATTTGTATAAGCCGCGCTCAATCTTAACCAATGATATTTTGAAGCACCCGCGCCCCCTAATATACCGCCTTGCGTGTAGTATTCTGTTGCCGCTCTTATTGTTGCCCCTGCGCTAAACTTCATTGCAACATAGAACCGAGATAATCCACTTGATAATATTGCCGACTCTACCAGCCCCGCCGCCGCTGTTAGCTCTGCCGTTTCTGTGATTAAATTTTGCGGCAAGCCGTTCGTGCCTATATCATATATTCCAATTCTTACCAGCCCAGATGCCGCCGTATAATCTACGCCTAGACTTATAATGTCTGCGGTACATTCAACCGTAACTGGCACCAGATAAGTATATAAATTGCTTACTGATATAGTTCCATTTGTTTTTGTCATATTTGCAGGCACAAATAATCCATTGTATTTAGCAAAACCCCCTGAACCTGCCGCCCCTGTATCACCTTTTGCACCTTTTAATGATGCGATAAAGTCCGCTTCCGTTCCTGCATTGCCCTGATTTAGCCATGATTGATATGCACTTATTCCAGCCGCTCCAGCCGCTCCAGTTGCTCCAGTTGCTCCAGTTGCTCCAGTATCACCTTTTGCACCTTTTAATGATGCGATAAAGTCCGCCTCCGTTCCTGTATTACCTAACCCCAACCAAATATCATAAGCACTTGCCCCCACGCTTCCCCCGCTTGTTGTTATTGCTTGTTGCTGACTATTAGCCGCGTTTGCTTCACTTGTTAAACTCTCTCTATTACTGAATATTCGCTCTATACTGCTCATTGCTTCGCCTTTCGTCGAATCTGTTTATTCTATCTATACGCTCATGCGCCCTTAGAACCGAACTTTTAATTTCATTAATTGAGCCTTTAATATTTTTAACATCCACACGCAAAGCAATTACCGTTCCCGCCGTCGAAAAAAAACCCGTAACAACAGCCATTATAAAAGCCTCAATCAGTGACATTGCCCAGCCTTTTTTTAATGTCTTTTACTAAGTCATTATCCAGCGTATTTTCTGTACTTTTTGCCATTTTTTCTAAGCCATAAATTAAAACTTTTTGCATGACTGACTCAAAAAATGCTTGCGTTGCTACTTTGCTCAATAGTGATAATGATGCAGATATAATCCCGCTAGTGATACTTGCAAACATTATTGTACCCCTGTTTTATTGTTGAATTTATCGTAAAGCCAGCCGCCCAGCCTAAAATTAGGGTCATTTGTCAGCACTGCGCCAACCTTATCAACCCCGCTTGCAAATATATTATTACTGCTAGTTGGGTCTAGGCTTTCCGTTACTGTTTCAGCCGCTTTTTTCGCTTCGCTTTTTATGAACAAATACGCCGCTAGTGCCACCGCCGCGCCTGTTAATATTGTTTTTTCAGTTATCATATAAAAGCCCGCCTCACATCAGTGTAATATTGTTCACCGTTGTCATTTTTTAACCCAGCCCATAACGCTGGCGTTCCTGCATCCCTACTTTCGCGCATATCCAAATGAAAGCCTTTATATGGCTTCCAATTTGGATAAACACCTATGCCGCTGAATATTTCTATCCTGCGCACTGTTTTATAAGCCTCGTATAAATCAGCTTTTGGAATCATTACATCAATGGCATTTACTAGAGGTCGCGGAAAATGCTGGCTTGCTGGATTGTATAACCGCCCCATTGAGCCATGCGCTGGCGATACAATAATAGGACTATTTAAAGCTTCTCTGAATACATCCAACCCCTTTAAAAGTTCTGGATTCATCAGCGGAAACCACACGCCGAACTCACTATTTTTAAAGTACTTTAAATCTAAATTGCTGGCTTGCAGTGAATAAGCGGCGGCGTATAGTACCGCCATGCTTACTCCAGCTTCTTTCAATTTATACATTATCCAGCCGCTCCAGTTACTATATTCCCCGTACCTGTGGAACTATCCAAAAACTTAACTCCGCCAACAATCGCCGCCGCATTTACTCTTGTTTTATCTATGTGATTATTTGAGCTAGTGCCTAAAATCTGAACGCCTGCTGTAATAACCCCATTTGCCCCGCCATTAACTGCGCAATCTATTTTATTATTATCCGAATCAGAAAGATAAACCGCCGCTTGAGTTGTTGTTTTTACTGATTGACTAATATTTAACGCCGCCCGACAAAAATTACAGCCCACAAACGCCAAAGGTCGCGCACTTGAAGCAATGCCGCCGCTTTCTAAATGCACATTTTCTGAATTTTGAACAAAAACACCCATACATGAACTATGCTGATTATTAATGCTTTGCAATGCTGAAATCGTTAACATTGCTTTAGAATTATTTATAAAATAGCTGGCTAATGCACCCGCCGCGACTGCATCAGCCGCTGGCGCACCGTATGGTGAAATTATAGATATTATTCCATTATTATTTGTATTTTGAACCATAATTCCAGTTATTAAAAACCCGTCATTAACTGGATTTGTTATATGTAAATCAACATTGCCAACCGTTGTACTCGAACCGCCATCAACATCAATCCCCACCTCCACGGCTAAAGTCTCTGGTTGCATTAAAAACGTATCTACAAAATTTTGAGTTAAATAAAACCCTTTTGATGCTTTTAATACTGGCGCACCGCCAAGCTCTGCGCTTGTTCTTGTGATATAAGTTGACGCATTACCACCTGCCAGCCCGATATTAGCTGAACCATCCAAAACCACGCCATAAAAAAAGTCATCAGCTGGATTTGTTGCTGTTATCGCTGTGCTTCTAAAAATGTCTACATCATCCAAATAAGTGCGAACCGTGCCATAAAGCAATACACCGATATTACACTCACTTACTTTTACATCATTTAGATAAGTATAAATTGCATGCTTAATACGAACGCCAGCACCCGCCGTAAACTCCGCCCCCGCCGCTGGCGCGGTCATTGCTACTCGCAATAAATCAAGGTTTTTAACCCTAACACCTCTTATAAATGAATTAGTATCTGTGGTGGTTACTGTGCCATTATTAATATAAATAATATCTGCTGTGGCACTTTGCTGAATAATCCGCGTTGCTTTATTTGTTGGTGTCCAAAAATCACCGCCGCCGACCAACTCGAAACCATCTTTAGTAATATTAATTGTTTGATTTATCCAATAATCAGCATTTTTTAAAATTAGCTTTCTAACGTAATTTTGCGCACTATTTATTACTGCCGCGTTATCAAAAGCACCGTCAGAAGATTTACCGCCAAATGCCTCTATAGGTAATTTATACCCATCAAAATCCCGCAACCACGCCGCCGAACCATCGCCGCCATTTGGCACAATTACAGTGCCGCTATTGTCTGAATATGTACCCGCCGCCGCGCCTGTTATTGCATACCAGCGACCGCCGCCATTATCACCAGCCGAATAAAATCCTAAAGTATCAATATGTCTTGTTGCCGCTGGCGCTATTGTTCGCAATACTGCAACGCTTTCAACCACTTGAACAGCGCCAGCTACTAATGCTGCCCCTTTGTTTACATCATTACTTTTTAGCTGAACTAGGCTATTTTGACTTGCTCGACTTGCCCACATTTAAGCCACCAATTCGCTAATAACTAGACTCTCAGCAACCGCGCCTGTATTAAAAGCACTAATCGCCGCCGTTGTTGCTAAAGTGATTGAATCGCCTACCTCTAAAATTGCGCCTTTGTTTGCAGATACATCTAAAGGCACTCCAAGCCTAAATGTTGCTGTATTTGTTGTTGGGTTTGTGATTATTAAAGAGAGTCTGTTTAAATTTGCGCTTACTAATGCCGCGCTTGCACCCGCTGGCACACTAACATCAGCTAGCGGATTATAAGTTGCCGCTGGGGCTACGGTTGCGCTTGTTGTTACACTGATTGATTCGTTTGAATCGTGAAATGTACCAAAACCAGCAATTAATAAAGCATTTTGCGCTACTAGGCTTTTTACTTTTAGCCGCTCGAATTTATCTTTATTATCCGTTAAGCCTTGACCTGCTTTCACTTTAAAATACGGGGAATCGTCAATAGAAACATAAAGGTCGTTAGTTGCCTCTAATATTCTAAAGTGATTACCGACTACGCCTAATTCTTGCTCGACGTTTGCTTGTAGATTTAATTGAAATGAACGCATTTTATTTTAAAACCTTTAGTGCAATAAAACCCAATGCAACAAAACCGCCCCACATTATCGCGCTCTGAGTAATGCTTTTATTGTCGCTTTGATATGAGTCTTTTACTGCTTGAATTGAATTTTTAGCGATTGAATTTAGCGACTGCAAAGAACTATTAAAACCCGCTGACAATGCACCCACTGAATTGTCAACACTTGATAGCGCAGAACCCGCGATTGAAACCGCGCCCTCTATCGCGCCATAGTCTGTTGTGGTCACCGAAAGATTACCGCCGCTTTTTAGGTCTCCGTAGGTGTTGCCGCCGTTGTATTTATTATTGCCACCGATACCAAAATCTATGGCTGAATTGTCCACATTCGAGCGCGAATCATTGAAATTTTGCGTACTTGATGAACTGGAACTTAATAAGCCCATTTCTTACCCCTTTTTTAAAATCAGCAACGCTACAGCACCCGCCGCCGCCAGCAATAACATTTTTGAGCTACCCAATGTATTGCGCTGAATATTGCCGAAAGTAAGCGAATTACTGGACTGAATATCTCCGCTTGTGCTATCTCCGCCAGTGATACCACCCGCACCGCCCGAAATGTCAGGAATTAATGACATGACTAAATAACCTTAAAAGCCTTTGCCAGTGCCAAAAAACCAAGCCCAGCAATAACATACATTGTTACATTACCGCCCAGCGATAAACCGCCGCCGTTGTTGATGTTTGGCGTTTGCTCAACTGGTGCGTTTTGCTCTGTTTTGTTGCCGCTTGCTGGTGGCGGATAATCTGAGGGCGTTACGCCCTCAGTTGGCAAATCCAAAGCCGTTGCAACGCCATATTTTAGCCATGCCTCTACTTTGCTATCAGCCATGACTAATCACCCAACGCGCCTAGACTTACAACCGTTACGCCAACCGTATCAGCCGCCGCCATTGTGAGCTTAAAGCGTAAATCTTGAACGCCCTCAGTCACTAAAGACTCTGAGCCATGACCTTCTTCTGTTAAATCGACAACAAAATAACCAGCCTGAGTAATACGAACGCCATCATTTTGAATTTTGTCATTTTCTGCTTTAGTGCGTGAAAAGACTATGCGCTCATCGCGCTCAATCTCGATTTTGTCGATATTTGCAGATTTAAAGAAAATCTGGTTATAAAGATTACCCTTTGGCAAGTCTGAAATCTCATACAATCCCGCACCAGTGGGTGATTTAGTAAATTGGCGCACATGCTTAACTAAACCGCTAACGTCAGGGTCGGACATTACAGCCAATAATGATAAAGCTGGATTTACTGCCGCCGCGTCAATATCTACCTCGACATGAATAGAAGTGGCTGGATTCGTGTCTGACACAATACCCGTCCCTAGCTTTGATAATTCAATACCTGCGCGGGTTTTTAAACCGAAGCGGTCACCGATTGGAATATTAATTACACCGTTAGCACCCGCCTGACCATCAAACTTATTCATGGAATCTAAATGGCTGGCTTCCACATAACGCTGTAATACTTTGCCATTTACTACTACTCGAATCTCATTTAGTTGCGCTAGTGTTGCACCCGAATAATTGAGCTGTAACGAATGATAAGATAAACCAATGGGCAACTTTGCCGTTGCCGTTTGACCTGCCGCAACCGCCTCAAAAGCTGGCATTCTTTTTGAAATCTTCATTTTTTAAGTGTCTCCCGACAATAACTTTTTAATAAAAAGCACCCCTTAAAAAAAGGGTGCTTTGCTAAAAATTAAACGTAGTTCTGAACTACAGGCAATTTTTTAGCAACCGCTACGGCTACAACTGCAACCGCTCCCATAATTAAATATTTTTTCATTTTTCTGCCCTCAAGCATTGATTAAAGTTAAGTGTTTCCACGCCATTTAATAAAGTATGTTCTGGATTTTTCTGCAATCATGTTCTGGAACTGTCCTGGGATTATGGCTTTGTGTAGCGGATTTTTATTTTTTGCGGTTTTTCTGCATTGCTCTGGGTTTTCCAGAACTCTAATGGTTTTAGCTCTGAAATTGCGCTAGGTTTTACGTTTGCAACTTGTGACATTTTTAGAATATCGCTCCCTTGCTGCTGTCCTACATATTTTGTCAGGCATTGAGTGTATGCCGTTTTTGCAATCTCAGCCCCGCGCTGGCTTGTGATGTGAAGCACCGCCCCAAATTTGCGCCCTTTTCTTAATAGCCGACCAAATTCTGGCGTTGCTTTTGTTGTTGTTGGTGATACATCCGCCAATTCTTCAATAATGATATAAGTCTTTTTATTGCCATCGAGACAAGCCCAGCATATCTGACAAAATCGCTCAAAGTTTTCTACTGTATCCGCGCCGCTGTATGCAATCCTGAACCCGCGCCCCGTTTTTAACGCAGAAATAACCGCCTTTAAAAAGTCATTTAATGTATAAAATCTTGTTGCCCTGTGGTCTTCGTCAATGTCCCACAAAAGCACCCGCGCCCCGCGCTTTGGTATGCTTTTATTATTCAATAATGCTTGAGATTTACCGCCGCCGCTACATGCTAAATAAAGCGTATTCTCATTCGCGTGGCTTGTGTTCGGATTTACTGCCATCAGTCGCCGCTCGCTTCATCTATAACGCCATCATCTTTTTTTTGCTCGGTTATGCGCGGAGTACCAATTCGCGGTGCAATCACCATGCCAGTCACTAACACCGCCCCGACAATCGGATTTGCTTCAATATCTGGGAAATACTCATCTATCACCAGCCCATACGCCCCTGCTAATGCCTCTTTTTCTTCATCTTTCACGCCCCAATTTGGCGCGAATATGTCAAAAAGCGGGGATATTGCCATTAATACTAATTGCTTAGATTCGACACTTTCAGCCGCGCTTTCTTGCTCAATATCTGCCGCGCTAGGCTCAAAATCTGCCGCTGTTTCTTGCAGTTTTTCCAGATCTTCAAGTGCTGGGTTTTCTGGTGCTAGCTCTGGGTTTTGTTCTGGGTTTAAATCATCCATTTCTAATCCTCCAGCCACGCGCCGAACTGCGCCGCCGCTTTATTCCAAAACCCGCCTTTTTTCGCTGGTGCTGGCTCTTGGTTTTCTGGTGCTGGTGCTGGCTCTGGCTGTTTTTCTGGCTCTGGGTTTTGTTCTGGATTTTCTGGTGCTGGTGCTGGCTCTACTTCTGGGTTTATTGTGTTATCTTGAACCCATTTATTTAATAATTCTTGCGCTCGACCGCTTGCCGCTTTATCCACTCCATGCTCAGGGCAAACCAAATAAAGCGCGCCTCTCTCGTGGTCTTTCATTCGCCGCACATCGGCGACATTCGCGCAACCATTAAAACGGCATTTACATTTAGCTATTGTTGTGTTTGTTCTCTTTCTCATAATTAAAAATCCTGCTATGGGAACGTAACGCCTCACGGCGTGGGTGGGCTAGTATCAACCGCGCAAGCCGTGAACCTCGCGCGATAAATCATAAATAAGCGCAACTGCATCATCTAAACAGTTTTCAAGTGCCGCGCTTTTTTGTAAAAGTGGTTTTTTTTTGGCTTCACTTACTGAATATTTAAGTTTAAGCCCCCTTTCCACCAGATTTAATTTTTTACTCTCTTTTATATTCGCCATTTTTAGCGTTTTCCTCCGTACAGTTATTGACAGTACTCCAAGCTAGCGCGCTGTCGCTTGCATTACTTAGAGTCCACTCGTGAATCCGCGTTACATAGATAATTGCATCATCAAATCCAACGCCTAGAATCTGGTCGCCTATCGGCTCACCATATTGCCCCAGCTTGTCATTCCAAGCCGTTACCGTTTTTAACTTGCGCTTATTCATTGCTTCAAGATACGCGCACCAATCGCCAGCGTCAGCCGCGCGCCAGTGCTCCATGACTTCATCATCTACTTGGTTTTCTTTTAATCGCCGCAATTCACGCCAAACCGTGACGCTATGCCCGCCAATTTGTTGAAATTGTCTAATGCCCCAAGTGCTTGCCCACGCATCAACCCTGCGCGCTGAATCTTTTACATCGCCGCCAAATAAATCATCATCGAAGCCATAACCATCAATATTTTTAGAAATGTACTTGGCAATATAACCAGCCGCGCCGCCGCGATTCATTGCCACAGCTTTAAATCTATATTTTTTCGCGCCCCGCTCGTTGCCTTCATCCCTCAGCGCGTAATCTTTATAGATATAACGCGCTAACCCGACATTTTCGGGGCGCATAAATAGAAGCATGTGCCAATGCGGAGTCCCATCGTGTTGAGGCTCTGATACTCTGAAACCAAATACTTCCAAATCCATACGCTTAAATTTGGCGCGTACTTGCGCCCATTGTCGCGCTAATTGTTGTTGCCCCTCTCTTGGGGTTTTTCCTTTAAATTTTTTATTTGCTTTGCCTGTTTTACTCAAACATGAATGAAATCTACTTGGTAAGGTTATTGTCCAAAATTCGCCGACATACCCTATTTTTTCAGCAAAATTTTCAAAGCCTCTTATTCGCGTCATTAATTCGCCGCGTCGAATCTCAGGATTAGAAACGCTTAAGTCAGATAATTGCTGGAGCGTATATTCCTGTTCATCTTCATTGATTACTTTTAAAGACTCTAATATTTTTCTGTTTCGGTTTTTTTGCTGAAATCTACGCTTTACTGTCTCATCGCTGGCATAAAGCCCATTAAATACGTTGATTAAATTGACATGCCGCCCCAGCGTTTCAATTTTGCGCCCCTGCTGTTTGCGAAGTTGCCTACGCCACCATTTTTCACACTGCAACCGCGCCGCCGTGTATCTTTCTTCATCTTCGCAGTCTTTCGGCGGCTCTGGAAAATACTCCGCCTTCAAGTGAACACTAGCCGCTTGCATTAATGCTTCATAACCGATTGAGGCGTAAAGCATTTGCATTTCATAAGCTAAATTCTTAGCGCGTTCGACGTTTACAGAATCGCCTTGATTGATACGGCAGTCTATACCGTCATTGATTTTTTCATTGAAGCGCAAAAGATTAAGATTCGCTTTAGTGCGCCCTACTTTGATAAATTCGACGCTGTATTTTTTCGCAATGAATGGTCTAAAACGCCATGGAAAATTAGAAATCAAGCTCTTTAAAAATTGCTTATCATGT
>JALTJN010000438.1 GCA_027076405.1 Chromatiales bacterium
CAAAGACATCAGCGCAATTAATACCCGGCCTTTATAGCTCCACAAAAAAGGCAACATGCGTTTTAAATTTAACAGGTCTTTACGTTCAGCGTGCGGGGCTTCGGTGGCTCGATGTATATTATGCATATAATGGTGTGGGGTTAAATTTAAGTAAGTGGGGGCTATTATACGTTAAGTTGCAAACGATGATGATGTTTAAATAAATGCTGTTTTACGCCGCCAAAGCATAAGAACAACCTAATACATGTCCACACAAAAAATATGTCTAAATTTAAGATAAATTGAAATTCATGCTCTAAACTTATCTACCTGAACCAAACAAATACCACCCTAACCGTAATGCTAATAAACCATATTAAGCAGCTGCAACCAAAGACGTTAACCACAAAGCTCATAAGCCTGTTTTTAATCGGTGGCTTATTGATTAGCTCTCATATTGTTTTACAATTATCATTAAACAAGCAAGACAATGTGCAGTTACAAACCTTGAAAAAACTTATTTCTGAAAAACCGGAACAATCACAAAAAGCGTTTCAAGCATTTAATCAACAGCTTGAAAAACATCAAACCATTACAATAGCGGCCTTAATCTTAATTGCCTTTCTTATTCTTTTCATCGGCATTTTCTTTTCTAAAACAATAATTATTAACCCCATAAAATTATTAATTAGTAACTTCAAAAAATTAGCGCAAGGTGACGATCATATTGAATTGCGCATTGATCGAAACGATGAGTTTGGGCAACTGGGTGCATGTTTTAATGAAATTAACATTAACCTGCAACAGGCGATGTCAACCTGGGAGCTGGTAATGGAAAGCGAAGCCTGCAAAGCGGCAATTAGCGATGCAGCACTTGATGGAATTTTAACCTTAGATAGTAATCTTATTATCAACACATATAATTCTGCCGCCGATAAACTTTTAGAGATTGATGACTTTGATATGTCTGACCAGTATTTTCCTGACATTGCATTTACAGAAAGTCATCGCAAAGAATATACGCAACTTATGCGTCAGGTTAGTAACGAAGAAG
Organism: Chromatiales bacterium; assembly: GCA_027076405.1. The sequence goes on from JALTJN010000438.1 coordinate 1,034, forward strand.
AGGAGTCTATTTTTAGTAAAATAACTGAAATAACCATGCAAGGACGAGGTGCTAAAATTTTTCCTGCGGAAATTTCGGTTGCCTCTGTTATACAAAAAGGCGAAGCCATTTATATTATTTATATTCGTGATATCAGCCTGCACAAACAAGCTGAAAAAGACATGCAGGAAAGTCGCGATGCAGCTATTATGCTGGCACATAAACAGTCTGATTTTATGGCCAACATCAGCCACGAAATACGCACCCCTATGAACGGTTTACTCGGTATGTTAAGTGTATTAGAACGACAATTAAATATACCCGAGGATAAAAAAGAATATTTAACTGCGGCCACTCAATCTGCAAATCGACTTCAGGATATTATTAATAATATTATTAATTTTAGTCAACTCAATTCAGGGACGCTCGAAATTTGTAATGCCAATATTTTACTTAACGATTTAATCAACGCTGTCAATAACAAGCATTCCAAAAACTTTAATAACAAACAACTTAATTTTACGAGCGTTACTGCAAATAATTGCCCTTTGTCATTACACAGTGATCCGGTTTGTATTATAAGTTGCCTTGATTTATTATTAGACAATGCACTTAAATTCACTGAACACGGAGACATCACTTTAAACATAACGTTAGGCGAATCAACACAACAACCCTCATTAATTTTTACAATAACCGATACCGGCTGCGGCATTTCAAAAGAAGAACAGGAAAAAATATTTTCACCTTTCACACAGGCAGACGCTTCGCGTAGCCGCGCTTATGATGGTGCCGGCATTGGTTTGTATATGTGCAAACAAATCGCAGAACTATTGGGTGGCGACATCACCTTAACATCTGAAAAAAACAAAGGTAGTAGCTTCGTTTTATCTATTCCTTATATTGAAACCTTATCTGATAATTACATTTCATTAGAATCACTATTATCCTCCTCTGACAAAACAAATATAGAAAACCCATTAGATTCCATCGATTTAAATTCATTATCAACTACTTTAAATATGTTTTCTGACACTGAAAAAACACTTTTTATAAATAGCGTATCCAGCACCTCAAGTGAAACCCTGGTGAAACTTAATCAGTCTATAGATAATAAAAACACAGACAGTTCAAAAAAATTAATTCATAAATTAAAAGGCACTTACAGCAACATTCATGCAACCCGTTTAATTGCTTATTGCGAAACCTTAGAAAAAGAAATTATAAATAATGAACATTCACCAGAATCTATTCCTAAATTAAAGGATCATCTTAAATCTATAGAAGATGAAACAAGCAACGTAATAAAAAAAGTACAACAATTAATCGCTTAGTTTCGGCATTAACCTCACATATAAACTTTTAATACATGCGTTATTTATGATATATAAATGATACAATTCATAAAAATATGAATGTAAATTTTATAACCCGTATTAAAGGCATACTTTTGAGATTATCCACACTTTCTATTTCCACACGTTTTTTATGCCTGTTGTGCAGCCTTGTTCTCATCGCCTGCAGTGATTCGTCTTCGCAACGCCCTGCGCGCAAGCCCGCTGAACACATAGTCGAAACGGTTATCGCCAACCGACAAACCATTTCTGTTAAGCAAACCATAAGCGGCACATTACAGGCCATACGTGAAGTGCGCATTATTAATCAGGCGCAAGGTTTGTTAACCGCGCTGCCGGTTTACCCGGGCGACAAAGTAAAAAAGGGGCAATTGTTAGTTCAACTCGATAGCAGCCTCGCACATGCCGAAATGCAAAAAGCGCAGGCTGCATTAAATTTAGCCAAGGTAGACTATCAACGATTAAAAGATTTAGCGCCGCGAAAACTGGCTTCAGAAAGTGAAGTCGCTCAAGCACAAACCCGTTATGAAATTGCCGTATCCGATTTACATTTAAAACAAACCCAGTTTGCGCATAGCCAAATTAAGGCGCCAATTGCAGGCATTATTTCACAGCGCCTGGCTGAACCCGGTGATGTTATTCCACTGCATACGCACCTGCTCACATTAATTGACACTTCAAGTTTAAAAGCTGAAATACATTTAAGCGAATTGCTTTTACCTTTAGTTAAAATTGGTAATCA
>JALTJN010000439.1 GCA_027076405.1 Chromatiales bacterium
ATCCAGACATGTCTTCCCCTTCACCCTCTCCACCAGCCATTCCAGATGCGTACAATTTCTTATTACGCGCACACTCAACAGGTGCTCATGCACTGCCTGCATAGCTTCTCTATCATTAGGGTCGGTACTTATCTTTGTCCAGTCCATTCATAGCCTCTCATATCTTCAGAATGTTTTTTTCTCATAATAAAAATGTCTAATCCAGCAAAGACAACCAATCGGTTCTTTCACGTTCTGGATCAAACATAATATTTGCCAGTTTTATATTTTTTCTCGCACTTTTGACTTCACCGCTAATGTTCTCAGCAACGAATAACAGCTTCTCACCCAGGGCAGAAACATCACCGTCTTTCACCAGGTGCAAATAAAACCCCATCTCAGAAAACTCCGGAAAAACCGTATTGTCATAAACGATACAAACCAGGCCATAATGCATCGCTTCGATCAACGCATTGGGCATACCCTCTCCCTTACTGGGGAAGAGAAGAATGCTCGATCTTTCGAGATAGCTCGCCACATTGGAAACGTGACCGGTAAAATATATACTTTCCCTGAAACTCACCCCGTCTATACGCCTTTCCAGCTCTGACTTATAATCAGCATCGTCATATGCACCGATAAAGGTCATCTGAAATCCAATACCATTATCATGCAGCACTCGGCACGCTTCAATGGCATCCAGTTGTCCTTTGCCACCCGCTACCCTGCCCACGTGCAAAAGAGATAATCCTTCTGGTTTTGCATCGTCCGCGACCTCATTCATACATCGATATGATTGCATTATTATTTTATATCGGACGGACGGTGAATGAGGCATTATTTCCCTGACATTTCTGAGAAGATGCTGCGACAGTACAACGTGTACATTCACTTTCGAATAAATAAGGCGGTGAAACCAGCCATGCTTTCTTGTCGTCTTGGTCGTTCCATGCCTGACCAGAAGGTTAACAGTCAGACCCAAAAATGAGAAATACAAAGTTTTAAGCTCGGAAGCTCCGAAAAATATAACGTTTATTATGTTTCGCTTTTTTATCTCAGAACGCACCTTAAACAACATAGACGGGCTGAACGTACGACTGGAAAAAGCGACTGCAACCATATTCAGTTTTCCCTGCTCAATCAGGAGCCTGTGTACAAACGCCCCTTTTTTACAGAAAACGGTGACATCACAAACAGTACTCAACAGCTCAGCAAGCTTGATGGTATCGTGTTCCATGCCTCCAGAACCTCCCGAAAAACACATTATCGCAACTTTTTTATTAAGCATATAAAAACAAGAACGTTAAGGAGAGACAATTTTCACGCCATAAAAAAATAACATCACACCGCTATACATAAGTATCTGGCGCGCATCAATTTTTCTATAGCTGGCATTTTCAATGTAATAACTATTCACATAAACACTCGTCAACACTAATACCGTTAGCAACATCCCGAGACCAATAACAAAGACATCAATCAATGAATAAAAGAAAATACTAATAGCTATCACTTTTAACATAATGCCATTATTATCACTGGAATATCGCATCATCTGGTAAAGAATATTCAAAAACGCCAGCAAACCGACAACACCAAACTGTATCAATGCATTGATGAACTCATTATGTGGATGTTGCAACTTGGCAACCAGATTAGATAGAGCCCGGTTTTCCGCCTTCACCACTTCGACAACAACCGAAGCATGATCCCCGGTACCGTAACCAAACAGAAATTTATCCGAGATAACCCCCATAGAGTAGGTCAACATGCCAACCCTGCCGCCGATTGATGTATTGTAATTTTTATCATTTAGTATCTTCTCAGTGGACTGCACGGTCAGATCCACCCTGTCCTTAAACACATCAACAGTATGATAAGCAACATACATCGTTGCAGAACAAAGAAATAGTGCTATCAACAACGGTCGAGCTGCCTTCGTTTTAAAACGAAAAAGAAGAAAGGGCAGCAATAGAATAACAAACAATATATAACCGCTACGACCTTCGATAATAAACATATTCAGAACGGTTACAGAAAATAATGCGCTAAATGCCAATACCTTATACTTGCTGTCCTTATTATTAAACAGTGCATTCAACAACATGATGCATGTAATGGCCAGCATATAACCATAATGCGTATGATGATAAAGCGGCGTCGGGTTACCAGGACCACCCTGATTAATATTATGCGACACTCCTGGAATCACCTCAAAAAATATTCCGAACGACACCATCACACTGACCAGCATACCAAGCACAAACGCCGAGGTTATTCGACCAATGAAACGCCTGTCTATGAATGTTACGAATAACGGCAAAAACAATAAAAAAGCAGAATCGTGAAGCGACTTTTTCGCCATCACTGCATTATCGCTACCAATCAACCAAATCACATGTACGGCAAAATACAGAAAAAACGATAATAACAAAGGGTCGCTTAAGGTTTTTTTTGTGTGATACCAGATGTTTCCTCTAAGAAAAAACAGCAATATCAGTAACGCTACACTTACTCTTCTTACTGACACCAGAATAGGCATCGAGAATGCAAAGATCACGATCAGATGGTTCGCATAAGAATTTATACTTCCTTCGTTTCTTTCAATCCACCTTTTATAACTATCCAGGACAAACATCATAAATTTACACGTTAACAATTAAATCGTTTAATAAATAAAAATCACAGCGCGATATACTCTTCAGCCACACTGTTTATGTCAAACTTCTTCACATCAAACCTGTTCACAGCCAGCCTATTCTCTGAAATATCATTCACCGCCTGACGAATCTTTTCAGCGATATCTTCAACATCACCAACCTTCGCAAGGTAACGACTGAATTTCTCGCCAAGTATCTCTCTCGGACCATAGTTACAATCAACACTGACCACAGGGGTAGAAACAACAAATGACTCTACCAGCACCGTCGGCAAACCTTCATAGTCAGAAGTCAGCAAAGTCAACAATGCACCTTTCATAACCGGGTACGGATTTTTAAGGTTCCCTGTCATAAATACACGGCCTTCGAGGTCGTATTCCTCGACCAAATCCTTTATGCGATTTTTCTCTGGCCCATCACCAACGATAATGAGGCGGCACTCTATCCCGGAAGCGGCAAAAGCCTTCAA
>JALTJN010000440.1 GCA_027076405.1 Chromatiales bacterium
CCGTATGGCGCTATCCGTTAAAGATGACACCCTTTCATACAATGAAATAACATCATTAGAAATATATGGAAAAACATTCGAACATTCTGACAGTAGCGTGTTGCATCGAGTGACATACGATCAAGACTAATCCAACTCTTAGCTATTTAATAAGATAGACCAGGAGTTTTATACAAGTAAGCATTACTTTCTAGCTGTTTCAATATAAAATTAGCAACATCCGTTCTGGCAATCTTTAGCTGTAGATTTTTTTCCGTCGCAGGAAAGCCGTGTTTATAATTTGTTGATTTCACCTCATCAACAAATGCAGCGGGATGCACAATCACCCACTCTAAATCCGTTTGCTTAACAATCTGTTCCTGTAATACATGGTCTTTATAAACATGTCGTAATACCAGACCGAACATAAAGCACTTCCAAAAGAAATTTAAGTTACCTCGACTCTCCCCCACACCAAGTGTGGACTGACAGATAAGCCGTTTCACGTTATGATCTTGCATAGCATCAACAATATGCTGTGTTCCTACTGAGCGAACATTGCTCTTTAGGCTTTTTGAACCAAGAGCAATACAGACTGCATCACAACCTTTGACTGCTAACGACACATCACTGGGTTTGTAAACATCACCTTCAAATTTCGTTAAACCTTTGTGCTCAATTCCAATGACATGGGGATTCCTTGCAAAGGCAATTACCTCATTACCATCTTTAAGTGCTTGTTTTACAACTAGTCTACCAATGGATCCTGTCGCGCCAAATACGATAACTCTCATAACCCTCTCCTTTATCTTGACACCGTGTCAAGTGACATAACTGCAATTTAACGCTATACTTGACACCATGTCAAGTGAAAACACAGAAACACCAGAACGAATCCTCAATGCTGCATGGCAGCTACTCGAAAATAAACCAAATAGTGGCGTGAGAATGAGTGATATAGCTAAACAAGCGGGTCTTTCGCGACAAGCCGTTTATTTACATTTTAAAACACGCTCAGAACTATTAATTGCGACAACACGGTATATTGATGATGTAAAGGGCGTAGAACAACGCTTCAACATTCTTTGTGATGTTACTAGTGGTACCGAACACCTTGTGCTTTTTATTAAAGCTTGGGGGAACTATATTCCCGAGGTTTACGGTGTCGCAAAAGCACTACTTGCCATGAAAGACTCTGATGAAGCTGCTTCATCTGCATGGGATGATCGAATGAAAGCAGTACGAGATGGCTGCAATGCCGCCATTGTCGCACTTGATAAAGATAAGGTGTTGTCATCGGTGTACACCATTCAACAAGCCACAGATATTCTATGGACAATACTATCTATCCGTAATTGGGAACAGTTCACCGTTAGCTGTGGCTGGTCACAAAAACAATACATAAGAAATATGACTCAATTAGCCAAGCAGATTTTATGTATATGAATATGAATATGAATAAGGTTATTTATTTCATTAGCATTTTAAGTTTGTTGATCACCAACATAACACATGCAGATAAACCGGATGGTGCGGTTTATCTTCAAGGAAATAATAACACCGCTTTAATACTTGCTCACGGTAAAGGCAAGTACCCCACTTGGCTAGTCGTTGAGCCTCTTAGAAAAGCAGTGAACACGCAATTAGGTTATCACACTCTGTCGTTACAAATGCCCACAGGCCATGACTTCTGGCAAGACTATGCCAACGACTTTCCTGATGCCTATATCCGTATTGATAAAGCAATTAATTTTCTGCGAAATGAAAAAGGCATTAAGAAAATATTTTTGATGGGTCACAGCATGGGTAGCCGAATGGTCAGTGCCTATGTCTCACAGTCACCTAACAATACTTTAGCGGGTTTAATCGTTGTTGGATGCAGGAACAATGGTGCGCGACCATTATCCTGCGATGATAACTTAAAGAAAAAGAATACGTCCATTCCCGTTCTGGATATATGGGGGAATGCTAGTCATAAGGATTACAACGCCGCCACAGATAGACATCATTTGATCTCGAATAATTACCAACAAATAGGAATTGATCATACAGGTCACCGTTTTGATGGTTATGAACTTGAATTTACAACGGCTGTAGTTGATTGGTTAAGAAGAAAGCAATAGACTAGGGTAACTAGATAAAACACTTAGCGAATTTTAAACACAGTATAAGGCTATACTCAATGAGATACCGCCGCGTTTTACTTTTCATTTTTTTACTATTTTCACTGCAAGCCTACGCACTACCTGTTCCACCTAGTGTTAGCGCAGAGTGGTTAATTAAAAACATTAATCAACCCAATCTGGCTATCATTGAAGTCTCGAATAAAGTTGATTTCACCTTCAATGGTCATATTCCTGGTAGTACTGTTACCAATAAGAGTGCCTGGCGTTTTGTTGATACCGATGGTGCACTCGTTCGTTTACCCATTGATACCCTCGCTAAAAAAATTCGTCAATTAGGTATCAATGATGATGATGGCGTGGTTATTTATTACAAAGGTAATGATACGGATGAAATTCTGGGTGCTGTTTACCTCTATTGGTTATTTCACTTACTGGGCCACACTAACGTTGGTGTACTGGATGAAGGCTGGGTCGGATGGCTCAACGCCAAGGGCCCTGTCTCGGATGACAGTGAACCACCTCAAGTAGGGGATTTTATTGCTCGCCCCTTGTTAGCATTGGAAATATCAACCGATGAACTCAAAAATATTCGTCAACATTATTTTCTGGTTGATGGGCGCCCTGCCACCCATTTTCAAGGCCTCACCAAGTTTCAGGCAAACCCACGCTATGGGCGCATTCCAGGTAGTTTTAGCCAACCCTGGCAAAACTATATGCGTAAAACAGATGAAGGCCGCTTCTATGCCAAGGCGCCCAAGATACCTGAATTACTCGCCCGTATGAAAATAGATAAAGATCGTCCCATCTTGCTTACCTGTCTGGGCGGAACGGGCTCTGCCTTTAACTATGCTATGTTCTATGCAGCAGGTTATCGCAACATGAGGGTTGATGATGCTGCACTAAGACGGTGGAATGAACGCTTACTACCATTAGAAAATACGAACCTTAAAAAGAACAAGGATAAATAAGCCTAAATATCCCAAAACATTTGACC
>JALTJN010000441.1 GCA_027076405.1 Chromatiales bacterium
AAAGTCATCGCTGAAGGCATAGAAACACAGGATGAATACCGAGCAGTTTTCGGAATGGGTATTACACTCGGTCAGGGGTATTATTTTTCACGTCCAAAACTAATGCCACCCTATTCAGTTTCCAAACAATTATTTAGCTGCCCAACCGCTCATGCCTGCAAATCTAAAACTGATCGTTTATCAAGTAACATCTCAACCATACTCAATACTGTACCGGAAGTTTCTCCAAACAGTACCATAGCTGAAATACATACCATTTTCCAAAGCACCAACTTAACTTCTATACCGGTATTGGAAGAAGATAAAAAACCACTTGGATTAATCCGTCGCAGCAAAATATTAAATATACTTTCAACTAAATTTGGACGCTCTTTATACGAGCAAAAACCCATAGTAGATTATATTGATGATAGTACTGTTATTGTTGATAAAGAATGGAGTATTGAGCATGTTAGTAAATTAGTCACAGACACAATGAAAGTACAAATAGAAGATGATTTTATTATTACAGATAACGGTTGTTACATTGGTATCGGTAAAGTTATACAGCTATTAAAAATAATTACCGAGCATAAGGTGAAAAATGCACGTCATGCAAACCCTTTAACTATGCTGCCGGGTAATATTCCCATATATGAAAAAATTGATTCCCTTTTAAATACAAACAGCTCCTTTTGTATCGCCTATTGTGATATTGACAGCTTCAAACCTTACAACGATGTATATGGCTATGACAAAGGCGACAAAATAATTAAAAAAGTTGCCGATATACTTTTACAACATAGCTCTTCTTCTAAAGATTTTGTAGGACATGTTGGTGGTGATGACTTTATTGTTATATTCAGAAGTGATGACTGGAAAAAACGCTGTAACGATATACTGGATAATTTTAAAACTGTCATTTCAGAATTTTATACCATAGAAGATAGAGAAAATAATGGTATCTGGTCAAAGTCACGTAATGGCGAGGATGATTTTTACCCTGTGATGAGCATTTCCATCGGCGCGGTTATGCCAGATCCAACAACCTACAACAACTACGCTGACATAGCAGAACTAGTGACGCAAGCTAAACGAAATGCAAAAAATATTTCCGGAAATAGTCTTTTCATAGAGCGCCGTACATTGTCAAGAAATCAAAATCTGCTCTAATACAACACCTCACTCAAGACAGTGCGTATTTCCTGATGCTGCAATAGACGAATTGCAGCAGAATAATGGTTACTTAAAATATATTTTTATTAGATTTCTATGTGTATTTAACCTCTAATAAAAAGCTATTTAATTGATTTTCAAGCCACCTGTTTATAACATAATAAAAATCCAGTTTTCATTCACATGACTCATGTAATATTAAAACGGAATCAAAAAAATAATGAAATCCTTATTAACGCTATTACTCCTTTTTACTACTCCAATTGTATTTGCTGATATTGATGTACCAGAACCACCTCAAAACTTGCAAGCCAACGAAATTATAAATAATGATGCTGCAACCACTTTAGTCAATAAAATTAACTCTCATTAAGAAAAAAACATGCGAGACAGATGTTAGTAGATTACTGCTTAAATATGTCTGGTCAAAAAAAGGAAACAAGTTTCTTTCTCTGGATACAAACTTAATCGAAATATTTGCACCTGATATATGGGATTGGCTTACTGTCTGGTAATCAGACTTATAAAACGTGATTAAATAACAGAGCTGGCGGATTTTATAACAACCCGCCAAATATTTTTATTCTAACTCCATTACGGCATCCATTTCGACTGGCGCATCTTTTGGTAAAGATGCAACACCGATTGCAGCACGAGCAGGATAAGGTTCGGTAAAATATTCTGCCATCACAGTATTTACTGTTGGAAAATGGCTTAAGTCTGTTAAAAAAATATTTAATTTTGCTATATCTTTTAAATCGCCACCCGCCGCTTGAGCAACCGCTTGTAAATTATCAAAAACACGACGAATATTCACAGCAATATCCCCTTCTACCATTTCCATCATTTCCGGAACCAAAGGTATTTGACCTGACATATAAACAGTTGTGCCTACTTTAATCGCTTGTGAATAAGTACCAATCGCTTGTGGTGCTTTATCTGTTTTAATTATTTCACGTGTCATTTTTTCTCCTAAAACTTTTTTAAAAATTTATTATCTACCTGCGAGCACAATACGAGGTCATGGAATGGGTGAAGCCAGATAATGGCCGTCTGCCGCAAGGACGCGGCAGTCGAGCGGCCAAGGATGGCTTTAGCGAGTCATTATCTGGCTTCACCCATTTCGTGACCGACAAATTTAGCCCAATCTAAAACGTATAATTTACTTATTTATTCTTTGAATCCGAATGACCTCTTCCATCTTCCTCAACTCCCGCATTATCCTTGCAAGGTGTTGTCTGTTCTCAACCATAACGGTAAAGCTTAAAGTTGAGTGCACACCATCACGTTCTGTAATATTTACATTTTCAATATTCGCTTCCATACCGGCAATGGTTGCTGCAACGCGTGCAAGCACACCACGTTTACTTCTAACCAGTAAGTTTATGTCTATCGGGAAGTCACCCTGAATATCATCTTCCCATTTTACATCTAACCATTTTTCAGGCTTATTTCTGAACTCTGCAACATTTTTACAATCCTGAGTATGGATAACAATACCGCGACCGGCTGTAATAAAACCTAAAATAGGATCGCCGGGTATAGGATGACAACATTTTGCATAATTTATAACAGCACCTTCGGTACCTTTAATGGCTAGAGGCTGTACTACGAGTTCATCGTCTTCACCCGTGCGAGCTCCCATTTTTTTACGGATCTGCTGCAACGCCAGCGCAACAACAATAGGAATATGATTACCTAAACCAACAGCACAATACATGTCACTCGTGCTGACAAAACCCTGTTCTTCACTAACGAGTTGTACATCTTCTTCAGGGATAACATCAATTGAAGTGCCGTGCACCGCAAGACATTTATTGAGTAAACGCTTGCCAAGTTCTTCAGCTTCATCATGATGTAGCTGATGTAAATAATGACGAATATTGGTACGTGCTTTTGCAGTAAATACAAAATCCATCCAGATAGGATTAGGTGAAGCATTAGGTGCCGTAATAATTTCTACCGTCTGTCCGTTTAATAATTTTGTTCTTAGGGGAACAAGCTGTCTATCCACTTTTGCCGCGACACATTGATTACCCACATCGGTATGAACAGCATAAGCAAAATCCACCACGGTTGCGCCACGCGGCATTTCCATAATCTCGCCACCGGGAGTGAAAACGTAAACTTCATCCGGAAACAGATCAATTTTTACATTTTCTAAAAACTCAATCGAGTTACCGGCATGTTGTTGCAACTCTAATAAATCATGTAACCAGCGACGCGCTCTAACTTGCGCATTATTACTCGCAGCATCATCGTCATCTTTGTATAACCAGTGAGCTGCGATACCGGCTTCCGCTACCCTGTCCATATCTTCGGTACGAATTTGCACTTCAATCGCTACACCATAAGGACTAAATAAAACAGAGTGCAGTGACTGATAACCGTTTGATTTTGGAATAGCAATGTAATCTTTAAACTTGCCCGGCACAGGTTTATATAAATTATGCACCGCACCTAATACGCGATAACACATATCAACCGAGTTCACGACAATCCGCAAAGCATACACATCCATCACTTCACTAAATGAAAGTTGCTTGGTTTTCATTTTGTTATAAATACTAAAAAGATGTTTTTCACGGCCAATAACCCGACCGATTAAAGCTTCTTGTCGCATGCGCTCTAAAATAGATTCTTCTAGCTTACTGATAATTTCTTTGCGATTGCCACGTGCTTTTTTAACATTTTCATCGATAACCCGGTAACGCTCAGGATACATGGCTAAAAAGCCCAAATCTTCCAGTTCAAGGCGAATTCGATTCATGCCTAAACGATTCGCAATCGGTGAATAAATTTCGAGTGTTTCCCGGGCAATACGACGGCGTTTATCCGGACGCATAATTCCGAGGGTACGCATATTATGCAAGCGATCAGCTAGCTTAATAATGATAACGCGAATATCTTTTACCATCGCCAGCATCATTTTGCGGAAATTTTCTGCTTGCGCTTCAGCCTTACTGGAAAATTCAATGTGAGTCAGTTTACTGACCCCATCAACAAGCTCCGCAACTTCAGAACCAAAACGGCTCTCGACCTGATCTTTCGCAAAGCGGGTGTCTTCGATTACGTCGTGCAAAATCGCGGAAATAATACTTTTTTGATCCATGTGCATTTCTGCAAGGATACGGGCAACAGCTAAAGGGTGGTAAATATAGGGTTCGCCGCTAGCACGACTTTGACCGTCATGTGCTTCAGCACCAAATAGATAGGCTTGATAAACTTCAGCCACTTGCTCCATCTCGAGATAAGTCTCGAGCATCTCGCAGAGGTGGCTTATTCTAAAGGCGGTAGGATCTTGTTGATATAACGAAGATTTGCCTCTATCGGGGTAATTTTTATTCCGCGTTGTTTCCTGCGATATCTGAGTCACTGCTGGTTGATTCTCCACTTAATGCTGCTTTAATTGCCGCTGCCATATCAAGTGTATCAGATTCTTTCATTTCGCCTGACTCTTCTGTGCCTTCTTCGGTGTCAATTTCTGTGAATTTCTGTTTCTCAGCAGCTTCTGCTTCATCCAGAATTTGCTCATCGATTAAACCTTCAGCAATTTCACGTAATGCGATAACAGTTGGCTTATCATTTTCCGGATCAACCAATGCATCTTTACCTTGTGCAAGTTGGCGGGCACGACGTGCTGCTAATCTCACTAATTCAAAGCGGTTATCAACATTTTCTAAGCAATCTTCAACTGTTACTCGAGCCATCTGGCAAATCTCCAAAAAAATAATAAATCCCAAGGAAAAGGGACAAAATCAAAAAAGGTCGGCAAGTATACCGATCTCGTGGTGTTTAATCTAGCAACTCTTGTAATAAAGGGCGTAAACGCTGACTTTGCGCGTCAAAACGGCAACGACGAGCCAAAACAATACTCTTTAATTCTGCAAGGGCATCATTAAAGTCGTCATTCACCAACAAATAGTCATATTCAGAATAATGTGACGTTTCACTTTTAGCATCCCGCATTCGTCGGGCAATAATTTCATCACTGTCCTGCCCCCGCCCGCGCAAGCGTTCTTCGAGCGCAGCCTGGGACGGCGGTAAAATAAAAATATTCACCGAATAAGGCAACTGCTTACGTACCTGCTCCGCACCCTGCCAGTCAATTTCTAAAATAACATCTTCACCCTGCTTGAGCTTAGCTTCAATATTCGCAATTGCAGTACCATAATAATTATCAAAAACCTGCGCGCTTTCTAAAAAAGCCGCGGCGCCAACCATTTTTTCGAATGTCGCCTTATCAATAAAATGGTAATCCACCCCGTCAACTTCGCCCTCACGTTTCGCACGAGTGGTATGTGACACAGAAACACCAATTCCCGGTGTATTTTCAAGTAACGCTTTAACTAAACTTGTTTTGCCTGCGCCGGATGGTGCAGAAATAACATATAGGGTACCTAATGGTTCTTCTTTCATAAAAATGCGCCTTAATTGTTCATTTACTTCATTTTACCACGAGATGAGTAGTTTAGGCTCAAAGTAAAAACTCATTACAACATTTAACAATTTGTGGCCATATTTTTCATCCTTGATAATTTTAATATTTGATAAATATAATTTAAATATTAAATCCTTTCACATATTTTTCTTTAACCTTAAACAAGCATTTTTAATCTGCTGCCAAATCTCTTTACATATCACATTTGTCTTTTCTGTTTTTTGCCAACTTTATTTTGAATTTTGGTTTACCAACTAATCTTACGGGTTTGACGTGTATATATGGATTAGCAGAAAGAAATCTTGAACCACAGATAATCATTTCACCATTATCAAATTCAAAAGTTACTTTCTTTATGAATTCATATACTGCAGAATCATTATTAATAATAAGACTTGCACCGCCATTCCTTACTCTGTGTACAAAGCTTAAACTCTTATTATTATATTTTGGAATTGCACCAATTTTATTTACCATTATATTTCTTGCCCAGACAGACTGGTCCCCATCTTGATGATGAATAAAAGCAACAATATTACCGGTTCCTAGGGCACGTATATATAATGAAACTTCTTCAATTCTAACCTTACCTTTCACTTTTGCTCTTATTATCTCGTTTTCTCTATGTTTTAATATTAAAAGATCGCCCGCTTTCATTGCTGGAGAGATTTTAAGGGTAACAGGTACACGATCCCATTTATCAACAACATCAAGGCTTTTAATCATAATCATATATTTGTTGCCATGAGATTTATTCGAAAGGTTCGAGCAACCACTTAGCATAAGACTAAACAAAGTAAACAATACGATTCGCTTCATTTTGTTTTCTCCTGAAAATTTAGCCATCTGAAACTTTTACCATGCATGAATTCCAGGCATCTAATTTAGCCTCTGATCGACTCATAGATGAAGAATAAACTTTATCTACTATTTTATTCGGCGTTTTACTTTTAAATTTAGCAAATACTTTATAGGCTAATTTCTTTGGTTCACCTTTTTTCTTAAATGCATGAGCGACATTTGCGATAAGAGTATTTTGTAAGCAATAACTTGCAAAGTTTATTCTGCTTGACGGTACACCTGCAAGATTAAGTGAACATTCCTTGAAGAAAGAAACCGAATAATCCCAAGTATTGGTAAATTTTGTGGAGTAGACTTTTTTGACTGTTGCTATATTCATTTTAGCGTTATTGCGAGAACGATAGTAATTTAAAAGTTCTTTTTTAGATGTGCCCTTTAACTTTTTTGCTGCAACATAACCTGCAGTGTCAGTCATCCCAACGCAGTATGTCATTTTAACATATTCATTGTGAGTATAAACTTGTTTTGAACGTGAACCATTTGACGCACAGCTAATTAAAAGAAAAGGTATTGTTATATATAGTATATTTTTCATTATTCTCTCTCTGTTTTATAGTTCAAAAACAATAAGAATTACTTTTATCCATATAGGTAAGAAGTTTTACTGTGTTTGTAACTTACCATTATTTATTAATACAACAGCACAAATAAAACATGTATCGTATAACGAGTTATTACACAACCGATATTTTAGGGGAAGATTCAAACCTTACCCACGCCCTTAAGCAAAAAATAAACAGGACATTTAAACACTCTACATCAATATGTTATCTTTTCGTAAAATAAAATTGAGAATCAATTTCAGTCGGGTATTGGTTTGGGAGAGTTTGTTTACCAAAATATAATTTATTACCGTCTTTAATTAATATACTTTTGATTTTGTCGCTAAACAGATTATTTTTCCCTCTTAGTGCGCCCGAAATTTTAGTTGCCTTTATTCCGTTTGCAAGGACAACAGCGCCTTCAATTCTGTAATCATAATTTACTGTTGTTTCAAATATTTTTTTCTTTGAACATGTTGAATCTGATTTATCGTAAATGGAAACAGATGTTGTCCACTTGGAAGATTGCGCACGCCAATATATTTTTTGATACGTTCCTATTTCATCGTCACCGGGGTGACTGTTTGGCATATAGATACACTTTGAAGACCATAAACCTTTTAGTTCAGAGATTGATGTTGCGTCTTCTGCAGATACGTTAAAAGAAAAAGCAGCAAGTAGTATTGCAAAGTGGGGGAATTTGCGTTTCATATTTCTCTCCGTGAAATTCAGGTAGCCCTGAATTATTATGTTTTATATCCTATAAAAATTATATGAATCTTAAAGATTATACACTTGCTTACAATATATAAAACTGCGACTTGCAAGTTGCAATATAATATATGTTATTCAATATTCTGAATTTGCTCGCGCATTTGTTCTATTAATACTTTTAGATCGACCGAGGCTTTTGTAGTTTCAGTATCAATTGATTTGGAACCAAGCGTATTGGCTTCCCGATTAAGCTCCTGCATTAAAAAATCGAGTCGCCGGCCAATCGGCTTATCATTCTTTAGTACACGTTCAACTTCTGTAATATGTGTGGACAGGCGATCCAGCTCTTCATCAACATCCGTTTTATGTGCCAGGATGACCAACTCCTGTTCTAACCGGGCTTCATCAACTTCAACACTTGCTTCTTTAATGCGACTAACCAGTTTCTCACGCCATATTTTCATGACTTCCGGTAAACGTTTTTTAACCGCTGCGATTACTTCTGAAATTGACTGACAACGTTGTTGAATTAAGACGGCAAGTTTTTCACCTTCACGCTCGCGCCCTTCAATGAGGTCATTTAACGTTAGCTCTAACAATTCAAATAAGGCTGAAGTCAGTTCATCTGAATCTAATTCCGGCGTTTTGATTACTCCGGGCCAGCGCAATATATCTAAAGACGAGACCGCATTCGGATTATATAAAATATGATCAATCTCGCGGCTGGCATTGGTAATTTGCTCTACCAGTTCTTTGTCTATTTGAATTTCACCGTGAGTGGTTTCACTGCGAGAAAATCGCAAGCCAATGTCGACTTTACCTCGTGCTAATTTGGCTGAGATTTTTTCACGAATTTTTGTCTCGAGATTACGAAAATCATCCGGTAGCCGTAAAGAAATATCCAGATAGCGATGATTTACCGAACGTAGCTCCAGAGTTAATGTCCCCCAGTCCTTTTCCAGCTCCTGGCGTGCAAAAGCAGTCATACTTAACGTCATAATATTCCTCTCATTTGAGCTACAAACTGTCGTATTACAGATGAATTATAAACTCATATTTATAATTTATGTTCATTCGGCCGCCTGCTATGCTACTCTAAAACCCGACCCCAAACGAAAAATAACAGCAGAAATAGACACTTAATGGCTAAATCACCCAATTCTCTTGCAAAAGACGTAACTCTGGACGACTACACGATTGAAAGTGTTTTAGGCGGCGGTGGCTTTAGCATCGTTTATTTAGCGCACGACAAAAAAGGCAAACAAGTTGTTATAAAAGAATACATGCCTAGCAGGCTTGCTTCCCGTGGTGACAATAACGAAGTAAAACCCACCACAGATGCCAATGTCGAACGCTTTGCCCATGGTCGACGCCTGTTTTTTCAGGAGGCGGGAACGCTCATTAACCTGAAACACCCGAATATAGTCAACGTCATCAACTTTTTCCGTGCCAATGGCACCGTATATATGGTGATGGACTTTGAAGACGGGGTAAATCTTCAAAGCTATATTAAAAAGCATAAAGGGGGATTAAGCGAGGCACTCATTGGTGCTGTTTTCATCCCCCTACTCGAAGGTCTGGAGCTGATTCATAGCAGCGGTTTATTACATCTCGATATTAAGCCCGGCAATATTCATTTATGCAGTGGTGCTAACCCTTTACTGCTCGACTTTGGTGCTGTGCATGAAATGATGCATTCTCGCCAGTTTCAACCAAATCAGGTTATCACACCCGGTTTTTCTCCGATTGAACAGCTTGATCCCGGTGGCTATGTTGGCCCATGGACAGATATTTATGCCATTGGTGCCACAATGCGTGCCTGTATTGATGGCGTGCCTCCGCCGTCATCGCCAAAACGGCGAGAAAAAGACACCATGCGACCTGCAATAAATGCCTTCAAGAAAAAATACTCACTCGAATTACTGGAAGCGATTGACTGGGCCATGGAAGTGGACCCGATGCTGCGTCCGCAAAAAGTAGAACCATTACTCGCAAAACTTAAAAGTATAAAATCACTGACACAAAACGGTGTCAATAAAGCAGAGGAATAATTTTTTAACATGCAATACGAAATAGGCCGTGTCAGTTTACTTGGCAACCGCAAGAATAATCAGGACAGATTAGGCATAGCGGAAAGTCATGGCGGTGTGGTATTAATTCTTGGTGATGGTCTGGGTGGTAAACCCGGTGGCGAGTTAGCCGCTGAAACGTTAGTGAAGTCTGTGCAACATGAACTTCGTCATGAAATTATGCCGGTAGAAGAACCGGAAGAATTACTCAAAAAACTGATCATTAAAGCGCATTACGCTGTACGAGCTGCGGGAAAAAAGAACACCCCACCGATTGAACCCGGCTCCACGGCTGTTTTATGTTTAATTCAAAATAAAAAAGCCTGGTGGGCCCATGTTGGTGATAGCCGTTTTTATTTATTTCGTGACGGCCTCTCAATTTATCGCACGCAGGATGATTCTTATGTTGAACACCTTTATCAAAAAGGTGAAATCTCGCTTGAGAAACGTGATGGTCATCCAATGCGAAATTATGTCACCCAGTGCATTGGCCTGATGGAAACAGAACCCAAAGTCACCGTGAGTAAAGGTATTGATTTGCAGGTTAATGATACCCTATTACTTTGTAGTGACGGTTTTTGGGAGCCACTGGATGATGCGCAAATCGGCGCGAATCTGGTTGATAACAATGTTAAAGATGCCATAACTAAACTTGCAACCCGTGCAGAACAATCCAGCTATCCTAAAAGTGATAACACCACAGTGTTAGCAATGAAAATACTTTCTTTGCAAACAATTAAAAACACAACAACACCAGCATCTCCAAAAAAAGGCGCTCCTAAACATAAGGAATCATCACTTGATGGAGCCATTCAGGAAATAGAAGATGCCTTTAATTACTACCGTGATGAAATGGATGACTAGTCAGCTGTTCTACCGGACAGTAATTTTTTTTACTATAATCACTTCAATTATTTTTATATAAATTTCAAGGAAACCTTATGCGACCGAGTGGCCGAGCTCCTGAACAAATGCGTGAAATTCGCATCACCCGAAACTACACTAAACATGCTGAAGGCTCTGTCCTTGTTGAGTTTGGTGACACAAAAGTCATTTGTACCGCTTCGGTTGAAGGACGTGTTCCGGGCTTTTTACGCGGCAAAGGTCAGGGTTGGGTCACTGCCGAATATGGCATGTTACCTCGTTCAACCGGCAACCGCATGGGGCGTGAAGCTGCGCGTGGCAAACAAGGCGGGCGCACGATGGAAATTCAACGTTTAATTGGTCGTTCTTTACGTGCCGCAGTTGATTTAAAAGCACTCGGTGAAAATTCCATTACCATAGATTGCGATGTTATTCAGGCCGATGGGGGTACCCGCACCGCCTCTATTACCGGTGGTTATGTTGCATTAGCCGATGCTATTAATTATATGCTCGAAGAAAAGATGATCAGCAAAACGCCTTTAACTCGACATATAGCTTCTGTTTCGGTTGGCGTTTACAAGGGAACTCCGGTTTCTGATCTCGATTATATTGAAGACTCTGACTGTGATACCGATATGAATATTATTATGGATGACAACGGCGGTTTTATAGAAATTCAGGGAACTGCTGAAGGTGACGATCCATTTACCGCGACACAACTCACCGAAATGCTAGCGCTTGCAAAAAACTCGATTGAGCAGTTAATCAAAAAACAAATTGAAGCGTTGGGCAAATAATATATTAGCCACTAAGTACACAAAGTACACAAAGAAAATAATAAAAAAAACTTAACCACTGTAATTAAGGGTACAGGGGACACGGGGTTATAAATTTTTATCTTTCCCCGCGCGCCCAATGATTTATTGATTTTTGTTTCCTTTGTGTACTTTGTGTACTTAGTGTACTTCGTGTTCTTCGTGGCTATAATAAAAGTAAATATTACAAGGCAATATAGATGCAAAAAATTGTATTAGCGAGTAACAACAAAGGCAAGGTGCGTGAGTTTGGTGAAATGCTTGCAACTTTAAACATGAAAGTCATACCGCAAGCTAAATTCAACATTGAAGATGCAGATGAAACCGGTTTAACTTTTGTTGAAAATGCGATTATAAAAGCACGTCATGCTTCTGCTATCGCAAAATTACCTGCTATAGCCGATGACTCTGGTTTAGAAGTTGATTTTTTAAACGGTGCGCCCGGCATTTACTCTGCACGTTATTCCGATATGGAAAATCACGGAAAAAATGCTACCGATAAAAAAAACCTGCTTAAATTACTTGATGATTTAAAAAATGTGCCAGAAGAAAAACGGACTGCCCGCTTCCAATGTGTTCTTGTTTACATGCGACATGCAGAAGATCCTACTCCGATAATTTGTCAGGGCAGCTGGGAAGGAATTATTATGACTGAGCCGCACGGTGAAAATGGATTTGGTTATGATCCGATTTTTTATGTACCCACTCATCACTGCAGTTCAGCCGAACTCGATGCAGAAGAAAAAAACAAACTCAGTCACCGTGGTAAGGCTTTAAAAAAATTATTACATGCTTTGCAAAAATAAAGCTCATGAGGTTAATCGCGCATACAATAACGGAAGTTCTTTTGGCAGCTCGGATGGTTTACGAATGACCACAAAATTTTCTGCACCAAACATATAAGGTAAATATTCACCGCCTTTTTTGTCTATAGTTACACAAAATGATTGCAAACCTTTTCGCCGTGCTTCAATTAAGGCCATACGAGTATCTTCAATACCATAACGGCCATCATATAAATCCAAATCATTTGGTTTACCATCAGTGAGTAATAAAAGTAATTGCTGGCTTGACGATTGGTGACTTAATATTTCACTAGCCTGCCTGATTGCTGCCCCCATGCGGGTATAGTAACCCGGTTTTATTGCGTTAATACGGCCACGCGATACATTATTATGTGACTCGTTAAAATCTTTTAGAGTATGAAAACGAATATGCTGACGATAACGGGAAGAAAAACCATACATAGCAAACTGATCACCGGTAGCAGAGAGTGCTTCGGCAAAGAGTAACAGGCTATCACGAATTACATCAATTACACGTGCATTATTATTCACATAGGAGTCGGTTGATAAAGATAAATCCGCAAGTAATAAACAGGCCATATCACGTATGCCTCCTCTAAACTCACGATATAAGCCCTGCTCTGCTATAGCCTGCGATTGTTTTTGTTCAGTAACAAAATCCAGATAGGCATCAAGATCAATTTCACTGCCTTCCTTTTGTCCTTTATACCAGATTCGCGAAGGTACTAATGCTTCAAACTGACTACGCAATTTTTTCGCGGTACCTCGTAATGCAGGCGGGAGTTCAATCGCTTCAGCGGCATCGGCCAGCATCAGTTGTAAACAACAAAAATCCTTCACTAACTCTGATTTACGATAATCCCATTCAGGTAATAAAATACCTTCACCTAGTGGTGTGTCATCACTTTCTGCTGATGGCAAATCAAGATCAAATCGAATGCGCTTGACCGTACTTTTACTATCTCGGGCAACACTTAACTGATCAAGATCCTTTGCTGAGTCTTCTGCCGTTTGCAGATCTTCATCTTCATCCGTACTACGATCAACTTTAATATATTCTGCCCAGCTAAAAATATTTTCAAAACGATCCAGCACCAGACCATCTTTACCATCAGGCATATCAACCTTTTCTGCCTGATACCGTCGCTGCTCTTCTGGTTCAAAGGTCTCACCATCCGATTCAGAACTCACGTTTTCTTCTTCAGAATTAACCAAAGCTGTTTGAGACTGCGGTGGTGAAGGATGTAACCAGAGATAAACCGGCTGTGGCATATAGCTTAAATTTTTCAGCTCAACCGGTGAAGCAAGCAATTCCTGCGGATTATCCAGTGCTTGTTGAATAGCAAGTTCTAATTGTGCTTCTTCTTTAGACAGTATTTTATGCTCTGGACGCAAAGCCAGTTGCGCGACAACCAGACGTTGGTAACGTTCTTCCAAACCCGGAAAATGTTTTAATACTCTACAACTCAACCATTGGTTATAACTAATCCAGTCCATGTTATTTTGTTTAATACCAGCATCACCCGATGCTAAAGCAGCCAGCCATAAATAAAGATCACGATTAAGTTCTGCCTCGGGAAACACATCAATACTAGCAGGCAAATATAATGATGATTCATTACGCCAGCTTAACTCAACATGTTTATTGTTACCTGCTATTCGTTGCAACCAGCTACGGCGGACAATATATTCCGTTGCCAATGTGGATTCTATTTTTAATGCTCCATCTCCACCAAGTGCACGGAACATCACGGCAACACTGCGACGAATATCATCAAGATAAATAACTGCATCAGGATAATTTTTAGTGGATTTATGTGTAATCATACGATGCCACAAAAAACCGACATGCTCTTCCATATCAACCAGTTGATGCAGAGTTTGCATAAATTTAGGAGCTTTAAGCGCCATTATCGATCACTCTCCTGAAAAGCTGATTGTCCATTCTGCCAGGTTAATAATGAAGGTAATTCTTTTTTTAGTTGTACTTTCTGGCAAGCATTAAGACAACGACCACACTCGGTACAATTAAACATATATCGTTTAATTGAACGCGGCTTCAGACGCATGGGACATTCATCTTCACAGGCCACATGGCATCCCTGACATTTCACAGCATTTTTTCGATTATAGCTCACTACCATGGCACGCTTATTCGCCATCCACACCAGACTTTGAAAAACGCCTACAGCACAGGCAAAGCGGCAAAATAAATGACGAGCAAACATAAATTCAATACTTAACAAAAAGGTAGCCACACAAATAAATAGCATTTGATTACGTGTTAATGAAAAATGTAGCAGATTGTAATAAATTTCTTTAGGCGGTAATAAATAAGTAAGAAAAACAACGGCCCATAAAAAAGCAAAGCCCACCACAGCACTCACCACCAGCCACCAGTATATTTTACGGGGCTGAATATCTTTACCATCAATATTATGTAACGAAGGTTTTCTATCCCATAGACTAAATTTTCCACTGGCTTTTCGCATTAAACTATTTACCATTTCTACAACAGAGAAATGCGGGCATAACCAGCCACAATAAAGACGGCCATATTTCCATGAAATCCAGCCAAACAATACAACTACTCCCAGCAAAGGTAAAAATGCACGAATAATAATATTTAATACTGCATCGATAGCACTTCCTTTACCTGCCATTAATGCTTCAAGTCCAAGCGTCCAATTCTGACCAAAAAAAATAAAATGCCCCAGTTCTAAATCCAGTCTGAAAATATTAAATACCGGCGTAAAAATAAATAGTAAAAAAAAACTGGTTTGAAAAAACCGTCGTTTCAACTGTAACTTTGTATCTATTAAATCCTCTGGTTTAGTCATAGAAGAACATACATTCATCACTCTACCCTAAACTCTTTCGTCCTATAATCGGATAATGATAATGCTTTCCATTCATTGCGCGTGTTAACCCGAAGGTACCAAACATAATAAAAGCAGAGTGAACAGACGTTAAGTATAGAATCACAATAATCCAGACATAAGGAGAATGATAACCGCCTAATAAAATAATTAAACCGTTAACCAGTATCAGCATAATCCCCGCCCAGATACTTGCATTAAATGTTTGTCGTAAATGACAACGTGCTAATGATTTTGTGGTATTTCTATAACGCAGATATAAACCGAGTAAAATAATAAACCCTAGCACTGGTAGAAAAACCAGATTCAACAAAAATAACGATTCAGCAATAACAGCTAAAGTCTGACCTGACTGTTCTTCAGTCGAATTATCGTCCGAAAGTTGCATAGACCACTTCCATCAAGGCATTTACTGTTTCTTCATCATCGGTTAAAGGTTCAACTAATGCTGCCCGACATGCTTCAACCGGATCAAAGCCGGCTGTCATTAAGGTTGCAGTATAAATTAACAAGCGGGTACTGGCACTTTCTTCCAAATCATGATCTTTTAATGCACGCAGTGCATGCGCCAAAGACACCAGTTGTTTTGCTTTATGTTCTTCAATGCCTGTTTCAACCAGAATAATTTGTTGTTCTTCTTGTTGCGGAGGATATGAAAAACGCATTGATACAAAGCGTTGTCGGGTGCTAGGTTTCATACCTTTTAATAAATTCTGATATCCCGGATTATAAGAAACCACCAACATAAATTCTGGTGGTGCCTGTAACATTTCACCAGTACGTTCTATCGGAAGAATACGACGGTCATCTGAAAGCGGGTGCAAAACAACGGTGGTATCTTTGCGTGCTTCCACCACTTCATCTAAATAACAAATCCCACCCTCACGCACTGCTTTTGTTAACGGGCCATCTACCCAATAAGTTGAACCATCACCAATGAGATGGCGCCCGACCAAATCTGCGGCCGTCAAGTCATCATGACAGGCTACGGTATAAAGTGGTCGCCCGAGCTTTTCTGCCATGTAACGAATAAAGCGCGTTTTACCACAACCGGTTGGCCCTTTAATTAAAACAGGTAACTGGTTTTGCCAGGCATGTTCAAACAAGGCATCTTCATTACCCGTCGACAAATAAAATGGAGATTCTTCTTCTGCTACCTGTCCAATATCTTTTACTGGCTTTGTCATTTAATTTCTCCTATGAAATACCCAGCCAATAAGCCAGCCCAATCAATGAAATTACAAGCAATAAGTAAATATTAATAATCATTCGCCATAAAGGCCGGGCATGTTTTAATGCCATAAAATAATCTGCAACCAGATGTGTTTTAACCAGTGTCGATAATAGTAATAACACAACAATAGTAATGCCTGATAAACCCGCCTGCCCTATTGCCAGTACAGCAAGTGTTAAAGCGATCAGAATTAACCATGTCCATGTACAGGGACGCATATTCATTTTCGTCATTGTTTTCTTCATCATCTATTCAGTCTAGTTGAAGTTTTATCGAATAACATAAACCAGTGGAAACAAAATAATCCATACAAGATCAACCATATGCCAGTAAGAAGCTCCTGTTTCTACCCCGGTATACTCTTCACTTGAATAGCCGCCTTTTTTTGCTTTTAACATAACGGCAATCAAAATAACCATACCAAGAATGACATGCAAAAAATGAAAATAGGTCATCGACAAATAAAACATATAAAAGGTATTGCTACTAAGCGAAATACCCTGCGAAAATTTTTCACCAAATTCAAATAATTTGATCGCTATAAATACAAAAGACAGTGAAATTGCTGCAAGTAACCATCTGGCACATAACAAGGAATTATTTTCACGTATTGCCGCCACCGCACGCACAACAAAATAACTACTGGTAATCAAAACCAATGTATTAACTGCACCACTAACCCGGTTTAAATGTAATTGCGATTCATTAAATAATTCAACATTGTGGCTACGGGCAAAAGCATAAGCCAAAAAGAAAATACCAAACACCAGTAACTCTGCATAAATAAATATCCAGATGGCAAAATCACCTGGAGGATATTGTCTGAGGTTCGTTACTGATTGATGCATAAGTAATTAACACCGGGATTCAACTAAAACGAACCCCGGGTTAATTCAACCAGATTTAAGCACTGGCTTTTTCTTCGCCACCAATAAAGAAACTGATGATATAAAGAATTAAACCAATCAGGAAAATAATACCTGCAACTTCACGCATCCAGTAGAAAACTGAAATTTTATCCTGCACTTCCATAAAGCCCATTGGATTTTCACTAATGCGTTGTAACCATGTTTGCAGTATGCCTGCCCCGGTCAGAAATAAAGTAATGAACACCATTGAAACCGTCATTAACCAAAATGACCACATTTCCATGATTTGTGATTTCTCACTATTGCATGCTGCACGTCCTCGCAGTATCGGCATTGCATAGGAAATAATAGCCAACACCACCATGACATAAGCACCATAAAATGCCATGTGTCCATGCGCTGCTGTTATTTGCGTACCGTGAGTGTAATAGTTTACAGGTGCCAGAGTGTGCATGAAGCCCCATACCCCTGCACCCAAAAATGCCATTACCGGTGTACCCATTGCCCATAACATGGCTGCTTTATTTGGATGATCACGGCGACGTTTATTCACCATATTGAAAGCAAAGATCACCATCATAAAGAAGGGAATCGGTTCCAGTGCAGAGAAAATAGAACCCCACCACTGCCAGTACTCTGGTGTACCTATCCAGTAATAATGATGGCCAGTACCAATAATACCGGTAATTAAACTCATGGCGATAATGACATACAACCATTTTTCAATGATCTCGCGATCAACACCGGTCATTTTAATTAATACAAAAGCAAGAATAGAACCCAGAATTAATTCCCAAACTCCTTCCACCCATAAATGAACAACCCACCACCAGAACATTTTATCTAGCACCAGATTATCTGGGTTATAGAAAGAGAATAAGAAGAATACTGCGAGCCCCCATAAACCGAGTAATAACACCATGGTAATTGCCGTTTTACGTCCTTTTAACACCGTCATACTAATGTTAAACAGGAAGCCTAACGCTACAACAACAATACCAATTTTTGTTATCGTTGGTTGCTCAAGGAACTCGCGCCCCATAGTTGGCAGCAAATCATTACCTGTGATTTTTGCTAGCGTGGCATATGGAACAGCGAGATAACCGACAATTGTTAACGCACCGGCAACAAGGAAAATCCAGAATAATGTAATCGCCAGCTTTGGACTATACAACTCTGTTTCGGATTCTTCCGGCACCATATAATAAGCGGCCCCCATAAAACCAAACAGTAACCAGACGATTAATAAATTAGTGTGCACCATACGTGCAACGTTAAAAGGAATTTCCGGGAATAAAAAATCCCCTATGACATATTGTAAACCCAATATAGTACCAAAAATAATTTGCCCTACGAACAAACCAATAGCCGCTATAAAATATAGCTTGGCAACAGATTGTGATTGATATTGCATTTGATAATCTCCCCTTAACCCTGAATGTTTGGTGGCCAGTTAGCGGTATTCACTTCCGAGGTCCATTTCAGGAACTCTGCTATGGCATCAAGTTCTTCATCACTCAGATTGAACTGCGGCATACTACGCCGCCCTTTAATACCATCAACAGGACGACTCTTAATAAATGCAATAATTGCTTCTTTGCTATTTCCAAAGCGTTTATAAACATTACCCAACTCCGGTGCAAAATAGGCACCTTCACCTAATAAAGTATGACACCCAATACAGTTATTAACTTCCCAAACCTTCTTACCTAAGATAACCCGCTCAGTAATATTTTCTCTATGATCACGTTTTGGTAAGGCAGAGGTACTGTCGAATGTTAAAGCAATAAAAAACAGGAAAAAAAAGACTGAGCCACCATAAAAGATGTTTCGAGCCATGGACTTTGTGAATATTTCACTCATAACGGGTTTTCCCCCTATATTTAATAATTATGGGGAAAATTATATTGGACATAATTTGTATAACCTTGACTTACATCAAGATTGACTAAATTACCGGGACTTAAAAATTAAAGTAACTGTCTGAGGCCATCAACATCCAGCAAACAAATATCATTTCCTTTAACATCAATGTAACCCTGTTTACGCACTTGATGTAATACCCGCGAGAAGGTTTCCGGCTGAATCGATAAACGCGAAGCAATAATATTTTTTGGTGTACTTAAATGGATATCCGATAACTCAATGGCACCCTCAGGAATTTGTTCAAGCAGATAAACAACAAAACGATAGGTCGCATTATGCAAAGAAAGATTATTGATGTCATTAATCATGACATGTAAATGTCTGGCCATAATGCCAAGTAAACGAATACAAAGTTCATTAGAATGTTCCAGCATCTCCCGAAACACCTTCATTTCAAAACGATATATTTCACTCTCTTTAATGGTTTCAGCACTCAACGGATAGACCTGTTTTGTCATAAACATAATAGCTTCAGCAAAGGTTTGCGGAGGATTAATTATTTCCATGACTTTTTCAACCCCGCTTTCAGATATCGTAAATAGCTTTAACTGGCCACTTCGCAACAAATAGAAATATTCTGCCGGTGTGTCTTTTTCAAATAATACTTTTTTTGCTGGCAAGTTAATTTTTTTACAGCTGGCAAGAACTGTTTCTAGCTGTTCATCATTCAAAGCTTTAAACAAGGGAATGGGATGGAACTCGTCTAAATTAAATTTAGTATCCTGCATAAATATTAATCTTTACCAAAAACAAGTTATCTTGATCTCTATCAAGGAAAATTTATAACAACAGGTAGATTATTGTCAGCTACAAATACAAGCTAAGAGTATAGGAAATTAAAAGCGGATGGTAGCAATATTAATTTTATCCGGCATAGGTGCTTTAAATCATTCTACAGAAACCATATGGAAGAAGGTATGCGAGAAATACCGTATCGAGCTCGCTACATATAATTTATCGGATGACCGTCTCCCGGAACATATTAAAGAGCTGAAACTCACCTCTTTCCCCTCTTTTATCATGAATAATAAAGTCATGGCCGTGGGCCATCCGGATGATCAAGCGGCAGAAGAAATCATCTTAAATTTAATCGATAAGCAACATTAAATTGACTATGTTAGATATAACAAAATTCTATTTTTGAACGAGGAGTTTATTGATCTGGATCAATAACCACAACAGCAAATAGCCTGACTATTAATCCTACATTTATTTCCGATTAAATGTTTTTTTACTCACGGATATTCGACATACCTTGAGTACCTTGCAGGAGAGGAAGCCCCTTCCTCTCCTTTTTTTAATGATAATTCATCAGTATCCGGCAGGTTTTCAAAAACATCCTTAACTGTTTTATTGGTGGTTAATGCCCGCACAACGACATTAATCGGTTCTGCCAGAATATCGGGGAAATCTTGTTCATTATCATCATTAACAGGAAATGCCAGCTGTTCAGTCGGTGGCAGGAACTGTGCATTTACACCTTGTTTATTGCCACGCGCATCAATTCTGTACCAGCCGAAATCCTTTAAATAGACCGCATTCAGTCCATGTAAACTATACGGCGCACCATCCTCATTGATACTTAAGCGTTGATAACACAAACCGGCGGGTATTTTATTCGCCCGTAATAAAGCAGCCAGTAAATGACTTTTTGCAAAACAATAACCTGTACCATGTTTTAAAACGTCAGAAGCCTTACAGGTAACCGGGTCGAGTTTATAATCCCAGCTATGCTTAATATTATCTCGCACCCATTCATAACAATTTTTAGCCGTGTCTATTTCATTCTTTTCAGAAAGTTTATTGGCTAATTTTAAAATAGCGGGATTTTCCCAATCAAGGTATTTTGAAGATTCTAAAAACTTTTGCATATTAAAATTTTAGTTTAAATATTGAGTAATAATGAATACTGAAGATAACAATATTCCTGAAATTAGAACCATTATATTAATCATTTTTTTTCTTTGTTCTGCCTTATGAGCAGCTTCTTGATATTCTTCAAACATGGAATGCGGTTCCTTTTTACTATTTTAATTATCATTTTACAGACCGCTTATACTGTAGTTCGTACAAGGTACGTTATAACGACCTTGTACCTTAGTTTATATAATATATATTACAATTTTATGTGCAATACAGCGCACATTTTTATATGTATTTTATCAGACTGTGACTCAGCTATAATTATTATAGTTATATAAAGTAAGGACATGTACAATTAAATTCTCACTATTACTTAACTGTTAATTATGTTCAACTTTACTGAATTACCGCCTTTATCACTTTATATCCATTTCCCATGGTGTGTACAAAAATGCCCCTACTGTGATTTTAACTCACATGAATTAAAAACAACGCTTGATGAGAGAAGCTACATCAATGCCTTGATCTTAGATCTTGAGCAGGAACTTCCTCTATTTTGGGGCAGAAATGTGACAAGCATATTTATGGGCGGTGGTACCCCCAGTTTATTTAACCCGGAAAGTATTGATCAACTAATTTCTGAATTACGGGCACGCCTGACTTTCGCACCTGACATTGAAATAACTATGGAAGCCAATCCGGGAACCGTTGAGCTGGGGAAATTTACAGAATTTCGTCATGCGGGAATTAATCGCTTATCCATCGGTATTCAAAGTTTTAACGATGAAAAATTACAAAAATTAGGCCGAATACACGGTCGTAAAGAAGCAATCCGTGCTGCCGAACAAGCGCATGATGCCGGCCTTAACAGTTTTAATCTTGACCTTATGTATGGATTGCCAAATCAGTCTTTATCACAGGCACGCGAAGACATTAATACCGCCATTGCGCTGGAGCCAAAACACCTTTCTCATTATCAGCTCACTATTGAACCGAATACTTTTTTCCATCATCAACCACCAACGACTCCCGATGATGATCATCTATGGGAGATGCAACTCGCCTGCCAGTCAGAACTGTCTCATAATAATTACAATCAATATGAAATTTCAGCTTATGCAAAAGATGACTATCAATGCCAGCATAATTTAAACTACTGGCAATTTGGTGATTACCTTGGCATTGGTGCAGGCGCACATGGAAAACTGACTAATGCCCCCGAACAACTCATTACCCGTAGCTGGAAAGTTAAACAACCTCAGGATTATTTAAGCAAAGCTAAAACACCACAAAGAATTTCCGGAGAGAAAACATTAACTCGTGATGATGCTGCTTTTGAATTTATGATGAATGCCATGCGTTTAAATAATGGTTTTGAAACTGAAATATTTCAGCGCCATACCGGCCTGCCTATTTCAACGATAAAAAACACACTGCAACAGGCAGAAGAAAAAGGCTGGATACATTGGGACTTAAAACGAATTAAACCAACAGACACAGGAAGACAGTACCTTAATACATTATTAGAACTCTTCTTACCTGAGTAAATGAGGACGTAGTCATTGGAACTTAGCGGGTTTTCATTAGATTTACTTTTTGTACTTTTTATCATTGCCATCATCGCAGGTTTTATTGATACTCTCGCGGGTGGAGGCGGTTTAATTACCATGCCCGCCTTACTCATTAGCGGCGTTCCTCCTCTGGCAGCTCTTGGCACAAATAAACTACAAGGCAGTATCGGTACCGCAACATCAACCTACATGATGTTAAAGCATAAGCGCATTCACTGGCATAATATAAAAAATCTCATGCTGTTTGCTTTTATCGGCTCTACATTGGGAACCGTTGCGGTTCAGTTTATCAACATAGAAATATTATCTTTTATTATCCCGGTTGTACTATTTATTATTGTTATCTATTTTATTTTTTCTCCTGTTGCAAAGAACACTCCATCAAAATCAAAATTATCATATAAGATGTATCAATATACCGTCGTCCCTGCCATTGGCTGGTATGATGGCATGTTTGGTCCTGGTACCGGTTCATTTTTTTCCCTTGCCGGTGTAGCACTACAGGGCCATGGATTAATTAATGCTACTGCCACAGCTAAAGCACTTAACTTTTCAACCAACATTGCCTCATTATTTGTTTTTATTTATTCAGGACAACTTGTCTGGATTTTAGGGTTTTCCATGATGTTTGGACAAGCATTAGGCGCATGGTTTGGATCACATTCTCTCTTAAAAATTAATCCTTTATTACTAAGAAGTATTGTAGTTTTAATGTGCCTTGTTATGCTGACAAAATATATTATTAATATGGCGACAATACCCGCTATCAACTAGAGTATAAGCCCATGAAAAATGCTGTACCAAAACAAGCAAAAACAGATCAGGAGATTATTGACTGCTTTAAAGTGATGTCGGAACTCAGACCTCACCTAATAGAAAATGATTTCTTACAAACTGTTCGTCATATGCAAACCGAAGGCTACCAACTCGTATTTATAGAAGATAACAATCATGTTGTAGCCACTGCAGGTTATCGTATTTACACTAACCTGTTTATGGGAAAGCATCTTTATATTGATGATCTTGTAACCAGAGAAAATTTCCGCTCACAGAGTTATGGTGAAAAATTAATAAAATGGTTAAGAGAACTTGCTTTAAAAGAAAAATGCAATGTTTTACATCTGGATTCCGGCACACATCGCACTCAGGCACATAAGTTTTATTTTAAACAAGGCTTTACTATTGCCAGCTTCCATTTCAGCGAGCAATTAGTTAAGCATGAAGCTTAACAAAAACATATATAAACCTGTTTCATGTGAACAGCATAGTCAGTATGAACTTGCCATCATGCATAAAAAAAAGTTGCAGCTTGTCTATAAAGATGAAAATAGTTCAACAATAAGTGATATAGTAACTCCTATTGATGTGCAAACAGTAAATAAAGCCGAATATTTAGTTGCTTTATCATCTGAAAATAAAAAATTTCACGTACGACTCGATTACATTGAAAAATTCAATATTTTTAATAAAAGTTAAATCTGCATCGTGTAAATTAATGTTTGTATTTACATATATAACTTGTAATGCAAGTTTTATAACTAACTATTATTAAAAAAATAAATAATGTTCTAAGTCACAAATTTAGACCAAATAAAAAGTAATAAAAAAACATCTAGATGGGAGAAAATAATGAATAAAATATATGAATATAAAACAACCGTGACCATTGGTGACACAAATGCACTTCAAAATATGTACTTTTTAAATTTTTTCAAGCTGCAGGGTATTGTTCGTGAGTTATGGGTTAAAAAACATGTAAAAAACGGTTTTCAGGATCTGGCAAATGGCATGGTATTAATTACTAAAGATGCCCGCTGTAATTTTATGAAAGATTTCTATCTGTTTGATGATATAATTGTCAAACTCAACTTTACAAAAATTGTAAAAACAAATACCCGGCTTAATTTTGAATATTTTAATGCAAAAACAAAAGAGCTTCATGCCAGAGGATCACAAACCATTGTTTTTGCAGATCATCAGCATAATGTAATAAAAATACCTGATAACTGGGAAGAAGCAATCAAACAATATTTTATTGAGTCATAAATCAGACTGTAACAAATATACTTATTATAAAGACAAAGGTTAAGTGTGTTGAGCGCCCTGATAAATGCGCTCACACATAACGCCTAAATTTTCTAATAAATCTTCTATTGCCGAATAATCCTTTTCTTTAAGACGATTTTCTATTTCTTCCGCAATGTTAGTTAAATCCGGATAACCAAACCCTCCTGCTGTCCCTTTTAAATCGTGAGCAACTTGTGCCAGTGCATAGAATTCGTTATTACGAAAAGTGGAAACAATCTGCTGTTGCATTTTTC
This sequence comes from Chromatiales bacterium, assembly GCA_027076405.1. The sequence continues at coordinate 24,931 of JALTJN010000441.1, forward strand.
GTAAAGAATCAATAAAATTATATAATAGATCTTCAAATCTTGGTTCTTCCTGTATCAATGCTGAATATATCGGTTCCTGATAAGAAATACTTTCAGCTGTCTCCAGGTATTTAGCGGTTGTGTCATATAGCTTTTGTCTGACAATTGGCTTGGTAACAAATTCATCTACACCTGATTTCATACATTCAGCTTTATCATCTGCCGTTGCATTCGCTGTGAGCATAACAATCGGGCTTTTATATCCCTCACTTCGTAATATTTTAACCGCTTCGAGTCCGGACATGACCGGCATTTGCATATCCATATAAATAAGATCATAAGGATGATGTTGAGCAAGAGAAACTGCGATTGAACCATTATCAGCGCAACTGACTCTTGCCCCCATTTTTTCAAGATACATACGAATGAGTTCCTGATTTACATCATTATCTTCAACCAGAAGGATATCGCCCTTCAGCGTTTTATTCTTAATCGTACTAACACTATTATCTTCTTTACTAAATACAAGCTCATCAATATTATTATAAAAGAGCTCTTCGGATTTTTTATCCAGCTTTAAACAAAACGTGAACACAGAGCCTTTATCTTCTTCACTACTAGCGATTAACTTTCCACCCAGTAAATCTGCAAGCTGGGTTGATAAAGATAAACCCAATCCTGTACCGCCATAACGTCGTGATATACTGCTATCTGCCTGTTTAAATGGTTTAAATATTTTATTCAACTGAGCGCGCGTCATTCCGATACCGGTATCTTTCACGATAAAATTCAGTTCATGATGTTGCGCATCATATTGAATGGTGATTGTTATTTCGCCAGCATCGGTAAACTTTATAGCATTATTACAAAGATTAATTAAAATCTGCTTTAAACGTATTGCATTACTGTTAATATTTTTTGGAAGAGGAAAGGTGTAATCAATAACAACTTTTAATCCCTTTTTATTCGCCTGTCCCATGATAATCGGTTCGACTTCATAAACCTGTTGTAACGGGTTAATCAGTGTTTTCTCAATTTGTAACTCGCCTGCTTCTATTTTTGAAAAATCAAGAATGTCGTTAATTAAACCCAAAAGATGATCACCACTACGACGAATTGTTTTTAAAGCCGTGATCCGTTGTTGTGTTGTCTGATCATGATCTAGTCCTGTATCGGCATAACCAAGAATCGAGGTTAATGGTGTACGAATCTCATGACTCATATTTGCCAAAAAGCTCTCTTTAGCCCGGGTTGCGGCAACGGCCCTGTCTCTTGCAACGGTAAGTTCTTCTTCTGTTTTTTTTCTTTTTTCTATTTCATTTTCCAAATCAAAACGCATGGAAAGTTCTAAAGTATGTAATTTTTCCCGATATGATTTTATTGTCCATGTAACAATAATAACGCCGATAATAAAAAACACATTAACACTGAATTCCGCAGCACTATTTGCCTGCTCAATCCAGTTCGCTTCAAGTACCAGGTATGGGCCATAGATTAAGATAATTGCAATAAAAAAATTCCGATTATTCCAGGGGATAAAACTCAAACCACCAATGGCAACAAGATGTAGAGGAATAAAATAAAGTGCACCTTGCCCAATAATAAATATCATTATATTAAGAATAGACGCGCAGATAAATGCCAGAAATAAACCAGCATACTCAGCCTGACGAATGTCATCCGTGTGTTTAAGCCACCAGTTAACGATTAATGCAGTCGGAATGATTAGAAAACGTACTCCAAGAAATTCCCATTTAAGTTGAGGAACATAAATAAGATCCAGGAGCCAAAATAAAAAATACAGAGGCACTGCCACTTTATTAGTAATGACGGTGATTATCTGCTTTATTTCAGATAGTTTTTCTTTTTCGAGATTACTCATGGGGGAATGTCTCTCTCGATGGCCCAATAATTTCTTTTTATATTGAGCTAATTGTTATAGAAAGTATAATCAATTACATCTTAAAAGCATACAAAAATAATAACAATTAATCATACTAACTTATATCTAATTATTTTCTACACTAACTGTCTTTTACTATCAATTACACATAAAAACTTGATCATAATTTATAAATACGTATTCTGAATACTTTATCGACTTAAATAAGCTTCCAATATGACTTCACATACCCATTGCAGCGATATTTATTCCTATCGCACCAAAGATGATTCCGAAATCAGGGAACTCATGCACCCGAAATATCATGGCAATAAAAATCAAAGTCTGGCCGAAGCGATTATAGGTCCCGGACAAATCACACATAAACATCGCCATAAAACATCAGAAGAGCTTTACCATATCACACAGGGACAAGGCATGATGATTTTAGGTGATGCTCAATTTGCTGTCGCAGTAGGTGATACTTTATGTATAAAACCCGGTACGCCACATCATATTAAAAATACCGGAACCACACCGTTACATATTTTGTGTATGTGTTCTCCTCCGTATAGTCACGAAGATACCGAACTTTTATAAATGCGTATTGGTATTGATCTCGGCGGAACAAAAATTGAAGGCATTGCCCTCGATAATGCGGGTAACGAACTTTTTCGTCAACGTATTGATACCCCGCAAGGTAGTTATCAAAATACCATTACTGCCATCACTCAACTTGTTTTAGATATTGAAACGCAAACTCAACAAACAGGCTCAGTCGGTATTGGTATACCCGGTACCCTTTCACCTAAAACGGGACTTGTTAAAAATGCTAATTCTGTCTGGCTCATCGGCCAACCTCTGCTGACCGATCTCGAAACACAATTAAAGCGAAAAATTCGTATAGAAAATGATGCCAATTGCTTTGTTGTTTCTGAAGCGACCGACGGTGCAGCAAAAGATGCCGAAATTGTGTTTGGTGTCATTATTGGAACAGGCACAGGAGGCGGTATTTATATTCTGGGCCAATCCATTATTGGTGCAAACGCCATTGCCGGTGAATGGGGGCATAACCCGTTACCCTGGCCAACTCAGGATGAGTTGCCCGGCAGAAAATGTTATTGCGGTAAACTTGGTTGTATTGAAACATGGTTATCCGGTCCCGGATTTGCAAAAGATCATCAAACAATAAACAAACTTAACACCATCATGACTGCTAAAGATATTGTCTTGCTTGCAGAAGAAGGTGATCAATCTGCCCAGGCTTCAATACACCGCTATGCAGAACGCCTGGCAAAAAGTCTGGCAAGTATTATTAATCTTATTGATCCGGATGTGATTGTTCTTGGTGGCGGCATGTCGAATATAAAACCGCTTTATACACTTGTACCGGCAATATGGGATAACTATATTTTTTCAGATCATATCACTACTCAACTTGTACCACCTAAACATGGCGATTCAAGCGGAGTAAGAGGGGCTGCCTGGTTGTGGTAAAATAAATTACTCTTTCCAGCTGCACCTCTAATAAAAACTTTACCACTGTATTTCTTTATTTCCCGCATTAAATACAACCGGTGATTGAGCTTGTTTATTAATATGAAGTTGAAAAATATCAGGACGAGAATAATGACCTGCAACATCAAAGGTACGTTTTGCGTTACTGACTTTTTCACGATCAACTTCACAATATAATATACCTGCTTCTTTATGCATGGGGCCCGCAACAATTTCACCACCAGGAGAAATAACAATAGAATCTCCCGGATTCACCCATTCATCCGCATCAGAATATAACGAATCCTTTGAAGGAAAATCATCTGGAATATCACTTCCCTTCATCAGGTTTCCACATCCAATCACCCAACAACAACCTTCACGCGCAATATATTGTAAGGTTGCTATCCAGTTTTCACCGCTATCGTAGGTGGGAGCAATATAAACTTCGACCCCTTGTGCATATAAAGCATAACGTGCAAGCGGCATAAAATTCTCCCAACATAATAATGTGCCAATACGACCAACTGATGTATTAACAACATTTAAACCGGAAGCATCACCAAAACCCCACACCATACGCTCTGGATTCGTTGGCATCAATTTACGATGTTTATTTAATAATTTTCCATCAGCACCAATCACTATAACCGTGTTATAAATAGTTGACTGACTTAACGCACTATCACGTTCCTCGATACCACATACAATCGTTACATTATTTTTTTTAGCAGTATCATATAACAACGCCAGATCATCTGACTCCATTACCACCGCATTTTTTAACAAGCGCGCATGTAATTCTTCTGATAAATTCCAGTCACCGCCAGGTCTGAGCCGCCAGATCCAGGTAGGATATCCGGGAATAAATGCTTCAGTGAAGATGACTAACTCAGCACCTTTGTTTGCCGCCTCTTCAACCGTGGCAACAGCAGCCAAAATCGTTTTATGCTTATCAAGAAAAACAGGTGGCTTTTGTACTATTGCTAATTTTGACATTATGTATTCCCTCTACTTTGTACCTACGGCAACCAGCATTTCACAAGGCCCTTCAAACTGACCATTATTTTCAAATTGAGTAAGTGCTTCTTCAATTTCACTCCATGCTTCATCCTGCTCAGTATCTGATAAGCCCGATAACATTTGATGCAAGGCACCAAAAGATTCCTGTTCAAACTGCAAACACTCTGCTGCAGAAGAAATACGAACGGGCGCATTTATTTTTTTCACTTCAATATCTTTGAAACCCGCCTGTGCAAAAACTTCTTCGAGTTTACCTTCTGCTCCCAGGCTAAAAGGCCCTGGCTGACCGGGTAAAGGGGCAGGTAATTTCGCACGACGGCGAATAATCGAAACGGGAATGGAAAAAAATGAATTAGTTTCAGCAGTAGAATAAACCATTGCCCCTATTTTTCCGCCACTTCTTAATTGTTGCTTCATGCCGGCAAGGGCTTTTTGCTGATCGGGGAAATAAATTAATCCAACACGGGAGATCACTGCATCAAAAGGCGCTGCTTCAAGACTAGATAATGATTCTCCATCAACAACGCATGTTTCAACATTATTGTACCCTGCAAGTTTTGCCGATGAATCTGCAAAACGTAAAATTTCCGGTGAAAGATCCGTTGCCAATACATGACCTTGCTCCCCCACACGTTTAGCAACCGCAAGGCTTTGCTCTCCCGCACCTGCTGCAACATCGAGTACCCGACTTCCCTTTGAAATATCACACATATCCAACATGGTTTCCGTGCCAGGTCCTAACCATCGATTTAATAATGGACCCCAACGGTGCCAGGCTTCTGCTGCCGTATTCCATTGTTGTAATGTTGTTTGTTTATATTTATCTGCATCAAATTTTGGTAGATTTTTAGTCATGACTATCTCCATTGCGTGTCTAGTTTAAGTGCAATAAAGTCTAGGCTGTTTATTTTTACTTACAATTATCAAAAAAAAGAAACATAATGTGCAAATATGCACAAATAGGTGAAGACTATGAATTGGGATGACATGCGGCTTTTTCTGGCAGTAGCGCGTACAGGCTCGATTAGTGGTGCAGCGAAACAACTTGAAGTCCAACATTCAACCGTATCCCGACGCATACGATCATTTGAAGAAAAACTGGGTGCGCGTTTAATTGAACGCAAAAAAGGCGGTTATGAACTCACCGTAGCGGGTGAAAATATCAAACAATCTGCATTACGTATTGAACGAGAAATACTCGGTGTCGATGAAGCCTTACTGGGAAAAGACACTAATCTGGTTGGTTCACTTCGGGTCAGTGCTATCAATAACATGGCATCTTCTGTTTTAATGCCCATGTTCGCGCGATTTAGTCATGACCATCCTCAAATAGATTTACATATTATTGTCTCGAATATGGATGCAAACTTGTCTCAACGTGAAGCAGATATTGCTATTCGTTTAACAAATTCTCCGACAGATACACTGGTGGGAAAACGGCTGCTCACGGTAGCGTCAACCATTTATGGTAGCCGCAAATACCTCGATGAAATTAAACTCAAAAATACAGAACCAAAGTGGATTGGCGTAAACTGTTGTACCTTTCACAAGACATGGACTAAACATTATTGTTCTCATCAGTCACATAATTTTTATAGTGATGATACCTTACTGACACTATCAGCAATTAAAGCAGGACTGGGTATTTCTTATTTACCATGCTTTCTCGGTGATACAGCCCCGGAACTACAACGCTTCAGTGACCCCGAAACACAACATAATTTAGGTTTATGGATATTGCTGCATCCGGATCTTAAACGAACCTCAAGAGTACTGGCATTTAGAGATCACATGATCAAAAGCATTCAGAGCCAACAAGATTTATTTGAAGGGAAAGCAGAAAAATATAACTAATAACTTTAACAGTAAACTCTTAAGCAACTTTAATTCGTACAACATTCATAATTTCAAAGTCCAGTCCTGCAACAACTTCAACGGTTGGATAATAAGTAATATTCACTCTTGCACCTTTTAAGTTTTTATATTGTTGTTTTCTTTTAAACTTAAAAGGAACTTCACAACCTTCAATCATAACGGTATTTAAAATCCATTCATCTTTATCGCGCTGTACATGAGAAATAACTTTTACAGACTCGGAATGTGTCAACTCCTGATGTTTTTTAACCAGTTTGTCAGGATCAGATTGTTTAATTTTTTTCATCTTATTTAGAAAATACGCGACGTAATAATTCGGTTGTTCTTTTTGCCGGATCTTTTCGAATAGCCATTTCTTCTTTTGCTAAATAATAAAACAATCCATTAATACTTTTATTTATAACATAACCGTTAATATCGCTTTTTACTCTTGGTACAAACGGAATCGAATGATACTGCTTTACAGCATGCTTATAAGATTTTATTACTCCTGCCTGAGCCAATGTTGATTCAATCACCGGTTTCATCATGGTGGTTAATGATGGTGTCATTTTCTTTTTGAAATATTGTGTCGCGGCATCACTTTTACCGTTGTATATGGTTTGAACATCTTGCCAGCGCATATCTTTAATTGCGCGATAAAAGATTTGTTTTGCTTTTGGAGCAGCAAGTTCGGCTGCCCTATTCATTTTAATTTCAAGTTCTTTGGTGTAGCGCCCTAAACCTAATTGCTTTAAAGTTTTATCCGCTTTTTGTAAGTTTTCCGGCAAGGCGATATGAATGGCTTTATCATTTAAATAGCCATTACGCAGACTAAGCCGGGAAACGACTCGCCCGGCTCCCACCTTTAGTGCTTCTTTTAAACCGGCGGCAATATCCTGTTGTGTTAATGGTTTTTTATTTAAACGGTTTAATACTTCTTGTCCCGACTTAATAATTTTATCCAGCTGATATTTATCATTCGCCACACATGATAACGATAACAAAGAAAATAAAACTAAAACAATAAACTTGTTGATGGTCAAAATTTTCATATTATGCAACCTTTTTAAAGATCAAATCCCACACACCATGCCCCAGACGTTGGCCACGTTGTTCAAACTTGGTTAAAGGTCGATATTCAGGGCGGAGTAAATATTGATCTTTGCCCGCGATATTTTCAAAACCTGCTGATGCTGTCATTACGCTCATCATATGTTGTGCATAATGTTCCCAGTCCGTTGCCATATGAAACACGCCACCTGTCTTTAATTTTTTTCTTAAAAGCTGAACAAATTCCTGTTGCACAATACGTCGTTTGTGATGACGTTTTTTATGCCAGGGGTCGGCAAAAAACAAATACACGGCATCAAGTGATTCATCCGCTATCATTTTGTTTAACACATCAACCGCATCATCATTAATGACCCGAATATTTTTTAAACCGTGTTCTTCAATTTGTAGTAATAAATTCCCAACACCGGGGCTATGGACTTCTACACCAATATAATTCTTATCCGGATTATTGACTGCCATTTCAGCCAACGAAGTACCGTTACCAAAACCTATTTCTAATATTGTTGGCGCAGAGCGTTGGAAAACATCAGAAAAATTAATTGTCTCATCCTGAAGTTCTAAACCATAAATTGGAAATAAATGATCAAGCGCACGCTGCTGCCCGACCGTTAAACGACCTTGCCGTTTAACAAAAGAGCGAATACGACGAATGAATGTTTTTTCTTCAGACATATAAAATAACAAACCACAGAGGGCATTGCTTTAAAAGAACGTTCCATCAACCGGTGACGATGCGCTGGCATAACGTTTACGTGGCATACGTCCGGCAAGATAAGCTTCGCGTCCGGCTTCAATCGCTTTTTTCATTGCCGATGCCATAAGCACAGGATCTTTCGCACCTGCGATCGCGGTGTTCATTAAGACACCATCGCAACCAAGCTCCATCGCAAAAGCAGCATCAGATGCCGTGCCGACACCCGCGTCAATTAAAACAGGCACATTTAATTCTTCAATAATAAATTTAATACCATAAGGATTTTGCACACCTAAACCCGAACCAATCGGCGCAGCAAGTGGCATAACGGCAACACAACCCATAGCTTCTAATTCTTTTGCAATGGTTAAGTCATCGGTTGTATAAACCATGACTTCAAAATCTTCTTTTATTAAAATTTCTGCCGCTTTTAAAGTTTGAATCACATCCGGATATAATGTTTTTTCATCCGCCAATACTTCAAGCTTCACTAAGTTATGTCCATCTAATAATTCACGCGCCAAGCGACAAGTACGCACCGCATCATCTACGGTATAACAGCCGGCAGTGTTTGGTAAAATAGTATATTTTTCCGGTGGAATTGCTTCGAGTAAATTAGGTTCATCGGCTCGCTGCCCCATATTACTGCGGCGTACCGCTACGGTCACAATTTCTGCACCGCTGGCTTCTGTTGCAAGACGAGTTTGTTCATTGCCGGTATATTTACCGGAGCCGACTAATAAACGTGATGAGTATGTTTTGCCAGCAATGACTAATGGCGAATCTTTAACTGTATCTGTCATTCTTTTTCCTGTTTAATTCCTGAAATTTATTGACTTATTTTTTGCTAACGTGCTGTTCGATTTACTACGCGGTTTTTCCTGACACCGCGTCGGCCTGATACCCTCTTAATGACTTCGATAAAGAGGGGCACTACGAGAGCCGACCTACAAAACCATTTAGCCACCACCGACGGCATGAACGATTTCAACCTTGTCTCCGGCCTGAAAAATATGCTCGGAATACCGACTACGCGACACAATTTCGAGATTCACTTCCATGGCAATCCGTTGACCGGTTATCTCCATTTCACTGACTAATTGTTCAGCCGTTAGCCCTTCTGTAACATCTCGCTGCTCGCCATTAACAATAATTTGCATGCTAAACCTTAAAATACTGGTCGATGGAGTTTTAGAATTAATATATCCTCTCACTCATCATAACTAAAAAATAATAATACTATGAGAATTCTACCACAGCTTATACCCTGCAACACGGCTGGTACGCTTGACCGCTTATTTCGTATCCGCTGCCTAACCTCACCTGAACGCGCGGCTTACCGCTATTTTGATCGTGCCACGAAAACCTGGCCTCAAGTCACCTGGAAAGAAATGGCGGATTTATCCAGCCGTTATCAACAGGGGCTACAACAAGAAGGGCTGGGTAAAGGGGATCGCGTCGCTATACAGCTAAAAAACTGCATTGAATGGGTTGCCTTTGAACAAGCCGCACTTGGTCTTGGCTTGGTGATCGTACCGCTTTATGTCGATGACCGTGCAGATAATGTGGCTTACATAACACATGATGCCGGGGTCAAAGTCCTTTTGGTTAATGATGCCAAACAATGGCAGGATCTCTCTGTCCATATTACTGAAGATTCCCCTCTCAAACGGGTGGTCTTATTGCATTGTGATAAACCGGAGCTCGTAGAGCAAAATTCTATTCTCAGCCCCATTGAAAACTGGTTGCCTGAAGAGCCCGCCCACTTGCAGGAACGCGGGGGAGATCCAGATGATCTGGCTACAATCGTTTATACCTCAGGGACAACCGGCCGTCCAAAAGGTGTAATGTTAAGCCATCGTAATATTTTGTTTGATGCCGAGTCACTACTAAAGAAAATTGGAGTGGAAGATCCTCACACACTGGAGTTTTTGTCCTTCCTGCCTTTATCACACATGTATGAACGTACCATTGGTTATTATGTCCCCATGATGGCAGGTGCTAAAGTCAGTTATGCGCGCTCAGTACAAACTTTAGCCGAAGATTTTCAGACCATTAAGCCAACGATTATCGCTACAGTACCGCGAATATTTGAACGCTTCTATGACAAGATGCAACAAAAGCTCACCAAGCAATCCATTGTTGCCCGCTCTCTGTTTCGTCTGGCAGTGCATGTCGGCTGGAAAAACTTTAAATTCAAGCAAAAAACGGGATGGTTTAGTCCTGTTATTTTACTTAACCCGCTACTACACAAAATAATTGCCGTTAAAGTTCAGCAGCTTCTTGGTGGCAACTTAAAACTCGCAGCTTCCGGTGGTGCTGCACTGCCCGAATCGGTTGCAAAAACATTTATTGGTCTCGGAATTAATATTTTTCAGGGATACGGTATGACCGAAAGCAGCCCGGCTGTGACCATGAATAATTTTTCACTCAATATCCCTACCAGTGTCGGTCAAATTATGCCGGGCATTGAATGTCGCACCGCAGAAAATGACGAACTACAAATTAAAGGCCCGGTTGTCATGCTCGGTTACTGGAATAACCATCAGGCAACCAGCGAAGTATTAACAGAAGATGGCTGGTTACGCACCGGTGACAAGGCTCGCATTGAAAATCAGGTTGTTTATATTACCGGTCGAATTAAAGATATTTTAATTATGTCGAACGGTGAAAAAATCCCGCCGGTTGATATGGAAATGGCCATTACCCTCTTACCTGAATTTGAACAGGCACTGATTATTGGTGAAGGAAAATCCTATCTAAGTGCATTGATTGTTCTAAATGGTGAAACATGGCCAGAGCTTGCTCAACAACATGGTCTTGATCCGCTTGATCCTGAAAGCTTAAAAAACAAAAAACTCGCTCACGATATTTTAAAACTCATTGCCAAAGCGTTACATGATTTCCCCGGTTACGCAAAAGTACGACGAGTGACTTTAACCTTAAAGCCCTGGACCATCGAAGACGGGCTGATGACACCAACATTAAAAATTAAACGTGCGTTGGTAATTAAAGAATTTCAAAAAGAAATTGATGAAATGTATAAATAACTTCACTGTAGATTCCGGCTTAAATCTTGCCGGAATGACAATATAGCTTATATTGATACCAGTTTTTAAATAAGAAAAAGCACGTTATTCCCGCATGGTGTTAGCGGGAATCCAGAGGGTTTAAATAATAGATTCCGGCTTAATGCTTACCGGAATGACATTATAGCTTATATTAGTACTGGCTTTTAAATTTGCTTAACCATTTAATAACAGCGGAAGTAAAATCAGTTTCATAATCATCAAACTTATGGTTTGCACCCGCAATTGAAACTTGCTGATAAAGCGGCCCGACAAATTCAACACGTTCATCGGCATCATTAACATCTTTAGCATTATCTCCGCCCCAAATATCCAGCACCGGGACAGTTACTTCACTAATTGTTTCACTACATGACAAAGGATAATCGCCATTATTACGACAACCGGCAATAATTAAACCCGCAATTGGCGCAGCCTTATTTTCTGCCATAAAAGCACTCACCATACGTGAGCCCATACTGTGTCCCATAAGATAAATATGTTTTACCTTTTTTTCTTTTCTTAAAAATCTGATCGCTGAATTAATGGTTTTATATGCTTCAGGAAAGTCTAAAGCATAATCCCGCCAATATTTATTCTCTGCTGGCATTTGCAATGACAAGGTATGCCAGTGCATTTTTTCATTAACATCCTTACGCAAAGGATCAACCACTTTCCAGTCGGGTGAATGAGCGCGACCATGTGCAAGTATTAATGCCGAGTTGGTATTTCCCTCAAGATACAAAGAATTTTCTGGCTTATCGGCATAAGCAGAAAAAGAAAATAATAAAAATAAAGTGAATATTATTTTCATTTATTGTTATTCAATATTCCAGTTACCAATATCATCATCACTGGGCTGACCATCCGGCCCGAGAGAATAAAGATCTAAATCTGAGTGTGTGCCCGGAAAGAGGTATAAATATTCCTGCCCCCATGGATCTTTATTTAACTTTTTAATATAGCCACCCTTTTTATAATTACGCGGCTGAGGTGAACCGGAAGGTTTAGTTACCAGCGCTTCCAAGCCTTGATCAGTACTCGGGTACTGATAGTTATCTAATTTATAAATATTTAAAGCGCTTTCCAGTGAGGTAATATCATGTTTGGCTTTTTCAATTCGCGCCTGTTCCGGACGGCTCATAATTTTAGGCACGACTGCTGCGGCTAAAATCCCCAGAATAACCACAACCACCATGATCTCGATTAAAGTAAAACCGCCTTGTTTAATATTATTTCTCATTCCATTAAATCCTGTTTTAAATTTATTTTACATCGTTCACGTTACAGTAATCTTACGCTAAAAAACGTGAATCAGCACCAAAAGATAACCATTCCAGACTATACTCAAACTTTCTACATAAAAATATGTCTCTTTATCATGGCTCTCAACACCGCAGCATGTTTTATTATAACGCTTAGCTTAATGTCTTTTCCGGTATTTTGCGGTGAAGTTATTCAAAGTCATATTAGTTATGATGATGGCGTTTATAAAGCATCACTTGAAATGCATATTTCTGCACCTGTTGAACGGGTGTATGCGTTATTTACCGATTTTGAATCTCTCTCCCGCTTAAGTGAAAACATCACCAGCAGTATCGTTCTTGAGGAAGATGCCCCCGAGTATATTGTTGAAATTGATACGCATAATTGTATTTTGTTTTTTTGCAAAACTTTAACTCAAACACAACATGTACTGGAACTTGATGAAGGCTATATTTCTGTTGAAGATATTCCGGATAAAAGCGACTTTATATTTGCCAATACCGTGTGGCATATTCGCGCAGACAAAAAAGGCACCCGTATTAATTTTAATAGCGAAATGAAACCCGATTTCTGGCTGCCCCCCATGCTTGGGCCATGGTTATTCAAGAATAAAATGATCAGCAATACATTCGCTATGATAGAAAAAATTGAACAACTTGCAGCAGATAAATAATAAAATATTAATAACACATTCCGACTAAAGGCATACCGGAATGACGAGGCTTTTTACCTTTCGCAAAAGTCAATTACCAATTCCAGATAAACTCGACCCCCAAATTTCGCGTCTCACTTCTTGGTTCATAAATTACTGTGCCGGTGGCCACGCCACCACTGTATACCTGAACCGCATTACTTTTACCGATATCAATTATTTCAACATATGGGGTGATAAAAAAAGAATCGTCCTGCATATTTATTTCAATCGGCATTGCGAGACGCGCTCCCATTTTACTGCCCAAATTAACCGAGGTATTATCATAATTTTTAAAGCCTAAAAAATTAATCCCCATTTTTGCGCTGAACATTTGTGTTAAACGAAAATCAAAACCAACCTGTGTTGTATCCGAGGCTTTAAACTGAACGGTGTATCCAATCAAACTGTAAAACCAGGAATACTCTTCCAGAATACCGGCAACCGCATTACCCTTGTTATCATAACCGGGAAGAATGTTTCTAAACCAGTAACGATAACCCAACCCGGCATACACTGACTGCTCACGCCCATAAGATGGGCCCAGTCTTTGACCATACTTTATATGGCTGTCGATAATCAACGCATCGGATACCGTCATCAAGGGTGTCCCCGATTGTGTTTGCCCGTCGTAGGTTATTTTATTGTAATACAACCGGTTGACCCATTCGGAGTATGAACGACCGTTGTCGTTATTGAGCGTTAGGATAATGCCGGGAATAATGCCCCTCTCTGCATCTAAAAAAACATTGTTATCATCATATTCAACATAATCAAACTTCATTAGTCCGGCACCAATTTGCAAACCGCCTCCGGCTGCCGCCGCCTTCACCTCACTGATAACAAAGGTAAAAACCGGCGTAAAAAAAAGCCCCGAATAAATACCCGTTAATATAATAAACCGTTTAAAATTCTTCACTCTCATTAAACCTTATAATCATCCATATCATTCATCATTCCGAATCAACGTTTATACATAACAATAGCAACGCGGTATACTTAATTATCTTAATTTTATGAGTAACCACCATCATGAAACGTCTTCTGAAAATCTCTGCTGGATTTATTGCCCTTATTTTAATTGTTGTTTTGGGCTTTGCTTTAACAATAAACCCGAATGACTACAAAGATGATATTGTGAAACTTGTGCAAGACAACACAGGGCGCACCTTATCCATTAAAGGGGATATTTCGCTCTCTCTCTTTCCCTGGATTGGCCTTGAACTCGGTAAAACAGAAATCAGTAATGCAAAAGGGTTTGGCAAAAAGCCTTTTGCAAAACTATCCCGCTTACAAGTCCGGGCAAAACTCTGGCCATTATTGT
>JALTJN010000442.1 GCA_027076405.1 Chromatiales bacterium
TATCCGGTGGCGAAGCACAACGCGTTAAGTTATCTCGAGAACTTTCTAAACGCGATACCGGCAATACGCTTTATATTCTTGATGAACCGACGACAGGGTTGCATTTCCATGATATCGAACAGTTACTTGCTGTACTTCATCGCTTACGTGACCACGGCAATACCTTGGTCGTGATTGAACACAACATCGATGTGATTAAAACCGCAGACTGGATTATTGACATGGGGCCAGAGGGTGGTAACAAAGGCGGAACGCTAGTCGTTAGTGATACCCCTGAAAACGTCGCTAAGTGCAAAGAATCTTTTACCGGGCAATATCTAAAACCAATGCTCGAAAAAAAGAGTTTTTAATAAAAGCTGATTTCAACGCAAAGGGCGCAGAGTCGCAAAGAACGCAAAGGTAATGAATCAAAAAAGTCATTTTTAACATTAAAAACAGTGATAATAAAAAAGAGTAATTGATGTTTTATCACCGCGTGGCCCGAAGGCCAAACTACAGAATCAAATTTTTTTCTTGGCGTTCTTTGCGACTCTGCACCCTTTGCGTTTAATCACGAAATTTGTTTAGTCAATATCAGGCATAAAAAAACCGGAACAAGTCCGGTTTTTTTTATGAGATGCTTTTAAAGCTTATTCAGCAGTAGCAGCTTCTTCTGTTGTTTCTGCAGCAGCTTCAACAATTGGGCGATCAACCAATTCTATATAAGCCATCGGCGCTTTATCACCTGTACGGAAGCCACATTTTAATACACGTGTGTAGCCACCTGGACGACTTGCATAACGTGGGCCGATTTCAGTAAATAACTTAGTTACTGCATCACGGTCACGTAGACGTGAAAATGCTAAACGACGGTTTGCAACTGAATCTACTTTTGCCAAAGTAATTAATCTTTCTACTTTGCCACGTAATTCTTTTGCTTTAGCCACTGTAGTACGAATAAGTTCATGATCAATCAGTGATACTGACATGTTTTTGAACATCGCTTTACGATGTGAACTATTACGGTTTAACTGACGACCAGTATGACGATGACGCATGGTTATTACCCTTAAAAATGCTTATTGCTTAATATTCTTTAAAATTTAAAATCGCCAAACAACGGTTTCTTTTCATCTTCTGCTTTAGTACGAAGAATCGCTGGAGGCCAATTTTCTAAACGCATGCCAAGAGATAAACCTCTTGATGCTAATACATCTTTGATTTCAGTTAATGATTTCTTACCTAAATTAGGTGTCTTCAATAACTCGACTTCAGTACGCTGAATTAAATCACCGATATAGTAAATTTGTTCTGCTTTTAAGCAGTTAGCTGAACGAACTGTTAATTCGAGATCATCAACCGGACGCAGTAGAACAGGATCGATATCAGGTTCTTGTTCTGCCGGTTCTTCATTTTCAGTGCTTCGTAAATCAACAAATGCTGCTAATTGTTCCTGCAAGATAGTCGCAGCGTTACGAATAGCCGCTTCAGGATCAATTGTACCGTTTGTTTCTAACTCAATAACGAGTTTATCTAAATTTGTACGTTGCTCAACACGTGCACTATCAACAACATAGTTTACTTTATGAATAGGACTAAAAGTCGCATCTAGTTGAAGACGACCAATAGGACGATCTTCGTCTTCATCAGTAATACGAGCAGTTGAAGGCTCATAACCACGACCCTTAACAACTTTTAATGTCATATTGAAATCGCTGTCTTTAGTGATATTTGCAATAACATGATCGGGATTGATACATTCAACATTGTGATCAAGTTGAATATCACCTGCTGTAACAACACAAGGGCCTTTTTTGCTAATCGTTAAAGATGCTTCTGTCGCAGTATCCATGCGAAGAGCAACACCTTTAAGGTTCAGCATGATGTTTACAACATCTTCCTGAACGCCTTCCATTGTTGTGTATTCGTGTAATACACCATCAAGTTCTACTTCTACAATGGCACAACCTGACATTGAAGATAATAAAATACGACGTAATGCGTTACCTAACGTATGACCAAAACCGCGTTCTAAAGGTTCCAAAGTAACCTTGGCATGGCTATCGTTAATTTGCTGTATATCCACTATACGTGGTGTCAGAAATTCTTGTTCTGAGGCCTGCATGTATTGTCCTCTATAAAATCCAGTTAAGTGCGTTAAAGATGGAACGTCTCAAAGTTTACTTAGAGTACAGTTCTACAACTAAATGTTCATTGATATCTGCTGATAAATCACTACGCTCAGGAACATTTTTAAATGTACCTTCAAGTTTTGATGCATCAACATCTAACCATTCAACGATACCGCGTGTTTGTGCAGCATCCATAGAACCTTTAATACGTAATTGATTTTTTGCTTTTTCATTAATCGCAATAACATCACCGGCTTTAACTTTAATTGAAGGGATGTTTGATTTAACACCATTCACAGTTACCGCTTTATGACGAACAAGTTGACGTGCTTCTGAACGAGATGCACCAAAACCCATACGATAAACAACATTGTCTAAACGTGTTTCTAAAAGCTGAAGCAGGTTTGTACCTGTTGAACCTTTTACACGATCAGCAGTTTTATAGTAACTGCGGAATTGACCTTCTAAAACACCGTAAGTACGACGTAATTTTTGTTTTTCACGTAACTGAGTAGCGTAATCAGAGTTACGACTACGACGCTGGCCATGTTGACCAGGAGGAAATGGACGATTTTCCATCGCACATTTACTACCAAAACATTTTTCGCCTTTCAAGAAAAGCTTTTCGCCTTCACGACGACATAAACGACATTTTGAACCTAAATAGCGTGCCATAATTATTTCCCGTTATACGCGACGTTTTTTCGGAGGACGACAGCCATTGTGTGGAATCGGCGTCACATCTGAAATATTTGTAATTTTAAAACCAGTAGAGTTTAAAGCACGGACAGCTGATTCACGACCAGGCCCCGGACCTTTAACATTTACTTCTAAATTCTTCATGCCAAATTCTTTGGCCATAATTCCGCAGCGTTCTGCAGCAACCTGAGCAGCAAATGGCGTACTTTTACGTGAGCCACGGAAACCAGAACCACCAGCGGTTGCCCAACAAAGAGCATTACCCTG
>JALTJN010000443.1:0-2789 GCA_027076405.1 Chromatiales bacterium
ATTAGAGAATCTATGTGCTAACAAAACGTTACACGCAGACCCGAAAAATTACGCGTCTTTTGTGGCGCTGCGCTATAATGCCACAAAAGCCACGAAATTTTTCGGTCTGGTGAACTCAGCGTTATGCGAAATTAATTTGTTATTTTATTTCTCCGTTTAAATTACAAATGTAATTTATTTTTATCGCGTAAAAACTTATTCCTATCTGTTAGTTAATTTTAAATGTTATTTCATGGCATTCGAATTTTTGGCATTCGCTTTGTTTATTTGTTTTTAAGTGCTGAATATTTAAAGCATTATCTGTCGCGCCGGAACCTGTAAATAACACTGGATTTGGCGTCAACTTATGCACTGAAACTTTATTCTGTTTCCTGCACGTTTGGCTCTGTTTGTTTTATCTAAAATCGGGGTTTTAATTTCGCATAACAAAGTGCTAAACTCAGACCAATAAACGCGTGGTTTGAACTATCCTTTTTAGTTTGTGCTACTCAACCTAAATTTAATAATCAGCTGTTTGCGTTTTTGTCTGGTTAGCACGACGTTAGGCTTCAAATAAAATAGCATATTACAGTATTTAAATGTAGCATATGATTCACGCTATATTAGTACAAGATTTCTAGTATTGTTTATAGCAAATAAAAAATTAGAACAACTTGATATCTTAAATACAACAGGAGATTGTTACAAATGAAAAAAATAAAAATACGTATCTTATTACTTCTATGCATTAGTTCTAATGCGTTTGTCTTTTTGTCAAATTCACAAGCCGCACCAATTGCATATAACGACGAATCTATATTTCAAGCCGCAGCTGGTGCCGTAAACATAGAAACTTTCGAGGATTATGCTTTGTTAGAGCCCGTATTGACTCTACCATTACTTGGGGGGACATTTGAAACATTATCCAATGGCTCTTTTCCAACGGGCTATGATCAAAGTTCCGGTGGTACCGCTAGATCAGGAAATAAAACTTTAATAAATAACGACAAGGTTGGGTTACCAGGTTTAGGAAGTATAGGTTTCATTGCTAATTCTAATATAGAATTTTCTGCAATTGGGCTATGGAACACAGGGGGAGATGATACCATAAGACTAAGCATATATGATGCTAATAATGCTTTACTCGCAACAGTCGTAAGTGATTTTGGAGAAACTTTCATTGGAATAACCGGCCTATTAGGTGGTGTAAGAGCTGAGATTTCAGCTGAAACAGGTAACGGTTGGTTTTCTATTGATGACTTGCAAACCTCTATTAGTACGGTACCTATTCCAGCGGCAGCTTGGTTATTTGGTTCAGGCTTACTTGCGCTAATAGGTTTTGGAAGTAACCGTAGAAAAAATGCCTAACAAAAACATAAACATTGACGACCTTGAGCTAGGGCCTAAAAAACAGCCCCCAGCTCAAGGTCGCAAGTTATGTAGGCGTTAGGCTATAAAAATAAGGAAATAGCATGGGTTCAATGATTACATTGGGGATTGATAAACTTGAAATAGACTGGGGAAAAAATAATTTCTTTAGTGATCACTCAAGTTTATTTTTACCATCTGATGTTAAGAAAATCCCCTATTACTATGCCGATAATGTTGTAGAAGATCAGGATGGCCTATCTCGTACACTTGGTTCAATAAAACGACGACTAGATCTACTTGGGTACTCCCCCCTAAGACTAGAGTCTATCTATAAAGAGCATTTGCAAAATGTTCCAGAACATTATCCTAAGGTTTCAATTTCTTTCAAACAATTCAAAGCCGTTATAACATCAATTGACATCAGTAAAATCAATCTAGATGAAGAGCGTGAAGACTATGATCTTGGTGAATTTGTTAGTAAATATATATTTTGTGATCCTGAAATAAAAAAGAGACTACCGAAAGATGTAACTGTTGATAGCGATTTAGGAACATTTTTTGAAAATATTGACCCTTATTTCACATTAAGGCTACTTGCTGATAACCCAGAAAATCTAGAGCGTGAGGTTCAGTGGCGATATGCAGATGTTGTTGAAGGTGGTTGGGCAGAACGTAACGATATAGTTAAGCCATTACCTCCAGAAGAAAAAATCCTAATAGTTACTGAAGGCTCATCAGATGCGTTTATTATTGAACGATCCATCAATGAGCTTATGCCAGATGTTGCTGACTTTTTCCATTTTGTTGATATGGAGGAGCATTACCCATTTACAGGAACCGGAAATCTCTATAGATTTTGCCAAGGGCTAACTAGCATCCATATTCAAAATAAAGTACTAATATTGTTTGATAATGATGCAGCAGGTATTGAAAGCTATAATAAGTGCAAAAAATTAAATTGTCCAAATAATATGCAAATTTTTAAACTGCCTGAATATTTAGAGTTCAATAAATTTAATACAATAGGGCCAAGTGGTGAATCTCTAGAAAACATTAACGGTAGCGCTGTTTCTATTGAATGTTTTTTGGATTTAAGCATGTCAAGTAATAACATGATCAGATGGACCTCTTATAATCGCAAACTTAACTGTTATCAAGGTGAACTAGACAATAAAGATTTTTTTGTTAAAGAGTTTAAAAAAACATCTTTAAAGGACAATTATAATGTAGAAAAACTAAAATTCCTGTTAAATTATATTTTTGAAAAATGGGTATGTAATGCAGCCTAACAAATAGCTGCACCGGACAATTCAAAGCGGCACTTGTTTTGCTAAAAAAGCAGCAAAAACGTGCCACTTTGAATTGCCGGTGAGCAAGGCGTTATGCGAAATTAATTCGTTATTTTATTTCTCCGTTTAAATTACAAATGTAATTTGTTT
>JALTJN010000443.1:2799-3057 GCA_027076405.1 Chromatiales bacterium
GTTTTTATCGCGTAAAAACTTATTCCTATCTGTTAGTTAATTTTAAATGTTATTTTAAGGCATTCTAATTTTTGGCATTCGCTTTGTTTATTTGTTTTTAAGAACTGAATATTTAAAGTATTATCTGTCGCGCCGGAACCTGTAAATAACACTGAATTTGGCGTCAACTTATGCACTGAAACTTTATTCTGTTTCCTGCGCGTTTGGCTCTGTTTGTTTTATCTAAAATCGGGGTTTTAATTTCACATAACAAAGTGC
>JALTJN010000444.1 GCA_027076405.1 Chromatiales bacterium
ATGGCCTTTTATTGCTTGTTTCTTACTTTTTTGGCTAAGTATTATTTTTCTTATTAGCGGAATTTTAGTCGATAAATTTTTTATTACCTTGTAATCATAATCAATAGGGGAACTAGTGCATTTATAGGGTCAGCCATTAGCAGTTCCTAGTCAATAGGCAACAGTTGTTTTTTACGTGTTTTTTTCACGCAAAAAATTCATCCGATGTTTAAACCCAGTAAAAATAAATTGTACATCTAAAATTTAAAGCAAAGTGACATAATAAATATGCACCAGTCAGCCATCAGGTTCTAGACAAGGAGCCTATAGGGTCAGGTCTTTGGTTTATGACTTCTGCCATGTTGGCCTATCCTCTAACTGTCCAGACTATTAAGATTAAAACTTCAGGTGTACTTACAACATGTAATTCGTCGAATCATAAATCAAAGACCTGACCCCAAAAATTCATAGAATACCTGAGAAACTAAACTACTCGACAAACGCGGTTTCCCAAAACTTATTGTACTGACTCGTTGTTTTACACCGTCGTTACGAAGACTCGTACACAGAAAATATTACATCCTCGATTTCTATCATGTTTCATATACCCAACTTATGAAAAAACATCCTATTGCGCATATCTGCATTTTTTAACAACTTATCCCAGCTCACTAATTCTATATACAAATTAGTATTCTCAAACCACTGAAACCAGCCCATGCGATCTGGCATTGGCTTAAAATTCTTTTCATACTCAATCCACTCTTCTACTTTTGGAGTCAAATCACAAATAATATAACCATAAAACGGCGTATTATCAGCGATATTCATCTTACGACCTTTTGGTGTCCTAAATCTCCCCGCTCTAATACTATTTACATAGCGTATAGTTTGCTGAACTGGATCTTCTTTAGACGAAACATTAACAAAGTCGTCACGACCAGGTTTTTTAAACTCGAAGATCGTAACAGGATTACTAGGCTCGTTATCACCTCTAAACGCCGCTCTCTGGTCATAAGAAATTAAATCTGGCCTTTCAGTTTTACCTCCATTAAGCGGAAGATCAGATGACACATAATTTGTGAAATTTAATCGTTCATCGATAATCCAAAGATTATGCTCATTATATTTTATTGATTCACTATCTTCTCTAGTTGGAAATATTATGTCATGTATTAGCCCTTCAGAAGAGTACTTTCCCTCATCATTTAACTCTAATGAACGCCTAAATATATCCAGCACTTTTTTACGCAAGGCGATGTAATGTATAAGGTCATTTTTACTAGAGTCAGATATTTTTGCGACCACTTTTGATGCATTTTCTTTTAGCTCTTCAGTATGACCGTCTTTCAATATGGCATTAACTTCATTTCTAATTGATACCTCACGTATATACTTTTCCTTTTGAAATTTAACTTCAATTTCTTCATTAGTAGGGTTATAGGAAAAAGTAGAAAAGTCGATATCTTTTGCAATTTCCTTATGCCATGGAGCTTCTTCATCAATATATGAAATTATGTGATTTCTTTTCTTATCTTGTCTTGTTGAAATCTCATCCATCACAGCATATTTTGTTATTTCAGCAGCCTTTGACTCTATATCAGCCTGAGCCACACCATACATAAGATCATTTTTCTTTTGAAACTCGAATGCACCTCGTTCCAGAGACACATTGGAATCCAAATAATCACTGAATACATACGCTTTTAATATATAATTCTTTTCTCTATTGTCACTGCCATCATTATCTTTATCATAAAACTCCTCACTAAACTCTGGAATATAATTGTATATTGATATTTCTGTAACTTCTCTCTTGTTTGCAACAAGACTAATCTTGCTGATTTTGTTTTTTGGCGAATATATTTTAAAGACACGGATATAAAATTTACTAATATCATCCCCTTCCCCAAGATCAAATTCTTTATCTTTAATTGATACTTCCTTTATAACTGCGCCAGCGCTTCTTATATAATCATTTAATACAATAGCTCCAGTTCCATCACTTTCCATCAACGTGATTTCTGGGCAATTATAATTTTCAGTAATAAAGTACGGAAGGAGTATTTCCACTAAACTTCTTGCAATAGTTGATAATTTCTTATTTAGTGAGTTTGACTTTACTGACACCAAAGAAACTATAGAACCTATTATTTCTGATTCTGCAGGCACAATAGATTCACTTACTATAATCTCATTTTTTTTGCCCATGTTAAAAGTTCTACTTTTATACCCTTCATCGAAGTAAACACTTTCAACTCTAAGATCTTCAAAGTATTTTAGACAAGTAAATCGACCAAATCCTTTCCCTCCATCTTCAAGTTTTTGATCGCTATACAGAGTATCAAAAGACAGCCTATTTTCATCAGTAAATCCAATGCCATTATCTGTTATCTTGAAGTTGACTATTTCAGGTACCGAGCCATCCAATTGAGCTTGCTTCGATCTTTCAACTTCAACATTTATTACTCCCTTCTTGCTCCCAGTTCGTTCAATCGCCTGAATCGCATTTACTATAATTTCGATAACCGGTGTATATACAGTAGTATTTGACTTAATATTTTCTACTGCACGCTTGATATTAACATTACTCATAATATGCCCCTAACCAACGACTTTCGCTCAACACCAACAATATAATTTATTGCCATAAGCATTAACATAGACGCTCTACCCAACATCGATTATCGGGGTCAGGTCTTTGATTTATGATACCCACTATGCCAGCCTATCTGTTCTAAACTCAAAGACTCATAAATCAAAGACCTGGCCGCGACAATGTCCGTTTAGAAAATCAGTTATCTGCATCTGGCTCTTTCGGTGGTGAGACACCGAACAGTCGCAAAACATACTTATTGATGACTCTATCTGTTGGGCGAAAAACATAAGATGCTGCCGCTGTCATTAATGAATAAAAGAGCCTTTCTTCGTTATCCCGCGCTACGAATATAGCCAATACAATCATAATTATGATTATGATAAGGGCAGATTATCGGGGTCAGGTCTTTGATTTATGATACCCACTATGCCAGCCTATCTGTTCTAAACTCAAAGACTCAT
>JALTJN010000445.1 GCA_027076405.1 Chromatiales bacterium
GGTCTCATGTAGGGTCCCATTAATCCGCTAACAAAACCCATAGGTAGCATTGCTGCTATAATGGTTAAGGTCGCAAGTATGGTTGGATTACCAACTTCACGTACCGCATCGATAGCAATATTAAGTGTCGTCTTACCAGATGCCAGCCATCGTCTAAATATATTCTCAACAACAACAGTGGCATCATCAACTAAAATACCTATTGAAAAAACTAAAGCAAATAAACTAACTCTATCTATCGTGTAATCAATTACCCATGCAGCCCAAATTGTAATTAATACAACAATAGGAATAATTACAATAACAACAGATGCCGCACGTAAACCTAAACCAATCAAACATAAAATACTAACAGCCACGGCAGCTTCAAATAATGCTGTTAATAACTCATTAACTTTTGCATCTGCACTTTTTCCATAATCACGCGTTATTTCAATATTGACATTATCTGGAATTAAATTTCCCTTTAACAAATCAAGTCGTTTTAAGATATGCTTTGAAACACTAACTCCGTTTGAACCTATTTTTTTAGCGATAGCAATAGTCACCGCCGCTTCAGCATTAGCTATTTTGTCTTTCTTATCATAAGAATAACCGCTGTCAAAGGTGGCATATTGCTTTGTTTCTTCTGGCCCGGAATAAACATAAGCAACATCACGCAGATAAACTGGCTCGCCATTTCTTACACCAACAACAAGACGAGCTATTTCCTGAGCATTAGTTAAAAATGAACCTGTAACAATCGAGTAACTCAGATTACCGCTTTCAATATTACCTGCGGGTAATTTTGCATTTGCAGTTTTAATAGTTTGAGCTATTTGAGAAAGGGTTATGTCATAGCCTGTTAAGCGTTCCGGTTTAACTTCTATTCTAATTTGTTCTGCGCGACCACCAACAACAAAACCTTTACCCGTATTAGGTACTTCTTCTAGCCGTTGTAAAACATCAAAAGCGAGAGTGCGTAAATTTCCATCATCTACATCTTTTGACCAGAGCGTTACTGTAACGGTAGGTACATCATCAATGCTGATGGGTTTAACCAATGGCATAGCGACACCTGGTGGCATTAAATCAAGATTTGACTGAATTTTATCGTGAACCTTAACAATAGATTCACCCATATTTTCACCTACCTCAAAACGTACAGTAACAACACTTCCTCCACGTTGAGTTGCAGAATAAACATGCCTTACGCCTGGTATTTCACTCATGATTCGACTTAAAGGATCGGTTACCAGACTTGTTACCTGCTTTGCCGATGCCCCTGCATACTGCACATAGATATCTACCATTGGCACAGAAATTTTTGGATCTTCCTGACGAGGTGTAAAAAACAAACCGAGCAAACCAATAGCAAGAAATGCCACCATCAACAAAGGGGTTACCGGAGAATTAATAAACTGCTTGGTTATGCGACCAGCAATACCTAACTCAGGATTTAATTCATCATCCAAATTTTTATTGTTGTTTTTTGTATTCATTTTTTAGTATCTTGCCGGTTTTAATTTTGTGTTTGTTGAGTAACACCAGACTGCCAACCAGATGCCATACCCGCTGTTGGCTGTGCATAAATACGTTCACCTGTACGAATACCTGATAGTACCGTCACGTTCTCGTTATCGACTGTTTCACCTAAACGCAGTAAACGTAATTCAGATTTATTTTTTTGGTTAAGAACAAATACGGCGGGCAAACTACCACGCCACACTACAGCCGAATTTGGAATAACAGGTAAAATATTAACGGGTGCGTTCACGTCAGGAATCATTACCTCGGCATACATACCTGGTCCACCTGGAATGCCTTCGGGTAAATCAAATTTAACGGTAACTGTATGGCGATGCGTGTCTGCCATAGGATAAATTTGTGCCACTCGTGCACTTATTCTTGTATTTCCAATATCAAGTACTGCCGGAACAACCATGTCTTGCCGTATGCCTGACATTAAACGTGCAGGAATATCCACTTTTATTTGCAAGTACCGAGCATCAGCAAATTTAAACAATGCCTGCCCCGGTTGCACTGTATCGCCTACTTCAACAAGACGTTTAACAACAACACCACTAAAAGGAGCAATAGATTTACTATCACGTAACTTTGCATCAATTTCCTGTAGCTGAGATACCGCACCAATTTGTCGGCTGCGTGCCATGCCTAATTGACTATTTTGAGAATAAAGATCGGCTTGACGATCAAGTAATGGATTTCCTAAACCCATCGCACTTCCCCATGGCCGGGTAAACATTTGATCAAACATTGAAGGTAATGCCATGCCAGGCATCTTTCCTATATTGCGTGACTGCGGTGACCAGAATTCACGCGAGTACTGTACTTGTGCATTTTGTACCGCAGACATTTGGCCGTTAATATTTGCTATTGCTTGTCGGCGTTTCGCTTGTAAATCATCATCATCAATTGCTGCTATCACTTGCCCTGGTTGAAACCAGTCACCTTCTATACCGGCTAAAAATTCGATTCTTCCCGGTACTTGTGCTGATAATGTCACTTCACGTAAAGGAACAACTGTTCCACCAACAACAATACTGGTTCCAGTTTGTGTATTTGAAACGGTGATAATTTGAGGTTGTGCTGCATACGCCATTGCATTTTGATTAGCCGCAGCAGAATTTATTCTATTTTGACTTTGTGGGTTATAACCATTTGTAGAAAATGAGGCTGCTTGTAGAGACGCAGTGTAATTTGTGCCCAAAATAAATAATGCTGCCATAAGAACTGAATTCAATTTATTTTTATACATTTCTTGCTTCATTTTTTTATTCCATGTCGATGAATTTTAATCATGATCTTTACACTCGCCCCATAACGGTAAAACTTTTCAAAAAGGGACGCGCCATACGAGGGTCTTTTATCATGGCGGTGTAATCGCCCTTCAGGAACTTTAATTCTCTTGAGGTATAAGCCATACCCAAGGCCATCATGCCGGGTGGCTTGTTGAACCATTTTTCCCAGTTTTCTTTTGATGCTCGTAAATCCCAATTAAATTCCTGATCATCAAAATATGTCCCCA
>JALTJN010000446.1 GCA_027076405.1 Chromatiales bacterium
CAGCAGCCAATATACATATCAAAAATCACACCGAGTGGTATTAATGGTAATGGGATTTTTATTCAGCGGCTTAGCCGCGCTGGTATTTTATTTTTCAGAAGGGCAGGACTTAGGTTATTTAATACCGGTAATTGTGTTTGGCAGTTTAGGTGGTGTGAGTTTAATTATCGGCGGTTTGGGTAATGATCGTGCGGTAGCCAAAATTTGGGGTGCGTCTAAATAACGTTTACTCACACCGCGTGCTATCACGCATCACATAATTATTCACCGGCCTTTTTATAAAGGATGCCAAACCCAAAGGGCTTACGCTTACTCGGCAACCCTTGTAAGGCGATGCCAGCGGTTCACCAATAAATAATCCTTGCCCTGGCATGGCTACACTTTTCCAATAGGCTTCAATCAGTGTATTGCCATTAAAATAATGGCTCATTAAAATGCCGGGATTAGGAAACTTGCTTAAAAAATTACACGGCTCTACCACCGTGCCATAACTGGCTGTTGCACCCGCATCCAGCCATCTTAAAATACTCATTTGTTTGCCGCCAAATAATACGCCACCGGTAGAGGTTAAATGGTCAGCGGCTGCACCGGCGATAAATTGATTGCTATCAACGTTGGGTACTTTTTTTAAGCCGGTGAAATAAAACATCACATCCTTTTTATTTTTTATCGCATCTTGTTTAATGATTTTGCTGTTGATTATCGGTGATAAATTTTGTTGGGTTTTACGGTAATAAGCTGCGCGTACATTACGTTCTTTATCTGAAGTGCTAACTAAATAAGCTGTGCCTGTAGGGCGTGTAAAATCTGCACGAATGCCGGTGTCGATAGTGTTTTTTATAGCCTTTAAACTGCTGCCCGCCAGCATCATGCTCGGGCGAATTTTAAAGTCTGTAAACGGTGCGCGTGAGCGGGAATTATAATAAGGAATAGTGGCGGTTGTTTTACAGCCAGTGGCGCAATATTTTTTATCGTAACCCAAAGCAAAAGCCGAAGTGATAGACATACAGCCCACCCGAAAAGGTTTTGACCATGCCAATGCATAAGCCTGAATATTATCGCCAGAGGCTTTTTTTACTCGCTGATAAACCGGCAAAAAATCCGCTGCACTAATGCTGTTTTTGCTGGCATCCAGTGCTACATAAATAAGATTTTGTTCAGGAATGAGCCGTGCTTGTTGATAATAACGCGCCAGCTCCAAACTGTTTTTATCGTTAACATTAACAATAATGGCAAGCGATTGACGATTAACTTCAGCGGCATAAAGGGCCGATGAAATAATAGATAGAAAATAAATCAAAAAGAGCTTTAAGAACATGGCTCATATTTTAATTTATCTGTATGTAAAAGGTAGGCTTTTATTGTTGATGTGCTGGAGCAGCATGGGGTGGGCAGTGCCCACCCTACAACTATGGTAGTGTTTGTGTAAGAAGAGAAGCTAAATTATTAAAATAATTTAGTGACATAAACACCGATATTCGATGCACTAACACCTGAGTAGTCCATGCTCGTGTAACGAAGACCTGTAATTACACCTGAGAACTGATAGTCTGCAGCCATTATAAAACCAAAGCTGCTATCAAAATCAGTATTAATATTGCAGTCACAGCTAAGTGAAGGGTTCAAATGGAATGTGGCTCCTGTGGCTATTCTTAATTTATCATTGAGGCCATAATAGGCTATTGCATCAATAGGAATAACAGAGAAGCCTATGGTGCCGCCTATAATGTCTTGATTTTCAAACTTATAATTAATAGTTGTCTCTAAAGAAAATTGGTTATTGTCCCCAAATGACATAGAACCACCAACACCTAACCTAAGACCTTCGCCTGCCTTAATAGTATTAACTTCCCCGGTAAAAATATCGGTAATGGTCGCTAAAGTTTTTCCGCCTGTCTCAACGCCTGCAATGATAACTGGATTAAATTCAGCCGCTGTAGCAGTAATTAACGCTGAATGCATTCCGAGGGCAAGAAATAACATCGTTTTTTTCATGTGTGTCTCTCCATGTTGTTAGCTTTTAGTTTTTATATTTTTAAGAACAAGGTGTTTTGTTAATACATTTTCTTGTTTGAAATGAATAGAAATACCCTGAATCTGAGAATAGATTGAACGGTTTATTAATTTATTTAAGTTTATTTTTATAAAGAAATTTAAGTTTATTTATTTTTATAAAGAAATTTAAGTTTATTTATTTTTATAAAGAAAATAAAATAGATTCCACCGCTCTCCTTGCTCTTCTAGTATATTGTGAATTCAAATAAATAACAAATTTATTTTGGATAAAATGTATAAGTATAACCAAGTTTAATTGGTTGACTTGTTTCTGTATATTTTATGCTTCTCTTAAACTAATAAACTAAACAAAAAGTTAAGTTAAAATTTATTATTTCAGATGCATTACTATAATTAAAGAAAAATTAAAGAAACCAAATTTATTTTTTAAGATACGCTTAATCCACTAGTTACTTTCATAAAGCACACACAGATACCTAAAGTCACTGTTGAGGAGAAAGTGCTGTAACTAGTGTTCCAATTTAGAGCCTGTGATCTGTTGAAATTCTTTTATATTGTTAGTAATTTATATTGCATTAAGGCTGAAGGATGAAATTTATAGTAAGCATGGGTAGAAGATATTGGGTGTATTTAGGTTTATATATTGGCGTGGTTACCACAATCGTAGGGTGCCGGTGAGGTACGAACCGCAGCATTTAATATCAATGCTCTATCGGTGTGTCCGTGCGATTATTTCATTCCGACAACACCCCATAAAAAATCAAAACGCCCCAACCCCCGACGGATTCCACAAATCACTTTCCCCACCCGGGAATATACGTGTGCTGCGCGGAGTATTTAATCCATCCACGGTAATGGTTTGTGGATCACCAATGGAATTGGTGAAATCAATGACTGTGCTGGTATCACCATCACCGAGTAAATCTACGGGTGTTCCAAAGCCGGTATTCAGCACCACACCTTGTACATCAAAAGCGACATTATCGAAGGCTGCGTCTAATA
>JALTJN010000447.1 GCA_027076405.1 Chromatiales bacterium
AGAGTAAAAATAGCATGAATACATCGAAAGCGTGGTATATCCGTCGGCAATCCATTGGTGAAATCAAAGGTCCGTTTCCGGGAGGACAAATTTCACAGGAAATGCTGCTGGGGCGTTACAAGCTTGATGATGAGGTCAGTCACGAAAAAGAAGAGTGGTTTGCTATTAGAAATGTACCAGAGTTAGTGCCTGATATATTTTTGGAAGATCGAAATGATCCTGAGTTTAAAACGCGTTTGGAAGCCGCTCGTCGCTGGGCAGATGAACGTCGGGGGATGGCTAAAATAGATCAGAAGGATGAGCGTAGAGCAAGTGAATCATATGAAAATGCAGAAATTAAACGGTTGCATCGTTTAGCATCAGAAGTAAAAACTAAAACAAATACTAAAGACACTTTTTTACAGTTTGGATTATTATTTTTAGTTTTTGCCGCGATAGTGGTTCTTGCCTTTCAATATTCACCACAAGACGAGAGTGTTGTAAATTGCTCTGTTCCGGCTCAGCAGGGTGTTAACTGGAGTGGCTGTGATTTGAGTGGAGCAAAATTAGAGAAGGCAAATCTGGTTGGCGCAAACTTAATGAATGCAAATTTACAAACGGCAAGCTTGCAATCGACTGATCTGTCACATGCAAATTTAAAATATGTACAACTGCACCTCACGAATTTAAAATATACAAATTTTACCAAGGCTGATTTAACCGGTGCTAATTTTATTGGTGCTGATTTATCGCATGCTAATTTTACTCAGGCAAACCTGAGTTATGCCAATTTTCGGGATGCTATTGTTACAACGGCCAATTTTTCGAGTGCACGTTTAGACAATGCAATCTGGATTGATGGCCGTACATGTAGAGTTAATTCAATGGGTTCGTGTAATTAATTTTACAGTATGCTTTCCCGCAAGTAGAACAACTTCCCGAGAATATTCTGCAATCAACAGACCCTGATATTCATAGAAAAAAATTATAAGGTTTTGAGCGTATTCGTTTAGAATACAATAAACATAAATTAAGATTTTAGTAGGGGCAATAATGGCAAAGTTAGCAAAAATCGGGTTTGTCACCGTTTCAGACAGGGCAAGCCGTGGTGAGTATGAAGATTTAGGTGGCCCGGCAATGCAGGAGTGGTTGTCTAATGCTTTAACAAGCGAGTGGGAAGCCGTGGCACGTATCGTTCCGGATGAGCAAGATCAGGTTGAAGCAGTACTAAAAAATTTAGCAGATGATGAGAACTGCTGTTTAATAGTCACGACAGGCGGAACAGGTCCTGCATTACGTGATATTACACCTGAAGCTACAGTTGCCGTGAGTCATAAAATTTTAGATGGCTTTGGTGAGCAAATGCGCGCGGTATCATTAAAGTTTGTACCTACGGCAATTTTGTCTCGACAAATTGCGGCTATACGTCATCAGTCATTAATTATTAATTTACCGGGTAAACCTTCTGCCATTGCAGATTGTTTAGAAGCGGTTTTTCCTGCCGTTCCTTATTGTATCGATTTACTGGAAGGCCCGTATCTTGAGACAGATGAATCGTTTGTTAAAGCCTTTCGTCCAAAGCATGCAAAGAAGCCGACAGCCTAGTGAACGCGATTATTTCAAATTTGTCTGAAGTAACAAATTTACGACAGATGATTCATTTTGGTGCAGATGCCTTTGAGTCAGCATCATTGTATTTCGGGCATGGCACTGATAACGCACTAGATGAAGCGGCAAGTCTGGCTTTTTATGCGCTTAATGAAACACCTGACTATAGTGACGATAGGTTAGATAAAGAAATATCTGAAGAAAACATTAAAAAAGTTAACGAGTTATTCCAAAAAAGAATTGAGACAAGAAAACCTGCGGCCTATCTGACACACGAAGCCTGGTTTGCCGGAATGCCTTTTTACGTTAATGAAAATGTTCTTGTCCCTCGTTCACCCATTGCCGAATTAATTGAAGAGCAGTTTCAGCCATGGGTGCAGCCAGAAAAAGTTAATCGTATTTTAGATCTTTGTACGGGCAGTGGTTGTATTGCAATTGCCTGCGCTTATGCTTTTGCGGATGCAGAAGTTGATGCAGCAGATATATCAACAGCAGCACTTGAGGTTGCAGAAAAAAACAGAATAAAACATCAGCTTGAAGATCGTTTAAATATCATTGAGTCTGATTTATTTGGTGGATTGCAAGGTAGGCTGTATGATTTGATTGTGAGTAATCCGCCTTATGTCGATGCTGAAGATATGTCGACCTTGCCCGATGAATACAAGCATGAACCGGAATTAGGTCTGACTGCCGGAGATGATGGTCTGGATTTAGTGATTCCTATGCTTCGTGATGCAAAACACCATCTTCATACTGATGGTGTTTTAATTGTTGAAGTCGGGAATAGCGAAGAAGCATTAGTGGAAAAATTCCCTGATGTCCCTTTTATGTGGTTAAGTTTTGAGTACGGTGGTGAAGGCGTCTTTATGCTCGATGCTAAAGATGTTGCACGTCATCATGATGTTTTTACCAAGGCAGCAGAACTTATTAAGTAAGAGACAAACGAGTATTATTTGATCCAGGTCAGAACTATTAACTGTTAATATAGTAATATTCCTTTAGCTTAGAATTAGACTTTTCAGGAAAAACCAGTGACAAAACTTGTATTTAATAATGACTTAATCAAAAAGTATGATAAGTCAGGGCCCCGCTATACCTCATACCCAACGGCAATTCAATTTACCGAAGATTTTTCAGAAGAGGATTACTTACAGCAGGTTAAGCTGAGTAATGATCGTAATACATCATTGTCTCTGTATTTCCATATCCCGTTTTGCGACACCATTTGTTATTACTGTGGTTGCAATAAAATAGTTACTAAAAATCGTAATCATGCACAACCTTATCTTGATGCCGTTTATAAGGAGTTAGCTCTGCAAGGCTCATTATTTAAAGCAACGCGTATTGTTAAACAATTACACTGGGGTGGTGGTACTCCAACCTTTATTAGTCACAGCCAAATGAGCGAGTTAATGCAAGAAACTCGCAAATACTTTACTTTGCTTGATGACGATAGCGGTGAATATTCTATTGAGCTTGATCCGCGTGAAGTGACGCCTGAGTCAGTGAATCTTTTAAGAAAGCTTGGGTTTAATCGTATAAGTCTGGGAGTACAGGATTTTAATCCCAAAGTTCAGCAAGCTGTAAACCGTATACAAAGCTATAAAGAAACCCGGGATGTTATTGTTGCGGCAAGAAAGAATCAGTTTCATTCGATTAGTCTGGATCTTATTTATGGTTTACCGTTTCAAACGGTGCAGAGTTTTAATGAAACAGTGGATAAGGTACTGGACTTAGAGCCGGACAGGTTGTCTGTTTTTAATTATGCACATTTACCTGAAATGTTTAAAACTCAAAGACAAATTAATAGTATCGATTTACCTTCTGCTGAAAATAAGCTGGCAATTTTACAAAATGTTACGAATA
Organism: Chromatiales bacterium; assembly: GCA_027076405.1. The sequence continues at coordinate 3,454 of JALTJN010000447.1, forward strand.
AACTGATTGATGCCGGATATGAATATATAGGTATGGATCATTTTGCCAAGCCGACAGATGAATTAGCCATTGCTCAAAAACAGCGAAAGCTTTATCGTAATTTTCAGGGCTACTCAACGAACTCTGACTGTGACCTTGTTGCCTTGGGTATTACATCAATTGGCAAAGTGGCCGATAGTTATAGCCAGAATATTAAAACAATTAAGGAATATTCAGAGGTTGTTGCAGCAGGTAAATTGCCTGTGTTTAGAGGTGTTAAATTAACAGATGATGATGTGCTGCGGCGTGAAGTTATCAACCAGTTAATTTGTCATTTTGAATTAAATTTTAAAGATATTGAAACTCGTTTTAAAATTAATTTTTCAGAATATTTTTCTGCTGAGTTAGAGCAAATAAAAGTAATGCAGGTAGATTCATTACTTGAATTATCAGATGAAAAAATTCTGGTTTTGCCTGAAGGGAAAATGTTAATCAGAAATATTTGTATGGTTTTTGATATTTATTTAAAAGAGAACAAAACTCAGCGTTTCTCCAAAACCATTTAAAGTAATATTTTTACCGGTGCAGGTTTAGAAATATGATAGCCTTGCGCGTAATCAATCCCTATCGTTTTAATACATTCCAGAATCTCTTTATTCTCGACATATTCTGCGGTCGTTTTAATTCCCATTGTTTTGCTTATATTATGTATAGATTCTACAAATATTTTATTTATAGGATCTGTATTTATATCCCGAATAAAAATGCCGTCAATTTTTAAATTATCAACCGGCATGCTTTTTAAGTAAGAGAAGGAGCTTAATCCGCTGCCAAAGTCATCAAGAGAAAATTTACATCCCATTTGTTTTATTTGCGCAATAAATTCTATTGCTTTGCTCAAATTTGCTATCGCAGATGTTTCGGTTATTTCAAAACAGACCAATTCTTTTTTAAGATGTTTGTTTTTTCTTAATTTATTTGTGATTAAATTAAGTACATTATCATCTGAAAGTGATTGTCCTGAGAGATTAATAGCAACACGAATATCTAAATTATTTACTTTGTTGTAATTATTGATAAAGTCAAATGTATTATTGATTACCCATTCATCAATTAGCGGCATTAAATTATAACGTTCAGCGGTGGGTATAAATGAATCAGGGCTTATTACTTTCCCGTTATCATTTAAGCGTATTAGCAGTTCAATTGATGTGGGTGTCTTATACTTAGGGTTGATGTTACGCAGTTCCTGGAAATAAAGTTCGAACTCGTTATTGTCAATAGCAGATTTAATTTTCTGTATCCACGATGTCTCGAGCTGGTGTTTAACATATTCTGCATCATTCGGTTCAAATACCTGAATGCGATTGCGGCCTTTATCTTTTGCTTCATAGCATGCTGCATCAACTGAACTCATTACTTCAGATACAGATACTGTTAATTTTGTTATTGGTACAATACCGATACTTGCACCGGCTTCGAAAGAGTTCTTTCCCCAGTTAAAACGTGTGTCTTTAATCTTTTTAATGATTTCGTTACAGATGATTTTTGCCTGATGAATCGAGCAGCTATCTAAAATGATTGCAAATTCATCACCGCCTAAACGTGCAAGAACATCAGTTTGACGCAATAGAGACTGAATAGTTTTAGAAACCTGTTTTAAAAACTCATCACCAGCAGCATGACCTGATGTGTCATTGATGATTTTGAATTTATCAAGATCAAGAAAACAGATTGAGTGGTTAGCATCTTCTGTTATTGCATTCCGAATTATCTGTTTCAGACGAACCTCAAACTCCCTGCGGTTAATGAGACCGGTTAAGGCATCATGAGAGGCCTGGTAACTCAGACGTTTTTCCATTGTTCTGACTTCTGTGACATCACGCAGAATAATGACTGCACCCAAGATGTTTTTATTGCGATCAATAATGGGGGCAATAGTATGCTCAACTTCAAATTTGGTGCCATCTTTTTTAGTTAATGTAAGATCAAATAATGAACACTGGGTTCTTGTGTTTGCGAGTGTTTTATTTAATTGAGTTTGTTGTGTTTGATCTTTGTTTTCATAAATGCTGAGTATGTTTTTGTAAATAACATCTTTTCTTTTAACATCGGTCAGCATTTCGGCAACAGGGTTGATGGTCTTGATTATATAATCTTTATTGATTGTAATGACGCCGTCGCCAATTGAGTGTAGTGTTATTTGAGCCAGTTCTTTTTCAAAGAAAAGTTGTTTTTCTGTCTTGGTGATTCTGAAAATAACAAAGATTGATGTGCAAATGGTTAGTATTAATATCAGTGCAGATAATAATATGACGATAATAATATTATCATCGACTTTGTTCTGAGATTCAGTAATAATTTTTTCATTATTATCATTTTGTAAATCAATAATTTTTGAGATATGCGAGAGCACTGCGTTTTGTGCGGGAATTGATTTGTTAATGAGTATGTTAACTGCTTCTTCATATCTGTTTTTATCAACATATTTGATAATGATGTTTTGCAGCGGCAAGGCAAGCCGACTTAACCTTGCCTGTTGTTCAAGTAAAGTTATTTCCTGTTTTGAAAGAGGCATTGCCAGTAAGTTTGTTCTTGCCTTGTTAAAAACTTCTGCATAAGTTTGAAATTTATTAAAAACTTTATTGTATTTAATGGGGTTTTTAGTATTAATCATTTTATATAGTGCAAGACTTCTTTCCCGTGCTGCTTGCTGCATATCAACTAATAGTTTTGATTTTTGATTATTATTGGCAACAACCTCGCTTATTTGAGATTGGGTGATTTTTATCTGGTAAGAAATAAAGGAGAGAGCAGCAAATGTGACAATCAGGATTGAGCTAAAGCTGAAAATTAATAACCATGAGCTTTTACTCAGATTTAATTCTAATCCATCAGATTTAGAAAACGGTTGAAGTAATTTACTTAACATTTTGTGTCAATTCGATACTTTAATAATATATCCTTATATGATCGGCATAATCAGGCTATTCTTTAATATTTATCCATCTTTAGTAAGAATAATTTTAAATAGGCGGATTTCTTGTTAGAATTACTCATCCTTAATAAAAGTAAAATAAACTATGTCTGGAAATACATTAGGTAAGCTTTTCACTGTCACCAGTTTTGGCGAGAGTCACGGAGCAGCAATAGGCTGTATTGTTGATGGTTGCCCGCCTGGACTGGCTTTGTCGGAAGATGATCTACAGGGTGATCTTGACCGTCGTCGCCCCGGTAAAACCCGCCATACCACTCAACGACGTGAGCTTGATGAAGTGCAAATTTTATCTGGTGTTTTTGACGGCGTTACCACCGGTTCACCCATTGCATTAATTATTCATAATACCGATCAACGGTCTAAAGATTATTCAGATATTATGGATAGGTTTCGTCCCGGGCATGCTGATTATACCTACCATCATAAATATGGCTTACGCGATTACCGTGGCGGTGGACGCTCGTCTGCACGCGAAACAGCCATGCGAGTGGCTGCGGGTTCGATTGCAAAAAAATATTTAAAAGAAACCTGTGGGATTGAAATACACGGTTACATGGCACAGCTTGGCCCAATTAAATATGAACAATTTGACTGGAATGAAGTCGAGAATAATCCGTTCTTTTTTCCGGACGCGAACAAGGTGGCCGAGCTTGAAAAATATATGGATGCCTTACGTAAAGAGGGTAATTCGATTGGTGCACGAATAAATGTTGTTGCAACGGGTGTACCTCCTGGATTGGGTGAACCGATTTTTGATCGTCTGGATGCAGATATTTCACATGCCATGATGAGCATCAATGCTGTTAAAGGTGTTGAAATAGGTGCGGGTTTTGATTGTGTTGAACAAAAAGGTACCGAGCATCGGGATGAATTGACCAAAGATGGTTTTTTATCCAATAATGCCGGTGGTGTATTGGGTGGCATTTCTTCAGGACAAGATATTACAGTAAGTATGGCGCTTAAAGCGACCTCAAGTATTCGTTTGCCGGGTAAGACCATTAACCTCGAAGGGGAAGCGGTTGAAGTTGTCACGCATGGTCGTCATGATCCTTGTGTGGGTATTCGGGCAACACCGATTGCCGAAGCCATGTTAGCACTGGTTTTAGCTGATCATTTTTTGCGAAATCGTGCCCAGAATGCTGATGTGAAAGTGGATACCCCTGTAATTCCAGCTCACGTTAAATAGCTCGATGCCTTACTGGCGCCTGTCGGGCTTTTATTTTTTCTATTTTGCCAGTCTTGGCGTTTTGATTCCTTACTGGAGTCTTTACCTTAAATCTCTCGATTTTACCGCCGCTGCCATCGGCACCATGATGGCGATTATCATGGCAACAAAAATTATTTCTCCCAATATCTGGGGCTGGGTGGCAGATCATACCGGTAAGCGTATGGCGATAGTTCGTCTTGGTGGCTTGTTGTCAGTTATTGCCTTTGCCGGTGTTTTTATTTCTCAACAATACTGGTGGCTGGTTGCGGTCATGATGGTTTTCAGCTTTTTCTGGAATGCGACCTTACCGCAATTTGAAGCGACAACCTTTTCACATTTAGGTGAGCATACCCACCGTTATAGTTCGGTGCGATTATGGGGTTCTATCGGTTTTATTGTTGCTGTCTGGATTATCGGACAGCAATTAGATGGAGCAAAAATAACCTATTTGCCTTATGTCTTAATGGGATTATTTATTACTATCTGGGTCAGTAGTCTGGTCGTGCCGGAAGAAGCGGCAGGGCATTTAAAACTCACAAATGAACCTTTAAAAGCGGTCTTAAAACGTCCTGAAGTTTCAGGCTTGCTTGCAGTGTGTTTTCTTATTCAAATGGGACACGGTCCTTATTACACCTTTTATTCTATTTATATGCAGGATCATGGGTATTCACTGTCATTTATTGGTTTTTTATGGGCGTTAGGTGTTATTGCTGAAGTGTTTATCTTTATCGGTATGCATAAACTTGTTCCTCGTTTTGGTTTAAAACGATTACTTGTGAGTAGTTTACTGCTGGCAGCATTGCGCTGGGTGATTATTGCCTTGTTTCCAATGAGTACGCCTTTAATGGTGACAGCACAACTACTTCATGCCGCATCATTCGGTGTTTATCATGCGGTTGCGATTCAGCTTATTCATGAGTATTTTGTTGGACAGCATCAAGGCAAGGGGCAGGCTTTATACAGCAGTGTTAGTTTTGGTGCCGGTGGTGCAATAGGCAGTTTATATGCAGGTTATACCTGGGAATCTCTCGGAAGTTCGGTGACCTTCTATATTGCAGCAGCGGTGAGTTTACTTGCCGCTTATATTGCTTATAAAAAAATACCGGCTTAATCTCGCTAACTAATCTTTAGTTTTGTTGGCTGCCTGCCGATAAGGAAAGTACCATATAGATAAAAGGGAATTGCTTTGGACAAAACACATACTCATGATGTAATAATTATTGGCGGTGGTATTTCCGGAACCGCATTATTGTATCTTCTTGCCCAATATACCGATATTAATGATATTCAATTATTTGAAAAATACGGTTCGATTGCATCAGTCAATTCTCATGGCCGAAATAACAGCCAAACCTTGCATTGCGGTGATATAGAAACTAACTACACACTTGATAAAGCACGACAAGTTCAGGCGTCTGCGAATATGGTGTCACGTTATGCGCAAAATTTAGATAACAAGGAAGACATTCTCTATAAATATTCAAAAATGGTTATCGGTGTTGGTGATCATGAAGTTGCACAATTGCGTGATCGTTTTGAGCAGTTCAGCCCATATTATTCGACCATGCAATTACTTGAGCGTGACGATATTAATAAAATTGAACCGGCTGTGATTGACGGGCGTAAAGAAGATATTGTTGCATTAGGCGTGCTGGATGATTACTCCGCGGTTAATTTTCAGGCATTGTCAGAATCTTTTGTGACAAAAGCTTGTGCAGTCAAAAATAAAAACATTAATATAAAATTAAATACCAAAGTTTCCGGCATTACAAAATCATCCGATGGTTATAATGTTAAAACAAAAGAAGGGGTTCATCATGCCCGGTTTGTTGTTGTTTCATCTGGTGGACACAGCTTATTATTTGCCCAGCGTATGGGGTATGGTTTAGAGTTTTCCTGTTTGCCGATGGCGGGCAGTTTTTATTATGCGCCGGATGTATTAGCCGGCAAAGTATACACTGTACAAAATGACAAGCTTCCTTTTGCTGCCATACATGGTGATCCTGATGTGCTGGTTCCCGGTAAAACCCGCTTTGGCCCTACTGCATTAGCATTGCCTTTACTTGAACGTTATAACTTAAAAACTTTTCCGGAATTTTTACAGGTTTTCAGACCGGATTTGGATGTGGTCAAAACACTCTGGAATTTAATGAAAGTGTCAGAGATCAGAAATTACTTGTTTAAAAACATGTTATTCGAAGTGCCTGTTATACGCCGACATTTGTTTTTACAGGATGCACGTAAAATTGTGCCTAACATGCAATTAAAAGATTTAACCTTTGCGAAAAAAACGGGTGGCATACGTCCGGTAATGATCGATAAAAAGAATCATTGTTTACACTTAGGTGAAGCAAAGTTAAATCCGGGGAACGGTTTGATTTTTAATATGACACCATCGCCCGGAGCAACAAGTTGTTTAGGTAATGCAGAAAAAGATTTGGATATTATTGTTAAGTATCTAGGCGTTAAAGTTGATAAAGAACGCCTGAATAAAGATTTAAAATAATATTATTTTTTTATTTTTAACTTGGAAATAACTCTTTTAACATCTTGAGTATTTTTACTGAGTTTTATAATTTTATATTTGATTTTGCTTGATGGTACAAAACCGGACAAGGTGACAACTCCCCGATAGGTATCAACATTAATGTCAAAAGTTTTTACCCCTTTAGCGCCAAGCAACTTTGAATTGATGCTGGTGGTAATGGCGGCATCATCGACAATGGTATTAAAATCACGTTTATCTTTTCCAACATAGTAACCACCGGCAGCTGCCCCACCTACTGCAACCGCAGCACAACCTTGCAGTAAAATAAAAGAGGATAAAAGTATAATAATGAATTTATTCATTTGAGTAGAGTGTCCTAAATTAGTTTTTTTATAGCATCAATAAATTGCTGGGACTGAATTGGCTTGCGCAAAATTTCATCCGCTCCAAGTTGTGATGAAATATCTAAAAATTCTTCCATACGCCCATGAACATTCCCGGTCATGGCAATGATAGGGATCTCTTTATTGTGCGCACGTAATTCACGAATAAAACTTATGCCTTCCATCTCAGGCATAATAATATCCGTGAGAACCAGATTAGGGGTATTTTCACGAAATTCTTTCAGACCAAGTTTACCGTTAGAGGCTTCTGTTACTTTGAAATCATGGATAAGTAATAATTCACGGAGATACGACCGCATCATTTCATCATCATCGACAACTAATATATGTTTTTGAGGATCTGTTGCCATGTTTTTCTGCCTGATTATTTAATATTGATTATAGTCTGATTTATTTGTAAATTTTAAGGGATATTATGTACTTTTAAAAGGCTTTAGCATTTGTGACATGGCTAATGCTGCATTTGACAATGTATGACCCGAGTGCCAAACAACCCCCAGTTTTCGTTCTAACTTAATGCTTTGAATATCGAGTGTTGTCAGTTCTTTATTGAGCATACTGCGAGGGAGTACGCTCCAACCAAGACCCACACTTACCATCATTTTAATGGTTTCCAGATAATTGGTTGATAAACCTATTTTGAGTTCCAGTTTATGTTTTGCCATGGTGTGTTCAAAAATTTGTCGGGTATAGGTACCTCTTGTGGGTAAAATTGCCGAATATTCTGCAAGCCGCTCAGGTGTGATTTTTTTTAATTTTGTCAGCGGGTGAGACTGATTAACAACAATATCCAGCGGGTCGGGCCATACTTCATAGGTATGTAATATTTTTACCGGTTTTAAAGGTAAGGTGACGATTCCTAACTCCAGTTCTCCGTGTTCAACGGCATGGCAGGCCTCTTCAGAATCCATAAAATGTAAATCCAGCTCAACATCGGGATAGGCGTGAGTAAAGGCACGTAATATGGGGGGCAGACGATGCAGACCAATATGGTGACTTGTACCAATACTGAGTTTGCCTGCAACGTGGCCAGAGAGATTTTGAATAGCACGTTTAGAGTCTTCAACTTGTTGCAAAATTGACTGGGCGCGACTGAAAAGTGCTTTGCCAGCTTCGGTTAAGCTTACTTTTCGACCAATGCGATCAAACAGCTGCACATCGAGCTCCGCTTCCAATGCTGAAATACGTTTACTGATTGCTGGCTGGGTTAAAAATAGCTGTTCGGAAGCAGCTGAAAATGAAGCACTATTTGCAACAGCAACAAAAGCATAAAGGTTTGGAATATCCATTTAATCCTCAATAAACCATAAATTTATTATAACTTTATGGAATAGTTTATATGAAAATAATGAATTTGTGTAATAGATTGAATAGGGCTATATTTGCGGCATCTGAAAAGAGGATAAAATAATGACTGGCAAGACCTTATACGAGAAAATTTGGGATCAACATGTGGTGCGTGATAATGGAGACGGCACCGCACTCTTATATATAGATCGTCAATTAGTGCATGAAGTGACTTCACCGCAGGCTTTTGAAGGTTTGCGTATGGCGGGAAGAAAATTGTGGCGGGTGGATGCAAACCTGGCAACACCGGATCATAATGTGCCAACCACAGACCGTAGTGACGGCATTGAGGGTATTAAGGATCCCGTTTCACGTTTGCAAGTTGAAACTTTGGACGAGAACTGTAGTGAATTCGGTATTACTGAATTTAAAATGGATGACATTCGTCAGGGTATTGTGCATGTGATTGGGCCGGAACAAGGTGCAACCTTGCCGGGAATGACCGTGGTATGTGGTGACTCACATACTTCAACGCATGGTGCCTTTGGTGCATTAGCGCACGGTATTGGTACCTCTGAGGTTGAACATGTAATGGCCACCCAATGTTTAGTTCAGGCTAAATCAAAAACCATGTTGGTCAGTGTCAATGGTGAAGTGAATGCCGGTATCACTGCAAAAGATATTGTTTTGGCGATTATTGGTAAAACAGGCACAGCAGGTGGTACAGGCTATGCGATTGAATTTGGTGGCGATGCTATTCGTGCTCTTTCAATGGAAGGCCGTATGACCGTTTGTAATATGGCTATCGAGGCCGGTGCGCGTGCCGGTATGGTTGCGGTTGATCAAAAAACGATTGATTACGTTAAAGGCCGGCCATATGCGCCAAAAGCAGAACAATGGGACATGGCGGTAGAAGCATGGAACGATTTACACAGTGATGCCGATGCAAAGTTTGATACTGTTATTAATATTGATGCTGCAACCATTAAACCACAAGTGACATGGGGAACATCTCCGGAGATGGTGATTGGTGTTGATCAAAAAGTGCCAGACCCGGCAAACGAAAAAGATGATGTGAAACGTGAAGGGATGGTGGCAGCATTAAATTATATGGGCTTAACGGCAAACACTCCGGTGAATGAAATATCTGTTGATAAAGTTTTCATCGGTTCATGCACAAACTCGCGAATCGAAGACATGCGTGCCGCTGCAGAAGTTGCAAAAGGCCACAAAATCGCAAGCAATATTAAACTGGCTTTAGTTGTACCGGGTTCAGGTTTAATTAAAAAACAGGCAGAGGATGAAGGGCTGGATAAAATCTTCACCGATGCCGGTTTTGAATGGCGCGAACCGGGTTGTTCTATGTGCCTTGCAATGAATGCGGACAGATTAGAACCACAAGAACGTTGTGCATCAACTTCAAACCGAAATTTTGAAGGTCGACAAGGTCAGGGTGGTCGTACGCATTTAGTGAGTCCGGCAATGGCAGCTGCTGCTGCAATTAAAGGTCATTTTGTTGATGTAACAACATTGTAATTTAGCAGTTAGCGTGTTGAAACACTCCCGTTATACATTGTAGGTCGGTCTTCAGGCCGACAGCAGCGTTGGCCTGAAGGCCAGCCTACCTTAGAGAAAAGAAAATGGAAAAATTTACAAGTTTAAAAGCAATCGTCGCACCGATGGATCGACCTAACGTTGATACTGATGCGATTATTCCAAAACAATTTTTGAAATCAATTAAACGAAGTGGTTTCGGTCCAAATTTATTTGATGAGTGGCGTTATTTAGATCATGGTGAACCGGGCATGGATAATCGTTCTCGTCCACTAAACAAAGACTTTGTGTTAAATCAAAAACGTTATAATGGTGCAAAAATATTAATTGCACGTGAAAATTTTGGTTGTGGCTCAAGTCGTGAACATGCGCCATGGGCATTACTCGATTATGGTTTTAAGGTTATCATAGCTCCGAGTTTTGCAGATATTTTTTATAGTAACAGTTTTAAGAACGGTATTTTATTAATTAAACTGGATGCTAATACGGTTGATGAAATATTTAATGATATTGCTGAACATGAAGGTTATGAGCTGGCAGTTGATTTGGAAAATCAAACGATCACAAAAGTTGATGGTAGTGTCATCAAATTTGATGTTGATGAATTCAGGAAACATCGTTTACTAAATGGCTTGGATGATATTGGTTTAACCATGCAACATGTTGACGATATCAAAGCCTATGAGCAACGCCGAAAGGGTGAAGCACCATGGTTGTTTTAAAAAAATGAATGTTTGGGTGAACACAAAATTATTTATTACCCCTGACTATACATTGTAGGTCGTGCTTTAGCTCGACAGCCGCGTCGGCCTGAAGGCCGACCTACATTAAAATTAAGAAGAGTATAAATTTATGACTAAAAAAATTGCAGTTTTACCCGGTGATGGCATCGGTCAGGAAATTGTAGCTGAAGCCGTTAAAGTAATCAAAGCACTTCAGGCTGATGGCCTTGATGTTGAAATGAAAGAAGGTTTAGTTGGTGGTACTGCCTATGATGAAACAGGTACACCTTTACCGGAAGAAACGCTAGCTCTCTCAAAAGAGTCAGATGCTATTTTATTAGGTGCAGTGGGTGGTTATAAATGGGAATCACTTGATATCGCTGTGCGACCGGAAAAAGGTTTATTGGGTTTACGTGCGGAGCTGGATCTTTTTGCAAATTTACGTCCGGCGATTCTTTATCCACAACTTGCTGATGCTTCAACGTTAAAGCCGGAAGTTGTTTCCGGTTTAGATATTATGATCGTGCGAGAGTTAACCGGTGGTATATATTTTGGTCAGCCGCGTGGTGTGCGTACTTTAGAAAATGGAGAGCGTCAGGGTTATAACACGCTGGTTTATAAAGAGTCTGAAGTTAAACGTATTGCTGAAGTCGCTTTTGATATTGCACGTAAACGTGGCAGTAAAGTATGTTCGGTTGATAAAGCCAATGTATTAGAAGTAACAGAAATGTGGCGTGATGTTGTTAATGAACTACACGAAGACAATAAAGATATTGAGTTATCCCACATGTATGTTGATAACGCGGCGATGCAATTAGTGCGTGCACCAAAACAGTTTGATGTCATGGTTACGACGAATATGTTTGGTGATATCTTGTCTGATTGTGCAGCAATGTTAACCGGTTCTATTGGTATGTTGCCATCTGCATCTCTTAATGCAAAAGGACAGGGCATGTATGAACCCATACATGGCTCTGCACCTGATATAGCAGGACAAAATGTCGCAAATCCATTAGCAACCATTTTATCCGTTGCAATGATGTTACGTTATTCTTTAGATGAAACTGCAATGGCAGACAGAATAGAGAAAGCAGTGGATAAAGTGCTGGATCAAGGTTTGCGTACTGCTGATATTTTTTCGGACGGCATGAAACAGGTTAGCACTTCGGAAATGGGTGATGCAGTCGTGGCTGCGTTATAAATAGGTTTATGCCACTAAGGACACAAAGAATACCAAGTTCAAAAAAGTAAATATTTTGGTTTTTTCTTCGTGTTCTTTGTGGCGATATGTTTAAAAGTTTAAATTAAGGAACAGTAAGATGAAGAGAGTGGGGTTTGTAGGTTGGCGTGGCATGGTTGGTTCTGTCCTGATGCAACGTATGCGTGAAGAAAATGATTTTAATGATATTGAACCTGTTTTCTTTACCACGTCTCAAGCAGGTCAAGCGGGTCCGAATGTGGGTAAAGATGTTCCTGCATTAAAAGATGCAAAAGACATAAATGAACTTAAAGCCATGGATGTAATAGTGACTGCTCAGGGTGGCGACTATACCAATGCTGTTTATAAAGAATTACGCAATGCTGGGTGGAAAGGTTACTGGATTGATGCGGCATCTTCTTTGCGTATGGTAGATGAAAGTATCATTGTTCTTGACCCGGTTAATAAAGATGTCATTAAAGACGGCTTAACAAAAGGTGTTAAAACATTTGTTGGTGGTAACTGTACTGTGAGTTTAATGCTTATGGCAGTGGGTGGTTTATTTGAAAAAGATTTAGTTGAATGGATTACTCCCATGACTTACCAAGCCGCTTCAGGTGCCGGTGCAAAAAATATGCGCGAGTTAATTTCACAAATGGGTGCAATTAACGATAACGTAAAAACGATGAATGAAGATCCGGCAACGGCTATTTTGGATATTGATAAAAGTGTCACTGACTTTATACGTAGTGACACTTACCCAACAGAACAGTGGCCAGCGCCGCTTGCTGCGAGTTTAATTCCATGGATTGATGTTCCTCGTGATAGTGGTCAAACAAAAGAAGAATGGAAAGCACAGGTTGAAACGAATAAAATTTTAGGTCGTTCAGCTAACCCGGTACCCATTGATGGCTTATGTGTGCGTATTGGAGCAATGCGTTGTCATTCTCAGGCACTAACGATCAAAATGAAACAGAATGTTCCAATGGATGAAATTAGTGATATTTTAGCCAGCCATAATGACTGGGTGAAAGTGGTTGCCAATGAACCCGAAGTGACGATTAAAGAGCTTACTCCAGCGGCAGTAACAGGCACATTAACGGTACCCGTAGGTCGGCTGCGTAAACTTTCTATGGGGGATGAATATTTGTCAGCATTCACGGTAGGTGATCAGTTATTGTGGGGTGCAGCAGAACCCTTGCGCCGCATGTTGCGGATTATTTTAGAATCGTGATTTAACGCAGAGGTCGCAAAGGCGCAAAGAACGCTAATTTTAAGTGTTTTCTTTGCAACCTTTGCGCCTTTGCGCTCTTTGCGTTTAATTACAGAGTGTTTTTATGATTAAAGAAGTAGACATAGCTATCGTTGGTGCAACCTCTCAGGTTGCAGAAACGTTACTCGAAATTTTAGAAGAACGAAAATTTCCCGTAGGACAAATTTATTTGCTGGATACAGAGTCGTCATCGGGAAACCGTTTGGAGTTTGATGGCTACGCTTTAAAAATTGGTGATATAAATAATTTTGATTTTTCTCGTACACAAATTGCTTTTTTTGTTTCAACAGAAGCTGTATCAAAAGAGTTTGTTAAAGATGCGGCGAGTCAGGGATGTATTGTTATTGATCGCACACCGGCGTTTAGAAACGACAAGGATGTACCGCTTGTTATTCCTGAAGTGAATGATGATGCGCTTGAAGACATCAATAACGGGAAAATTGTTTCTAATCCAAGCTGTAACAGTATTCAAATGTTACTGGCATTAAAACCTATTTATGATGCCGTAGGTATTACACGTATCAATGTTTCAACGTATCAGTCTGTTTCAGGTTCCGGTAAAGAGGCGGCAGAAGAACTTGCTTCACAAACAGCAGCATTACTTAACTTTCGAGATATAAAATGTAAAACGTATACAAAGCAAATTGCATTTAATGTTTTACCGCAAGTGGGAGAGCTTCTTGAAAACGGTTATACCGATGAAGAGATGAAGCTGGTGTATGAAACACAGAAGATTTTTAATGATGAAGCCATTTCTGTGAATGCGACAGCAGTTCGTGTTCCTGTTTTTATTGGTCATGCCGCTTCTGTTCACATTGAAACAAAAGAAAAAATTTCAGTGGCAAAAGTTAATCAATTATTACAGCAGGCTAGTGGCATTGAATTGTTAACTGAAACAGAGTGGCCTACGCCGGTCACCGAAGCAGCCGGTACAGATACTGTCTTTGTCGGGCGCGTTCGGGAAGACATTTCGAGCGAAAAAGGAATAAATCTGTGGTTAGTGACCGATAATATGCGCAAAGGAGCGGCAACAAATGCTGTTCAAATAGCAGAAATTTTGGTAAAACTTTACATATAAGCTATAGTTACTGCATACTTATAAAGAATTTTCGAGCTATATTTAGGTAAGTCATTGAAAAATAAGAAAATACACCTAAATCAGGCTGTTGCGTTGAGGGACGCTATATGAAGTGGAGAGTTGTTATGCTGCGTAAGGTAGCCATTTTAATAATATCGGCAGGTCTAATGATGTCGCCTTTGGCGGTTCAGGCTTTGGGTTTTGGAGGAATTAAACTTAATTCATCCCTGAATGAGAAATTGGATGCAGAAGTTGCCTTGTTATCAGCAACTTCAAATGATATTCAAAGTCTAACCATCAATCTTGCAACCGAAGAAGCTTTTCTTCGTTCAGGTATCGATCGTACCGCACTATTAAATAAGCTTCGCTTTAAAGTTAAGAAGCGTTCAAATGGTGACTATTATATTCATGTCACGACGACGGAAACTGTACGCGAACCCTTTATGAATTTCCTTCTGGAAATGAATTGGAAAAATGGTCGTATGCTTCGTGAATACACCATGCTGATTGATCCTCCTGGTCGTGCTCCTAAACAAATTACTGCTCCTGTTGTTGCAGAAACGGTTGCGCCTGAACCTGAAGCAGAACCGGTTATTGAAGAACCTGTTGCCGAGGTTACCGAAGAATCAACACCTTTCGTTGAACCTGTAATGGAAGCAGAGCCTGTTATTGAAGAACCTGCTCCAGAACCTGCGGTTGAAGAAAGTGTTGTTGTCGATGAGCCTCTTGAAGAGTTTAGCCCTGAACCTGCTGCTGAAGTTGAACCTGAACAACCGGTCGCTGAAGTAGAAGCGGAGCCACTTGATGTTGTAGCACCGGAATCAGAACCTGTTGCAGATATTGAGCCGGTGACAGAGCCTGTTGCTGAAAATGAAACAACAGAAGAAGTTTTTGATAGTGAAGAGTCGGATCAGTTATGGCCAAGTATTCCATTAGCTGCTTATGACACTTCGGATGAAGAAGTAGAAGAACCAGCTCCAGCTGTTGCCGAAGATGTTGATGTTGCTAGTACTGACGGTGAAATGGGTGACCTGGACTACGGTATTATTAAGAAAGGCGATAATCTCTGGAATATTGCTGAAAAACTTCGTCAGGGTGATGAAAGTGTTAGCGTGCATCAAGTCATGATGGCTTTACTGCAAAATAACCCGGACGCGTTTGTTGATAATAATGTTCATCGTTTAAAAGTCGGACATGTATTACGTATTGATGATCCATCAACATTAACCAGTATGTCACGTAAAGAAGCTGCAAATGCATATGCTGAACAAACAGATGCGTGGAATAATTATCGTCAGCAAGTTGCAGAAGCCGCTGGTGTGCAACCTATTATGGCGGGCAATACCGAAACTCAAAGTGAGTCTAGTGTTGCTGAGACATCGGGCGAGTTAACCTTGGCTTCACCTGATGGTGAAAGTTTAACGGCTGGCAATGGCGTCAACGAAGAAGCGCTTAGTAATGATTTAGCAACAATGCAAGATCAGTTACGCCAGGCGAAGTCAGATGCCGGTACCATGCGTACCCGAAACGTGGAATTAAATAACAAGCTGCAATCACTTGAAGATGAGTTGAATCGTTTACAACGTTCTCTCTCTGTTAAAGATGATGAGTTGGCTGCGTTACAGCAACAACTTTCAAGTTTAAATCAAAAACCGGTTGAAGTGCCGACTACGGTTGCCGAACCACAACCAGAAGCTCCGGCACTGGATGTACAACCTGAAGAAGTTGCAGAAAAGCCTGTTGCAACAGAAGAAGCAGCTAAACCTGAAGTTACCGAACCAGTAGAGCAAGCGAAACCGGAAAAATCACCGGTTGAACTTGCTGCAGAAATTGCTGAACGTGAACAGGCAAATACAGAGCAAGCTGCTGAACAAGGTATTATGGACACGGTAATGGGAGTGATTGCTTCACTCATGGCCGTGGTAACAGGGCTTAATTTAGGTAGTGATACTTTATTATTTATTGGTGCACCTATCTTATTAGTCTTCTTAATTATTGTGATGATTGTTCTTAAACGTCGTCGTCAGGGAGATAACTTCCAGGAAAGTATTCTCACTGGTGCCGCAAGTGCTTCAGCCGCTGATGCGGGTGGTGTTCCAAGCGGAGACTCAACGACTTTCTCTGAGGAATCCTCATTTTTGAGTGACTTCGCCATGAGTGGTGCAAGTGCAATTGAAGCTGATGATAGTGAGGTTGATCCACTGACTGAGGCTGATGTCTTTATGGCCTACGGTCGATATGAAGCAGCAGAAGAGCGTCTCAATGAAGCTATTCAGAGTGAACCAAACCGCATGGAATTACGTGCGAAATTAATCGAGTTATATCACGCCACACAAAATAAAGCGGCGTTTGAATCAACAGCAGAAGATTTTTATGCCAGCCTTGGTGGCGACGAAGCTGCAAACCCGCTATGGGCAAAAGTGGTTGATATGGGCGCTGAAATTGCTCCCGGAAATCCTTTATTTAGTCAGGGTGGTGGTGCAAATGCGGGGCTGGATGATATTCCTGCTACCAGTGAAGTGCCAGCCATTGATGATCCTGGTATGGGAATGACAGATAGTCAGGTTATGGATATTGGTTTAGAAACCGGTGTGTTTGCCGCTGCTGATTTATCCGGTTCAACAGAAGCTGCCGCTGATGATATAGACTTTAATCTTGATTTGGGTGACATGGGAGAAACGACTTCTGAGCCTGATATGGACTTTAATCTTGATATTGGTGGTGATGAACCTGCCGCTGATCTTGATTTCAATTTAGATATGGGAACGACAGAGTCAACAGAAGCTGAACCTGTTGCTGAGACAACCTCCGAAGATGCCGGACTGGATTTTAATTTAGATATGGGCTCTGCAGATGTTGCAACGGAAGAACCTGTTGCAGATTTAGATCTTAATCTGGATATGGACACAACCGAAGACGCAGCCGGTTTAGATTTTGATCTTGATATTGGTGGTGATTCTACAGCCGATGCAGGTTTAGATTTTGATACGGCTTCAGATGACGGTGCCTTGGATTTAAATCTTGATGCCTCTGATACTGCTGATGCTGATATTGGCGGTGGTGATGAAGTGGGTACAAAACTCGATCTCGCAAAAGCCTATATCGATATGGGTGATCCGGAAGGTGCACGAAGTATTCTGGACGAGGTAATGGACGAGGGAAGCAGTACACAAAAAGAAGAAGCGCAATCGTTATTGGGACAAATTGCGTAAAGTACGATTGAGTTGATTTGGTTTTTACAATAAAAACTAACAACTTATTCTAAAGGCCACACCATCTTGGTGTGGCTTTCTTGTTTATAAGTTTAGGATACTATTAAAGTATATTTATTATGAGAATAGCTTTAGGCATAGAATATGATGGCCGTGCATTTTGTGGATGGCAGTTTCAGGAGCATTCACCTTCAGTTCAGGAGGCGGTTGAAAAGGCTCTGAGTAAAGTGGCTAATCATTTTGTGCGTGTTGTGTGTGCGGGCCGTACTGATACTGGTGTTCATGCGACAGAGCAGATTATTCACTTTGATACTGAAGTTAGTCGTAAAGACTATCAGTGGGTAAAAGGGGTTAATGCTAACTTACCGGAAGGTGTTACAGTGCTTTGGGCTCAGGAAGTAAGCGATGAGTTCCATGCAAGATTTAAAGCCTTTAGGCGTGCTTATCGTTACGTTATTTTTTCCCGCAATGTTCGACCTTCTTATTTACATGGGCTGGTTACATGGGATTATCGAACACTCGATGAAGAACGTATGCAACAAGCTGCAAATCATTTACTCGGCGAGCATGATTTTTCATCTTATCGGGCAATAGGTTGTCAGGCAAAATCACCGGTTAGAACACTTTATCAGTTCAATATCAGCCGTCAGGGAAATTTTATATTTTTGGATATTGAAGCAAACGCTTTTTTACACCATATGGTGAGAAATATGGCCGGCGTGCTGATGACAATTGGTGCAGGAGAACAAGACCCTGAATGGGCAAAAGAAATTCTGGTTTTAAGAGACCGGACTTTAGGTGGTATTACCGCTTCACCAGATGGCTTATATCTGGTGAGAGTTGATTATCCAGATGAATTTATACTACCAAAAGTCGTAAATTTCCCCTCTTTTTCATGATATTGACTAATATTGATGTACAAGATGCCGATATATTAGAGTAACAATTGGAGGAAAAGACTAATGAGTTGCTCACATTCAAGTGATTGCCCACTGTTTGCACAGTTTGCCATGGAGCCGGCTTTGGCAATTTGGAAAAAACATTTTTGTGATGGTGAATTTACAAAATGTGCACGTTATCAGCTGGGTTTAAAGGGAGAGTCGGTACCACTGACATTAATGCCAAATGGTAAAATGATTGAAGCAAAAACAAAAAGCAAAGAAGAAATGGGCGGAACAGCTCTTTTTAATGCGATATTAAAAAAACGCACCTCGATGGTAAGATCAATGTTAGCCTCAAAAATGGCAACGGTTGATATTACTTCTCCGGATGGTTCAACTCCGTTGATGGCTGCTGCTAGTATTGGCGAAATCGAGATCGTTAATATATTACTTGATGCTGGTTGTAATCCGTATAAGTCAAATAAGGATGGTTTTAATGCATTAACGGTTGCTGAAAAGAAGGCTTTTCCCGATTGTGTAAGCGTTATTAAAACATTCATGGATGCCCATCCTGAATTAAAAGAGAATATGAATAGCTCTGTTGAAACTTCTGCATTGGTAACGGATGAAAAAGAAGATGTGGAAATCAAGAGCATTGTTAGTTTGTTAAAAAAATTAAATCCATTTAGTCGTTAAAAGAGGTTTTGATTATGGAATATTGGTCATGGTGGATAGGCGGGTTAGCCCTTGGACTATTTGCTGTTATTTTCAGTTTATTAACTGGAAAGCCATTAGGTGTTTCCGGTAGTTGGTTAAGCATTGCTAAACGAAAAGATGATGCTGTGTTAAAAGCTTCGGCAGAAGTTATGGCCGGTGATCAAGAGCAAGTAAAAGATGATCTCATGGCCATGACCATGGCTGAGTTTGGTGAAGATGCACTTACAGATAGTGAAAATTCAGAATCAACTCCTCAAAGAAGAGAAGGTGAGGCGAATGCAGCAGACTCAAAATCTTCAGGAGTAAAGCAGGACTATACTCCATGGACAGTTCATGTTGTGTTTTTAGTAACAATGTTTTTAGGTTCATATATAGCGAGCATTACGACGGGTGATTTTTCTTTCACTGCTGAATTAAGTGCAATACACTCGAAAATATTTGAGAATACCGGTGAAGCCTGGATTGCATTATTTTTTGGCGGAATTATGGTTGGCTTTGGTACTCAAATGGCAGGTGGTTGTACTTCTGGCCATGGTTTAAGCGGAACGGCGCAACTGATTCCTGCCAGTTTATTATCCACTTTTGTTTTCTTTGGTAGTGCAACCGTATTGACTATCATCATGAATTCGCTGACCTAAAGAGACAAAATTATGTTGAAAAAATATTTGATTTACGGTTTTCTGGGAACAGCGATGGGCTTTATACTCGCTCGTATTGGTTTTGCAGACTATGATGAAATAAATAAAATGTTTGCTTTTATTGACTACAGATTATTGCTTACTTTTGCGGCTTCGATTGCAGTACTTATGGTTATCGGTTTAATTTTTCGTGGTCGCTTCCCTCGTCAGGACAAATTTATTCAACCCGGGACAATTCCGGGTAGTATGTTGTTTGGTTTTGGCTGGGCGGTTACCGGAGCATGTCCAAGTCTTGTATTCGTTCAGCTTGGGCAGGGAAGGTTACCTGCAATAATGACATTGTTTGGTATATATGTCGGGGTTGTTTTATATCGCAAGATGCATGCAAAATATTTTTTATGGAATGTCGGTTCCTGCAGCAACTAATCAAATAGTCGTTATCTTAAAATTTATTATATAAAGGACGTCATTATGATGTCTTTTTTTTATTTTACTAATCAGGATTATCGGGAAAAGAATAGACCCACTTCATTAAAAGAGGAGGTAGTAATGTTGTTAGTGCAATAACTATAACAATACCAGCATAAATTTCATTAGTGAAAATACCGCTGACCCGACCTAGTTCCGCAAATATTAAACCAACCTCACCACGTGGAACCATGGCAAGGCCAATAATAATACGCATTTTCCATGACTCATTAATAAATAATGTACCAAAAAACTTGCCAATAATTGCAATAACAAAAAATAAAAATGAAAACATCCAGATAAAAGATGATGTCCAATTTATTTCATGGAGATTTAAAGATAAACCGATCATAACGAAGAAAATGGGAGTAAATAATTGGATAACTGGACGCATTTGATTTTCAATACGTTTAGCAAATTCTTCTTCATGGTGTAGAGCAATCCCAAAAGGGAGAAAGAAACGTCTTGAAAGAGCAAGTCCGGCAGCAAATCCTCCAAGTAATTCTGGTGCACCAACTTCATGAGCTAACCAGGCAAAGAATAAAACAAGAGAAACTATTGATGTTGGAATAAGTCCCGGTATCTCACTTATTTTTTCGTAGCGATTAATTAATATTGAGATAGATTTTGCCGCAATAGGAGCAAGCACAAAAAAGGCAGCTACAAATATCAATACTTTGCTTGCATTAGTTAAGTTAACTCCACCACCAATTGAAAACTCATATAGTAATGCGAGTAAAACAACACCAAATATATCATCAAGTACAGCAGCGCCTAATACAATTTGACCTTCTTTAGCTTGATGGCGTTTTAAATCAGAAAGGACGCGAATTGTAATACCAATACTTGTTGCAGTTAAAGTACCGCCAATAAAGAGTGAAACAAGTAAAGTTAAATTAAAAAACGAATAACTTAAACTAAAACCTAAAATAAAAGGAACAACAAATCCACCTATAGCAACTATGACAGATTTTCTTCCTGTATTAACAAGTCTTTTGACGTCAGTTTCAAGCCCAACATCAAACAATAAAAGTATTATACCAATTTCTGCTAGTAGTTTCAGGACTTCGTTTGGTTCTAGCCAACCGAGTAAACTTGGGCCAAGAATAACACCTGCAATCAATTCACCTATAACAGATGGCATTTTAAATCGCACTGCAAGTTCTGCAAAAAATCTCGCAGAAAGCAATATGGTAAGTAAATAGAGAAAGAACGTATGTGTTTCCATGCTTACATCCTTCTAAATGAAAGTTTTAAATCTCATTATACAATATTGGAATAAATGGTGAGTTTAGTTATTGAGATATTTTTCCTCTTTTATGCTCAGAGCCTCTGCCTAACAAGTGTGCAATATCATGCCCAATAATGACGAGAGTTGGCGTTAATAATAGAGTGATCACAGTTGCAAACATAAGCCCATATGCCATTGCCATTGTAAGTGGCATAATCAAACCATCTTTTCCGCCAATACCATATGCTGTGGGCAGAAGGCCGGCAACTGTTGTGAAGGTGGTTAATAACACAGGACGAAGTCGATCTTTTGCAGCAGAAACGACAGTTCGTACCAGATTAGAATTATATTTATCAGCAAGTTCAGCATTTACTTCTGTCACCATAATAATCGTATCATTTACAACGACACCTATCAGGCCCAACATGCCCATGGTTGAGAAGAAGGATAAAGGCATTCCATGTGCATAAAAAGACCAAACTACACCAATAATGGCAAATGGTATCACTGACATAACAATAAATGACTGGCCAAATGAGTTTAGCAATAATGCAACAACAAAATATATTGATAGAAGTGCGATAATACCTGCGGTAAGGAATCCGCCAAATATTTTTTGTTGTTCACGTGCTTCACCTGCAAAGGCGATTTTTAGCAGTGGTTGTTGTGCCCATTCATTTTTAAAGTGCTTCGTAACTTCTTTCTGAATAATTGAAGGGCTTGTCAGGGTTGGATCCAAATCTGCACTAATGGTTTCTGTACGAACACCATCGACATGTTTAAATTCAAGAGGGCCACTACCATTAGCAAGATACAAAACATCGCTTAGGTTCATGACCTGACCACGATTATTCTTAACCGGAATTTTAAATATCATATCTTTGCTATTACGATATTTTGGATCAACAATGACACGGTACTCTATAGTTTCATCTACACTGGTTGTGGAGCTGACTAACATACCATCATAAGTAACTCGTAAGGCATCTGAAATATCTTTTACTTTTAAACCAACTTCAGCAAGTTTTTTATAATCTATTTTAACGATAAGCTGATCTTTTCCCTGTTTATTATCAGTTTCAACGTCTAATACGCCGTTAATCGTTTTAATAAAGGCCATGATTTCATGGGCTGTCTTTTTACGTAAAACATCATTATTAGTACTAATACGAATTTCAGCCGGTTTTCCTATTGCCGGGCCGACACGCTTTTTATCGAAAAGCAGGGTTTCATTTTTATTAACTGGAATACGTTTTCGTAAAATAGAAATAATTTCATCTGCTGTACGTTTCCGGTGTGCTTCGCCAGTTAAAAATACACTGACTATTCCCCAGTTACTATGCTCGCCTCTATTAACAGAGGGGGATGTTGAAAGTGTGCCAACACGGGTTGCATATGATTCAAGTTCATTTTCGGGTAATTCTCGTACATAAGTTTCCAGTTCTTTAAGGCGATTTTCTGTTGCAATGAGTGAAGCACCACGTTGCATTTCAAGTTTTATATAGAATGTTTCAACACCGTCCTGAGGAAATATTTGAAATTTCATTGTGTTCTTAACCAGAAAAACACTGGAAAGTAATATTAACAACATACCCAATAATACCAGGTAACGTCGGTGGAGAAAGTTCTCTAATGAGGCAGCATAGTATTTTTCAAGTTTTAATATCCAGTTTGCCTTTCCTTTAGAATGCGCTTGTTTTTTAGCAGATGACAAATGGTGTGGAAGTAAAAAGAAGCTTTCAAATAAACTAACCAGTAAAGCAACAATAACAACCGCCGGAATTGCCCAGGCAAATTTTCCCGGCATACCACCTATAGAAAACATTGGGCTAAATGCTAAAATTGTAGTGATACTGGCAACCATAACCGGGCGCCACATTAACTCAACGCCTTTCAGTGCTGATTCAAAATTAGAAAGTCCTTTTTCTTTGTAATGCGTTATTTTCTCTGCCACAACGATCGCATCATCAACAAGTAAACCTAATACCAGTACAAAACCTGCAAGTGAAATAGCATTAATGGTGACGCCAAAATAGGGCAGTATAAGAAAACTACCTAATAATGAGAAAGGTACACTCATAGCAGTCCAGAAAGCAGCCTGCCTATTTAGTGCCAACATTAAAATAATAGTTACCAGCGCAAAACCGAGTAAGGCATTACCGCCTAAAACCTGTAAACGTAAACGGGTGCGTGCAGATTGATCATTTGAATAAGAATAGCCAATACCGGTTATTTTTGGCTGCTTTGCCATATATTCTTTTACACCATCTAATGTTTTTATAATGTCAGCATCTTTTTTCTTTCTGATTACCAGGTTCATTCCCGGTTTGCCTTCATTTCTGACAATAAAGTTTTCATCTTTTTCACGCAATATTACGTTTGCAATATCTTTGATTCGAACAACCTGTCCTGAGATATTGGCACGTAAGATGACATTTTTGACTTCTTCCGGATTAGTAAATTTATTTAAGCTTATTACCGTCTGCTCATTTAAATAGGATTCTAAAGTTCCTCCTGTGGTACGCAAATTACGTGACTGAATGGCATAAAGGACTTCAGCCAGACTAATTCTTAATTTTTTAGCTTTATCAGGATTAATTTCGATATGCATTTCGCGATCAAAATAGCCGATTTTATCTACCCCAGCGACACCAGGAAGTGATTCTATACCTCGCTCATAAATGGGTAGTAGTTCTCGTAATTTATCATGCGGGCCAAAAAGGTTAATTGAAATTATCGGTGTATCACTGGTTGAAATAACATCCACTACAGGTAATTCGTCGAGGTCTAAAGGCAGGTCTCTGGTTTGATCAACTGCTTGTTTGATATCATCAACAATAACGGTTAATGCTTTTTCATTTGCATCTTCGTCAGCCTGAATAATAATTGCTGAAAAATTTTCACGAGAGGTTGACGTTACTTCATACAATCCATTTACTTCACGAATATTATCTTCAAGTTTTGTGGTGACATTAAGCTCAACATCCTCGGCAGAAGCACCACGATAAATAGTATTAACAGTTACCTTGTTAAGGTTTACCGAAGGAAAGCCTTCTTTTTGAATTGTGAGCATTTTATTAATGCCAAATACAAATACGGATAGGAATATTAGTTTTACTAACATTGAACGTTGAAGGAAAAACTGGATAAGATTATTCATTATTGATTTTCCTTATTGTCTTTACTGTTAATTAAATCTAGTGTTGATTGATATGTTTCAAGATTTCGGTCAAGAAGCTCGCCAATTTTTAATTTGAGATTAAATTTCTGGGCGTGTAACCGCTCTCGATTTAAACGGCTTTCAAGCTGTGTTGTTTGATCTTTTAGTAGTTGGAACAGATCCAGTTTTCCTATTCTATATAACCTTTGTTCTTTCTTAAGTTTTTTTCTACTGAAATTGATTTTTCTGTTGACAGATTTTATAGCAACTTCTAATTGTGTTGACTGTGCTTCTAAATTTTCTAAATTTGCATTTGCATCAATTAATTTTTGCTTTATGTCGTAGCTGATTTTTCGTTTTTGAGCAAGCTGTGAACGAAAATTACTGTCTGCTTTGTGATTTCCTAACGGGTATTTATATTCAAGCATAATAGAATAATCATCTTTATTAAGACTGCTATTATGTGCGTCACTAAATGATGAATTAATCCCGTGTCGAGTGTAGCCAAGACTTAAATTAAGATCAGAAGAGCGTGCGTTATTCTTGGCATCAACCAATATTGTTTGTTGTTGCTTTATGGTATTCAGAATGCTCTTAAGTCGAGATAATGTTACTAAATAATTATTTTTGCGTAATATATCCTTCTCAGACAGCATGAGAGCAGCATTTTTGGGGTCTGTTGGTACAAGATTAAAATCTTTGACATCATCGCTAGCATTAAGCTGATATTTTATTTTTTTAGTTAACCCTGCAAAGCGTCCCAATGCCTGTTGCCAGCGTGAAAAATAATCTTCACGAATTTCCTGTGCATGTAATAACTCATAAGGTTCACTTACCTGTCGTTTTACTTTGGTGCGTGTTAATTTTTCCTGTTCTATTGCTTGCCGGTACACTTCTTTAGATATACTGACTTCTTGTGATGCCAGATACCAGTCAATATAGAGAGCAGCTAATTGTGTGATATAACTTTCCAGTAACTCTTTACTGTTTAATTTTGTTAGCTTTAAATTAAGTTCACTGAGGTTGATGTTTAAACGGTCCTGTATACCACCTTTGTTTTTTAATAACGGCTGAGTTAGTTTAACGGTGAAGCTGGGCTGATAGTACTGTGTGCCTGATGCTTTGGCAGCAGGATCTTGTTCTGTATATAAACTGTTGTAGTTTAATAATAAACGTGTACCTGAATCAGAGAAAATCTGATTGTAAGATAAGTTTAAATTTGTATTATTACTTGTTGTTGGCTCAAAACCATAAATTTTATTGGGTTCTGCATGAGCTAAACTTAAGCTTGACGCGAGTGTTGGATCATTAATTCCAAGACTCGCATCCCGAGAAGCTGTAGAAATTTCATCTTCGATTAAGATTCTTTGTACTCCGGGATTATTTTTAAGAATTGTCTCTACAAATTTGTCCAGACTTAATTCTTGTGAATACACAGATGTACTTAATAATAACATTAAGATAGAAAACCCAATATTGGTATGATATTTCTTATGGGATGTTATTCCTGTAAATAAATATTTCATAAGCTTCTCTTTTATTTATGCTGTTATTTACTTAATGCGCCATTAATTTTATACGTTGAGTGACATGCAACACAGTTATTCATTAGTGTCGATAATTGCTCTAATACATGTTGTGGATCGCCAAGATCTTTTGCATCTAATGCAAGAGCATCAAATTTACTATGGGTATCAAATCCTAATTTTTTAAATGATAAGGGTAATTTCCCCATCAACGAACCTGGGACAGCCTGTTGTGCCGCTAAGCCTACTTCACGAGCAGCTTTAACAACGATTTCCATATCATTTTTTGATACACCTTCAGTGATTTTTTGTACGCTAGATAAAAACATACGCATTTCACTTAACACCAGATCGCGCTCTGGTTCCTCGAGTAAAATTGCCTGACGTCCGTCAGTAGAAGGGGCTACCTCTCCGCTTAATACAAATTTATAACCCATATATGCCGTAATAACAGCTAATACAATTGATATAGTCCAACATAATTTACACATTTTAATCTCCGGTTTATCTTAGGGTAATATTTACTTTAAATTTCTTGTTTATTATAGTTTGTGGCAACAAATGCAATGACTATCCAGATAACCGAGCGTAATGTCATGGCTATTACTGTCCGCAATTCATAGCTTCCACCCATCAGAATATAAATTCCGAATGCAGCAAAAGTGATTGTAGTTAGTGCTGCAATAATAATAGCAAGTTTTGAGGCCCATGCTCGCTTTAACCAAAGCCCTATACCTGCCACGATATAAAAAAAACCGGCAATAAAGTTAAACCATAATACAAAAGCAACATAATTACCCGCTGCTTCTCGTGCGGCATCATCAAAAAATAGCACGGCACTTCCGGACTTTATTGTCATAACACCAAAAATAATTGCTATTATTATTGATGACCAAATCATTAATAGTTGTTTTTTATTCTTCATATTTTACCTATAAAATTTATATGTATAATTAATTGTTATTTTCTAAGTGATGGTTGCAGGAATTTCCAAATAAGATCTGCTTCTTTATCTAATGCAAATGAATACTCATAAATGGACCAGCGTAAAATCAGCCCCTGTATCATTGCTGTTAAGTATCGTGCAGTTTCCTCTGCATCAAGATCGTTACGAAATAGATCGTTCTCAATGCCTTCTTTGAGTAATTCCGTGACACGAGTACTATAACTACTCATTACCTGTTTGAGTGCTGCTTTTAATTTTGGTGATTCGAGATGCAATAAATCTGAAAACAGCACTTTTGGAATAGCACGGTGTTTGCTGATAAAACTTAGCTGCCGTTTTAACAAATCTTGAAGTTTTTCATCGGCAGGGGCATCCGGATTCGCTCCCTTGCTAATTGCTTTGAATAAATTTTCTGATATCCAGCCAATAACTGCCGCAAAAATTGCTTCACGCGTTTTAAAATGGCGAAATACCGTTGGTTGGGCAATGCCGACCCTGTCAGCAATGGCCTGAGTCGTGACCTTTTTGATGCCTTGCTCGGCGGTAAGATCCATGGTTGCCTGCACAATCTCTTTCCGACGTTGTTCTTGTGGTTTTCCCATTTTAGTGCCTGAACTAAATAAAGTGAGTAATTAATTGCTTATTTATAGTCGTTTAGCTCGATAATGTCAATATTTTGATTATTTATGCGAGTTGATAATAGATTGATTAATGATGTTTCTATATAACACCTTGATATTTAAGTATTAATCAACTTCTAGGCTCTGATTTAGTGATTTATCGTGATACTCTATGATTAAATTTTTAGTCATAATTAGGTAGGTAATCCATTGAATAAAATATCTCGATTTATAATTATTGTAATTTTTATAGTGTTTAGCTCGAACAGTCTGGCAGATGATTCAAGAATTTTAGTGAAATTACCTGAAATGATGCAAAAACATATGCTTGGAAATATGAGGAATCATTTAGTAGCGATTAACGAAATTCTTATTAATTTAGCGAATAATAACCTGGATAAAGCAGCAAAGATTGCAGAAAAACAACTAGGAATGTCTTCTCTGGCTACACACAATGCAAGTCATATGGGTAAATTTATACCAAAAGAAATGCGCCAAGCGGGTATGAATATGCACAAGGCGGCGAGTCGATTTGCACTGAAAGCCGAAGAAGGAGAAGTTTTACCAGCTTATAAAAGTTTGTCTGAGGTGACGTCGGCTTGTGTCGCCTGTCATTCATCTTACCGCATTAAATAATTTCATATTCATGAATAAACATTATCTCATTATTTATAATCCGCAATCAGGAAACAAAGGATTACGTTCCCTCAACAAGTTAACCGCTCGTTTACTGGATAAGAAACTTTCTTACGATATATATCAAACAGAGACTGATTCGACTACAACGGAAAAAAGTATTAGTGAAAAATTAAAGTCTTATACTGATGTTGTTTCTGTAGGAGGGGATGGCACATTAAATATGTTAAGTAATGTGCTTGCTTTTCAAAATATTTCACTTGGTATTATTCCTTGTGGAACCGGAAATGATTTTTCAAGACACATTTACAAGAATAATGATGATGTTTTTGAAGTAGTAACAAACTCTAAAGTTATAGAGGCTGATCTAGGCTGGTGTAATGATCGTTATTTTATCAATGTGTTGGGTATTGGCTATGATGCGATGATTGCTGAAAAAACCAAAGATGATAATAAAATATTATTTCGTTCATTTTTTTATTTATGGAATGCATTGAAGTATCTGCCTTTTTATCGGGAAAAGAAAGTCGAAATAAAAAGTACGGAGTTTGATAAAAACGAGGCCACTTTTATGGCTGCATTCGGAAACGGCACTTTTTTCGGTAGCGGCATGAATATTACGCCCGAAGCAGATATTGCAGATGGTTTGTTAGATTGTTGCTGGGTAGGGAAATTAAATTTTATTAAAAAATGCCATTGTTTAATCAAATTATTTTCAGGTTCACATTTATCTGAAAATAATATCGAATATGTACAAGCTAAAAGCTTTGAAGTTTTATCTGACGGTTATCCTATAGAAGCCGATGGTGAATTTGTTGGATACACACCGGCAACGATATGTATTAAAGAAAAAGCATTATTGCTAAAAGTACCTTAGCTTTCTTAGCCAGTGAGGAGAGTAAATTAATCCTAAAAGAGCGCCACTAGCCAATCCAATAGTGTGTGCCATGTTTGCGATATTACCAACAAGTCCCAACCAGCAAATAATAAACCAAACTAGCATCATTACGGTAGTTGATTGATCTAACCCAAGTCCTGACATTGGATTATATTTCCCCTGAACCCACAGGTATGCAAGTAGCCCATATACAACTCCGGACATTCCTCCAAACATGGGGCCAGCCCATAAGTATTGAGAAATATTTGAAAGAACTGAAATGATAATGACGAGTATAGCAAGTCGAATTGTTTTTTGGCGCTGTTCTATAACGCTACCAAGTTGATAAAGCCATAACATGTTAAAAAGAATATGAATAATACCAAAGTGAATAAAGGCCGGGGTGAATAAACGCCAGATTTCACCATTGGATATTTCCTCCAGTCCCTGAGAATATTCAGAAATAAACAGGACATGTATAAGTTGAAAGTCACGGCCAAAATTGGAAATAAGCGCAACAACGATACTTATTGTCATTAAAATTGCTGTTAGTCGTGTGAAACGTAGCCATGTTTTAAATTGCTCAAAACCGTTCATATTATATTCTCTTCTTGTTACGTTGTTTCTATCAATGGTGTATTGTAAAGGGATATATGCTTAAAGGTCATGTTAAAAATTTAATTATTGTTGTATTACTCGTGTTGACAGGTTTTGTTCTGCAATTAACGGGGTTGCTTGATGCTCAAAAAATATTGTTTGTTGCCAGAGAATATGCTGATCATTGGTGGTTGGTTGTGATATTAATCGTAATACAACTAGTATTATTTACTCTGGCGCTGGCAGGTTCTCTGGTTTTTTGGGTTGTTGCCCCATTATACCCACCATTGACTGCGACATTAATAGTCGCTGTTGGTGCAACACTGGGCGGGGTTGGAGCATACTTTTTTTCCCGGCTAATCACTGATGACTGGATTAGAAAAGTAGAAAATTCACATACTTATCGGGTTTTACACAAAGAGGATAATTTTTTTACACTATTTGCATTAAGAATATTCCCTGGTTTCCCTCATTCTCTGGTTAATTACAGTTCTGGTATCTTAAAAGTAAAACTTAGTCACTTTATTGCCGCTGCCTTTTTTGGGGTTGGAATAAAGTCTTATATTTACGCCGGTATTATTTATAATTTATCTACTGATGCATCAATAAAAGATATTATGAATGTTTCTACTCTTGCGCCATTAGTTCTAATATCTGCAACTATTCTTTTTGCTGTCTTTATAAAATATAAATTAAATCATAAAGATAAATAATATGTGAAAATGTTATTCTTTCTCTAACTAGACCAAGGCATCATTTGTCGCATCCCATTCATTGTTGGTGCAGCATTATGAGTAAGAATATTCATATCTTGTCGCATGCCTGAGACATTAACTGCTAATGAGTTTACATCGTTAGGCATACCAGACATGTCTTTTGACATCTGAGTCATCGCTTTTTCCATAGCATTAACAGTATAAAACATATAAATGAATCCAAAAAATGCAAGAATAATAGCAAGGTAAGCAATAATTTTAGTTCTTGTAATGCTATGGGAGTATTGCAGGTTTTCTACTTCTATACGTTTATTCTGTAGTTTTTCCATTTCTTCATATTCTTTTCGCATCTCTTCGCTGGTACGAATAATGGTATCAGATAGCTGGTCAAATGATGATTCACTGTGACGCTTCCTGTAATCAGTATCCTGATGGATTTTGCTAAAAGCATTCTCCAGCCCAAGATAAAGTTCGGCAAGTTTATCTTCCTGAATACTCATACGTGCTTCATTTTGCTGTTGTAAAGCTATGAGTCCTTCTTTTAGCTCAATAATCGCTTTAGTGCTGTCATTATATAGAGTGTCTGGTTTGGATATATTTTCTTTTTGTTCTGTAAAAGATTTATTTGCTACCTCTTTATAAATTTCATGATTCAGGATCTAACTCCAGTTTTTCTAATATGATTTTTATAGATTATATTCTTAACTACGCTTATTTGAGTATGTATTGATTCACATAAATTAAGTTTAATTTAAAGTTATCCAGTCGTTTATAAAATGTTGACTGAATTGATATAAATCAATTTCATAATCAAATAGATGATGGATAATGAATTATTACATGTTTTCATTTAATTATATTTTGGAGGTTTTCATATGGTTTCAAATAAAATTCTGACGTTAATGGTTGCGACTCTGATTGCTGCACCACTTTCTATTCAAACAGTACAGGCTAAAGAATTTAAAGTGAAATGTAGTTCAGCAAGTGATTGTATGAGTAAGGGAGATAAACTTACTAAACGACGAAAATTATCTCTGGCATTAGAAGCATATCGGAATGCAATTAAAAAGGATGTAGAAAATAAAGATGCCTGGCGTAAATTTGAAAAAATAACAATCAGGATTTCTGAAGAAGGTGGCTGCTAAAAGTTATGTGTTAACAAATATTTAGGGGATAGAGTATGTTGAGTTTACGTAAACAATGGCCTTTTTGGATAAGTGGCGTATTCGTTGGTGTTGCGGAAATTATGAATTATATCGCACTGGAAAAGCCTATTGGTTTAACAACCGGTTTGGTTGAAATGACTGCTGCACTTGAAAATACAGTTGCTCCTGGAACTGATTGGTGGTCACGTGCATACGACCCTAATGTGCACTGGATTATTATCGGCGTTGTTATCGGTGCCTGGTTAGTAGCCCGCTTTGAAGGCGAATCACGTGGTTGGGTTAAGTATCCTAGAAGAGAGTTAATTCTTGCCTTCATTGGTGGATTTGTTTTCAGCTTTGGTACACGTCTAGCGCATGGTTGTACAACACATCATTTTCTTGGTGGTTTATCATCTATGTCTACGGCATCGTTATTTTATTTAACTACTATATTGCCTGCCGGTTTTTTTACTTTTTACCTAATGAGTAAATTGGGTATTGGACACGTGTTTAAAGGTCAGGAAAATAAATCGACCTCCGAATATGGTTTAAAACACGGAGGTAAAATGGCTATTGATGGTTTGGCCTGTGAAGCAAGCCGTAATTACAATCCAAAAAGGGACTGGCTTCGAATTTCTATTTTGGTCTTTATGTTTGCATTTTTTGGTAACGCAATAATCGGTTCATTTGTTTATGGTACTGAAGATGGTTTATTTGGCTGGAATTATGCAATCAGTGTGATTGGTTGGGGCATGGCAATTTGGTTGTTGCTGGTAGGGATTGTTGCTGGTGTTGGTATGGCTAAAACCGGTTTTGGAACTGAGTGTGCTTTTATGACACCTGAAATTTCCATGGGACTTGAACATCAGGAAAATTTCTTTGAAAAAAATTGGAAAATACCAGGCTCAACACGTTTTATGTTTCGTTCAATGTCACCTTTTACCGCAATATTTGTTGAAATAATTTTGCTCTGGATAGCCATTATGATTGGCTGGCAATTTTTTGATATTAAGCTTCCACTAGGTATGAATCCTACTTGGGTGCTGTTACTGGGTGCTGCTTTTCAGGGATTTGGTTCAGTGGCAATGATTGGTTGTGAGATTCGTACCTATATGCGTCTTGGTTTAGGATACATGACCGCAGTTGCTGCATTCCCCGGCTTTCTATTAGGTTATCTACCGTACACTTTGTATCAGGATTTTTGGGAAGATCTTGCCCGCGATACAACAATCACAAAGATAAAACATTTTCCGGATATTTTTGGTCATGATCCGGTTGTACAAGCTATTGCAGGTTTGGCTTATGGTTTGTTTTTTGCCTGGTTGTTGTATTGGAGTGTTACAAGAGGTATGCGATTAACCGGTTTTAGCTTAAAAGAAATGATGACAACTGCTAATGATGATTTGACGATTAAGTATTTTGATCGATTAAGCAATGAAACTGATTCGCAAATCAATACTAAAACCGAGAATGACAAAGCAAGTGACAGTCGTTTAGGAAAACATGTTACAGAGGGAGCCTAACTTGATCAGTCGTCGACAGTTATTGCTGGGTGTTGCTTCAAGCTTACTCTTTCCTGCTGGACTTTATGCTAACAGTAAAATTCGCAGGATGGATAGTTGGCCGGAGTTTCATTACAAAATGACAGCGCTCGCCAACGCTAATAGCATTGGTAAAGTAAATAATTCGGCAGTTACCAAGCTGGGTATGCAGTATTTGAAACAGCTTGATGTTGATTCTGAGGAATTCGAAACTGCAGTGAAAGACTCTTATGAAACAGCTAATGATTATTGGTTATGGCAAAGGATGGTGAAACAACAAAATATTAAGGGCGGTATTCTTGGTATTGAAAGGGAGCAAATTATTCCTTTGCATGATCATCCTGGTGCAACCGGTATGATGCGCATTTTGAGTGGTACAGTTGAGGTATGGATATTTGATGAAGTTAAACAAGCCGCCTCGACTGCTGAAGCTGATATCGTTGAGCTGGCACTTGTTTCACATCGTACTTTGAGTGCTGGAGATACGGCCGTATTAACACCGAATAAAGGCAATATTCATGCACTTAGGGCAATAAGCGAAGAATGTCGCATGCTTGATTTTTTTATACCACCTTACAGCAGAAGTAAGCGCAGCTGGTTTGAGCCAACAAATAAAAACTGGTTTGAAGAGAAAACGATTAGTTGTAAAAAAATCCCACAATATGCTTATAACAAAGCATAAATATTATTTAATTAAAAATTGGAGACTATGATGACTAAAAAACTGATTGAAAAACTATTTACTACGTTCGTCGCCTTAACTATTTTAACTTCTTTTTCAAATATTGCTTTAGCAAACGACTGGTCAAAGCTTAGTAAGAAAAAACAGACGACATTAGGTTTGTATATGACATCGAAACAGGCTTATGACTATATGATGGAAAATATGGATAAGACATTATTTGTTGATGTTCGCACACCATCAGAATTAAATTATTTAGGTGCTGCAACAGTGATGGATGCACACGTGCCAACAGTATTTATGGACACTACAGGATGGAATGATAAAAAGCATCGTTATAAGCGTGAAAAAAATCATAATTTTGTTGCAGACATGACTAAGGCATTAAAGAAAAAAGGTTTAACTAAAAGTGATACTGTAATTTTGATGTGTCGTTCCGGAAAGCGTAGTGCTTCAGCTGTAAATGTACTGGCAAAAAATGGTTATACCAAAGTGTATACAGTTGTTGATGGTTACGAAGGTGGCAAAGTTAAAAAAGGTAAGAATAAGGGTAAGCGTATGAAAGATGGCTGGAAAAACTCAGGCTTGCCATGGACTTATTCTTTAGATAAAGATTATATGTATTTTACTAAATAAAAAAATATTAAAGATTAAAAAAAAAGGGGCTATAAAAGCCCCTTTCTTTTTTATAATCTCAATTAGATTAAAGTAGTGGTACTAACAGTAACGCGACAATATTCATAATTTTAATTAACGGGTTAATTGCCGGGCCTGCAGTATCTTTATACGGGTCACCAACAGTATCACCGGTTACAGCTGCTTTATGTGCATCCGAACCTTTACCACCGTGGTGTCCGTCTTCGATATACTTCTTCGCATTATCCCATGCACCACCACCTGTGGTCATTGATATAGCGACAAATAAACCGGTAACGATAGTACCGATCAATACGCCACCTAATGCTTCAGCACCTAATGTTAAACCAACAATAATAGGAACCGCGACAGGCAATAAAGAAGGAATCATCATTTCTTTGATTGCTGCAATGGTTAACATGTCTACCGCTTTAGAGTAATCAGGCTTTTCTGAATAATCCATAATGCCTGGTTTCTCTTTAAACTGACGACGTACTTCATTAACAATACCGCCAGCAGCACGACCTACCGCTTCCATTGCCATTGCGCCGAATAAGTAAGGAATCAAACCACCAATAAACAAACCAATGATAACCATGTGGTTTGACAGATCGAATGAAACAGTATGACCTGCGGTTTCAAGCGTATGAGTAAAGTCAGCAAAGAGTACAAGTGTCGCTAAACCAGCAGAACCAATTGCATAACCTTTGGTTACTGCTTTAGTTGTATTACCCACAGCATCTAATGCATCTGTTGTATTACGAACTTCTTCAGGTAGCTCTGCCATTTCAGCAATACCACCGGCGTTATCAGTAATAGGACCATAAGCATCAAGAGCAACGATAATACCCGTCATGGATAACATGGAGGTTGCTGCAATCGCGATACCATATAAACCTGCAAAATAATATGCACCCCAGATAGAAGCACAAATTGACAGTACAGGTAATGCAGTCGATTTCATTGAAATACCAATACCAGCAATAACGTTAGTACCGTCACCTGTCGTTGATGCTTCAGCGATACGTCGTACCGGTGCAAATTCAGTTGCGGTGTAATATTCAGTAATAACAATCATTGCGACTGTGAGCACCAAACCAATCAATGCAGAATAATAAAATTCAGCAGCGCCGGCAGTTGTACCATTACTTAGGGCTATGCTCACATCTGCCATCATATCATTCGTGATGAAGTAAAAAGCAA
The DNA here is from genome assembly GCA_027076405.1 of Chromatiales bacterium. Next base: position 39,074 of record JALTJN010000447.1, read on the forward strand.
TGGCTGAAATAACAGCAGAAACAAGTGTGCCTCGATATAAGGCATTCATGATTTTTGCACCATCAGATGTTTTAACAAAAAATGTACCAATGATAGAAGCAATGATTGAAACACCACCGAGCACTAAAGGATACGTTACGGCTAATTCACCCGCACCTTTTAATAACAGGCTACCCAGTAACATGGTTGCGATAATAGTAACGGCATAAGTTTCAAATAAATCAGCCGCCATACCTGCGCAGTCACCGACATTGTCTCCTACGTTATCTGCAATAACGGCCGGGTTACGAATATCATCTTCCGGGATACCGGCTTCAACTTTACCCACAATGTCTGCACCAACATCTGCACCTTTAGTGAAGATACCGCCACCAAGACGGGCAAAAATCGAAATTAAAGAACCACCAAAAGCCAGACCAACCATAGCATGTAGGGTTGTTGTTAAATCGAGCCCCATTGAACTGAGAAATGCGTAGTAACCTGCAACACCTAATAAGGCTAAACCAACAACTAGCATGCCGGTGATAGCACCACCTTTAAAAGCAATTTGCAGAGCCGGGTTAATTCCTTGCTGAGCCGCTTCTGCTGTACGGGAATTAGCACGGACTGAAACATTCATACCGATATAACCGGTCATGCCTGAGAGTATTGCGCCAATGGCAAAGCCGATTGCGGTATACCATTCGCCAAAACCGATACCCATGGCAACAAAGAGAACAATACCAACAATGGAAATGGCTTTGTATTGACGGGCAAGATAAGCGACGGCACCTTCCTGAATTGCATCAGAAATGCGTTTCATTTCATCGTTGCCTCGAGGCTTGGATAGGATACTAAATATTGAAATAACGCCATAAGCTATGCCGATGAGGGCACAGACTAGAGCAATGGTTAGACCAGTGGACATGATTCTTTCTCCCTTTCATTTTTATTAATATTAGTTATTCGAATTCTTGTGCACAGAGACTAAACCCTTTTAGCTGTAGGCGTTATCATGTGTTTTTATTGGTCTATCTTTCTACTTAATATCCCTAAAAGGCATGCTGATATGCTTTAAATTTTGTATTGATATGCGTCAAGTAAATGGTATTTTTAAGAATTTAAAAACATCGGGTTTTACGTTAGCGGATTTTGCTAAGTTACTGTAAAATAAGACGCTTAATAAGGCTTTTCAGGATACTCTGTTGCGTACACGGATAAAAATTTGCGGTATTAAGCATCGTGATGATGCGCTTAAAGCTATTGAGTGTGGCGCAGATGCGATTGGCTTGATTTTTGTTGAAAAAAGTCCACGTTACGCCAGTTTGACAGATGCACGGGTCATTGCTGAATCCGTGCCTCCTTTTGTGACGGTGGTTGGGTTGTTTATGAATGCTTCTGCTGAAACCGTGCGAGAAGCGTTAAAGGTCGTGCCTTTAAATTTATTACAATTTCATGGCGAAGAAACACCGGCTTTTTGCGATCAGTTTGGAGTGCCTTATATCAAAGTATTAAGAATGCGAGAGAATGTTAATGTTGTCGCATTTTCTCAGGAATATCCTAATGCTGCGGGCATTTTACTGGATACTTATCATGAAAAGGGTGGGGGAACAGGTGAAAGTTTTGACTGGAGCCTGATTCCGGAAGATATGCCTTCACCGCTTATTTTAGCGGGGGGGCTTACCCCTGAAAATGTGGCATCTGCGGTAGAAACGGTAAGACCGTATGCAGTCGATGTCAGTAGCGGCGTTGAGTCCGAGCCGGCAGTGAAAGATCATCAAAAAATAGAACAGTTTATTAAAGAGGTACAGCGCGTTGGCTGAATCAGAAACACATTATCATCAACCGGATGACAAAGGTCATTTTGGTGTTTATGGCGGGCTTTTTGTTGCCGAGACACTCATGGAACCATTAACCGAGTTACGTCTTGCCTATGAAAAATACATGGTGGATAAGGATTTCTTAGCCGAACTTGATTGGGAGCTGCAAAACTATGTTGGGCGACCATCGCCCCTGTATTTTGCCGAGCGTTGGTCAAAAGATCTCGGTGGAGCAAAAATTTACCTTAAACGTGAAGACTTAAATCATACCGGTGCGCATAAAGTGAATAATACGGTCGGTCAGGCGCTTTTAGCTAAACGTATGGGCAAGAAACGTATTATTGCCGAAACCGGCGCCGGTCAACATGGTGTTGCAACCGCTACTGTTGCTGCCCGTTTAGGGCTGGAGTGTGTTGTCTTTATGGGAGCGGTGGATATTCAGCGTCAGGCTGCTAATGTGTATCGTATGAAATTACTCGGTGCCAAAGTGGTACCGGTAACGTCTGGCTCGGCTACGCTTAAAGATGCGCTAAATGAAGCAATGCGTGACTGGGTTACCAATATTGATGACACCTTTTATATAATAGGTACCGTGGCAGGCCCCCATCCTTATCCTGCGATGGTGCGTGATTTTCAAACGATTATTGGGCGAGAAGCTCGCGAACAAATTCAAACTCACGAAGGCCGTTTACCCGATGCGCTGATAGCGTGCGTAGGCGGAGGCTCAAATGCGATTGGACTATTCCATCCCTTTATTGACGATACCAATGTAAAGATTTATGGCGTCGAAGCAGCAGGTGATGGCATTGAAACCGGTAACCATGCCGCACCATTATGTGCGGGTAAGCCTGGTGTGTTACACGGCAATCGCACATATCTGGTTGAAGATGAAAATGGCCAGATTATTGAAACGCATTCTATTTCAGCCGGTTTAGATTATCCCGGGGTAGGGCCGGAACATGCCTGGTTAAAAGATATTGGTCGTGCAGAGTACGTTGCGATTAATGATGACGAAGCCTTACAGGCATTTCATGATTTAACTAAAATTGAAGGGATTATCCCTGCGTTAGAGTCCAGCCATGCTTTGGCATATGCCATTAAGTTAGCTCCAACCATGGATAAAGATAAGATTATTATTGTAAACCTCTCGGGTCGTGGTGATAAAGATATCCACACGGTTGCAAATATTGAGGGAATCGAAGTATGAGTCATCAAGACGTGAGTAGAATAGCCGCCAGATTTGCCTTACGTGCTAAAGAAGGGCGTAAGTTGCTAATTCCCTATTTCACAGCAGGCGATCCAAGCCCGAAGAATGCTGTGCCGATGATGCATGCTATGGTTGAGGCAGGGGCTGACCTTATTGAATTAGGAGTGCCATTTTCAGATCCCATGGCCGAAGGCCCGGTTATTCAAAAAGCCATGGAGCGAGCTCTGGAGCACAATGTCAGTTTGCGTGATGTGTTGGCTATGGTGGCTGAATTTCGTAAAAAAGATCAGGAAACCCCAGTAATATTAATGGGTTACCTTAATCCGGTAGAGATTATGGGATATGATGTTTTTGCCAAATCTGCCGCAAAAGCAGGCGTTGACGGGCTTTTAACGGTAGATATTCCACCTGAAGAAGCGCAAGACTATGTCAAAGTGATGAAAGCCGAAGGAATCGATCGTATTTTCCTTATTTCACCAACCACCACAAATGATAGAATTAAGGCGATAAATGATGCGAGCGGCGGCTTTTTGTACTATGTTTCATTAAAAGGGGTAACCGGTGCCGGTCATTTAGATATAAAAGGTGTACAAGATCGCGTTTCCGCCATCCGTTCATTGACAGATTTACCGGTCGGAGTAGGCTTCGGTATTAAAGATGCTGAGTCTGCTAAGAATATTGCCAGTGCTGCAGATGCTGTTATTGTCGGTAGTGCAATTGTAAAACGTATTGAGGAAAACCTCGATTCAGCCGATAATGCTAATATTGCAGTCTGTGAATTATTAACCGAGATGCGCCAGGCGCTTGATTCTTAAATCAGACAAAAAAATAAGATAGGATTTATAAATGAATTGGTTTAGTAAATTATTACCGGAACGTATCCGAATTGATGGCGAGTCACGTAAAAGTGTGCCGGAAGGTTTATGGACGAAATGCAGTGCTTGTGGTGCTGTTTTATATCGTGCAGAAATGGAGCGTAATTTAGATGTATGTCCCAAGTGCGATCAACATGCTCGTGTTGGTGCACGCTGGCGTTTAGAAAGATTTCTTGATGCAGACGGACGCAGTGAAATTGGTGAAAACCTGAAGCCGGTTGATGCACTTAAATTTAAAGATATCAAAAAGTACAAAGATCGCATTACTCAGGCCCAAAAAGCCACGGCTGAAAATGATGCCTTAATTGTTATGAAGGGAGCCGTAAAAGGTGTCCCTGTTGTTGCCGCTGCTTTTGAATTTAAATTTATGGGCGGGTCAATGGGCTCAGTTGTAGGTGAGCGTTTTGTACGTGCGGTAAATGTTTGTTTGAAAGAAAATATACCTTTGGTTTGTTATTCTGCCAGTGGCGGTGCACGCATGCAGGAAGCATTGTTTTCGTTAATGCAAATGGCGAAAACCAGTGCCGCATTAGCGCGTATGCGCAAGCAGTCTTTACCCTTTATTTCTATTTTGACCGATCCAACCATGGGTGGTGTTTCTGCGAGTTTGGCCATGTTAGGTGATATTAATATTGCAGAGCCGAATGCATTAATTGGTTTTGCTGGTCCGCGTGTCATCGAACAAACAGTACGCGAAGTTCTTCCTGATGGATTCCAGCGCAGTGAGTTTTTACTGGAGCATGGCGCAATTGATATGATTGTTGATCGTCGTGATATGCGCGATAAGGTTGCTAATCTGCTTTCTATTATGATGCAAAAACCTGCAGCATAGAAATTCCAGAATAATTTTTATCATAGAGGTCACAGAGGAACACAGAGAAATAAAAACTCTGTGAAACTCCGTGGCCTCTGTGGTTATCGCTTTTAAACTTATTAACTCACAATTCCATACGTCATAGTCTTCTGGCGATTCAAAGGTTTTAATAATGCGTTTTTCATCTCTGAATGAATGGTTAGATTGGCAAGAAAACCTTCATCACTCTTCTATTGAGCTTGGTCTTGAGCGCGTTACTAAAGTTTTTAAACGCCTGCATCCTTCTTTACCCTCTATCCCCGTGATTTCTGTAGCAGGTACAAATGGCAAGGGTTCAAGTGTGGCATTCCTGGAGTCAATTTATCAGCAAGCCGGTTATCAAACTGGTGTTTATACCTCTCCCCACTTATTGCGCTATAACGAACGCATTCATCTTAATGGAGAAGAAGTTTCTGATGAGCTTATCTGTGAGGCATTTGAACGGATCGATCAAGCCCGATTAAAGACTGAAGAAATATCCCTGACCTATTTTGAATTTGGTACTTTGGCTGCGTTAGACATTTTTTTTCGAGAACAACCTGATGTTATTATTTTAGAAGTTGGCCTGGGCGGGCGTCTGGATGTTGTGAATATTATTGATGCTGAAGTTGCTTTAATTACTTCCATCGGGATTGATCATACGGCATGGCTGGGGAATGACCGGGAAACGATCGCCGTAGAGAAAGCTGGAATTATGCGAGAAAATTCTCCGGTTATTTATAGTAGTCCAGATATGCCAAATAATATAAAACGGGTTGCGACTGAAAAAGGTGCTAAATTATTGTGTCGGGGAGATGATTTTGACTGGCAATACGTAGTAACGGACACTGCTGAACCTCAATTTAATATTGCTCAATCTGAAAGCGCTCTATTGGCAACACCGCTATCGGTAACACCGCAATCCTGGAACTGGAAATCAGATAAAAAACAGCGCACGGCACTGCCTTTGCCTAATATTCGAGGTCAACATCAGTTAGATAATGCAGCTGGTGTATTAATGGTGCTGGAGAATCTGGCTGATAAACTTCCTGTTAACCAGCAACAAATAAAAGCCGGTTTATTGAGTGCTTCGCTGCTAGGGCGCTTTCAATGTATTACTGCAGATGTTTCTTTGCCGCTGCATATTCTGGATGTTGCCCACAACACAGACAGCATGGCAAGTTTGGCAGAATTACTTAATGAGCATCACTCTAGCGGTAAAACGGTGGCCGTAGTCGGTATGCTTGAAGATAAGACTCACGCAGAAGCTTTATCGAAAGTTTTACCCTGTATTTCTCGCTGGTATTTGAGTGATTTAGATGTAGCACGTGGCATGAAAGCGCAAGATTTGGCTAATGTGCTGACGAATCTGGATAATGATGCTGATTTTGCCTGTTTTGCTTCGGTAGACGAAGCGATTAAAGCCGCTGATCATGATGCTGCTCCTTCAGATCGAGTTATTATTTTTGGATCGTTTTATACAGTAGAATTCGCACTACGGCTCGGAATATAATACGCTCTTGTTGTGTTAATGATATTTGTCGTTATGCCATTATATTTAGAAGATTTGGAGGATATGTGGAAGAAGGTCGCTTAAAACAGCGTTTGGTCGGTGCCGTGGTACTGATTGCGTTAGCTGTGATTTTTATTCCCATGTTACTCAGTGGAGGGCGGGAAATGGACATGCCTGTCTTCGGTAGTAATGTTCCTGAGCGCAGTGTAGAAATTAACAATATCAAACATATTGATATTGAAGATATGCAAGCACCTGCAAAACAGATAAATCCCAAAAGAGTTCCAATCGCGAAAGGCTTACCTGAGCCTAAAATAGTCAAGGAAGAAGATGCCTCAATTATTGAAACCATTACCGCGCTGACAGAGACAGAGAAAAAACCGGTTATAACTAAAACCGTTTGGGCAGTGCAGGTCGGGAGTTTTAACAAAAGTAGTAACGCATTGCGTTTAAAAGAGAAGTTAAAAAAGAAAAAAATTCATGCCTTTGTTGAACGTATTATGAGAAAGGGTAAACCGGTATATCGAGTTCGTGTCGGACCTGAAGTGACACGCAAAAAGGCTGAAGCACTTAAAGTTAAACTAAAAAAAGAGTTTAAATTAAGCGGCCTTGTTGTAAAGCATCCTTAAAGTAAAATAGTTAACAGGAAAAGATTAAATGGTTATCGCTGATTTAATAATACTGAGTATCATTATTATTTCTGTTGTTGTCAGCTTGATGCGAGGTTTTGTAAAAGAAGCGCTTTCATTAACCGGGTGGCTAGTGTCTTTATGGGTTGCCATGAGTTTTTCTTCCGGCATGGCAGAACTATTTGGCAGTTCGATTAAAGATCCTACTTTACGTTTACTTGCCGCATTTGTGAGCCTGTTTATTTTATCTTTAATTGTCGGTTCAATTATTAATTTTTTTGCCACTCAATTCGTACAACGAGCAGGTCTTACCGGCGTTGATCGAACAATTGGTGGTGTGTTTGGTTTTTTACGAGGCATACTGCTTGTAACAATTATTGTTATGTTACTTGGTTTAACCACTTTGCCAAAAGAAAAATGGTGGGATGAGTCTTTCTTCATGTTTCGGTTTGAAGTTATTGCAACTTGGTTAAAAGATTTACTACCGAGTGATATTGCTAGATACTTCAAATATTAGAAAGGTCATAGCACGAATAAGGAGAAACTAAATAACTACGTTTACCCTCCGTTATTATAAATACGTGGGGTACGCCGAAAACCTTTCAAAATGCTCATGTACTAATTGTACATTCCGCTTTTTCATCGGTTTTGCCTTGTTCTTTAGTTTCTCCTTATCCATGCAATGACCTTTAGTTATTATTTTATAAATCAGGAATCAAAGTTATGTGTGGAATCGTTGGTCTTGTTGGTCATACCCCTGTCAATCAGGCACTTTATGATGGCTTAACCGTATTGCAACATCGTGGACAGGATGCAGCAGGAATTGTTACTTGTGAAGATGAACGCATGTACCTGCGTAAAGGTAACGGTTTAGTTAAAGATGTTTTCCACACCCGTCATATGATGACCTTAAAAGGAAATATTGGTATCGGTCACGTTCGTTATCCGACAGCAGGTTGCTTTTCTTCATCAGAAGCCCAGCCTTTTTATGTTAATTCACCTTATGGTATTGCATTAGCTCACAATGGTAATTTAACCAATGCAGAAGATTTAAAGCATGACTTATTTGTGCAGGATCGCCGCCATATCAATACTAATTCAGACTCGGAAATCTTGTTAAATGTTTTTGCCCATGAGTTACAGGAAACAATCAAACCTGAGCTTGATATCACCGCTGACAATATTTTTGATGCGATAGAAAATGTACATAAACGTTGTAAAGGTGCTTATGCTGTTGTTGCTATGGTTACCGGACGTGGCATTGTTGCTTTTCGTGATCCCTATGGTATTCGCCCCGTTGCTTTTGGTAAAAGAGAAACAGAAAAAGGTATTGAACATGTTGTGGCATCTGAATCCGTTGCTATTGATGCACTGGGTTTCGAAATGGTCAGGGATATTGAACCGGGCGAAGCCATATTTATTAACAATGAAGGAGAGCTTTTTTCCCGTCAGTGTGCAGAAAATCCAAAGCTGTCTCCCTGTATTTTTGAACATGTTTATTTTGCTCGTCCTGATTCTATTATCGACGGTGTTTCTGTTTATAAAGCCCGCTTGCGAATGGGAGATTATTTAGCAAAAACGATTATAAAAGAATTTCCGGATCATGATATTGATGTTGTGTTACCAATACCTGATACCAGTCGTACTTCTGCTCTGGAGCTGTCTTATACACTGGGCGTTAAATACAGTGAAGGTTTTATTAAAAACCGTTATATCGGCCGTACTTTTATTATGCCGGGTCAGCAACAACGTAAAAAATCTGTGCGACAAAAATTGAATGCGATTGAACTGGAATTCAAAGGTAAAAATGTTTTGCTGGTAGATGACTCAATCGTTCGCGGCACAACCTCACAACAAATTATCCAAATGGCGCGAGATGCCGGTGCCAAAAAAGTATATTTTGCCTCGGCAGCACCTGCTGTACGTTATCCTAATGTTTACGGTATTGACATGCCGGCTGCACATGAGCTGATTGGGCATAATCGTGATGTTGATGAAATAGCGAAAGAAATTGGTGCTGACAGATTGTTCTATCAAAAACTGGATGACTTGATTGAAGCGGTAAGGAAAAAAGCACCTAATATTAAAGAATTTGATACCTCAGTTTTTAACGGTGAATATATCACGGGTGATATCAATGAAGCATATTTGAATCATGTTGAGTCATTAAGAAATGATGAGAATCGAACAGGTGATGATGCTGATAATGAAGTAATTGAAATTCATAATAACGCTTAAATTGACATTTCAGCAATCATCCCCTAATCTATTTACTTCTGAGTTAGTTTATTCTATTTCAGACGGCGCCGATTTGATATCAGCTTGCGGGCGCATTAAAAATACAGCTAAAGTGAAAGCCTGCTTTAGCTAATATTGCGGGTTTTTTTGTGCCCGAATAAATTAAGTTTTGGAGAAAATCATGTCATATATTGATGAAGAATGGGCACTTGAAACCATTGCGGTTCGGGCTGGACAAGAGCGAACGGCCGAAGGCGAGCATAGCGAACCAATATTTCCAACTTCAAGTTTTGTGTTTCCAAGTGCCGCTGATGCTGCTGCACGTTTTAGCGGAGAATCTCAAGGTAATATTTATTCCCGTTTTACAAATCCAACCACGCGCACTTTTGAACAACGATTAGCTGCACTTGAAGGTGGTGATAGCTGTGTGGCGACAGCGTCGGGGATGTCTGCAATATTAAGCACCTGTATTGCTTTATTAAAAACGGGTGATCATATTGTATCGTCGCGCTCTATTTTTGGTACGACCGTTGTTTTGTTTAATAAGTATCTGCAGCCATTCGGTGTTGAAACTACTTTTGTTGATTTAACGGATCTGGATGCATGGAAAAAAGCGATAAAGCCGGAAACAAAGTTATTATTTTTAGAAACACCGTCAAATCCATTGACTGAAGTTGCAGACATTAATGCCTTAGCTGATTTAGCACATGAGAATGATTGTTTACTGGTTGTTGATAATTGTTTATGTACACCGATATTGCAGCAACCTTTGAAGTTGGGGGCTGATATTGTTATTCATTCTGCAACAAAATATATAGATGGTCAGGGTCGTGCTATTGGTGGTGCGGTAGTAGGGAATAATGAGCTGGTTGGTGAAAAAGTATTTGGTTTTTTGCGTACAGCTGGCCCAACATTGAGTCCCTTTAATGCCTGGATATTTCTAAAAGGCCTGGAAACATTATCGCTAAGAATGAAAGCGCATAGTGCGAATGCTCTTGAACTTGCTACCTTTCTTGAGCAACATAAAAGTGTTAATAAGGTACATTATTCAGGTTTAATATCACACCCGCAATATGATTTAGCAAAACAACAGCAATTTGCAGGTAGCGGGGTATTATCTTTTGAGGTTAAAGGCGGTAAAAATGCTGCATGGAAACTGATCGATTCAACCCGCTTGCTTTCTATTACGGCAAATCTGGGAGATGCCAAGTCAACTATCACTCACCCGGCAACTACGACTCATGGCCGCTTGAGTGATGAAGAAAAACAACGGGCCGGTATTAGTGATGGTTTAATTCGAGTTTCGGTTGGTTTGGAGTCAATTGATGATATTAAAGCTGATATTGAGAATGGATTATAATGATGATGGATAATATTTTTGTCGCAAGACAACCTCTTTATGACAAAAATAATCAATTATTCGGCTACGAATTGCTATATCGTTCGGGTGAGAAAAACCTGGCTCATTTTAGTGATGGTAAAACAGCATCATCACAAGTTATCTTAAATAGTTTTATGGATATAGGTTTTGATAGTCTGGTTGGAAGCTCTTTTGCCTTTATTAATATTACAGATGATTTTATTTTAGACGAATCGCTAACCCCCATGTTTGAAAAACAAACGGTACTGGAGGTTCTGGAAAATATTACGCCTACGGAAGAAGTTGTAGAAGGTGTTAAAAGATTAAAAGATAAAGGATATAAAATTGCTTTAGATGACTTTCAGTATGGACCTGAATTTGATGCTTTATTGGAAATAGCCGACTTTGTTAAACTGGATGTAATTGAATTATCAAAAGAAGATATTGTACAAGAACTAGAATTCTTAAAAAAATATAATGTTAAGGTTGTTGCTGAAAAAGTAGAAACGCCTGAAATGTATACTTTTTGCAAAGAGTTAAACTTTCACTATTTTCAGGGCTTCCATTTTTGTAAACCCCAGATTGTTAAGCATAAAAAAATTCCTTCAAATAAACTTGTTGTTATTAATTTGTTGAAGGAACTAAATAAAGATGATTATGATTTTTCTGAAATAGAAAAAGCTCTGGCGCAAGATGTGACCTTAACCTATAAGTTACTTCGTTATGTGAATAGCGCAGCATTTACCCAGCGTAAAGAAATTGATTCCATTCGAGAAGCTCTGGCTTTAGTGGGGGGTGATACAATAAAAAAGTGGGTAACTCTTTTGTTGATGATGCAGCTTGCTGAAGGGAAGCCACAGGCTTTGTTAATAACAGCATTGGTTCGTGCTAGAATGTGCGAATTGCTGGAAGAGTCAGAAGAAAATAATACAGGTCAAATGTTTACAGTTGGATTACTTTCCCTGCTGGATGCTTTAATGGACCAACCTTTAGTCGATCTCCTGGATGAATTGACAATGTCATCGACAATAAAGCTGGCCTTGCTTGATTATGATGGCCACCATGGTGAGATATTAATGAATGTTATTCTTTATGAACAAGGGCAATGGGCTGAACTTGTGAAGCATGGTGTTGATGCTAAAAAATATTTTTCCTGTTATATGGATGCAATTAAATGGGCGGATGAGACAATAGAATCATTGCATTCCAAATAAGATAACTCATTAGTTAAAGATAGAGTTTTAGTTGGAAATATTAAAATTCCGGATCTGATTTTATCTCAATTATTTCGTTAGTTACTGGATGCTGAAATGATAAATAACTTGCATGTAGTAACAGCCTTTTTGATTTTTTAGCAATTTTGGTCTCGGCGTACAGCTCATCCCCTACTATGGGATGTTTTATCGCTAACATATGTACTCGAAGTTGATGTGTTCTTCCAGTCAGCGGTATTAACTCCAGGCGGCTGGTATTACTTTTATCGTCATACGATATTTGACGGTATCGGGTTTGAGATGCCTTACCGTCTATATGATCAATTTTCTGTTTTGGTCTATTTGGCCAGTCTGTGATTAATGGTAAATTAACTTCTCCTTTCGATGGTGAAACAAGCCCGGTAACAATGCTGATATATTTTTTTTTAACTTTCTTTTGTTGAAATAAAATACTTAGATTACGCTCATTTTCTTTTCCACGGGCAATAATCATTATTCCAGAGGTCGACATATCAAGACGGTGTACAATTAATGCATCAGGATATTGTTGCTGGATACGTGAGATCAAACAGTCCTGTTTATCTTCACCTCGTCCCGGAACAGATAATAAACCACTTGGTTTATTTACTATCAGCAGATATTTATCTTCATAAAAAATCTTCAGAGCAGTATCTGGAGGAGGGTGATATTCCATTGGTAATTTAATGGCTTAATTGATAAATTAAGAATAAGTTTGAAATAACCAGTGCCAAACTAATGAGTTGCCATGTGCGGACAGGATTGCGTTTCATTAGCGGAACATAATCATTGTTGATTAAAGAGGAATCCGGTTTATTCAGCGCATAGGTAAATTCAGATAAAATACTAAATCGGTTTTCCGGATTTATACTTACTGCTTTTTCAATGGCTTTATCAACCCAAATGGGGATTCCCGGATTATAACGTTTAATAGAAATATATCTTGCACGCTTGATATTTTTAACACTTATTTCTTTACCGTAAGGTAAATGTCCTGTCAGCATTTCGTAAACAATAACACCTAAAGAATAAATGTCTGAACGATTACTGCCTGGCTCACCAATATGGTACTCCGGTGCAGTATAGTTTATGGTGCCAAGTATATTATTTACTTCAATAGGCAGGTATATCTCTTCAATACCGGCGATTTTTGCGGAGCCAAAATCAATTATTTTCAGGGTTTCATTCTTATCAATCAAAATGTTTTCTGGTTTCAGATCCTGATGAATCATCTCCAGTCGATGAAATGCACGTAACCCTCGCTCAATTTGCTTGCTGAAAGAACGCACCTGTGAGAGTGAAGGTTGAGGATTATCATCCAACCATTGCCGTAGTGATGAACCTTCGATGAATTCTGTAATATAATATAACGCGGTACGCTTACGTTTTATATCCAGCACTTTTAACACATGTGGGTTATTAATCCTTTTTCCTGCCCACTCTTCATGTAAGAACTGATTAATATATTCAGGATCGTCTTGATAATTAACAGATGGTGCTTTCATTACAATGTTTTCATTTGTTTCGGTATCTTGCACCAGATAAACTTCGGTTCGTTTATTTGAAAACATATGTCGAATAACCTTGTAGCCATCCAGAATTAATCCGGGTTCTAAAGGCGGCGGGAAAGGGAGTTCTGTTAATTTATCATAAAATTCAGTTTCGTTTTCTTTTGGTAAGTGGGTGACTTTAACTATTTGACAGGTAAGGTTGTCATCACTTTTATTTTTTTCTGCTATTCTTACAATTTCTTTTACTGCAGAATCCAGATCGTCTAAGTTTTCAAGAACAATATTTTTTATATTCTTGTCACTAATAAATTCATATACGCCATCAGTTAGCTGAATAAAAATATCATCTACATCAAGTGCTAATGTTTTGTAATCAATATCCACCCGAAGGTCGATACCGAGTGCTCTGGATAGATAGGTTTTATTCTCGCTGGCAATAAATCGGTGATCATTGGTTATTTGTTCCAGCTCATCTCCACGTAAACGGTAAATACGAGTATCGCCAACGTGAAAGATGTAAGCTGTGTTGGATTTAAAGACCAGAGCACTTAATGTTGTTACCATTCCTTTATTGCTCTGGTACTGGCGTTGTCCCTGGCCATGCAGCCAGCGGTTTAGAGCGGAAAGGATTTTTTGTCCGGAGTTTTTCACTGACCAGGTTTCAGGAGTACTGAAATAATCGCTAAGAAAACTTTTAACACAGCCTTCGGATGCCTGTTTACCATCATCACTGGCGCTCATACCATCAGCGACTACTGCTGCAATCCCTTTGGTTGTTAACATGGGTTCTTCGGGAATAACGACGCCACAGGAATCTTCATTTCGGGGTTTTATTCCTGCAATGCTGTAGTGAGCACTATTTATTTGTAATGTTGATGACATATATTCATTTCATAAAAAAGGCAATGACGTTAAAGTATAACGGCACTGCCTTAATAGGGTAAGTCATAATTTATGAATTAGTTGACTTCAATCATCTGCACGGTTCCATCAGGCAAGACTTCTGCCGTTTGATCTTTTGGTTCTTCAAGAAAGAAGGCGATTAAAATAAATACGGTTATCGCAAATCCTGCAATGACCATAAAGAAGATATTTGTTGCGACAAATGAGAGCACGGTAAGAAATGTTACTGCGCCGACATTACCATAAGCCCCTGTCATACCTGCTATCTGTCCGGTCATACGGCGTTTGACCAGAGGAACGATGGCGAATACAGCGCCATTACCTGCATTAACAAATATTGAACTAAATATTACAACCATTACCGCAAGTGTAAGACTCCATTGAGATGTAATTAGACTTAACAGGTAATAGCCAATGCTTGCTCCGAGCATGAGAATGGTTAAGGATTTTTTTCGACCAAATTTATCACTTATCCAGCCACCGGCAGGACGCATAATCAAATTTAGTCCCGCAAAGACAGATGCAACAAGCCCTGCCTGAATTGCTGTTAAGTTAAAAGTATCCATAAAGAAAAGCGGTAAAATGGAAACAACAGCAAGTTCAGAACCAAATGTCACCATATAAGAAAGATTTAGCAAAGCCACTTGTTTGAACTTGTAACAATCTATTTCAGGAACTGTTTCAGTAAAAACATGTTTATTAATCTGATAAATTCTGATGGTTTGAAAAGAATATAAACTGGCTAAAATGCTATAAATGATGATGCTGACACCTGTACTCAGCATATTGAGATTTGCAGGACTAAGTTTCCAGGTCAGAACGGCTAATGCGGCAAACAGTGGAATATTCATTATCAGATATAAAAAGAAATCAATTCTGCTGGTTATTTCCAGAGCTCCGTTTTTCTTTGGTTTGAAATAGGTGGAACCTTTAGGGGTATCGGTAACACTAAAGAAATAAATGGCTGCATAGATTAGCGCAATTACACCGGTTGTACCTACAGCATAGCGCCATCCATCTTCTCCGCCAAAAGCTAAAGCCACGGTAGGTAAAATAACCGCAGCACCGGCAGAACCAAAATTACCCCAGCCACCATAAATTCCCTGCGCAATACCGGTTTGTTTAGCGGGAAACCATTCGCCAATCATACGCGTACCAATAACAAAACCGGCACCGACGAAACCTAGTAAAAAGCGCATAAGTGCTAGTTGCTCAAAGTCATCCGCCATGGCAAAGCCAAAACAGAGAAAGCTGGAAACGAATAATAAAATAGAAAAAATTCGACGAGGTCCAAAGGCATCGACTAACATGCCAATAATAATACGAGCCGGAATGGTTAAGGCAACATTTAGAATGAGGAGTGTTTTGATTTGCTGGTCATTTAAACCTAGCGATTCACGCATCATGCCTAATAAGGGAGCATGGTTAAACCAGACAAAGAAGCTGATAAAAAAGGCAACCCAACTTAAGTGTAGAATACGCATTTTTCCACTAAATGAAAATAAGTTAAGCTTATTTGTATCAACTGACATACCTTGTCACTCCAAAATAATTAAGATTCTTTACTGGCTATAGAGCAAGGGCTGTGCCAAGCATGTAAGTGATTGATAGTTATAAATAAATTAAGTTTGTACGTCAGATTTTAATTTTTTTACTGCACAAGGTAAGTGCAGTAGAGTATTAATATGCACTAATATAATCCATTTTAGTGCACATTTTTTTGAAATGCGTTTAATTAAGAATTTGATAACCTCTGTTACGAAGACAGTTTTTTATGACACGGGTACGCTCTCGTCGACTTGCCCCTGCACCTTTTAGTCCGCCACTGAGTGCACCTAGCTGGCCAGCTCTTTCTCCACTTCCACCAAGAATTCTTCCTACTACTGTTCCGACTATGGCGCCACCAACAATACCTTTTGCAGCTCGTGATTCGACTTGTTCTGCCAACTGTTTACATTGCGCTAAATCAGTTTGATACATCGCCATATCGACTCCCTGAGGATCAATAATGATATTTCCGTGGCGGGCACAACCATTTAAGCCTAATGAACCAATAATGAGAGAGAGCAGCAGGTATTTATTCATTTTATTATCCTTAAATTATCAATAGGGTCTTTAATTATCGTAGTTTACCTTGTTTTAACTGAATGTAGCTGAATATAGCAAATATTATAGACGGTTAAATTACAGTATAATGGGCATAATACACATAAATGTGAGAGTGGTTTATTTGCCGTATGAGAGAAGTAGAAATAACGAAAGAACCTGTTGAGTTATATAAGATATTAAAGTTTGAAGGTATGACTTCTAGCGGTGGTGAAGCAAAGCAGGTAATTGAGCAGGGTCAGGTAAGAGTAAATGGCTCAATTGAAACACGTAAGCGAAAGAAAATAGTTTCAGGTGATGTGATTGAATTTGCATCTGAAAAAATTCAAATGAAATTAACAGGAAATACGAATGACTAATAACGATATTTTGCGCCGCATCCGTTATATTTTTGATTTTAATGACGACAAGATGATCACCTTATTTGATTTAGCTGATTGTAAAGTAACCCGTGCAGAGATTAGCGACTGGATGAAACCGGAAGATAACCCCGAGTTTAAAAAATTAAATGATGTAAAACTGGCTACTTTTTTAAATGGTTTGATTAATGATAAACGGGGCAAAAGAGAAGGACCTCAGCCAGTTCCGGAGAAAAATTTAAGCAATAATGCTATTTTTATGAAGTTAAAAATTGCACTTAACTTGCAAGCCGAAGATATTTTGGAAATTATGGATTTATCTGATTTTCGCATGAGTAAACATGAACTCAGTGCTTTTTTTCGTAAGGTTGGCCACAAGCATTACCGAGAATGTAAAGATCAAATCTTGCGTATCTTTCTTAAAGGATTACAGATGCAATATCGAAAAGATAATAAATCTGAAAATGAGTTTTCCTGGGAATAATATCTATTTGTAAATTGAACCTCGCTTTTTGTTCATTGTCAGTAACAGAGTCATTAATGGATAATAACCTGAGAGAGATAAATGAAAAAAAATAACCTGATTACCATGTTGTTACTGGGCTTGCTGGTAAATACCCCCAATGCATTTGCAGACAAAGCCATTTTTGCGGGTGGTTGTTTTTGGTGTATGGAGTCTGATTTTGAAAAGCTTGCTGGTGTAACAGATGTTATTTCCGGGTTTACTGGTGGTACTGCTAAAAATCCTACCTATCGTGGAGATCATCGCGGGCATTATGAAGCTGTTGAAGTCACTTATGATGCAAGTAAAGTCAGCTACAAGCAGCTATTAGATCATTATTGGGTCAATATTGATCCATTCGACAAGCGTGGTCAATTTTGTGATAAAGGCTCGAGTTATTTAAGTGCTATTTTTGTTGCGAATAAAAAACAAAGAGAACTGGCAGAAAAATCACGACAGGATGTCGTTAAGCAATTTCCCAACAAAAAAGTTGTTACACCTATTTTAAATGCCGCGACTTTTTATCCTATAAAAGGTGATGAAAGTTATCATCAGAATTATTACAAAACACATTCTGTTCGTTACAAATATTACCGATGGCGTTGTGGGCGAGATCAACGATTAAAAGAAATTTGGGGTGATAAGGCAACTCACCAGTAAAACATAGTCAAAATCATAAGCTGTTTATATGGTAGTGTCATTATCTATTAAGAGTAACTAAAAAAATATATTATGAATTTGAATCCAACCTCTGCATTGATTGATAACTTATACTGGATAACCGTTATTGCTGTTATTGTTTCCTCTACATCTGGCGTATTAAAGGCAGGCTTTAAACAGTACGATCTATTTGGTGTGATTATTATCGCTATCGCAACGGGGCTGGGCGGAGGCTCTTTACGGGATATGTTGCTTGATCGGGAAGTCTTCTGGATTCGGGATCAGAGTTTTTTTATTGCCTCGCTCATTAGTGCGATCATTATTTTTGTCATCGCCCGGTTAAAAGTTATTTCACCAAAATTTTTCTTAATTCCCGATGCCGCTGGGTTGGCAACATTTGCTGTGGCGGGCACATTGGTTTCAATGATGAGCGGTGCCCCATGGCTGGTGGCAAGTTTTATGGGGGTGATGACAGGGACGATGGGCGGTATCTTTCGTGACATCTTATGTAATGAAACGCCGGTTGTTTTCCAAAGTTCACTTTATGCAACTGTTTCATGGCTTGGCTCACTGCTTTTTATCGGATTATTATATTCCGGCTGGGATGTGGCGCTAGCAGCTGTCTTTGCGGGAATGACGATATTCATTGCCAGACTCATTGCCATTCGTTTTGATATCAGCTTGCCAAAATTCAAATTTAAGACCTAAGTTCTTCACATTATTCAACATTGCTTAAGTAAGGGGCAAGTAGCCTGTATATGCACCAGTATCGTGCATATCTTTTACTGCTCAAATAGCCGGAAAACCCTCATTCATTAAAAATATATTCTTTATAATCAATAGGATAGCCTCTTGTTTAGCCTTCTCTAATATTCTGGCACGCATGTTGCTCTATGGAAAGTCAGCTATAATACTTGGTCTGCAAACTGAGACATTTTGAACAATTTTGGAGCATAGGATGAAAGAGAAACTGGTTGTAATTGGCAATGGTATGGCGGGTATTCGTACCGTTGAAGAATTGCTAAAAATAGATGATGAACGCTATGATATAACCGTTTTCGGTGCAGAGCCGTACGGAAACTATAACCGTATCATGCTTTCCCCTGTGCTTGCCGGTGATAAAACCATTGATGAGATCATGTTGAATGATATGCAGTGGTATAAGGATAATAATGTCACTTTGCACAGTGGCAAAGAAGTGACAACTATCGATCGTGCAAATAAAAAAGTGATTGCCGATGATGGTACTGAAGAAACATATGATCGCTTATTAATTGCAACAGGCTCAGATCCTTTCATTATTCCTGTTCCGGGGAATGATCTTGAAGGTGTTATTTCGTTCCGTGATATTAAAGATGTTGATGCAATGATGGCCGCCGCGAAGGTACACAAGCATGCTGTTGTCATTGGTGGCGGTTTGCTGGGTCTTGAAGCAGCAAATGGCTTAATGCAGCAAGGTATGAGCGTTACTGTTGTTCATTTAATGGACAAGTTAATGGAGCGTCAAATGGACGGTCCTGCAGCAGCTATGTTGAAAGAATCACTCGAAGAACGTGGCTTACATTTTTTAATGGAAGCATCAACAGAATCCATTATAGGTAAAGATCGGGTAGAGAAAGTCCGTTTCAAAGATGGCTCAGAAATTTATGCTGATTTGGTTGTTATGGCTGTAGGCATTAAGCCAAACATTAAACTGGCAAAAGAAGCCGGTATCCACTGCGAACGTGGCATAGTCGTTAACGATACCCTGCAAACTTATGACCCTTCTATTTATTCTGTCGGTGAATGTGCTCAGCATCGTGGCATAGCTTATGGTTTAGTTGCTCCTTTATTTGAAATGGCTAAAGTTTGTGCTAATCATTTAGCAAAAATGGGGATTGGTCGCTACGAAGGCACCATGACCTCAACCAAGTTAAAAGTAACCGGAATTGATTTATTTTCTGCCGGTGATTTTATTGGTGATGAAACAACCGATGAGCTTGTTTTTCAGGATAAAGCACGTGGTGTTTACCGCAAGATTGTTGTTAAAGATAACAAGATTCTTGGTGCAGTCATGTATGGCGATACCATTGATGGTACGTGGTACTTCGATCTTATGCGTGACGAAACAGATATTTCCGAGTTCCGTGAAAGTTTATTATTTGGTCAGGCTCACTTGGGTGATTCGGGGCATGGTGATGATAATCGTGTTGCTGCAATGTCTGACAATGCAGAAATCTGTGGTTGTAATGGTGTGACGAAAGGTGACATTGTTCAAGCTATTACGGTTAATAAAATTTTTACGCTTGATGAAGTTCGTGCTCATACTAAAGCATCAAGCTCATGCGGTTCATGTACCGGTTTAGTAGAATCATTAATGTCACACGTATTAGGTGGAGAATTTTCTACTGCACCGCACCTTAAACCGATGTGTGGTTGTACAGATAAAACTCATGATGAAGTACGTGCAGCAATTGAAAAAAATGAACTTAAATCTGTTCGCACCGTTATGGATACCATGGAATGGAAAACACCTGATGGTTGTAGTAAATGCCGTCCCGCAATTAACTATTATCTCGTTTGTAAATTCCCTGAATTAAATCTTGATGATGCTCAATCACGTTTCATCAATGAGCGTGCTCATGCAAATATTCAAGGTGACGGTACTTATTCTGTTATTCCGCGTATGTGGGGTGGTATGACGACACCACAAGAATTACGCGCAGTTGCCGATGCAGCTGAAAAATTTAATGTTGATACCGTGCATGTCACAGGTGGGCAAAGAATAGGTTTATATGGTTTAAAGAAAGAAGAGTTACCTGCTATTTGGAAAGATCTGAATGATGCCGGTATGGTTTCCGGACATGCGTATGGTAAAGCATTACGTACAGTTAAGACCTGTGTAGGTAAAGAGTGGTGTCGATTTGGAACACAGGATTCTACCGGCCTGGGTATTAAACTTGAACAAATGAGCTGGGGCTCATGGATGCCGCATAAATTTAAAATGGCGGCATCTGGTTGCCCGCGTAACTGTGCAGAAGCAACAATAAAAGATTACGGTGTTGTTTGTGTTGACTCGGGTTATGAGATTCATGTTGGTGGTAACGGTGGTATTAAAGTACGAGCAACTGACTTGTTATGTAATGTTGATACAGAAGAAGAAGTATTGGAATACAGTGCTGCTTATATTCAGTTGTATCGGGAAGAAGCACACTACCTTGAACGTACAGCTCCATGGATTGAACGTGTAGGTTTAGCTCATATTAAAGAAGCTTTAATTGATAATCCGGAAAAGCGTAAAGAATTAGCTGAACGCTTTAAATTCTCGCAAACATTTATGCAGGATGACCCTTGGGAAGAGCGTGCTAAAGGTGGCGAAGCACATGAATTTACGCCAATTAAAGTGATTGGATAAAAAACATTAACCACAAAGGACACTAAGAACACAAAGTTTTCCTTTTTTTGTTAATAGTTTTCTTCGTGACCTTTGTGGTTCAAATAATATTATTAAATGGTAAAAGATGATGAGTGATTGGATTGAAGTTGGAACATTAAACGATATACCTAAGTTAGGCGCACGTGTTGTGAGCCGTAAAGAAGGTGATATTGCTGTATTTAGAACAGCAGATGATAAAGTTTTTGCCTTACGTGATAAATGCCCGCATAAAGGTGGTCAACTCTCTCAGGGAATCGTGCTGGGTAATCGTGTTGCCTGTCCATTACATGACTGGAAGATTGGCCTTGATAATGGTGTTGCTGTTGCACCCGATGAAGGTTGTGCAGCAAGCTTTCCGATTAAAATGGAAGGCGATAAAATTATGTTGTCTCTGACACCTAATGAAGGTTGTCCAAACGAATAAATCATAAGTATTGTCATTCCTTTCAAACAAAGCATATACCGGAATCTATTGATTAAAATCTCCAGTTTCCGGTGGATTATGCCGGAATAACAAATATCTTAGATTACATGTTAGATGTTTTCGTATCTGCGAATAAAAAGAGATAAATATGCTGTTCGGTCGTAAGAAAAAAAATCCCATTAAGATTGCTGATAAAGGTGTTGTTGAGTGGAAGTACGCTGCTTGCGGATATTGTTCCACTGGCTGCTCGATTGAAGTTGGTTTAAATACTGAAGGTAAAGCTGTGGCCTCACGGGGTGTAGCCGATGCCGATGTTAATCGTGGCAAACTTTGTTTAAAGGGGATTTTTGAGCACGAGCTTTTTGAGTCAGATGGCCGAGGCTTACAACCCAAGATGCGTGAGCAATGGCATCAGCCATGGCAAACAACAGATTGGGATACGGCTCTTGATAAAGTGCATGATGAAATAATTCGCGTGCAGGAAAAATACGGGCCTGATTCATTTGCGGTTATTTCTACCGGTCAAATGTTAACAGAAGAGTTTTATACATTAGGAAAGTTAACACGTGGATTAATTGGTACCAATAACTACGATGGAAATACCACCTTATGTATGGCCTCAGCTGTATCCGGCTACAAACGTTCTTTTGGTTCTGATGGACCGCCAGGTTGTTATGAAGATTTTGATCATACCGATTGTTTAATAGCATGGGGCTCGAATCTTCCAGAACAGCATCCCATTATTTACTGGCGAATGAAAGAAGCGCAAGAGAAGCGGGGCTTCACTTTAATTGTTGTTGATCCGCGCGTTACCATGCTTGCGCAAAATGCAGATATACATTTACCCATTACTCCGGGAACTGATGTTGTTTTACAAAATGCATTGATGCATGTGATTTTAAAAGAAGAACTTGAAGATAAAGCTTATATTGAAGCGAATACCACTGGTATAGATGAAATTCGTGCCGAAGTCGAAAAGTATGATCCGGTAACTGCATCAAAAATTTGTGGTATTGATGAAGATACCATCCGTAGTGTTGCAAGAACACTTGCTAAAGCGGGTGCCGCAATGCAAATTTGGACAATGGGTATTAACCAGTCTACACACGGTTCAGATGGTGTTGTGGGGATTAATAATCTTGCATTACTGACTGGTAATGTTGGTAAGCCCGGCGGAACCAGTCTTTCAATCACCGGACAATGTAATGCCATGGGGACACGAGAATGGTCTTCATGCTCAGGTTTGCCAAACTATCGTCAGTTAGAAGTGCCGGAGCACCGTGAAGAGATTGCAAAGTTTTGGAATATCGATCCTGAATTCTTTCCAAAGAAGCGCGGATTATTTCAAACTGATATTTATCATGCTATTGAGACCGGGCAAATAAAAGGCTTATGGTTGATCGCGACGAACCCTCTGACATCTTTACCCAATAGTGCCCGAGTACGTAAGGCAATGGAGAAGCTGGAGTTTTGTGCAGTTCAGGATTGTTATGAAGATACTGAAAGCGCCCAATATGCACATGTTTATTTACCAGCCGGAACATGGGCAGAAAAAGAAGGGGTCATGACAAATACCGAACGACGTATTAGTGTGGTGAAACCGATAATTAAACCACCTGGTGAAGCAAAGCCTGATTTATGGATTTTTAATCGCATGGCGGAGCGTTTTAATACAAATGGTAATGTGACTTTTCTTGAAAATGCCCCGGATATATTTTTAGAAATGGCCGAGATGTCTAAAGGACGTTTAGCCGATATTTCTGGTATGAGTCACGAGTTAATTGAAAAACAACGTGGTGTGCAGTGGCCTTATACGGATAAACAATTACAAAAAGGTGAGGCTCCACCAAGTGGTGGTAAGCGTCTTTATACCGAAGAGGGGACGTTTAGTTATCCAAATGGTAAGGCAAAACTTATTCCATTACCTTTTATTGATAACAATGAAGTCCCTGATGATGAATTTCCAATCTGGCTTAATACCGGGAGATTAATCGAACATTGGCATGGCCGAACCAAGACTGGAAAGATTGGTAACAATAATAAGTATAGTCCAATTCCGTTTATTGAAATTAACCCTGATTTAGCTGCGGAACTCGGTGTGCAACGTGGTGATTATGTACGTCTTGTTTCCCGGCGTTCTGATGCTGTTGTTATGGTTCAGCCAACTCAACGTGTCCCGATTAATATGATATTTCTGCCATTCCATTTTCATGATTGTGCTAATCGATTGACATTGGGGCTTCTTGATCCTCATTCACGTCAACCGGCTTATAAACAATCAGCGGTACGAATTGAAAATATTGCTGATCAACAAGAGGCTGCACGCCTCAGTATGGAAATGCGCAAGTTTTAAGGAAACACTATGTTTGAAGTACGTGACAATGAACCCGACTACGCTCTATTAAACGATCCAAGCAGTAAAAGTCGTAATTGCTATGACCATCCAATTGATACTGTTGCAGAAGGGGATGCATTGTATGGTAAAAGTTTAAATATCAATGGTGATAATGCTGTTGGCGATAACCCTAATCGTTATAAGCAACATGGTTTTTATTTTAATGCAGATAACTGCATTGCCTGTCATGCTTGCGAAGCAGCGTGCAGTGAAAAAAATGATAACCCGGCTCATATTGCTTTTCGCTCCGTTGGTTTTATTGAAGGTGGTACGTATCCAGCTTATCAACGTTTGAATATTTCTATGGCATGTAATCATTGTGACAATCCGGTATGTTTAAAAGGTTGTCCAACGCGTGCCTATACCAAGTTTGCTGAGTACGGCGCTGTTTTACAGGATCCGGATATTTGTTTCGGCTGTGGTTACTGTACATGGGTTTGTCCATACAATGCTCCCCAGCTTGATCCGGTTAAAGGTCAGGTAACAAAATGTAATATGTGTGTTGATCGTCTTGAAGTCGGCTTAAAGCCCGCTTGCGTATCTGCTTGTTTAGGCAAGGCTTTAGACTTTGGTGTGATTGAAAATATTCCTGAAGGCCGAACTCAAGCTAAAACTGAGATACCGGGTTTTCCACGTACTGATATTACACATCCGAATATACGATTCCAGCAGACCCGAACGAGTCAGCGCGATATGGTTCGAGTAGATAGCACCTCTTTGAAATATCATAGGGATGATAGTAATGGAAGTTTTCAGCCTGAACTAGATCCCAAGAATAAAGCGAAACGTGAATGGAATTTAAAAAAATTACTTTCGTCTCATGAAAATGCACACATTATTTTCACATTAACATCACAATCAGTTATCGGTGCTTTTTTGTTATTAATGTTTGGAGCAGATATCGGTGTAGAAAATATTGCGAATAGCTTTACCACTTCATTCTTGCCGGTTTTTGCCAGCTTATTTGTTATTTTAACAATCGGCATGATTAAACTGAATTTACATCTTGGTAAACCGCTTCGTTTTTATCGTGGTTTTAATAACTTGCGTTTATCACCTCTGAGTCGGGAAATAGCGGGAGTGACTCTCTTCTTTATGGGCTTTGCGGCTTATGGGTTATTTTCTTTGTTAAATCAGTTTGGTTTCTTTACCAGTATTGAAGTAATGGAGATTAATATTATCCAGTTGTTAATTACGGTATCTGCCTATGCTGCTATTTTGGGCGGGGTTGTTGGTTTGTATTATATGATTAAACTTTATTTGATTCCTGCAAGACCTTATTGGAACCATTGGCAGACAGCAAGTAGCTTTGTATCGACAGCATTAGTTTTTGGTGCGGCGAGTATTACTTTTATTTCCAGTGTTGCAACTTTAACATTAGATAGTTCACTTATTCAGCAAGCGGCTGTTATTGCTTTAATTGGTTTAGTGCTTGAAGTTATTGGTTTAATTGTACATGCCAGAGATCTTAAGAAAAATAAAGGTGAGGGTGCAGTATCTCATTATGAACAAACAACGCGTTATGGAAAGTCTTACCTGTTACGCAATATTCTCTTAATGTTAAATATTATTGCATTAGTTTCTGTTATCTTGTTTGGTTTGAGTGGAGTTGCTGGTGCCGTGATGGGAGCCTTGCTTACCGGATCATTAATCGTTAGCGCTGTTATTGGTCGTGCACTGTTTTATGTATTAGTGATACCAACAACGATGCCAGGTGCTTTTTTCTGGCGTAATAAAGGCTTTGAAGAACATGCTCGCGAAACAGGTTTGGCAGAAATGCAGCAGGTCGGTGTAATACCTGACCATTAAAAAAAGTTATATCAGGTGAGCCATTGCGCAATATGTTGTAGGTCGGGTCATAGTGCCTCTCATACTAAATATAAGAGGGAATTTAACCCGACAGCTGTGTCAGACTGAAGTCTGACCTACTTTTTAAAAAGAGAATAAGATTATGTATCCAAATATGAAAATAAAATCTGTCATGGTTGATGGTAAAGAAGTGCAAACATGCGGAGAAGGCTATATTGTTAACCGTGATGAATGGTCAGAAGGCTTTGTTCAGGCGCAAGCAGAAGCAGAAGGACTTGAATTAACTAATGAACACTGGGATGTGGTGCGTTTTTTACGTGATTTTTATGAAGAGCACGGTGCACAAGCAGAAGTTCGCAAGATGGTTAAACATTTCAAGACCGTATGGGGTGAAGAGCGCGGTAACAGTAAATATTTACATAAAATATTTCCACGTGGTGGCCCACAGAAGCAAGGTAATCGCTTAGCCGGTTTGTTACGTACTAAAGGAGAACACTAATTTGACTTTGTCGGCCTTTAGGCCGACGACAAAGTTTGAAGAAATGATTGGTATTCAATTTTTATATGGAATGATTTATTTTTCGTTAAATTGGAACAGGCAATTTCATATTTTCAACACACTCAATACTAAAACCGTCATTCCGGCAGGTTTTTAGCCGGAATCTGAAACTATTGCTTTATTAACTTTTTTATATAATCTGTAAATTCTGTCCCAATTTCTGGATGTTTCATTCCCAGTTCAACATTCGCCTGTAAATAGCCTAATTTGCTACCGCAATCATAACGAATGCCATCAAAGGGATAAGCGAATACTTTTTCTTCGCTTAATAAGTCTGCAATTGCATCAGTTAATTGAATTTCATTACCGGCACCTTTTTGCGTGTTTTCCAGAAAGTGAAAAATACGTGGATTAAGAATATAACGACCGACAACCGCTAAAGTAGATGGTGCTTCAGCAGGAGAGGGCTTTTCAACAATACCGGAAATAAAACCTTCATTGTTAGATTTGTTTTCCAGACTCACAATTCCGTATTTATCAGTTTCGTCTTTTTCTACCTGCTGAACAGCTAAAATACTTGATGCATGATCGACATAAGACTCTACCATTTGTTTAACACAGCCTTTTGACTCATTGTTGATGAGATCATCTGCAAGAATAACGCTGAAGGGTTCATTACCCACAACAGGTTTTGCGCATAAAACAGCATGGCCTAAACCTAGCGCTTCAGATTGGCGCAAGTAAATACAGGACACATGTGGAGGGACGATATCTTTTATTAACTGCAAAAGTTTATCTTTACCTTTAGCTTCAAGTTCTGCTTCTAATTCATAGGCTTTATCAAAATGGTCAGGGATGGATCGCTTGTTTCGTCCGGTAACAAAAATAAGTTCTTCGATACCTGCTTCAACGGCTTCTTCTACTGCATATTGTATTAATGGTTTATCAACTATTGGTAACATTTCTTTAGGGCTGGCTTTTGTTGCCGGTAAAAAACGAGTACCTAAACCTGCAACGGGAAAAACTGCTTTTTTTATTAATGTCATTTTCAAGAAAACCTAAGTTGATTTATGCAATTTGTTAAGATTTTCCTAGTTTAACATAGTTAAGTGATTTGAATAAATATGACTTATTTCGGTTATTGAAAGGGTAAAAGTAGAAAAGGCATCAAAAGATGCCTTTTTAGAACAGAAATATGAATTATTTCTTTTTAACAATAATGTTACCAATATTTTTCTCAAGTAATTTATTGCCAATCCCTTTTACTTTCTTTAAATCTTCTACTTTTTTAAAGCTGCCATTTTTTTCACGGTAAGCAATGATTGCTTGTGCCTTTTTTATACCGACCCCTTTTATATTCTTACTTAATGCTTGTGCATTAGCGGTATTGATATTGACAGGGTTTGCATAGGCAAAAGCCGAGAAGGTTAAAGCGAGAAGAGTAAATATAATCCGTATAGTTTTCATTTGTGACTCCATGTCTGTTTGTAAGAGTCTAAATAATAACTAAATTAAAGAAAATTTCATGTAAGATATTGCTGAAAATAATGTAAGGATTATCTTACATTATTTTCAGCAAGTTTTATTTTGGTTGAAGACCTAGCTCTAATTCTTTTTCGATTTTTTGTAATGCTTGCATAGGGTTATCTGCTTGTGTAATAGGGCGACCAATAACCAGATAGTTACTTCCAGCCTCTACTGCTTGAGCCGGTGTCATGATTCTTTTTTGATCACCGGTAACACTCCATTGAGGACGAATACCCGGTGTAATTAATTCAAAACTTGTATCCAGGTTTTCACGCAGCAGCGAGATTTCTTGCGGTGAGCACACTACGCCATCTAATCCACATTCATGGGTAAGCATAGCGAGTTTTTTAACTTGTTCAGCCGGGGAGTGGGATAAGCCTATTTCTTTTAAGTCTTCAGCTCCCATGCTGGTTAAAACAGTCACTGCAATAAGCTTTGGGTTGTTGCCATCGGCGGGTAATGTTTCTCGAGCGGCTTCTAACATTTTTCGACCACCCATAGCATGGACATTGAGCATCCAAACACCTAAATCTGCTCCTGCCTGACAAGCGCGAGCAACAGTGTTCGGGATATCATGAAATTTTAAATCCAAAAACACATCAAAATTGAGTTTAACCAGTTTTTTTACAAATTCCGGGCCTGAACGGGTAAATAACTCTTTACCCACTTTTAAGCGGCAACGTCCGGGTTCTAATTGCTCTACGAGTGCTAATGCTTCTTTTTCATTTGGAAAATCTAATGCAACGATAATGGGTGATGAACTCAATTTATTCCCCTTCTACACCTTGAATTGGTTTGACGGTATCCCAGCGTTTACAGCCGGGGCATTGCCAATGTAATGTTTTGCCATTAAAGCCACAAACATGGCAGATATATACCGGTTTGTCTTCTAATAGCTGACTGGTGACGGATTTTAAAATACGTAACTTTTCCTGTACTGGCTCTTTTGCGTGTTTGATATTTATATCAATCAGCCGATCCATACCACGTAAGGATGGGCGATGATGTAAAAATTCCTCAATAAAAGCTTCAGCCGTTTCATCATCCTGATAATGTTGTAATAAATCGGCAAGATTTAACATGATACTAATGGCGTCGTGGCGGGATAAGATATCACGTAAGTAAACCAGCATTTCTTCCGGTTTACCGAGGCTTTGGTAACAATGAAGTAGAGGGCCTAAAATTTCAGGAAGGTAGTCCGCATCTTGCTGTTCGATACGTTTTAAAGAACGTATTGCTGCATTTTCATTGCCTGATTCGTGTTCAATTTTAGCTTCTAATAAACTGGCTCGTACACTGTTTTTATTGATACTTAATGCTTTTTTATTGAGTTTTGATGCACGGGCAGGTTCACCTTGTTTATAAGCCGTTTCTGCTTGTTCACAGTAAAAATGAGAAATTATATTATTAAATGGATTACCGGTTTTAACGCCAATACGTTGTGCTATTTTTATTGCGTTGGTCCAGTCTTTTTCCTGTTGATAAATATCTAATAAATAATTTAATGCTTGTTCGCTATGGGGGTTACTTTCAACAAGCTCACCAAACAACGTTTCGGCACGATCAAATAAACCGGCCTTCATGTAGTCCTGACCAAGTTCAAACAGGGCATGGGCTCGCTGTGCCGGTAATAACGTGGGACGTGCGATAAGGTTTTGATGAATACGAATAGCGCGATCAACTTCACCGCGTCGTCTAAAAAGGCTACCGAGGGCTAAATGTGTTTCAACCGTATCATTATTGACCTCAAGCATTTGAATAAAGAGATCAATGGCTTTATCAGGTTGTTCATCAAGTAAGAAATTTAAACCTTTTAAATAATCTAACGGAATACCCGAGTGTTTATTTCCCTTTTTAGCTAAAGAGCGACGTCCTACTACCCAACCAGATATAGCAGCAACGGGTAACAATAAAAAAAGGGTTTCGAATAGCATAGGATGAATTAAGTTTTAACCGTATTAATGCTCATCTTTGATGGGAATATTTCTGAGGTTTACAATTTCTTTTTCAGCAACCTCAACGGAACGTTTCAGTTTTGAAGCGCTTCGGCGTGAACCGATAATAAAGCTTAAGCTGGCAAAGATACCTAATAGTGCACCAATAATCATCGCAACCACCAAAACCAGTGATAATGGTAGTTCAACTGATCCTAAATAGTAATTCAGTTGCACATTCTCTGCGTTGAGTACCGCAAAAACGATACCAAAAATAATCACTAGTAGAGCAAAAGTGGAATAAACAAGTCGCCGCATTCGGGTATCTCTTAATAATCAAATAGATAGACTTAAAGTGTACACGGGAATAGGGATAATTTCAGCCATAAAAAAAGCCAGACTCGCAAAAGTCCGGCTATTTAGAATATGGCTACCCACCCTGGATTTGATAACACATTGGAAATGTGGAAAACACACGCAGATGAAAAATAAATAAGTGGGTGTGATAATCAGGGTATGGTCCTGGTGAGAGCATATTTAATGAAAAAAGCCAGCCTCTATCACTAGAGTCTGGCTTTGTAATGTGGCTCCCCAACCTGGGCTCGAACCAGGGACACAAGGATTAACAGTCCTTTGCTCTACCAACTGAGCTATTGGGGAATCGAGGCGTATAGTACTGATCTGCCCCCCATGGGTCAACATTGATTGCATTAAAATATGTGATTAATTACAGGTAATTGCGGATCCGTCCGTTTGAATCTTACTGAGTCGTAATCTGCCGGAATGTGTCATAATGAGTGCTTTGCCAACACCAATATTAGGGTTGCAGATAAGAAAAGAGCCATTTGGAGAAGCCT
Organism: Chromatiales bacterium; assembly: GCA_027076405.1. Next base: position 69,660 of record JALTJN010000447.1, read on the forward strand.
GCCCTGTAGGCTTGTATTTCATATAATGTCGAATGCGGGAGCTACCGTGAAAGGTCAGTTGTGTACCGTTATCGGCGGCAGAATAGACACGGAGCAATGTTTCATCATTATCCCTTTGCTTATTTTTGTTTTTATCAACAAAAACAATCCAGCCGTTATGCCAGTTTTCTGACCGATTACATTCACTGCCATTTTTGCTTTGGCAGGTGATAACGGTAATTTGTTTGGTAACTGCTTCAGATCGTGCGTAGGCGAGTGCGCCAGCAAGCGTATTGGTTAAAATGGTGCTGCGTTCTTGTGCAACGAGTGCCGATAAATTGGGAATAACGCTGAGTGCGAGTATTGAAGCGACCGCAAGAGTCACGAGCAATTCTACTAAAGTAAAGCCGTGGTTTTGAAAAGAAAATTTATTCCGGCCAAATCCATGGCCGGAATAATATTTTTTAACATCCATGTTAACCTCACATCCTTGTAAGTTTTACAATGAGCTTAATTGCTTAAAGTATTTACTCCAACCATTCCATGGATGGAGTATTGAGTTGAGACTTCCATGTCACCCCCCACGTCCTTGTAGGTTGTATAATGGGCAAAAGTACGGAAAGTTGAAAGCGGTTTTTTGTAGGGATTTTCGGTCAGTTTTTGTAGGATTTGTCCTACAAAAAATTTGTTGCTTTTATCGCTTGGACTCTAGCAGCATAGTTGCAGGTAAGGAGCACAAGATTTAATCCAACGAGGGATTAAAACATCAATGGTGCTTCTTAAATTACGTAATTCTTGCTTTTAAGAAATAACCTTTTCTATTCTATTTAAAGCATCTTCAAGCACACTAAGACTCGTGGCAAATGAGATACGCATATAGCCCGGTGAACCAAAGGCTGTTCCTGGTACAAGTGCGACCCCCGCTTTTTCTATGAGATACTCGGAGAGTTCCATGTCATCATTAACCCCCTCGAGTTTTTCAATAAAACCACGAACATCCGGGAAGGAATAAAATGTGCCATCAGAAGGCAGACAAGTAATTCCGTTAATTGCATTTAAACGCTGGTGAACAAACTCATGGCGCTCTTTAAATGCAGATAACATGGGTTGTAAACAGGATTGGTCACCATTTAATGCCGCTTCGGCTGCAACTTGTGATATTGAGGCTGGATTGGAAGTGCTTTGGGATTGGACCTTTTTCATTGCTTTAATTAAGCTTTCGGGGCCTGCCGCATAGCCAATTCGCCAGCCTGTCATGGAATAAGCTTTTGAAACACCATTTAAAACAATGGTTTGATCATAGATTTCGGGACAAGCCATCACGATATTTGAAAATGGCTCGTCTGCCCAGAGAATATGTTCATACATATCATCTGTTGCGACTAAAATATTCGGGTGCTTGAGTAAAACCTGAGCTAGCGCTGCTAACTCGTCTTTCTTGTAAGCAATTCCGGAAGGATTGGATGGACTATTTAAAACCACCAGACGAGTTTTATCGGTAATTGCTGCTTCAAGTTGGTCTGGCGTGATTTTAAAGTGCTGTTTAATGTCAGCCTCAACGATCACGGGTACTCCATCAGCCAGCAAAACCATATCGGGATAAGAAACCCAATATGGCGCAGGAATAATGACTTCATCACCTTTGTTTAAAAGAGCCTGTGTCAGATTAAAAAAACTCTGTTTACCGCCGCAGGAAACAAGTATTTGATTTGCCGTGTAATCGAGCTGATTATCACGTGAAAATTTGTCGATAATGGCTTGTTTAAGACTGGCTGTGCCGTCAACAGCAGTATATTTGGTAAAACCATCCGCTATGGCGTTAACTGCAGCCTGTTTAATGTGTTCCGGAGTATCGAAATCGGGTTCACCAGCACCTAAACCAATAATATCTTTACCGGCGGCACGTAATTCGGCGGCACGTGCTGTGATCGCTAAAGTGGGGGAGGGTTTAATGCGTTGCACGCGATCTGAGAGCTGAAAATTCAATTGATATCTCCAAATATCCGTTTCTAAACATCTATCTATAAAGACGTGTAATATACTGCAACTTTAAATAAGATTATATATTTAGTAGAGTCCAATAGTAAAATTAGCATGAATGATAAACCTTTTCAGCTTACTTCAGATTACAAACCTGCTGGTGATCAACCCGAAGCAATTTCCGCGTTAGTCGATGGTTTAAAAGCCGGCGAATCCGGCATGACTTTGTTGGGGGTGACCGGTTCGGGTAAAACCTTCACCGTTGCCAATGTTATTCAGGAATTACAGCGTCCCACTTTAATTATGGCGCACAATAAAACGTTAGCGGCTCAGTTGTATGGTGAAATGAAAGAGTTTTTCCCTAACAATGCGGTGGAATATTTTGTTTCTTATTACGATTATTATCAGCCTGAAGCCTATGTACCTGCGTCTGATACTTTTATCGAAAAAGATGCGGCGGTGAATGAGCATATTGAGCAAATGCGTTTATCAGCGACTAAAGCATTATTAGAGCGAAAAGATACCATCACAATTGCGACGGTTTCGGCCATTTATGGTTTGGGTGATCCATCTTCTTACCTTGAAATGGTATTGATTTTGAATTGCGGAGAAGAAATTGGACAGCGAAAAATTTTACAAAAACTCACTGCGCTACAATACACCCGAAATGATACGGAATTAAAACGCGGTACATTTCGTGTGCGAGGTGAAGTGATTGATATTTTCCCTGCCGACTCAGATAAAGATGCCGTTCGTGTTGAAATGTTTGATGATGAAGTGGAAAAAATCAGCTACTTTGACCCATTAACGGGGGAAGTCATTAAAACGGTGCCCCGTACTACCATTTACCCAAAGACTCATTACGTGACACCGCGTGAAAATATATTACACGCCGTTGAACAAATAAAAGCGGAGCTTAAAGAAAGGCTGGGATTTCTACGTGATAATAATAAACTCGTAGAAGCACAACGTTTAGAGCAACGCTGCCAGTTTGATATCGAAATGATGCTGGAGTTGGGTTATTGCAACGGCATTGAAAACTACTCTCGTTATTTATCTGGCCGCCAACCCGGCGATCCACCCCCAACGTTTATCGACTATTTACCCGATGAAGCTTTATTGATCATTGATGAGTCTCATGTATCTGTACCTCAAGTTGGTGCTATGTATAAAGGGGATCGTTCACGTAAAGAAAATCTGGTTAATTACGGTTTTCGCTTGCCATCGGCACTGGATAATCGCCCGCTTAAGTTTGATGAGTTTGAAAAACTGATTCCACAAACTATTTTTGTTTCTGCCACTCCAGCAGATTACGAGGCAGAACATTCGGGTGAGATAGTTGAGCAGGTTGTTAGACCGACAGGTTTGCTAGATCCGGTTATCGAAGTGCGCTCGGCAACGACTCAGGTTGATGATCTGCTTTCAGAGATAAATAAACGAGCAGAAATTAATGAGCGGGTTTTAGTCACTACTTTAACTAAACGCATGGCCGAAGATTTAACCGATTATTTTGCGGATCATGGTGTGAGGGTACGTTACATGCATTCGGACATTGATACTGTTGAACGCATAGAAATCTTGCGTGATTTACGTCTGGGTCATTTTGATGTTTTAGTGGGAATTAACTTATTAAGAGAAGGATTAGATATTCCCGAAGTGACCTTGGTCGCCATATTAGATGCAGATAAAGAAGGTTTTCTTCGTTCCGAACGTTCACTTATTCAAACCATAGGCCGTGCCGCCCGAAACTCCAAAGGGATGGCGATTTTATATGCAGATAAAATTACAAAATCAATGAAAAAAGCCATTGATGAAACTGAACGCCGGCGTGAAAAGCAAATGGAGTTCAATGAAAAGCACGGGATTACTCCTACCACTATCAATAAAAAAGTCGCTGATATCATGGATGGAGCCTACAGCAATACAGCAAAACGATATGCAAAAATTGCTGAAGAGCAGGCGGAGTATGAAGGTTTAACTTCAAAAGAATTTAACAAGAAAATTAGTGAGCTTGAACAAGAAATGTACAAACACGCACAAAATTTAGAATTTGAAGAAGCGGCTAATATTCGAGATAAAATTAAAAAATATGAAGAAGGGCAGCTTGGTTTAGCTTAAACCCGAGACACTAACCTACACTTTTTTATGTAGAATTAGCATAGCTATTTACTTAACTAATCCGTTAATTGTTACAAACTGTAAAATCTAAAATTATCCAAATAAAACCTTGAATTATAATGTTTTTATTTGCTATTGTTCATTGGTTGAACGCAAATGGATAACTCTCAATTGCAAGATGAAATTGCTTATAAATTGCTCAAACTTATAGAGGCTGAACCTCATTTGAGTCAGCGTGATATTGCTCAAAAAATGGGTGTTAGTCTTGGTAAAACGAATTATTGTTTAAAGGCCTTAGTAGATAAAGGCTTTATCAAGTTACAAAATTTTTATAATAATAAAAAGAAAAGTGCCTATATTTATTTTCTCACGCCTCAAGGCATAGAAGAAAAAGCGGCAGTCACATATCGCTTCTTACAACGAAAAATAAAAGAATACGAAGATATCAAAATCGAAATTGAAAGCTTAAAAACAGAAGCCGCTTTAGCAAAAGAATCGGCTTTAGTAAAAGAAACAGGAATGAATGATAACGATGTCTAAGACTAATCAATCACGTTCATGGTATTTAGTGGTTACAAAACCACAATCTGAATTTAAAGCCCAAGAAAATCTATTACGACAAGGATATGAAGTCTATTTACCTTTAGTACAAACTTCACGTCGACGTAACGGTAAAAATATAAAACGCACAGAAGCTTTCTTCCCTCGCTATATATTTATTTCATTAGATAAAGAAACCGATAACTGGTCACCGATTCGCTCAACCATAGGTGTAGCAGGGATGGTCAGTTTTGGTGGAATGCCTGCTGTCGTCCCAGAAAATATGATTACTAATTTAAAGAACAACGAAAATGAATTTGGTTTGCAAACTTTTGAAAAGAAAGAATTAAAACAGGGTGATAAAGTCGAAATTATTGACGGCCCGTTTGAAGGATATAAAGCCATTTATCAAAAAATGAAAAGCACAGAACGGGTTTCTGTGTTGCTGGATATTGTAGGAAAAAATACTCAAGTGACATTGAGTGTGCATGAGCTTGAAATAGCTTAGTTCGTCATTCCGGAAGTGTTTTATCCGGAATTTATTGATAGTTAACTAACTATCATAGCGAACAAAGCGCGGCAATCTATTGAAAAAGTAGCCGCATAAAATATAAACCTTATACTTGCAAAAAATGCACGGTAGGGCGGTAGCGTGAAAAATTCAAGTTAAATAAATATTTTATACGGAAGAAAAAATGAAAAAGGCTTTAATTACAGGTATCACAGGCCAGGATGGTTCATACTTAGCAGAATTTTTGCTAAATAAAGGATACGAAGTGCACGGTATTAAGCGACGTGCTTCATCTTTTAATACGACCCGAATTGATCATTTATATCGCGATCCTCATGAAGAAAATGTACGTTTTTTTCTACATCATGGTGACCTTACCGATTCTTCAAACTTAATTCGTATTATTCAACAGATTCAACCAGACGAAATTTATAATTTAGCGGCACAAAGTCATGTCGCTGTGTCATTTGAAGAGCCTGAATACACGGCAAACTCAGATGCTTTAGGTTCACTTCGCATTCTTGAAGCAATTCGTATCCTTGGAATGGAGAAAAAAACACGTTTTTATCAAGCTTCTACTTCTGAACTTTATGGGCAAGTACAGGAAACTCCACAAACAGAGACAACACCTTTTTATCCTCGATCACCCTATGCGGTTGCAAAACTGTACGCATATTGGATTACAGTGAATTATCGCGAAGCCTATGGTATTTATGCTTGTAATGGCATTCTCTTTAATCACGAGTCCCCTGTCCGTGGTGAAAATTTTGTTACCCGAAAAATTACACGTGCATTAGCTCGTATTAAGCTTGGTCTTCAAGAAAAACTTTATCTTGGAAATTTAGATGCTAAAAGAGATTGGGGACACGCAATCGATTATGTTGAAATGCAATGGCTAATGTTACAACAAGATCAACCAGAAGATTTTGTTATTGCCACGGGTGTTCAATATAGCGTACGTGATTTTGTAAACGCGGCGGCTAACGAATTAGGTATGAGCATTAAATGGGAAGGTAAGGGTATTGATGAAAAAGGTTATGACGCTAACGGTAATTGCATTATTCATGTAGATCCCAGATATTTCCGACCTACAGAAGTAGAAACTCTTCTTGGTGATCCATCCAAAGCAAAAGAAAAATTAGGATGGGTCCCAAAAATAAGTTTTGATGAGCTTGTTTCAGAAATGGTAATAGAAGATCTTAAGTCTGCTGAGCGAGATGAACTGGTTAAAAAACATGGTTATGAATCCTTTGATTTTCATGAATAACTTTATAAATTCTAGAATATAAAATGTTTACAAATAAAGACGACATAGTTTGGCATCATGCAACAGTTACTCGTAAAAGACGTGAAAATTTGAATGGCCATAAAGGTGCCGTAATTTGGTTTACTGGTCTTTCTGGAGCAGGAAAATCAACTCTAGCTCATGCTGTGGAAGAACAATTACACCAAAATGGTTGTCGAACATATGTTTTAGATGGTGACAATGTACGGCATGGATTATGTGCTGATTTATCGTTTTCAGAAGAAGATAGACATGAAAATATTCGACGTATTGGACATATATCACATCAATTTGTACAGGCTGGAATTATTGTTTTAACTGCTTTTATTTCACCATTTAAATCAGATCGCGAAAGAGTTAGAAAAATTTGTGGTCAAGATTTTCATGAGGTTTATTGTAAATGTAGTTTAGACGTTTGTGAACAACGTGATGTTAAAGGTCTTTATAAAAAAGCAAGGTTAGGTGAGGTACATAATTTTACTGGAATCAGTTCACCTTATGAGGAACCAGTGAGTCCAGAATTAACAATAAATTCTGAGTCTGACCTCCAAGGAAGTGTTAAACAGGTTTTAAAGTATTTAGAAAAACATATTAAATTAGACGGCCATTGAGTGATAAATGGTTTTTAGGTATAAAATTAAAAATGAATTTAATATTTTAAAATGAAATCATTCTCAAAACTTTGGAATATGTTAGATGCCAAGCAAAGACGCGGCGCTTTAATTATCTTTACCCTAACGTTTCTTGGTATGCTTTTTGAAGTGCTAGGGATTGGTCTTGTTATACCCGCGTTAGCTTTAATGACAGATGCTGATTTCATTTTTAAACATCCTGAGTTTAACTCATTATTTGAGTTGTTCGGAAACCCAACCCATGAGCAATTAATAATTGGCGGAATGGTCGCTCTTGTTGGTGTGTATTTTATTAAAGTTTTGTTTTTGAGCTTTTTAGTGTGGAAGCAAGCTGGATTTTCATTTGGACTTCAAGCTGAATTGTCAAAACGATTATTTTCAGGATATATGTATAAATCTTTTGTATTTCATTTGCAGCGTAACTCTGCACGATTAATACAAAATGTACTCATTGAAGTTACTAACATTACTAATGCTCTACAGCAGGGCTTACTGCTTATTTCAGAAGTGCTTGTCCTGATTGGTATTATAATACTTTTGATGGTTGTTGAACCATTGGGAACGATGATTGTTCTTGGAATCCTTGCTTTATTTGGTTGGCTTATTTATATGTTTACTAAGGCACGTATTTTAAAATGGGGTATTGCTCGTCAGTTTCATGAAGGTTTACGTTTGCAACACTCGCAACAGGGGTTGGGGGGAGTAAAAGATATAAAGTTACTGGGGCGCGAAGATGAGTTTTTAAACCAGTTTAATAAACATACGCTTGGCAGTATACAAGTAGCTCAACGTCAATTTACTATTCAGCAACTACCCAGATTTTGGCTTGAATTATTAGCTATGATGGGATTAGCGATTTTAGTTGTAATTATGATATGGAAAGGTAAATCAGTAGAAACTCTTTTACCAACGGTTGGTTTATTTGCTGCTGCAGCATTTCGTATCCTACCATCAGTAAATCGAATTTTAGGTGCAATTCAGAATGTTCGTTATGCATCACCAGCCATTGACACAATTTACAATGAGTTTGAATTAGTTGAAGAAAATAAAACATTAAGAACAAAAAAATTACTGCCTTTTAATACTTCTCTTGTGTTGACTAATATTAGTTATCAGTATCCTGAAACTAAATCATATGCATTAATAAATGTAAATCTAACTATCCCACATGGAACATCTGTAGGTTTTATAGGTGGAAGTGGCTCAGGTAAAAGTACTTTGATAGATATTATTTTGGGGTTGCTAACACCAACAAAAGGTTCTTTAAATGTTGATGGGCTTGATATACAAAATAACTTGCGTGGTTGGCAGGATCAAATTGGTTATGTTCCTCAATCTGTTTTTCTGACAGATGATACTCTGAGACGTAATGTAGCGCTTGGAATAGATGATACAGAAATAGATGATAATCTAGTTTGGAAAGCTATTTGTGCTGCTCAGTTAGAATGTTTTGTAAATGAACAGCCTGAAAAAATCGAAACTTCAGTAGGTGAGCGGGGCGTGCGTCTTTCGGGGGGGCAGCTTCAACGTATTGGTATTGCTCGTGCTTTATATCATGATCCATCCATTTTGGTTTTAGATGAATCAACTAGTGCCCTTGATAGTGAAACAGAAAATGGTGTTATGGATGCAATTCGCTCCTTACAAGGTAAAAAAACAGTTATCATAGTTGCACATCGACTTACTACTATAGAGCATTGTGATTTTCTTTATCGTTTAGAAAAAGGAATGGTAGTGGAAGGTGGTGAAACCTCTGATGTGCTCAAAAGAGTGAGTCAATAGGTTATGTATGGAATGCACACAGATAAACATTCAAAGGTAAAAACGCTATGATTCCATATGGTAAACACTATCTGGATGAAGAAGATATTCAATCGGTAGTTGAGGTTTTAAGAAACGGTTGGTTGACTCAGGGCCCTAAAATAAAAGAATTAGAGGTTGAGGTTTCTAATTATGTAGGAGCAAAATATGCCGTTGCGGTTTCAAGTGGCACGGCTGCATTGCATTTAGCATGTCTTGCTATTGATGTGGGTGCAGATAGTAAAGTTGTGACCTCGACCAACACATTTGTAGCAAGTGCAAATTGTGTGCGGTATGCAGGTGGAACGCCTATTTTTTGTGATATTGATCCTCATACCTTAAATCTTGATATAAATTGTTTCGAAGATCTTTCACAAAGTGTTTCTGATATTGATGCTGTAATCCCTGTTCATTTTGGAGGACTCCCTTGTGATATGGCGTTAATCAGTAAAGTTTCTGCTAAGAATGGAATAAGAATAATTGAAGATGCTTCTCATGCATTTGGTGCAACATACGAAAATGGAAGTCGTGTTGGTAATTGTCAATATTCGGACATGACAGTATTTTCTCTTCATCCAGTAAAAGGAATTACTGCGGGTGAAGGTGGAATCATAACTACCAATAGTGAGGAAATATATAATCGTCTTCAATTATTAAGAAGCCATGGTATTTGCAAAGGTAATTTTGATTTACCAGGAGTGAGTGAGCCAGGAGATGACTTAATATATCAGGATAAAGCTATTGAGGATGGGGTGCTTAATCCCTGGTATTATGAAATGCAATCTCTTGGATTTAATTACCGTATAACTGACATACAGTGTGCCTTAGTATTATCACAATTAAATAAAGTTGATAAATTTCTTGAAAGAAGACGTGAAATTGTAAGGTTATATGATGAACAATTAGATGGATTTAAACATCTTGTTTGTATGCAGCGACATTCAAGAAATCAAAGTTCAAACCATCTTTATGTTGTTAGAATAAATTTTTCTGAAATAGGGAAAACGCGTGGTCAGGTTATGCGGCAACTTTTCGATAAAGGAATTGGTACACAAGTACACTATATCCCTGTAACAAGGCAGCCCTATTATAATAATCTTGGATACAAAAGTCAGGATTACCAAAATTCTGAAGAGTACTACAGTGAAGCATTAACCATTCCTGTTTATTATGAGTTAAGTAATAAACAGGTAGAAAAGGTAGTTCAGAGTTTAAAAGAAGTCTTGTTTTAAAGTTATTCCATCAAGTTTAAAATAAATTATTAACTCGCTATACAATTTCTCCATATAAATACTCTAAAAAAATAATTATTTATAGTGATTCATAAGTCACTAAAATAAGTTAATGAATATTTTCTTAATATGAATAATCGAATAGCCTTAGGTACAGTACAGTTTGGTATGGATTACGGCGTTGCTAACAAAATTGGCAAGATCGATAATACTGAAGCGCACAATATTCTGGAATACGCTCGTACTCAAGGACTTGATACTCTCGATACAGCTATAGCTTATGGTGATTGTGAAAATGTGCTCGGTGATATAGGTGTTGTACAATGGCAATTAATATCCAAGTTACCAGCTGTTGCTCTTGATAACATAGATGTGGCCCAGTGGGTTACTAACTCTGTATGTGGTTCCTTGGAACGACTTGGAGTTCCAAAGCTTCGTGGATTATTGCTACATGATTCACAGCAATTATTTGGGATAAATGGAGAAGCGCTTTATCAATCTTTAGCGTCGCTCAAAAAGCAGAATTTAGTTGAGAAAATTGGTGTATCTATTTATAACCCTGATGAACTTGAACTGCTCTTAGACAAGTATAAGATTGATATTGTGCAAGCACCCTTTAATGTTCTTGATCAACGTCTTGAGAAGTCCGGTTGGTTAACTCGTTTGCATAATTCAGGTATTGAAGTCCATACACGTTCAGCTTTTTTGCAAGGCCTATTGCTTATGGATATAAATAAAAGGCCTGTAAAATTTAATCGTTGGCAATCGCATTGGCAAGTATGGCATCAATGGCTGGATATCCAAAAGTTGTCACCCTTGCAAGCTTGTCTTGGATTTGTTCTCTCACATAGCGAAATTAATCGTATTGTAGTCGGAGTTGATAGCTTGAAACACTTGAATGAAATTATTGATAGTGTAGTAGAGCCTAGTATTGAGTTGCCGGAAAAATTTATCTCTGATGACCTTGATTTGATAAATCCATCACGTTGGAGTTATCTATGAAAATTGTTGCGATAGTTCAAGCGCGTATGGGCTCAACCCGTTTACCTAATAAGGTTATGAAACCTATATTGGGTACACCAATGATTGGAATATTACTGGAGAGATTGTCAAGAGCAAGTAATATAGAACAGATCATTCTTGCAACGACAGATGATATTCGTTGTGACCCATTGGTCGAATATGTAACTGAACTAGGTTATGAAATTTATCGGGGAAGTGAACAAGATGTTCTCGATAGATTTTACCAAGCATCAAAACTTGTCAATGCGGATATCATTGTACGTATTACAGGCGATTGCCCATTAATAGATTCTGATCTTGTTGATGCTGTAATCACAACGTTTAAAGAATCTAACGTTGACTACGTTTCAAATATTTCTCCTCCAACTTATCCTGATGGTCTGGATACAGAAGTTTTTAGTTTTAAAGCGTTAGATGCAGCCTGGAAACAGGCAAACGAACATCAACAAAGAGAGCATGTCACTCCTTTTATACGTGAATCGAAACAGTTTACGCATCAGAATTATACTAATGATACTGATGAGTCTGGCTTGCGTTGGACAGTAGATGATTCTGCTGATTTTGAAGTTATACAAAAGGTTTTTGCACATTTTCAACCTCGGAAGAATTTTAGCTGGACTGAAGTATTGGCTTTGAGTAATGAACATCCAGAGTATTTTATGGCTAATGAACATTTGACACGTAATGAAGGAGCACAACAGGGTACAGGTCAAAAACTCTGGAGACGTGCTAAACGTGTTATTCCTGGTGGTAATATGTTGCTATCAAAGCGTGCAGAGATGTTCTTACCTGAACAATGGCCCGCTTATTATAGTAAGTCAAAAGGATGCTATGTCTGGGATCTGGATGGGCGTAAATATATAGATATGTCTATTATGGGAATAGGTACGAATATTTTAGGTTATGGGCATCCCGAGATAGATGAAGCTGTAGTAAAAACAGTAGCTGCCGGTAATATGTCAACTTTTAACTGTCCTGAAGAAGTTTACTTGGCAGAGAGATTAGTAGAATTGCATCCATGGGCAGATATGGTGCGCTTTGCTCGCTCAGGTGGTGAAGCAAATGCAATTTCAATACGCATTGCACGAGCAGCATCAGGTAAAGATAAAGTTGCAATTTGTGGTTACCATGGTTGGCATGATTGGTATCTTGCGGCCAATCTTGGTAGTGATGAAAATCTTGCCGGTCATCTTTTACCTGGACTTGAGCCTAAAGGAGTGCCTCAGAATCTTCAAGGAAGTGTATTACCTTTTCGTTATAATAATATTCAAGAACTTGAATCACTTGTACGTGACCATGATATTGGAGTGATTAAAATGGAAGTTTCACGAAATCAGGGGCCAGAAGATAATTTTTTACATAAAGTTCGCAAGCTTGCTACAGATAATAACATTGTATTAATATTTGACGAATGTACATCTGGGTTTAGACAGACATTCGGTGGTTTACATAAACTTTATGGTGTTGAACCTGATTTAGCTATCTTTGGGAAAGCTTTAGGTAATGGATACGCAATCACTGCAACCATAGGCCGTCGCGAAGTTATGGAAGCAGCACAATCATCTTTTATCAGTAGTACTTTTTGGACTGAACGAATAGGACCATCAGCTGCATTGAAGACTTTAGAAGTAATGGAGCGTGAAAAATCTTGGGAAATTATCTCAGAGACAGGAAAATTAGTTGCTAAAAGATGGAAGTTATTATCAGAAAAATATGATGTAAAAATTAATGTCGGAGGCCTACCAGCTCTCATAAGCTTTACTTTTGAAGGTCCAAATAGCCTTGCTTATAAAACATTATTGACTCAAGAGATGTTGGCTAAAGGTTATTTGGCATCAACTAATCTTTATGTCTGTACTGAGCATAGTCATGAAATTGTAAATAATTACTTTGACGCATTGGAACCAATATTTTCTCTTATGCAGGAATGTGAGAATGGCAGAGATGTGTACAGTTTATTAAAAGGACCTGTTTGTCATTCTAGTTTTAAAAGATTGAACTGAAGAAATATTATGTACATGAAATTAATAAAGGAGTTAGCGCTGCTTGATAGAGTTCACTCAGGACCTGAAATGGAACTTGCGTATGATAAATTATTATCATTCTATCCAGATGCACGATTAATTAATTATAACTCTGAACAAGTCGTTAATTACTGGAAGGTACCACCGTATTGGAAGTGCAAAAAGGCAGTCTTAACTGATGATGATGGAAACATCATAGCGTCAAAAGAAAGAAATAATCTAGAGGTTTTTAGTTATTCGCCAGCTGTAAATTTAAAGTTGTCGCTTGATGAACTGCAAAGTCATTTATTTTCTGATCCAAACCGACCAGATGCAATATGTTTTCATTTCAGAAATCAGTACAGACATTGGGAACCTGATTGGGGTTTTTCAATTCCTCACAATGTAAGGGAAAACTTATCAGATAATACAAAATATAATGTGAAAATTGAAAGTAGTTTTGATTTTAACAAAGATATGATTCAATCTGATTATCATCATCAGGGACAGGTAGATGACACATATCTTTTTATTGGACACTTTGACCATCCATCACAAGTGAATGATGGCCTTGCAGGATGTGTAGCGGCATATGAAATAATTAAACGTTTAAAAGGAAGAAAAACAAAATATTCATACCGTGCATTTGCAAGTGTAGAAATAGTCGGCTCAATCTTCTATTTATTTAATGATGATAGATTAGCTGGAGAGATCAAAGAAGGTTTGTTTCTTGGTTTTTCCGGAATTGATAAGCCGTTTGTGTATCAGCAGTCATTTCACAAAAATTCAAATGTAGATCGAATAACGAAGTTTCTTCTCGGCATTAAATATAAAGATACTATAAAAATATATAACCATCGCGAAGTAATTGGTAATGATGAAAATGTTTTTGATTCTGCCGGTTACAATATCCCAACGAGTACATTAATGCGATGGCCATTCAAGGACTACCATACAAATCAGGATAATTTTGAGAACACGAAAGAGTCAAGCATTGAGGAAACAATAGACTTTTCAATGCAGATAATCGATATTCTTGAAAACGATAAGCTTGTTGAAGCATGTTTTAGCGGGATCCCTTGTCTGGCTAATCCAGATGTGGATTTATATCTAAGTTTAGATGCGATTAGTGGTGTAAGTGGTTCAAGTAAGGATAGTTTAAATAATTACCAGTGTGAGTTGCGTGAGTATGAGCGTGAATTTTTAAAAAATAATACTCAGTTTCTAAACCAGTTTATGCAGAATATGCTGAGGATGGCAGATGGAGCACACACTCTCCTTGATATTGCAGAAGCATCAAAAATCCCATTTAATTTTACAGCCATGTACGCATCATTACTTGAGAAAAAAGGCTTGATTAAACTAGTCGAGAAAACAGAATGACACCATATTATATGGTTACTGGGATGTTTCGATCTGGAACAACTATGTTGGCTCGGATGTTACATGCAAACCCTCATATTGTATGCGCGTCAGATCCATATGCTCCTATATTTAAATCATATAGAAATAGTCATATTAAAAAATCAGGTGTTGAAGTGAATATGGACGCACCTTTACATGATTATTATTTTGATAAAGAACAGTCTGAACTTTTTAAAAATATGCAGGAGAGTGACTTTAATACACCGTTTGATGTTGAGTCCATTTCGCAATTAAGAGCGAAGATAAAATCTCATTGTGAACCATACTCTCCTATGATTCATGATCATATAGAAATCCTTAATGGAGATTCTTATGTAGAAATATTTCGTTCAGGAATGCATGTGATTGAAAAGTCATATAACAAAAAAGATATAAAGGCTATTGGATTCAAAGATGTATGGGTGGGTGAGTTTTCTCGTCATTTCCTAAATCTTGGTGATGATACGAAAGTCATTCATTTAGTGCGCGATCCAAGATCTGTCATTGCTTCAAATTTTGCTTCAGGTTCTCGATACCCATTAATATTTCTTGCAAGGCAATGGCGTAAGCTTGCATCTTTGGCATGGTTGGATGATGATAATTCAAATCGAGTTAAACTTATTAGATTTGAAGATTTATTATCATCACCAAAGGCTGTTGCAAAAGATATCTGTGAGTTTTTAGATGTTACGTATTCTGATGACATGATTGACCCTCAAAAATATAAAGATGGATCAGGAAAGCCATGGCGTCAAAATACTTCATATACATCAAATGAAAGTGACAAAGTCCAAAATGGACAAGCGTTTAATTTAACTGCTATAGATAAATGGAAAAAAACATTATCAAATGAGGTTCTGGAGTTGATTGGTCAACTTTGTTTTGCCGAAATGAAGTTGCTAGGTTATGAAGGAATGTCTGAGCATCAATCTAATTCAGATCCAATATCCAATATAGAATATGAAGATGAGCTGTCATCTTTAGCTGAATGGATTAGACCATATTCGAATTATAATAATTTTAAAGAACTAGCAACCGAAAGTGCTCGTTATAGGTTATTAAATTCAGATCAACAAGTATCAAATACAGTTAAGCAATTGATGGCGTTGGATATAAATATCTACGATAAGTTAGCGTCGTTGAGCAGGAGTTAGTTCGTGAAAGTGGCATTTAGAACTGATGCTTCAAACTGGATTGGCTCAGGGCATATTATGCGTTGCGCAACTCTAGCTAACTTCTTAAAGAAAAATAATGTTGAAATTCATTTTATTTGTCGAAAAATGCCTGGAGATTATAGTGGTTGGCTATCTCGACAAGGTTTTGATGTCCACATACTATCAGAATCAAATTCACCATGTGAAGTCTCTGGCTCAGCGCTTGTCCATGCATCGTGGTTAGGAGTGTCAATTGCAGAGGAACAGACTGATGTTTTATCTTTGATATCTGATTTAGGTAATTTTGATTGGTTGATAGTGGATCATTATGGCTTAGATGCAGACTGGGAAACAGTATTACGGCCGCACTGTAAAAAAATTATGGTTATAGATGATCTTGCTGATCGAAAACATGACTGTGATTTATTACTCGATCAAAACCTATTTACTAATGCTAAAGAACGTTATCAAGGTAAAGTTTCTGATATTTGTAAGATGTTACTTGGTCCAAAGTATGCGCTACTTCAAAATGAATATGCAGAATTACATGAAAAAATACTACTTCGCGAAGGTGAAATAAAACGAATTTTAGTGTTTTTTGGTGGGGCTGATGAAGCTAATAATACCGAGATGACAATAGAAGCATTTAAAAATTTGGCTCGTGAAGATATTGTATTAGATGTTGTCATTGGGAAAAATCACGAACGATTTAAGCCGATAAACGATATTGGAAAGCAAGTTAAAAATATAAATATACATACTAATTTACCTACACTTGCACTATTGATGGCTAAGGCCGATTTTGCAATCGGAGCGAGTGGCGCAACATCTTGGGAACGTTGTTGCATGGGGCTGCCATCAATTGTAATAGCATTAGCAGAAAATCAAAAGCCAATTGCATCTGAACTGGAATCGGGTGGTTTCATTCATTACTTAGGTGATGTAAGTAATGTGAATAAAGATGGAATTTATCATGCTCTTAAGAATTTAATTGATTCAGGAATTTCACGTGACTGGTCAAAACGATGCTGGAATCTGGTTGATGGTGATGGTGTAAAACGAGTGTGTGATTCTATGGGTATAAGTTATGAACATTGATATTCTATGCTCTGATTCAGCACACCCAATTAATAATTATTTGATTAAATGGATCTCCACGCAAGATTCAATTTATAACATTCAATTATTACGTAACAAATCCGATCTTAGTTGTGGAGATCTTTTATTGCTCATTTCTTGTCATGAACTTATCGATAAGAAAACTCGTAGTTTATATAAATCAGTACTTGTTATTCATGCTAGTGATCTACCAAATGGTAGAGGTTGGTCGCCACATGTATGGCAAATTCTTGAGGGAAAAAACGAAATAACAGTAACACTACTAGAAGCTGAAGATGAGTTGGATAGTGGTTCCATATGGGCCCAAGAAATAATGGAACTAGAAGGTCATGAGTTATTGCGTGAAATAGATGAGAAGTTATTTAGTATTGAATTGAAGTTAATGGATTATGCAATGGAAAACTGGAATAAAATCGAACCTAAGAAACAAGATGATAAGTTGTCAAACTATTACCCACGCCGAACTCCTGATGATAGCCGTCTAGATCCTGAAAAATCATTAAGTGAGCAATTTGATTTATTACGCGTTGTTGATTCAAAAAGGTACCCGGCTTTTTTTGATTTCCGTGGGCATCGTTATTATTTGAATATTTCAAAGGTTGCACCTCATGAGAAATAATAAACCTTTTAAAATTGCTGAATGTTTGATTGGGGTTAAACACCCACCTTTCATAATTGCTGAAATGTCTGGCAATCACAACCAGTCTCTAGAAAGAGCGCTTGAAATAGTTCAAGCTGCAGCTGATGCAGGAGCTCATGCTCTTAAGTTGCAAACCTATACAGCAGATACTATGACTCTTGATATTAGTGAGGGTGAATTTTTTATTGATGATCCAGACAGTCTTTGGAAAGGCTCTTCTTTGTATAATCTTTATCAACAGGCTTATACGCCATGGGAGTGGCATGCTCCTATTTTTGACAAGGCGCGCCAATTAGGAATGATTCCTTTAAGTACACCATTTGATGAATCTGCTATAGAATTATTGGAAGATCTTGATAGTGCTTGCTACAAAATAGCTTCATTTGAAAATACAGATATACCTCTGATACAAAAAGTGGCTGCTACAGGGAAACCACTAATTATTTCTACAGGCATGGCGACTGTTGCAGAGATAGACGAAACGGTTCGGGCTGCACGTGATGCAGGCTGTACAGATTTAATTTTGCTTAAATGTACTAGTACATACCCATCTACTCCAGAAAACACAAATATTCTTACGATTCCTCATATGCGAGAACTCTTTAATTGTGAGGTTGGTTTATCAGATCATACTATGGGAGTTGGAGTTGCGATTGGGGCTGTTGCATTAGGAGCTACAGTTATTGAAAAACATTTTACTTTGAGACGTGCTGATGGAGGTGTCGATAGTACATTTTCAATGGAGCCTGATGAAATGACATTGCTGGTTAAAGAATCAGAAAGAGCATGGCAATCTTTGGGCAACGTAAGCTACGGTCCAACTGATGCAGAAATAAAATCTATGGTATTTCGACGTTCGCTTTATATTGCAGAAGATATGAAAGCTGGCGATCAATTATCAAGTGAAACAGTAAGAGCTATTCGTCCAGGCTATGGTCTAGCACCAAAATATTTAGATAAGGTTTTGGGTATGACTGTAATTAATGATGTTAAGCGTGGCACAGCTTTAAATTGGGATTTATTAAAAGAATAATCAATGTGACAAAGAGTAAAGAAAAAATTGTTGCAACGGTAGAGGCTCGGATGAGCTCTTCACGTTTACCTGGTAAGGTTCTTATGCCTGCTCTGGGAAAGCCAATGCTTGAGCATCTTATTGACCGACTTAGGGCAGTACCATCTATAGATGAAATTGTTATTGCTACTACTGTAAATGATACAGATGAACCAATTGTTGATCTTGCACAAAAGTTAGGTGTATCTGTTTTTAGAGGCAGTGAAGATGATGTAATGGCTCGTGTTATTGGTGCAGCAGAATCTATCAATACCGATGTGATTGTCGAAATCACTGGTGATTGCCCAATAATTGATCCCAGTATCGTTGAGCAAACTATTAGAATGTATAATTGCCATGACGCGTCTTATGTAAGTAATGTGCAAATTCGTAGTTATCCTGATGGCATGGATACGCAAGTATTTAGCCTTGAAGAACTAAAACGTTCTGCTGCAATGACACATGATCAGCTAGATCACGAACATGTTTCATTGCATATTAGAAATCATCCTGAAATATTCTCTCATGTACATCTAGTTGCTCCTCCAGCATTACATCATCCAGAACTAGGGTTGACTTTAGATGAAAGTGATGATTACAAACTGTTGACTAAGATTATTGAGCAATTAGCTCCCAAAGATCCATTGTTTAGCTGTCTTGATGTATTAGATTTATTAGCTGTAAATTCTGATTGGATACAAATAAATCAAAATGTGAATCGTAAGGGAGATACGTGAGTCTCTCTACATTGATAATTGGTCTTGGTCAAATTGGCATGGGGTACGATCTTAATCAAGATGCTGAAAAATATGTGCTCAGTCATGCAAGAGCTTTCTCTATTCATCCAAAATTTAAGTTAGTTGCGGGTGTTGATCTGGATGAAAAAAATAGAGTAAGTTTTACAAATGAATATAATTGTCCTGCATACTCAAATACTGAAAATGCAATTGCAAAACATCATCCAGATGTAGTCGTAGTTGCTTGTCCTACTGACTACCATTATGAAACGGTAAAAAAAATATTAGAAGCGCATGCACCTAAGGCAATAATTTGTGAAAAACCTCTTGCCTATAAGTTAGAAGAAGCTCGTAATATTGTTTCAGATTGCGCAAGTTGTAATACACTGTTATTTGTAAATTATATGCGCCGTTCAGAACCCGGTGTATTGGAAATTACTCGACGTATAAACAATGGAAAAATAGCAAGTCCAGTTAAGGGTGTAGTCTGGTATTCAAAAGGATTATTTAACAATGGTTCCCATTTTTTAAATTTACTTCAAGAATGGTTGGGTGGCTCACTTGAATGCAATATTCATTCTAAGGGGCGGTTATGGAATGGTAATGATCCTGAACCAGATTTTTCTATAACTTTTGAAAAGGGCGAGATTATATTTATTGCTGCCAATGAAGAGAACTATTCTCATTACACTATAGAATTGGTGTCGGCTAGTGGACGCTTGCGATATGAACAAGCAGGAAATGATATTCGATGGCAATCAGCAGTGAAAGATCCTGTTTGTGATGGGTATACTATTCTTGAATCCAAAGAACATAGAATTGATTCGCAACTAGATAAAGCGCAATGGCATGTTGCGGAACAATTAGCAAACTCTCTTGAGAGTAAGTCTGCAAGTATTTGTAGTGGGAATGAAGCGTTGCGCACACTTGAGCTTCTTACTTGTATACAAGATAAGTTATGATTTTTTTTAATTTCATAAAATAAATTTAAGATAATATATGTTTTTAATTAGCCGTATGAATTCTTTATTTAAATCTTTACCTTATAGGGTTAATCCTGCGATCCGGTTTTGCAGATCAATAATGGTAAGTAATCCTGTTGAATTTATTATAAGTAATAAAAGTAACTTAAGATGTAGTATAGCTTGTAAACAGGCTACATTAGTGATTAAAGATGGTGTAAATATACCTGCAGACGTGCAAATTAGTTCGGATGATGGTGGTTCAATTGTCATTAACGAGGATGTCACAATTGGAAAGTCATCAACACTATCAGTTTCAAATCAATCTCAGCTTAAAATTGGTAAAGGGTCTAGCTTTTATTCGTCAGTGTTACTTAGCGGCTCGATCTCAATTGGAGAAAATTGTCTTTTTGGACCAAATATAACTGTAATGAGTGGCGAACATGTGATCATTGACCGCAGATCTATTCGTATGCAGGATAATGAGTATATAAAAAAACATGGTTCGCCACCACATAAGCCCGTAAAAATAGGTGATGATTGTTGGATCGGTGTAAATACAGTAATTTTACCTGGAGTCGAACTAGCTAAAGGCTGTGTTGTTGGTGCAGGGGCAGTAGTTACTAAAAGTTTTCCCGAGTACAGCATTATAGGAGGCGTTCCTGCTCGTCTTATTAAAACACGATAGTGAGAATTATTCATGGTTAAGTATCAATATCCACACAATTCAGAAAAAGAGGAAAAACTTTTAAAACGTTTTGGATATCCAGCATTTCTTGAAAAAATGTTTGCAATGAAAAAATGGCGAAAATATTATATTTCCGCATTTAAAAGAGCAATCGCAGTATTCTTGGAAAAATATACACATATTGCTTTTAAAGGACATATAGAATTACCGGATGAGTTTGGCTTTAATGAAAAACTTGCAATACCAAGAGGGAATAACATCGATGGAATATTTTATAGTAGTAGTTATGAAATTAATTTCCAAGATTTGCCTAACCAGATCAAGACTTTAGTTTTTTCTTTTAGAAATATTTTAGAAAGTTACTTTGCGACGGAAGTGAATGTAACAGCAGCTTCATGCTGGAGAAATAATCATATCCCATCTAGTATTTTGGATAAAAATGGTGAAATTATTTCAAATGCCTTTCATCAGGATTTAGTATTTGATCAGTATAATCTTCAGTTATTTATATTACTACATGATACCGAACTTAAACATGGTCCCTTTGAATACTTAGAACCATATACTCAAATGCATGAGATGGAATACTATAGAAAAAGAAATAGAAAAAAAGCTTTGTCATCATCGCAGAAGTTAACAGGTAAGAGAGGTGATTTTATGTTGTTTACTACAGGCCTATCCTTACATAAGGCTGGTGTTCCGGATATTAACGAACACAGGGATATTATTAGTATTGCATTTTTTCCTTCTTATACAAATATTGGGACTCCATTTTCTGAGCTTGTTTAGAGCTCTATAAATTTAAAATTGGTATTCATCAAGATATAAATAATGAAAAATAATCAATTGGCAATAATAGGTGGAAATAAAGTAATTTCATCTCAACTTAAATACTATAATTCAATTGGCGAAGAAGAAGTGCAGGCAGCTAAAGAAGTTGTTGAGAGTGGAGTTCTTTCTCAATACCTGGGTTGTTGGGATGATGATTTTTATGGTGGCCCAAAGGTAAAAGAATTTGAGCGCAACTGTGAAGAGTATTTTGGTGTAAAGCATGCAATAACAGTAAATTCATGGACTTCTGGACTGGTTGCAGCAGTAGGAGCATTAGGTTTAGAGCCTGGAGATGAGGTTATAGTTACTCCATGGACAATGTGTGCGAGTGCTACCGCTATAATGCACTGGAATGCTATTCCAGTATTTGCAGATATTGAAATTGATACATTTTGTTTGGACCTCAAATCTGTTGAAGCGAACATTACTCCATATACAAAAGCAATTATGTCAGTAGATATTTTTGGCCATTCTATGGATATGGATGGGCTAATGGAATTAGCGAATAGACATAATTTGAAAGTTATTTCAGATACAGCGCAAGCACCGGGTGCATTATATAAGGGAAAATTTGCCGGTACACTAGCTGATATTGGTGGCTATAGCTTAAATTACCATAAACATATTCATACAGGTGAAGGCGGGATACTTGTCACTAATGATGATGAGCTTGCTGAGCGCTTGCAGCTTATTCGGAATCATGCGGAAGCAGTAGTGGAAGATAAAGGCGTTACTAATCTTAATAATATGATTGGACATAACTTCCGTTTAGGTGAAATTGAATGTGCAATGGGTATTGAGCAACTTAAAAAGCTTAACAATTTAGTTGCAACCAGACAAAAGGCTGCAGAAAGATTAACTGAAGGATTACGGGACTTAAATGGGTTACGAACCCCTTTGATTAAAGACAGTTGCACTCACGTGTACTACATATATCCATTGGTTTTAGATTTACCAACACTTGGAGTAACACGCTCTACAATTGTAAGTGCATTGGAAGCAGAAGGTGTTTCGGGTTTAGCTGCTGGCTACACTAATATTCATAAGTTACCTATGTATCAAAATAAAATAGCTTATGGTTCGAAAGGTTTTCCCTGGTCATCGACAATATGTCATCGAGATGTAGACTATAGTTCTGGTATTTGTCCTATTGCCGAAAAATTACATGAAAAGTCATTCCTTGGCTTTGAGATGTGTTTACATGATTTGCCAGACAATGATGTCGATTTGATTGTGCAAGCATTTAAAAAGGTATGGGATAACCTGGATGTACTAAAAGATCTTGAACAAAATAATAAAAAATAATGACTAAAAGATTTTCGCCTTTGATATGTGAAAGAGTGTCTTTGCAACCTGTTTGTGTAAATGATATTACAAATGAATATGTCGAATGGCTGAATAATCCTGAAGTTGTCAAATTTAGTAACCAAAGATTCGTAAAACACACACTAGAGAGCTCTCTTCAATACTTGCATTCCTTTTCTGGTACTGGAAACCTTTATTTATCTATTAAGGATAAAAGAAGTCATCGATTGATTGGTTCAATTACAGCTTATATTGAACCAAAGCATGGCACAGCTGATATGGGCTTGATGATTGGGAATCATGAAGTGTGGGGGCAAGGGTTTGGATTGGAAACATGGTCGAATCTTATGGAGTATTTATTAAATACTGAAAATCTTCGTAAGGTTACCGGAGGAACATTGGCCACAAACCTTGGCATGATAAAAATAATGGAAAGGTCTGGTATGCACCTTGAAGCAACCAGGCAAAAACAAGAGATTGTAGATGGTGTTCCTGTGGATATTCTTTATTTTGCCAAGTTTAAAGATGCTTGAACAAAAAATTAAAACAGCTGTTATTTGTCATGACGCTGGTGGTGCTGAAATTCTTTCAAGTTATATCAGGCAAAAAAGTATAAAACCTTTTTTTTGCATTGATGGTCCCGCAGTAAGTATATTTGAACGTAAATTTGGAACGCTAAGAGTAGATTGTTTAGAGCAAGTAATTGATCAAGTGGATAGATTACTTTGTGGAACTAGCTGGCAATCTGAGCTTGAATGGTATGGAATAGAATTAGCTCGTACAAAAGGGAAAAAATCTATTGCCTTTCTTGACCATTGGGTAAATTATCGAGAGCGATTCATAAGAAATGGAATAGAGCATTTACCTGATGAAATATGGGTAGGTGATTCATATGCACAAATAATTGCTGAGAAGACTTTTCCTGAATTACAAATAACCTTTGTTGAAAACCCAAGTTTTTCTGATATTTATGATGAAATTTCGATATTTAAAAGGAATGTAAGACCATCTTCATCAGGGCTTACGGTACTCTTTGTGAGTGATAACTTAGCTGAGAGTATGATGAAACAATATGGCAATGAAAGACACTGGGGATATACTGATAATGATACTCTTGAATATTTTTTACAACATCTTGATATCCTGAATGAAGCAGTTAATAAAATTATAATTCGTCCACACCCATCTGAATCAGTAAACAATTATAAATGGGTAGAGAGTACTAAGAGTTTTTCTGTTGAAATCGGTGGAGAAAAAACTTTACTGGAAGAGATCGCATTAAGTGATGTCGTGGTAGGTGCTGAAAGTATGGCTATGGTGATTGCCGTGATAGCAGGAAAAAGAGTAATTAGTTGTATACCACCAGAAGGAAAAGACTGCTCTTTACCTCAGGTTGAAATTGAAAAAATGCAAAATTTAATTGAAGAAAAAAATAAGGTTGTTAATGAAGTATTGTAAATTATGCTTGCAGCCAAATACCAGGCCTAATGATTCCTTTTCTGAGGAAGGTGTTTGTGCTGCTTGTAATAATTATAAAGGCTATGAAAATGTAGATTTTGATAGTCGTTTTGAAGTTCTGACGGAAATACTTGAAAGTCATCCGCGAAAAAAAGGCCAGCATTTTGACTGTATAATAGGTGTTAGTGGGGGGAAAGATAGTACACGTCAGGCACTGTGGGTACGTGATAAATTAAAATTAAATCCACTTCTTGTTTGTCTTTCATATCCACCTCAACAGATTAGTCAAATTGGGGTGGATAATATTTCAAATTTAATAGAGCTAGGCTTTGATGTCATTATTTCTGCGCCAGCACCTGAAACCTGGCGAAAACTAATGAAGCAAGCATTTATGCAATTTGCAAACTGGGCCAGATCGACTGAAATGGCATTATATACATCAGTCCCCAAGATTGCATTACGCTACAAAATTTCATTAATTTTTATTGGTGAGAACCAGAGCTTTAGAGATCAAAAGACGATGGAGTTGGCGGGGTGGCAATATAACAACATGGTTGCTCAAAATACATTAAATGGTGGTGACATTAGCTGGATGCTTGAAGCAGGTTTTAATGTTTCGGAATTGATACCCTATCATTATCCATCTGTAGAAGAAATAAATAGTGGAAATATTCAAGTTGTTGATTTGGGGTGGTTTATTGGAGACTGGGATAACCTTACTAATGGAGAATTCTCCTGTGCTTATGGAATAGATATAAGGACAGATACGGTTGAAAATACTGGTGACCCAATGGGAGTAAGTGCACTTGATGAAGACTGGGTTACTCTTAATCAGATGATTAAATATTATAAGTTTGGTTTTGGAAAAGTTACCGATTATACAAATGAAGATATTCGCTTAGGTCGTTTAAAAAGAGAAGATGCTATTAGTGTAGTAGAAAAGTATGATGGATCCTGTTCAGCGAATTATATAGAAAGTTTCTGTGAATATATTGATATTACAACAGAACAATTCTGGAAGCAGGTTAAGATGAATGTTAATAAAGAACTTTTTGACATTAATAATGATGGAAGTATAACTCCACGTTTTAGAGTAGGCGTTGGACTTTGAAAAGACTTTCGATTGGCATTGTAGATTACGGTATTGGCAACCATGCTTCAATGCAAAGTACTCTTAAAAAATTAGGTTATGCTAGCCGAGTATCAAATGATAAGACAGAGTTAGAAGAGTGTGATCTTTTAGTTCTTCCAGGGGTTGGCTCTTTTCATGAAGCAATGGCTGGATTAAACCGATATGAACTACTGGAGTTTTTACAAGAATGGGCACTTCATGCTAAGCCACTTATAGGTATTTGTTTGGGTATGCAGATATTAGCGGATAACGGTATTGAGGGTGGCCATATTTTAGGTTTAGGACTTATACCGGGTGAAGCAATAAAAATGGAAAAAGGAAAAAGACATATAGGTTGGAATGATTTAAAACTTATTCGACGTGATCCTTGCTTTATTCCATATGAATCAAAAAACTTTTACTTTAATCATTTATATATTTTCAGGACAGACACTGATAACGTGATTGCAGAAAGTGATAATGGAACAAATATTCCTTCTGTTGTGCGTAATGGCACTGTTATAGGCTTACAGTTTCATCCTGAAAAAAGTCAGAACGACGGATTAAATTTATTCCGGGATGTCATTAATGGATTGTGTAATGCTTAAAAAA
Source organism: Chromatiales bacterium (assembly GCA_027076405.1). The sequence goes on from JALTJN010000447.1 coordinate 95,835, forward strand.
CGTTTGATTGGAGTGATAACAGTAAAAGATGGCTTAGCGGTTCAGTCTATAGGCTATCAACGCTATCTACCATTGGGGGAGCCATGGTGTCTTGCAGAAAATCTCGACCGATGGGGAGTTGATGAAATATTAATACTCTCCATAGATCGAACAGGCCAAAATAAAGGGCCTGATTATGAATTGCTGTCTTCTCTTGCAAAAGCAAAACTGACTACGCCATTAATTTATGGCGGTGGAATATCAAACAAAAATGATGCGAAAAAAGTTATTCATGCCGGCGCAGATCGCATAAGTCTGGATGCAGTTTTAAATGATAATCCTCTAGCTGTTAGAGATATTGCTGATGTATTAGGTGTGCAAGCATTAATTGCTGCTTTACCTCTGGATAAATCTGAACATGGTATTCAATGGTATGACTATCGTAAAAAAGAAAGTAAAGATTTTAGTCGTGAACTTATTCAATTGTTTTCTGATGGAATAATTTCTGAAGTTTTGTTAATTGACTGGAAAAATGAAGGTCGATTTAATAGCTTTGATGAAAGTATTATCAAAAATATTCCTTTCACGGTTCCACAGATAGTTTTTGGCGGGATTAGCGAATATACACAGGTAAATAAATTACTTTCTTACGATAACGTAACTGCTGTCTCAATCGGCAACTTTCTGAATTACCGTGAACATACCATTCAAAAGATAAAACAATCACTTTCTGAACAACACTTGCGTACTGCTGTGTTTCAATCTGATTGAATTAGTATTAAATGTTAAATAATATCAAATTACAATATTGTAAGCGCTGCCTTTATACTTCTGCTCATCCTTTAGGCTTAACGTTAGATGAGGAAGGTATTTGTTCTGGCTGTCGTGTCCACGAAGAGAAAGATTCACTTGATTGGGATGAACGGTTTGAAAAATTAAAGACTATAGTTGAACCATATAAATGCAATACTGGTAAGAATTATGATTGCATAGTTCCAGTGTCAGGCGGAATGGATTCATACTTTATCGTGCATGTTGTTAAAAATATTTTAAAGTTAAATCCCCTGTTGGTAACGTATAATAATTATTGGAATACACCTCTAGGTATAAAAAATCTTGCCAATTTACGAATCAAGTTTAATTGTGACATTCTCTATCAAAATATTAACCCTGTATCAGTAAAAAAAATTACCCGTTGTACCTTAAGAAGGTTTGGTAGTATTTATTGGCACTGTATTGCAGGCCAAACTGTTTTTCCTGTACAGACATCAATTACCCATAGAATTCCTTTAATCATTTGGGGGGGGCATCAGGGTGTTGAGCAGGTTGGGATGTTTTCACATGAGCATGAAGTGGAGATGACTCGTCGATATCGAAAAGACCATGATTTAATGGGGTTAGAAGCTGATGATTTGATATCAATTTTTGACACTATTGGCGAAGAAGATATATGGCAATATCGATATCCATCGGATGCGGAACTGAATGAAGTTGGTGTTAGGGGAATATATTTAAGCAACTACATACGCTGGGATCCAAAAGAACAACATGAGCAAATGATCAATCAATATGGGTATCGAACCTCACGTTTTGATAGAACATTTGATTGCTATGATTTTGTCGGTTGTTTTAATTATATGAATTTGCATGATCTGTTAAAATTATATAAACATGGATATTCAAAAGTAACTGATCATGCATGTCGTGAGATTCGCCACGCTCGATTAACTCGAGATCAAGGTTTGAGTTTAGTTAATCAATATGAACAATCCGAAATAAAGTATGTCGAGCAATTTTGTGATTGGCTAAATATTAAACCTCAATCACTACAGTGGATGATGGATGCACATCGTAATCCAAACTTTTGGTCTGAAGACTCTTTCAGGAAATGGAGTTTTAATGGTATTAGCATGCAACGTAAAGAAAACTGTAATAACGAATGCATAGATAAAATAGATTTTATAGCCACGGAATCAGAGGAGCTTGGAGCTACTTCAGCAGAGTATATTACAATTGGTAAAGGCTATCCCTAAGTTAGAGAAGTAAATTTTTTATGAAAAAAACTGTAATTATACATACAGATGCATTAAGAAGGGAATATCCGGCAAACTGGGTTTTAGCGGAAAGACTTAAGCTTGATGGTTATCGAGTTTTTATAACCTCCAGACTAACGACGAATCGGATATCAATATTGTTTCCACCTGATATTCTTATTCTTTCACATGTCTTTTCATATGATGGAAATTTTTTACTTAAACTAAAAAATAAAGGCACGAAAATCTACGCAAATGAAGTAGAGGGTGAAATTGAAGGTAATGATGTAGGGATTAGTGGAACATATCCTGATTATATAAATTACGAAATTTTTGATGGAATATTTGTCTGGAGTCATTGGTCGAGAAAATGGTTAAATGAAAAACGTTCTGTTCCATTGTCACGAGTCCATGCCATTGGCTGCACAAGGCTTAGTTTACTTCCTTATGTTTCAACCGCTAGAGATAAACCAGTTATAGGATTTATATCACGATTTGAAGTTTTTAATCCATTTGATGGGCGCCATCAGTTTGAGAACTTACTTTTAATAGACCCATTTAGTGCTAGGGGACAATCTTATCTGGAACGAAATAATGTAGATGCAGAATGTTTTGCGATAGGTATGAAGGTTGTAACTAAGTTGATAGATAAAGGTATATCAGTAATTATTCGACCGCACCCAAACGAAGATCTTGCGCCATACAATTATTTGCAGGATCATTTTGGACCTTTATTAACAATTGATATGGGGCCAGATTATACAGGTTTCCTCAATCAAGTTACTCATATCTTTGCCCCATTGAGTTCAGCTTTTACTGAACCATACTTGTTGAAAAAACCGATAATTTCAACCTTAGGCATGCAGAAAAATAAATATGAAGTAGAACATCAGCAACCCTTTGCAACTTCATTTTCTAAAGCGTCATATGAGCCGAAAGATGTTAGCTCAGCGCTTGATTTGTTGCAGGATAATAATTTAGAAGCAAAACAGGATGAAGAGTTAGATAAGCAACTTTCTTCTATGTATGCACTTGAAAATAACAGTGATTCTATTGAGGATCTGTTACGTGTTATTTCCAAAGTAAAAACATCTTTGCCATATATGCAGCGTATATTGAATAACATAATGGCGCCGTTTAAAGTCGGTATAGATTTAGTATATATAGTGTATTGTCTGGCACGAAAAAATCCTGCTTTGGCTTTTCGTACTCTAAAGCAATATCATTATAATTCAATTATTCATAAACCAACTGTATTTATGAAAAATATTGCTCAAGAATTAATTAAGCGCTAGATCGAAAAAATGAGAAATGTATAAAATGATTATTAATAGAAATATTACGTCTTACTTGGTAATGGATCAGGAACCAATACGAAAAGCACTTAATAAAATCGACTTCAATGAAGAAGGGTTAGTTATTTGTGTTGATAATTCGGGCTTATTATTAGGCATTTTGACTGATGGAGACTTTCGTCGAAGTGTAATGTCGACTTCGCAGTTTGATCTTGATAATCCAGTTGGTACAATCATTAATCGTAATATCTCAAAAGCAAAAATAACAGATAGTGTTGAACGTATTTCTTCAAAGTTAAACAAAAAAGTGGAATTTGTACCACTAACAGATAATGAAGGAAGATGTGTTGGCTTAGCTCGCAAACGAAAAGCTCAGTTTACAATAGATAATCATAAGATTGGTGTAGGTCAACCATGTTATGTTATTGCTGAAATAGGTAATAATCATAATGGCTGTCTGGATCTAGCCTACAAGCTTGTTGATAAAGCGGTGGAGGCTAATGCAGATTGTGCAAAATTTCAATTGAGAGATCTAAATGCTCTTTATGTAAATAAAGGTGATGCTTCTGATGCAAAAGAAGACCTTGGCTCACAATATACATTAGATTTACTATCGCGTTTCCAGCTCTCTATTGATGATATGTATAGGGTTTTTGATTACTGTCACAAAAAAAATATTACACCATTATGCACACCGTGGGATATGCCAAGCATTGAGGTATTGGAGAAGTATGGTATTTCAGCATATAAAACAGCATCAGCAGATTTGACTAATCATGAGCTACTTGAGAGGTTAGCTTCAATAGGGAAGCCGCTTATATGTTCTACCGGTATGAGCACAGAGGCAGATATTAGAGAATCTGTTATGTTGTTACGTAATGCAGGCGCTCAATATGCATTATTACATTGCAACTCTACTTATCCAGCACCTTTTAAAGATCTAAATCTGAGATATATGGAAACATTGCGTCAGTTGGGTGATTGTCCAGTAGGTTATTCTAGTCATGATCGAGGTATTAACATTGCTGTCGCAACTATACCTCTAGGTTGCAATATTATTGAAAAACACTTCACTCTTGATAGAACGATGGAAGGAAACGATCATCGGGTCAGCCTTCTTCCTGAAGATTTTTCTGAGATGGTTACTGGAATTCGTCAGGTCGAACAAGCACTTGGTAGTGAAGTGGTTGATCGTCGGTTAAGTCAAGGTGAGTTGATGAATCGCGAAGCTCTTGGCAAAAGTTTATTTATAAATGTTGACCTCAATATAGGGGATATTATCCAGCCCCACATGTTGGATGTAAGAAGTCCTGGGCAAGGGTTACAACCAAATAGAAAAGCAGATTTAATTGGTATGGCTGTAAAAAGAAAACTCCAGGCAGGTGATGTACTATTCCCCTCTGATTTAGGCGAATCGATTAGCACAGCTCGAAACTTTAAATTCACACGCCCATTTGGTATTCCGGTTAGGTACCATGACTTAAATAATCTTGCATGTATGTCAAATTTTGATTTACTTGAATTTCATCTTAGCTACAAAGATATGGAAGAGGAACTGGAAAAATACTTTGATAGTGTAATAGATATGGACCTTGTCGTTCATGCACCTGAACTTTTTAAAGGTGATCATGTACTGGACTTGTGTTCTCTAGATGAGAAACACCGAGCTTTATCTATTCAAAATTTACAAAAAGTAATTGATGTTACCAAACGTCTTCAAAAATGGTTTTCTCGAGCTAAAAAGCCACTTATTATTATAAATGCAGGAGGCTTTACTCAAGACAAGCCACTTGAAAAAAATGAACGCTTAGAACGTTATAAAATGATCCTGGAATCACTTAAACAATTAGATCTGAAAGACGTTGAAATTATACCTCAAACAATGCCGCCTTTTCCTTGGCATTTTGGCGGACAGCGTTTCCAGAATCTTTTCATGGATCCTGATGAAATAGCGGAGTTCTGTGAAAACAATTCTTATCGAGTGTGTTTTGATACATCTCATTCTAAATTGGCATGCAACCATTATCATTGGTCATTTAGTGAATTTGTAAAAAAAGTTGGTCCATATTCAGCACATTTACATATTGTTGATGCCTCTGGCGTAGATGGTGAAGGATTGCAGATTAATGATGGAGATATTGATTTTCCAGCCATGGGAAGAGATTTAAGAGAAGCTTCGCCTGATGCATCTTTTATTCCTGAAATTTGGCAAGGACACAAAAATGGTGGTGAAGGGTTTTGGTGTGCATTAGAACGTTTGGAGTCATATCTTTGAATCTATTTAGATAGATTATTTTTAGCTAATTAATTTTATAGGATTATAGTAAATGAATATACGTGTTGACTGGCCAGCAAGAGGTCATGGATATACAGATGAAGAAATTGATGCTGTTGTTAATGTTATGAAAGCAACGGGGCAGGCTTTAACGCAAGGAGCTAATGTTCAGAAGTTTGAAGAAGAATTTGCTAAGTATATTGGTGTTGATAAAGTTTTCTCAACAATGAGTTGCGCTCATTCTTTGGATATTGCAGCTATGCTTGCTGAAATTCAACCTGGTGATGAAGTCATTATACCTGCTCATACTTACTGTGCATCAGCTATCTCATTTGCTCGACGAGGCGCAGTAATAAAATGGGCGGATATAGATTCAGAATCTTTAACAATGTCCACAAAAAGCATTAAAAGTCTTTTTAGTGAAAAAACGAAAGCAATAGTACTTGTTCATCTTTATGGATTGTTGAGTCCTCATGTCCAGGAAATTGCAGACTTTGCCAAGCAAAAAAATATTTTACTAATAGAAGATTGCGCTCAAAGTTTAGGGGCAAAATTAGGTGAGCAGCATAGCGGTACATTTGGTGATATTGGTTGTTATAGTTTTCACGCACAAAAGAACCTCACTACCTTAGGTGAGGGTGGAATGATTGTTGTTAGATCAGAAAAGTTGGCTAAAAAAGTTTCAGGTCTAAGGATGAATGGTCATACCCCTTTTGAAAGTAAACCCGAGTACTGGTTACCAGCAATGACGAATGTTGATCAAGATATTGAAGGTATTTGGCCGATGAAATCAAGTATGTCTGAAGTGCAGGCCGCAGTTGGTAGACTTGTTTTAAATCGTTTAGATGACATAACTAAACAACGTCGTGCTCGTGGTCTTGCATTTCGTGAAGCAATGAAGGACTTTCCGGAGCTTCAGTTTCAAACTATTCACACACCTGAAGCACAAAGTCATCATTTACTACCTGCACGCTATATTGCGAAAGGTAAAACTCGCGATGATTTAATTCGATTATTAATATCTGAATATGGTATTAAAACTATAATTCAATATTACCCTCTTAATCGCTATGACTTGTTTAAAAAGTCCGGGCATGGTGATGCTGACATTCCTGAAACAGATCGCTTCTTTGATAATATGATTTCTTTTCCATTTTCAGTAGAAATTATCGAAGATGATTTCGTATATGTTATTGAATCAGTTAAATCTGCAATTCAACAGTTACGAGGTTAGATGGAATGCGTTTAGCAGTAATTCCTGCTCGCGGAGGTAGTAAAGGTCTACCAGGGAAAAACATTAAATCTATTTGTGGCAAACCATTAATTGCATGGTCAATTGAAGCTGCTTTAGATGCGAAAGAAATCGATAGAGTTGTTGTTTCGACTGACAGTGAAGAAATAGCAGATGTGGCCCGAAATTTTGGTGCTGATGTGCTAATGCGACCAGAAGAATTAGCAACAGATGAAGCGACAACAATTGCTGTTCTGGAAAATATAGCAGGTGAAGTACAAGATGCAGATACTTTTATTGTACTTCAACCAACATCCCCTCTTCGTAACGAAGGTTTGATTGATTCCTGTATTAAAAAATTTAAGCAGGGTGAATACAGTAATTTGGCAACAGGTTTTTGGTGTAAGAGTCAGGAGTTTGGGAGTCATAACAATATGCGCCGTCAAGATTATAAAGGTTTTTTTTATGATGATGGAAATATCTATATATTACCAAGAAGCCTTGTAGAAAAGGGGCGCTGGTATGGTGATAATATATGTCGTTATGTGATAGAACGAGAACAAAATTATGAAATAGATGATGAAGTTGATTTTATTGTTCTTGAAGCATTAATGCGATATTACAAAAAATAAAATATGAGGTTAAAATGAGTCAGTTTAGAATATTCAAACAAGTTCCGCGTCTTCTTTTTGGTGTCGGTGCGTTAGATCGTTTGCATGAACTTCTGCCTGCAAAAGAAAATGACAATGACTATTATATTTTTGTTATTGATGATGTATTACAAACTCAAGTGGTTAGTGAACGCCTTAAAGTAGCTCATCAAGATATGATTGAATGGTTTCCTGCAAGTAAAAAAGAACCTACAACATTTCAAATTGATGAATTAAAACAAAAGGTAATCGTACAAAAGAATGATGTATTACCTAAAGCTGTTATTGGCATCGGTGGTGGTAGCACTATGGATGTAGGTAAAGCTTTGTCAGTCATGTTGTGTAATACAGGATCGTCGAGTGAATATCAAGGCTGGGACTTGGTACCAAATGCTGGAATATACAAAGTTGGTGTACCAACAGTTGCCGGATCAGGCGCTGAAGCCAGTAGAACTGCCGTGCTCATGGGTAAAGATCGTAAGTTTGGTATTAACAGCGATCATAGTATGTTTGATGCGATAATTCTTGATAGTAGTTTGATTACTAATGTGCCTGAAAGTCAGCGATTCTATTCTGGAATGGATTGTTATATACATTGTGTAGAGAGTTTAGAAGGAACAATGATTAATGATCTTTCACGAGGTTTTGCAAGTAAGGCGCTTGAACTATGTGATGAAGTATTTCTGGGTAATGGAACAGATGACATGTTAATGACTGCCTCATATATGGGCGGTGTATCAATTGTAAATTCTGAAGTCGGTGTTTGTCATGCTTTATCTTATGGTTTAAGCATGGAGTTGGGCTATCGACATGGATTTGCTAATTGTGTCGCATTTAACGTTCTGGATGAATACTATGGTAAGCATGTTAAAGAATTTAGACGTATGCTTGAAAATTATAATATTAAATTGCCTGAAAACGTATGCAGTTCTCTTGATGATGATGCTATGGAGCGAATGGTTGATATGACTCTTAAAATGGAAAAACCTCTTACTAATGCATTAGGAGATAATTGGAGAGAATTATTACCTAGAGAAAAGATCTTAGCGCTATATGAAAAGATGTAAAATTTGAGTGAATGTAAATATATGAAATGTTATTTGTGCAATTCAAAAAATATTGGTTTTCGTGAAGGAAAAGTTCGTGATGCACCAGATTTACAAATTTATGAATGCAATGATTGTGGGTTAGTCTTTTTGTTATCTCATGAAAGTCAGGATGAAATTTTTTATGCGGATTCAGGGATGCATTCTGAGAAGCCTCTTGATATTGAAACGTGGTTGAAAGAAACGAAACGAGACGATCAACGTAGATATAATTTTTTAAGTGAAAAAATTATATCAAAACGGCTGCTTGATTTTGGTTGCGGCGTGGCGGGGTTTTTGCTCAAGGCACAAAATAGTGCGGCTTCAGTTTCAGGTGTTGAGCCAGAAAAACGTCTAAGAAATCATTTTTCTAATAATCAATTAAAAGTATACCCATCGTTAAATGATTTAGGAACTGATGAAAAATATGAACTGATTACAGCATTTCATGTAATTGAACATATACCTAATCCTATTAGTATTCTTAAATCATTAAAGAAAAATCTTGTGGGTGGAGGGGAGATTATTATCGAAGTACCATCTAGTAATGATGCCTTACTTTCACTTTATGACAGTATTCCTTTTTCTGAATTTACTTACTGGAGTTGTCATCTTTTCCTTTTTAATCAAACAACCTTATCAATGCTTGCAAAAAAAGCAGGATTAAAGGTTAATTTTATTAAACAGGTGCAACGTTATCCTCTTTCTAATCACTTGCACTGGTTGGCAAAGAATAAACCAGGCGGCCATGAAGTCTGGAGTTTTATTGACGATCCAGAACTTAATGAAGCATATCAAGCTAGTCTTGGAAAACTTGGATTATGTGACACCCTAATTGCGAGCTTTAGTTAATATGTTTATTTGTTTAATATGTTATTTTTGAAAAATAATTTGTTATCAATTCTGGTTTTAAAGATTTATGAGTAAGATTTTGGTTACAACGGCACTTGAGGAAACGTGGCAAGATAACAAACCTATATTATTTCTAGGCGAATGGTGTTGCCGTTATAGCCGCAAAGAAAAATGGCAAAATATAAATTCAGAGGTGATGCCTTATCATTGGGATAACCGCGAAAAGCTCTACAGAGACTATAAATATATAACCGTTTTTTATGAAAAGTTATTAGGAGAACTTACTGAAAAATTAAATCATATTCATGGTGTTAATCACAGTGTTCGATATTGGCGTATTCTAATTGGTCCATGGTTAAGCTACTTTTTACAAATGTTGTTTGATCGTTGGTACACCATTCAATATGCTGTTACGAACTATGATATTTCGGAAACAATAATATTATCTTTTTCGGAAAATGATTTTATACCTAAAGACATGGATGATTTTATTCGACTTTTTGTTGGAGATCAGTGGAACCACTATATATACAGTCTAATTATTAAAAATAATACGAAATTAAAATATACCATTCGTAGCAAGCAAAGTGTTAATGAAATTCAACCGCATACATCAATATTATTAGTTTTAAAAAAAACATTGTCGAGCCTGTCCAAGATTGTTTTTAAATTTATTAATGCTTTCTCACGTAATAATGATGTTTTTATTATTGGTACTTCTCTTCCTTTGGTGAGTCAGTTGCGGTTGAGTTTACGATTGCATCAATTACCACAAATTTGGCAAACAGAAAAGGTATTAAAAATAACCCCTGATATAAAACGAAGGGGGTGGAAGCTTGTTGGTGAGTCAGATAATGATTATGAAAGTTTTGTTCGTGAAAATATTAGTTTGCAAATACCAACTATATACCTTGAGGGATTTGAGACGTTATGCGAACGATCTAAATTATTACATTGGCCTAAAAATCCAAAATTAATATGGACAAGCAATAATCATAATTCAGATGAGTTATTCAAAGTATGGATGGCAGGGAAAATTGAACGAGGTATACCTTTAGTTATTGGTCAGCATGGTGGTGCATATGGCATTAGTCGCTGGATGTCTAATGAAAATCATGAAATAGCAATAAGTGATCGTTTTATTACATGGGGATGGTCGGAAAAAAATAATTCTAAGCTATTACCTGTCGGTCAATTGAAAGCCAAAAAATCTCTTAATGTTAACCATTACAAGCAAACAGAAATTTTATTGGTAACGACTGTGGTGCCTAGATATAGTTATTGGATGTATAGTTTTTTGGTTTCTCGTCAATTTTTGGATTATTTCAAAGATCAATGTACTTTTGTGGAAAATTTGCCAAGAGAAATACGAGATGCATTAGTTGTGCGGTTATACCCAAATGATTATGGTTGGGATCAAGAAAAACGTTGGCGAGATCATTTTCCTGAACAAAAAATTGATCTGGGAAAAACAAATATAAATGATTTAATCCGTCAAAGTAGACTCTATATTTCAACCTATAATGCGACTACTTTTCTTGAATCATTTACAATGAATGTACCTACAGTGATTTATTGGGATCCAAAACTTTTTGAACTTCGTGTATCTGCAGTTCCTTTTTTTAATGAATTAAAAAAAGTTGGTGTATTTCATGAGACACCTGAATCAGCTGCAAAACATGTTGCAGAAATTTGGAATGATGTTGAAGCTTGGTGGGAAAGTAATGAAGTTAGTCAAACTGTTAAACGATTCTGTGATCGTTTCGCCCATCTACCTGATGATTACCTAAAGCCAGTTGAGTCAGCCTTGATAGATGTGATCAATGAGCATGAGTCTAATGTTTTAAATAGAAGTAAAGTTCATTAAAAATACCTCTATAGATTATGTTGAATATTTAATATGAATTTAAACGAAAAGAAACCAAATATTGTTGTGAGCAAAAATACTGATAGCTGGTCATCTATGGCAACAGAACAAATAAAAAATGTAGTAGATTCAGTAATAACTAAAAATGGTTTCTGTAATATTATGATGACAGGTGGTAATACTGCTAATCAGCTTTACCAACACTGGGCTGAGAGTTCTAAAATGCCATTAGATAAAATGCATTTATATTTTGGTGATGAACGCTGTGTTCCACCAGATCATGATGATAGTAATTACGCGATGGTAAAGAATGCTTTATTTGATGATGTTTCTCAAAGTAAAGCTTTCATTGTAAGAATGGAAGGTGAAACAAAAGATCGTGATGAAGCTGCAAGATCTTATGAAGAAAAGCTCCCTGAGAAAATGGATGTTATACTTTTTGGTATGGGGGATGATGGACATATAGCATCACTTTTTCCAAATAGTCCTGCGCTTAATTCACATAGAACTGTTGAAGCCGTGACAGGTACTAAGGTACCTTTTGCTAGGTTGACAATTACTCCAAAAGTAATTGCAAATGCTGGGTTTGTTTTTCTCCTTGCTACTGGTAAAAATAAAGGTAAAGTACTAACTAAGGCGCTTGAGTCAATTGATGATTTTTTTTCTATGCCTGTTCGATTAACAATTAATGGTACCTGGTTATTAGATTTAGATGCAGCTAACCAACTACAAAATCAAGATATTAGTTCTGATTAAGGATTTATTTAATTGAAAAAAATAATTAAAAGTGGGCTTAAATTGCTCTTAAATAAACTGGTTAGCATTATAGGTAAAACCTCTATTGGACGGTATCTATATCATCAGGTTATATTGAATCAAATGGAGCAGACTCAAAAAATTGAACATAATGGAATAAGCCTGTTTTTTACTATTCCTAATGCTCTTAACAGATTTCGAGCGGACACTTTTTCAACAAAGGAACCCGAAACTTTGGAATGGATTGATAATATGCCCAATGACTCAGTAATTTGGGATATCGGTGCAAATGTTGGTTTGTATTCATGCTATGCCGCTAAGCGAAAAAAATGTAAAGTTTTTTCTTTTGAACCCTCTGTATTTAATTTGGAGCTTCTGGCTCGTAATGTTTTTCTAAATAGTGTTGTGGATTTAATTACTATTGTGCCATTGCCATTATCAGATTCGCTGTCTATCAATTCTCTCAATATGACGACTACTGAATGGGGGGGGGCGTTATCTACATTTGGAAAGTCGTATGGCCATGATGGAAAAATCCTTGATAAAAAATTTGAATTTTCAACGATGGGATTATCAATGGAAGATGCGCATATGTTACTTAATATTCCTAAACCTGAGTATATTAAAATGGATGTGGATGGTATTGAACATCTAATACTTGGAGGTGGAAAAGATATACTTAAATGCGTTAAAAGTATTTTGGTTGAAATAAATGATGATTTCAAGTTACAAGCTAAAGATTCAGAGCGTTACCTTAAAGAAGCAGGCTTGACACTGAAAGAAAAAAGAAGATGGGTTGAATCAGAAAGCAGCCCATTTGAGGGGACTTATAATCAAATATGGTATAGAAATTAAATACTGTACATTGATACATTACCATAAATATATTGCTGAAATACAAATTTAATAAAACCTCATTTCAAAAAAATAAGAAAAATTATTATGAAAAAAGCTAAGCTTAAAAATAAAATGAACTCAGGATCTTTAACTGTAGGCTCCTGGATTACTCTTGGCCATCCTGCAATCGCAGAAATTTTAGCAAAAGCTGGATTTGACTGGTTAGTTGTTGATTTAGAGCACAGTGTTATAAATATTGATGTGGCTGGAGATTTAATTCGAGTTATTGACCTGTGTGGTGTTGCTCCATTGGTTCGGTTAACGTCAAATAATCCTGATCAAATAAAACGTGTCATGGATGCGGGGGCGCATGGAATTGTTGTTCCAATGGTTAATACAGAAGATGAAGCTCGTCATGCTGTTGCCGCTACACGATATGGGCCTCAAGGAATACGTGGTGTTGGTTTAGCAAGAGCTCAGGGTTATGGGAATAATTTTCAAGATTACCTGAAATGGCAAAAAGATGAACCAATAGTAATTGTTCAGATTGAACATATTGATGCAATTGATAATCTTGAAGAAATATTATTAGTGCCTGGTGTTGATGGCTTTATTATTGGACCTTATGACTTATCTTGTTCTATGGGGATCCCAGGAAAATTTGATGATGAGAATTTTATTAGTACTTTAAATGATATTAAAGAAACAGGACAAAGACTGAATGTTCCAGCTGGTATACATATAGTTGAACCTGATTTAAATAGGTTGGAATCATCAATTACTGAGGGTTATACCTTCATTGCTTATAGTGTCGATATACGAGTGCTTGATGTTGGCGTTCGTCAAGGTCTTGACAAATTAAAAGAGATTAAAAAATGAAAGTGATTGGAATTATTCCTGCCCGCTTAGGTGCGACACGTTTTCCTGGGAAACCGATGAAAAAAATACATGGTATGCCTATGGTTGGCCATTGTTACCATCGTACAAGGTTAGCGGAGGGCATCACTGATACATATGTAGCAACCTGTGATGATGAGATTGCACAATACATTAAGAGTATAGGTGGTAAGCCTGTCATGACATCGACCGCACATACACGAGCAACTACAAGAACTGCTGAGGCAATGGAACACATAGAAAAAGAAACGGGTGATCAAGTTGATATAGTTGTGATGATGCAAGGAGATGAACCTTTAGTTCGTCCAGATACGATTGCAGAAACTTTAGAACATTTTAGTGACCCGAATGTGGGGATTGTAAATATAATGTCTCGCTTGAGCACATATGAACAATTCGTTGATAAAAATAATGTGAAGGTCGTTGTTGCGCAAAATAATGATGCACTTTATTTTTCTCGAGAACCTATTCCGTCACCATGGCATGGTATAGAAGATGTACCAATGTTCATGCAGACAGGCATTATTGCATTTCGCAGAGATATATTATTACGCTTTAATGAAATGGAAGAAACAAGACTTGAACAAATAGAATCTATTGATATGAATCGGGTTTTAGAAACCGGTGGGAGTATACGTATGGTGCCAACAGATGCTGTTACTATTGGGGTTGATACTTTAGAAGAATTGCAGGCTGCTGAAAAACTTCTGAATGGTGATTTAGTTATGTCTCAATATCTTTCCCTATGAAAGAACATGATATTAGACCCGAAGCATTACTCAATAAATATATCGAGTTAAGCGCCAAAGATGCTGAATTATGTTTTGACGACGTGTCTCTTTATGAAATTTCATGTGTTGCATGTGAATCAATTCAATCAGAGCACCAATTTGAAAAAAATGGGTTTGCTTATACTCAGTGTAGTAGTTGTGGAACGTTATTTCAAAATCCACGTCCGTCAATAGCGTCATTTGAAAAATTTTATCGTAACTCGGAATCATCACGTTACTGGGCAGAGGTTTTTTTCCCCGCTGTTTCAGAAATACGTCGTGAAAAAATTTTTAAACCACGAGTCGAAAGATTAGTTTCTTTATGTGGTGACAAAGGTATTAATGTTGAACGATTAATTGATGTGGGTGCAGGATATGGGATATTTCTCGATGAATGGCGTAACCAGAATCCATCTGCCAAGTTAGTTGCTATTGAACCATCGTCTTCTTTAGCAAATGAATGTCGTTCAAAAGGTTTTGAAGTAGTTGAAGATATTGTAGAAAATGTGGAAGGGCATAAAAACTCCGCAGATCTTGTCACTTGTTTTGAAGTATTGGAACATGTACATGAACCATTAGATTTTATGGAAGACCTTTCTGGATTGGCTAAACCAGGTGGATATGTATTTATAAGTACTTTGGGAATAGATGGTTTTGACCTGCAGGTTTTATGGGAAAAATCGAGTCAGATTTCACCTCCTCATCACATCAATTTTCTCTCAGTAGATGGTTTTGTAAAACTCTTTCACCGAGCCGGATTAGAGGAGGTTTCTATATCGACTCCCGGACAGTTAGATGTCGATATTGTCAGGAATGCTTGTAAAAAAGATCCCGGATTACTTAAGGGGCAACGGTTTCTTAGTAAATTACTTGAAGATAATAAAAGCTCAAATGCTTTTCAACAATTTCTGGTTGAGCAACACATGAGTTCGCATGTTTGGGTTATCGGTAGAAAACCAATTGAGACAAAGGCTTAGTAAATATGAATGAACTTAAGGTTGGAATCGTTGGGTATGGTGTAGTTGGAAAGCGACGTAAAGATTGTGTTGACAAGCATCCTAATATGAAAGTTATTGCAGTTTGTGATCGTTCATTTAGTGGAGAAGGTACTTTGGACGAGGGGATTCGATATTATCAGGATTATCGACGTCTATTGACAGAAGAACTGGATATCTTAATTGTATGCTTGACAAATGATATTGCACCAGATGTTACTATTGCTGGCTTGAAATCAAAGTTGCACGTTTTTTGTGAAAAGCCACCTGGGCGAACAGTTGAAGATATAGAAAAAGTTATTAAAGAAGAAAATGAACATCCTGATTTAAGATTAATGTATGGATTTAATCATCGTTATCATGAGTCAGTATTGGATGCTTTAAAGATTCTTCAATCAGGTGAATTTGGTCGTATTATTAATATGCGCGGAGTCTATGGTAAAGCAAAATTAGTTACTTTCAATCAACCTGTTTGGCGTACTAAGAGAGAGTTAGCCGGTGGAGGCGTTCTGCTTGATCAAGGTATACATATGGTTGATATAATGCGTTTGTTTGCAGGAGATTTTACAGAAGTTCATAGTTTTATTTCGAATAGTCATTGGGGATATAACGTTGAAGACAATGCGTATGCTCTAATGAAAACTGCAGATGGAGTTGTTGGAATGCTGAATTCTTCAGCAACACAATGGCGTCATCGTTTTAATCTCGATATAAATTTAGAGCGTGGTAGCTTGATACTTGGTGGGATTTTATCAGGGACTAAAAGCTATGGCGCGGAGACTTTAACTGTTGTTACCGCAGATCCTGATAATGATAATGGTGATCCGAAAGAACAAATTACACGTTACAATCATGACCCATCCTGGTATGCAGAAATAGAAGCTTTTGCTGATTCAATACTGAATAACACACCAGTGCTATGTGGTACTTCAGATGATGCACTTAAAACAATGCAACTCGTATATAAAATTTACTATGCAGATACTACATGGCGAGAAAAATATGAAATCCCAAACCCAGACACACATGAATAATATTGATCGTATTTACACATCAAATCCAGCTGATTTTGCTAAAGCATATCTGGAGTATCTTCAATCAGTACTTTCCAATATTGATATTAATGAAATAGCCTGTTTTATAGAAACATTACTTGAAGCAAGGCGTAATGGTGTATCAGTTTTTATGATTGGTAATGGTGGTAGCGCTGCTACAGCCAGTCACTTTGCGAATGATATTGCTATTGGTACGAATAGTTATGAACAACCATTTCGTGTGATTAGTTTAACTGATAATACTCCAGTACTTACGGCTTTAGCTAACGACTTTGGTTACGATGAAATATTTGTTCGACAACTACAAGTGCTCGCCAAAAAAGGGGATGTGCTGGTAGGGATCTCAGCTTCAGGAAATTCATTAAATTTAGTAAAAGCATTTAAATATGCGAATGACACAGGCATCAAGACTGTAGCGATTACCGCATTTGATGGCGGAAAGATGAAATTAATAGCTGATGAAGGAGTGCATGTTCCCACAGAACCAAAAGAATATGGCCCTGCTGAAGATGCTCATATGGTGTTAGATCATTTAGTAGGTGCGTATTTAATGCGTTTTATTCAAGATAAACAGGACTAGTTTAAGTATGCGTTTTAAAAATAAAAAAGTTGTTGTTACAGGCGCTTCACGAGGAATCGGTAGTGCTATAGCAAAAGCTTTTCGTACAGAAGGTGCTTGGGTAATTGGAACTCATACCGGAACCAATACAGAAGTCGATGACGTTTGTCAGGAATGGGTCATTTCTGATTTTTCGGATGTTGAACAAATCAAGGCCTGTGCTGATTATCTAAGAAAAGCTGAGCCGGATGTATTAATCAATAATGCTGGAATTAATAAAATTGCTCCATTTGAAGAGATAGATCCGGATGATTTTTTATTAATTCAGCAAATAAATGTCTTTGCTCCATTTCTTTTAATGCAAGCAGCTATTCCAGCAATGAAAATAAAGCAATGGGGGAGAATAGTAAATCTGTCTTCAATATGGGGTAAGATTAGCAAAGAACAAAGAGCATCCTATTCTGCAAGTAAGTTTGCATTAGATGGAATGACAGTAGCTTTGACCGCTGAACATGCGTCCAATGGAATTATGGCAAACAGCATTGCCCCAGGTTTTTTCGATACGGAATTAACCAGACAAGTACTCGGTGAAGAAGGAATGAATTCTCTTGTTGCTACTGTACCTGAACGTCGACTAGGACAAGTTGATGAAATTGCCAAATTTGTATTGTGGCTTTCTAGTGAAGAAAACACATATGTGGCTGGTCAAAATCTAGCTATTGACGGAGGCTTTAGTCGTGTCTGAAAATCTGAAAATACAGTCATATAAAGGAGAATATAAAGTAGTTTTTAATGATACTCTTCTAAAAAATACTAGTTGCCTTCTTGAAGGTGAACCACATTTTATTATTGATTCGAATGTTGCAAGGTTATATAAATCTGAACTTCAATCAGTTCTTCAACATCCTAATGTTATTATTATTGAAGCAACTGAAGGAAATAAATCACTAGATACAATAATCCCTGTTTTTGAACAACTCGTGTCGAATAAAATCAGGCGTGACCATGTCATTGTTGCTATTGGTGGAGGCATTATCCAGGATATTACATGCTTTATCGCAAGTACATTATTGAGAGGTGTTGCTTGGCGGTTTGTTCCTACTACGCTATTAGCTCAAGCGGATTCATGTATAGGCTCGAAAAGTTCAATTAATCTGGGAGATACTAAAAATATACTCGGTACTTTCAATCCACCGCAAGATATTTTTCTTAACACTGGATTTCTTGATACTCTTGATAAAAAAGAGATATATTCTGGTATTGGCGAAATAATAAAGGTTCATGTAATTGATGGAATCAAAAGCTTCGATCAATTAGCTATTGATTTTGAAAAAATATATGTTGATCGAGATGTACTTTTAAAATATATCCGTTCTGCTTTACTGATAAAAAAACGTTATATCGAAGAAGATGAATTTGATCGAGGGATTCGAAATATATTTAATTATGGTCATAGCTTTGGCCATGCGATTGAATCAAGTACGCATTATGCTATTCCGCATGGAATTGCTGTAACCATTGGTATGGATATGGCAAATTACGTTGCTGCACAGCGAGATTTGTTACCAATTGAACATTACCAAAGAATGCACCCGGTATTACAAAAGAATTATGAAATGTTTGTTAAAACTGAAATTCCAGTAGATGCATTACTATCTGCGCTTATGAAGGATAAAAAGAATACAAGTACTATGTTAGGACTAATATTTCCATTGGGTTCTAAAGCAGATGTACAACGAGTTCATGTTCCTCCTGATGAAACGTTCCGTTCACATTGCGTTAGCTACTTAGAAGAGTTAAAACGATGAATTCAAAAATTAAAGTAGCTGTCTGCTCTCGATCATTTTCGCGAAATAAAATATTGCGATCAGAATTATCTCAAAACTACGAAAATATTACCTTCAACGATGACGGCCTTCAATTGAAGGGTGATAGTTTAATTGAATATTTAAAAGGACATGATAAAGCTATTGTTGCTCTTGAAGTGATTGATAATCATGTATTGGAAAGCTTACCTGAGCTTAAAGTTATAAGTAAATATGGTGTAGGTATGGACATGATTGATATGGATGCCATGCGTAACCATCAGGTTCGATTAGGCTGGACTGGTGGAGTAAATAAAAGATCTGTTTCTGAACTAGTGATTTCATTTGCGATTTCTTTATTAAGGCATGTGCCAGCAGCTCAAAGGGAAGTGTTAACGGGGACCTGGCGGCAACATGTAGGTGGTCAACTTTCTGGGCGAACTGTAGGAATTATTGGCTGCGGCCATATAGGTAAAGATCTTGTTCCATTACTAAATGCATTTGGTTGTACTGTTTTGGTAAATGATATACGAGATTATTCGGCTTTTTATGACAAACATAAAATAAATGCTGTCAGTTTAGATGAATTACTAAAAAAATCAGACGTTGTTACATTACATCTTCCTCTGGATAATTCTACAAGAAATATACTTAATGAGAAACGACTTGGTTTAATGAAGCCTACAGCAATTTTAATAAATGCTTCTCGAGGTGGTTTGATTGATGAAAATGCCGTTAAAGAAAGGTTAATTGATAAACGTCTTGCTGCCGCGGCGTTTGATGTTTTTACTGTTGAACCACCAGAAGACAATGAATTAATTCAACTGCCTAATTTTCTTGTGACCCCTCATATTGGTGGTAGTTCAAATGAGGCAATTCTTGCAATGGGTAGAGCGGCAATTGATGGTTTGGAAGTAAACAAAATACCTGATTCTACTTTTGACTAAGAAAAAACATTGTGATCAACTAACTTTATGGGACTCGAATATTGAGCCTCCAGTAAATGCTGGTTTATTGTATTGCTGGAATGGTTATTTGGAAAAAGACTCTGTTTTTTCCATATTAAAATACGTCGATATTAATGCTAATCAATTACGAAAAAAATATTTAGCGTGGATACATGATATTGGTAATGAGGAAATCGATGGGAAGACACTAACAGAACATCTTGTATGCGATGATAATCTAAGTTATTGGTGGTTGACGTTATTTGTTGAGCAGAGTCCCTGGATGACACCAGTTATTGAGGATGTGATTCGTTTATTTGCAGTAGAAGAAATACTCGTTCGTGAAAAACCCAGGGTATTATTTTTCGTAAGTTCAAATAAGAAATTACATATAGTTATACAACAATTATGTATAAAACTTGGTGTGGATTATAAGTGGAAAAAAGTTTCTGTTAAATCATCTCCCTTTAGCTTAAATAATATTTTTAATATTCTTCCTAGCCCTCTACAGGTACTAATTAGTGTTTTTAGGCATGTTTATAGTCGTTGGCCACTAAAAAGGATTAAAAGACCTGAATGGTTTAAAGGTGAGAATTCTGTTTCTTTTTTTTCGTATTTCATACACCTTGATCCTGAATCTTGTCATGAGGGCAGATTCCATTCTGGGCTGTGGGGAGAGTTACCGAATATTTTGCATAAGAACGGAATTAACATCAATTGGATTCAGCATTTTCAACAAAGTGAGGTAGTACCAGATACAAGTACTGCTATTAATTTTGTTGATGATTTTAATAAAAAGTCAGAACAAGAAGGTGCACATGTTTTTCTATATTCTTTTTTAACTTTTCAAATTTTGCTGCGGGTATTGAAAAAATGGTTTTGGCTTATAAATATTTCCATGAAACTCCAAAGGAGTATCAAACCTGCATTTAGCCCAAATAATTCTAGTTTGGAATTATGGCCACTAATGAAAGATGTCTGGTATACGAGTATGCGAGGTACACCTGCAGTAATTAATTTACTCTGGATTGAATTGTTTGATGCGGCAATACGAAATATTCCTCATCAAGAGAAGGGATTGTATTTGTTTGAAAGCCAGGCCTGGGAACGAGCTCTTATACATGCATGGCATAAGTATGGGCATGGGGATTTAATTGCTGTGGCACACTCCACTATTCGTTTTTGGGATTTACGTTACTTTAAGGATCTTCGTATAATCAAATCGAGTGAACCTTATTCAATGCCTCAACCAGATATAACCGTTGTTAATGGTAAGGCTGCGTATGATTCATATTTGTCTGTAAGCTATCCAAAGGAAAAGTTGCAAGAGTGTGAGGCATTGCGATATGGATATTTATATAAGTCAGTTAAGAAAAATACAGGACTAGATGGATCTAATGTGTTTGAAGTATTGATCTTGGGAGATTATATGCCTTCGGGTACTCATCATCTTTTAAGCCTGCTTGAAGCTAGTCATAAATGTTTACCAAAGAATATTAAATTTACTGTGAAATCACACCCTAATCATCCGGTAAAATTGTGTGATTATCCTGCACTTGATTTATCTGATACAACTAAATCATTGTCATCAATCATAGGTGATTATGATATTGCATATTCCAGTAATATGACCTCTGCATCTGTGGATGCATATCTTGTAGGTTTACCAGTTATTATACTTCTGGATGTTTATGAATTGAACTTTAGTCCCTTGCGTGGCTATAGTGAAGTTTCTTTTGTTAGCACGACAGATGAACTGACCTCTGCAATGAATGAGGCGATGCGAAATGTCAATATCAAACCGAGTCATGAAGGTTTTTTCCATTTAGATCCGAGTATGCCAAAATGGAATAAATTATTATTGCAATCTGATAAAGAATAGAAGCATTAATTTTAATTATTAACAAGTAAGAGAAAGTTTATGAAAACGGTAATACTTTGTGGCGGTTATGGTACAAGAATAAGAGATGTGAGCGAAAATATTCCAAAACCAATGATACCAATCGGACCGTATCCAATTGTTTGGCATATTATGAAATATTATTCAACCTATGGGTTTAATGATTTTGTACTTTGTCTGGGGTACAAAAAACATGTGATAAAAGATTTTTTCCTAAACTATGAAGCTCACACTAAAGATTTTACTATTGGATTGGGTTCTCGTGATGACATCGAGTTTCACACGGAGCACGATGAATCAGACTGGAAAGTAACACTCGCTGATACGGGTTTGAATGCTATGACTGGTAGTCGAATTTCACAAATAAAGAAATATGTTGGAGATAAAGATTTCATGCTGACATATGGTGATGGAGTGGGAGATATAGATTTAGCTGCATTAGTAGAGTTTCATAAGAGTCATGGCAAGGTTCTAACTGTGACAGGTGTAAGGCCACCTGGACGATTTGGTGAAGTGCTCTGCAAAGATGATCAGGTAGTAGAATTTAATGAGAAACCACAAACAGAGGGTGGGAGAATATCGGGTGGATATTTTATAGCTAGTTCAGGCATCTTTGATTATTTAAAAGAGAATGATGAGGGATTAGTTTTTGAGCAGGAGCCAATGCGCAAGCTCGTTGGTGATGGCGAATTAATGATGTATCAACATGATGGTTTTTGGCAACCTATGGATACTAGTCGGGAATATCAATTACTTAACAATTTATATAATAATGGGAATGCACCATGGGTAAAATGGTAATGCCAGAATATTTATCAACCTTTAAAGGCCGGCGTGTAATGGTAACCGGTCATACAGGATTTAAGGGGTCGTGGCTTACTTTTCTCCTTAATGAAATTGGTGCTGAAGTACTTGGTTATGCATTAGCACCGTCATATAGTGATAATCATTTTGATCTTCTGGGTATCTCAAAATCAATTCGGCATGTAGAAGCTGATATAAGAGATTCAGAAAAATTAGAAGTAACAATGAAAGACTTTCAGCCTCAGTTCGTTATACATATGGCAGCTCAAGCACTGGTTAAGTTATCTTATTCTGATCCAAAACTTACTTTTGATACAAATGTAATGGGATCTATAAATGTGCTTGAAGCTGTAAGAAAATGTGATTCTGTACGCTCTTTTGTTTATATTACTTCTGATAAATGCTATGAAAATCAGGAGTGGGTGTGGGGTTATCGTGAAAATGATCGTCTCGGAGGTTATGATCCTTATAGCGCATCAAAAGCAGCTGCCGAAATTGGATTCTCTGCATATCAAAGTTCGTACTTTTCTCACCGGCCTGAATTAGGTGCTGCGACTACACGTGCCGGAAATGTGATCGGCGGTGGTGATTGGGCTCTTGATCGTATAATACCAGATTGTATTCGTGCTATTCAGGAGGAAAAGCCTATTCACTTACGTAGTCCGGAAGCGACGCGTCCCTGGCAGCATGTGCTTGAACCATTGTCAGGATATCTATTGTTAGCAGCAAGATTGCGACAAGAACCATCCAGTTATGCTGGTTCCTGGAACTTCGGTCCTCCTTCTAGTGAAGTACGAACAGTAAAGGATGTGGCTGAAAAAATAGTCGAACACTTTGGAAAAGGATCAATAACAGCGGATGAAGTTGTTAAAGGTCATCATGAAGCACAATTATTACAGTTAGATTGTGATAAAGCGCATCAACTTCTTAAATGGTACCCACGTTGGAATGTGGAAAATACTCTAAAAATGACATCAGATTGGTACAAGAGAGTACTCAATGGTGAAAATGCTGCCGATGTAACAAGGCAACAAATTTATGATTATTTTCCAGAACTTGAAAAGTAAATATTAAAAAGTTCATTCTTAATTCTACTACAATTATTAAAAATCATAATATAACTACTTAAACACTATGAGCATAGATGGACTTGTAATAACTGAATTACGCGAGATAAAAGATGCGCGAGGTTCTGTTCTTCATATGATACGTAATGATTCACCTGAATTTGATAGTTTTGGTGAGTGTTATTTTTCAGAAGTAACACCAGATGCAGTTAAGGCCTGGAAGTGTCACAGAAAACAAACGCAAAATATTTCAGTACCGGTTGGTCGTATTCGAATTGTATTGTTTGACAGTAGAGATATTTCAGCAACAAAAGATAAGCTTGAGATATTAGAATTGGGTCGACCGGATAAATATTTGAGATTACAAATTCCACCAGGCCTTTGGTATGGTTTTAAATGCATTAGTGATGTGCCTGCGTTAATAGCTAACTGTGCAAACATGGTACATGATCCTGATGAAAGTGATATTCGACAATTAGATGATTCAAGTATTCCATATTCATGGGATGACTCCAAGCAATTCATCGGAAGTAAGTGATGCGTGTACTTATAACGGGCGGGCTTGGTTATCTGGGAGGAAGGTTAGCAAAATCACTTTTACTAGAGCCTAATTATGACGTTGTCATTAGCACTCGCAAAGAAAATATTTCTTCTGACTTGATACATGGTGCTGAAATAGCTCAAGTGCATTGGGGTTCAATATCTGATCTTGAGAAAATATGTGAAGGAGTAGATGTCATAATACATACGGCAGGAGCAAATGCTGCGAGTTGTAGCAATGATCCTGTAATGGCTTTGGAGTTTAATGGCGTGACGACAGCAAAACTTATTCGGGCTGCTCTTAAACAAGATGTGAAAAGGTTTATATATTTATCAACAGCACATGTATATGGCAGCCCTTTAATTGGTGAAATAAACGAACAAACCTGTACCAATTCCACTCACCCATATGCTACCAGTCATCGAGCTGGTGAAGATGCTGTACGTTTTTCCCATGAGCGGAATGATATTGAGGGTGTAGTACTCCGGCTTTCAAATGCGTGTGGTCCACCTG
>JALTJN010000448.1 GCA_027076405.1 Chromatiales bacterium
AATATTAGCGTTTCCTGCTTTTTGCCGAGCAACGTGCGTTGCCGAGGAAAATCGACAGGAAACATCAAAATAACCCGTTGGGTGTCTTGTATGTTTTATGGTTCGGGGGTAAAAATAAACCTCAATCGTGAAGGAGAGAACGCCCAACAAATCGCTCCAGCCGGACAGTCAAAAGCGTCGCGGGTTTTGCAAAGAGCGCAAAACCCGCGCCCCTTTTGCCTGCCCGCTGAGCTTTGCCGTTGGGCGTAAAAAAATAACCAATAAGCAAACAATCTCACAAACGAACTGGTTTTGTGAAAAAATGATTGTTCTGCTTCACGGCATCGACAAAACCGCAATCCAGAAATGAAAGGGCGGCGAAAAAAATAGAATCCAATTTAACCGGTTTGCAGGAAAGAGGAATCGAGAGCCAATCTCCTCGGCTTCGAAAACGAAAAAGCTTGAAATGTTTTTCCGAGCTGTTTGCGGCCCAAAAGTGCAGTGCCAGTCGACACTGCGTGCAAATGAAAATTAGCATCGAGAAATGTGAAAATAGACAGGCCGACGAAACAGCCAAAAAAAGAAAAAACAAATATTTTAGCGAGAGCCGTGCAATATTAGCGTTTCCTGCTTTTTGACGAGCAACGTGCATTACAGAGGCAACCCGCAGGAAACATCAAAATAATCCGTTGGGTGTCTTGTATGTTTTGTGGTTCGGGGGTAAAAATAAACTTCAATCGTGAAGGAGAGAACGCCCAACAAATCGCTCCAGCCGGACAGTCAAAAGCGTCGCGGGTTTTGCAAAAGGCGCAAAACCCGCGCCCCTTTTGCCTGCCCGCTGAGCTTTGCCGTTGGGCGTAAAAAAATAACCGATAAGCAAACAATCTCACAAGCGAACTAGTTTTGTGAAAAATGATTGTTTTGCTTCACGGCATCGACAAAACCGAGTTCCAAAAACGGAAGGAAAAAGAAAGAAATAAAATCCAATTTAACCGGTTTGCAGGAAAGAGAAATCGAGAGTCAATCTTATCGGCTTCGAAAATGAAAAAGCTTGAAATGTTTTTCCGAGCTATTTGCGTCCCAAAAGTGCAGTGCCAGTAGACACTGCGTGCAAAAGAAAATTAGCATCGAGAAATGTGCCAATAGACAGACCAGCGAAACAGCCAAAAGAAGAAAAACCAAATATTTTAGCGAGAGCCGTGCAATATTAGCGTTTCCTGTTTTGCCGAGCAACGTGCATTACAGAGGCAAATCCGCAGGAAACATCAAAATAATCCGTTGGGTGTATTGTATGTTTTATGGTTCGGGGGTAAAAATAAACTTCAATCGTGAAGGAGAGAACGCCCAACAAATCGCTCCAGCCGGACAGTCAAAAGCGTCGTGGGTTTTGCAAAGAGCGCAAAACCCGCGCCCCTTTTGCCTGCCCGCTGAGCTTTGCCGTTAGAAGCAGAAAAAATCCTTGCATACGGTATAAAATAGGTATATATTCTATACCATGCTGACCTTTGAGTATGACGATACTAAAAGCCTTAAAAATCTCACCAAACATGGTATAGATTTTGATGCCGCTCAGGCACTGTGGAGTGATCCTGGCCTTCTTGAGATTCCCGCCAAAACAATAGATGAGCCAAGGTTTATAGTCATCGGTACTATCGCAAAAAAACACTGGTCAGCAGTTATAACCTATCGTGGTAAAAATATTCGTATTATTTCTGTACGTAGGTCTCGTATAGAAGAGGTAAAGTTGTATGAAAGCCAAGTCATTTGATAAGAAGTTTGATGAAAACAAGGAAATTATAGGTGACCTTGATTTATCAAAAGCTAGGCGCCCCAATCAAGAGCAGAAACGTGTAAATGTGGATTTTCCCACGTGGATGATCGAGTCACTAGATAAAGAAGCAAAGCATCTAGGGGTGACACGTCAGTCGATAATTAAAGTGTGGCTTGCCGAGCGCCTGGAGAAAATAGCTTCTAACAATTAGCTCAACCTGACCATTAGTACAGTGCGCCACTGCGTTCTGCACTGTACTAATGGCAGGTTAGCAAGGCGTTATATTTAAAAAATGAAGACAATACAAATATTCAACATTATTGCTTTATCTCTATTGTTTGGTTTACTTTGGTTGGTAAATCAAAATAGTACGGCGTTATTTCAATATTCGGAGAAAGAATTAATTGCTTCTGTAAAATTAAACGAACATATACAACTCGTGCTAAATGGGAAGAAGAAAGAAACTGTTGATCACCTTTTGGCTGTAATGAAAAAAATATCAGCTACATTATCATCAAGTGCGGAAGTGGTTCGCAATCATTCTTCTTCTCTCGAAAGTACTAGGAATATAATTTTCTCATTAATAATTATTCAAATTTTTATTATGATCATGCTATACATGAAATATAATAGTTCATCGAAGTCAGAGTTAGGAAAGTAACACGCAACCAACAAATAAAGTGTTCTATTTTTCAGTTTACAGTAGAAAAACCAGAAGAAATGAATTACTTAAAACCAAACAAGATCAAAATAAATGTCGCAGCACTGATTTTTATTGCTATATACGGAGCCGTCTTATTTAATGATACGGTAATAATTAGACGAAACATTAAAATTGAAAGTTATATTATGAATTTGGGGGGAGAAATAGCAAATAATGGCGCTGAGCTTAACCGGCTATATTCTCAGGTTCAAAAGGATACGAAATGCCTGCCCAAAGATGAACAACAAATAATTAGAGATATAAATTTCAAGTATGGTGCAATAACATGGGTTGGGGTTGCAGTATTCTCTTATTTGCTTTCATGTTTAATAGTTTTCAGAGTTAAAAGTGAAAATCAATAAAAAATATAACAAACTCATCCAGAGGGACTTTCAGAAGGGGCGCGATTTTTGCAAAGAACGCAAAAATCGCGCCCCTTCTGAAAGCCCCTGATGAGAGCGTTAGGGCAATATATAAAATTGTTCGGGGAAATAATGGAAGCATCAAAAAGTACAGTCAGGAAACGTGCAAACGAGATAAAAGAATACAGATGTAAAA
>JALTJN010000449.1 GCA_027076405.1 Chromatiales bacterium
CAAAATCAGCATGATGTAACACTTGCGGAGAATGGAAAAGAGGGCATTGCACTTGCTAAAGCATCACCTTTCGATGTCATCATCACAGATATTCAAATGCCGGAAATGGACGGGATTGAATTTGTAAATGAAATTCGCAAATTAGCATCGTATGCTCATACGCCAATTCTTGTTGTTGCGGCAAACCTGGAAGATAATAAACAAAAGATAAAAGCCTCCGGTGCAACAGGCTGGATATTAAAACCTTTTGATCCCATAAAGCTGTTAGAAATGATTTCCGAAGTGTTAAAAGCAAGTCAGAAATAAACTCGGGGATACAGAAATAGTGCCCCCATACCTTGTTATTACTGATCTTTTATAAAAGTGGTTTAACCATCCCCTCGACTTGTTCGTATGTTAGTCCGGTACGCTGGCGATGGATGATATTACCTTTACGATCAATGATGACGGTGAAAGGTAATACCCCAAGGCGGTTACCATAAGCCTTTGATAATTTAATTCCTTCACTATCGCCCATCAAAATTGGGTAGTTCACTCCCATAGGATCGGTGAAATCAATGACGGCTTGTTTTTCGTCAAGGGCAATACCAACAATGGTGAACCCTTTGTTTTTATACTTTTCCTGCAGCTCAACAAAAGCGGGAATTTCTTTACGACAGGGTGGACACCAGGTAGCCCAGAAGTTAATCATCAGAACCTGACCATCCCATTCCTTTACATCGCGCACCTTGCCTTCAAGATCCTTGAGTTTAAATAAAGGCCGGGTGTTTGTTACTTTCACTTCCTGGCTTTTACTCTGTTCAGTTTCGGCAAGTTTTTGTTGGTGTTGCCAGTTATTAAAAACATAACCGGAAGCCAGACCGGCAATTGCCAGTCCAACCATCATGAGCATTGAATTTGTTTTCGACATAATTTTATTTTTATTTATTGATAATTTGTTTTACGTGATTGATAAATGTTTTCGCATCCATATTACCGACAATGCGATAGTTACGAATCTCTTTTCCATCTTTACCAAAGAATAAGATAGCGGGTGGAGCCTGAACGGAAGTATATTTATTTAATCCCTGATCCAGTTCATCATTTGCGGTGACATCGGCCTGCAATAAAACAAAATCTTTCAGTAAAGTTTGTACTTCTTTATTGCTGAATACGTAATCTTCAAACTTTTTACAGTAGGTGCACCAGTCAGCATAAAAGTCCAGCATGATATATTTGCCTGCGGCTTTAGCTGCAGCAATTTCATTTTTTAAATCATGTTCTGTTTTAATGCGTTTGAATTTTAAATGCTGCTTTTCAGCTGCGCCTCCACCCATGGTTAAACTTGAACCATGCATAGGATCGTTAAAGTTACGTGCACCGGTTACGCCACCTAACATGACAATGACACCGTAAATAATAAAGACAAGTCCTAAGCCTTTCCAAAGTTTATACCAGCCGGAAGCCCCTTCTTTTATTGCTTCGAGTGCCCCCAGATAAACACCGACAATAATAAAAAAGACCGCCCATAACGTCATAATGAACATGGAGGATATAAAGCTAATACGTTCAAGGAAGAGAATGGCAATGGCAAGTAAGATAACACCGGCAGCTGCTTTTACCGTGTCCATCCACGTTCCTGCTTTCGGTAATACGTGACCGCCGAGTGTGCCAACAAGTAACAAAGGTAAACCTAAACCGTTACCCAGAATAAACATTGCTAGGAAACCAAGGAAAGGATCACTTTCAGCTGCCACATAAGCCAGTGCACCGATAATAACAGGGCCGGCACAAGGGCCAATAATTAATGCCGAGGCTGCACCCATGAAAATAGCGCCATGCAAAGAGCCGCCTTCCTGCTTGTTACTGAAATTACTTAACCAGCTTTGTACAGAAGCTGGCATTTGAATGGCATAAAATCCAAACATTGAAAAAGCCAGAGCAACAAATAACACTGAGAAAGGAATTAAAATCCACGGGCTTTGGAAATACGCTTGTAAATTAACACCACCGGCAAACAAGGCGACAGCAGCACCGAGAAGGCCAAAGGTGACAGCCATACTTTGCACATACGCCATTGAAATTGCAAAGGCGGTACCGCGATTAATCTTTTCACCATGGCCAACAATAATCGAAGATAAAATTGGAATCATCGGATACATACAAGCTGTAAAAGCTAACGCTAAACCACCAAGGAAAAAGTACAATAAAATTTTAATCGCATCACCGGACTTTAAAACGGCGAGTGATTTATCCTGTTCCGGAACATAATCATCTTTGCTTTTTACTGTTGTTACCGGCATTGCACTTGAAGTGTTTTTTGCCTGAGAAACTGAACCGCCGGCAGGCAAGTCAAAACTGACAGTTTTACGAATAGGGGGATAACAAATTCCGGTTTCTTCAGCACAACCCTGATAGGTAAATTGAACTTTTATTGTCGTTGCTTTGGTGTTGCTTCGATTGACGGGGATAATTGCTTCAGCGTTATGATGGAAAACTTGTATTTTTCCAAAGAACTCATCGTTCTTTGTTTCACCCGCAGGTAAAATAGCTGCACCAAGTTGAACGTCACCTTCTTTTATTTTGAATTTAAATTTATTGCGATACAGATAATGTTTATCAGCAATTTGCCAGTTAGCAATAAGATTACTTGCATCTTTGACATCTGTCGTGAGCCTGAAAGCAACATCGGGTTCTAAAATTTCATCTTCGTTACCTCCAAGTCCGAGAGAGTCACTTAAATTACCAATGGCTGCAACTCCGCTACCTTCAGCTAAAATGATTGAACTGTTAAAAGTAAAAAACAGTGAAAGTAAAAGCAGTAATGTTTTTGTGGGGATGTTTATTCTCATTATTCTCATTCCGTAGCTAATGTGGCTGATTGAATCCAGTTTAAATAGTTCTGTTCACCTGAACAAATAGGGACAGCGATGATTTCAGGAAGTTCATAGTTATGGCTTTCCCTGATTGCATTTTGCACCTGTAAAAA
>JALTJN010000450.1 GCA_027076405.1 Chromatiales bacterium
AACGGGCTTAATTAAGTGCGCAAATAAAATTGCTGGCTTACCTCGCCCTAAGGGTTGTAGTTAATCGCCTTTGCTCAACGCATTTTATGTGCATAAAAAAGGACGGCTTTTTAGTCGTCCTTTTTTACTTTAAAGAAACCTTTACACGAAAGAAAATAATTTAAGTATCAAAAGTTTTTTACCGCTAATGAACGCAAAACACGCGAATAAAATAAAGTGCTCATGTATTGGCAGTAAATGCTTTTAATGTCCGTGCTTGAATATTACATTGTTAGCTGTCTTTTTAACGATTACTGTATCGATACAAATCAAAAATCCCATAGGCTCTGGGTTCCTGCTTTGCAAATTGTGCATTAAACCAGTCTGCCTCTTTCCAAAATCTTGCCGCCGTTCTGCGCACACCATAAATACTCACAAATTTTTCATAATCATCTCTGTCTTTTATTGCGGTTATAATATTAGCAAAATTTTCTAAATCGTTTTCTTTTACCACAAAAAAGAAATTGGGGTAGGCTCCCAAAACACCTTTATAAACACTCATGGTGTCCAGCTCCCTGTCTCTATTATCAACCGAACTGAATAACGAGCTGATGTTTTTATATTCTTTATTATTAATCAAGGTATAAACTTGATCCCGCTTGTTGCCGATAACTCTTAACAGCGCAACATCAGGAAATACAATTAATTGTTTTCCCTTAATTTTTGCTATACGTTGAATGTGTTTATCCATTGGCGATGCATTTTCTTCAAAGTCACAATTGGGGTTTTCACACCGATTAATATGATCTGCTGGAAATTGCTCTAATCTTTGCTCCAGTTTTTTATATAATTCTTTTTTTGGGTCATTTGTTTTAAAGCCATTTACAATTTGTACTTTTAGCCAATGATCTGGTGCTTTAAAATATTTTTTTACATTTTGACGAATGCCTTTATACCAGGATGCTCTCACCTCTTCTCGTTTTTCGGGAGGGAGAAAAGCTAAAAAAGTATTTTCTGATTCCATGCGTAAAAAATCCATATAAATACGCGTATTAAACTGATGCCCAACATTGCCATACACATCGTACCCTGCAACCAGTAAATAATGTATTCTTTCTAAAATAGGGTAATCTAATATCCATGCACTTTCCGGATAATTCCCCAACATTCCCCGTTTAACACTTGCACTGTCAAAATGCCGAAATATGGTTAATGCACTGTTATTTTTATCCATACTATTACTGCCATCCCAAATAAAAGATAACGCCGTGTCTAATTCCATTTGTGGCAAATTCATATATATTTTTTGTCGCTTCATCATATAATTGAGCTGCAAATCCCAATAGTGTGTCCAGGTGCTAAACAAATTTAAGGTATTTTCTTTTTCCGTTGGCAGTTCAAAATCTTCAGC
The DNA here is from genome assembly GCA_027076405.1 of Chromatiales bacterium. The sequence goes on from JALTJN010000450.1 coordinate 1,391, forward strand.
TATTTCACTTATAAACTTATCATCATGATTAACTTGCATTTTATCTGGTGAACCAAAAAAAACCCAAAACTGATCTTCTATAACATTAAGCGCAACTTGCCCTCGGCACACCGGGCCTTTTATAAAACCTTCAATAAAAAATTTTGCATCGTCTAATAAAAATTTATAACGCGATTTAACGGGAATATCGACAAAAGTTTTAAACGGGTTTGATGCTTGCGCTGCAATATAAGACGGTAACTTTGTCACCTCGTATTCAGGTTTAACAAAAAGCTCTTCATAGCGTGCCATACGTTTATCTGACAGGCTATATATTACGTGTGATTTATTTACAATAGACGATTTTATATAACGTAGTCGGTAATAAAACTTATCGACTTTTGGGTCACTATAAGCTCTTGTTGTTGGAATTTCAGAAATGGGTTTACTCGGTGGAGTGTATGAACGCACCATTTTGAAAAACTCTCGCGTGTTTGCACCTTTAAAATATAAATGCCCAATAAACAAATGCTCATATAAATACCGGCTAATTAATTGGTGCTTTAAATCACTTTGGTTTAAAAATGTTTCCCATTTTTTTATTTGTTTTGTCGTTTCAACTGGTAAAGTTTTTTTTCTGTCGTCAGGCATTCCTTGCGATATCCATTTTACTAAAACATGATATTCTTCATCTGACATATTGGGCGTTGCAAACGGCATACCCTGGCCTGGAAATTTTTCTACATATTCTGCAAATTTTTCATTTGTTGGGCAAGTTTGTTCTCTGCCTAAACTTAAATCGATTTTATCATCAATCATGCCAATGCGTGGCTGCGGGTTAAGCTGTTTTAAACGCAACATTTTATACAGCACCGAGTGGCGCAAGTTATTAACCTCTGATTCTTGTTGGTCATTTAAAACAGAATGAAACCCTTTTTCGCGCCATTCTTTTTCACTTTTTGCATCGACGAATAAACGCGTGGGCTTTACTGCAAAAAATCGCTCTGCATCATAAACCTTATCCGGATTCGCACCACGCTTAATGCCTTCTATTGAAGTGAGCTTTAACTGGCACGGCGCATCGTAACAACCGTGACACACGATACAACGTTTTTCTAAAACTGGGCGTGCCTCATTTAAAAATGATATTTTTTTATCGCCACCTTTTAATAAAATATCATAATCAATATCAGCCTGCTTTGTTGTAATGCTCTCTTTTTCACCACTGCATGAAGTCAGCAAAAAAATCAATGTCAGTGAAAATATTTTATATATTATCTTATTCATTATCTTCTAATTTCTCCCAACGCAAGTAAGCGATTTTTAGTTGTTGCTCAATTTCTGATAAGCGCATTGTTGTGTCTGATATTATCTTTTTTTCTAATTGGTAAAAATCCGCATCGGCCATTTTTTCTGTGATTTCAGTTTGTTCTGTTTCTAACGCTTCAATTAATTTTGGTAATTCATCTAATTCTTTTTGTTCTTTAAAGGTTAAGCTGTTTTTTTGTTCTGCCGGTTTCTCTTTTGTTTTTTGTTTTGTTTGTGTCTTTTTAGGCTCAGCTATTTTTATTTTCGATTGT
>JALTJN010000451.1 GCA_027076405.1 Chromatiales bacterium
AAAGGTTATTCATAATAATACCGGCAAAGCTGAAATCACCGTGGTGAATATCCAGAAATTTAAAGACGATCCGGATGTTGTGCAAACGCAGGACTACAATGTTGATATACAGCGCATCTATTTTCTTGATGAAGTACACCGCAGCTACAACCCCAGAGGCAGCTTTCTGGCAAACCTTAGCCAGTCAGACAGTCAGGCAATAAAAATTGGACTGACAGGAACCCCGCTACTCGGTACAGATTACAACTCAAAAGATTTGTTTGGCGATTATATCCATAAATACTATTACAACGCGTCTATTGCAGACGGCTACACTCTGCGGTTAATCCGTGAAGAAATCGCCACCAACTATAAAATGGTATTACAGAAGGCATTAGAAGAAGTAGAAGTGAAACTGGGTGATGTTGATCGCAAGCTGATTTATGCCCACCCGAGTTTTGTGGAACCCATGCTGGATTACATCATTACGGACTTTGAACAAAGCCGTGGCGCAATGAACGATGCCAGTATCGGTGGCATGGTAATTTGTGACAGTGCCAATCAGGCAAAGCAGATGTACGAAATATTTCAACATCAATATGCTACAGCACAGCAGGTTGGGGATGTCAGTGGCACATTTCAAAACACATTAAGGCACACGGAAGACTCCCCAGACTATGCGGTGCAGAAAAAACAGCAAAATAAAGTCAGCCGTGCTGCGCTTATTTTACACGATGTCGGAACCAAAGAAGATCGCAAGGAATGGGTCGAAGATTTCAAAGCCGGAAAATACGATCTGCTGTTTGTCTATAATATGTTGCTCACCGGCTTTGATGCCAGACGCTTGAAAAAACTTTATCTTGGCAGAGTGATCCGTAAGCATAACCTGCTGCAAGCCCTTACGCGTGTAAACCGTACCTATAAGCACTTCCACTATGGCTATGTCGTGGATTTTGCCGATATTCGTAAAGAATTTGATGAAACCAACCGCGCCTACTTTGATGAATTACAATCAGAACTGGGCGATGAAATGGAGCATTATTCCAACCTGTTTAAATCGCCGCATGAAATCAAGGCAGAAATCGAGCAAATTAAAGACATCCTGTTCCGTTTTGATACCGACAATGCAGAAATTTTCTCTCAACAGATCAGTGAAATTCAAGATAAAGAAATTATCCTGTCACTGAAAAAAGCCCTGGCAAATGCAAAAAGCCTGTATAACCTGATCCGGCTGCAAGGCGATTATGAATTACTTAAGCAGCTGGATTTCCAGAAACTCAATAAGCTCTATATTGAAACCAGCAATCATTTGAACCTGTTAAACCTGAAAGCCAGTATCGAAAGCGGCGAAGACACCAGCAACTTACTCAATGTGGCTCTGGAAGACGTGATATTTAAATTCACCAAAATCAGCGAAGAAGAACTGGTACTGGCAGATAAACTGAAAAACACCCTGCGCCAAACCCGCGAAGCACTGGCAGGTAATTTTGATCAACAGGACCCAGTATTTATCAGCTTAAAAGAAGAACTGGAACGGCTATTCAAAAAGAAAAACCTCAGTGAAGTCACTCAGGATGAAATGAACCACAATATTGAGGCACTGAAAAAAATCCATGCGCGGGTAAAAGAACTCAACCGGCAGAATAATCAGTTACGGCAAAAATACCTCGGCGACACCAAGTACACCCGTATTCATAAGCGGTTACTGGAAAAAGGCGCGGAATTTAATATCAGAAAAGACAACGAGCGACGTATTTTTGAAGCATTAACCGGCGTTAAACAATATGCTGACGAGCACGTTATGCAAAATGCACAACTGCTGAATAACGAAGACTACTTTGAACGGATGATGATGCCTCATGTGATTGAACAATTTATGCATCAACAAAAAATCAAACTCAACCCCGATGCGTCAAAATACATTAACAAGCAAGTGGTTGTAGAATACTTAAATGAATTTAGAACAGGGTTACAAACGTGGTAGAGCTTGAGTTTCAACAAAAAACCAAACAACTTATCGACAGCCTGAAAGGAATCTGTGCCAACTATGGTCTGGGTAACGATGGCAATGAATTTAAAATTATCACACAGGTGTTTTTGTATAAATTTCTCAATGACAAATTTGCCTATGAAGCCAAAAAGCTCAACAAGAAAATAGCCAAAGCCAAAAAGTGGGAAGAAGCCCTCACGGCCATGAGCGACGAAAAGCGCGAAATGTTACAGCTACAAATGGGTGCAGATACTGCCCGCTTAAACCCGGAACATTTTATCGCCCATTTATTCAGCCAGCAAAACCAGCCGGATTTCGCCAAACTGTTTGACGACACCCTGATGAGCATCGCCATTAATAATAACGATGTGTTTGCGGTTAAAACGGATGGTGGCACCAAAGTCGTATTGTTTGATCGGCTCAGTGAATACATTGCCGATCAGTCAAAACGCGATGATTTTTGTCGCGCCATTATCAGTAACCTGGTGGAATTTAGTTTTGAACGTATCTTCACCCAGAAATACGACTTTTACGCCACCATCTTTGAATACCTGATTAAAGACTACAACAGCAACAGTGGCGGGAAATATGCCGAATATTACACGCCGCATGCCGTGGCACGCATAATGGCGGCAATCCTGGTGCCGAAAAAGAAGCAGGGAAAAATTAAAAATGTTACCTGTTACGATCCATCGGCGGGTTCCGGTACGCTTTTAATGAACGTGGCGCACAGCATTGGTGAAAACCGCTGCAGCATTTACACACAGGATATTTCACAAAAATCCTCTAACTTGCTGCGGCTGAATTTAATCCTTAATAATCTGGTGCATTCCATTCCCAATGTAATTCAGGGCAACACCATGCTGCACCCCTTTCATAAAGACGGCAAAGCGCTGAAACAGTTTGACTACATCGTTTCCAACCCGCCCTTTAAAATGGATTTTAGTGATTTCAGAGATGATCTGGATAGCAAGGAAAA
>JALTJN010000452.1 GCA_027076405.1 Chromatiales bacterium
TGCATAACGTCGTGCTAACCAGACAAAAACGCAGACAGCTGGTTATTAAATTTAGGTTGAGTAGCACAAACTAAAAAGGATAGTTCAAACCACGCGTTTATTGGTCTGAGTTTAGCACTTTGTTATGTGAAATTTAAACCCCGATTTTAGATAAAACAAACAGAGCCAAACGTACAGGAAACAGAATAAAGTTTCAGTGCATCAGTTGACGTCCAATCCAGTATTTTTTACCGGTTCCGGCGCGATAGATAATACTTTAAATATTCAGCACTTAAAAACAAATAAACAAAGCGAATGCCAAAAATTAAAATGCCGTGAAATAATATTTAAAATTAACTAGCAGATAGACATAAGTTTTTACGCGATAAAAATAAATTACATTTGTAATTTAAACAGAGTAATAAAACAACAACTTAATTTCTCATAACCCAGCACTGCGGTTTGTCCCTCTCAAGTGCTTTTGTTATGTGTTGATTACCACGCCAACTAATATTTCTTACGTATGCCTGTTAGGTAGTCGAGAAATCACCTTGTAATCCCTTTCACGTACTAACACTTGAAAGTATCAATCTTTAGTATTATTTCCTATATCCTTGCTAACTCCCTCTACCAAAGCGCGTTCGATGGTACTGATAACCGTGTTCTCTACAGTTTCTTTAATAAGGTCTATATCTTCCTCGGCAATACGAACACGCTTAGCTCGAATAGCTTTTAAAAAGTCATAAATAAATGCTGCGAATAAACCTGCTGATGTACCGTTTACAAAATCAGCGGAGATATTAAATAGCAACATAGGAATATCACCATCAAGATTCCGAATCTCCTGAAATCCATCTGCTGAGATATCATATCTATCTTGATTTTTAATAATATCTATAACTTCTGACTTTTCCGTCTCAGAAACCACCACTAAGTCAATCTGCATAATGCCATACCTTTTTTTCCAAGCTATTTTAGAAATATCATAGCACCTGATAGGAGCCTCACCAAAAAGAACTTCGTGCTCATACAATACTTTATCCAAAGCTCCATAGTCCTTCATTAGCCCCATACGACGTTTTATAATTCGATCAACTTCTAACCACGCTTCTTTTGTCTGACTTTCATTCCATTTGTTTTCATTTCGGTAAAATGAAATCAAGCGCTGTTGTAACCATGCCAATGCGTCACCATGATTAAGCGCTATGGCATAATCAAGTTCGGAGTAAGCATGGTAAGCATCGGCACGTGACATTAACAAACTCTGAATGATCGTATGAAGCTCATCACTTTGTTGAGTAAACCCCAACATTCCGAGTGGCCCCCATTCTCCACGAAAAAAAGTGTCCGGGTCATGGGCAATATGTTCTTTGCTTATGTATATATAGAGATAATGCAGCATATCCGGGTACTTCCTAAAAATAGTTTGATTCTGCATACCACCCATTAAACTCATTTCCCTTCTCAGAGGTTGTATTCGATAGTAATCTTTCTCTTTCTTCCGCAAAACGTCGACTTTATCTGAATCCCAATGATGGATTGAAAACGGGAAATGTTCAGCCGTGAAATAATAAAAGGGAGCTTGTATGCGTATCGACAAATCGTAACGGTCAGAATCTGATAACTTTTGTTTCTTCATATATGGCGTTACTAGCCATTCATATGCTATTTGATCTGCTAGGTACTCTTCCCCGTGAGGGCTTATAGTATATTTATATTGGCAAAAGTTTTTCTTTATGTGCAAATGAGCCACCTCATGAAGGAGACCAAATTGCCGAGCAGCAATAATTAGGTCACAGTAGTCATAAGGCTGATATAGATATCGATATTTCTCGATCGCAGATTCATAGTCTAATTTTGTATATTTGGCTGCGTCCACTAATGTGGATAAATAAATTGATAAACAATCCCATTTTTGGGTTTTAATTTCTTCCAAGTAATCTTCATGAATATTGTCTTCCCTATATGTTTGAGTCAGCGTCATAAACTTTGAGAAATATAGATGTACAAATTTCATGAATGTAGTTGAGATGCCGATATGAGCTATCCCATCTTCCTGTTCGGGCAAAAGTACAGAAACACGTGGCGTATTACCATGAAATTGAAATATTTCTATGTTGTCCCTGAGTTTCTCAACGTCGGGCACATGCTTAGAAAAATATTCCAGGTCCTCCTTCAACAACTCGCAAAGACTTAGTTGTCGTCTAACGGGGTATTGATATTTTTTAGGTAACTCGCAACCTGCGATTTCTTTGTATTTTTCTAATTGGTCAGCCATCAGTGAAATTACGTCAGACTCCCATGGTTCTTCATCGATCTGGGAATTTGTTGCCATTTTCAACCGGAGTTTCGTCGAGTAGTCCATTTATCTATTTTAACCAAGAAGTTAGAAAAATAATGTTGAGACACACCGGGTAGGTCAGAGCCTCACGGCTCGTTCCCCCCTAAGAACTGTACGTGATAGTTTCCCATCATACAGCTCAAGCCCTTCAAAAGCCGGTATTTCACGACCCGATTAATGAATCTTTGCAATAATGGGTTAAGTTCAACATACTTTATATATTAAATAAAGCCAGTAGGCGCACCAGCACACAATGACTGTCATTTGCCTTCCTACTTTAAGTCGATTGCTTAATCTTTCTCGCAACGAAGCACCCAAAAGACGTCTGCTCACTTTCGTGCCGGGCAAATTTTGAACCCGTATACCTCCCATTACAGAAAGCCAAACGCTTTATACCAAATCCGTTTCGCATAGTTTGGTAGGAAACTGCTGACAGAACAGCAGGTTGAAAATTTAAATAAACTTAAAAAAAACTAAATTTATTTAAGCTCAACAAATAAATATGCAGCTTCGTGTCGCAAATAACGCCGAGGTAAGTGGCTGCGTGCCTTTTACGCAGTCCAAGCCTGCTGCTTTTTGCAGGCGAGCTTCACCGACTTGTTAGTAAGCGGCCTTCAGT
>JALTJN010000453.1 GCA_027076405.1 Chromatiales bacterium
TGGCATTTTCAAACCGAATTCAACTGCTAGAGGTAATCCCACATATCCCAAACCTATAATTGCTATTTTTGTATCTTCTAATTTGACCATTTAAGTTTCCTGCTGTCCGTAGATATTAGTTTCATAAAATTATTTCGCCCATTTTGGCAAAGACTGTTTACTTAATTTATTAAGCAATAAAGAGATAAGGCCAGGTTTTACATCTAGGTTTCCATAATCTCTATCGCGGGTATACGCTTTATTTAAAACTGTGCCAATCACTTCGTAGTTCTGTAACATTTCAAATGCCTGTCGTAATTCTGATTCTTGCGTTTTCCCCTCTTCTACAATAACCAGTGACGCATCAACTGTAGGAATAAATGCAAGTGCATCTGAGCTTTCGAGCAAGGGTGGCAGATCAAATAAAACAATGCGTGATGGATAACGATGCTTAAGCTCATCCACCAATCTTTGCATTTTAGGTGAACTTAACATTTCTGATGAGTTAGACATTGCATTCCCTGCGGGCAAAATAACAAAGCGTGGCACACCTTCAGGATGAATCATTATTTCATTAAGCGGAACATCTTTTGTTAGGTAATCACTTAAACCATGTTCTGCATAAATATTAAAGTACCTTTGTATACGTGGACTTCGAAGATTCGCATCAACCAGTAAAACCGTATTATCAACTTCCCGTGCGAGACTTATAGCAATGTTAATCGCTGTTAGTGATTTACCAGCTCCGTTTCCTGGGCTAGTAACAGCAAGAGTATTCCAGTTTTTTTCCTTTAATCGCTGTAGTACCTGAGTTCTCAACAAACGATATGCGTCAGAAATAGCATTTTCCTGGTCAACAATTATTTTTTTCTCTCGTAGTTCACGTATAGGTAAAGCTATAGAACGGGTTTTTGTATACTCAATATTTTGCTCTGCTACACTTTTGTTTCTGTTCGAGGCGTTAAAAAAGCTCGATGATGTATTTCCTGTATACTTCTTCCTTTCTTGGCGAGCTAACTCAAGTGCCTGCTTAATGCGTTCCATAGTGTACCTCCTTAAATTCTTTATATTACAGGGTAATAATATTTTCTGCTTTTCTCATGGCTCTGAACCATAACACATCTAAAGGTGTTAAAAAGAAATGCACAAATAATACAACGCTAAAAATACCAGCAATGATAGAGATAAATACCCAACGTGTAGCTCTTTTTTTTCTCAATAAATCCTGGGTGTTATATATAAATGGGATTACCGCTAACGGAGGTGATGTCAGCATATTAGTTATACTTCTTGTCCCACGTATCGATGAATCTAGCATTTCCTGTAAAACAGCAAGCCCAGTGCCACACACAATAGCTAATATAAACGCCATAAATCCAATCGCTATACGATTGGGCTTAATTGGACGCTCTGGAAATTGCGCTGGATCAATTAAGATAAAGGACTCCCCTTTACTTTCCTTTTCCATTTGTTGACCAATTTCAGCTTCCATTTGTCGAGATTTAATATCTTGATAACGAGCAAGAGCATTACTTCGTTCACGATTTAACTTCTGATACTCTTTTTCAACTACAGGTGTGTTTGCTATTCTTTTTTCAAGTTCTGCTAGCTTCTTCTTAAGCTGGCTTCTTCTTTCCTTAACGGACTGAATCGCTGACTTCACCGTTTTAAGTTGTGTTAATATGGAAATATACGCGGGATTATCCGGCTGTTCTTGCATAATATCCTTTTCCAAATTTGAAGAGGCACTTTTAAGATCTTTTTCAAGTCTGCTTATAACCTTTTTTAACTTAACTACATCTGGGTGACTATCACCATATTTTTTTTGAACAGTGCCCAATTCCGATTTCTTTGCCGATAATTCTTTAGCTTTTTCCGTGTAGTCAACACTTTCCCCTACCTGCTGCTTTAAACCCTCTATTTCACGCTTAATCTTTATTACATCTGGGTGTTGCGGTGAATATTTAGCTGTCATACTGACATACTCTGCTTCTAACGCTTTTAGCCGGGAAACAGGGTCTAAAATACTAACTCCTGTTGCTGAGCGCATATTCGTTAATGGATTAATTTGTGCCAACTGACTTTCAAGATAAAAGCGTTTTTCTTTATTCGACCGTAAATCTGCTTCAACTTGTACTAATTCATTTTCTACTCGACTCAGCATACTCAGATTCATTGCAGACATTTCAGGTAACGAATTAGAATGCTGCTCTTTAAAATCCGCCAGTTTATTTTCAATTTCTGTTATTTTCTCAGATAATTTGTCAGTCTCATCTGTTAGAAAAACATAAGTTTCTGAAGCTTTTTCTTTACGTGTTTTAAGATTTTCAGCTAAAAATAAACTTGTTAATTCTCCAGCCACTTTTTGTGTTGAAGATGGATTACTGCCCTGAAAAGAGAGAGTAAAAGCAATTGTTGCTGTACCTGGCCGACCAGTTCGAGGATCAACCACATCTGAGCTAATCATATCTAAATTAATATCTTGTCGCATTTCCTCTAAAACTTGCTCTGATGTCTTTTGCTTCCTTTCCTCCACATATAAATTATATTTTTCTATAATTTGCATCAAATTATTACGTGTCATAACACGCTGGCTAATTGTCTGAATACGCTGGGTAGCATAAGACGTTACCGTTGAGCGAACTAGCTCCACTGGTATTTCTTGTTCTTTAATCAGTATTGTTGCCGATGATCTGTAAGTTGGTGGCCACACAAGAGCTACCACTACTCCCAATAAAAAAACCACCATCATCGTAACAATTATTGATACTTTGCGGCGACTCAATACAGCTATATAATCTTGCAGAGTTTTTTCTTGTTGTTCCATTTTATTATCTAGTTTCTTTAGTAAGTGGACATAAGCCTAGGCCAGGCTGTGTATAAATTAACGCTAACCGCATTAGATATTCGATCAATATTATCACTCAGGCGAAT
>JALTJN010000454.1 GCA_027076405.1 Chromatiales bacterium
GAACATTTCTGCATGCAAAAGCAACACTAAAAATACCAGAAAGAAACAAAGTTAAGAACATTAATATTGATTTGAATGCGTATGTTTCTGGAGTAGCTGTCAGCAAATACTTTATTTTTTCTATGCCTACCACCTTGCGTAAACTATCTTCTCCAGCAAGGAAATCCTGCTGTTCTTTCGTGCTCATTGCTTTGTATTTTTCTATTGAAATATTTGGTACCAATAATGGTTTTGTATAATTAGGTGCAAAACTTATAAAAATTACTGCCGGAAATGATAGCAGCACACTTACAATAAAAGATTTCACAACGGCCTGTAATTTCACTCTTTCATTCCCTTGATGACATAACGATAAAGGTAACTGGCTGGCAACGTAGCGCAGCGTAGTTGCCAGTCCATGTTGACCTGCTTGTTAGCTGTTTTACTATAGTGTTTTAAAGCCATAATAAATTTGCAAGTTTCCGTTGGTTACATTTTGTGGCTTATAAACGATTATTGCTTTATTGCCATACCAGTCGCCACCCCAGGTAGCATCTACATCACCACTTATATGTTTTATTTTATATGGCTTTTCATTAAGCAATAGATATATACTTGCTTCACCATCTATATGCCCGTTTACTTTAATATTGAGCGCGTATACATTTTTGTTGCTGTTATTTTTTAATATTATTTCTTGCCGTTTTCCAGTTTCCTTAATTGATATCTTCTGATCATATGCTGTACATGATGCGAGTATTAATAACGTTGCTATGAAGTATGCTATTTTCATCTTTATACAGCTAACGTTTCGCATAACCGGATGACAATGGAGCGCAGCGGAATTGTCAGTCCGTGTTAATGCGATTGTTATAAGCTTACCCAACTTTCATAATACTTAAACAAATGCTCTGCTGTGTCACCACAGAACACTAACCCTTGATTATCCCCTTTATTGCCCACATTATTCAATGCTATAAAAGCTAAATGGCTTCCATCCTTCATTTCGCAAAACAATCCTCCTAGTTTTGAGATTTCGGTATCTGCAGGAACAACTACTAGCCGTGCATTAGACTGAAAAGACCTAAGTTTTTCTTTTTGTTCTTTCTGGGATTCTTGTGGACAAACATCGCCTGTTGTTATTCGCACGAATTCAACCCCCTGGTCAACAAAGATAGCTAAATCGTCTTTATAGTTGTTTGGATCTTCAAAAAAAGCTGTCCCGATTAGTTTCTTTGTGCATTTCGTATAAAGCAGGGTTGCTATTTTCTTATTTTTGAGTGTCGAGTCAGAGTGTATGTAACTCCCATTTATTTCTTCAATTTCCTCCTGGATCCACTTCAATGTTTTCAGTGCTTCATTATCTATCTTTTCATCTGAATCATTGTTGATTGACGACATTAATCCATATGACTCAGTTTTCTTTCTTTCGTCCGTTTTTATAGTTAGATTCAAAAGCCTTCCCACTTTAATACCCAAAGAATTAAGCTTGTCTCTTAACATATATATAATTATTACTACCGCGATAATAGCAACTAGCATTACAATATTTGAATCAATACTCATACACACTTCCTTATCATTGCTTATAACGACCGAGCTCACCTGCCGCATGGAGCGCTAGCGAAATGCGGTCAGGTGAAGCAATTTGTTATGCATCTACATCATTTCTATTGGTGAAAAAATATATTTGACAAACCTTTCTCCAAAATCAGTTAATGCATGTCCTTTTTCCTTTTTGGAATTTAGCACTTCTGACGATGAGGTAACTATAAAAAAACGAATTAACTCTGTTACACAAGCTAGAAGATAGTGGTAATCTACTCCTGGCCACAATTCCTTGAGTTCTTTGTATACATTGACATCAGCGCCTTCACTACAACTCCCAACCAGCCTTTTTTTGTATATATAGTGAAGAACTCTTATTTGATCTGTGGTCAAATCATTAACCAATCTTATATACATACTAACTTCATCAAAATCACTCGATTTAGAAATAGCCTCGTTAACAAGAATATTTCTGAAGGCAATTGTTTTTTCTTTTCTATGCTCTTCTAGTGCACGCCTTAATATTTTTAAAAAATAAGTCAGATATTCCTGACTCTCCAATCGCCCAGGTGATATCGAGTCTTTAACTCTTTCTAGATCTTTAGATAAAGCATTGATGAAATCATTTTTGCGTTTTTCAAGCTCAGAAGGCAGATACTTATCGAGAATAACAGCAATTGGGCCTCCTGCTATGGGGATTACGGCACTTGCAGCAATCAGTGCATTTCTTATGTGTTCACTGTTTTTCATTTGCTCTTCTTGCATAACGGCTAAGCTGTGCGGCGCAAACGAAGCGCAGCGTAGTTTGCGTCCGAACGAGCGCCTTGTTAGCCATTTACTCTATGCCTCTTGTCTTTCTCAACATTTACCGCGAACACAACCGCCCTTCCGGAATCCAGGGTGCTTCGAATAGCCTCTTGTAATACTGTGGATTGATTAATGTTTGTACCAACCCATCCGCCTGAAGCAATTGTAACGAATGCTGAGTTATCAAAATATCTTCGTACATTCCTATATGACAGACGTCTACCGCCTTTTGGCCCAACTAATGATGGATGCTCTGAAAGCAGCTCCCAATAGTCCAGTGGTAGATACATGCCTTTAACTAAGCCAACGTTATCAGGATTAAAGACAATCCTCGGACAAATTTTTAGAAAAAATGGATTTTCTGATAGGCGGTAACCATCTGCCTCCATGTTAGGGGCGCACTTCTTCAATTCACCAATGACAGCCTTCATTCTGTCAATTTCTTCGGTTAATTGCTGATTGGGAAATCTAAATACGGACTCACCGGCTTCTTCTTCCATTGCCTTGTATTGGATCATTAAAAAGCAGGAAAAAGTCTCGTTATAATAAATTAGGTCTGTTCCCAATTGCTT
>JALTJN010000455.1 GCA_027076405.1 Chromatiales bacterium
TCCCACTTCGGTGCTGAAAAGCGGCAAATTTGAATATGAAATTACCACTTTCTCGCAAAACATTGAGCGCAACAAATATTGCGTCACCAGCGCCAATACATCGTTCGTAAACCCACTTTAACTAAAACACATAATGCATTGATTTTAAAAACAAAAATGTAGATTCAAATTTATTCAAACAAGGTGGGTGTGGCATATTTGCTCGAATGAATTCGAAGCTACAGTGGTTTTACGCTTCCAGTAAACGCCGTACCGCATCTCCAGCCAGGACACCCACCCCCAGCATTACCCCAACATCACCCCTGTGCCGATAAAATTTACATAATTTTTATCGACACCAACATTGGTAAATTAAAAACCATACAAAACAATTACATACCATTCTGGAATGATTATTGCTGAACTGCAGTCAAATATATAAAAATAATAAAATGAAAGGAACAAAGGAATGTACACACCTAAACCTCAACTACTACTCCTGCTGCTGCCCCTGTTTATTTCCGCTTGCGGCCAATCTAGCAATAGCGATAACCCAGCGCCCATAGAAACACCTGAGACCACATTAACCACCACTATCGACAATGATGAAGATGGATTCTCCCCCGAAGCGGACTGCGATGATAACAACCCGCTTATTCATAATGTAAGAACATTTTACATTGATGCTGATCTTGATAGTTTTGGGTCGCAGGAAGAAGTACAGGCCTGCACACTTGAACCTGCACTCGGGCAATCCTCAACAAATGACGACCCCGATGACAGCGACCTTAAAATAACCCCACTTGATAAAGATGGCGATGGCACGCTGGCTGATTTTGATTGTGATGACCAAAATAGCTCGATTGCTGTGTTAATAAATTATTATGCCGATACCGACGCGGATGGCTTTGGTGCGGGTGAAGCGTTAGGCCTTTGCTCTAATCAGGCGCCTGACGGGTTTGTGCTCTCAAACTCTGACACTGATGACAACAACCCCACCATCGTTCCCAGTGACCTTGACGGTGATGGTGTTGCCAACGTAGATGACTGCGCCCCCGATGACGCTCAAAAATATATCAACCAAATTTATTATGCCGATACAGATAGAGATAACATTGGCAGCGGTGAGCCTATCGAAGTCTGTGTCGCGCTTCCCATCCCCGAACTTAATAATCTTAGTTTAACAACAGGAGACAGCTGCCCTGTTAACGCAAACTCCAATAAAGATTTTGATGAAGATGGGATCGATGATATTTGTGATTTAGAAATCAGAATTTTGAGTGATAAAATTTTCTCCGCCGATGAGTTTATTAATTTTAGCGGACTCCCCGACGGCAGTAGAAATTATTATATTGGGTCTGAAAATAATTCGGTAACAATGGAGTTCACTGAAGGCTCAAAATTAAGCGTGAGTGGTAATACCACTCTCTACCTTGAAGGACAATCAAGATTAATTATAAAGAAAACCCTTTACGATAAAACCCCAGGTCTCCTCCTACTTACCTCACTGCCACTGTATGCAGGAAAAATCACTGGAATCGGAAACAACAATAGAGTTGAACTACATGCTGGCAGGTTAACTCTTTCAAGCGGCACAACAATAGATAACATAGATCAGGTTTATGTCACCACCAAAAAACTTTTCGACCCCAGAAAAGCCAAAGACATCACCTTCAGAAGTAAAGTTTTTTACGACCTGGATAGAAGTGGCAACCTTTTTTTCAATGGCATTACATATCCTGCTAATGCAAATATCGCCCCTACCATTAAAAACTCATCTGGCTACTGGGCTCTTAATGTTGCCAACCAAATGCTTGATGTATCCCCCATCCGTTTTTTAAATAATAATGGCTACCCCATAAAATGCACTGGCGATGACAGTTATGCCGAAGAAGGTGAACGGGCAATCTTTTCTACCTGTTATTTTGCAACCTATTCTCGCTATGAGGGCAATCGTTTTAATGGCCCTCTTTTTGCGGTCTCCTATACCAACCCATTGAGCAACGTTTATTTTAGGTATGAGCCTGAAATGCCAGCTTTAAATATAGGCACAGACACTATTTACATTGAAAATGTGGGGTTACACATTTCCAATGATATAGCCAGATCAATCAGCTTTAATAATTATATAATTAAAGCAAGCCGTAGTTTAAGCAGAGATGGTAATGGCGTTATTTTTGATTTTGGACTACCTGCTCAGCAAAATCTGATCCCACGATTCAGAGCCTCCAACACGGGTATAACAGCTCGTTCTCTTTTATTTTTTAATAATTCAGATTTAAGGGAAGTCCCTCTAGTTATAGAGGGCGGGCTTATTAGAGCCACAAACTCTCAGGTAGGAACGGTTACATTTCCAGCAACCACCAGTAGTAACACATTTACATTTGGTTCATTTTTTGCCCGTCAGGGCTCTACCCTCGACTTTGCTAGCTCTCCCTACGTTGTTACAGATGGAACCAATAATTATGGCATCGGATTACCACCCCGCTTTTTCGGCCAGGTGGTTCTGGGTAGCGATATTGGCAGCAACCCCGAAAATACCGAGGATCTGATTATATCTGATGCAAGTATTCGCTATCCCATCATTGATGCTGGTTCAGCGACATTACTTAGCACTAATGCCTCTGACTTAATTAGCGCTACAAATTTTAGGCTGACAAAATCGGTAGGTATTTTAGGCAGTGATATAGATTCTGTATTTGGACAAGACCCATCAATTACGCAGTTTTATTTAAAATTAAAATAAAAATGCAGATTCAAATTTATTCAAACAAGGTGGGTGCGGCATATTTGCTCGAATGAATTCGAAGCTACAGTGGTTTTACGCTTCCAGTAAACGCCGTACCGGCCCGAAGCTTTTACGATGCTCTGGGCATGGGCCATGCTCTTGCAGCAATGCCATA
>JALTJN010000456.1 GCA_027076405.1 Chromatiales bacterium
AAAATCGCTTGTCAATTTTCCGGCACACCGATACAATGCGCTCCTTCTGATGCGGGGTGGAGCAGCCTGGTAGCTCGTCGGGCTCATAACCCGAAGGTCGTTGGTTCAAATCCAGCCCCCGCTACCATGTTTATTTTCTCGGGTGATAATGCCCGAGAAAATTTTAACAACCCCACGAAAGATCCCTTAATTTCAGCTTCTAGGTATTCTCCCGTTTTATGCGGTTTTAACGTAATTTGGCCGCCGAGTAGGTGCTTCATTTGGCTGCGCACCTTGTGTGTGTCTCTTTCAGTAATTTGGTCAAAACTGTCTATCATGCGCTGCACAGCGGCCATTGCCTTGGGTATATAGGTTATCAATTTATTCCCTAATGGGCTGTTATCAGCCTGAGCGATTTTTGCCTGTAGGCTGGCTTTTTCGGCTTCGGCTTTTTCCAATTCAGTTTTTGTGCTCTCGGTTATTATCCCTGCTTTTATTGCGGTCATTATATTTGCTATTTCTTGCTCAATTTTTGTGTGCTCCGCCTTCAATTTATTCTTGTTAGGCTTGTTTTTAGTTTTGGCTGCGTGTACCAATTTATCTACTTTTGCAGCAATACGCTTAATTCGGTCTTTTTGTGATAGTTCTGCCTTAATCTCTTTTAAAAGTAGTTCTTCTGCCAATTCACGGTTTAATAAAAGCTTGTTACCGCAGGCGTGTTTTCCACCGTTGGTGTAACTTGCGCAGCCATAAGAGTGCTGATTTTTCATTGCGTAGCTTTTTCCGCATACTCCACACTTAAGTAGACTACTGAATAAATATTTAGGGCTTGCACCTGTGCTACGTGCCATTTTGTTTCCGTGGGTTGTTTGCTGTTTTCTACTTGCGGCTAGTTTTTCGGCTTGGCGTTGTTTAGCTTGTTGCCACAATTTATCAGATATTATTCTTAGGCTTTCATCTTCTGTAATTACCCATTCGTTTTCTGGGCGTTCAAAGCGTTTTCGTTTTCCTGTATCAGGGTCTTTTTTCCATTCGCTACGGTTCCAGATAATTTTACCAATGTATAATTGATTGTTAAGTATGCCAGTACCTTTTTGAGCATGACCATGAATAGCACTGCCAAGCCATTTAGAATTACGAGGGGAGGGGATGCGTTGCTCATTTAATTTATTTGCCATCCATCGTGGTGCTCGGCCTTCTGCGTACCATTCAAATATTTTCTTTATAACTTTTGCTTCTTCTTTATTAATAACACGGTGAACATTGACAATTAGAGGGCGACCATAGGGGTCTTTCCGTGCTGGGTCTTCTTCTGGTATATGGTCGTAGCCATAACTTTTTCCACCGCAAACTTTGCCGTTTAATGCTTTACCTTCTAACCCTCTATGTGTTTTTTCTTTTAAATCATCTAGGTAAATTTCATTTATTAAGCCACGCGCACCAGCCTGTATTTTATGACCTTTGACACTGGAATCGTAACCGTCTGCAACACCAATAATACGAATTTTATTAAAGGTTAGTCGCCTTAACACTTGTTTCATTTCTACATCATCACGGCTAAGACGTGATAAATCGTCAATCATTAAAACATCAAATTGTTTTTCCTTTGCAGCTTCAAGCATGGCGTTATATTCTGGTCGGTCTTTACTTGTTCCGCTTACGGCTTCGTCTTTATAATATTTATAAACAGTAAAACCTTCGCGTTCTGCGCGTTCACGGCATTTGCGAAACTGATCCTCGATAGAATCTTTACTTTGTTTTTCTGTGCTATAACGTGCGTAGATTGCGGCTTTCATTTTATTTTCACCTCTTAAATATTTAAGACTTTTTATTTCTTATAGCGTGTAAATCATTTTCAATACTATGTAACGATTCTAATATTGCTTCACTACCTACACGTGAATCAATAAGTGTATGGATATTGCCTAGAGAATTTTCAATTGAATAAAGAGGCTTAAACTGCTCACCTTTTAACGTACCTATAATTTCATCTAATGCCTCAAGGGTAAGAATAATGCCACCAGATATTATCCAATGAATCAAAGAAGCTTGGAACATAATTAGAACAATTATTGTTATGGCCGCTAGAATGAATATAAACTGTAACCTTTTCATAACTTTCTCCCCTCATATTTTTTCAAAACCATTTCAATTCCCTCGCGAATATAGACCTGTCTTGGTACGCGAGTTTTTTCATGTAGTTTTTCTAACCGTTCAATTTGCTCTGGTTCTAAATGAGCGTTGATGGTTTTTTTAGTAAGTTTTTTCTTTATAGGTTTCTTTTTTGGCATTGGGTAATATTCCATAAAGTTATATAATATTAGGCTATTATACCCCTGTTTAACGTGGGTGTAAATGATGCTGAGAGGCAACGAGAGCGCGGCTTTTAGGCGTTGTAGGGGCTGGCCTACATATTAGCCTTTCTAATTTGGGTACAATGGCCACAGCACTTAACAGGAGGTTAAAAATGCTCACTATTTCAAGAAAATCCAACGAAGCCTTAATAATCCAAACACCTGATGGTGACGAGATCCGTGTGGTTGTTCATGGCTTTCAAAAAGACCAGGTCAAAGTCAGTATTGATGCACCACGGGATTATGTGATTACCCGCGAAGAACTGCTTGAAGGTAGTATTGCCTAGTTAAAATTACTGATGCAACAGTGGTCTTTCATATTTGTAGCCGCGCTCATGTTGCCATTTCTTAAATTCAACCATAAAATCTGTCTCTTTATTCAATAACTGCCAGTAATCACTATTAGCAAAATCTATCCACATTGCTGCACACTCTTTTGAGTCAAAAATAATAGGTTCGCCATCTTTGTAATGTTTTAAACCGTTTTTATAGTCATTTATAAATGAGCCCATTCTATCTTCATCAAATTCTTCACCAAATATAGACTCATGAAGCTGTGCGGAATACTTTTTTGCAGATTTGAAAGAATTAAATCCCACTTTATTTTCTGCTAGCACACCAAGTATATGTTGTGATGCTCCTGCTAGTGTAATGGAAGACAAGTAGTCTTGATCTTCAAAAAACAATTGGATTTCTTTATCAAGTTGTTGGCGAGTAATTTCTATTTTTGTATAACGCTTCCGTCTGTTTTGTCCTTTCATTTTTACCTACTGTAGTTTAAATCGTCTACGAATTGATAATATAGTTAAGGTGATAAATATCACTGAAAATAAACTATGAAATATTGACCATGCAGCAAGCCATCCATTTGTTGGAACAAGTAAACTTTTAGCACCAAAAATCCCAAGAGGGTTGGCTATATCAATTAATGAATGATACATAGCTTTTGATAATGTTGCCCATTGCCCTGATTCAAGGAATATACTTCGCCATCCAATATACAAGTTATTTGTCTTTGTGGTTTCCAGTGTTGTCAACCCGTCAGTAAAATAAAACAAGGTTACGCTTGTAAGCCAAAAACCAAGTAACCATAAAAAAGGTTTTAAGATTGAGGATCCATAACCTGAAAACCAATCATAAAGATAGCTGAAAGCCTTATTAGTTTGTGTGTCGTTATTACGTTCGGCTCTTAATTCAAGAGTGTGAAAAAAGTTAGACATAGGTGTGTTTTCTAACATTTTCATATGATAGCGCATATTCCGAAAGGGCTGCGCATCTCTATATATAAGTTTTTCCTTGTTAGTTGGGAAATAGACGTTATTAAATTCGACGCTCCCATTAAATGGATTTATTTTATGTGGTGGTGGACAAGTAAACTCTAGTATAAAACCATTTGTTACATTCAGGCTCTCAATAATACTTGAACCTATTGAGAAATCACCTAAAAATGAATCAATAATATTTATTGAAACACTTTGTTTCTCTTCAGGAATACCACCTTTTTTAGAATTTTTAGATAGCATAAGATTTGCGATATTGCAGTTATAAAATTTAAGGCTATTATACCGAGTGTTATTAAAAATCAGTAAATTCCGAATAGATAAGTTTTTAAATGTTAAAATTTCCGTTAAATGGAAGTCGATCCGACATGTTTCTATAATTGTGTTGTAGTTTCTCTTTTTGCCGTCAATAGTCGGCTCTATAAGTGCTGAACCGATGTCCATATCTAAAGCTAAGTCGAAGGATTCTTTTCCTTGTAAGTTTTCACTAATTTGTTTGAAAAAGTTTTCCGAGAAATTCTCTTTATATGTAGCATTACATGTTTTCCAAACTTCTTGAATACTGAATGTAATCTTAGGCGTGGCAACTAACTTGCTGCTCCAATCTAGAAACTCTTTTGATGGCTTATCCATTTGAATACCTATTCTTTTTAACCCTCCCAGATTATCACAAACGGTTAAAAAAAGAATGCTAATAATTAAGCAAATAGGGTGGGCTTGCTCTCTCACACGTTTAGGATTCATGTAAGAGAGTTCGCCCGTTCTTGCGCTCGGTGAATTGCAAGATTGGTTTAAACTTCGCCTGATGCCATTTTAAGTAACGAATCTTCTTCCGTGATTTGCATGGATGATTTGGCAGTATCAATCGCGTTTTGTAAAGTGCTGCGCATTGAGATTAATTGATTTAACAGCTTTTTACTTTCAGGACTTTCGCGTTCAGCGCGAGCATGCTTCCCTTTTTCAATAATTGATAAATCTGAGATTAAGGGAAAACTTGCGGGACTATCCTCAATCGCGCGCATTGTTTCATCATCACGCCCAGAAACCGAAATATCAAGATAAAGTTCAACAACTTTAAGCTCATCCATTTGGCGTAAAATGTTGCGAATTTCATGTTGTCGCATAGCATCAACAGCCGGTTCTTTTTTAAACTTGTCTGAAGGTACGAGTGTTAATCGAATTTCTGCAATTCGTTTATCAAGTGATTCCGTGGTGGCTATGGTTGATAATGATTTGGCTTTGTTAAGACGTAAATCATTAATGCTTGATTGCTTGCCAGAAGGAGATAGGTCTCCATTATTTTCGATGTTAGATCTTGCAACATTAAATTCTTTAACTAAATTGTCAATTCGCAGAACTTTGTCATTAACCGATGATAGCTGTTCTTCATTCAGAGCAGTATTAGCAAGTTGATTCAGCATTGATTGCTGCATTAATGAATCTGTATTTTGTTGATGTAGTGACATTGGTGTATCTCCTGTTTGTTAAAAAGAAAAATAATCGCCACCGTAAGCTGTGCCAAGTAGCTTAACAACTTTTACAGTATGGCGAGGTTTTTTGACCATCTGTATTACTCCGGCAACTGCATTGGCTAAGTCGTCATGTGAAGCAGGTGGATGATCTATTGAATCTTTCCCTGAACGTGATGTTCTTCGTTCAAGGCCAAGAATTTGAGTAGTTAATTTTTTGTTATCGAGTAAACGTATTTGTTCACTGTTTATGAGTGGCAAAAGTTCTAAATATAATTCACTTCTATTCTTTTCTGCTTTTTTATATTCAATTCCACGTTTTCTGTATTGCTCTTTTGGCCACTCAGCCGCGTAGTTATCGCCTTGAACATATTTTATTCGATATGTTTTTAATATATTGCAAAATTCATTTGTTACGGCTTCAGGTGAAAAGGGAGATTTACGTTCTACAATCAAATCAAGAACAGTTATTTCCGTGTTGGGTTCTCGATGTGCGATTGCAAGCGTGTATGAATCTTTTGAACCGCCCGAAGGATCAACGAAACCGAAATAAACTATGCCAGTGCCGTAGCCGTGTTCGGGACATCCTTTTTCTATCACTTTGTCTAACTGTTCTTTTATTACAAAGTTTTCTAAATCAGTTCTAAACTGTGCGCCATACTCCGCAGCAGAAGCAACAGGATCACGCGCATATTCTTTATCAATGAATTTTTGTGGCACGGTCGGATTCATTGTGTGCGTGTCTGCTTGAATTACTAAAACATCAGAATCATTATTGCCGTAGTTTTCATTATATAAATCGAACATTAAACCTTTACGACGATAAGGTGAGCCAATGATAACCAGTAACGAATTTGGAATTGTGGCTTGGCTTGCACGAACAGCGTTAAACACCTCATAGTCAGGATTGCTTGATGTTTCATCTCGGTAAAAGGCCGCTTCATCTAATAATGCAGCCACCACGGTACGACCACGCACGGCACGAAATGAGTTAGTGTGTATCTCGATAGTTATATTGTTTTTTAACTCTATCGTTTCAGTGTTTTCTCTAATAATTAAATCATTAAGCATAGGGATAGAATGGAAAATACCTTTGATGTATCGCATTAAAACTTTTGCCTGTGACCTGTCACAAGCGAGTAACATCACAACACCAATTTCGCCTACACTTAAATATTCAGAATAATCATTAAAACAAGACTGATAAACGGCAATCTCACTCATGTGTTGAGTTTTACCACCACGCCGACCAACCACAGCAAGCACGATATTAAACTGTGAACGTGGAGGGCGCACGGTGCGGCCTGTTAATTGTTTGTAAATTTCAAATTCTGCATCTGTAATTTTTTCACCTAAAATAGCGTACCTGAACACGTCCCACGCAATATGCGTTTCCGTGTGGTTGCGCAATGGGGCGAATAAATTACTGTCTGATAGTGCTTCACGAAAGTTCATTATTATTTACCTTTTAAATATTCGTTTAAATCTACTTGTCTAGTCTTACGTTCAAGTCCGATTGTTCTGAGTAAACCAGTTAAAACATTGACAGCATTGTTATAGCGATTTGATTCAATAAAAATCCCATTTACTATTTGCTCTTCCATTTGGTCAATTTGAGCCTCAATAAAAACGACTCGTTTACAAATACATAATTTTTGATAGCTAATATTCTTAATGCCACCAATATCATCAGTAAGTTGTTTAAGTCTGTGTTCCATCTTTCTCACAAACTTTAATCTGCCGTCAGCTTTGTTAAGAAAGTCCTCACTGTATTTTTCTAGTTCACGGTTTGGCTTCTTACGTTTATGTTTTATTTGTTTTTTTGACATAACTATTTACTATCTATGTGACTTAAGCGGGTGCGCGCTTTTTCGGTTTATAAAAAACTTGATCGAAAACAATAACTTAACAATTTTTATTTTTCGTACCTGTTTATATTTAGTTTTTAAGCTAGGTTTTAAAAGTTGCAATATGCGAGAGCCCACACACAAGCCGTGTAAGGCGGTATTATTTAAAACACAAACAAGGCCACCTATACAGGTAGAACAAGGCTGAGTTGATCTGTTCGTTGGTTCAGCTAGTTTATTGGCCGTGGTAAGCGTGCTTTTTTTGTCAACCGTAAGGCAAGTAAAGGCGTGGTTTTTAGCTTTTAAAAATTTACAAATAATTGAATTAATATACACAAAGCACTCCGGTGTAAAACGTAAATAGTGGTTATAGTGGTACAAGTGGTAAAACCGTTGCGGCACTAGGGTTGAACCACCCCTCTTTTTTCTCGATGTTTTTAGAGGGTGGATAAACCCAGTGATACCAATGGTTGAACCACTATTACCACCTGTACCACCTTGCACGTTGAACCACTTTAACGGGGGAGCTGGATCAAACATTTTGGCTACCACCGGTTGAACCACCTGTACCACTTGTACCAGTGCTGTCATTAATCAAAATATATTTCTTTGCGTTATTTCTAAGTGAGCGTTCAAATTTCCAGAGCTTGTCGGTGTATCGTTCGAGCACTTGATTTACTGTGCGCCATCCTATACCCGCACCTGATTCTTGAATGTGTTTTTTTATTCTTATGGTGCTTGTATTTCCAGATTCAATCGCCTCTGTAATTAGCATAATCACCACGGTATCTT
This sequence comes from Chromatiales bacterium, assembly GCA_027076405.1. The sequence goes on from JALTJN010000456.1 coordinate 7,722, forward strand.
TTTCTCTCTGCTTGGAGTTTTTATTAATTAATTCAAGATCAACAAAATCAGATAATGAGATAACTTTCAATTCCGGAGTGATTTTGAAACTAATAGGTTTGAATTTTCCACGTACTTTGTCGGGTTTGGTCGAAACAGTCATACTTCCATCATCGTGGAATTTTGGAATTAAATAGATTAACTCGTCAACATCTGCGCGTAAGTCGCCTGTGCCTTCAAAAATGTAATGTCCATCCTTATCTTTATACTTATTCGTATGAGCGAGTAAAACGATTGTCATACCTTTGGATGAAAGGCCGCGTAAAAGTTTGTATAAATTTTTAGATTTGTTTTTGCTGATAACATCAGTCATTTTTTTAAGAGTATCAAATATGAAAATATGTTTAGAGAAATCACCGCCTGTTTCATTCATCGCTTCTAAGCTGTTAACAACGTCAGCCATTGATAAGCCTTCTTTCATGTCGGGCAATAAAAGTTTGAATCCACCTTCTCCAGCTTGTCTAACCATACTTTTTGCATCGCTCTGGCCAATGTCTGCATTCACATAAAAAACCATTAAGCCTTGTTCGGCTAATTGTTTGGCTATATGAAGAAATAGTGTTGTTTTGCCTCCATTCGGTGGAGCAGGGATAGCTATAACGTGGCCACCTATTATCAGGTTTGGAGACAACCAAGTTGGATCGTCGTATTTTTCAGCTTCTTTTTTACTCACGGTGAATTCCTCCGTCCAGTCGAAGTTGGTAATTTTTTTTGATGGTTTGTTTTCAGATTCTTTCTTTTTAATAGCGGAGTCATAACTCTCATCTAAATGTTCTTCGCTAAATCTGCTTGTAATTTCATCTTGGCGCTTTTTATCACACGCATCAAAATCAATATTAGATTGGGCTAGATGCATCATTTGTTTGAACATTTTTTTGCTTATATTTTGGTTAACGCAACTTAAAGCGAGACTAATCATTGACCCGTGCATATTTTTGGTGGAAGTAAGAGACTGGACTGCTTTATCAATAGAAAAGTCGCCAGATTCATTTGAATAAGTTGACTTCTTTTTCTTGGCTGGTGGGAAAGCTATCTTTATCATTTCCCATTTATATTTTTTAAAATTTCCACCAACAACTTTAACTCTGTGTCGTTTTTTTCCTTTACAGTGATAAGTGTCTGGTAGTCGTAGTATGCGAGATATGTCCCGTGCATTCGGGTCGCAATGATATTTATCAACCATTGTTTGCATCACACGGTCAAACTCTTCAAATTTATTTGTACGAGTTAGCCAATAATAATGGTATTTATTTGGAGAGCTATTAATAATAATTGAAGGAGGGAGAGGGAAATCATCACGTAACTTTCCACTGGTGTCGTCTTCTATCCACACAGCACGAACACGTTGAACTTTAGATTTGATACGTTCACCATTCTTAAATTTATTGACAGCAAAGAAAATACCAAAGCCTTGATCGTTTAGCTTCTTTAAATCACCGTTGAAAATGTTAGATTTAAACCCACGGTCAGAGTGATCTGGCTTTCCCTTTTCATCGTCTGCAGCATAAAACTGAGTCCTGTCAACTTTGTAACTGAAAAGTTTAAGGAATTCTTGCTGGTTCATTTAGTCAAACCAAGCCGAAACAGGAGTGCTAGAGTGAATTAATATTTTTGGATTATTTTTTACTTCTCTTAATTTGACATGAGTTGGAATCCAATGTTCAACTAATTCTTCATAACTTACATCACTGTCGTTTGAAGCAGCCCAACGTAGTCGATGAATATCCAAAACTTCGATGTAAACATATTCATTTAACTCACGAAAATTTGGATAAATAAAATCTTTTGTCTCACATTCGTTTACTATGAAATCAATATTGGCTGGAGTTATTTTTCCATGTAGCAAGTTTTCAATTAACTTACGCGCTTCGTTTAATAATAATTTTTCATGGTATTTATTTTTATTCATTGTTATCTTCTCCTTGTTTAAACTCTTTTAAAATTTCAGCAGCCACAATTTCCGCGATGATGTCCTCTAAAATCTCGAAGGTTTCTTCAGCTTCGGCTTTATTTTGCGGGGGGAATTTCAACATTTAAAATTATTTTTTAACCGTTTCGTTTGCGATTAAAAATTCACGCACGGCAATTCGTACGAGTTGAGCAACTTTTAAATTTCTCTCATGCTCAATTTGTTGAAGAAGTTTAAAATCAGAAAGTGGCAGGGATGTTGTAACCGAGTGTGTTGTTTTTGCATTTTGCATATGCTTTGCCCTAAAAGTTGCTATGTTTTAGGCAAGCATACGCAGGGCTTGGAGTGCTAAGGGGGGCTTGGCCAGCCAAATAAGAAAGGAGAGGTAATTTATTTAATTAATTTTAAATCTTTAAGTGTTGTAGTAAAGTTTTTAGGAGATTTTATGGGAGTGGATTTTTCTATTTGATTGTCATGTGCAGGCTGAATGATTTTGTCTCCATCTACATAGGCTTCAAAGCCTTCAAATTCAAAGAGTGGGGGTAACTCAGAATCATGATTATCTTTTAAGTATTTAATTACGGCTCTGGCAACAGCTATCTTCTTCATATCATCAAAGTAAGGTTCTTTTTCTTTCACCTGCTTAAAAGCATGTTTAATTAATTCTTTTATGGCTTCACCCCGTCGAGGTCTACCTTTGTTCTTTTCGGCCTCTTTTTTACTACGGTTGGACTGCTCCTCTAATTGCTGAATTGTATCGGTGGGAATGCTAGATATATGGGTGAATGCTTTTTTAAGAGCAGGATCTTGTTCTAATGCAACTTTGAAAACCTCGCTTTTCATGAAAACTCCGGCATTATCTAGAGCCTTATTCGCTTTTCGTTCTTGCTCAGCCTTTGTGTATATCTTGGCCATCTTTCCCCTCCGTTTGGGAATACCGTGATAAAAAATGACCAACCAGAATGCACGGAAACATCTTTTCACCCGCTAAGGCTAGGCTGGTCATTACTCCTTAATATAGGCAATTATCGTAAATAAAAGCCCTATATTCAATATGGTTATATTTTAACGTTTAGGCCACCTTACGCATAGCCACTGTGCGGGTAAAATAATCAAGGTTGCATGCCCCCGCTACCAAATATTACAGGGTTATCAACAAGTTAAAGCTTGTTGATGGCTCTTTTTTATTCCCGCCTTTTCCTGTTTAAACGTAGACCGCTTTTGCTTTATCAGCCATGTCAGGGTAGTCGG
>JALTJN010000457.1 GCA_027076405.1 Chromatiales bacterium
CTTTCACAGGCTGATTATTATATTGCCTGATTTACTTTTATCACCGATCTCAATCGGTGCCTGGCCATTTAAACCTGACTATTTTTAACCTGCACAATATTTCACGCTATCAGCGTAGAATACTTTTCGCACTGGAGCCTTTCAGAATGATTTACCTTTTCCTGCTTGCAGCTCAAAAGCCAACAAAGATTTTTATTCTACATTTTCTTAAATGCCGATGACTTTATTATATTTATTTCTTAAAGCCTTTTTTCCATAACGCCGAGTTAAGCCGACCCCGAAGCTGGGTGACTTTTGTGGATGCTTTTCCCACAAAAGGCGCACAGCTTTGGGGGTCGGCTTAAACTTTTTGTTGGCAACCAGATTAGCCATAAACTCAACACTTGCATGACTGTACCGATTTTAACCGCCATTATTAAAAACCCGATTTTCAAGTTTTAATGCTATTTAGATTATATTTTCTTAAATATGCTATGACTCTAACCCAGTTTAAACTGGCTTGTAAATATTGAGCTGATTTAAGCATTTATATTTTTCAAATATCTCAGGCTAGTGCACTTGTACTCGCCGGAGGCGGTTATTTACTTTTTGAACCTGACTATCGTTTGATTAGCGAAATAATGGATTCCCTTCTTACTCTGTAAACCGGTAGATTCCTTTGTTTCAAATTTAGCCCGCTGCGCGGCTAATACCTTTAGCCTTGCCAACTCTTTCTATTATTCCTTTTCGTTAGAAATATTGAACTACAACCGCTTATATTAAAAGAATTAATTTCTTACTTTAAACGATTTTACAAGCCAACGTCCTGCATCACCGGCAGCCAAAAGTGGCGCGGCTATTGCGCCAGCAAAAGGCGTGACGCTTTTGGCTGTCCGTGTGAATGCAATTGTTAGCTATTGAGCATAGGCTGAATATGCTATATATGATGCGAATGAATATCTAGTGTAGCACTCAAAAAAGATACGGTGAGGTTATTTATCAATTACCCGGTTCCCTATAATTCCACATCAGCTTATATGAAAAACTAAACTACATTATAAGCGCGCCCAGTGCGTAGGCGTTTTCAACGTCAGCGCAAAGCCGTCAACAACGGCTGCAACTGCACTAGATAGAGTAACTCCCTTTATGCATAAAGCAAAAGCGCCCTTAGCTGCCGCATACGAGCCTGCAATCTTTGATGTAGGCTCAGGAGCACCAGCCATTACTTCTCTACCAGCTTCTACGGCAGCATTACCGCATGTTGCGGCTATGCCTACTGCTGCATTTCTTACTGCGCCATCTGCCGTATCAGGACCGGTAACTACGAAAGTCGGGCGAACTCTTAATAATTCAGTTTTAGTGGCCCAGCCTTTACAGGTCCAACCATCACACATCCTGCCTGGACTATTCCAAGTTGGGCATGGATACCGATATGTAGCACGGTCAACACACCTATTAGTTACTCTTGGTGCCGTTAAAGGATCTGGGTATTCCGCAAGTACACCCTTCCACCAATCCTTTGCATGAAGCTCGGAAGAAACTAAAAGTAGCATAATTAAAAAAAGCTTTGGTATATTATTCATTGTATTTCATTACTCCATTTTAACGTTGTTTTAGATTGCATATATTACTTGTCTTAATTATCAACCTTAAGCGAAATATTCATAACAATTTAGCTACAGGTCTTATCATAAAGATTCTTAATAAAATATAAATCAGCTTCATTGAAATCTTTCGCACGTGTATAGACAGGTAAGCTGGTTGTTTGCAGTGATTTGCACATCGTTTTCTTAAGATTACCGCTAAGAGATTCCTTAATTGCACTGGCATATACCGACCAATGATCAGGTCCCACATATAAGTCTAGCGTGGCATCAATTGGATTTAGACTAGATATTATCTGATACAGAGGTGAGCTTATTGTCAATAGGGTTTGTAAGTCGTTTAGAGATTGAATTTTAACTCTCATCAACTCAACAATATCAGTTCCTTTAGACGACATTTGATTTACATTGTATCCACCAGCAAACGATGCTTGTGGTACAAACATTAAAAAAAACACAAGTACTAATTTATTCATATAGTTATCTTTATCAATTTCTCAAAATTTAAGCCATATATTAAACACTCTCTCTATCAGAGAGATGGAATGTTGTAAAAGTAATTTATTGGGATAATTTTAAAACATTGAATTCTCATAATATATCCTTAGGGAAAAATCTCATGCTAAATTATCCTGTGATAATGTCAGGTATTGTTATTTTATTCCTATGCTAACGCTGGTATCACCGGCAATTTAAAGTGGCGCGTTTTTGCGCCTTTTGCAAAATAAGTGCCGCTTTAAATTGTCGGGTGCATACCTTTGTTATGGCTGCCATTTCTTTCAGTAAACATATGCTCTTTGACGCTGATTTACAAGACCGCTCATTTATCTTGTAATATCTCCGATATTTCAAGAACCACTCGTTCACCAGCTTCAGCTGGCGGCGACTTTCACAGGCTGATTATTATATTGCCTGATTTACTTTTATCACCGATCTCAATCGGTGCCTGGCCATTTAAACCTGACTATTTTTAACCTGCACAATATTTCACGCTATCAGCGTAGAATACTTTTCGCACTGGAGCCTTTCAGAATGATTTACCTTTTCCTGCTTGCAGCTCAAAAGCCAACAAAGATTTTTATTCTACATTTTCTTAAATGCCAATGACTTTATTATATTTATTTCTTAAAGCCTTTTTTCCATAACGCCCTCATCAGCGGCAGGCGAAAGGGGCGCGACTTTTTGCGAATGCAAAAATCGTGAACCTTTTGACTGTCAGCTGGATGAGTTTGTTATGTGTTTTATATATCTCGTGACCGAATCAAATA
>JALTJN010000458.1 GCA_027076405.1 Chromatiales bacterium
AGGTATTACCCCGCCAGCCATGCACCTGCGCCCACCCGGTGAGCCCGGCTTTGACCAGATGCTTTTTCATGTAGTGCGGGATTTCATCTTTGTATTTTTCGACGAACATCGGACGCTCTGGACGCGGACCGATCAGTGACATCTCACCTTTCAGTACATTCAGCAGCTGTGGCAGCTCGTCCAGGCTGGTTTTGCGCAGAAAAGAGCCGAATTTTGTTGCGCGGTTATCCGCTGGGCTAGCCCAGATCGGCCCGGTTCCCTTTTCAGCCTCAACCGGCATGGAACGAAATTTGAGCATGGTAAATTCCTGTCCGTTCCAGCCAACGCGTTGCTGGCGATACAACACAGGCCCCGGAGAACTTAGCTTCACACCAATAGCAATAAACACCAGTAAAGGGCTTGCCAATACCAATAAAATTGCCGACAGTACATAATCTTCACAGGTTTTAATAATTTCGTTCGTGCCATCGATGGCAGAATAGGAAATATTGACCACAGGTACACCTGCAATCTCTGACAATGAATGATGCATCAACTGGTACTCAAAGATATCTGGAACATAGCGAATATCTGCGGCCGAACCATCGAGTGCGGTAATAACCTGGCGGATGGTTTCTTCTTCACTGTGCGGCAGAGATATCCATACCTGATCAACACTGCCCTTATCGACATATTCACGTAACTTTGCCACTTCAGATATTATTTTTTTATTCTGCAGCCATGCAGGCAACTGTTCAGCATGTGCACCAAACATGGCTGAAATTTCCAGGCCAAACCAGGTAGAGCGGCGTAATCGATCTGCCACAACAGCCGCCTGCTCACCTGTACCCACAATAACAACATGACGATGATTAAAACCACTGGAGCGTAGCCAGCTTAAAACAATCCTCAATAAGGCGCGCGAGCCAATCAGCAACACCCAGGTTGAAGCAAACCATAAACTCATCCAGTGACGAGAAAAATCTGCACCTGATTTGGTGAAAAATGATAAGCCAGCTAACAGTAATCCCACAAATAGCCACGCCATTGTTAAATGCTTAATTTCGGTCAGAGTAGAAGAGCCACGCCAGACCCGGTAAATATTAAATAGAGGAAACACGACAGCCGCAAGAACAGCAGCTAATAAAACAACTTTTAGGTAGTGCTCGGGAAGGCCATGTGTACCGGCAGCACTATAAACCCCGAAAGCATTGGAAAGATAATAAGACATTACGCCGCAACACAGCACAACTAAAAAGTCCATTGCACGTAAAACCAAATTAAGAGCACTGGCATGCCCTTTAAGTAACCCTTTTTTTATCATCTAACGCTTACATTCATGTAATAGATATGAAACCTTCGCGATTATACACAGCCACAGTACAAACGGATATAAAAACAGCAGATTATTAAAGATCGCCCCCTCTCTTTTTACTATATTAAAGAAATAGAACAGAATTTCCAGCATTCCTGTCAATTTGCCTTTAAGTCCTTAAATACAACATCAAAAATCCCTGATACAAACTCCGCACCATAACTTGATAGATGTCCGCCATTGCTATACAAACTTTTTGATTTATAGAGTACTTTGCAAATATCTTTTTCACATAGAGCTTCAACCGGGTCAATAACGGTGAATTTTTCTTTGTTAATATTTCTGCGTATCAGCTCATCTGTAATCCTTCTTTTTGCCATATAACGCTGTTTTGCAATAGATGGGGTTTCAATTTTCTCACGGAGCTGAAAATATATCCCTAATCTCCTTGGAGGGTCAAATGTGGCAATTGGGATTGACCTCATGAAGTACACATGCACTCCTTCACTTATTAACTTATTTATTGTCGCATCTACACCCTCAATAACTATATTGTCATAACCACCATGCTGATTATCTCTTGTTTTAAAATAAATATTAGTATCAGAGCGCGCCCAGTTAAACCAACTAGCAGCTAATATCACATACTTAATATTTTCTCTTTTTACCAAACTAAACACCTCATCATTAAATTCCTTACAATAAAATGATTTTCCACGTCTTTTTTGATAATGATCTAATATTGGTGGACACCCAGGGTATGCAGCCACATAGCCATTTATTCCGTACTTATTAGAATTTATATTTAAAGCCGGTTGAATTGCATCTGCGTGACTATCTCCCCAGAGTAAAAATTTCGGATCCGTCCCCTCCACTGTAAGAGTTTGACAAATATTTGCCTCTTTTATTTTATCTAAATCTGGCATCATGCATTTTTCTCGCATAGGATTTATATCCTTATACGCACTTACAACATTTGCAACAGGCTCACTTAGTCTGCCCGGTAGACCTTCAGACTTGTAAATAAAACCACCAACAGAAATAAACACCATTGAAGTAACAGCTGATACTGCTAAATACCTTTCCCTTTTCACAAGATATCTTTTTTTTCTAAATGGAGTTTCAATATATTTCCATGATAAAACAGAAATAAAAAAAGTTGAGACCAGCATGATCCCTAGTGCCAATTCACCCGTATTACTAGATATGTACTTCATATACACTAAAGCGGGCCAGTGCCACAGATACCACGAATAAGATATCAACCCAACAAATACAATTGGCCTCAATGACAATAACTTAGCCAGACTATTTTGCTTTTCAGAATTAGACCAAATTATCAATGCTGCACCAAGACATGGAGCTAACGCTGAATATCCTGGGAAATATATTTTGTCATCAAATAAAGTCACCGAAAAAACAATCAACAAAAAACCAGCATAAGATGCAATATTACTTACTAGCGTTGACTGCAAATACCTTTTGCTTAAAAACACAATAGCTGCGCCCAGTGCCAGCTCCCATGCTCTCATGTGCAGCAAATAAAATGCCGACTTCGGACTATAGAAAACACCATAAACACTCATCGCAAAAGAAATAACAATTATTGCCAATAGAGTAAACAGGGTTTTTTCTTTTATAAATTTGAGCAATAAAACCAACATTGCGGGATAGATCAAATAATACTGCTCTTCAACGGATAAAGACCAAGTATGCAACAAAGGCTTTAATTCATTTGAAATATCAAAATAGCCTTGCTGCTTGTAAAATAAATAATTAGATAAAAACATGCTATTGTATTGCACTTGCTCGCCCAATGCCTCGAATTCCCTTGGCATAAGAACGAAGTACCCTACAAACAAGCTTGAAAAAACAACTACAAATAAAGCCGGTAGTATTCTACGCGCGCGCTTTTCCCAAAAGTTAATCATGCTAAATTTATTTAGCATGAAGTCTCTACATATAATGGATGTAATAAGATACCCAGAAATCACAAAAAAAATATCTACTCCTACATACCCCCCACTCAATATAGTCCTATCAAAATGATACAAAACTACCGATGTTACCGCTATCGCCCTCAAGCCATCTATTTCAGGCCTGTATTTAATTTCTAAAGTCATACAATCATATTCTTCTAGCGCAAGTTATTGAGCTATAACAGAGACTTATGCCAAGTCACTCAGTCTTGCATCAACAAATATTTGTATTTTATTTTGAAAAGCTTTTTTAGAAAAAATTTCAGCCTGTGCTCGCAACTCCCCAACATCAATATCTTCTTGATTCTTCTCAAATTTTGATACACATTCATTTACACTAGATATTGTTTGCTCATGGAAGAGATAACCAGTCCTTCCATCCACAACTGTTTCCAGCGCCCCACCTTCCGCATATGCTAGTACAGGTGTGCCACAAGCCATCGACTCAACTGGCACCATTCCAAAATCTTCAACACCTGGAAATATAAGCGCTTTCGCAGATTGAAGATATTTTTTGCAATCCTCCCACGGCAAGCGACCTAAAATTTGAATGTTTTTATTTTCCTTAGTTTTTAACATTTTATATTGCTCACCATCACCAATTACTACTAATTTTTTACCGCTCGCTAAAAACGCATCCACAACAAGGTCAGCGCGTTTATATGGCGTTAACTGCCCTAACACAAGATAATAATCAGATTTATCAGAACACAGTTCAAAATCTTCAACGTCTACGGGCGGGTATATAACTTCAGATTTTCGTCTGTAAAATTTATTTATTCGTTTCGCAACAAAGCTTGAATTAGCTATAAAATAATCCACTCTATCAGCTGACATCCGATCCCAAATTTTCAAATAATGCACCAAAGGACGCATAAGCCAACGCGTTAACCTGCCTGCACTTTTTATGTAATCCGGATACATATCCCAGACATAACGCATAGGTGAATGGCAATAACAAACATGCAAAGAATCAGGACGAGTAATTACTCCTTTAGCAGGTCCAGACTCACTTGATATAACCAGGTCATACTCTCTTAAATCCAGTTGCTCAAGTGCGATTGGCATAAATGGCAGATATTTCTGGTAGATTTTTTTTGACCATGGGAGACTGTCAATGAAAGTAGTATGAACAATACGATTTTGCAATTTACCCTCTGTTAACGCCACATCATAGACATGCGTAAAAACATCAGCATCAGGATATAAATCAAGCAATGACTCTACAACTTTTTCGCCGCCACGCCAATTAACAAACCAATAATGTATTATTGCAACTTTCACTATTTACCCAGGTAAAAATTAGTTTCTAATTTTTTTTCTACAAGCCACTGTACGAATTCATTATTACATTCTTTTGTTTTCCTCAACAAAAAGAATATACTCCAGGCCGAATTAGGAAACACTCCTACCAAAGGCTTTGCCAATATTGGCGGGAAAGGGCAAAAGTTACTTCCTTTAAAATCAATCACTTAATAAACACCCCATGTTTTCAAAAGTTGCAGCATATCACTCCTGGTGTACCCCCTAATATGCGCTGAATCATTTTGCACTGAAGCTGGCTGCTTCCCAAGCAACAATAGCAGTCTATTATGCAAACTGGCCAAATTTGGTACGGCAACCACAAAATGCCCACCTATCTTTAAAGTTCGCGTTACCTTATGGAATATCCAAAAAATTTCTTTCGTATGCTCTAAAATCTGATTCGCACTCACGACATCAATACTATTATCTTCAAACGGAAACTCGTCTGTTTCCAGATTATGACTAAAAGTAACAACACCTTTTGACTCCAAAGTAGCGATATCAGGCTCATAGCCCTCTAATGCCATCAGCTTTGCAGCTGAACCTACATCTTTGTATATCATCAAGTCAGACCCTCCACCCGCACCAATATCCAAAACAGATTCCGAATAACATTGTATAAAACTATTTTCATTAATTTATAAAAACGAAAGGAATCATTCAGACAAATTTAGCGCAATAATATTTACGCCCTGAAAAACAACCACCAATAAAGCCACATAACATATTTAACGTTGCTTACCCTCTGACAATAGCCACGTACTCATCAGCAATATTATCTGCCATATTTTTAACATTAAAGATCTTCTGCTGACGAGACCTGGCAGCAGCGCCTTGTTGACGGCAAAGATCACGATTTCTCATTAACAACGTTATTTTCTTAACCGCCGAACCAACGCTACCCAAGGGGTATAAAAAACCCGTCTCACCATCTTGAACCAAATCGACGTTACCAGAAACCTTACTAGCAACTACAGGCAAACCTAGAGACATTGCCTCCAGCACGCCTAGAGGCAAGCCTTCCCAGCGCGACGTGCTCAAATATAAATCACCAGCCGCCAAATAATGTTTTGGCTTATCACTAAAGCCCACATATACGATATTACTGACACCCTCCGATTCAGAGAGCGCCTCCAGTAAACTTTTATCCTCTCCATCCCCCACCCAAATAAAACATACCTCCGGGCAGTGTTTAGCAATCTCAAAAGCCTCTCTCATATTTTTCGCATAATCAAACCGGCTAATCATGGTAACGACAAACTGAGAATGGCCCAAAAGTAACTCTTGCCTTACACTATGTCTCCACATTTTTTTATCAGCATCACTCACAAGGGAAACGCCATTAGGGATAACAGCAGACATAACTTGAGGCCATAAACCAAATCCCAGGGCTTTTTTCTTTTCTGACGATGAGACAAACAATATCTTTCTAATCCAGCGTGCAGTTACATTTTCGTATAACTTATACAATGTTTTTTTTAGCGCATTGTACTCACCCACATGAATGCCATGCGGTGTATGCAGAGACGGTATCCCGGTTATCGCAGATAAACCCCTTGCATACAAACCAGCACCTTTTCCATGCGAGTGTATGACATCTATTTTATTTTTTTTTGTATAAGCAATCAGTTTTAGTAAAAAATAAAATTGAAACTTCCTGTGAGGAAGCAAGAACATTCTGTCACCAACCAGTTTTTTATAATTATCAGCATAAGGAACATCATCTGGGCAAGCTATATAAAAACAAACTGATGCTGCATTCTTCACTAGCTGGTAAACATGCTCAGGCCCACCACCAAAATCTGCCCTCAGAGTTATAACAAGCACAATCATACAAGGGCTCTCTTAATCGAACGAGCAAGCGAAATCAAAACAGCAGGCAGAACAATAACAGCCACATCATTAAGAAGATATCTATAGTTCAAAAGATTATTACTCAACAGATTAATTGCTAAAACTTTGGATCTAAGAGCGCTTATTCTTTGTTGCCGCTCTTTTCTAACCGAGATATTAGCAGTCGTTATTCTTCTATAAGCCAGCACTTTAGGCAGGTTAGCTATATCATGATTTTCAGCAACCCTGACCCATAGGTTATAGTCTTGTGCATATTTGCACCTTTCATCATAACCATTTAACGACTCAACAACACCCTTCTTCACGAGAATTGATGAATGAAAAAAAGGATTAAACCTCACCATACTATTCGTCAGGCGCTCATTATCTGTAAATAGCGGAACCGTAGAAGCGCGACAATATTCACCAAACTCGTTTATTTCTTCATATGCCGTACCCAATAGTGCGCACTCAGGATGGTCGTACATATAATCAAGCTGCTCTCTAAGTTTATCTTTATGCCACATGTCGTCAGCATCAATTCGCGCGACAAAGGCACAAGAACAATGCGCTAAACCACGATTCAATGAACGAGTTAAGCCGATGTTTTCGCTATTAGAATAAACCGTAATTCTGTGATCCTTTTTAGAAAATTCATTCAATATTTCCACTGTATCACTAGAAGAGGCATCATTCACAATAATAAATTCAAAGTTTTTATATGATTGATTTAATACTGAATTTATTGAAGCCTCTAACGTAGAGGCATCATTGTAAGTGCTTAGCAGAACAGACACTGACCGAGTAGACTTGTCATTTAATGAATTCACTAGTTACAGTAAACCTTGGATATCAACACGATTTATAATAGAAACAAAATCATGCATCACTCCCATGCTAAACACATATAACGCTCTGACACCACCAGGATTAAGCATCGTTTTTTATTCGCTTACTACTTATATAAGAGAATGAGTTCTCAACATTTCTAAAAACCAGATAAAAGAAAAAAACCGACCATAAAATAGTAGTTTCCTCATTATTCTGCCCTATTCCAGAAAAGAATATGGCGAGAAACGCATAGCCGTAATATTTTTTCACATAAACAGCATTACAGGGATTCATGTGTTTCAAAAAATACGATAGAACTTTTACGATAAATGCAAAAATAAATACAAAAACGACAACACCAACATCGATTAATATAGCAAAAAAGAAATTATGAGGACCCAAGCCTCGGATGATAGCTTCTGATTCCGGTGGTATCTCAGATAAAAACCTAATATTGCTTGAATCGATTAAAGCAGGCAAACCACCATACCCTGAAAAATGAAATGGGTTTAAAAATATATAGCTAGAAATTATATCAGCCATATACAACCTATGAGAGACACTTGAGCTAGATAATATCGATGAGGCACCACCCAAGTTTTCAACTCCATAATAGTTTATTATGCCAACGAAAAACAGCGGGATTGCCATGGTGCCAATTAAAAACAAACCAACAAGCAGTTTAATAAATATATCATTCGATGAAATTCTTCGAATAGAAACAACAGGAATAAAACACAGCGTCAGTAAAAAAGAAAAGATAACACTACGCGCCTGTGTCATAAACAAAGAAACAACAAATAATGACAATAATAGAAAATATACAATACGATTAATTTTTTCTCTGTAAGCCGCAAGAATAAATATTGACAGCATTAAAAACATTGCCCACAAGTATGGTTTGCTTGCCAACCCATATACACGACGAGTTTTCAGATGACCTATTAAAGCTCCGTCACTTCCTCGAAATATATAAAATATTTCATTCGCCGTCACATACTGAACAACAGATAACACCGAACCGATAAAGCCGATTAACAGAATTGAAAAACCAAGCATTTTAAGTATTTTTAGCTTATTCCGTATCTCTAATTGCGAAAAAATATAAAATAATACCAGAGGCGTTATGATAGATCGCCCCAAAAACCTTATGACTGCTTCAGGACAACACTGAAAGACGCCTTCATACACAGTCTCCAAAATTATCAATCCAGCTATAATGTAAAACACATTCATATATTTAATATCAAAAGTGAGCTTTGGTCTTATTGATATCAAAAAAACGGATAGGAGACCTCCTAAAAGCATCAAAATCGTTGACGGACCAAAAAAAGCCATATGCAACAAACTCGAGTCTCCCACAATGAAAACCAGTAAATATACAAACACAAGCCCGGACACCAGGTTATAGCTTATATATCTACGTGTAATAGTGTTTGTTTTCATTTTATCGTTCGCGCATTAAACAAAGTCAGTTATCAAGTGGAACTAATCATACTTTAAAATCCATAAACAAAATTAAAGGAGCAGACTAACCATTGATTAAGCGTATCCGCTTATTTTTAGCATTTAGAATCAATGGTAAAATCAATAACACAACGCTCTTTCTCTGCTATAGAAATTAAAGAAAAGTCATTCTCGATAAATGTCCTTGCTTGCTTAATTATTTCAGAATTATCACCGCTTCGAGATTTTTCAATTTTTGCAAATAAATCGTCATGATTAACTGTATCAGCTAAATAACCATTTTCACCATCTTTAATCACTTCATTGATACCAGACACATTGGTGCCAATACAAACAAGTCCACACGCCATTGCTTCAAGAAGTGTCTTTGGCATGCCCTCATAAAGTGAAGGAAGCACATAATATTCATAGCTGTTGAGGATTTTTGGCAGCTCACTATTCGGCACTACCCCCATAAAATTAACCTTTGCTTTTATTGAAGATGAATAGAATTGTAATTCACTTAATAATTCACCCTGGCCATAAATATCCAAAGTGAGGTCAGTTTTAGATACAGCTAAAATAAGATTCTTTAGATTCTTTTCTGAGGAAAGTCTGCCGACGTATATTATTTTATCAGTAAACTTTACAGCCGTAGTATCATGATAGAAACGTGACACATCAATATAGTTATATAATACAAAAGTCCGACTAGCATCAACATTATATTTATCTATCAAATAGTCCTTATTGTGCTGACTAGAGACGATCGCAGCATCAGAAAAATGATACGCAGTCCTTTCTATAAGCTCGATCACTTTTCGCCTTCCAGGCGATATTCTCTTTAACTTATTCTCCAACTGAGAAAGAGTGTAACCTGTTCGCACAATCAGTCTTTTACGAAACAGCAACTTACTAATTACAGCACTCCAGCTACCATCTATTTGGTTAGTTTTTAGTATGCTAGAAGCAATCAATTCTTTGTAATGAACAAATGGCAACAAAAAGCTATAAGCCCAGGAACCGATCTTTGGAACATTAAAAAATAGTGGCATTTGACAAATATATATAGACGAGTGAAGTCGACCTTCTTTTTTTAGTTGCTGAGCAATTTCGAGATCCTGGCTGCCATATGTAAACCAATAGATCGCATCGAAAAACCCAACATCAAGGTGGGATTCATATATCTTTTTTTCGCGCTCAAATAAGCCTGCGTCAACCCAGTCCCTCAATGAAACACCACGAGTAAAAAAAAGGGCAAGCGTCATATCAATCACCACACATGTAAAACATTATATTGCCGAGTTAGCAATAAACATAACTGGGCAGAAACTTATTAAATAACAATCTAATAATACAATATTTATGCGGACACCTTATTATCAAATCATTCACCACAGTAGCATACTGTTGCCACAACTTATAATTAGAAAACATTTCTTCGTAGAATAAAAGCGACACTTACATCAATCGTTTTAGTTTATTTCTAACCTTCCAAAGCATAAGATAGGTTTTCAGCCAAATATAACTTGTAAAACCAAAACCTCTGGAGGGACATTTATTCGCTTTATACTCGGTATATACTTGAAACATAAAATCATAATATGCTTCACCAACCTGTTCTAGATTTGGCAAATCTATATTATTCTGGTACGTAGAATAATTAGCAACAACCTTTTCAAGCAAACAGGGAACATTCTCAACACGTGTATACAATTCCCCACCTTTTCTAACCAGCTCAGGATGCCCCCCATCGTTTAGAACAATTGCAGGAAGACCGCAATTTAAAGCCTCTATCAAAGAATTCGAACAAGGGTCTCTCTGGGACGCAGTGATATATATATCACTCCTCTTTAACTCCATAGCCAGCTCAACAGCATCTATTGGCGGTATATGTTTTATATTAGAAAATTTTACTGGACTATTACCAATAAAAACCATTTCGTACTTTGAAAAATCTAAATTCTCATCTAACCACTGGTAATCAGAGAATCCTTTTTTAAAATTACTTGACCAACTAGTCGCAATTATTCGAACTTTATTATTAGAAAAAAAAGGTGCCTTATCAATTTTGTTAAATACATTTACATCAGGTGCATTCACAATAACTGTCTGGTTTCCCTCACCAGACATTCCCTGTTCGATATTATTTTTCCTACTCC
The DNA here is from genome assembly GCA_027076405.1 of Chromatiales bacterium. The sequence goes on from JALTJN010000458.1 coordinate 10,851, forward strand.
AATCGCTTTGAAACACCGCGCCGGAAGCAATAACCCGAT
>JALTJN010000459.1 GCA_027076405.1 Chromatiales bacterium
AAACACCGCACCAAATTAAAAAAGTAATTAACCCGCACATGACGTAACGAAGTGGAGTGATGTGCAAAGCTAATAATGATAACGAATATTTAAGCTTTTATTCTTTTGGGTTTATCAGGCTAACGCCTTGCTCACCGGCAATTCAAAGTGGCACGTTTTTGCTGCCTTTTTAGCAAAATAAGTGCCGCTTTGAATTGTCCGCGTGCAGCTATTTGTTATGTGATTTTTATTTTTTATGTTCAGAATTACCAGTTTCAATTAATTTATCAGGAAAATATGCATACAGAAATTTATGGCTGACACTTTCAAATTGTAGTAGTTTAATTGATCTGTCTATAAAATCTGATATTTTTAAATATTTAGATGCTATGCGTTTTAATCCTTTATTATTAAAGATAGATATTGTTTTTCCATAGTCCTTATTTTTAACTATTTCTTCTATCAATTGAATTCGTTTGTTATACCATTCATCAATTTTAATTTCGTCAGTAAATATTTTATAATTAGATTTAACATTAATTAAATTGTTTCCTTTTGAAACATGAGAGCTTTTAAAGTAGTAATTTATTTTTGCACTTATATAGTTTGAAGCCTGTATGTCTTTTAGCTTTCCAAATTCGGAAATTATATCGGTCTTTATTTTAGTGATGTTTTTCTTATCGGTCATTAACTTGTCGCCTAGCATTAATAAAAAACTTTCATCTAAAAATAGATTTTCTGGTTCGGCTACATCAAAGCTAAATATGTTTTCTTTAACTAGTGATTCAAGCCTTTTGTTCCCATGGTGGTCTGAGTCGATTAATCCGTATGCTTTTGTATTGATTCCAGATATTTTATTAAATGCTTTCGTATGATTAATTACATCAAAACAACTACTAACAGGAGTCACCGTGAAATCAGGAAATATTATAGAATATATACGTTCATCTATACCGCCTTTAACACCTTCACAAAATAGGATATTTTTTCTACTTCCTAGCAATTCAAACAATAAAGATTCGGGGATTTCATTTTCAGGTATGTCTTCAATTTCCCACTTGTCCGGATGTGTGAATGATTTTATCCATATTTTTTTTGCAGTAGATCTACTTGTTGCAAAATCTAAGTCATGCGTCAAATAAATGAATAAGCAGTCTTGTCTTTCTTTTTCTAAAACATCCCATAGCTTTTTTAATACAGTCTTATGTAGATACATTTCAGGTTCATCAACGACAATAAAGCTTTTAAGTGGGGCCTGTAACACCTGACCAATTAAGTAGAGCATTACTTTCTCACCATCACTCATTTGAATTGCTGGATAGGCTCTACCATCATCTGATTCAGCTGTAATATTCATTCCATCTTTACAGTCGATTTTTCTATGCTCGATCAATGAGTTCCATATATTAAATGTTCTATCTAAATTTGTTGCGTTAGGTTTCTCTATAGGTTTTCCATTTTCTACCAGTTCTAAAGACTGTTTTCTATAATAATTTCCAGATGCAATATTCTCAGCTAATAGGTTTTTAAGGACTAAACCGAATTCTTGCTGCAATTGGTTAAATTCCTGAGCATTCTTATTAGTTTTATCTCTTAACTGGGATTGTTTAAGTTCACTTGCTGTTGTTGCAGGGTTAGAAATAGCATTAAAATCTGGAACCAATAATACTCTTTGTGCAGAAATCACAACCCCGTTGTTTTGAAGGTAAGTTTTAAATTTATTAGATAGAGAAGTTTTCCCGCTTCCATTTGCACCAATTGCCACAACGTTGCTTGAGAAAAAATCTATTTTTTTGAAAAAATCCAGATTAAAGTCAAGTTGACTATGAAGATTAATGGTTTGTACCGAATTCACTTCAAAACTATTTTTTTGTTGAATTTTCCAATTTTCATCTTGCTGAGAAATGAAATTAGTTTCTTTTTGCTCCTTGAAGGGTAAATATTGTCGTATTTGTTCAATATTGGTTCGAAATTGATTCAAGTAATTTACTTTAATATTTTCTGTATTTACAATTTTATGCAAGCTATCTACTAATGCTATTATTTTATCAAATGAATTTTGTGTTACTTCGTTACAGTCTAATTCATAAGCTATTTGTCTATGAAGATTTAATTCATTTATTGTATTTTTTATATATTTTATAAAGTCTTCAGTTTCAGTGCTCATATCATTTATTCCGTAAAATGGCGCATATAGTATTCGTCACATTGCTTCTTTCACATAACGCTGAGGTAAGTGGCTGCGTGCCTTTTACGCAGTCCAAGCCTGCTGCTTTTTGCAGGCGAGCTTCACCGACTTGTTAGTAAGCGGCCTTCAGTTGTAGTAATTAAAAAACAGAATAACCCATTTCAGCTGTAATTAAAAGATGATGCAAGCTTTAAGCGCAAATGCTACTGATTGAGTTCGTGCATTAAACGAAGAGATGATTATTAAATTAGGCTGTTTCAAACAAAAGAAAAACAAAAAAACATTACAACGAAGTAATCGCTTTAAATACAATTCAAGCGTTCATGTTTTACCGATTAACAAAAAACCAAAAAAATGACGGAAGATAAAAAGGATTTAAACCAACTGCAACCCAGCTAGTTTTCAAAGCGAAACGGATTGGCAAAACAATAACGATTTAAAATGACAGATAAAAAACAAAAGTAGTTAAAGTAAACACAAAACGTTTTCAAATCAGATTAACATGAAAATTAAAAGGTTAACAAAAAATAAATGTTTTGCCGCGATAACGCTGAGTTCACCAGACCGAAAAATTTCGTGGCTTTTGTGGCATTATAGCGCAGCGCCACAAAAGACGCGTAATTTTTTGGGTCTGCGTGAAACGTTTTGTTAGCACATAGATTCTCTAATATA
>JALTJN010000460.1 GCA_027076405.1 Chromatiales bacterium
GTTTAAATTCTCCGGTTTCAACATTGAAAGTATATTGATTGGCCGCCTGTCCGTCAGGATCGGTATAGAATACAGGATTTCCCAGTGCATATTCATACATGGATGATGCAGGAAAATCTCCCGCCAAGGGGTCCACACTCAAAAACCTACCGTTTTCGCTGTCGAAGTATCTTGCTACACGGTTGTCGTAACTTGTTGTTTGTTTGCTTCGACTCATCATTGGAGGAGCTAAACTACTAACTTTTATCTTTTCATCGCGAAAATTAAGTAAAGATTTGTTGGACGGGAAAGCGAAGTTTTAGAGTATAAAACAAGCCCTGCCGAGCAGCAAGGCTTGATTTATCATTTTAATCAAAGTAAATCTTTCGGACAAACCATCTCTCTGATAATCGCTCTATTTCTTCGCCTGCTTTAGGGTATGATTTTGGTTCCCCTTCATCATTCTTGTACTGATATACAAACTCTATTGCCTTTAGTTTGCTACTATTACAAGTAAAGTTTAATGTTTTTTCAACGGTATCTCTTCTAACACACTCAAAATTTAATGATGTCATTAAATTCTCAGTAGCATGGTCAAAACAATTATCTCCAACACAACAAGCTTCTCCAATTAAATTGTTTTGATTAATTGATTCAGTGAGTTCTTGAAAGGACTTTTGATTTTTTTCATAAAAAGACTTGTATTTTTCACTACAAGAACTAATAACAAATAAGCACAGAAAAAACGTAAAACTCTTAATTAAATTCATCTTTATTTTATGTAACTATACTTGTATTTATTACCCCCTTGAAAACTCATTTTTGTTTTCAAAAAGTCATAACCTAAACCGATTGCTTTATTTTCATGAGGTTCATCAAATCTCCCTTGTCTCAAAGAACCTGCTTGAGCTAATCCTGTAAATATTATCTTAGGCAACTCTAACGCAGCTCCATAAGCTCCCCACACATAGTTACCAAATGTATTTACATTCATATAATATTCACCTGCTAAATACAGTGTTTGAGTAGTTGGTTTTCCTCCTGTTTTAGGGTCTTTACCTGCAATAAAGAATTTAAAATCTAAATCCCCTCTAACAGATTCATCAAATACCCAATATAAATCGGAACCAACACCAACAGACTTAGGATTTTGGGCATAATCCAAATCTTTACTTGCCCTCCTTCCATTTGCATTTAATATATACCCATCAAGTCTGCTTAAAGCCATATTATCGACTTTTGTATGACCTTCACCGTAATCGCCTTTAAAAGCTTCTTTCCCTCCTAAAACTTCATAATAGCTTACCCCTTTAAAATTCTTATTCCCATAATCGTTCTGAACATACACTTTGTCGTCATCTATTCCATCGTTCCCTGCATACTCAAGCTCTCCGTTACTATTTAAATTATAATAATCACCGTCAAGAGATCCATTTGGATCAACTCTAAGAATAGGATTATTCTGTACAAAATTGTAAGGTGATAGCCACTCTCGTTGGTCTGCCAACGGATCCACACTCAGGAATCGGCCCACATCGCTGTCGTAGAAGCGGGCCAGGCGGTAGTCGAGGCCGCTTTCGCGGTCTCTTTTCCCGATGCCCTGATGCGGGATTTCGCTGCGCTCAACGTGCCCGGTGCTTTGGTGGCGCAGGGCTTGCGAGGCACTGTAGCTCCACGTGCGCAGGGGCTTGCCGAAGGGGTAGTAGTCGGCCGTATGCAGCAATTGGCGGGTGCCCCCCAGCGAGCGGTAGGCGAGGCGGGTATTGCCGAGGTGGTCAAACTGATAAAAAACGAGGGTATCGGGGCTGCCGGCCGGGCGCTGGGCATAGGGCGCCTCAAAGGGATCTCCGGACGCAGGGATGCCGGCCGTGGTGACGGTGACCGGGAGCAGGCGGGGCGCCTCGGCAGGGGTGGGTCTGAGAGCGGCAAAACGCATATTACCAAAGATAAAATATTCGAAGCTATTCTTCTCGGGCCGGATGATGGCGATGAGAATGTGCAGGATAGCTCTAATTACCAGAGTACGAACCAAAATATGACTTTGTGCTCTAACTTGCTTATTGCAATGCCTTTAGAGTAACCGTGTTTCCAATTGCCGGGCATATACTTTCCATCTGATCGATGTTTTTGATCCCAATAAAGGCCTTCTTTTGCTTCAAGTACATAAATGATATAATCATCCGGGAGTTGAGAGAAAGACCTCCCAGTAGAATTATCATAAAGGCCCCAAAAATTTGCAATCGGTAATTTGTCTTTAATGCATTCTGATCCCAGGTAGTTGTTTATTTCTAAAGCTTCTGCTTTCTCAAGTTTCGAATAATTTTCTTCTGTCGTAAATTTATTGACAACAAATAAGCAGGTATCATTTGCAGAATAACTTGCAATAGATTGAGTTTTAATGCTATCCTCAAATTTTTCAATATCTCTATTCGTATCTTCTATTAAAAGAAATAAGCGGGTGACATCATATTCTCCATTTTCGGTTATGTCTACTTTTCCTTTAGTTATATTTTTAGGAAAATGATCAACAAGATTTGCCGGGTAAGAAGAAATAAGTTGCTTATAATAAATACTAAATTTATTTTTACATGATAAGGTACAAGTTATTAGCACGAAAAGGAAAATTATTTTAATCAAGATATTATTTGTTCTCATATTGTTGATCTATTGGTCCTTTGGATTTATAGATTCGATTAGCACCGCTAAAGTCTCGTTGCTTACCTTCTTCAATCTTTATTACTCTGTATCGGGTAATGTCCCACCCAACACCAGAAATATCTCTTTGTATTCTGCCGATTCGCTTATCTCGAGGTGTAGAGCCGGCTTCAATATAGGTATACCCCTGGTTATGTATTTT
>JALTJN010000461.1 GCA_027076405.1 Chromatiales bacterium
CAAATATTTTGCCGCGATAACGCCGAGGTAAGTGGCTGCGTGCCTTTTACGCAGTCCAAGCCTGCTGTTTTTTAGCAGGCGAGCTTGACCGTTTTGTTAGCACTATGATATTAAGGTTGACCAAAAATTATTTTTTGGCTAAAACTAAAAGTATTTTCTGGCTCTGTTTCTAAATTGTTTGCAAAATAAATTAAATACTCACCTTTTTCTACAAATACATTTTTTATAAGCCTTTTTCCTTTTTTCCAGATCGCACCTTTCAGTTCTGGAATGCTAAACTCAATAGCTTTGCTTTTAGAAAAATTTTCATGTGGAATTGTTTCGATAGAGTCTTCTTTGCTTTGTATTATGAACCAGTTTCCACTCGGTGACATAATGGACATATTTTTAGGTCTGTTTTTAGGTAGGTTTATTTGCAAAATGCCATTATTGATTAGCTCTTTATTTATAGAAAATGTTTCAGGATAATTGTTGTGTTTATTATTGCCAGGGTCAGCTTGTGAGCATGAAATAAGAAAAATGAAAAGGAGTAATGTAAAATAATTTATATAAGTCATAGTAGATGCCTAAAATTGTATGTGAAAATGTGGAGGCACAGTTTCTAAGATTATTATTTTTGCAACTCCACTAGCGGCTTTTTTGAAATTAGTTTTATCAGACGCTGTCATATTTCTGCTTCTAATATCAACCGCCCCCTTTTTTAGGTGCTTTGAAATATATTTATTATTTTTAATCTGTTCATCTATTTTATCTTGAATGTCCGATATTATATCTGATTTTGATTTTTTAGACGAAACTGCTGAGCTGTATGAATTCAAGATATCTTTTGCTGTTTTTTGGTCTTTATACACAGTCAATTTGTCACCACCGACCAATTTTCCGTACATAGCAGTAGCTTGGCTATTCGAGCTTCGTGTGCCACTAGTTATAACTATATCTTTATTTGTTAGTTTATAGTATTTATCGGCAATTATTTTAACTTTTTTCTCTATAGCAATATCTAATATAACGCCTGCTTTTAATGTGTAATGCTCTGCCATGATTATTGTCTCCATTTTTCTGTATGTTTTCTTAATATGCTAACGCCTTGCTCACGGGCAATTCAAAGGGGAACGTTTTTGCGGTCTTTTTCGCAAAAAAAGTGCCGCTTTGAATTGTCCGGTGGAGCTAATTGTTAGGTGCTTTTTATTTCGGTGCTAATTTCATATCATCAAACTGTAATAATATTTCCATTTTCTTATTCGAAATATTTTTTGCCAATGTAATCATTTAAATCTTTGAGACTCATACCCGTGCATTATTAGCGCATCCAGCTTTTAATAATAATATAATGTGAAAATCCTTCACCTGCTTTAACTCCCATTTTCATTAGCTTAAAATAGTCATTACATTTATCACAGGAACTTATCTTCTCACCTGCTGTAATGGCATCAGTTTTTGTTGCCCAGTAAATTACATCGGCATACTCATAATCATTTTTTTTGATGAGCTCACGCTTTATAAAGCCTTCTTGCTTGACAAGGAAATCACTATTTACAGCACTTGCTGCTGTAATTAACTGTTTATCAGTTACGTTACCTGCTTTTATAAAAGGTGCCCACTCTATTGCTGTTTCCCCAGCGTTTACATTCATAGTTATACCTACTGATAATAAAAGAATGCCCATTAAGACATATTTATGTTTCTTTATATTCATAACCTTCCTAAATTTATTGTCCGAGTACAGTTATTTGTTAAGCTATTTTATCCTTGACCAAAATGACATATCTACTGATTCTGGGTCAATGAATTCGATATATTTCAATGTGAATTCATTACTCATCCATTTTCCACATATTTCTTCTGCCTGTTCCTTGGTTGTGGCAAATGATAAATCGACATACAGCCCATTTTCTCCTTTTAATACTGCGTGCCCAAGAAACCCTTCTTCTTTAGACATGAAGTTTATATCTGCTTCTTCAGCAGCTTTAAGCATTTCACTTTCAGATACGTCATTCTTTAGTTTGAATATACCAAACTCCAAACCAATAAAATTTGAGATGTTACTTAGAGACTGTAAGTTCATAATGTTTTCCTAAATGTTAAATGAAATAACACTATATAAGACCATTACTGACAGCGTACTGTCAGTAATGGCTATGAACATTTTACAGCCGCAAAATATGCTTGTAGATTTATGGTTTTATCAGTAATAATTTTTCTCTCTTCAATTTTTTTATGGTTTATTTTATCCAACCTGAAATCACGAAAATCTTCCCTTAACATGCACCAGCTACCAATTGTCCATTTTCCACCCCAATAAAATAAACCCAGCGGGTAAATTATTCTGGATGTTTCTTTTCCATTTAGCGCCTTGTATTCAATTGATAAGGACATTGAGTTTTTTATCGCCCTGTACATGATTTCCCAAATATTTTTATCGGTATCATTATTTGAAATGTCAGGAACATATACAGTTCTTGAATATTCTTCCATGAGTTTTTCAGGTAATACCGCTTCAATTTTATTTATTAGCGAGTTTGCTGAATTTGATAATGTATCACCTGTCCAGCTACTAACCATTTTAACGCCTATCATTAATGCATCTAATTCTTTTTCGGTTAAATTTAAAGGCGGAAGTTCAAATTTGTCATCTAGTTGGTAGCCAATTCCAGTAGTGCCATATATAGGTATACCACTAACAGATAAATCATCTATATATCTATAAACAGTGCGAACAGAAACGCCTAAGTCCTCTGCAATTCTCTCTGCTGTTATAGGTTGTTTAGCGCGAATCAGGTTGGTTAATTGGAATAATTTATCTGCTTTTCTCATGTTTTTTT
>JALTJN010000462.1 GCA_027076405.1 Chromatiales bacterium
CTTGAGGCGGAACGTTTTCATAGCAGTGATCAGGCATTACGCATTATTAGTAATTTGGTTGCTCCCGTAGGCTACTGGCAAAAAATCTTCAATAGTGAAGCAACAGTGCATCACACATCTGTCAATGATGCTCAAGCACAAAACGAAGTAGCTAAATTACTTTTTCGGAATAAAATTAAGCTGTTCAAAATCACTCTCGGAATACATACCAGCAACTCAGAAAAAACAACCCTGCAAGACAACAACCAAAACAAACTTACGTTTATGCCTGTTAGCAGCTTACTAGTTAACACCCCAAAAGAGGTTAAAACCTTTGATAGCACTGATGGCGCCGCGCAGTATATTGCCGAATTAAACCCAGATATAGACCAGCTTCAAAAGCTAAGCAGGCAGCTGGAACTTGGTGATACAACCCAAGCCAACACCAACAAAGAGGGCATTATAAAAAACATTAGCGAAGCGCTGGCAGCTGGCAGCATTGTAATTGGCATAGATCAGCTTTCCTCACCATCAACACCAGAAAAATTAATGGATGCAGTGGCCTCAGATAAGCCAGTTGATCTCCCTTCAACAAATGCAGAAACAATTTCTACCGATGATGTCGACGCAAGCGGCATAGATCAAAAATCGCAAGCAACAACACTCGCAAAAGCATCAGAAGAAGGTACACCTTTTTGTGAAGAGTGTGAAAAAGAAAGCACATCTTAAACTGAACAAATATGAATACACAACAAACAAAAAACATCATCCAACAGCTTTGGCATGTAGATACCAATTTAGGGGAGCCTATTGTCTACGCAATTCTGGACGGTTCACGCAATAAGAAAATACATCCCATGTTATGTGAGTCACAACTTCGCTATTCATGCCTATATGAAGGAAGGCTCAATTACGAACTGACACTTGCCGCACCTTATATCGTACGCCTTGAGAAAGACAACCACTTTACACATGAACTCATTCACCAAGGCTGGGGGAACAGCTGGGGTATTTATGCCATTACACACACACCGGCAACTCTCGTTGGAGTACGCCGAAACTGTCGAAAAATAGCCTACATTACAGACAGTAAGAATAAAAAATATGTATTCCGTTATTACGACCCCAGAGTATTCAAAGTTTACTTACCTACCTGTAACGCATTAGAAGCCAGCAAGGTATTTGGTCCCATCACAGAATATGTAATAGAAAGCCATACGCCTGACAAACCACATCGTTTTATTCAAACAAGCCAGGGCGCAAAAGATATTGGTCAAGCCAATTTTAATTTAAACACCATTAAAGACATTAAAATAAACCCCTCACAAAATACACCTCAATTTAATATTCTAAAAATACGTGACCACCAAATGTCTGCATTATTAAATCATGCACTTGAAAAAGATTTTCAATCTATAAAAAAACAGTTCATAAATGATTTCATAAACAATCCCGATGAAAACCTTATTGTTAACAATAAGGAGATTTCTCTCGATATTTTTTTAAGATGCTGCTTAAATGAGGCGCTCAACTTTAAAATAGAGGATCAATACAGTATCTATAGTTTTTTTCACTTAACCTACAAACACGGTTGGAAGTTTTGGAAACAGCCCGAGAACAGTTGGGCTAACGATATATTGGAATCATCGCGAAAAGGTGATATAAAAATTGAAAAATTAGAAGAAAAATTTTCATCTAATTTAATGAATGAAATGTGGAGTATTTAAAATGGAGAAAACTTATGACAATATTGATGATTGGGAAATCATCAAGGAATACAAAAAAAAGAAACTTCACAAATTAAATAGGCTCAAAAAAAATTACCTAAAAAAACACAACCAGTTCAAAACCCGTAAACTTGAACTTGAAGGACACATTCCAAAAAAAGAAAGAGCACTGACAGCATATACTAACAAATACAACAAAGAAGATTTGAACCGCAGTCAAACTAAGCATTTACGTTCAAAAATAAATAGCTTGGAGGGCGAAATAAAGTCATCTAAAGAAAGACTAGAAAACTATGACTACGACATAGAGCTATCACTTAAAAAACATGATGAAATTCCGCCTTTAATTAAGCAACTTAATATTGACATCACAACAATTGAAGCCAAGATAAAAGAACTTAAAGCAAAACAAAATCCGAAGAAAAAAAATTCAGGTAAAAAAGCGGGCAAAACCACACAACCCTGTCCTAAAAAATGTCGTGTAGGTGAAATCACAATTGCTTGCAGTCATGCTGCAACAGGCCGAAATTTTACACTTGAAGTCCCCCCTCATGAACCAGGCATGAACACACCTGAAATACATGTTATTTCAGGTAGCGAGCAATCTGCATACGATATAATGGATATTAATTTTGACGGTGAATGCAAGCACGGCAACAAATCCAGCGCACCTGATAGTGCCCTGCACAAAGAAAGCCAACGTGAATCCGGCTATCTGCAGTATTGCCCTCGCGTCGAAGTTTATAATTATGCGACTAACACTAATGTTCATCGGCCAGGCAATGTGAAATTTGCCGCATCATTACCTGGTGGAAGCATCTTTAGCTCCGGAAAACTTCGATTATTATTAGATTTAGTCTTTTGTAAAGAAAGCGCCAATGAAGAGTTCGACTTGCGGTTTAATAGCTGCAAAGGCTCATTACCCTACAGAGCAAAAGTAATTGCACACCCCAAATGGGAGTGGAATTTTGAAATGTCATTTGGCTATAAAGAGTCAGAGATAATGGTTGATGGCGAACATAATGACGACAAAAGCGTATGGGAAACCTTTACCAATCTCTTCAAAAAAGAAGAC
>JALTJN010000463.1 GCA_027076405.1 Chromatiales bacterium
AAATCAATCGCGGGTTTTAAAATTCGTGATGGTTGGCCGATCGGTTGTAAAGTGACTTTACGTCGTGAAAAAATGTATGAGTTTCTTGACCGTTTGATCAGTATTGCAATTCCACGTATTCGTGATTTTCGTGGCTTAAACCCGAAATCATTTGATGGTCGTGGTAACTACAGCATGGGTGTTCGTGAACAAATTATTTTTCCAGAAATTGATTACGATAAAATTGATAAGCTGCGTGGTATGGATATTACTTTTACTACAACAGCAAAAACTGATGAAGAAGGTCGCGCATTACTAGCGGCATTTAACCTTCCGTTAAAAAAGGCTAAGGAGTAATTTCGTGGCTAAGAGTTCAATGATTGCACGTGAAGCAAAACGTACTAAGACAGTAGCTAAGTACGCAAAAAAACGTGAAGAGTTAAAAGCAAAAATTAAAGATGTAAACGTTTCATACGAAGATCGTATGGAAGCACAACAGCAGTTACAAAAACTGCCTCGTGATGCGAGTCCAAGTCGCGGTCGTCGTCGTTGTTCGATTACAGGTCGTCCACATGGCGTTTATCGTAAGTTTGCTTTATGTCGTAATAAGTTACGTGAACACACAATGCGTGGTGATGTGCCTGGTTTACGTAAAGGCAGTTGGTAGAGGTATAAGATTATGATGACAGATCCGATAGCTGACATGTTAACGCGCATCCGCAATGCTTTATCTGCGGGTAAGCTGAATGTTAATATGCCTGACTCAAAACAAAAGCGTGCCATTGCACAAGTTTTGAAAGACGAAGGTTTTATTGCTGATTTTGCTCAAGCAGAAGCTGATGCAAAGCCTGTTTTAAATATTGATTTAAAATATTACGACGGTAAACCAGTAATTGAAAACATTAAACGTATAAGTCGTCCAGGCTTGCGTATTTACAAAGGTAAAAACGACCTGCCTAAAGTAATGGGTGGTTTGGGTGTAGCAATTGTTTCTACTTCTAAAGGCTTAATGAGCGATCGCGCAGCGCGCAAAGCAGGCTTTGGCGGTGAAATTCTTTGTACCGTACAGTAAGTAATGAGTTGAGATAATTATGGCCAGATTAACACCACTTGATATTCCTAAAGGCGTTGAAGTTAGCATTCAGGGTAATGCTATCAACGTTAAAGGTTCAAAAGGCGCTATGGAGCATAAGCTGCATAAGTCTGTTGAAATTAAAAATGAAGATAATGTTTTAACATTGATCCCGCGTGAAGGTGCACCTAATGCTGGAGCACAAGCAGGTACTGCTCGTTCATTGTTAAACAGTATGATGATCGGCGTAACAGAAGGTTTTGAAAAGAAACTGGAGTTAGTTGGCGTTGGTTATCGTGCAAAGGCAGAAGGCAAGTCAGTTAATTTGACTTTAGGTTTCTCGCATCCTGTTAACTATACGTTACCAGAAGGTATTACAGCAGAAACTCCAAGTCAGACTGAAATTGTTATTCGCGGAATTGACAAACAGCGTGTTGGACAAGTTGCGGCAGATATTCGCGCATACCGTCCGCCTGAACCATACAAAGGTAAAGGTGTTAAATACGCAGGTGAACATATTGTTCGTAAAGAAGCTAAGAAGAAGTAGGGTAGGATAAAAAAGATGGATAAGAAATCATCCCGTTTACGTCGAGCACGTAAAACTCGCGCTAAAATCAGCGAGCTTGCAGTGCCACGTCTTTCAATCCACCGTACACCACGCCATATCTATGCGCAGGTTATTGCGGCGAGTGGTAGTGAAGTGGTTGCAAGTGTTTCAACAGTACAATCTGATATGAAAGGTCAGGTTAAATACACCGGCAATATTGAAGCTGCTGCTGCAGTAGGTAAAGCGATTGCTGAAAAAGCATTAGCTGCTGGTGTTTCGGCTGTTGCGTTTGATCGCTCAGGTTTTAAATATCATGGCCGTGTTAAAGCACTGGCTGATGCGGCTCGTGAAGCCGGTCTGAAAATCTAGAATTCAATATTAAGGTTTAATACTATGGCAGGATTTGACAAAGGTCAGCAACAACAAACTGACGGCTTACAAGAACGTTTGGTTAACATTCGTCGTGTCGCAAAAGTTGTAAAAGGTGGTCGTATTTTTGGTTTCTCAGCATTAACAGTTGTTGGTGATGGTAACGGTAAAGTCGGCGTTGGGCGTGGTAAAGCACGTGAAGTTCCGGTTGCGATTCAAAAAGCAATGGAAAATGCGCGTAAGAATATGAAAGATGTACCGTTAGTTGAAGGTACTTTGCAATATCCTGTTACAGCAGAATTTGGTGCTGCAAAAGTTTATATGCAACCTGCATCAGAAGGTACCGGTGTTATCGCTGGTGGCCCAATGCGTGCCGTATTTGATGTTGTTGGTGTACGCAATGTGTTAGCTAAATGTATTGGTACGAATAATCCAATTAATGTTGTCAATGCAACAATTAAGGGTTTGAGTGACATGAGTTCACCAGATACTGTTGCGGCAAAACGTGGTAAATCAGTAAAAGATATCCTGGAATAAGATCATGGCCGATAATAAAATTAAAGTTAAACTGGTTCGTAGCCCTGCGGGACGTTTAAAGTCTCATAAAGCATGTGTTGCTGGTTTAGGTTTGCGTCGTATGCACCAAACCGTAGAAGTTGAAGATACCCCGTGTACTCGTGGAATGATCAATAAGGTCTATTACATGGTACAGGTTCAGGAGGACTAAGATGTTTTTAAATACACTTAAACCTGCTGCTGGTTCAAAATCAAATGCCAAACGTCGTGGACGTGGTATTGGTTCTGGCTTAGGCAA
>JALTJN010000464.1 GCA_027076405.1 Chromatiales bacterium
CTAACGTTTAAACTCAGTCGCGCCGCTTTTTGGCGTCGACTGGAGTGCATTGTTATACGCATTTATGTTAATTGTGCTCAACACTACGCTGTTTTACCAACTCGAACTCATCTGATTTTTCTGATTTCTCAAATGCGTTTTCAATATACTTACTTGGATCTTTGAGGAAGTCTTCTTCATCAATAATTGATATGTAAGATCCGTCTAGCTGACTATATGTTTTACATTCATCGCAGATATGACCTTCTTTTGGTCTGTTGAATCTATTGTTATTAATAATATCTAAAAGCGGCTCTTTAGATACTGTTCTTACAGTACAACCATCATCCTTTTTTGTTTTTTTAACTAACCATTCATAGTTTCCGTTCACTTTCTGTACAACGCCTACAACACCGTTTGTTTTTGATGTTCGCCCATCACGGCTAATTTCCTTTAAGCAGTACTCTATCTCCCAATCAATCCAGTCACTTTTTTTGATGTTTGGTGAAATAATAACGATTGTGACTGATGTGGCATACATCATATCAGCTAGATTTTTCTTGATGTTTTCAGTGGTTGTGTCAGTTAAATCAGGGGAGTCTGCCGTTTCACCTGTATAATATGATGCATCATCTCCAAGAGCCTCAAGTATTGTGTCTCTCAAATCTTGTGCTTCACTATATTTATAAGATATGAATGTTTTCCTTGCCATAATACTTCCCTTATTAGAATTTTGTTAAATAGCAGTAACTTCCAGCAATAAATAAAACTAAAGGAAGGTATAGGCTGATAATAGTTCCCGACCTAAATACATTAAAAAAGCTATATTCTCCGCTTTTATACAAGTCTGGCCTCATTTCAAACAATTTGATATTTTGAGGGTTATTTGAAACCCCAGATATATCTTTATATAAACCTCTAAACTTTCTCTCTTGCATCAAGTAATAGGTATCAAGTAGCCAAAAAACTATTGTTGGAATCAAGGACACCAATATAAATAATTCATTTTTTGTCGAGGCATATACTGCTAATAATGCAGCTAGAATAGTTACACTCCAACTCTTTATTTGGAACGAGTTTGTGTTCATCCTAGTAATAATACTTTGAACAAACTCAAGGTGTTTAATTTGATCCTGATCCATTTTTCACTCCAATTGTTCTGCCGGCGTATAACGCAGAGTTCACCGGCAATTCAAAGTGGCGCGTTTTTGCTGCTTTTTTAGCAAAAAAAGCGCCACTTTGAATTGTCAGGTGCAACGCCTTGTTATGTGTTGTTTTAGTAATACCATAGTTCAAATTTAAATTATTCAGTATTTTGTTCAGGGTCTTTGCAATCTTCAACTATTTTTACAATACTAGGGATTTCACCCTTATAATGTTTTATTAGCAACTCTCTTATTAGCTTTTGTTCTGCCTGCTCTTCTTTACTAGCTTTTAATTCATCCTCCGAGAGAGGGGGTGTTACTGTTTCTACTGGCAAGGCAAGCCTACCCATGAGTAATTCTATTGATGCTCTTCTAAGTAATTGCTGCTCATTTTCAATATCTGCGTGGCCTTGTGGAGAATATATGGAGCGTTTAATATGAGTTTTATCAAAATTATAATCTAGTGAATTACCCATTTTGAATAACAGATCAGCTAAGTAATTTTCTCGCTGATCACCCCATGTTGCCATTTGTGAGTCATATATATTTTTTTCAGATTTCTTTTCTTCCTCATTTTTCCCTTCAGATGTGGGATATTTTGGCATGTTAATAAGATGATCTAGATAAGCCTTCCAAGCATCAGTTACAGGTTTGTCACCATCAAACTCTAAATCAATCATATTTAGAGCCTCTACGTGTCGCGGATCGAGAATTCTACCTCTAGTTGCCATGAGCGTTTTAAAAATATTTAATTTTCTCTCTTTTGTATTGCGTTTCTTTTCTAAATATTTATCAACCTGTACGGCAATTAATGGCGCAAGAATAACAGCGCAAATCATTAGAATATCGCTGATAGTAAAGCTTGAAAACATAGCAATTGTTTCATGAACTTTATCTGTTGATTCCACAGCCATATATTAAAGTCCTTATAAGATGATTTTTATTTTACACATAACGGCAAAGCTCAGCGGGCAGGCAAAAGGGGCGCGGGTTTTGCGCTCTTTGCAAAACCCACGACGCTTTTGACTGTCCGGCTGGAGCGATTTGTTAGGGCATTTTTTCCCTTGCGGTTAATGTTCATTTTTTTACCCCGAACTTGAAGCTCGCACAATAGAAAAAATCATTTTCTCCGGTTTCCTCTGTGCTGGCTACAAGCACGTTTAATTGATATTTTACGCGGGAATCTCAATGTGGCACTCCCCTACTTGATAAAATATCGGTTATTTTCCTTTCCTTTGTTTTTCGCTATTGGCGATGCTCTCGTTCACTCGCACAATGCCTGAAATGCATTTTTTTGTGTCTTCAGTCTCCAGTGGTATTGCCCTATCAGACCGCACTCGCTTTTAACGAACATTCAATGTTTTTTATTTTTCGAAGCCAATGCAATTTATTTTACGTTCGGACTTTCCCTCAAGCCACATTAAATTGGATTTTTTCTTTTTTATTTTGTCCTTTTGTTTGTAGCGATCGGCTTCGTTGGCATCCAGAAACCGAACAGATATTTTACGATTTTAAATTTTGCTTATTCGATGGTGCGGAAATTATTTGTGCCTCCATTTTTCATGCCTGGTCTTACCCACAAAAAGTAGACATGTTACGTTGTTGAAATTTCATTTCATACTCGTGTGGACTTACATAGCCAATGGCTGAA
>JALTJN010000465.1 GCA_027076405.1 Chromatiales bacterium
CTTGGACTGATTTCCAACAGAAGAAGTTGAACTATCTGGCTTAGCATCAGACTTACTCACAGCCTGACTGATTGTAACAGTCTTTTTTTGTTTTGTACTTGGTGTGTATTGTTTTGATTTTTCTTTTATATTCAAATTAAAACTATCTTTGGAGCCTTTTTTAAACTCTACTTGCTTTTCTTTTTTCTGAGATGCTGATGGTTTTACTTCATCAGCTTCATCATGATGAAGCATTTTGTGTAGCCATGACTCTGACCGTTTGGTTTTTACTACATCATCATTTTCATGCAACAAATCTTGCTTAGGTGTTTTTGTGACATCATCAACACGTACAGTTGGCTTTGTACTCTCTTTCAAATCAGGAGTTAATAAATTAATGTCCTTATTATAGTCGTTATTTTGTTGTGATTTGTCATTAGACATGGGGACTAATAAAAAATTTTTTAATCAAGCGGACGCAATGCCAAACCAATTGCCACTGGCAGACGTGAACCAACTTCATCTAATACTGGTTTGAGCTCATCCTTATAACCAATACGAGTCCATGGGTCGCCTATATATGTATTTATATTTGTAGTTTCTGCCAAAAACTGATCCATAGCTGGAAGTAGCGCAGATCCTCCTGTTAGGACAATTTTCTCTACTGGTTGATTGGTTTGGCTTAGGTACAAATTATGTGAATATGTAATTTCTTGCAAAATTGGTTGCAAAGTCTGCTTCATTACTCGTGGTATTGCACTGCCACCATTAAGGTTCACACCTATATCACGTTTGAACTGCTCTGCTCTGGCAATATCAATATGCAAACTCTGCGCAATGGCATTTGTCAATGTTTTTCCTCCCACATCAATACTGCGATTGAGAATAGGAATACCATCTTCAATAATAATAATATCTGTAGTTACTGAACCAATATCTACAATCATCACAGAGCCTTTTTGATTGCCTATGATAGAGCGTGTAACTGCAAATGCCTCTGTTTCCAAACTACTCAGCTCCAGACCTGCTGACTTAATAACATCAACATATCTAGATACAAGATTTTTTGGAGCTGCGGTTATTAGAACTCGTAGATGATCTGCCTTGGGTTGTTTTTCACTGGTCTTATCTTGGTTTTTATTATTTTCATCATCTACCATACCAGAATTGTCCTTGGTTTCTGAATCTGATTTGGTTGCGGTTTGTTCTCTTTCTTGTTTTAAAACATCTAATGATTTTAATAGCTTCCAATCCAAAATCATTTCTTCCAAAGGCATAGGTACGAATTTTTTCGCTTCCCAACGCACAGCTTGTGCCAAATCTTTCTTAGGCATCATTGGTAAACTCAAAATAGAACTAAACACTGAAAAAGTTGGCAAAGCTGCAATCACTGACTTTCCACTAATACGCGCTTCAGTAATTATTTGTTTGATTATATGTACTAACTTTGCAGTTGATTCAGCAGATTTATCTCTTACAATATCCACAGAATCTTCTGCTATACCATATGTTATTAGCGCTGGTTTGCCTTGTTGTTTTGCCAGCTCAACCATCTTAACGCTGTCTACTCCTATATCAATACCAATTACATTTTTATTTTTAGAAAACAATGCCATGTTAATTTATCCTTACTACTTTAGGTGTTAATTATAACATATAAAACAATGTCTGATAAATTAAAAAATTAAAATGGCACATTTTCCTCATATTTTGGAAAATTAGTAGAAAAATCAGCAAAACCAGGCGAAGGATTAGCCAATAGCCTACCATCAAAATTAAACAATTCCGCTGGAGTGTTAATAGCATCTGTATAATCACGTTGCAAATTAAATTGCTTAGCCATCACCATGCCATTGATAGTCAAACTACTAGCATCTGTATCACCTGTTGAAAATCTACCACAGCCAGCTGAAGCAGTTTCTAAATTAGCAGGGCAATTATTACCATTGCCTAATACAAAAAAATTCGCATCAATATTTGTAACACTAGTATCTACAATAACATCACCCAGTACTATAAAACTAGCCGACGGCAAATTAACTAAATTTGTAATTGTATTGTTTTCATAAGTAATATCGCTATTTATATACAAATCCCCTTTCACCAAAATTGTGCCAGCTCCACTTGTAGAACCATTGGCAATCTGAAATACAAGAGGCGATGTAACATTCATATCACCATTTCTAATAAATGAATAACCATTTAATTGCAAAGAACCGCCTACATTTTGATTTAATGAAGTTGTGGGAGAAAAATCACCATTTTCAATACCTTGTACATCTAGAAATCCTAGCTGATTATAATAAAATTCACCGGTTCCTGGAGTATCTTCTTGTAAAATTCCTCCAAAATCAACATCTGTACGAATATAACCATCTGATACACCTGAACTTTTCAAATTTTCTGAAGTGGTAAAATTAGTAACAGAGCCGTTTGCCAGAATCAAATACATAGCATTATAATCACCAGTATTGCCAGAATCTAGACCTACTTGTGCATTGATTGATTGCGCAGAATAAACATCACCATTTCTAGTTTCAAAATGAACACGATGCGCAATAGAATTATCAGGACTAAACTGCATAAATCCAAAACCCAAACTAGTGTCACTGCCAGCTGAATAACCATTCCAAGCATATCCACGATTTGCCACATCAACTGCCACTGGTGCTCCTAGAGTAAAATCATTCACATTTACATACACACCATAATCGCTACTGCCACAAGTATTAGTGTTAGAACAATTAAAAGAAATCCACGATGAGTCTCC
>JALTJN010000466.1 GCA_027076405.1 Chromatiales bacterium
CCGTGGCCTTAGCCGCCGGTTCAGATATTACCGTTAAGTTTGACGACAATTCCAATTTAAGTATTCAAATAAATCAAAACAGATTAGCCGATATTTTAAAACTCGACGACACACAAATTTTAAACAGCGGCATTATTCAAGCGCATGGTGGCAATGTGGTTTTAACCACTACGCAAGCCAGCCAAATAAAAACCAGTATTATTAAACGCGATGAAAGTCGTGTTTTTTCATTTACCACCGGCACGATTGTTGAACGCAACGGCGAAATATTTTTAGCGGGTCCTGGTGGTGATATTAGTAATATTGGTGATGTGGATGTCAGCGAAAACGGTGATGCAGGAACCGTTATTTTTGATGCGCGTAATATCAATAACAGCGGCAATATTATTGCAGACAGTGAAACCGAAAATGCTGGCAACATTACCCTCAATGCAAACGACACCACATTATTAACCGACAACAGTTTAGTGTCTGCTCAAGCCAAACAAAATGGCAAAGGTGGCACGGTTAAAGTTTTAGGCAATCAAGTAGGTTTAACCGACAATGTGTAAATAAATACCAAACAATTTTTTAACGAGAAAAAATTAAATGCCCAGATATCAACGCAAGAAAAAAAACGGACCACTATCTACGATAAAAGTTGTTAAGCCACGCGCAATGAATCTGATAAAGCGCGTGCGCAGTATTGCCACAAGCAGTCAACGAACAGGAAAGTTACACATGGCAGAGTTGTTAGCCATACTCGACTTTAGCGTTGAAGATAAAACGGCTCTAAATAAAGCGCGCTCACATGTTACTATTGCTTTTAAAAATAAAGAGTCCGGCCAATTCACTAACAGCGGAAGCAAAATAAGCATTTCAAAAATACCTGGTGTCACTTATTTACTCATGAACATACAACTCAATTTAGCGCCCATTGTAGAAGGGAAAATACATCTAGCAGATGAAAAATTAGAGTTAACAGATATTAAAGGCATCTCCGGCACAGTTGCATCCCTTAATCAAAATATAGGTAAAATCATTATCTCACCCGGTAAAGCGGAAATATATTTGTGATAAACAATTTAAAAAACACATATCAATATTACTGGATTTTTTATGCTGCACTGTTCAGTTTATTATCTGCACTTATTGTTCATATATTATCTAAATACATTCACTTCAATGAACTAACATCACATACATTTCCGGGAACTATTTATGGTGTTGCACTTTATTTTATTGGCACTACAACACGAATTATTTCAGGCAACACCCTTAAACATATAATCGTGTTTACTATTTTAACTCTTGGAACAACAAGCGCATGGTATGCGGCAATTACAAATATATTTAACCTTTCACAAGGAGAGGAACTGGGTAATTTGCAACAGATGATTATCTCTGGCGGTATTGGTGCATTTATCGTTAGCCTCTTATTGCTGTTTTCCTGGAACATAAAACAATACCCCTTACGCTTCATTTCATTCATCACGATCATTGGCGGGGTTGGCGGACTTTCAGGCTATGCGATATTAAGATACACGCACTCTTTTTTAAATGATGATGTGAGAATGCTTTTACTGTTTTTCGTGTGGCAATCTGCCGTCGCTATATCAGCTTGTCTGTTCGTTACCCGTCACAAAAATGAATCTAAAAAGGCGTAAAATGATCGGCATAAAATCATAACAAGGTGTAATATTGGGCGCACGCATTTTTTAACTATTTTCTAACACACAAAAAATATAACGCGATATAATAGCAAAAAACCACTAATCGCTTGAAAGCCGATAAGGTGGGAGCTAAGAGGCTTTGCGGTATAACCAAATAAACGTTGGGTAGCAGTTAAAAAGTAAGACCCCATTACATTAAACGCAAATTGAATATCAGGAATAACACCATGAAACTATTAAACAATTTAGCCATTATAACTTTAGCTGCGACTGTGGGGTATGGGTGTAGTAGCTCCTCACCACCTCCGCCTACACCCAATGGCATTTATACTGGAACGCTAACAGGCGGTGTTGGCGCGCCCTTTAATGGTGGCGAAAAAGGCATTATTTACAATAATCGATTTATTGTTTTTTCTCCCTCTCTTGGTATTCAACAAATATTCGATGCCACCTTAATAATAGCCGATACCAGTTTTTCCTCAAGAGTGGACAATTATAACAACATATCTACCAAAATTTATACGGCAGATTTATCTGGCACGTTCGTAGCAGGTTCATCGGTTAATGCCACAGTCACAAACCTTCCCGATGGAACTGGCTCTACTGATTCCACAATAATCTTAGACGCCGATACCGCTCTTTACAACAGGGGATCTAATAGCGCAACGGTTGCGGGAAGTTGGCAAGGTACAATTGGTGGCTCGCTTTCGAATATTACAACAACACTAATCATAGATACAGCAGGTACGATTACGTCTGGCTTTGATGACCAAGGATGCAACTTTACCGGCTCCGTCACCCCTGCCGATACAAGTGTTAATGTTTATAATGCCACTATTATCAGCGCTGATTGCAACAGCTTACCTCCTGCAACTTATACAGGTTTAGCCTGGACAGAAGGCGACACCGATGGCACATTAAATTTATCGGTGTCTGATGGCACTCAAGGTCGCACTGTGATTTTAACAAAAAACTAACAGCACAGGTTCGCAATATGAACACAACCAGCCTAACTAAAAATCTTACAACTTTCATTCGTACAGACTTAAAAATTTGCACGACCTCTGCAATTTTAGTTGGGCTGGTTTTTTC
>JALTJN010000467.1 GCA_027076405.1 Chromatiales bacterium
GAACATCTATGGCTCATCTTACTCAGAAAAAATGCGATTGGATTGCCAATCAACTTAATAACAGACCCAGAAAACGACTTAACTTTAAATCGCCTCAGGAGCTTATTAATGAATATTTATAAATGGTCCGCTTCAAACTTGATACTAGGTTTCACGCCCATTTGACAAACTTATGAAATTAATTAATTTCATAATATTTTCTTCTAAGTCCAATATACTGAAGTCAATAGGATAGTTCTGAGTATAATATTGAGCAACTTTAACTTTACTTGCTGTTTTTTTTCAGCAGTTCGTTTCTTTTCATATTCAAGAAGATTTGACCAATGATCTTTACTTATTAATTTGTTAGCTGATGGATGAATATTTAGTACAGTTTCTTCCAGCTTTTCCATATCTAAGTAATTTTCCACCTCCCTTCCTTTCGTAACCCATGTAAATCCAGGCCCTTCATCAAATTCATTTTTAAGGCGTTGTTTAGTTTGATTGATTCTGGCTCTTGAATTACCTTTATCGCTATCAAACATTATCACGGTATTTCTATTTAATTTTCTTACGGAAATAAAATCTTCAATTCTGTCACTTATTTCATCATCATCTAAAGCAGTTAAATGACTAAATAACCTACCACCATAAAATATTATTGAATAATGCACCCCTTCTATTAAGTCGGGCTGCTTTCCGTTTAGCCAGTAATTTAAATAAATTCTATCTGACGGACCTTCAACCCATATAATGCAATTTGCTTGCAATAGGTCTGATGCCTTATAACCTAAATCATTGCAAATATTAGATTTTTGCTTTGTGCTTGATATAGCTTCTACGCTAGAAATACCATTTTTCATTGTCACATGAAATATTTCTGCCTCCACAGCATCTAATAGGTGAGCAGAATGAGTCGTGAAGAAATATTGATTATTAGTCTCATCAGATAAATATTTAACAAGTTTTTTCTGTAGCAATGGATGCAAATGTAGTTCGGGCTCTTCAACACAGATGATTGTATCTTCAAGCAAAGTGGATGCAGCAGCCAGAATAATTACTTCATGTACACCTGTACCTAATGATTCTAATGGCAGTGTTCTTCCATCCATATGAATGAGTATCATATCCCTCTCATATGGTATTTCTATTTCTGCGCTATTATTTTCAAGTACAATTTTACAAATTTATTAATTGCTAAAAACTTTTGTTTTTCATCAAGGCTTGTTATTGGTGGGTTTTGTATTTTGGCTAACCTCTCAATTATACCTTCACCGCTGAAATCAGAAGCTTCACTACCCGAAGCACCTATTTTTCTAATGCCTGGGATCACAACTATTTTTGTAGGAGCTTGCGGTGTATATGAAAGTGCTGCTATTGTTTCAGGAATCCAATGTTGCTCTAAGCCGCCGCCACTTTTATGAGTGAGTAGATTCCAAAGGATTTGCCATTCATTGCTATTTAATAAATTTGCAATCTGATTTGGGTCTACATTTAACTTAAACTGTCCATTATGATTGCTTGACTCATATACAAACCAAATACATTGTTCATCATTTAAAAAAGCCTCCTTTAATAGACGCCTAAGTAATTGTCTATGAGTGTTATGCCGTATATCGTCTGGCAGTTTCAAATTGATGAAGTCATCAATTTCATCATTGTAAATAGGAAAGGCAATACGATGTATAACTTGTTCTGTAGATATATGTCGATCTATATCTTTAAAAGGGATTTTTTGTTGCTGTCCATGTTGAATCTGCCCATTGGCTTTTGAGTAAAAAAATGAATATTGCTTATCAAGGAAATTAATAATGTTGGATTTACCTACATTATTTTGTCCAATAATAAGATTCACCTTCCGTAAAGGAGCTATCTTTGCTAATTCATTACCAAAGCTTCTGTACCCAGAAAACCCGAATCCTTTTAGTAGCACTTAAATTTCCTCATAAATCTAACGCTTTGCTCACCAGCAATTAAAAGTGGCGCGTTTTTGCTGCTTTTCTAGCAAAACAAGCGCCGCTTTTAGTTGTCTGGTGAAGCTACTGGTTAGCAACAACATTAACAGACCATGATACATGTTCTACTACTGTTGCTGTTTTTCGATTCGTTCTACCATAACCCAAGCGCTGACTGCTTGTAAATGGCTTTATTCCTTCTTAACTGATACGCAATTATTCTGTTTATGTAAACATCTTAATCGTTCAGTTATAACGCTTTAGTTATATTTTCTTAGAACATCAGTTCATGGTTTGTAAATTTGGAAGCGTTCAACACTTTTTGTACATGCTACGCAATCTTTTTAAGTTTTAAGATAGAATAAATCCGGCCTCAAACTACCCAAACTATTTTTGTCTCGATTGCTTAATTGTAAAAATATTTTGGAATGAAATTCATCCGAAATAAAAACACAGCCATACGTTTTTAATTTTATTTATTGTTGGCTTTCAAACCTATTTTTATCGTTGATGCTATTGTTCGCTAACGCTCAGTTAACCTGACCGTAACACGGGTCAGGTTGAACGCCTTGTTATGTGTATGGCTGACGTGTATTATACACACAGGAGGATTAATTATGAGAACCAATATTGAAATTGATGACCGACTAATGGCGGATGCACTAAAAGCTACTGGCTTACAAACCAAGAAAGAAGCTGTTGAACTTGGGCTTAAAGCCTTGATTAAGCTTAAAAGACAAAGCTCGATTAGAGCGCTAAGAGGAAAGCTAAAATGGGAAGGCGACCTAGATAAGATGAGGGAGA
>JALTJN010000468.1 GCA_027076405.1 Chromatiales bacterium
TAAAATAATTCGTGAATATGAAAAAAACACATAACAAACTCATCCAGAGGACTTTCAAACCTGTCGCGGCTTTTGCAAAAAAACCGCAAAAGCCACGCCAGCTTTGAAAGCCCCTGATGAGGGCGTTGGGTGTAAAAAGAAAACATCAATCCATCACAAACAATTCCACTATCGACCTGGGTTTGTAAAAATGATGGCTCTGTTTCGTGGCATCGACGAAGCAATGGCCGTTGATAGAACTGAAAAGAAAATGAAGCCCTATTTAACGGGTTTGCAGTAAAGATAAGTGGAGAGCCAATCTTCCCGGCTTCGAAAATGAAAAAGCTTGAAATGTTTTTTCGAGCGGGTTGCGACTCAAAAGCGCAGTGCCAGTAGAAACTGCGTGTAAAGGAAAATCAGCATCGAGAAACGTGCTAATGGACAGGCCAGAAAACAACCAGAAAAGAAAAACCAAATATTTTAGCGAGGGCAGTGCAATATTAGGTTTTTCTACTTTTGCCGAGCAACGTGCATTGCCGAGGCCAATCGGCAAGGAACATCCAAATAATCCGTTGTGTGTATTGCAAATTTTATGGGGCAGGGGTAAAAATGAAGCTCAGTCGAAGGCAAAAGCACCCAACAAATCGCTCCAGCCGGACAGTCAAAAGTGTCGTGGGTTTTGCAAAGAGCGCAAAACCCACGCCCCTTTTGCCTGCCCGCTGAGCTTTGCCGTTAGCAGTAAAAAGAAATCATCGGATGGAAGCGGAAAACTGGCATACTTCATTTAACCCTCAAAAATTCTTGTCAAGAGTTAATCTTGACAAGTTAATTGAGCACAATGAAGCATACAATGAAAATAAAACACCTCAAGGCATAACACCCTGTATCCTTTGTAATAGCAAGCAGGGGCCTGGACTACTGCTAAATGATAAATCATATTTATGTAAAAGCTGCTTTTCTATCGTTTCAACTATCGCATATCCGGAAAAATACGAAAACAACCGAAGAAATTACTTAAGAGCCAAAGAATCCAAAAGAATTGCCTTGGAAGCACTTACAGATAAATATGGATATAGAAAAGAAGGCAATCCAGTTGAAGTATTTGCATGGCTATCTCTCATTTTACTTTTTGTTCATGTCGTGCTGATTGCTATCCCCGCAGTATTATTTCTAATTTCATTCTCTGTTAATGCTAGCCAAGAAAAGAAACTCAAAGCATGGAATGAAAAAAAAGAAGAGTGGGAAAAGCGAAACCCAGATCCACCTAATCCAGTATTAAAGCATTTCCACGATCCTCAGGCACAGTTGACAGAAAAAGATCGAAAAGTTCTCAAAGTATTTAATAATTGGCCAGGGTATCCGCCATTCTGGAAATATCTGAGAGAAGTGATATTAAATAGGGACGGTAATCATTGCCAAGTACCTGGTTGTCCCTCTCGCGTAACACTGCATGTCCACCACCAAACACCTGTATCTAAAGGCGGGGAGCATGTGCCGAATAATTTGGTTTCCTTATGTGATTTTCATCATGCACTTGAACCAGACGAGGGACATGAAAGAATATGGGGAAGTATAAAAACAAGATATTTCACTATCGTCCGAGCCCATACTCGGCACAATCGTGCAAATGCAGGACAACACAATGTTCGCGCACATGTAAGACGGTTGGAGTTGGCTAAAGAAAATGAGTTAGATGAAATAAGGCGATTTTATTCTCTGTCATGTCCATCTTGTGCCAGTGAAAATATATCAATAGCAGTAAAAGATAAAGTTAATATTATTTGTAATTCATGCTCAAAAAAATGGGTTGGCCCTAGGGAATTGACAGAAGAAACAGGCCCAAGACTTGCTGAGTTATTATTAATAAAAAGAAATCGTGGCATCTGGAAACCTAGATGGGATATGCTTTCATCCAGAACCAGTAATGTTTTTGAGGCAATTTCATCAAGCCGAAAAACTAGGGCTAAGAAAAAGAAGGTTAAAACAATCAAGGATATTGAGGTTGAGGAGAAGCTTCTTTGTCCAGAGTGTGGCAGTCCAATGAGACTAATGAAACCAAAACCTGGGCAGCGGTGGAAAAAATTCTGGGGTTGCACCAAGTATTGGTCAGATGGTTGCAAAGGAAGCAGGCGTGCATAAAAAACTGCTAACAAATAGCTCCAGCGGACAATTCAAAGCGGCACTTGTTTTGCTTTCGCAAAAACGCGCCACTTTGAATTGCCGCTGAGCAAGGCGTTGGGTGTAAAAATAAAACACCAATCCATCACAAACAATCCCACCATCGACCTGGGTTTGTAAAAATAATGGCCCTGTTTCGCGGTATCGACGAAGCAATGGCCGTTGATAAAAACTGAAAAGAAAATGAAGCCCTATTTAACGGATTTGCAGGAAAGAGAAGTGGAAAGCCAATCTTCTTGGCTTCGAGAATGAAAAAGCTTGAAATGTTTTTTCGGGTGAGTTGCGACGCAAAAGCGCAGTGCCAGTAGACACTACGTGCAAGGGAAAATTAGCATCGAGAAACGCGCCAACAGATAGACCAGCAAAAAAGCCAGAAAAGAAAAAACAAATATTTTAGCGAGGGCAGTGCAATATTAGATTTTTCTAATTTTGCCGAGCAACGTGCATTGCCGAGCATTGCCGAGGCCAATCGGCAAGGAACATCCAAATAATCCGTTGTGTGTATTGCAAATTTTATGGGGCAGGGGTAAAAATGAAGCTCAGTCGAAGGCAAAAGCACCCAACAAATCGCTCCAGCCGG
>JALTJN010000469.1 GCA_027076405.1 Chromatiales bacterium
GTCATTTTTTTGGGTTTTTGTTAATCGGTAAAACATGAACGGTTAAATTGTATTTAAAGTTGTTACTTCGTTGTAATGTTTTTTGTTTTTCTTTTGTTTGAAACAGCCCAATTTAATAATCAGCTCTTCGTTTAATGCACGAACTTAATCAGTAGCATTTGCGTTTAAAGCTTGTATCATCTTTTAATTCAGGCTGAAATGGGTTATTCTGTTTTTTAATTACTACAACTGAAGGCCGCTTACTAACAAGTCGGTGAAGCTCGCCTGCAAAAAGCAGCAGGCTTGGACTGCGTAAAAGGCACGCAGCCACTTACCTCGGCGTTAGGCAATAAATAAAACCAGGGTTTATTATGGAATTATATTTAACATCAGTAGATGGTGAAAATGAAGATTATGAAACAAAAGTTACAACTTGTGTTTTGAGTAATGGCTCAATTAATATTTTATTTCAGGCTCTCGACGAAGGTGATACTGTACAAGGAAGGCTCTCACTTAAGCCTATAAATCATCATCAGTCCACTACAGGATACTGGATATATCCAGACACAAAAAAAGTAGCCGCTAGGTTTAGCGAGACGCAACTAGAATCAGAAGAGTCAAAATTTAAAGCAAAAGTATCAGGCACGCTAAAAAATTACAGAGGGAAGAAGGTTGTATTTCAAGGCAGTTGGACTGATGAAGATGGCGAGTATAAAATAGACATTGATGCAAAAATCACTTAAGCCAATATGCTAAAGTAAAAAACGGAATAAGTAGCTTAAGTGAAATATACACAATGCCTAACAAAAAGTTGCACGCAGACCCAAAAAGTTACGCACCTTTTGTGGCGCTTCGCTATAATGCCACAAAAGGCACGAAACTTTTCGGTCTGGTGAACTAGGCGTTAGAGTAAAAAAATGGAACAGTACTCCGAACCAGAAAAGATTACCGCCCGAAAGTTAGCTTTAACTGCTGCAATTGAATGCTTAACGACTGAAAGAAAAAATTCTACTCTTGCTCGAAGATCATATGTAAGAGAAATTCGAGACATTAAGTTAAGTTCAAGTAATAGTTATGATTCGATTGAAGCGTCAAAACTATCTGATGAAGTGATCCATAAATGGGAAAGGTTTTATGACTCAATCATTCAAGAAAAAAATGCTTCAAATCTCAAAGTAGCATATCTTTCAGGTCCCAACCCTGAAAATGATCTTCGTGTATTCTGTGAGGCTGGTATTTTGCCTGAAAACATCTGGGCTTTTGAATCTGAAAACTCAGTATATTCAGAAGCTGTAGTATCGGCGCTAGAATCGGAGCTCCCATTTATAAAAATAATCAACGGTGGTATTGATACATTTATTGAAGCATCTCCACAAAGATTTGATATTATTTACCTAGACTTCTGCGGCCCATTGCCAAATCGTAATAAAAAGCAAAAGACACTTTCTACTGTAACAAAAATATTAGCAAAACATGCATTAAACTCACCAGGAATATTAATTACGAATGTATCGCTTCCTTCTGAAGAGCAGGATTCAAAAGGCCACCATTTACTAGCTAAACTTGTTGCTACTTATTTATACCCAAAAGAATTTCTTGAAAACAAAGAGTCTGATAGTGGGTTTATTGAAGGCGCAGTAGCACAAAGCTATGAGTTTAGTGACTGGCTAAAAGAAGTAGAGTCAAACTTAGGTAATTATTACGGGCAGTTTGTAACTAGGTTGCTGATGGATATGGCTAGTTTCATTTCTCCTTACGATAGGTTTCCACGTAACAACTCCTTATTCAGTAAATTTTTTAATCTACAGGACAAGAAAGAACTAAATAAAAGGATTCAATCAATCTTCCATTTCGACAATGATTTCGATGGAGGGGATGTGATAGTCGATGCAGGGTTATGGTCTATTCCTTGGATGCTTGCGGCGTTAGATAAAAAAATAAACAATAATGATAAAAACTATCCTCAAGATATATTTACAGATAATGAGTTTTCAAAATTCGCCGATCGATTTATATCTCAACTAAATGTAAAAGGAAACAAACAAGAGCTTATAGATAATTTATGTTCAATGTCTTATTTAATGTCAGAGGGAACTGGGCAAGAGCAATTCTTATCAAAGAACATTGCTGATATTTCAAAAAAACATCAATTTAGTGATTATTACTTATTCTGCGATGTCGTGATGTTTCATCAAATTATTGAATTACTTTTCAGACAAGTAGCCGTCCCATATCATGTTAACGTAGAAAAGACACTGCGGTGGACGTATAAAGCAAAATGCACACCCATGTATTTAGATATGATGGTATTTGATGAGTGTAGGTACCTATACGACTGGATGCCTACTTCAGATATGTTGAGAGCTGGGATGAATAACATTGAGCGACAACTTACTTATAGGTTTGTACTTGATGCTGTTGCTAAACACAGACGTTGGTACAATAATGAATTCTTTTCCGGAACTGCTGTAATGGATCAATTTACGGAACCGTTTACAGCAAAAACACTTTCTCAGCGTATACTAATAAATAACTCTAACAATTAGCTGCACCGGACAATTCAAAGCGGCACTTGTTTTGCTAAAAAAGCAGCAAAAACGCGCCCCTTTAAATTGCCGGTGAGCAAGGCGTTAGCCTGATAAATCCAAAAGAATAAAAGCTTAAATATTCATTATCATTATTAGCTTTGCACATCACTCCACTTCGTTACGTCATGTGCGGGTTAATTACTTTTTTAATTTGGTGCGGTGTTT
>JALTJN010000470.1 GCA_027076405.1 Chromatiales bacterium
TAACAAACATAATAACCAGACGAGTGGTTAAGCGTGATCCTGTTTTCCCTTGCCGGTATTGTTGTATTAGGTGCCAAACGCTTTTTCCAATCAGGATGATTAATAAAATAGTTGCAAGTAAATTGATACCCAGCAAGACAGAGTAAAGACGACCAAACAATAATGAGTTATGAGTGGCAATGCTCATTAAATAGAGCGATGCCAGTAACAGCACCACCACAACAGCAATAGGCGAGTTACCGGAAAAGAAACGTTTGATTAAGGTTTTAATGGCCATGAAAACCAGTCACTTTCAAGTTGCCATTGTGAAGAAATGTAAGCGATGGGGCGCATGGGTGCGGGTAAAGATTCTATGTCAAGATAGATACGCATTTGTACATAGTAGTCATCATCTTCATCAAGTAAATTTTTATCAATTAATGGAAAATCACGAATGTTGCTTAAAGAATGTAAAGCAGCACTTAAGCTGATAAAGTTTTGTTGTGCACCACTGTTTAAATTATGAATAATATATTTTTCAGAAAGAGCGTGGTAAAGCAATAAGTAACCTTGTTCAAGTTCTGCAATAGTTTTATCCCACCACCAGCTTCGGTCTTTATTGACTTCAATATTCACGAGTACAATTAAAGGTACACCACTGCGAAGTGCATCAAGCGCATCATCTGAAAATTGCAGATCCATATTGGCTTCAAGATGATAAACATGATTTTTCAACTTTGTTTCAGCGGCCAGAATTTTAAACCCTTCAGCATAACCTGATACAGGGAAAATAGAGAAAGTAAAAAGGCACAACAAGGCAGCAAATAGAGATTTGCTAAAATAACTTTTTTTACCCTTATTGTTTTTGAATAAGTGCATAAAAGAAACCATCCATTCCATTTTCGCCCGGTAATATTTGTCTACCGGCAATTTGCTGTTGTCCCCATTCTGAATCAATGGGTTGAAGTTCGGCGTCTGCATTTTGTTGAAGAAAGTGTTGTATTTGTAATGTATTTTCTTCTGCCAGTACGGAACATGTTGCGTATAACAGCATACCTCCAGACTTCAGTAGAGGCCAGAGTGCAGCCAATATATGCGCCTGATCTTGCACTAATTTAGCAATATCATCTTGCCGGCGCAGGAATTTAATGTCCGGATGACGTCGAATAACCCCGCTTGCACTACAGGGGGCATCGAGCAGGATGCGATCAAAGGACTTTTTGTCCCACCATGAGTCGGGTTCAAAGGCATTCGCAGCAAGGAGTTGTGCTTTTAGTCGGGTGCGATCGAGGTTTTCCTGCACTCTTTCAAGTCGGCTTTGTTCTATGTCGATGGCCAGTAGTTCAATATCATTTTGTTTTTCAAGTAAATGAATCGTTTTACCCCCCGGTGCAGCACAGGCATCGAGAATGCGTTCTCCTTTTTGCGGGTTAAGTAAAATAGCGGCGAGCTGTGCAGCTTCATCCTGTACAGAAACTTTACCTTCTTTAAATAAAGGCAACGAGGTGACAGTAACCGGCTGATCCAGATATATTGCATCCGCTGAATATTTAGCTGCCGTTGCATTGATGTCATTATCTTGCAGTAATTGGAGATAATCGTCTCTTTTAATGTGCTGTGTATTCACACGTAAGGTCATGGGTGGATTTTGATTATTTGCGAGTAGTATTTGTTGCCAGCGTTTATTTTCAAGCCAGTTTTTTTTAATAATGTTCAACCACCATTGCGGGTGCGCAAACTCTGCAACTTCATTATTTTTAATTTGTTGGGTTAATGTTTCTGCCTGACGCTGGTAACTTCTTAATACCGCATTAACAAAGTTTTTTGCCCATGGTTTTTTTAGTCCTTTAGTTACTTTAACCGTTTCAGAAACCGCAGCATGATCAGGAGTACGCATTTCTATAAGCTGATAAAGCCCGCTGAGGATAAGTAAATAAACGTCATGGTCCTTGGATTTAAGGGGTTTGCTGATGAGTTGGTCCGCAATATATTCCAGCCGCGGTAATAGACGTATAACACCATAACTCATGGCCTGAATAAAAGGACGATCAGAGTCTTCCGTTTTATCTGCATATTTTGCAATGGCATCCGGCAGGTTACGTCCCTGCTGTGTGACCTGAAGTAATATTTTTACAACCGCGAGACGGCTATTCATGTTGAAAGTGAACTTTGTAATACAGACCCAACAGGTAGTTGTTTGGCGTGACCATTCATAAAGGCTGCCACATCCATGGCCTTACTGCCTGAAGGCTGAAGCTTGAGTAAGCGCAAGGTGCCATCTCCACAACTGATATCAATTCCTTTTTTATCGCAGGCAATAACGGTACCGGCTTTTTCTGTAGAATTTTGTTCGAGGACTTGTGCCTGCCAAATTCGTAAAGGTTTGTCGTTTAAATAGGTAAAAGCAACCGGCCATGGATTAAAGGCGCGAATCATTCTTTCTATTTCATCAGCGGCGTTTTGCCAGTTGATAACGGCTTCTTTCTTATCAAGTTTGTGTGCATAGGTGGCAAGAGAATCATCTTGTTTAAGCGGCGTTAATTGATTGGAGTCTAATTTATCCAGCGTGTCTAAAATAGCTGTCGCACCCATTTCAGCAAGGCGATCATGTAAATCTCCACCACTGTCTTTGTCACTGATGGGCGTTACTGAGAGTGATAAAATATCGCCGGTATCAAGCCCTGCATTCATCTGCATAATCGTTATGCCGGATTCTTTATCACCTGCGGAAATTGCCCGTTGTATCGGTGCAGCCCCACGCCAGCGTGGTAGTATGGAAGCGTGAATATTTAAACAACCTAAACGGGGAATATCTAAAACAACTTGCGGTAAAATTAATCCATACGCAGCAACAACCATAACGTCGGCATTAAAGCTGTGTAACTTATCCTGTGTTTCGGCTTCTTTGAGATTTTCAGGCTGAAAAACCGGAATATCATGCTCAAGAGCAACCTCTTTAACCGGACTGGCGCGTAATTTACGCCCTCTTCCCGCAGGCCGATCCGGTTGCGTGTATACAGCAACAACCTGATGTGGCGATTGAATAAGAGCAGATAGTGCGCTGGCAGCAAAATCAGGGGTTCCGGCAAAAATTATTTTCAGTGATGACATTTAATGGCTTTTATTAGTAAAGGGCTGGTTATCCGAAGATTTAATTCGGAGTAAATACTTACATCGCATTTCGTTGTTGTTTTTCGAGCTTTTTACGAATGCGCTGCTTTTTTAGTTGCGACAGATAATCGACAAAGAGTTTACCCATTAAATGATCCATTTCATGCTGAATGCAAACAGCGAGCAAACCATGGGCATTCATTTCAAAAGTTTCACCTTCCTGATTTAGGGCTTTGACACGGATATTTTCAGCGCGGTGCACGGTTTCATAGATACCGGGTACAGATAAGCAGCCTTCGTCAAATTCCTGATCGCCGTCTTTTTCCAGAATTTCAGGGTTTATCAGCACAATTGGTGCATTTTTCTCTTCAGATATATCAATCACTAAAATACGCTCATGCACATTGACTTGCGTTGCAGCGAGGCCAATTCCTGGGGCGTCGTACATCGTTTCGAGCATATTACTAATGAGCGTACGGTGTTTATCGGTTACTTGTTCAACCGGCTTAGCAATAGTGCGTAAGCGCTCATCCGGAAAATGTAAAATATTTAAAATAGCCATGTTTGTTTTTAGTGATTGCCCATGTAAATTTGGATTTTGCTGTATCTGTAGATGATATTATATTTTGTCGCCGGTTTTTACGCCAGAACCTATTTTCATAAACTTTATCACATCTTTCTCTAGTACATTCGTAGGAAAAGCTGCTAACATGATGATACTAATAGATAAGAAGGTGTTGAGAAGTTAGGAAAATAACTGGATTTTTTGCAATTATTGCACTAAATACTCTTACATATTCTCCGAAATAATAAAATTTAACCGATTCGACACCTCTACTTAAGGGAAGCATATGAATAATAAAATCACTGGCTTGCGACTCGCGTCTGTTCTTTTACCTGCGTTTATGGTGCTTGGTCTAATCAGTTTAAGTGGCTGTAGTTCCTCACAGCCCGTCATTCAACCTGAACCCGCTGTTCAAGCAGAACCTGAACCGGCAGAACCGATGGAGCCTGTTGAAGAAGTTGCAGAGGTTCCTGAAAAATCTAATATTGCCGTTCATGATTATCCAGAGCGTTATGTCGTTGTTAAAGGTGACACTCTATGGGATATTTCAAAACGTTTCCTTAAAAGTCCGTGGTTATGGCCTTCTGTTTGGCATATCAATCCGGGAATTCGCAATCCTCATTTAATTTATCCGGGTGATATTATTGTGATGTATATGGTTGATGGTAAACCGTATATTACACTTGACGGTCAGGCCGGCATGCATCCTGATAAAAAGAATGCTTCTCGACCTAAAATGCCGCGCGATATAAAACCGGGATTAAAAGTGGTGAAGTTATCCCCTTCTTCTCGTGTTAGCGGTATTCATAAAGCAATTTCCACCATTCCAATGAGTGCGATTCGTCCCTTTATAGATCGCCCTCGTGTGGTAACCGAAGATCAGCTTGATGATACTCCATACATTGTATCGAGTTATGAAGAGCATTTAATCAGTGGCTCTGGTAATCGGATATATGCACGTAATCTTAAAACACCTTTACCTGCTTATAATATTGTTCGTCCGGGTAAAGAGTATGTTGATCCGGAATCGGGTGATGTATTGGGTTATGAAGCACTTTATTTAGCCGATGCTCGTTTAATTAAAGCAGGTAAAGGTGATGATGAGTTATCTACACTTATTGTTACTAAAGCACTCCGTGAAGTGTTGAATAATGATATTTTGATTCCGCAAGAGCAACGTGAGCAAATGTTTCAATTTAGTCCTCGTTCACCTGAATCGGAAGTTAAAGGTCAAATTATCTCCGTCTATGGTGGTGTTTCTCAAATTGGTCAATACATGGTTGTTATTTTAAATCGTGGTGAAGATGATGGTTTGGCTCCGGGTCATGTATTGGCCGTTATGCAAAAAGGTGCGGAGGTCACTGATTCAAGACGTTTTTTATTTAGTAGTGTCGATTTACCGGATGAGCGTGCAGGTATTATGATGGTCTTTAAGACTTACAAGAATCTAAGCTATGCGATTATTATGGAAGAGGATAGAGCTATCCATGTCTACGATCGTTTCGAGAATCCCTGACACGAATAACGTGGAGCTAAATAGCGGCGTTTACCCTCTATAATATATTTTATGAGGGGCACGACGAAAAGCATCCTCAAAATGCTCACCTATTGAATGTAGGCTCCGCTTTTTCGTCAGCTTTTGCCTTGCTCTTTAACTCCACGTTATCCGTGTACATTATATGTTATAAATTTTCAAAGCCCTTTTTATATTTTCCTGCTAACTATCTTAAAAAATACCTCGTCATTCCCACATGACTTTAGCGGGAATCCAGAAGTTTGAGTAATAAATAATTTGCATTTTTCAACTGCTTAATTGAATTCAAAGCTCTAATCATCAGGTTAAATTTAGTGTTACACTTCGCTTACCAAACGGAATTGGTGAGGACAGAGTAAATGACACAAACAGAAAATTCTTTGCGTAACTGGTTAGCTTTATCGCACGTCAATAAACTTGGCCCGGTTCGTATTCATTCCCTTCTAGAAATTTTTGCTAATCCCGCTGCGATTTTTGATGCTGGCCGACAAGGTTGGCAGGAAGCAGGTTTATCTGAAAAAATGGTGGAAAATTTATCCACGCCAGACTGGGATAAGGTCGATGCCGATTTAAAATGGGCTGAGCAGGAAAATGCCAGCATTCTTACGCTGGATGATGATCGTTATCCGGCCATGCTAAAAAATATCCCCGATGCACCACCCATTTT
This sequence comes from Chromatiales bacterium, assembly GCA_027076405.1. The sequence goes on from JALTJN010000470.1 coordinate 5,857, forward strand.
ATATGTATTAGGTCAGGCTGAAATTCTTAAATTACCTCAGCTGGCAATTGTGGGTAGCCGAAATCCCAGCCGTGGTGGCCAGGAGATTGCACATGATTTTGCTGCTTATTTAACAGCAATGGGGATGACGGTAACCAGTGGTCTAGCAATGGGCATTGATGCGGCTGCACATCAGGGTGCATTGGATAGCATGGCAAAAGGATTAAAGGGCCATGGTTTTACTGTTGCCGTGACAGGTACAGGATTAGATAGAGTATATCCGGCAAAAAATCGCGAAATTGCGCATAAAATCGCTGAAAATGGGGTACTTGTGTCTGAATATGCTCCAGGAACTCCGCCTTTACCCGGCAATTTTCCACGTCGGAATCGCATTATCAGTGGTTTAAGTATGGGCGTTTTAGTGGTTGAGGCCGCATTACAAAGTGGCTCCTTAATCACTGCACGGCTTGCAACCGAGCAAGGAAGAGAGGTCTTTGCTGTGCCGGGTTCCATCCACCACCCGCTGGCAAAGGGCTGTCATGCCCTGATTCGTGAAGGAGCAAAACTGGTTGAAACGGGGCAGCATATTCTTGAAGAATTAAGGGGAATTTCAGCGATTCATTCAGAATCGGAAGAGCAAAATCCATTGTCGGATGTGCAAGCGGATATTGAGGAAGAACAGTCTTCAAATTCATTAGAAAATATCGATGCTGAATACCAGCAGGTCTTGAAATGCATTGATTTTGAACCCACATCAGTAGATAAAGTCGTTGAAAGAAGTGGATTGACTGCGGATGCTGTTTGCTCCATGCTATTGGTATTGGAATTGCAGGGTTACATAATAGCCTTATCTGGCGGCTACTACTGTCAAGGCAGGTAAGAGGAAGCAAAATGAAAGAAAATATACTCGAAGTGTTGATGTATCTGTTTGAAAACTACATGAACGACGAAATTGAGTTTGATACAGACGAAGAATCACTGAGAACAGAATTAGAGCAAGCCGGTTTTAATAAAGCAGAAATCAGCAAAGCTTTTTTATGGCTTGAAGGTTTAGCCGGTTTACAGGATGGCTCTGAACCACTTGCTTTAAATGCAGAATCTATTCGGATCTATACAGATGAAGAAACAGAAAAACTCGATTTAGATAGTCGGGGTTTTTTAATGTTTTTAGAACAAACCGGTGTGCTGGATCACAATACTCGTGAAATGGTAATTGACCGTGTTATGGCTCTAGAGTCAGAAGAAATTGATCTTGAACAATTAAAATGGGTTGTATTGATGGTATTGTTTAACCAACCTGGACGTGAAGCTGCTTATGCATGGATGGAAGATTTAGTCTTTGATGAAATGCCGGGTATTCTGCATTAAGATGCATCGGGAATGCTAAAAATACAGCAACAATAATTCAGTGCCCGCTAATGCGGGCATTTCCTTTTATGACATGGTTTAAAAGTTATGGCAAAAAGTTTAGTCATTGTTGAGTCACCTGCAAAAGCAAAGACAATAAAAAAATACCTGGGTAAAGGTTTTGAAGTCCTTGCTTCGTATGGTCATGTGCGTGATTTATTGCCGAAAGAAGGCGCTGTTGATCCTGCTAATGATTTTAGTATGAAGTTTCAGCAAATTGAAAAAAATGAAAAACACGTTGATGCTATCGCCAAGGCATTAAAGAAAGCCGATAACTTATATCTTGCGTCAGATCCGGATCGTGAAGGTGAAGCCATTGCCTGGCATTTATATGAGCTGTTAGAAGAACGGGGATTATTAAAAAATAAAAAAGTGGGTCGTGTTGCTTTTAACGAAGTTACGAAAGGTGCGGTTAAAGCTGCAATCGAAGATCCGCGTGAACTCTCGCAAGACATGATTGATGCACAATTAGCGCGTCGTGGTTTGGATTATTTAGTTGGTTTTAATTTATCGCCTTTATTATGGAAAAAAATTCGTCGTGGTTTATCTGCAGGTCGAGTGCAAAGTCCGGCATTACGATTAATTGTTGAACGTGAACTGGAAATAGAAAAATTTGATCCAAAAGAATACTGGACGATTGAGTCAGAACTTGAAAGTGATAAACAGACTTTTACCGCCAAGCTAACAAAGCTTGAAGATAAAAAAGTGAGTCAGTTTACGATTAACTCTGAAGAAAAAGCCAAGGCGGCAGAAAAAGTCTTAAATAAAGGTGCGGGATGTACCAAGAAGGCTAAAGACTGTCATTTAGTCGTAGAAAAAATAGAAAAGAAAAAACGTAAACGCAATCCAACAGCTCCCTTTACCACCTCTACCATTCAACAGGAAGCATCACGCAAACTTGGTTTTACAACACGCAAGACCATGAGCATTGCACAACAACTATATGAAGGGATTGATCTTGACGGTGAAACAGTAGGTTTAATTACTTACATGCGTACCGATTCGGTAAATTTAGCACAGGATGCGTTAGATGATATTCGTGCTTATATCTTAGAAACTTATGGTAAAGAAAATTTACCCGATGAACCTCGTATATATAAAACTAAAGCAAAAAATGCACAAGAGGCGCATGAAGCTGTGCGCCCTACTTCGGTTTATCATGAACCGAAAAAAATCAAAAAGTTTTTAACCAAAGATCAATTTCGTTTATATGATCTGGTCTGGAAGCGCACTGTTGCCTGTCAAATGATACATGCGACACTGGATACGGTCGCGGTTGATATGTCAGCCGGTAAAGGGAATATTTTTCGTGCCAATGGTTCAACACTGGTTAAGCCGGGTTTTATGGCGGTATATTTAGAAAGTCTTGATGATTCTAAAGCACCGGCTGATGATAAAGATCGTCTATTACCACCAATGGAAGAAGGCGATAAAATAAAGCTTAATAAAATTCTGCCTGAACAACATTTTACCGAGCCGCCGCCGCGTTTTTCTGAAGCAAGTCTGGTTAAAGCGCTGGAAGAATTCGGTATTGGACGTCCCTCTACTTATGCTTCAATTATTTCAACATTGCAGTCACGTGAATATGTTGAGATGGATAAGAAGCGTTTTATTCCAACCGATGTGGGTCGTATTGTTGCTAAGTTTTTAACCGAACATTTTACACAATATGTGGATTATGATTTCACAGCAAAAATGGAAGACCATCTTGACGCGATATCCCGCGGAGAAGAGAAATGGATTCCAATGATGAAAGAATTCTGGCAACCGTTTAAAGATCTTGTGGTTGATAAAGAAGCTTCGGTTGATCGAAAAGATGTCACACATGAACAGATTGAAGAGAAGTGTCCCAAGTGTGGCGGGGGCATGGCGATTCGATTAGGTCGTCGCGGGCGTTTTATCGGCTGTAATGACTATCCGGATTGTGATTATACCCGCAATGTTAATGAAGATGCCGATTCAGAGCCGGAAGTGATTGAAGATCGAAAGTGCCCGGAATGTGAATCGGATTTAATTATTCGTCATGGTCGTTACGGCAAATTTATCGGTTGCAGCAATTACCCGAACTGCAAACATATAGAGCCTTTAGAAAAGCCGCAGGATATGGAAGTTGAATGTCCTGAGTGTCATAAAGGAACAATGCTTAAACGTAAATCACGTAAAGGAAAAATTTTCTATTCGTGTGAGCATTACCCTGATTGTACATATGCCGTATGGAATGAACCGATTGATGAAGCTTGTCCCGATTGTGGCTGGCCGATGTTAACCATTAAAACGACAAAACGACGTGGTACCGAAAAAGTTTGCCCGCAAAAAGAGTGTAACTACACAGAAGCGGTAGAAGAAAGTGAAGAAACAGAAGAGTGATCAAAGCGCTAAAGTATTACAGGCTGTTGATATTTTACGTAAAGGCGGGGTGATAGCTTATCCAACCGAAGCGGTATATGGCTTAGGTTGTAATCCACAAAATTTAGCTGCAGTAAAAAAAATTTTAGAGTTAAAACAACGTCAAAAAGAAAAAGGATTAATTTTAGTTGCTGCGGACTTTGAGCAGTTTGAAAATTATATTCAACCTTTAGAACGAAATATTGAAAACAAAATACTTGAAAGCTGGAAAGATAAAGCAAGTGTCATTACCTGGCTTGTGCCTGTTAAAAAAGAAATATCAAAATATCTTAAAGGAGAGTTTGATACGCTTGCAATAAGGGTTAGTCATCATCCGCTTGTAAAAGAACTGTGCGAGGTATTTGCTGGTGCAATTATTTCGACCAGTGCAAACATATCAACCCATGAAGCAGCGAGAACAGCTCAACAGGTTAAAAAAATCTTTAATGATAAAATTGATTTTATCGTTGAGGGTGAAACAGATTGTAATGCACAACCCAGTGAAATACGTGATGCATTAACCGATAAAATAATACGACAATAATAGATAGCCACTAAGGACACGAAGCACACCAAGAAAATCAAAAATAACAAGCTGAAGGCGGTCCCATGAAATAAAATTCTGGTTTATTAGTTAGTGTTCCTCGGTTTTTAAATTATGTATCCTTGGTTTTTTGTGTCCTTAGTGGCTAAAATAACATAAAAGCGAAATAAAAATGAACACGCCAGATACAGAAGCAGTAAAAAAATATTTATTAGATCTACAAGATACAATTTGTGTCGCGTTAGAAAAAGAAGATGCTACAGGTAAGTTTATTCATGATGACTGGGAGCGTGAAAAGGGTGAACATCTTTCAGGTGGTGGTCGAACACGTGTAATGGATGGTGGTGCAGTATTTGAAAGTGCGGGTATTAACTTTTCCCATGTATTTGGCCCTGAAATGCCGGGGTCTGCAACGGCACATCGTCCGGAGTTGGCCGGACGAAGTTTTCAGGCAATGGGCGTATCGCTTGTTATTCACCCCAAAAATCCGTATGTGCCCACTTCGCATGCCAATATTCGTTTTTTTATTGCTGAAAAAGAAGGTGAAGATCCTGTTTGGTGGTTTGGTGGTGGTTTTGATTTAACTCCCTATTACCCTGTAGAGGAAGATGTTGTTCATTGGCATACAATATCAAAGCAAGCCTGTGAACCTTTTGGAGAAGAGGCCTATCCAAAATATAAAAAATGGTGTGATGATTATTTTTATTTAAAACACCGCGATGAAACACGTGGTGTGGGCGGATTATTTTTTGATGATCTAAATGAAGAAGGTTTTGAAAAAAGTTTTGCCTTTATGCGAAGTGTCGGAGATCACTATATTCCTGCTTATGTGCCTATTGTAAACAAAAGAAAAGATAAGGAGTACGGTGAGCGAGAGCGAGACTTTCAGCTTTATCGCCGTGGTCGTTATGTAGAGTTTAATCTGGTTTATGATCGCGGGACCTTATTTGGTTTGCAAACGGGTGGACGTACTGAATCCATCTTGATGTCATTACCTCCTTTAGTAAAGTTTCGTTATAACTGGCAGCCTGAAGCCGGTTCAGAAGAAGCAAAGCTTTATGAGCGTTATTTAAAACCACAAAATTGGATATAAAAGACCATTTTGTATTTCTTGGCTATAGTTAAAGAATAGATGTTTATATTTTAGACTCTTGCAGCAGGTAATAAATATGTCCGCCCTAAAAGATACATTAAATAATAATAAATCCTATTTTTCTTTATCTTCCTGGGTCGTACCACTCGTTTTATCCGTTATTCTGGTGAGCCTGAGCTTTAGCAATTTTTTAATGTTCCATACTCTTGCAGAATTCTTTGCGATAACCATCGCTATTCTGGCCTGTGTTGTAGCCTGGAATATGTACCCTTTCACACGTAATAATTATCTTATGTATATTGGCGGTGGTTATTTCTGGATTGGGCTTTTAGATTTATTGCATGCCATGTCATATGAAGGAATGAATGTTATTCCGGATAGCGGTGCAAATATGGCGGTGCAATTCTGGATCGGTACGCGATATTTTGAAGCTTTATTGTTATTCAGTGCGCCGTGGTTTTTAACGCACGCACTTAATCGAAATCGTAGCTTTATCTTTTTTGGTGCTGTGGCAACTATTATTGTCTTGCTGGTATTTTATGGCTATTTTCCGGATAGCTTTATTATTGGAGCAGGTTTAACTGATTTTAAAATATATAGTGAATACGCCATTATTGTGATTTTGGCGTTATCTATTTATTACTTATATAAAAAGAAAGATTTTATTGAGCAAAAAATAGTTAATGTATTAATTGTTTCTATTGTATTTACCATGTTTGCTGAGCTGGCGTTTACTTTTTATGTCAATATTTATGGTTTATCGAATATTGTCGGACATGTTTTTAAGATATTTTCTTTCTGGCTCATTTTCCAGGCGATTATAACTACAACACTAAAGGAACCCTTTCTTGTTATGTCGAAAGGCGCATCAACCTATGATGCGATTCCTGATGCAACGATTGTGGTAGATGAGAATGGCATGATACATCAGGCAAATAACGAAGCACACAAACTTTCAGGCTATAAAGATAATGGATTGATTGGAAAAAATAATCATGAAGTTTTTCATGCGCGAGATGTTGAGATTGAAAATTGCCCTATATGTCTGGCAATTATAAATACTACGGAATTGCGTGGTATGGAAATCGAGATTGACAACAATGGATGCTGGTTTGATTTTTCTCTTTCAAAAATAATTGGTGCTTCCAATTTAAATGGTACGGTAGAAGTTATTCGTAATATTAGCTCACGTAAAAAAACAGAGAAAAAAATTAAAGAGCTGGATATACTAAAAAATTCTATTATTGATAATTTACCGAATATGCTCTTTGTAAAAGATGCCAAAAATCATCAGTTTATAGAATGGAATAAAGCGGCTGAAAAATTAACGAGCTTATTAAAAGAAGAAATGATTGGCTATAATGATTTTAAGTTCTGGCCGAAAGAGCAAGCTGAATATTTTATTGAAAAAGATAACGAGGTTATCAAAAGTGGAAAATTATTTGATATACCACAAGAGCCATTAACAACGAAAGATAATGGCACACGAATATTACATACAAAGAAAATTCCTATTTTCGATGAAAAAGGAAAAGCAAAATATTTATTAGGCATTTCAGAAGATATTACAGAAAAACTAAAAATCGAAGAAATGTTAAGGCATTCTCAAAAAATGGAAGCGGTTGGGCAAATGTCGGGTGGCATAGCACATGATTTTAATAATCAGCTTGGTGTTATTCTTGGATATTCAGAATTATTATTAGAACAACCCTTATCAGAACAGTATATAGAATGGCTTAAGGCTGTACGTTCTGCGGCAAATCGATGTGCTGAATTAACTCAGCAATTATTAATATTTTCACGAAAAGGTGAGGTGCATAAAAAAATAGTTAATGTAAATACATTGTTTTCAGAAATGAAAGTGATGATTAAGCGAACATTAACTCCTGAAATTAATATTGAATATTCATTTGCTGATAATTTATGGCCAATAGAAGTCAATCCCGGCGCATGTAAAGATGTGATGTTAAATTTGATTTTAAATGCACGTGATGCGATGCCGGATGGTGGCTCACTAAGCATTAAAACATCTAACAGTACTATTAATGAAGATAGCGCAGAAAAATTACCGAATTTATCGACAGGTGAATTTATTGAAATCGTGATTAGTGATACCGGCCAAGGTATGAGTAAAGCAGTGTATGAACGAATTTTTGAACCTTTCTTTACCACTAAAGAAGTGGGCAAAGGAACAGGCTTGGGTTTATCAATGGTTTATGGATTTGTTCACCAGTATGGTGGAGACATTGTATTAGAAACTCAGCCTGATGAAGGAGCAACCTTTAAAATTTATTTACCCCGTGCTGACGATGATATTCCTGAAGAGAACGGTTCATTAGAGATTCATCCTTATAAAAAGGGAGAAGAAAGTATTCTGGTTGTTGATGATGAGGCAGCTTTATTAGGGTATACAGAAGAAATATTAAAAAGTCAGGGCTACATTGTGCACACCGCCAGCAATGCAACCGATGCGCTGAAAATTTTAGAGACGAATCCGGTGGATTTACTTTTTACCGATATTGTTATGCCGGGCGGGATAAGTGGCTATGAGCTCGCTGAAACGGCAAAGCAATTAATTCCTGCTTTGAATGTTATTCTGACTTCAGGTTTTGCCGATAAAGTTGAAGGTAGTGAAAAATACGCAAAGTATGAATTTGAGTTACTGACTAAACCTTATCATCGCGCTGAACTACTAGAGAAACTGCGGTTATTATTTGATGAATAAATAAGCAAAGTGTTTAATTTATACACAATGACCGAAGAATATGGTTTTAGTTATATCTTGGTCTGTTTTACGCTATAAAAATAGTATAACTTATTAATTTTACAGGTGTTATAGCTCCGTAATTGGTTGATGTTAAGTATTTTATGAAAAGCTAAATGTTAAATTCAGCGCGGATAAATAAGGTTATCCACTAAGTTATCCACAGCTTATTCGAGCAAAACTTACCATTGCATTAAAATCCATTGATTAATTGGTGGATTAGCGAAATTATCGTTTCGTGTTTCCAGAATGCCATCTCCATCTGTATCAACCATATAGTACGGGTTGCCAACGGACGGGGTAATTTTAATAAAACGTAATCGACCATTGATTCGATATTCTTCCACCACAGAGTCTTTTTTACGGATTATGCGTACTTCAGGCTGGGGAATATTTCGGCTGTCATCTACCTCATCGGGAATTGTGGGGACGGGTTCCGTCGTGGCTGTAAAATTTCTTTCTTCTTTATTGAGTGAAGGCGGCCTGTCGTCGGCAGCGAATGATAATTGTGACAATAAAAATAAACTGCTTATGGTGACAAGCTTTGTTAATAACATAATTGTTTTCCTATAAATGGAGTAAAACTTCGGCTTCTTCAGCTGAAGGCTCAAATCCACGTGCTGCGTAATGTTCAAAAATGGCGTTTACAATTTCTTTGGGTTCGTCGATGATTTTAATTAAATCCAAATCTTCTTTATTGATAACACCTTCATCAACCAGAGTGGTTGCAAACCAGTTTAACAGCCCCTCCCAAAAAGGGCGATGGACTAAAATGATGGGTATGCGTCGTGTTTTTTTAGTTTGAACCAGAGTGAGAATTTCTGCAAATTCATCGAGCGTACCAAAGCCGCCGGGCATGACCACATAGGCAGAAGCGTATTTTACAAACATCACTTTACGCGAAAAGAAATGTTTAAACGATAATGAAATATCCTGATAAGGATTACCGGCCTGTTCATGGGGTAATTGGATATTTAGCCCAATGCTTGGCGACTTACCTTCAAAAGCCCCCTTGTTTGCGGCTTCCATAATACCGGGGCCGCCGCCACTGACAACAGAAAAGCCGGCATCAGAAAGTTCACGGGCAATATCAATGGTCAATTGGTAATAGGGGTGTTCAGGAGAAGTTCGGGCAGAGCCGAAGACACTAACAGAAGGTCTAACTCGTGCCATGCGTTCAAAACCTTCAACAAACTCTGCCATGATCTGGAAAATTTTCCAGGATTCGCGACTCAGTAAAGAATCATTAATGGGATTCATTCCCGGGTGTTTGGATTTATTTTCCATTTGCTATGCTCTACTCGTAATGACGCGTAAAATATCCCGTTCTATTTGAATTTAACACAATTATTTTTTATCACTCTCAGGTTGAGTATATGCCAAAAAAATCAAAACCGCCTTTTATCCTTGTTGATGGTTCATCCTATTTATTTCGTGCATACCATGCCATGCCTGACATGAGTAATTCAAAGCGTGAACCGACCGGTACAATTTATGGTGTGATTAATATGATGCGCCGTCTATTAAAAGATTATGATCCGGAAAATCTGGCGGTAGTGTTTGATGCAAAAGGTAAAACCTTTCGCAATGACATGTATAAAGAATATAAAGCGAACCGGCCACCCATGCCGGATGACTTACAGCAACAGATTGAGCCAATACATAACATCATAAAGGCAATGGGTTTGCCATTGATTTGTGTACCCGGCGTTGAGGCAGATGATGTGATTGGCACCTTATCCGAACAAGCCACAAAACTCGGCATTGATACGATTATTTCAACCGGCGATAAAGACATGGCACAGTTAGTGAACAAACATGTCAGTCTGGTAAATACCATGACCGATGTTTATATGGATGTTGAAGGCGTTAAAGAAAAATTTGGTGTTGCTCCGGAACGAATTATTGATTATTTAGCCTTGATAGGTGATACCGCGGATAACGTCCCCGGTGTACCAAAGGTGGGACCTAAAACGGCAGTTAAATGGCTGAATCAATATGATTCGATTGATGGAATTATTCATCATGCAGAAGAAATTAAAGGCAAGGTAGGTGAAAATTTACGTAACTTTCTGGGGCAGTTACCGCTGTCGCGTGATCTGGTTACGATAAAGTGTGATGTTGAGCTGGATGAAGATCCAACAACATTAAAACGACAAAAGCCGGATCATGCTGCCCTTAGTGAGTTGTATGGTCATTATGAATTTAAATCATGGCTGGCAGAAGCAAATGCTGGCGGTAGTCCGACAGATGCAGCTTCTGGCAATAAAAATAATGCAGCAGCTAAAGTACAAGATATTGAAGCAAACTACGAAACACTCTTTAGTGAAAAAGAGTTAGACAAGTGGTTAAACAAGTTGAAAAAAGCAGCGTGTTTTAGTTTTGATCTGGAAACAACCAGTCTGGATTATATGCAAGCTGAAATAGTGGGCTTGTCTTTTTCTGTTGAAGAAGGTGAAGCGGCCTATGTGCCGGTAGCTCATAATTATTTAGGTGCACCGCAACAGTTAGAACGTGAGTTGGTTTTAAATAAATTTAAACCTTTATTAGAAGATGAAACAATATGTAAGCTGGGTCAAAATTTAAAGTACGATATGAATGTACTGGGTAACTATGACATTCGTATGCAAGGCATACAACATGACACGATGTTAGCTTCATATGTGCTTGATAGTACTTTGCGACATAACATGGATGATATGGCGGTACGTTATTTAAGTTACAGCACAACCCATTATGAAGATGTAGCCGGAAAAGGTGCAAAGCAGGTTACATTTGATCAGGTTGATATTGAAACGGCTGCGCCTTATGCCGCAGAAGATGCAGATATTACTTTACGCTTGCATCATTATTTATGGCCACTGTTACAAGAAACAAAATCTTTACAAAAAGTGTATCAGGAAATAGAGCTGCCCTTATTACCTGTTTTATCACGTATGGAACGTAACGGTGTACTGCTCGATGTTATTATGCTGGCCAAGCAAAGCAAGCAACTGACTCAGCGTTTGAAAGAATTAGAGTTAGAAATTTATGAAATCGCCGGTGAAGAATTTAATATTGGTTCACCTAAACAGTTACAGGTCATTTTATTTGAAAAACTCGCGCTGCCGGTGATCTCAAAAACACCAAAAGGCCAGCCTTCAACGGCTGAATCTGTGTTGCAGGAATTGGCGCATGACTATCCTTTACCAAAAATAATTCTGGAATATCGTAGCCTAAGTAAACTTAAGTCGACTTATACAGATAAATTACCGCAACAGGTTGAACCAACAACAGGACGGGTGCACACCTCTTACCAACAAGCGGTTGCTGCAACCGGGCGCTTATCCTGCACCGATCCTAATCTGCAAAATATTCCGGTACGAACCGAAGAAGGTCGGCGAATTCGTCAGGCCTTTGTTGCTGCACCCGGGTATAAAATGGTGGCAGCGGATTATTCACAAATAGAATTACGGATTATGGCGCACTTATCCGCTGATCAAGGTTTGCTCGATGCCTTCGCACAAGGGCTTGATGTGCATAGCGCCACGGCAGCAGAAGTATTTTCTGTTGCAGTTGACGAAGTAACTAAAGATCAACGCCGTTCTGCAAAAGCCATTAACTTTGGTTTAATTTACGGGATGTCTGCATTTGGTTTGGCTAAGCAGTTAGATATTACAAGGCCGGAAGCACAGCAATATGTTGATCTTTATTTTCAGCGTTATCCAGGTGTTAAAAATTATATGGAACAAACCAAAGAAAAAGCCAAAGAAGATGGCTATGTTGAAACGGTCTTTGGACGACGACTATATTTACACGAGATTAATGCTAAAAATGGCATGCGTCGACAATACGCAGAACGCACCGCCATTAATGCCCCCATGCAAGGTACAGCAGCAGACATTATAAAGCGCGCGATGATCGATTTGGATAAAGCGATTCAACATGGAAAGCTTGATATGCGCATGATTATGCAGGTGCATGATGAACTTATTTTTGAAATTAAAGAATCGGATGTTGAGCCGGCGATAAAGCTCATTACCGAGAAAATGGAACAGGCAGCAGCGCTCGCAGTTCCTCTGGTTGTTGATGTAGGAATCGGAATCAACTGGGATGAAGCGCATTAAACTTATTACATTAAAAATTCGTCTATTTTGCATGTGAATAGTTAAAAGAGTGAAATTTTCTTACAAGTTAGCGATAAGTCCATGACAAATATAGAAAAAAAGAGTAAAACGTAATAAGCTAATGATTAATATTAGCAAGAAGACAGATTTTTAAGAAAACTTACCAGCTTTAGTTTGGGATGATTAACATGCAATTTAAAAACATAATATTACTACTCGCATCGGCACTCTTTATTTTTGCTTGCTCAAGTACAAAACCGCCCGTGGTCGAAGACACCGCCAGCGCAAGAATGGATATGATGCACAAAGGTTTTTTGCTCTCACTACCAGAAGGTGAAGGTTGGAAAGTCGTTAAGAAAAGTAACTACAAAGTATTATTATCTAAGCGTGGCCCAAGAGGACGATCCGGTTATACGATTCAAGTGTTAGTTGTTTCTTTACCCGCGTTTGAAACGGATGATGAGTTTTTAGCCTTTATTGAAAAACGTATGGATAAAAGTCTGGAAAACTCTGATGTAATCGAGAAGCACGCCAGCTTATATGCAGCTGGAAACAAGATGTGTGTACAGTACAACAGCAAAGAAAATCGCACAGCTAAAAGTGGAACAGACTTAACATTAGAAACTGTTAGTATTACATGTCATCACCCGGATAATCCTGATGCAGGCGTATATATGGCGTTATCAAAAAGTTATGTACCGGATTCTTCAGATGAAGACATGACAGCAAAAGCCATTGAAATATTTAATAACCTCTATTTCACCGAGCTATAAATCACACCAATAAAGAACCAGGCCTTTTTAAGCAAGGTCTGGTTCTTTGTTTCTAGTTCTTTCCCATCTATATATTTTTGTGAACGAGTCGACAAAGTCTTGTTGAATTTATTCATGCTTTTATTGAACTTTTTTAATGCTTAAGACTCTTATTGTCAGTGCAACTGCATGTTTCTCCCTAGATATGTAGATGCTTTGTTCGGTTTTTCACGATCGAACAGAACTTATTACCTCGGATACGTACCTCATTCGTTCCGAGGTTTTTTTATGCAAAAAATAAAGGCGAGAGAATGTTTCAAAAGGTAATAATGGTTCACAAATGTTCACAAAGATCGACTTTAAAACAAGGGGTGCGATGCCTATAGTTATATTATCTGATATTACTTCTAATCCCTTAGTGATATTAGGTGTCTGGTCCCCAATACCAGACAACTATTTTGCCCCGGAATATTGTAGTACGAAGTTATGCTTCTACTCTTCCCCATCCCAACCCCTTTCCGGGGTTTTTTTTTACCTCCTGAAACGTCCTGAGTGCTTGAGTTTCGGTACTTAATGAACCACTACGCGTTTCGTCAGCATTACCCTAACCTGCTCCGTAGTTTCAGGCATCGTTGTAAATTCACGAAAATTGGTCACTTACATTGAACAAGGATGTTCAGGTGCCGTGAAGCACAGGGAAGTGCGAGAACGGCCTGATGTAAGCTCCCTCTTTTCGAACAAATTTACGCCTTGAACTTCAAGCACTCAGAACGTTGCAGACTTTGTCTTTTAACTTGAACACCTTGTGGTATTTTAGATGCTTTACAGTTAATAGAACAATGAGTTCCCTCCCTTTGAAGGGGAGGGTTAGGGTGGGGTGTTTTCTAATATTCCATCAGGAGGAGTTAAAAACATCTCTCTTAACTGATTGGCATTAGACGAATAGCCCATCTTAAATAGACGCTTCCTATTTCATGTCCGTGAGATATTGTATTACTACAAAAATATCATTTCACTTTCTTGCTTAAATGAACGTGGTAGTTGATATAATAACCTCTCTCTTTAATAATAGAAATTAGGTAAACCTTAGATGTCAGATTTGTTTAGTGAAAAAGCGAAAGAGTGGGATGTGAACGAGATGGTGTTGCAGTTATCGAAGGCAACGAGTTCAGCTATTCTGGAAAATATTGAATTTAATCAACAAATGAACGTGATGGATTTTGGTGCGGGTACCGGTTTAATTACTTCGCAGGTTATTCCTGCGGTTAATACAATTACGGCGGTTGATGTTTCAGAAGCGATGCTGGAAAAGCTCGGCGAAAAGTTAGGTGAAAATGCTAAAGTGCAAACAGTTTGTCAGGATATTACCGTACAACCTTTAGCAGAAAAATTTGATGTCATTATGAGTGCCATGGCAATGCACCATGTTGAAGATACCGATTTATTGATTCAGCGTTTTGCCGAGCATTTGAAGGCCGGTGCTAAAATTGCGTTAGCAGATTTAGATGAGGAAGATGGAACCTTTCACCCTGCAGACGTCGAGGGTGTTTTTCATCATGGTTTTAAGCGTGACAGCTTAAAAGAAATATTAGAAAAAAACGGGTTTAGTGATATTCAGTTTGTAACCGCACACACTGTTAGCAAAGAAGGTAAAAATTACCCGATATTTCTGGTGACAGCAGAGAAAAAATAAAGTTTTCTTCTATTTCGCCGGAAAATCTAACCAATTATCCAGCACACTTTGGGCTTCTTCGAGTCCGGTTCCTTTGAGTGATGAAAAAAGCTGGACGCTGACATTTTGTAGTTCAGCCAGATCACGTTTTACCGAGAGCAGGCTGTTTTGTGCCGCGCCACGCTTGAGTTTATCGGCCTTTGTGAGCAGGATATGGACGGGCATATTTGCGTGCAGACACCATTCCAGCATTTTCTGATCATAGTCGGTTAAAGGATGACGAACGTCCATAAGTAAGATAAGTCCTTGTAAAGATTGACGTTCTTGCAGATAACGCTCCAGAGAAATGGCCCATTCGCGCTTTACCTTGTCTGGCACCTTGGCAAAGCCATAACCGGGTAAATCGACCAGCCGGCGCTCATCATCGAGTCTAAAAAAAACCAGATGCTGTGTCCGTCCTGGAGTTTTACTGATGCGTGCAAGCGCCTTATGTGCCGTTAAACGGTTCAAAGCACTGGATTTGCCTGCATTTGAGCGCCCGGCAAAAGCCACTTCCCGGCCCTGATCATCCGGTGCTTGCTCGGGATTTGGTACACTGATGAGAAATTCAGCAATGTTGTAGCGGGATGGATTGTTATGTGATTTAGTCAACTATTTACTACCAGTTATGAGATTAGTTTGCTCTGGGGTATAATAACCAGAATTTAATGGCTGTCTTGCAGATTGGGTATATAATCTGAGACTAATATACAAAATATTGAATATTATTGAGACAAACAGCATTTTAGCATGTCATGTAGATTACGTGCATACAGAATTTAATATCGAATAATTGAATTAAAACTTAGGAGTTTTAGAATGAAAAAATTAGTATCAGCATCAATTGCGACAGTTGCTTTATTTGGTTTAATCTCTACTGCTCAGGCAGACATCAAAACTTATCGTACAGCATGTATGGCTTGCCATGCGACTGGCGCTGCAGGTGCTCCAAAAGTGGGTGACAAAGCTGCCTGGAAACCACGTATTGCTCAAGGTATGGCAACATTAATTAAGCATGCAACTGACGGTAAAGGTGCTATGCCTCCTAAAGGTGGTCGTCCAAATTTAACGGCTGCAGAAATTAAATCAACTGTTGCATATATGGTTAGCGAATCTAAATAATATAAAAGGTTATTAAACTCTCATGATTTATAAAACTTTGATTGCTGTTGCTGCGCTGTCTATGACAGTAGCTTCAACAGGTGTGAGTGCCGCAGGCGATGCAAAAGCCGGTAAAGCAAAAGCTACGACATGTGTAGGTTGCCATGGACCAAATGGTAACAGTGCAAATCCTGCATGGCCTAAACTTGCAGGCCAGCATGCCGATTACATTGCTAAGCAATTAGCCGATTTAAAAGCCGGTAAAAAACGTAGCGATCCTTTAATGAGTGCTCAGGCAGCAGGATTAAGTTCGCAGGATATGGCAGATCTCGCTGCATACTTCTCTGAGCAAACAGGCTCGCAAGGCGCGTCTAGCGAGAAGTTAGCAGCGGCAGGTGAAAAGCTATACCGCGGTGGTAATAAAAAGAAAGGCATTGCCGCTTGTATGGCATGTCATAGTCCTACCGGTGCCGGTAATCCAGCAGCGAAATTTCCTAAGTTAAGTGGCCAACACGCAACTTATGTTGAAAAAGCGCTAAAAGATTTTCGTTCTGGTAAGCGTACGAATGACATGAATAAAATGATGCAAAATATTGCAGAAAAAATGAGCGACAAAGAAATTAAAGCCGTTGCTTCATATGTTTCTGGTTTGCATTAAGTTGTTCTTTTAAACCCTTAACGGGTTTAGTTGAAACGGGTAAGTTAAAAAGGACGGTTATTACCGTCCTTTTTTATGTATGTTATATAAATAAAGTAAATTGCTGTGAACACACAAAATAAAAAACACTCGCGACTAAATATCCTGCTTGAATTCTTTGGCTCAATGAATTTAGCAATCACTATACTTGTTGCTATCGCCATAGCTTCAGTCATAGGAACCGTGTTGCAGCAAAACCAGCCTTATAATGATTACATTATTAAATTTGGTCCATTTTGGCATGAAGTATTTCAATCTTTAGGTTTATACAATGTTTACGGTGCGCTGTGGTTTCTTGGTTTACTGGTTTTTCTTGTTTTAAGTACAGGCGTTTGTGTTTATCGAAATACACCAACCATGTTGCGGGACATGCAGCAGTTTCGATTAAACGTAAAAGAAAAATCACTGGCGTTGATGAGTAACAGCCACTCATGGACAACTGAAAAACCATCTGCAGAAGTTGAAGAAAACTTACGTTATTTTTTAAAGTTAAAAGGTTTTCGCACGCGTATAAAAGATCATGGTGATCATCGCGTTATAGCGGGAATGAAAGGTGCGTGGAATCGCTCCGGTTATATATTTACCCATGTTGGAATTATTGTTCTATGCATCGGTAGTTTTCTTGATGGCAGCTTTGGGCTGACTATTAAAGAATGGACGGGTCGTATTATTCCTGAAACTCGCGATATCCGTGCAGATCAGGTACCGCCAACAGCAAGATTAAAACCCGAAGACTCGGTTTCATTTCGTGGTTCTATTTCATTACCCGAAGGCACAGCAAGTAATCTGGTATTTTTAAATGTACGTGATGGATATCTTGTTCAGGAGCTTCCCTTTACGATTGAATTAAAAGATTTTCGTATTGAGCACTATGCATCTGGTATGCCGAAATCATTTGAAAGCGATATCGTTATTCGGGATAACTTGCTTGAGAAACCACTGGAAAAAACGATTTCTGTTAATCATCCGCTTATATATCGTGGTTATGCGATGTATCAGGCGAGCTTCGGAGATGGTGGTTCAACACTTTCATTAGTCGCACTCCCCTTTCATAGTAAAAAAATTCAAAAGCTGGATATAAAATTATCAGTAAAAGAGAAGCGTACAATTAATACTGCTATAGGTAAGTACACGCTTGAGCTGGATGATTTTAAAATGTTTAATATTTTTCCGAATTCAAAAGAAGATAAAAAAATAACAGGTAAACGATTTAAAAACTTTGGCCCAAGTTTCACCTTTAAATTGCGTGATGCAAGCGGAGCCGCCAGGGAATACCACAATTACATGTTACCCGTCACACAGGATGGGCGACGTTTTTTCCTCACTGGTATGCGAGGTTCTGTTGCAGAAGCATTTCGTTATTTACACATTCCTGCAGATAAAAATGACAGTTTAGATCGCTTTATGAGATTTCATGCGTTACTTCATGATCAGGTTGCGATTAAACGAATTGCAGAAAACAGTGTTAAATCTGCAATGGGTGGTAAAGAGATTCTTGATGAAAAACTGCAAAAAGATGTCGTCAATTCAATGATGAGTTTATTAACCCTGTTCAATCAGGGGGGATATGTGGCGATTGATCAGGACATTAAGCGTAAAGTCCCTAAAGAACGGCAGGTTAAAGTTGCCGAGGCTTATGTTAAGATTTTACAAAATTTATTACAAAACGCATTTCTTGATTTACTGGAACAAGAAGGTATAAATATTAAAGATGGTGTTAGTGATGAAGATAGCTTGTTTTTTGAAGATGCAATTTCTGCCTCTGCCGGTATTGGCGCTTACGGCTCACCGGTCTATTTTCAGTTAGCAGATTTTAAACAGCGTGAATCATCGGGTATTCAAATTACCCGTCATCCGGGACAAAATATTTTTTATCTGGGTTGTGTCATGCTCATCGTAGGTATCTTTATGATGTTTTATATTTCCTATCAGCGTATTTGGATAATATTAAAACCTGAAGATGAACAATTAAAAATAATTTTTGCAGGCTCAGGAAATAGAAATCAGCGTGATTTTGCAGAAATATTTGAAGTCTTAGTAAATAAAGCTGAAAAATATACAATATAGAAAGTGAATCGTCAGAGTGAAGAGCTTGTTATAAAAGTGATTCTGATAGCATGAGAAAGATAAAGTTAATAGTAAGAACTTAAGTAAGGTGATACAGATGTCAGCGACAAACGAATTTATGAATAGTGAAATTCAACCTTCATTTTTTAAGCAGCTAGATATAGCTGATTGGATTTTTGCAGTGCTATTGCTTGCAGGAAGTGTATATGCCTTTCAAAAATACTCCGCATTAATGGATGGTTATGAAGTTGGTATTTTATTTGGTACTGCAATCTTTTTTATCGGGATTGGCTGGGCCTGGAAACCGGCTCGCGCCTTAATGTTTTATGTTGCCGTGATAAGTTTATTTGCAATTAATTTATATGGAACGGATTTAGGTGCCGGTGAAAGTAATTTCTTTTTGAAATTTTTATTCTCGGGACAGTCTGCCACCATGTGGATGAGTGCCCTGTTTGTGATGGCAACCATTGCTTATTTTGCTGAACTGTTTTCAGGTAATGAATTTACCGGAAAAGTGGCAACGGCCATGACGTGGTCAGCAACCGCAATGGGTTTTATAGGATTGCTTGTACGCTGGCGTGAAACCTATTTGTACGGCATTGATATCGGTCATATACCGGTTAGTAATTTGTATGAAGTTTTTATTCTATTCTCAATTATTACAGCACTGATTTATTTATATTATGAAAAGAAATATGAAACACGTTCTTTAGGTGCTTTTGTTTTATTAATTATTACTGCAGCAATAGGGTTTTTATTGTGGTATCACTTTGAAAAAGATGCTTCTGCAATTAAACCATTAGTACCTGCGCTAAAAAGCTATTGGATGAAAATACATGTTCCGGCTAACTTTGTCGGTTACGGCGCTTTTTCTTTGGCAGCAATGATCGGTGTAGCTTATTTAATAAAAGACGCCGCTGTGAAAAAAAATCCAAATGGTTTAATTGCCAGTCGATTGCCATCACTTGATATGATGGATGATGTTATGCATAAATCGATTGCTCTGGGTTTTGCTTTTTTCACTATCGCCACCGTACTCGGTGCCATGTGGGCAGCAGAAGCCTGGGGTGGTTACTGGTCATGGGATCCAAAAGAGACCTGGGCGCTGATTGTTTGGTTAAATTATGCAGCCTGGCTGCATATGCGTTTAATGAAAGGCTTACGCGGTACACCGCTCGCATGGTGGGCTGTCATTGGCTTGTTTGTGACATTATTTGCGTTTTTAGGTGTCAATATGTTCCTTTCCGGACTACATTCTTATGGTGAATTATAAATAGTGACTTGAAAATTACGCCAAAAAATGTAGACTGAGTCTAAATGAAAAAGAGCGCAAACAATTTAACCTTTCAATATGTATGGGTTGCATGTTTGACTATTGTCCTTCTCTTTAGTCAATCTTTTGCATTACATCTGCATGTTGTATACGACGATGCCTCCACGGCCATTTCGGTCGAGAAGGAATTAGGGGTGCATGCGGCTTTTTTTTCTCATGATCAGGAACATCATGAGCATGTTCAGGAACATAAACTTCCTGATGTTAAAGCAAGTCCGGATAATACAGTTAAAAAAGTTAAGTCATTCAGTTCGTATGTACTCTTTTTTCTTTTTGTCAGCTTTTTTCTGGGTATTCCTAAGTTACTATTCTTTTCAAGAAAGTACTCCAGAAAAAAATTAAGTTCCCTTTATTATTTATTTAACCCTCCCTTGCGCGCGCCGCCAATTTATTCAGTTATTTAATCTTCGTTATTAATACAAAATATTATTTTGTAAAAAATAATTTATTGAGTTTTAAATAAATTTCAACGGCATTTTGTTGTTGAAAGAATGGATAATATGATGAATAAAAAATTAATACTTTTGTTAGTAAGTGTTGGCATGCTTTTTTCTCCTTTAATTCTTGCCGAGCAGGCAACACGCTGGACTTTAAGTGCAAGCGTTCAACGGGGTGTTAAAATAGCACCTGAAATAAAAGCTGCAGATGCTGAAATAAGTCAACAAGAAGGTAAGTTAGAACAAGCCGGAGTCTGGCCAAATCCTCAACTTAGTATTCAGGTCGATAATACCCTTGGATTGGAAGATGCTGCTGGAGGATATTCAGTTACCGAATTTGCAATTTCACAACCTTTACCATTCTCCAGATTAAAAAATCAACGCAGACAGGCTTCTGCAAGTCTTGCTAAAGCCAAAGAGAATAAGCGATATCAGCAATTACTGCTGGAGAAAAATATTGCACAGCGTTTTCACGCTTTGCAATTTGCGCAAGCTAAATTACGATTAGCCGAAAAACGTTTACAACAGGCAAAATATTTTCAAACCAGTGGCCGTAAAGCTGCCTCAAAAGATTATTTAGTTCGCTACCTGACTCCACTGGAACGTATGCGCTTAAATATAGTTTTGCAGGAAGCGAATCAAACAGTCGCGTCTGCAGAAGGGAAATATAATGAAATTCTGGCAAGCTTTAAGGTTCTGTTAGCTATTCAAAGTAAAAAACAGATTGAGTTACCAAGTCTGAAATCCGTATTGATACCCGCTGAAATTAAAGCGGCAAAAGATAGTCTGCTACGAAACCACCCTGGGTTAGAAGCAAATAAATATGCTGTTGAATCTGCGCGGGCAGGTGTTGTTGTGGCAAAGAGTAAGCGTTTTAAAGATCCAACATTAACATTATTTCAAGGACAGGATTTTCTTGGCGGACGCAGGCAGGCTTCAACGGGCATTATGTTTAGTTTGCAAGTGCCTTTATGGAATCAGAATAACGGTATTGTTAAACAGGCAAAAGCACATGTTTATCGTACTCAGGCAGAATTAGAATTTAAAAAGCGCGAGTTAAAAATTAATTTTAATAATAGTTATTTACATCTAGGCCATTTAATAGAGCAAGCAAAGAACTATCGAAAAAAAGTACTTCAGCCAGCGAGGCATGTATTTAAGTTAACACGTAAAGGATTTTTTGCCGGTGAGTTAAATATTCTTAACCTTATCGATGCCAATAATACTTTTTTTAATACTCAGGAACGCTATCTGGAATTGTTGCAACAAGGTTGGATAGAACTTGCTGCTGTAAGAAAGAATGCAGGGGTATCTTTGCTGGATAATCGATCTGCCACTCGTTTTGATGAGGTTAATTAATTATGATTGCTAGTTTAATTCGTTTTTCATTGATTCAACGTTTGATGATGTTATTGCTTGCAGTTGCTCTTGCTGGTGCAGGTATTTGGGCTTTTAAAACATTACCGATTGATGCTTTTCCTGATATTTCGGCACCACAGGTACAAATTATTGTTAAAGCTCCGGGGTTATCACCAACAGAAGTTGAAAGTCGTATTACATTTTTAATAGAAATGGAAATGCAGGGTTTGCCAAAGCAAACAATTCTGCGTTCTATTACCAAGTATGCTTTAAGTATTATTAAAATTGATTTTGAAGATGGCACTGATATTTACTGGGCGAGAAATCTGGTAAATGAACGTCTTAATCAGGTGTGGAATGATTTACCGGATGGCGTTGATGGAGGTTTAGCGCCTATTACAACACCGTTAGGTGAAATTTATATGTATCGCATAAAAGGTGATGGATATAGTAATCGTGAATTACGTGCAGTTCAGGACTGGGTAATTTGTCCACGCTTACGCACAGTTAAAGGTATCGCTGATGTAAATTCTCTAGGTGGAGAAGTTCGTGCTTTTGAAGTGATTCCAGATCCTAAAGCACTTGTAAGATATGGGCTTGTTCTGGATGACTTGCAGCAAGCACTTGAAAAAAATAATCGTAATGCCGGTGGCGATCGCATTGAGAGAGGTAAAAAAATGTTGTTGGTGCGCACAGTGGGTTTATTGCGCAACAAGGAGGATATTCGTCAGGTAACAGTAGCAACACGTCATGGTGTACCGATTGCACTTGGAAAATTGGCCACAGTAAGAATTGGTTCGCTTACCCGTTATGGTGCCGTAACTGCAGATGGAGAAGGTGAAATAGTGACAGGACTCGCTTTATTGCGCAAAGGAGCCAATAGTCGGACCACAATTGAAGGTATTAAACATGAGTTGGAAATGCTTAAGCAGACGTTACCGGAAGGTATCGAAATTGTTCCTTTTTATGATCGTAGTAAATTAGTAACGACAGCGGTATGGACAGTAGAAAAAGCCTTAGGTGAAGCCGTCATTTTAGTTTTACTCGTTCTCATTGTCATGTTGGGTAATTTACGAGCCGCTTTAACTGTAGCAATAATATTACCACTGTCAGTATTATTTACTTTTATCTTAATGCGAATCAGTGGTGTTTCTGCAAACCTGATGTCACTGGGAGGGTTAGCAATTGCCATTGGTATCTTGGTCGATGCGGCCGTAGTTGTGGTTGAAAATATTCACAGTCAATTAAACAACGCTCCTAAGGGCGTAAACCGTTTACATTTGGTATATCGAGCAGTATTGGAAGTGGCTACTCCAGTTATTAGTGGTGTGTTAATTATTATTGTTGTTTTTTTACCGTTATTCAGCTTAACCGGGCTGGAAGGAAAAATGTTTAGTCCGTTAGCAATAACAATATCATTTGCGTTAATCGGTTCGTTAATATTATCTCTAACGGTTATTCCTGTGTTTGCCAGTTTATTAATGAAATCAGGACATGAAGGTGAAGGCTGGTTGCTCGAGAAATTAAAAAATATTTATCGTCCGGTTGTTAGCTGGGCATTACGTTTTCGTTCAATAGCGGTATCAACAGCACTATTGGCTTTGGCCGGTGCGGTTGCACTATTTCCATATATTGGTAAAGAATTTATGCCGATAATGGATGAAGGTTCTACCGTTGTTATCATTGAAAAAGCATCGGATGTTTCGCTTGCTCATTCTCTGGAAATGGATAAACCTATTCATAAAGCATTTATGGAAATTCCGGAAGTGGTTGGTGTTGTAGCTCGTACCGGTGCGGATGAATTACGTATGGACCCGATGGGCTTATATCAAACAGATAATTTTATTATTACCAAACCGCGTGATGAATGGAGTATTGATCAAAATACATTGTTGAAAAAAATACGTGAAAAACTGGAGCGCTTTGAAGGAATTGATTTTGCTTTTACTCAACCCATTGATATGCGGGTTTCAGAAATGCTAACCGGTGTTCGGGCTGCAATGGCAATTAAGCTTTACGGTGATGATCTAAAAGTTTTAGAACGTTTGTCTATAGAAATTGAAAAGCAGGTAAATAATACAAAAGGTGCCGTGGATGTTTTCCGTGGTCGCTTGTCGGGTCAAACTTATTTGCAAATTGATGTACGCCCTTCTGTTATAGCTCGTTATGGTATCAGTGTTGAGGATGTTAATGTGCTGGTTGAAACAGCTATTGCAGGAAAGGTAGCAACAGACATTATTGAAGATAATAGACGGACAGCAGTTTTATTACGCTATCCACAAACTGCACGAACTACAGCTGATGATATAAAAGAGCTATTAGTTGAAACACAGGGAGGGGCTAAAATACCATTGCATGTTTTAGCCGATGTACACAATGTTGATGGTCCGGTGGAAATTGCACGTGAATCTGCACGTCGTCAGGTTGTTGTGCAGGCAAATGTTGAAAACCGTGATGTGGTGAGTTTTGTTGAAGAAATAAAACAGAAAATTAAAAACAATGTAGTTTTACCTCAAGGTTATTATATTACTGTTGGTGGCCAGTTTGAAAATCAACAGCGTGCAGCAAAACGATTGAGTGTTGTTGTCCCTATTGCGATTGTTTTAATTTTCCTAATGTTATTTATTACCTTTCGTTCTTTAGGTCAGGCGGGATTGATTATTCTAAATATTCCCTTTGCCATGATTGGAGGTGTTGTTAGTTTGTATTTCTCCGGGCTATATTTATCTGTTCCTGCTTCAGTCGGGTTTATTACCTTGTTTGGCGTTGCGGTTCTGAATGGTGTTGTGATGGTGAGCTTCTTTAATCAACTTCGTGAATCTGGACGAACCGTAATGGAAGCAGTACTCGAAGGTGCCGAGCGTCGTTTGCGTCCAGTATTAATGACAGCGTTAATTGCAAGTCTGGGTTTAATGCCATTATTGTTTGCTACAGGTCCGGGTTCGGAGTTACAACGTCCATTGGCGGTTGTGGTGATAGGAGGATTATTTAGCTCGACATTGTTGACATTAATATTGTTGCCTACCTTATATGCCTGGCTTGAAAGAAGTAAGGAGAAAAAGCTATGAAAAATTTAGCATTAGTTGTTCATTCTAATATGAAGCAGGATTTGGCTGATCAATTACGCAGTATGCAGCAAATCTCAGGATTTTCGTTTAGTAATATCGAAGGTCATGGAGTGCAGGTTGAAAATGATCCTTTTCTTTCAGTTCGTGACAAAGTGGTAGGGTTTACTCCGAGAGTAAGGGTCGATATCTTACTTGAAGAAGCTGATGTCGAACCGGTGCTAGAAGTACTCCGTACTTCGGTCAACGGCATTGTCGGCCATGGAATTTACTGGCTGACAGCCGTTGAAAAAAATGGCTATTTATAGATACGTTGTTAGCGCATAATTCCGCCATACATATATTGGTTAAAGCTGGCAATATCCATGCTGACACCACGGAACAGGTGATCAAGGCTCATGATGGCCTGTTCGAGCAGTAACACTGCAATATAAGGATGTTGTACGCGTAGACGGTTGTACATAACTTTCGAGATACGCAAGAGGCGGGTATTTTTACTCATGGCGCGAATTCGGGCTGAACGGGGTTGATCGTCAAAAAAAGACATTGAGCCCATGAGTTCGCCGGCTTCTAATTCGCCAATTTCGACCTCTTTGCCCTGATTATCATGAAATAAACCGGTAACACCTTCAATAACGAAATATAACGCATCACCAATTTCACCAAAATCGGCAATAATACCGCCTTTTTCAACGGAAACGGCTTCGGTGAACTCGAGAAAGGTGTTGACTTCACTTATTGTGAGGGATTCACAGAATTTATTCTGACAAAGCACATCGTTTAATTCGAATTGCTCAGTCTTACGTTGATGTGGCATGGTGGAACTCCTATGAAAAATTAAAGTCTGTTATAGATAGTATGTAGGGAGTGTTATCGGCAGCTTGCGCTATTTCATGAGATTGCATACCCTAAAATTAGATAACATTGTAAAGGAAAAGGAAATTGATAAAAATGAAATTTAAATTATTTGTGGCAATATTACTGGGTTCTTTGCTCAGTCATTCAGCAATAGCATCAATTGATGAGGGGATTGAATATAAGCTTGTTACGCCTAAGCAACCAACAATTACGACAAAAAAAATCGAGGTTGTTGAGTTATTTTGGTATGGCTGTCCACATTGCTATCGATTAGAGCCCCATATGAAAAAATGGCTAACTAAAAAGCCGGATAATGTGGTTTTTTATCGTGTGCCTGCTGTTTTTAATGCCGCATGGGGTTTACATGCTCGTGCTTTTTATACGGCAAAATCGCTGGGACTTTTTGACAATGGAAAAACAGAATTTCATGATGCTTTTTTTAATGAAATTCATAAAAATAGAAATCGTTTAAATAAACAAAAGTCCATTGAAAGCTTCTTTGCAAAATTTGGTGTTTCAGCAGAAGATTTTAATAATGCTTTTTATTCCTTTTCCGTTAATAACAAAGTTAACCGTGCAGCAGCATTGTCTAAACGCTATCAAGCTGAAGGTGTACCGACGATTATTGTGAATGGTAAATACCGGACAGATGGTCCTATGGCTGGTGGCAATGAAGGTATGCTTAAAGTGGTAGATTTTTTAATTAAAAAAGAATCAAAAAAATAATTTAACCAGGTTTTGATCTTGATTTAAGTTTGTAAAAAAAAAGCCGATAGAATTAACAGGAATAAGGAATAAGGAATAATTAATGAAAGCGGCAGAACTCTTTGTAAAGTGCCTGGAAAATGAAGGCGTTGAATACATCTTCGGGATTCCGGGCGAAGAAAATCTGGATATGATGGATGCCTTATTGGATTCATCCATTCAGTTTGTGACGGTGCGGCATGAACAAGGTGCTGCTTTTATGGCAGACGTGTATGGTCGCTTAACCGGTCGTGCCGGTGTGTGTATGGCAACGCTTGGTCCCGGTGCGACAAATCTTATTACCGGTGTGGCAGATGCCAATATGGATCATGCTCCCATTATTGCTATTGCCGGTCAGGCAAGCACACACCGTTTACATAAAGAATCACATCAGGTTTTAGATCTGGAACTGATGTTTCAACCGATTACAAAATATTCTTCCCGTTTATTGACACCAGATATTATTACCGAAGTTGTACGTAAAGCTTTTAAAGTTGCGCAAACAGAAAAGACCGGTGCCTGTTTTATTGAGTTTCCTGAAAATATTGCAGAGATGGAAGTGGAAGATGAACCCTTGCCGGTTAAACATGCACATTCACCTGAACCACCCGCAGAACGCGTTGATGTTGCGGCAGAAATCATTTCTAACGCAAAAAATCCCATCATACTGGCGGGTAACGGTGTCGTACGGGGTAAGGCATGGAAACAGTTAGATAATTTTGCAGAAGAGTTACGTATTCCTGTTGCAAATACCTTTATGGCAAAAGGTGTGATTCCCTTTAAGCATGAAATGGCATTAGGCAGTGCCGGCTTGCAGGCTAATGATTATGTGAGTTGTGGGTTTAGTAAAGCCGATGTGATCATTTGTATTGGTTATGATTTGGTTGAGTACCACCCTTACCTCTGGCACCCGACAAAAGATCGCATCATCATTCATATTGATCAGTCACCGGCTGAAGTCGATGCCTTTTATCCTGTGACTTGTGGTGTGGTTGGTGACATTAAACATTCATTGATACGTATTATGGATTTAGCCAGTCCCAATACCGGTAATCACATGCGTGCATTACGTGATGCGTTGATCGAGGATATGAATCAACACAAAGATGATTATACCGTGCCGATGAAACCGCAGAAAATTATCTGGGATTTGCGCACTGCCATGAATATGGAAGATATTGCGATATCGGATGTGGGTGCACACAAAATGTGGATGTCACGTATGTTCCGTTGCGAGTTTCCCAATACCTGTATTATTTCAAACGGCTTTGCCAGTATGGGTATAGCTGTACCCGGTGCGATTGGAGCAAAGCTTGCATTTCCTGATCGGGGTATTGTCGCCGTTACCGGTGATGCCGGCTTTTTAATGAACTCGCAAGAAATTGAAACAGCGTTACGTTTAGAAACACCGATTGTTATTTTAATCTGGAATGATTCCGCTTATGGCCTGATTGAATGGAAACAAATGAATCAGTTTGGTCGCAAATCAAATATTGATTTTAAAAATCCGGATTTTGTGAAATATGCAGAAAGTTTTGGTGCAACCGGCTACCGGATAGAAAAAGGTGAGGATTTATTACCAACGCTGAAAAAAGCTTTGGCAGATAAAACGGTAAGCATTATAGATTGCCCGGTTGATTATAGTGAAAATCTAAAACTCACTGGCAAGTTAGGTGAAATGGTTTGTCCAATTTAAAGTCAAAAGATAATACGTTACGTATATTAAGTTATAACCTTCAGGTTGGTATTAAAACAAGTCGACCCAGTCAATATATAACCGGTAGCTGGAAACATCTTATTCCACATTCACAACGTCTAACGAATTTAGATGACACCCTTAATTTTCTCGAACAATATGACATTGTAGGTTTACAAGAAACAGATGGCGGTAGCTTAAGAAGTAATTATATTAATCTGACCGAGTATCTGGCTGATCGTGCACGTTTTCCCCACTGGTACCATCAGGTTAATCGTAATCTTGGGCATATAGCGAAACATAGTAACGGTCTATTAAGCCGGCAAAAACCCTATGAGATAAAAAATATTCGTTTACCCGGTTTAATACCCGGACGACAGGCCATTCTTGCAAAGTATGGAACGAAAGAAGAAACATTAGCTGTTTTTGTTTTGCATCTTGCATTGAGTAAGCGGGCACGAATGCGGCAGTTAGTGATGATCAGTGAAGAAGTAAATCGCTATGAACATGCCATAGTCATGGGTGATTTGAATTGCAAAATTGACAGTAATGAAATGCAGTATCTTTTTCGCCAGACACGATTACACGAACCGCTTGAAGAATTACGTACATTTCCAAGTTGGCGACCGCAGCATCATATTGATCATATTCTGGTAACATCAGAATTAGAGGTGGTAAAAGCAAAACCGCTTAAACATGTCTGTTCAGATCACTTACCCATTATGATGGAGGTTAAATTACCACCAACGATTGTAATTGATAGCAAGCCGCAAAAGTTTAAAAATAAGAGCAATAAAATAGAAGCTGCGTAATATGGCTAAAAATAAATACACCGAGGTGGATGATTCTTCTGCAAGCAAATGGAAAGACAAGTATTTGCGTAGTCTTGAAGAACTCGAGCTCAAAGAAAAACAATGGACTGACAGTGAAAAGAATCTCCGCGCATTAATTACACATTTAACCAATGCAGCAGATACCTCTTCTTTAAAACTCAATCAACAACTTAGCGTTTTGCGTGATGCGATTAATAAAGGTGTTGCCGCAAATAAATTAAAGAAAGCCATTGATGAAGTTGCTGATAGTATTCTTGGGTTAGATGCAATAAGAGAAAAGAAAAAGCAGGAAGTTCGCAAAAACCTCACCGAATTTATTGAACAAATTAAACCGGCAGAAAAAATAGAAAAAAAATTATCGAAAATTTCATCCAAAATAGCAAAAACAAGCTCAAATAAAGAGATCTCGCCGCTGTTAAATGATTTGGCCAAGTTATTGGTTTATGGTTTATCGCTTGGAGGAAAAGAAAAGGATAAGGGATTTTTATCATCCCTTATTAGTAAAAAAGAAAAGTCACCCGAAATATCTGAAAATGAAGCTGAAGAAGTTTTAACGGTTGTTGAAACCGAGCTTGATTTAGAAAATGCAGTTAATAGTTTAATTGCTTTGCTGGAAAAGATGATTTTACCATCTGACTTACAAATAGAAGCTAATTTAATTAAACGACAGTTATCCATGGCTGTTGATGAAAATGTTTTTTTAACCTCGCTAGAAAAAACAGTAGGTATTACTGCTGATATTCTGGACAGAGTAAAAAAAGAAAAAAGCGAGATTGAAGAATTTTTAAAACAACTAACAGGCCGCTTGCATGAGCTCGATAAGGATATTAGGGAAACTGCCAGAATAAGAGAATTAACTCATCAGCATGGACAAAAAATGACCGAGGGAATGAAACATGAAATGAAAACCATGGAGGAAGGTATCATTAATATTAATAATTTAGATGAGTTAAAAACATCCATCCAGTCACGGGTTATTTTATTACGCAATCATGTAGATAGTTTTATTATTAATGAAGGTGAAAAAAATAAAGAAGCATCCGTGCTCATAGAGCAGTTAAAGCAGCAAGTGAAAAATATGGAAAGTGAAACGGATGACTTAAAAAAACAAATAGAGAAAGAACGGCAGCAAACATTGCGTGATGTTTTAACCGAGATCCCGAACAGATTAGCTTATGAAGAGAGATTAAAGCTTGAGTTAGCAAATTTCCGTCGAAACAAAACGCCTTTCGTACTTGTTGTCTGGGATATTGATTTATTTAAAAAAGTAAATGATGTCTATGGTCATGCTGCCGGTGATCAGGTATTAAAATTAGTGGCTTCAATATTGAATAAAAATATGCGCGAGACCGATTTTATTGCCCGCTACGGTGGTGAAGAGTTTGTTTCAATATTACCAAACACGGATTTAAAAGCGGCTCAATTAGTTACCGATAAATTAAGAGAGTTAATTGCTACAAGCAAGTTTCATTTTCGTGAACAAAGAGTGAAAGTTACGGTTTCTGCTGGTTTTGCAGAATCTAAAGAAAATGAGGATGGTGAAAACCTGTTTATACGTGCAGATAAGGCATTGTATAAAGCAAAAGAAAATGGACGTAATAACTGCCAGCCGGCTCTTTAAACAAGTTTATTTATAATGTGAGCATGTTCATGTCTGCAACATGATTCATATCACAATTTGTTATGATAATTGTTAATTATCGTTTTATTTTGAAGATAATCCTCAACGAGCAAGTATAATTAGTATTCAATCTTGTTGATGAGTAGCTTCCGTGAAAAAGATTTTTTACAATTATCAGTTTAACTTTCCTGACGGGCATGAAAAAAAATTCCATATAGATTTTGATAATCAAAGTTTATGTTCAAAATTACCCGATGGTAATGAATACCCTGATTGGTCGCAATTAGAGTTTCACCAGTGTTTAAACTGTCCATTAACCAGCGATGACTATTTGTACTGTCCGTTGGCAGTTAATTTAGTGCCAATTATTTACTGGTGTCAGGATCTTGCATCGTATGACAATGTTGATGTCACGGTAACTTCTTCAGAACGACAAGTATGTGCACACACAAGTTTACAGCGTGCGATAAGCTCATTGTTGGGTTTATTGATGAGTAGTAGCGCTTGTCCAAAAATGAAGTTTTTAAGACCTTTAGCACGCTTCCATTTGCCTTTGGCAACACATGAAGAAACGATTTTTCGAGCAGTCTCTGCCACCTTTCTGAAAAATTATCTTGCAAATAAAGGGTGCGATGATGACCCATTAGCAGAGCTAAAGCAGCAATATCGTGAATTGCAGGACATTAACCGCTTTATTGCAGAAAGAATACGTTGTGCAATTCAGCGTGATGCTGCGGTAAATGCACTTGTGTTACTTGATGTATTATCGAAGAGAGTGACGTTTAGTATTGATGATTCTTTACAGCAGATACGTTACTTATTTGAAAATTCTGATGGCTCGGAAGAAGTTGCATAAATTCATTAAATTTAATAGAAAACAAATTTGATATAGGCTATAAATAGAATTCAAACAATATATAAGGATACTGCTATGCTAAATAAATTTCGTCAAAGTCGTTTTATAGCTTCATTGCTAATTTCATCAATATTGTTTATTTCAGTCCAGCCGGCAGTTAATGCGGCTATCGTTAGTACGTCAGATTTGGTGGCGCAACAACAATCTCAAATTGATAAAGCATCATTACTAAAATCCTTTGATCGTAAAGATGTACAGATGGCACTGGCCAGTAAAGGTGTTGATATAAACATGGCAAAATTACGTGTTGCCAGTATGACAAATGAAGAAGTACAACAGTTGAATGCTAAAATTGATAGTTTACCCGCAGCCGGTGACATTGTTGGTACGCTTGGTTTTATACTTGTAATCTTGCTTATTACAGATCTTTTAGGTGTTACAGATGTTTATTCATTTTAAATAAAAATAATGTGGTATTTTAAAAATAAACCCGCCCGGTTTTTACTTGGTGGGTTTTTTCTTGCGTTAATTCAGGGTTGTAGTTCAATAAGTTTACAATCTGATATGTTATTAGAAAAAAAACCGTCTGAGTTTTCTCAGGCTAAAGAAATAACAGAAGTTAATTTTAATCCACAAGAAGACTATGAATGCGGACCTGCATCACTGGCTACGGTACTGCAATGGCAAGGACTTAGTATTAGTGATAAGGATCTGGTACCGGAAATTTATATTCCTGATCGTAAAGGTAGTTTACAAATCGAGTTGATTGCTGCAACACGTCGGCACGGATTAATTCCTTACGTGATAGAAAAAAGTATGACTGCGTTATTAAAAGAAATAAAAGCAGGTAACCCGGTACTTGTTTTACAAAATCTTGCTTTAGACTGGTACCCGCAATGGCATTATGCGGTTGTTATAGGTTATGACATAAATAAAGATGAAATTATTTTACGTTCGGGTGTAACAGAGCGACGGGTAAATTCATTTTCTTTATTTGAAAGAACATGGCGTCGCGCAAAATATTGGGGATTTATTGTACTGAACAAAAACAAGTTACCGGCAAGCGGTAATGCTTTTTCTTATTTAAAAAGTGTCGCTCCTTTTGAAAAACTGAATAAAGTAGCACTTGCACTTGCAGCCTATAAAAATGCATTACAAAAATGGCCGGATAATCGTAATTTATTAATGGCAGCCGGTAATGCAAGTTATTCAACCCGGCAGTTAAATGCGGCAGAAAAATATTACCGCAAGGTCTTCTTAAAGTGGCCTGAGTATGCGCCGGCGCTTAATAACCTTGCCCAGGTTTTGTATGAGAAAAAACACTACAAGCAAGCCGAAGAGTTTATCTTACGAGCAATTTTGCTCGGTGATAAGCAGCAAAAACAATATGAAGCGACATTAAGAGAAATTCGAAAACGAGATTAGATACCGTTTTTCTTTTGATTTTATGAACCGCGTCACTATAGTTTAAATTTGATAATGTATAAATAAGATAATGTAAGGGAACATAAAAACAAGGATGTAACACGATGGATAAAGCTCGTTACAGCGTTGTAGTATGTGATACCACTAAAAGCAAGCGTATAAACTACCGAATTCGCTATCAGGTTTATTGCCTGGAAAAAGGCTACGAAGATATTAAGCAGTTCCCTATACGAATGGAAACTGATCGTTACGATGCTTGTTCTGTTCATTTTATTGTTCGGGACAATATCAGTAATAAATGGGTAGGCGCATGTCGTTTAGTCATACTTCCTTTTAATAAACTGCCCCTCTTACAACATTGTTCAATATCAGATACCTCTTACCAAAAGTTTTCGGTGTCAGCAGAAATATCACGTCTTTGTGCAATAGCATCTTCGCGCAGAGGAACCTGGAATATGTTAACGATGATGTTAAATGTTCTACAACACTATTGCTTGGATCATGAACTGCACCATTGCTTTTCTTTGCACAATAAAGCTTTAGCGCGCATCGTTCGGTCACTAAATATTAATATCGAAGCAATTAGTGAAGATTGTGAGTTTCATGGTCAACGTCGTGCTTATTATCATAATTGTATGCCCGCGAATATAAAAACAGAAAATGTAACTGATTACCCATATCAGTTTTATTCCAAATACATAAAGCAATATAAATTTACTTTAAATAATCTTAAAAAAAGCAGACATTACTATGCCTCAAATTGAAAAATACAGTTATGCAGACGCTTTCTCACGTAATTTGGGATTAATTTCCACACAAGAACAACACATTCTCTCTAACAAATGTGTTGCTATTGCAGGATGTGGTGGTGTGGGTAGTGCCCATGCTCACACTCTGGCACGTTTGGGGGTAGGAAAATTCAAACTTGCTGATCCGGACCAATACGATATCGTTAATTTTAACCGCCAGTTTGCAGCAACATGCCATACATTAGGAATGAATAAAGCAAAAGCCACATCGGATATGATTTTATCAATTAATCCACATGCAGAAGTTGAAATAATGACCAGTAAAGTTGATGCTACGACAGTTGAAAAATTTATAAAAAATGCAGATATTGTACTTGATGGTATAGATTTTTTTGAAATGGAAGCCCGCCGCATTTTGTTTCAGACTGCTCGTAAGAAAAATATTCCTGCATTGACTGCTGCACCTCTGGGGTTTTCTGCAACACTACATATTTTCACAGCAGATAGTATGAGCTTTGATGATTATTTTGATTTAGATGATAAGCAAAAATTTTCAGAACAAATCATACATTTTATACTTGGACTTGCTCCTTCGGCATTACAATTACCTTATCTGGATCTAAAAGCTGTTGATCCTGAAACGGGACGCGGACCGTCAAGTATTATCGGAGTCCAGCTAGCCGCATCGCTGGTAGGTGCAGAAGTAGTCAGGATTTTATTACAAAGAAATAAAAGTCAATTAGCCCCCGCTTATCTTCAATTTGATGCTTATCGACAAAAATTACGTCGACGTAAGCTTTACAATGGAAACCATCACTGGCTACAAAAAATTAAAAAAAAGTTACTGACACGTAAACTTAAACAGATTGGCGTATTAGAAGCATTGAAGAATATGGATTAGCGTTAAAACAGGTTATTTTTAAAAAAATATAATTAACCGCTAAAATTATTCTTTTTAGCTTTATTTCGAGGTCATATGGCGCGCCCGACAGGAGTCGAACCTGTGACCTTCGCCTTCGGAGGGCGACACTCTATCCATCTGAGCTACGGGCGCTGATTCTGGTTATTATATCTGTATCTGTGGATGAATTTGTTTTTTTCCGAAACTATTTTTATCTCTTTGATCTAAAAAACTTACTTATCGACTAAGAGTGACTTTCTGATAAATGGTGAGTGGGTATTAATGACAGGATATATATTCAAAATTGTCTATAACATAATTTACAAGTGGTTATTTTGGGCGCATATTCTGTTATTTCTTGGAGTAAAAGTGCGATTGCACGAGTGACTCTGGCTCAAATGGTGCTTTCTCGTTATACTCTCGCCACAATTTTTATCGGCTTCGGGCCAAATTACAGTGAAATACCTATCTATTGAATTCTTATAGCTAGGCCGAATTTGAAAAGGTGAATAATAGTGACTGCACAAGAAGAAGATCGTAAAGTTTTGAATACACTACTGATGGTAGTGGGTTCTTTAATCGCATTTTTTATTTTTAGTATTATAGCTGCGCGTATGGTTTCTGCTACTGCAGAAAAATCTGCAGTTGACCCGATGGTTGAGTCTGCAATAATCGATCGTATTAAGCCATTTGGTGAACTGAACGTGGGTACTGCTCCAGTTGCAGCAGCACCAGCTGCTGTTGATGCTAAGGCATCATTTAAGGCGTCTTGTTTCGCATGTCATGGTACTGGTGCAGCCGGTGCGCCAAAATTTGGTGATAAAGCTGCCTGGAAAAAGCGTATTGCACAGGGTCTGGATACATTATTCAGCCATGCTATCAACGGCTTTAAAGGAATGCCTCCTAAAGGCGGAAGCAGCCTGAGTGATGATGCGGTTAAAGCAATCGTAAAATATATGGTTAAAAATAGTAAATAATTATTTACTATTAAAAAAAAGCCGGTTTTTTAACCGGCTTTTTTTTGCATGAAAATAATTTCCACTAAAATTTATTCTTAATATTATGCGCAGTATCTTTGGTTGGAGTACTAACCTTCTTTCTTACACATTTAAATAAATATTTTAAAGATGTATAAATTTAGTCTTTGTCATTTTTCTGGCTCGAAGAGGTGTTTAAACCAATAAGGTTATAAAACGGACACATACTAAATACTGCTGTAAGCAGGAATATAATACCAAGAACACCCAGCAGTATAGCGGCAACTTGATCTACAATTGCAGTGGTATTGATAAAGCCAAAATATATCATCATTAAGCCAGCAGTTAATCTTAATATTCTGTCTGCCAGACCTACATTTTTTTTGATTGCCATTTTTGCCCCATTTTTCCGTATCAGGTTGCAGAAAAACAAACTA
Organism: Chromatiales bacterium; assembly: GCA_027076405.1. The sequence goes on from JALTJN010000470.1 coordinate 41,754, forward strand.
TTACATTGACTGCAAAATATCATGATAGTTCAAAGGGGGATTAATGTCATTCTGAAAGTATGTGATTTTATGCGTTATTTGCCAGCATACTTTTAAGGTCTGCAAGGCTTGCCTTGCCACGGGCTTTCTTCTCTTCTTCGGGTAATTCAATTCCTGCCCCGCTCCACTGTAATAGTTCTTCGGGGAGTTCATCGAGAAAACGGCTGGGTTCGCACTCAATGATCTCACCGTAGCGTTTGCGTTTGGTGGCAAAGCTGATGGTGAGTGTTTTACGCGCACGAGTGATACCGACATAAGCTAAGCGGCGCTCTTCTTCAATATTATCTTCTTCGATACTATTGCGATGCGGTAAAATTTCTTCTTCCACACCGACTAAATAAACATGCGGAAATTCGAGTCCTTTTGAGGCATGCAGAGTCATGAGATGGACACGATTTTCATCATTATCTTCGTTATCACGATCCAGTGTATCCAGCAGAGTGAGCTTGGCGACCAGAGTGGCAAGATCGGCTTCAGGATCTTTGGCTGCCAGACGTTCCAGCCAGCTCATTAATTCAAGCACATTATCCATTCGGCGGGTGGCATCGGCTTCATCTTTGCTGGTATCAATAAGCCAGCGTTCATAGTCGATATCTGCAATTAGTTCTTTGACGATAGTGACCGGACTTTCACTTTCACAGCGTAAAGAATAATCTTTTAGCCATGCGCCAAAGGCAGATAAATTACTGGCGGCGCGATTACCAATGCTGTGAGATAAAAACTGATCAAAACAGGCTGAAAATAAACTGTGATTATACTTGGTACAAAAGTTACTGAGTTTTTCTAAACTGGTTGGGCCAATTTCTCGTCGTGGTACATTGGCGATACGTAAAAAAGCATTATCATCATCCGGGTTGGCAATCAGCCGAAGATAAGACATGATGTCTTTAATTTCACTATAAGCAAAAAAGGACATACCACCGCTTAAATAATAGGGAATATTATTTTCACGTAGCATACGTTCAAACACGCGTGACTGATGGTTACCGCGATAAAGAATGGCATAATCTTTATGAGGTGTGCGATTTACAAATTGATGATGGTTAAGTTCAGCAACAATTTGATCAGCTTCATCATCTTCATGGCGACAACGTATAACGCGTATTGGTTGTCCGAAACCTAAATCACTCCAGAGATTTTTTTCAAAAACATGCGGGTTGTTTTCAATGAGTTTATTGGCACACTGTAATATACAACCGGTTGAACGGTAGTTTTGTTCAAGCTTTATCACATTCAACATGGGAAAATCTTCTTTTAATAAATTCAGATTTTCGGGTTGCGCGCCACGCCATGAATAAACCGATTGATCATCATCACCCACCACGGTTAAGTTGGCAACTTTACCGACAATGAGTTTAACCAGTTCGTATTGGGTAGCATTGGTATCCTGATACTCATCTACCAATAAATAACGAATGGTATTTTGCCAGCGTTCTTTTACTTCAGGGTTATCACGAAATAGTAAAACCGGAATCATGATCAAATCATCAAAATCTACCGCGTTATAGGTTTGCAAGTGATGATTGTATTGTTCATAAACCGTTGCCGCCATGGTGAGTAACGGATCACCACTGGCTTCTCGTAATGCTTGTTCCGGTAACACAAAGGCATTTTTCCAGCGAGAAATTTGCCAGAGAATAGAGTCGGTTTTGCCATCGGGATCAGAAAAAGCAAGCTTCATTAACTGCTTAATTAATGCTAGTGAATCCTGATTGTCATAAATCGAAAAGCCTTTTTTATAAACAAGGTTATCCAGTTCTTTACGTATAATATCTAAACCAAGGGTGTGAAATGTTGAGACTCGCAACCCTTTCGCTTTGCCCTTACCTAATAATTTGGCAACCCGGTTTTGCATTTCACGTGCTGATTTATTAGTAAATGTCACAGCGGCAATGTTATGGGGGCTGATTTCACATTGCTCAATGAGATAGGCAATTTTCTGCGTGATAACACCGGTTTTACCACTACCTGCACCGGCTAAAACGAGACAAGGACCATCAATATAACGTACAGCGGCATGTTGTTGAGGATTTAACTTCACTAAGACTTTATTAACCTGAATTTTATGATGCGATTGAAACGCCTATTTTATGATGAAGTGAGCTTGAGGTCGATGTTGACATTTTCACTTAGGGGCTTTGTTGAACTAAATAGGATAAAAAATTGATCTAAAAGCTAAACAAAGAATAAATACGGCCGATATAACACTCGATAAAGAATGTTACTTAAGCTGAACTCGAGATAACAAGCTTTGCCATTTAGGTGGTTTGTTGTATTTATGCTAATTAATCAATATAGATTTAATTATCCTGAGTTCATGTGATTAATAAAAAAGGGTAGAAATATGAGCTATAAAATAAAAATTGCATTATTAGGGTTAGGTGAAGTCGGACAAGAATTTGCAGAAAATTTTTTAGAAATCATTCAGGAAGGTGGAAAAGCTGTTGAGATTGTTGCTGTTGCACATCATGATAAAGATTCTGCCGTTGCCTTAGGTTTTCAACAAAGTGGCGTAAGATTTTTTGAAAATGCGGTTGATGTTGTTGGCATGGGTGAAGAGGTCGATATTATTTTCGATTTGACTGGTAGCGACGAAACACGTCAGGCATTACGTAAAGGTATGATGGAGAGTAATAACCGCCATACTGTGATTGCACCTGAAATGATGGCAAGGTTACTCTGGATGTTTTTTGGGGATGATGAATTAAAAGCGACTGATAAAGCAGGCGGTTATTAATCCTGCCAGTTTAAATACAATAAATGCCGATCATTTTTTTGCCTTAAGCGAAAGTATATTTTTAAGGTCAGCACGTTGCGAAAAAAAACTAGTTTGCAAAACCACGATCAAGACGCCGATAGCCAATGGCTTCACTGATATGATGCAGTGAAATCGACTCTTCATCATTTAAATCGGCAATCGTGCGTGCGACTTTAAGAATGCGGTTATGTGAACGTGCCGAGAGTCCCAGACTTGTTACGGCCTGTTCTAAAATTTGAGCGGCCGCTTTATCAAGCTGACAAAAACGCTTTATATCTTGCGTATTCATTAATGCGTTTATACGGCTGCCTCGTTGCAGCTGGCGTTGATAAGCTTTTATTACCCGCTGACGTACCGTATCACTGTTTTCTTCGACTATGCTTGTCGATTGAATTTCTTTAAGTGGTACGGGCGGCACTTCAATGTGCATATCAATACGATCAAGTAATGGACCCGAGATACGCGATCGGTAGCGCTGTACCTGATCGGTCGTGCAATGGCAGCGGCCATTCGGATGACTCAAGTAGCCGCAAGGACAAGGGTTCATAGCAGCGATGAGTTGAAAACGTGCCGGAAATTCTGCTTGTCGCGTTGCACGTGAAATAACGATTCGACCGGATTCAAGTGGTTCGCGTAAAACCTCCAAAACACGACGATCAAATTCGGGCAGTTCATCAAGAAATAATACACCATTATGGGCCAGCGAGATTTCTCCCGGTTGGGGATGGCTACCACCACCCACAAGTGCAACTCCCGATGCTGTGTGATGTGGGGCTCTGAACACGCGCTTTTTCCAGTTTTGAATTTTAAAACCCTGAAAACTAATCGACTGAATAGCAGCACTTTCCAGGGCTTCTTTTTCGGTCATGGAAGGTAAAATACCCGGCAGACGAGTGGCTAACATTGTTTTACCGGTGCCCGGCGGCCCGAGTAAAATTAAGTTATGTCCGCCAGCCGCCGCAATTTCGATAGCACGTTTTGCATGATGCTGACCAACAACATCAGAGAGGTCATCCATCTCTTCTGAATGCGATGAGTCATTTTGCTGTAACTCGGTTAAATCAGGCGTTGAAAGTAAATCCTGTTGCGCATTTAATTTTGCGCACACTTCGAGTAAATGGCCACATTGAACAATGTCCAAATCACTGACCAGCATCGCTTCTTCGGCATTTAGTGCAGGCAGAACCAGTTTTCGCTTTTTATCACGACACTGTACTGCTGCGGGCAATACACCGCGAATTTCCCGTAATTCACCACTTAAAGCCAGCTCGCCAATGAATTCAAATTGCGCCAGTTTATCAGCAGGTATTTGGCCAGATGCTGCCAGTATGCCGATAGCGATGGGCAAATCAAAGCGGCTGCCTTCTTTCGGTAAATCGGCGGGTGCGAGGTTAATGGTAATGCGTCGGGCCGGAAATTCAAATTCGCTATTCATGAGTGCGGCACGAACTCGATCTTTACTTTCTTTAACTTCGGTATCGGCTAGTCCAACAATAGACAAAGCAGGCAAGCCATTGGATAAATGAACTTCGATAGTCACCTGAGGGGCGTTGATGCCGATTTGGGCACGCGTATAAACAGTGGCGAGAGACATGGCTTCCTTTCCATACAGTAATCAGTTTGCGTCAGTGCAAACCGAGTTAAATCTTATTCTTTTAGTAGATAAGATTCCAGCTGTTTAATGATTTTTTCCAGTTCATCCACTTTGCTACGTGTTTTTTGTAATACGGCAGTTTGAATATCAAACTCATGTCGAGTCACGATATCCATTTTTTTTAAAGCGACAGATAAATTCTGGCGTAAAGAGTCCTGAACTTCATCAGCAAGAGGAGCTACTTTTTTAGGTAAGTTTTGTACGACAGATTGAATGAGTTTATCTATTTCCGGAATTTGCATAAGTCACCATTAATGGCATGTAAGAGATTAGGCTGCATTTTACATAAATTTCGCTAATTTGTGATGATCTGAGTATTATCTTTATAGATAGTTGTTAAAATTGGGCACAAATAATGATTTTGCTAAAACAATATTGGGGAAAATAATGAAGAAATTATTACTGTCGTTGCTAGTGTCTTTAACGGTATCTGTGTTGCCGGTAGCAACATCGACTGCCGCCGAAAGCTCAGCCTATGCTGCGTTAACAAGTAACTACGTTTTCCGTGGTCAAACTCAAACAAAGGATAGCCCGGCTATTCAGGGTGGCTATGAGATCAAACAATCGAAAGATGACAATGGCTGGTATGCCGGTACGTTTGCATCAAATGTTTCAAAGGGAATTGAGTTGGATCTTTTTGGTGGCTGGAAAGGCACTTTTGGTAAACAAAATAATTTAGGTTATGACGTTGGCGGTATACTTTATAAATATAGTGATAGCAATTTTAGTTCAGATATTACCGAACTTTACGCAGGCATTAATTACGAAACAGCCTATGTGAAACTCTATATGGGTAATGGATCAGGTATCAGCAGTTATAACTACCTTGATGTAGGTGCTTCTTTTATTGTTTTGAAGGATGTTGATCTGGATTTACATTTCGGCCGTTATTTAAATAATCCCAGCTCAAATGATTTAAGTGCTGCCCTGAGTTTAGAAGTAAAAGGTTTTGATTTAGGTCTTGGTCTGACATATGAAGATGCCGGTACAACAAATAGTCTTGAATTTTTTGTGACTGTAAAAAAAGACTTTGATTTATAATTAAGCACTGTTTCATAGTGAAAATATTAAAACCCGCTTTTAGGCGGGTTTTTTTTATGCTTTATATAAGTAAATATTAAAGCGCACCAACAAGGTGCATTTTGCTCAAAAACACCTCAAAGTAGTGCACGTTTATTGTGCGTTTATATATTATGTCTATTTAACTTACTGATTTATATGATGATTATTTGTTGGCACAGCGCATGCACTATAGGGAGCAATAAATACTAAAGATCAATATTGAGGATAGAAAAATGAAAAAATTACATAAAATTATTGCTGCTACTTTATTAGCATCTGCTGCGACTTCAGGTTCAACTGTTGTTTTGGCTGATTCTCCAATTACAGCAAATGTTGCTGCAAGTTCAAATTACATCTGGCGTGGTAAAACCCAATCGGGTGATTTATCAGCTGTTTCTGGTGGCGTTGATTATGCTCATAAGTCTGGTGCATATGTTGGTATTTGGCAGTCAAGCCTTAGCTCAGGTACATATGAGCAAGATATCTACGGTGGTTATAACTTTGAAGCTGGTCCAGTTGGTTTAGACGTTGGTTACATTGCATACCAATACCCGCTTGCAACTTCAGGTAACTTTAATGAAGTCTATGTTAATGCAAGTTTTGATATGTTTAGTGCTGGTATTGCAATTGACTCTGAAAACAAAAATACATACTTAAGTGTTGGTGCTGAGTTTGAAGTGAAAAAAGATCTGACTATGGCAGTTACTTTTGGTAGCAACGATGGCAGTGGTTCAGCAAATGACTATAGCCATTACCAGTTAAGCTTAAGCAAAGGTGATTTCACATTTGCTTATGATAAAAATGATGACTCTGGTGCATCTGGTAAAGCACGTCTATCAGTATCTTGGAGCCAAAGCTTCGACCTATAAGATTCATAAAACGGTCTGCTACAATTTTTTGTAGCAGGCACTTATTAAAATAAAAAGTAAGGAGCGTAATGATGAAATTGGTAATGGCTATTATCAAACCTTTCAAGCTCGATGATGTGCGTGAAGCATTATCAGAAATCGGCGTGCAAGGCATTACAGTTACTGAAGTAAAGGGTTTTGGCCGTCAAAAAGGTCATACAGAACTTTACCGTGGTGCTGAATATGTAGTGGATTTTTTACCTAAGGTAAAAATTGAAGCTGTAGTGGGTGATGACCTGGTTGATCAGGTGATTGAAGGTATTCAAAAATCTGCGCATTCCGGCAAGATCGGCGATGGCAAAATTTTTGTTTCTAGCATCGAACAAGCTGTTCGTATTCGTACCGGTGAGTCCGGCGACGAAGCATTATAATTCGGGGAGTTAAAAAAGATGGAAAATCAAATTTTTGAACTTCAGTATGCCATGGACACTTTTTACTTCTTGGTAATGGGTGCGTTGGTAATGTGGATGGCAGCAGGTTTTGCCATGTTAGAAGCGGGTTTAGTTCGCTCTAAAAACACAACTGAAATCTTAACCAAGAACGTTGTCTTGTTTGCTGTTGCTTGTACGGCTTATTTAGTTGTCGGTTATGACATCATGTATGACGGTGGTGTATTCTTAAAAGATATCGCGTTAGACGGTGCGAAAAATGCAGACGCATTAACTGCAACTGTTTTAGCTGAATCTGCAAAAGCAGGTTTTAGTGGCGACTCTGTTTATTCAAACGCATCTGACTTCTTCTTCCAGGTTGTATTCGTTGCGACAGCAATGTCTATCGTTTCGGGTGCCGTGGCTGAACGTATGAAGTTATGGGCTTTTGTTTTATTCGCAGTAGTTATGACTTCATTCATTTACCCATTAGAAGGTAACTGGACATGGGGCAGTGGTTCTGTGTTTGGACTATATAGTCTGGGTGATGACTTTGGATTCTCAGATTTTGCAGGTTCAGGTATTGTACATTTAGCGGGTGCAACAGCTGCATTAGCCGGTGTTCTTTTACTCGGTGCTCGTAAAGGTAAATACGGTCCAAATGGTGAAGTCAACGCGATTCCAGGTGCAAACTTACCAATGGCAACATTAGGTACATTCATTTTATGGATGGGTTGGTTCGGCTTTAACGGTGGTTCAGTATTAAAACTGGGCGACATCGCAAACTCAAATGCAGTTGCAATGGTATTCTTAAATACTAATGCTGCGGCAGCGGGTGGTGTTATTGCTGCATTAATTATTGCACGTATGTTATTTGGTAAAGCAGATTTAACCATGGCATTAAACGGTGCTTTAGCCGGTTTAGTGGCAATTACTGCTGGTCCTGATACGCCTACGCCATTAATGGCAACTATCATTGGTGCTATCGGTGGTGCGTTAGTTGTGTTCTCAATCCTGACTTTAGACAAAATGAAAATTGATGATCCAGTAGGTGCAATCTCTGTTCATGGTGTTGTTGGTATTTGGGGCTTATTAGCCGTGCCTTTGACTAATGATGGCGCAAGCTTCACAGGTCAGATAGTTGGTGCTTTAACTATCTTCGCTTGGGTATTCGTAGCAAGTTTCATTACCTGGTATGTTATCAAAATGATTATGGGCATCCGTGTTAGTGAAGAAGAAGAGTTCGAAGGAACTGATCTTTCTGAATGTGGTATGGAAGCTTACCCAGAATTCACAGGTTCACGTGGTTCAGGTCTATAAGATTAACTAACCATTAATCTTGTAAAAGATAAAAGGCGCTAAGAATATTCTTAGCGCCTTTTTTTATGAATAAGCCTTAAGCATGATATTGGCAACTTTTTTAAATGCCTGCTCCCATGCAATGAGTTCTTTTTTTGTTAATGTATTATTTGAAGCATGAGTGGCCGTTTCAATGATAGTAGCAATAAATGCATTAAACATGCCTTTTTCAATACCAAGATTTTTATGGTGTTGACCTAAGGTAAAGAGCTCTTTTTCAAGCTCATCAATGTAGTCAATACCATTGATGACATTGTCAATGGTGGTAAGTAGCGAGGTTTTTTGATTGAGTAATTCATCAGGAAAAAGATGGCGAGTTTCCGGGTGATGTTCAAACATCAACTGATAAAAATCATCAATAAATGAATCTGTTCCTTTCTCTGCTTTAATTTTTGCCCAGCAGCTTTTAACATTTTCATTGTTTTGAGTATTTTCAATATTATTCATAATTAAACTTTATTATGGCTACCATCGCAATAAGGTGGTTTTTTAGTTTTTTTACAACCACAAAGAGCATAACTCTTGTTCTCTGTCACGGTAAATTTAACCGGTTCAAAGTCTGTGCCCTGATGGGAACCATCACATAAAGGCTGTTGTTTTGATTTACCGCAAGCACACCAGAAGTAGTCTCCGGGGCTCAGTTCAACGCTATAGGGGAAGTCTTGTGGGCTATCGGGCTTTGACATAATGTCCTCATATATGAATGTTGGTAGAATGAATAGTTATAGCAGTTGAACCGGATCAAATAAAGACAAATAAAGTATGACAATTTTAGGTTTGGAAAATTTTTCAGTATTGGCACTTAAACCGGTAAATTTAGAGGTTAAAGGAGAAATAATATGTTTATCGGGAGCATCCGGTGCGGGGAAGTCGCTTTTTTTACGTGCAATTGCTGATCTCATTGAGCATGAGGGTGAAGCAAGTTTGGATCAGGTCAAATGTAGCGAGACAAACCCGGTGCAATGGCGAAAATGGGTCGGATTTTTACCGGCTGAAAGTGCATGGTGGGATGACAAAATTGGTGATCACTTTAATAAAAAAAATAATCAATATTTACAGCAACTCAATTTACCCGAAGAAAGCATGAACTGGGACGTATCGCGTTGTTCAACCGGTGAAAAACAACGGTTAGCGATTGCGCGCTTATTAGAACAGCAGCCAAAAGCTTTATTATTAGATGAACCTACTGCCAGTCTGGATCCTGTAAGCGTAAAAGCGGTTGAGGCACTCATAATGAATTATTCAAAAACTTTTAATGCACCGGTTATCTGGGTCAGTCATGATCAGCTACAAATCAAACGGCTAGCAAAGCAACGTTTTACTATAGCGAATAATGAAATCACCGAGGTAACCGTATGAATGTCATCTCATTATCAAGTTTTGATTTATCTATGGCAGCCTTACTCATTGTTATGCTGGCAGTATTATCGATATTGTTAAAGCTAGAGCTGGCGACACGGTTAATTATTGCTGCCATTAGAACCGTTGTTCAGCTTTTATTGATTGGCTTAGTGTTAAAAGAATTATTTGCACAGGTTGATCTTGTGTGGGTAACTCTTTTGTTTTTGATTATGCTGTTGATTGCTGGTCGGGAAGTCATGGCGCGGCAACAACGCCGCTTTGGTGGATTATGGGGTTATGGTTTAGGCACATTTTCCATGTTTATTTCCTCCTTCACATTAACGGTCTATGCGTTAATTGTCGTGATCGGTACAGAACCCTGGTACACACCGCAATATGCCATTCCGCTATTAGGTATGATGTTAGGAAACACAATGACCGGTGTTGCACTGGCACTAGACAAACTGACAACGCATGCATGGCAGCAACGTAATGAAATTGAAGCGCGCCTGATATTAGGACAAAATTGGAAAATAGCCATTGCTGATATAACCAGAGACAGTGTTCGTGTTGGTATGATGCCAATGATCAATGCGATGGCTGCAGCAGGGATTGTGAGTTTGCCGGGTATGATGACAGGACAAATATTATCAGGTACAGAACCCATGGAAGCGGTTAAATACCAGATTTTAATTATGTTTCTGATTACTGCAGGAACCGGTTTTTCGACTATGTTGGCGACATGGGTTGGTGCGCGGCATTTATTTGATGACAGGCAGCGTCTGCGGTTAGAGCGTTTAAGCTAAAGGGTTAGTTTTATGAACGTAAATAGATTTTTAATATTTGTCTTTGTGATATTGCAAATGGCGTCTCCTGTTTTTGCAGCAACGGTTTATAAATGGATTGATGGCGATGGGCAAATTCATTATGAAAGTAAACCGCAACATAAAAATGCAAAAAAACTTAAATTAAAAGATCGATATATTGATTCGGATAATAAAGCAGTTAAATCAAACCTAGATGAAGATAAGCAAAAAAAAGACGATATTGATTCAGAACACAAATCAATAAACGAAGTAAAAATAATTAAGCAGGAACAAAAAGAATTAAAAATTACACGTTGTCATGCAGCAAAAGCGCAATTACAACGGGCGATAAATTCAAAAGCATTGTATGATCTTGACGAGAAAGATAATCGTATTTTATTGCGTAAAAAACAGTATGTGCTTGCAATGAAGCAGGCAAGAGCAAGAGTAAAAAAATGGTGTCATTAGTATATCATTCTTTTTAACATTGCCGGGATAAAAATTATTTAGCACTAATTGTGCAAGTTTTAACAAGAGGTTTTTAAAGTGGATCAAATTTTAGTAGAAAAAAATGTATCTTCAATGAAGATGGAAGTCATGGGTGTGTTTGACTGGGCAACATGGGAAAAAGAAGTGTCAGAATTTCCATGGGAATATAAAATGACCGAGTCGTGTTATATCGTTGAAGGTGAAGCTATTGTGACGCCTGAAGGTGGTGAACCCGTCACAATAGAGCGTGGCGATTATGTAATTTTTCCTAAAGGTATGAAATGCACTTGGAAAATTACCGATGCAATTGAAAAATACTATAATTTTAGTGATGTTGATTAGGATAAAGAAGAGCGATCTTGATTACTAAAAGATTTAATGCCTCCGATATTATTATCTTTTTAAAATAGCAATCCAGCGCCATAAATTTAACAGGCTTGCCAGTGAGCCTGCTAAATAAGTTAAAGCCGCTGCACGTAAAATTCTGCGTACTTTAGGAATATCTTCCGCTTCAATGTATCCCGATTCTAAAATGGGTAATGCTTTGTTAAAGCTGGCATCTGTTTCTACCGGTAAGGTAACAAGGTGAACAATGCTGGCCATGAACATGGAGCTGATTCCAATAAAAAATAACACTCCACCCAGCGCAGGTGCACGTGTTAATGCGGTGACTAGTGGCATCACCATTATTGCAGCAACGCCGAATTTTTGCACTGTGTTAGCAAATATCGCTAAACGTCCACGCCAGGCTAATAGAGGTTCATTGCGATTGTCTTGAATGGCATGGCCAACTTCATGCGCAGCCACTGCTATTGCAGTAAGTGATTTATTATCGAAGTTGTCAGGAGATAAGCGAACAACTTTATCGGTAGGATCATAGTGATCGGAATTGGGTTCTGTTTTTTCAACTTTTACATCCGGCATACCAAACCGATCCAGTAAATGCCGGGCAAGCTCTCCGCCTGTTCCCTGTAAACGCTCTAGTGGTTTTGCATAACGACGAAAAGTATATTGTGCCCACCACTGTGGTCCAAATAAAAGAGTAAGGATTAACAAAAGTATAATAATAAAATACATGAAATATTAGATGGTATAAATTATCTTAAGGCGTTAGCCATTGACGGGCATCGGATAAAGTAGCAAATAATTTTTTTTGTGGGCCATGAATGTCGACTAGTGTTTTATTAATGTAATTTTCTATTAATATTTGCAATGATGGATTAGAATTAATTAAAGCCACTTTGATATTTTTATTATATTGATAATCTTTAGTTTCGAAGATCTTTGTTATTTCGACATCGGTATCACTAACATTAACTGCGCTAATATGATTAAAATCAGAAAGAATATATTTGCTTTTTTTATACTTGGCATTTCCAACTAATGCACTATTTGATTTAATGATATCGTCTGAAGTTAGTTCGCCGCTATAAGTAACAAGGACACCTTTATCTTCCCATTGATGTTTGAATGACATAGCTAAATCTGATGCTTTTAACTTTTATTTTTAACGACGATGGAGGCTATCCCTAAAGCTCTTAAACGTCTGCGAGTGTTATTTAATATTTTAATATTATTCATTGGGCCAATTCGTACGCGATGCCAGGTATCGGTATCATTTATTCTTACTTTTTGTATGCTGGCTTCAATACCTTGTAAGGCAAGACGGGCTTTTAATTTATCGGCCTCTTCAAATTTCTTGAATGAGCCGGCCTGAAGAATATATTGATGATGAACAGTGGACGTTGTGTTTTTACTGTCCGTGTTGATTAACTCTTGTTCGGGTATCGCAACCTCTAGCTCGGGCAGGATTGTATAAAAATCAAATTTTGGTTTGTTAGTGACGGGAGGTTTCGGCGGTATTTGTGTCTGTTTCTTTTTAACACCACGGGCTTCATTTTTTTCCTGAAAAACTTTAGTGACGGTTTCAGTAATGGCAATTTTACCGCTGCTATTGTCTTTTATATAGACAAGCAGCGCGACAAACAAGCCTATAGTCAGACCGGCAAACATCCATATCCAGCCGGGTATTGGTTTGGCTTCTTTGTGCTGGCTTTTTGCGTAATCTCTAGGCATTTTCGTTTTCTTTTAATTTATAGATTGATGGTGGTTAATCGATTACATTTTCTCTGGTGCGGACACACCTAGCAAGCCTAAACCATTTTGTAGCACTTGTTTGGTTGCACTGATTAACGCCAGACGTGAATCGCGAATGCTGGCATCGTCAACAATAAACTGATGGGCATTGTAATATGTGTGTAAATCGTTGGCTAAGTCACGTAAGTAATGTGCAAGTTGATGTGGCTCATGATTCAAGGCGGCTGTTTCAACAAGTTCGGCAAACTTGGACAAGGTTGTCATTAATGCTTGCTCATGTTTTTCGTTAAGTTTATCCAGATTAGCTAAGCCGTTATCCTGATTGTAAGCAAACCCTTTTTCATCTAACTGACGCAGCACGCTACAAACACGGGCATGGGCATATTGAATGTAATACATCGGGTTTTCGTTTGATTTTGATTTTGCTAATTCCAAATCAAAATCAAGGTGCTGTTCACACTTACGCATAACATAAAAGAAACGCGCTGCATCACTCCCCACTTCTTTACGTAACTGACGCAAGGTGACAAATTCACCGGAGCGGGTCGACATTTGCATTTTTTCTTTACCGCGATAAAGAATGGCAAACTGAACCAGCAAGACATGCAGTTTTTCAGGGTTATCGCCAACGGCTTCCATTGCCGCCTTTACCCGGGGAACATAACCGTGATGATCGGCACCCCAAACATCAATGACCTGATCGTAACCGCGTTCAAGTTTATTCATGTGGTAAGCAACATCAGAGGCAAAGTAAGTGGACTGTCCATTGGCGCGAACGAGGACACGATCTTTTTCATCACCAAATTCAGTAGACTTAAACCAAATAGCCCCTTCACGTTCTTCGGCATGACCTGATTTTACTAAACGCTCAACAGCAGCTGTAACCAGGCCCTTGTCGGTTAAGCTGCGCTCAGAAAACCATTCTTCGTAGACAACACCGAAGTGAGCTAAGTCGTCACGAATATCATCAATGATGTAATTTAAACCAGTATCAAAAATAAAGCGGTAGTTTTCAGCGCCTAAAGACTCTTTCGCCTGAACGATAACGGCGTCAATAAATGTCTCTTTATCACCACCGTCACATTCATCAGCGGGTAAATCTTTAGCAATTTCACTCCATTGCTGTTGAAATTTATCGGCATTATTACGATGTAAGTGTGCCGCTATGTCCCACACATAATCACCTTTATAGCCATTGACCGGAAAATAGTCAGGATCGGGTAATGCACCACAAAGGCTGAGGTAGCGAATCCAGACACTGGCGCAGAGAATATCCATTTGGCGACCTGCATCATTGACGTAATATTCACGGTGCACGTCAAAACCGGCGGCAGCGAGCAAATCTGCAACGGCGGCGCCATAGGCGGCACCTCGGCCGTGACCGACATGGAGAGGACCGGTTGGATTAGCAGAAACAAACTCAACCTGAACGCGTTTACCGCGGCCAATGGTTGAGTGACCATAGGCTTCACCGGCATCAAGAATAGCGGGGATAACGGTGGTTAGGGTTTTTGCATTCATGAAGAAATTAATAAAACCGGGGCCGGCGATTTCGACTTTATCAATATCGGTATTTTCAGGTAAAGCAGCAACAATTTTATCAGCCAGATCACGCGGTTTTTGTTTTGCAGGTTTGGCCAGCATCATTGCCAGGTTTGAGGCAAAGTCACCATGACTCGGATCACGGGTATGTTCGATATTGATTTTAACGCTGATATCGTCGGCTAAAACACCATCTTTTTTTAATGTTTCTACGACGTTTTTGAGTAATACGGTGAGTGCTGCTTTCATGATTGAGATAAATAACCTGAGTTTTACGGATAATTAAAACTCAGATTATATCATTACAAAGACGGGCGTACCTTGATATTTATACTGGAAAATTTATTCAGAAAAATTTATTCAGGATCATTTATTTAGAAAAGTAGGCCTCAATCGTTTTTATTTTTTCTCGTGGCACGATCATCGAAAATTTACCACCACTGACCTTTTTTTGTAAATAAAGGTTTTTTTCATCCAGTTTTATTAACTGCCCCTTACGCTCATGACCTTGTTTAGTGATGACACGAACATAATCACTGATGTGGTTTTTAGCTTGCCGCAAGCGAATAGGGTGATATTTTGCCGGTGCTTTAACGTACTTTTTAGGTGTTTCAATTTTAACCGGTGCTTTGACCGGCTCGCCACGTAGCAAAGAATTAAAATCCAGACTCCTTGCCCGTTGCTGTTCAAAATCAGCGGCAAATTTAGCTGGGGGCAACTTAAAACTGAGATCCTCAACTAAAAGGCCATTGATTTTTAGATTAACATTAAGGTCTTCTAAAACCTTTTCCATTGGTGTCATGCTCAACATAAGAGGATTAAAGTCTTCTTTGGGTTCTATTGTCAGCGTGACAATATCCGGCTTGAGTAAAAAATCTTTATACGCACCACGTAAACCTTTGCCCGGTGCAAAACCCCATGTCATAAAAAAATATTTATCAGACTGGGCAACTTCAGCATTAATGAAATCTTCTTTTTTCATATTACTGAGTGCAGCACAATATTTTACTAAACGTGGACTGTAGGTTTGATCTTTATAGCTGATTTTAGCTTTAGCCAGTTTTGGCATTTTACCCTGCATCATTTTATCAGAAGACAAGCTGCTAACATCTGCAATATGAATGCTAGCTGTAATATCGCCCATTTGTTTTGTGCTGGCAGACAGGTTGAAGACGAGAGTTTTCTCCTCTTCATTAAAATTATATGCAAAACGAAGGTGAGATTTTAAACGGCTATACCCCATTTCTTTATAATCAGCCGGGCCAAACAAACTTTTACCCGCGCATATTTTACGTTCTGAGGCATAGATTGGTTGCATGCGTTTTACCAGACGATCCAGCCATTGCGCCGTTTCACCATGTAAATCCAGATAAAAATTATCAATTGAAATACCAAGATGATCCGGTAGCTCACCCTGATTAAGTTGAGCCGGACCCCGCATCATATAAGCATATCCGGGTGTTTCAAAAGTGATATCACCAAGAGTTAGTGTTTCTGGCAAGAAGCCGGCAGAGATGCGTACATTTTTTAATTCAACATTACCGGAAATTATCGAGGTTGATAAATCGCTGTATTTAATTTGTACCAGTGGTGATAGAGACCGCAGAGTACTATCAATATTTGTTTTAAATTGATGATGTACATAGCCGGTAATCCCCGCTGCAAGTGCAAGTAACGCCAGCAAAGCAGCGATTAGGATATTTCTAATGTGTCGTGGCACGATGATGATTCCTCAAATAATTTTTGTTCTACGCTAAAAAATTAACGCTTTTTCGATTTCGAATTCAACCCTTTTAAGGTTTCTAATAAATTTGATGCGCCTAAAACAGCTGCTGCACCTTCATAACCAGTGCCTGTTCCGTTTACCAGTACTGTGGGTACTTTAACAATAGCAGGGTTTTTAACTGCGGCATCGAGTGTTTTTTCTAAAGCCTGTAACTGCATGGCACGTTCCTGACCTAAAACATTTGCTTGTGCTTGCTGGCCTTTAGCAATCTCTATTAGCTTGAGTTTTTCACCTTCACCTTCTAATTGTAATTGACGTTTACGGTGCTTCGCAGCCTGTTTGGCAATTTCAGCTTTAACCAGCTGACCTTGTTGATCAGCGGTGGCGCGTTCACGCTCTACTGCAATACGTTGGCGTTGTGCCTGCTGTTCTTTTATATATGTGGTTTTAAGTTGCGAAGCGAGCTGTTCACGTAAAGTTGCAACCAGTAATTCTGGCGGGATAGCAGGTTCACCCATGCGCACCTCCTGAATGCTGACTCCGGCTTTTAACCCTTCAGGAATAATTGCTTTTTCCAGCAGCTTAACGATTTCATCCCGTTTGAGCATAAAGTCCAGCGCCCGACGTTCTTTGACACCACCAATAGTACGAAGAATGTCACGAATAGCGGGGGTGATAATATTGTCTTCTACCTGCTGTAAATTACCGATGGTAGCAACAACAATAGGCGCATTTTCAGGATGAACCTGAACAACAATGCGCATCTCAACTGGCACCGTCCAACCTTCTACCCGCACTAAAATAGCGGAAGAAGCGGCATTTTTAGGGACGGCTAATTTTTCAGATGTTTCGGTTTGTTTGATTCTGCCATTATCATCGACGCGTAAATCAATCTGGCGACGGGTATAACCGCCTTTATAAGTCCACGTCTGCAAGCGGGTTGGAATAATGGTGGCAATATAAGCACGGTTATTGAGGTAGTAACGTCCGGGTGGCAAAGGTTCATCCCACACACCGACACAACCTTTTGGAACGATAGGCGTTGCGACTTTCGCACCTTCCTTACCATTTTTTAGCATGACCTCGGGACAATTATTATTGGTTTGAACATTTGAACGTATAACCGCAACATGGCCGGTTGGTACATCTAATGCTTTTGCTGCAGTTACATCAAAGAGGTAACGGTTAATACGGTATTTACCCGGACGCAATACAGTGAGCTGAGGCCCTTTTTGTCCTTTTCCTTTAGTTAAGAAGTGTTTGGCGTTAAGCATATTCTGAAATTGATCTTCAGGCCATTCATCAGCAATAAACTGACCCTGACGTAAAGGCAAACCATCTTTTGCATTCAGGATACCGTATTGACCTTCTTTAATTTCAATAACCGGGACGCTGGTATTCACTTCATTTAAGATGCGAACAAAAGGCATAAAGTGAAATCCGGGGCCGATGATTTCAGCCTGAGGGCCTTTTTCACCATCGGGTGCAATAATTTTGCCTGGTGGTAAATTTGAAGCAAGGTAGATGCGTTCTAAATGACCGACTTCGTTAGCACCTATAATGACAAAGGAGCGAGAACCAAGAAGGAATAAGCCAACTGCAACTAATCCAAACTGTAGTATACGGGTAAAAATGAGTGACTTTTGCTCATCCCCTTTATCAATGGGATTTTTGAGTAAATAGCCCGCCCACGCCAGCATTGCAATTGAAATTAAACCTAAAAACATAACCTGCCCCTTATATTCGTCCTTAAAATATGAACGTATGAGGTTATGGAGTTAGCTATACGATTGCAAGAGAGAAAGGTTACAGAGTGTTGAATTTATTGGATAAAAAGGGATTTTCGTAGGCGAATACTTACAAATTTGAAAAATGTGAGTGAACATTAAGACCGCGTCTTTGCGTGATAACATCAAAAAGCTAATTCTGTTTCAATGAAAATAAACATTAAATCAATGGGGTAGGAGATTTTGGTACTACCGCCTGAAGCTGTTTATATTGCATAGTGAATATCAAATTCAATCGCTTTTGCAACAGGCTTAATACCACGACCTTGTTTACTTTTTACAAGCTCAACTATGCCATAACGAGCTAAGGTTTTTAATGTACGATTTATATTGCTTTGTTCTCGACCAAGTAGGTCAGCTAATTCTTTCATTGTTTGTGGGTTTTCGTTATTGATCACTTTTAATAATTGAACATTATTTTCACTAAGAATTTGAGCGAGTGATTTCATAGAAGAAAACCAGACCTTTGGCTCACCACGTTTTACAGTATAGCGACCAGCTGCAATATCTATAGTGCGTTTTTGAAATGCCTCACGAGGCATAATGCCAACTTTAAGTGTTTTCATCTTTAGCACCGTTTTTAAGTATTAAGAATTTTGTTAATGTGTTGATAGAAATCATTCAGTAATTGTTCAGCATTTTTAAATTGATAAGGTGTACCTTTGTCATTCATATTGGTATGTAAGTGATCATACTCAACAATTCTACCACTAAAACCCGATTTTTTATTCGACTTAATAGCATGAGCATTGTCCATACCGAAAATACGTTGGTTATGGTTATCATGCAGGGTTAAATTATAGCTAATACCATGAGGGCGCTGCGGCGTCACATCAACCTGTTTAGCTTCAATTTTATGCCAATAGCCATTGTTCTCGAAATAGGTTGTACCATTTAATTCGAGTAATACGTCTAAGCTGGGATCTCGCATACTTTCCTTGTTGCTTATCATTCCATGATAAGTTTAGGTGCTAATAAAGTAGTTGTCAATTAAGAAAAGGGAAAAATAGATGTTAACTATAATATTTAATGTTAGAACTCTGCTATTAAAAGTTAATCTTTTAGGTCAAAATTAATATTAGAAAGGTACATGAAGAATATGATCCAATATTATTATTTGCTGCGTTATGTGATGTAACCGATTTGCAAGGTGGCATAAATGTCTAAATAACTATTCGCCACCCACGCCTAAATAATAGTTAATTTTAGATTTATATTTTGATGATGGTTTTTTGATAACGGTGTAGCTTATAGCTTGTTCAATATTTTGATTACCAGAATCGGGTACGCTTAATTCAAAATCAAACGATTTCGATTGAGAAAAACCGGAATGAGTTAATTTATAAGCTATTGCTATGTTTAATGGAATTTTAAAATGAATTTTAACAGCAGTACTTTGTTGATAAATTTTATTGACTAATTCTCCTATATTTTTAGGCGTGGTTTTAAACTTACTGTCGGCAATAAAATAATTAAGCTCATAGTTATACATTTCGCAAAACTTATGTTCAATGATGGCTTTATTACCATTTTTATAGCGTATTTTATGTGTGGTGACATACTCATCGCTATCTGGGTCAATAGTATTTTTCCAGCTTTGAGAAAGGATGTTTAAGTCTTTTATATTTGTATGCTTAACAAAATCTTTTGTATAGTTACAATTATTGTGATCTTTGTCAGCAAAAATTGATGTTGAAATAAGTAATGCACTTATTAATATAAATAAAGATTTTTTTAATGTTTTATTCATTTTTAACACCATACAACAGGGTTTAATATTTGAGTCGTAGCGACTTTTGTAATTGGCTTTGCTCCAACTAGTATTTCAATATGCCATGCTTTGTTAACTTTTTTTGTTTCATCTATGTACTTAGAAATATAACCCTCTTTTTGCAGGCTTTTTAGGGCAGATGAAAATTTAACTGCATTAAAATTTTTAGTTTTAGATTTTGTTGAGTTTATGCCGATATCAATAACATTAAGTTTTAAGTAGCTTTCTTTTGTAACGCAATGTTTAGAAACACGCTTGTTATTTTTTGCTAGCTCAATAATTTTATTTTCCATTAATTGAAGAATTTCAGAATCTTTCTTTGATTTATTTTTTTTATAAACAGTAAGTATTTTATCACCGTTCCTACCATATAGCCTAAATTGACTTTTAAGATCTAATTTTGCATTTTTTAGCATTATTGTGGCTTGTTCTTTCGGGGTGCGTAGTGTGCTTGTAATGACAGCCTGTGACATACCGCTTTCTTTCAGAGCCATTTTAATTACACTTTTACTATATTCAGACACAAGATGTTTTTCTTTTTGTAAGGATGATTTATATGAAACGCTATATTTATGTAATCCAGTATTTTTAGAAATGACACTTTTTGTTATTTTTGGTTTAATGGTAAAAGCTTTCCCACTATTTATTAAACCTGATAATACCATTTGCTCTTGTTGAGAAAGATACATTGTAAGATATCTAAATGTTTTACCGTTTGGATCAACTCGTATATCTGGTTTTTTAAGTCCTACAGCCTGGATTTGAAATTCATATATGGCATTTTTTGTTATTTTTCCATATTGACCATCAGTTTTTAATAGTGGAACAGGTTTATTCCATGCACCATAAGTATTGAGTAACGATTGTACTATGATGACATCATGTTTTTTTATTCGTTGCATTTAATCCAACGGAGTGATGAATGCTGAGAGGAGAAAGGTCTATTGTCATGTGTTTGTCCCTGAGATTATATAGTTAAATCCATTTCAGTTTAATTATATCAAATATAGTATCAAAGACGAGTCAATTTTCTTACATTAAATCCATCGGATCAACATCAATCGACCATCTTACTTTTTTTGCGGTTTTATGATTTTCAATTTGATTCATCGTTGTCGAGAAAAGAGTTTGTAGTTGTTTGCGGTTGTTTGCCTGAATCAGTAACTGGGCTCGGTAACGTCCGGCACGGCGTTCCATTAAAGCGGGGAACGGGCCCATTAATAAAATATCATCTTGCTTTGTCTGTTCGAGTAGTAAGCGCGCTTGTTCTAAAAAAATCATCGGGCTTTGCTGGTCGACTGCTTCTGCGCGGAGTAACGCTAAATGAGTAAAGGGTGGCAGTTCGGTTTGTTGGCGTTCTTCAATCAGTGCTTTTGCAAATGCGGGGTAGTCATGATGAAGCAGGGGTTGAAATAACGGGTGATCGACATGATGAGTCTGAATTAATACTTCACCTTCTTTTTCTGCCCGTCCTGCCCGTCCTGCAACTTGTAAAATGAGTTGCCCCATGCGTTCTGAGGCGCGGAAGTCTGAACTGTATAAACCATGATCGGCATTTAACATTCCAACTAAAGTGACATTAGGAAAGTGATGCCCTTTGGCCAGCATTTGTGTGCCGATTAAAATTTGTCGTTTACCGTTGTTGATGTCATTGAGTAACTTTTCCATCGAACCTTTACGGCGAGTGCTATCTCGGTCTATGCGTATTACTTCATCGTGTGGAAAAAGTTCATTGAGTGACTGTTCTATACGCTCGGTGCCAAACCCCATTTGTAACAGATCATCACTGTTACATTTTGGACAGGCATGGGGTTTGTATTGCTCAGTGCCACAGTGATGACAACGCAGTTGAGAGTTACTTTGATGTAACGTCATATGTGCATCGCAACGAGGACATAGTGCATGCCAGCCGCATTCATGACACATGAGCACCGGTGCAAAGCCGCGACGGTTTAAGAATAATAATACCTGAGAATCATTTTCGAGATGCTCTTTCATTTTTTGCAGCAGCTGTGCAGAGACACCGTTTTCCATTTTTTGGCTACGGACATCGAGCAGGCTAATAGTCGGTGGTTTTGCATTACCGGCACGCTCAGGCAACAGTAAAGTCTCGTATCGGCCTTGTTGTGCGTTATGTAAAGTTTCTAAAGAAGGTGTGGCTGAACCTAATATAATGGGAATGCCTAAATCACGGGCGCGTTTAACCGCGAGGTCACGTGCGGAATAGCGAAACCCATCTTGTTGTTTAAATGAGAGGTCGTGTTCTTCATCAATAATAATGACACCGGGACGTAATAGCGGGCTGAATACGGCAGAGCGGGTACCGATAATAACATCAGCCGATCCAGCCTGAGTATGTAACCAGGCTTGTAGCCGTTCTTCGTCATTCAAACCGGAATGCATAATTGCAATGCGACCATGTAAGCGATGTAAAAACCGATTAAGTAGCTGTGGGGTTAAACCGATTTCAGGTACAAGAACGAGCGTCTGTTTACCCTGCTTTATAATGTCTTCAATGATCTGCAGGTAAACTTCTGTTTTACCACTGCCGGTGACACCTTCAAGTACATAGGCATGAAAGCCGGTACCTTGATGAGTAAGAACACGATCAATAGCATGTTGTTGATCGGCATTAAGTGTGGGAGCGGTATGGTTTTGGTTTGCAATCGGTAGAGCGTTTTCTTCAAATGATTCAACCAGCCCTTTTTCCTGCAAACGTTTTAACACTGGGCGCCAGCCAATATGGTTTTCACTAAGCTGACTTTCGAACAAACCTGCTGGGCTATTTTTAAGATCACTCAATAGTGCAATTTGTTTTGCGGCGCGTTTAAGTATTTGTAAATCAATTTGTGCACCTTCAGAGGTAAGCTGCCAGCGTTTGATGGCTTTGATCTGCGTTGCAGCACCTTGCCGGAGTTTGACAGGAAGCGCATTTTGCATAACCTCACCGATAGGATGGTGGTAATACAATGCACACCAGCGCAGTAATTGTAAAAGTTCCTCATTGAAGACAGGTTGCTCATCGAGTACTTCAATAATCGACTTTAATTTTTGCTTAGGAACGTCTGTTTCATGCACCACTTCGAGTAAAATGCCGACCAGTGTTTGACGACCAAAAGATACCTTAACTCGTACGCCGGGAAGGGGTGGTTTTCCCCGAGAATTCTCCGGCGCCAGATAGTCAAATTGACGCCTTAGAGGGGTTGGAATTGCGATGCGAAAATAAGTGTTCATCATTTCAAAAATAGACTCATTAAAACTGCTTAATTACATAAAATTTTAGCCGATAGAAATCGTATAGTTAGCTTGTGTATCTCATTACCTTTCTAACTTAATGTGGCTAAGTTATTGTCTATACTTCATTTTATTTTTTGCATTTAGTTATCCACAGAAGCTGTGGATAAGTCTGTGGATGGAATGCATTTTTCCGCTATAACGTCGCTCTATTACTACAGAATTGTTAAATTGGTTACAATTTGTACTTATTATATAATCTTTATATTTCAATGAGTTATATTGTTTTTATAGCGTTTTTCACACTTTATGACAGTTTTGTGATGCTAAGTTGTTGTTATTATTAGCGCTGTGCATAAAAGTGATTTTTCTTCTACTTTTTGCTTGATCCATCGAATAATTTCATGTAATCCAATGCCCGAAAATGGATAAATTTCATTAGTTTCTATTTATTTCAGCTAAATAATAATCAAAGTCACAGGCTTGCAGTTTATCATTAATCATAAAGAATAAATGGCTTGATAATCGCGAGATCCGATTCGCAAAATTTAAGGGGAAAAAGGTGCCAGACTGGTCAAAAATTGAACGTATTATTAGTGCTTCAACAGGTGCTAATTTTGAAATAAAAAGCCAGAGCGGAATAGCCGGTGGAGATACTAATCAGGCCTATCAAATTAAAGGAATGGTTGCTGATGAAGATGCTGAACAGCATTATTTTATTAAATTTAACCAGAACCAGCGTTTGGATATGTTTGAGGCTGAAGCTGCCGGCCTCGCTGAAATAGAAAAATCACAGACAATTCGTGTGCCCCATGTAATAGCCAGCGGCATCGAAGGCAAGCAGAGCTATTTAATTCTCGAAAATTTGGTTCTTACGATGGGAGGCTCAGCGCAAGAGCTCGGTCAGCTGCTAGCAAAAATGCATCAATATACTGCGCCAAAGTTTGGCTGGTATCGAAATAATACGATTGGTTCAACAACACAAGCGAATACACAAACAATGAGCTGGGTTGATTTTTGGCGAGAACAGCGAATAGGTTTTCAATTAAATTTGCTTAAACAAAACGGTGCAACACAATCATTACTTAAAAAAGGTGAGAGCTTACTCAATAATCTGGATTCATTTTTTACAGGATACAATGTTCAGGCTTCTTTGCTGCATGGCGACTTGTGGTCAGGTAATTATGGTTATTTAATGAATGGTGAACCGGTTATTTTTGATCCTGCAGTTTATTATGGCGATCGAGAGGCGGATATGGCAATGACAGAGTTGTTTGGCGGCTTTCCGGCAGATTTTTATTCAGCTTATAACGCAGTCTGGCCACTCGATGCGGGTTACGAAACGCGCAAAACTTTATATAACCTCTATCATATTTTAAATCATGCAAATTTGTTTGGTGGGGGTTACGTTATTCAATCTGAAAATATGATTGATCAATTATTAGGCTATCTTTAAAAAGAAGAAAAGAACTTTTGGTTTTTATCGGTGGTTTTATTATGATGGTGTGATGTCAACGGCTAAACATTATACGCAATCATTCTCATGGCGTTTTCTTCTCCCTCAATACTGGATTACCTGGCTGGGTTTGTTCTTTTTATGGCTCTTGAGTTATTTACCCGTTAAGCAAAGAAGAGGCTTTTCCCGTTTGATTGCCCGTCTTGTATATAAGCGTAATGCAAAGCGTCGTAATATTGTTGAAACCAATCTTTCTATGGTTTTTCCTGAGTTAGATGAGCAGGAACGCAAGCAAATGGCGCTGGATTTTATTACTAATGCTGTTTTTATTTTTCTGGATTACCCGTTACTTTTTTGGTCTCGTCTAAAAACATTGGAACGTCGAATAAAGTTTAAAGGTCTTGAGCATGTAGAAGCCTGCTTACAACAAAACAAGCCGGTTATTTTATTAACCTGTCATATGCTCGCGCTGGAATACGGTGCTTTGATTTTCACGAAAAATTTTAAAACGGTTGGTTTAATCAGGCCAGCAAAAAATAAACTATTTGAATGGCTAATTACCCGGGGGCGAGAGCGGTTTACCGGCATGGTAGAGCTTTATTTACGAGATAAAGGTATACGCCCCGTTGTTCGGGCAATAAAAAACTATCGTGCTTTTTATTATTTGCCGGATGAAGATCTTGGTGGCAAGGTTGAGACAAAGTTTATCCCCTTTTTCGGTGTTGAAACCGCAACATTGACGGCTTTGGCACCGATGGCGAAAATAACAAAAGCTGCTGTGCTTCCGGCAGTGACTACGCTGGATGAAAAAACAGGTTGTTATACTCTGGAAATTGACAGAGCCTTGGGTAATTTTCCTGGTGATGATGAGCTTGCCGATATGCAGCGAATGAATCAGATAATAGAACGGCTTATATTGAAAGCTCCAACTCAATATATGTGGTCACTTCGTTTGTTTCAAACGCGTCCGAATGGCGCATCCTCCCCTTATCAATATTAGCGAGTCTAAAAAATAAGTTTTCATTCTTTTAAAGTTTATTTCTTAATGTTGCTTTTATATTGCCGATAACAGTTGAACCCATTTCGGTACTTTAACTATTAAGTCAGTTTGACTGCCATTGGTTGAATAATTTTCTACAATTTATAGGGACTATGTATGTTTAATTTTTTCAAGAAAAAGGATAAAGAGCTTGAGACAAAAGCTAATTCTCAACAGGTACACCAGTCAGCTCCGGGTACAGAAATTCGTTATAACCCTAATTTGATCGATAAGCTAAAAACTGACCATCAGGATTTATTAGCTATCTATGGTGAAATAAATACAGCATTTGATGCTAAAAATTACCCTTTAGTGACAGAAAAACTAATGGCACTTAAAAGAGGATTCATGGATCATATTTTGGTAGAAAATGTCAGTTTATACGTTTATATGAAGAGCTCGTTTAGATATGATGAAGAAAATGTTGAGTTAGTGCAGGGGTTTCGTAGTGAAATGGACGTGATAGGTAAAGCCGTGAGGGCATTTATCTTAAAGTACGAAACAATTGGTGTTGATGAAGCACTGGCTTCGTCTTTTTCTAGAGAGTTGGCCGGTATTGGTGAAGCTTTAGTTGCACGAATTGAGCGCGAAGAAGGAACTCTTTACCCTCTTTACCAATCAACTTATCAGGCATAAAAGACTACCCTTAGGCATCTCGATGCATATGATGGCATCGAGGTATTTTGTTTAAGTGCTAAAGGGAATCTTTATCCTGACAAACTTGTCCGCTCCGGGCAGCATTAACCCGATTGAGAAGAACCGCATAATTTGTTGCATCATCAGCAGATTCGAGAGGTCCTTCAAGACCAACGGGTGTTTTAACACACCAGCCATCACCACAGGGTTGGATTAAAGTTGCATCAAAAGTCATGGTTCACCTCCTACATAATGATTGTTACGTAACGAGCAGTTATGTAATTTGATAACGGCTGCTGAAACAAGTTCAATAATTCTTTCGTGCTTGTTGTTAAGCATAGCGAGGTAGGAAGACTTTGTGAACCAGTTCACATAATTTTTACAATTGATATTATAATCACCACTTCCTTTGTTTTTATTATCAATATTAGATAATTTATTCCCACTTTAGATGATTTTTAAATCATGTATAAAATATAACCCTATATAACAACGATAGTGGTTAATGGCGTCTACTAACTTGCATCATTTACCGAGTAAAGTGGAGTTAATGCGGTTTTTAGGCTCTTAAAAAGCCCCTTGTTGTGGGTTTCCTCTTCGGAAAGCAGTTTCTTCATATGCTCTCTTTCTGTAGGCATATCGAAACAGGCAGGGCAGGAATCAGGAATAACAGGTAAATTATTTTCTTTAGAAAATTCAGTCGTTTGGCTCTCTCTAACGTAGATCATCGGACGAATGATACGGATATCACCATCCTGATTGGTGTAATTTGCTTTCATTGTCCTCAATTGCCCACCATGAAAAGCCGACATTAAAAAGCTTTCTGCCAAATCATCTAAATGTTGCCCTAAAACGAGCACGTTGTAGCCTTCACGGCGAGCGGTGGAATACATGATGCCGCGCTTCATCCGCGAGCAAAACGAACAAAAGGAGTCATTTGTCATCTGTTCCTTGGCCTGACTGGTCATATCATGACTTTCGTAAAAATATGGGACTTCAAGTTCAGCTAAATATTTTTTCAGTACAGACGGATCAAAACCTTCAATTTCCGGATCTATCGTAATCGCGGCGATGGAGAATTTTATCGGTGCATGACGTTGTAAATGCCGTAAAGCATGCAATAAGGTTAATGAATCTTTTCCTCCAGAGAGACCTAGTAAAATCTTGTCGCCCTCTTTAACCATTTCGAACTCAACAACGGCCTGACCGATAGGACGCATTAATGATTTTGGCATTTTTAGGATATTTTGTTTTTTAGTCATGACTCAGCTGTTATGTTATGCAGGAAAAAGTTGAATTACTTACTCTATTTATTGCCATACTTAAATATACACACATTCGTATGTTTGGTTTTTTGTTTTATTTCGACCATTTAAGTTTAAGTACAATAAAATAAAGTAGATTATAAAGGATCTCGCCCTTTAAAAGAGAAGGCACAATAAAATGAATGATAATAAAGTAAAAACAGTTGCTCCTGGTGAGGCATATAACTTAATAAAAAAAGACCCGCGGGCTCTGTTGATTGATGTACGTTCAAATATGGAGTTCTTATTTATTGGCCATCCGGTTGATGCTATTAGCATTCCCTGGATTGATGAGCCGGACTGGATTATCAACCCGCATTTTGCAGCAGAAATACGAAAATTGATTTTAGGTGGGTTAGATCACAACAGTGAGGGTCATAATGTTCCCATTTTTTTAATTTGCCGCAGTGGAAAACGCTCACTGGAAGCGGGAAATCTTCTACTAAAAGAAGGGTTTCATGATGTTTACAATATTGCAGATGGCTTTGAGGGTGAGCTGGATGATGAGCATCATCGAAGTACATTGGCCGGCTGGCGTTTTGACGGTTTACCGTGGAATCAATGTTGATGAAATGTGCATTGTGCATACGGTGAAAGATAACAATTTTAATTGATTTATGTATAATTAAGCTCTTACGGACTGGCAATATCACACGGACGAGACATGCTAAGCAGCAATATCATTAAAGACGAATTCGGGCAGTGTTATGTACTTAAAACATCGGCTGTTTTCTTTGAGCAAAGTGACTTCAAAGCAAAATCTTTCTGGAATCCTGAATCGACGCAATCCTTTGTAAAAAGTTTAAACGTTTCACATGGCTACTGGCCTGCTTTGTTGCAACAATTTAGTACCGTACCTTCGTTACACACTCTTCAAGCACCACAAATAGAACAACACGTTAGCGATTTATTGATCGCGGGCAAAATAGTTTTATATCCCCTTCCCGCTCAAAAACAAGATGAGCGCGCACCACAGAAAAGAGCAGTAAAAAGCAGTGATAACGTCACTTATCTTTTTACCGAATCCAGTGTGTTACTGACTACCTCGCCTAAAGAAGTTAAGAACTTTCAATCAGAAGCAGAGGCCGATGAGTTTTTAAAAGAACTTGCTGTTGATGATGAAAAGTTAAAACTCATTGCTGCTGAATGCGATATTGCGCTGCCGGTTACTGCTTCGGTTAATTCATCAGAGATTTTTTCTTCTGTTTCAACAGCACTGGCAACGGGTGCGGTTATCGTTTTGGTTGATCGTGTTTCAACCGTACCGCCTTCAGCAAGTGAAGTGGTTGAAGCTGTCGGGCCCGGTAATCGCAAACCTGATTTAGGCCCGCCTGCAGATGAATTTAAAGAAATAAATATTGAGCTTGAAGACGAGTTTGAAAATAAAATGGCATCACACTTTAGTATGTTTGACGGGCTTGAATTTAAAATTAAAACAGACATGGGTGATGAGCACAAAGGAACGATTGAGAACGGCAAAATTTTTGTCGCAAAAGCAAAAATGAACAGCAGTTTTGAAATAGAAATAAAAGATTTACCAGCATTTATGGAAAGCTAAATTCGAGGGACGAGTAGTGGGTGTAGAAAAGCATACAGATCTAAAACATAAAGATAAAAAATTTGACGTATCTTCGAATAATGCAACAGGAAAGAATAAATCTAATTATAAAATAAATCTTAAGCCTGTAGATGTGGCTATATTACATCCATCATTTTTATGTCCCGTGTTAAAAAAAACCGGTGATGATTTTAGTATTATTCTCTTAACTGACGAGAAGTTTTTTAATTCTTACGAAAAAGCAGAAGGTAAAGAAGATAAAAAAGCAGGGCCTGCTATCTCAGGTGCAGTAAATCGTTATCTTAAGTTAACTGACTGGTCAGAGATCGATAAAACAAGTCCTGCTAATGAGCCTTTATTTAAATCGCCTGATGAAGCTAAAGAAAATATTGAAGTCCATTTTTTATGGAAGCTGGGTGAGTTAGAGAATTATGTGCTAACTAATAAAGACGAAAAAATATTTGCACAAATTGATCATCGCGTTATGCAAATGTATCAAGAGAAGGGGCTTGTGCATGGCTTTGAAATAGTGATTAAAAATTTATCTAATGATAGTGAAGGGTTATATGATATTTCATGGATGAATTATTCCAAACCTAAAACTGAGGATGAAGAAGGATATTTTTTTGAACTGCAAGATGAATACATTTCAGATTTTAATGAAGATTATCGAGGTGATTATCTAGATCTCAGTTGTGATGTTAGTGATCCTGATGCCCCTTATTTTTCTGAAGAACCAACAGAAATTCAAAGTTACCATCCCCTTTTTATCTCCAGCAAAGAAAGCTTGGATATTGGTCATCTTTCTGACGTGCATGTCTCATCACGTCAACATCTTTTTACAAAAAGTAAAGCCCGTATAATTGATGGAAAAGAAGGAGATGGAAATCGTTCGAATAAAATTGGCTCTATGGTCAATACAAGTTACGCGACACTTAAAGATCTTATGAGTCAAATGGGTAAGGAGACCGATGTACTTATTTTTACCGGAGATTTAATTGATTATAACCGTAACTTTAATCCAGACAACTCAAGTATTGCTGATGACGGATTAACAAAAAGTAGTGAAATCTGGCAAGTATTAAATTTAGATAATTTGAAAGACAAACAACAATACCCGATTGGTATTGATAATCTGGTTATGTATGAATTATTTAAATGGTATTACAAAACATATAGCAGACCTATTATGTTGGTGTCAGGTAACCATGAGGCATATACCTTGCCGTATGGTATTTCGCCTCGAATTAAAAAATTACGCGCAATCAGTAATTCATTATTCCATGGTAAATGGGTTCCTGTTCTTGATGATGATGGGGAATATATTTATGACAATGAAGGTTTTGTTGTTACTGAATATAAAAAACTAACAGAAGAGGAGGTGATACAAAAGTCCATCAATGAGGCAGCGGCAGATAGACAGGAAGCCAAAGATGAAAATAATCCCAATATTTACTCAGATAGGGCAAATGATGGTATTCCCGCCGATCATAATTTAACGATATCCGAAGCAATATTGATGTATGGGCCTGACTATGCACGTATAGTCATGGCAGCAGCAAGTGATGATGGTGGAGAGCGTAACTTTAAACCAGAAAATCTTGCCTGGTTCTATCATATTTTTACGCCATTAAGCAGTTATGTATCAACCTATGCTGAGCAATGTTTTATTGGTCTTGGTTGGGGTGACAATGAAAAATTTATAGGAAAAAAACAGGGAGGATGGTTTCTTGGGAGTTTTTTACCAAGAGCAACAGAAAGTATTTCGGATTCACAATTAAAAGTATTAAAAGCAGGTTTAAAAGAAAAAAAGTCCTGTAATATATTATGTAGCCATTTTACTTATGCAAACTATAATGTACCTCAAGCATTATCAGAAGAAGGTTCAATTAACTGGAATGATTTAACAGGTACGCTCGGCAAGCATGATTACGGAACTTTTGAAAGTAATCGTAATGATGTGTACAAAAAAATAACGGACAATGAAATTCACTATACCTTATCTGGCCATTCACATCGCAGCGGTTTGTATCAGGTAAAAGACAGTGATACCAGTTGGATCCCTTTTCGTGACACAATGAGCGTTACAGCACAAGCGACAAAGAACAAAATATTCTCTCCAGCCAAAGGTTGTAGAATGATGGTCGCTGCATGTGGTGGCCCCATTGCTGTACAAAATCATGACAATGAATTATTTAATTGGGGTTTAGATTATCCGTCTGGCAATTATATTAAATTTAATGGGGCTTCTGAATCAGAAGTAGGAATAAAAATACCAGGGGTCACTCAAGCGCAACCCAGATTGGCAGTTGCTTTAGATTATGCTGATATATTTTTGAGGGATGAAGATCATGGTGGTCTTTTAAAAGAGTTTAGTTCTGATGAAGATGGAGAAACGTTTACTTTTAGAGTTAATCCTAAAGCAGAAATGTCTGGTATCGATATTTTTAATGAAGGAAGTTTTGTAATATATAAAAAAAATAAGCCACTAGTAACAAAGGGTAAAATTACTCATAAAGTTAGAGATAAAGAAAATGGTGATCTTTATGGTTTTAGATGTGAAAAATCAATAAGAAAAATGTTGAGAAAAGATGGTAGGTATAATTCTATTTCATATTTTAAAGTTAAACTTAAAAATTCGAATGCGCATCAAGCCTTTGATCATTACAATCATGGAAGTGATTGGACATATCCCATTCACATAATGGAGATGAGTGAAGTAGAAAGTGATGATGAAGATGAATCTTTTGATTCAAAAGGGGGGTATCTGGTTGAAAGGCATAGTGTATTAGGAGAAATACCAGACTTTGAATGGTATGAGAGGAAGTTTTCACATGAATACACATAAATTTTTCATTCATATTACGTTATTACTTTTATTTATTATTATGGAGCCTCTCATGGCACAGTCTAGTATAACTAAAGAAGATTTTTTAGAAAGAGTAAATCAACAACAAGATAATGCAACACTAGAAATCAATGGTGTTGAAATAAGAGATTTTGAGCTACCTATTGATGTTTTAAAAAACATTAAGTTTGAAAATGTCGAATGGAAAAACATTGATGCAAGTAATAAAAAACTCGTAAATGTGACATTTGAAGACTGCAAACTAGAAAATATCAATATGCGTTACATGGAATTAGAAAATGTCACATTTAAAAATTGTGAATTAATTAACGTAGTAATGAATGAGTCAAAAATTGATACGATTGTTTTTGATAATTCCAAAATTATTAGTACAGATAGTAATGTGCATAATAGTTATAGAAAACTTAATGCTGAAAAACTGATTTTTGTTAAATCTAAGTTAGAAAATA
This sequence comes from Chromatiales bacterium, assembly GCA_027076405.1. The sequence goes on from JALTJN010000470.1 coordinate 74,006, forward strand.
TTAGTTTTTTTGAAAGTAAAGGTCAATTTAGTTTTGAATCATCTGAACTTAGTGGTGTGGCTGGCTATGGACTAAAAACAGGATCATCAATAAAAATTACTGATAGTAAAATTGTTGATATGAATTTTAGTGATTCAGATCTTTTATTTGTCGATATTAAAGAGAGTCATATTGTCGAGTCTAAAATTAATGATTCAAGTATTGGTAAGGTCATATTAGAAGGCAACACGTTTAAAAGATTCTCAATTGCAAGTGATGAAAAATATGGAACAGTAAAGGCAATTAAAAATGCAAACATAGCCATAAAAGGAACGGGCCCAGTTAAAGATGTATATATTGCTGACTGCGTAACAAACACAAAAATTGCAATAATTGAAATGGAATTTGAAAATACAAAGATTGAAAATTGCAAAGTAAAAGATATCGTTTTTTTTGATGCTAAAGGAAAAACAATGCTGATTTCACATGTGAATACTTATGAATTCGATTTAGAAGACGCAGAAATAGATACCTTAATTCTAAAAGACGTCAGAATTAGAGGAAAAATCTATATGCAGAATGCGAAAGTTAAAAATTACCAGGCGACAAATGTGATTGTTGATGAAGGTGTACGAAATAAAGATAAGGGTGCAAACTTTAAAATAGAAACAACGCACTAAAGATAAAAATATTATTTAATGCTACATGAAACAACCGGTAGAAATTATTCAAGGCGATAAATCTTTACGCCTTACCCTTTATATTATCGTTACCTCATACTTACTTCTGATCATCTCTATTGAACCGGCAATAGATTATGTTTTGTTGGTATTCATTGAACAAAATAATTCGGCTGATATTGAACAAATTAATCAGCTTAAGGTGATTTTAAGTGTTTTTTTGTATTCGATTTTAGCTTTTATTCCTGCAAGTTTTGCCAGCTGGTTTGGTTATCGAATTGTTGCATCTTCAAAACTTCCGCCCGTTTTACTTTCAGGAAAGACACGTTTCCCCTTTACTGTTGTGGTACTCAAGGGAAAACCAGCGAAAATGTTTGGTGTGTTAATTATTGTGGTGTCATTAGCGTTGATTGTTCAAATATCCATACATTTTATAAAAGTATTGTTTTTATAAAATGCTCATGTAATTTCTTAAGTTATGATGATTTTTGGTCGATAAAGGCTATAACTCAGTGTTTTTCGGTTATTTATGCATAATTTAAATCAAACATTAGCTGAACAGCTTAATATCTCAAAACAGGAAATAGAAAAACGTAAAAGTTTTCTTGATTTCACTAAAAAAGACGAAGAAATATTACTCGCCTATAAGCCAATTATTGCAAAGCATTGCAATGGAATCGTTAAAAACTTCTATGATTTTATGACCCGGTATTCTGAGGTTTCATCCATTATTGGTGATGCTGAAACGATGCGCCGCTTATATAGCACAATGAACCGTTATGTGCTGGAATTATTTGATGGCCATTATGATAAGGACTATGTCAGTAAACGACTTCGTATAGGATTGGTTCATCAACGCATTGGTGTATCAAGTGATTTATATTTATCAGCGATTTATCGCTTGCAGTTGAATTTACATAATACAGTTGCAATGTATGAAATGGGAAGTAAGGACTACATGGATATTTTCTCTTTACGGCAAGCGATTAATAAAATAATTATGTTTGATATTCAGTTTGTTTTAGAAACTTATTATTCTGGTCTGGTTAATCAGGTGGAAGCAGCTAAAAATGAGTTGAAGCTGTATGCCGATTCACTGGAAAAGAAAGTTGAAGATCGAACACGTGAGCTTGAAGAAATGTCAATGCGGGATATGTTGACAGGGCTTTATAATCAGCGTGCTTTTTTTGAATATTTGCGTAAAGAGATTTCGAATGCAGAGCGTTATCACGAATCATTAGTGTTATGTTATTTTGATTTAAATGGATTTAAGGCAATTAATGATAAAAAGGGACATCAGGAAGGTGATAATGTACTTATAACAACCGGTAAATTGATCAAGGAAAACATGCGGGAAAGTGACATTGCTTTTCGTTATGGTGGTGATGAATTTGCTTTAATACTTCCGCACTCAACGTTGGAAGACGCGGACATATTTGTAAAACGCTTAATCAAAAATTTCAGGGTTGATGAAATGCAGGGAGTCAGTTTTAGCATGGGTATTGCTGCCATGGGGCCAGATGAGTATGTTGATCCCGATATGTTATTGAGTATTGTAGATAAAGAGATGTATGCAGCCAAAGCTAAAACTAAAAAGCGTCGCGGGTTTTATGTTTCATCTATTTTTGTCGTGCCAGAAATCTAGCTAAAGCAAATTTATAGCCTGCCGGTAATTATTCGGCCATCGTATGCCCTTTGTTCCAAATCTGTTAGAATTAGCCCGTTTTTATTTCCGTAAAGAGATCGTAGCAAAATGGCAACTATTCAAGAACTTCTTAAACAGCGCATTCTGATTTTAGATGGTGCAATGGGCAGCTTGATTCAGACATATAAGCTGGATGAAGCAGGTTATCGTGGTGAACGTTTTGCTGACTGGCCATCCGATGTAAAGGGAAATAACGATCTTTTAGTTTTAACCCAGCCACAAATTATTAAAGATATTCATACTGCTTATCTCGAAGCGGGCGCGGATATCGTCGAAACGAACACCTTTAACGCCACCTCAATCTCCATGGCCGATTATGGAATGGAAGAGCTGACTTATGAAATTAATAAAGAGGCTGCCCGTTTAGCGCGAGAAGCGTGTGATGAAATGGAAGCCAAAGTTGAAGGCAAGCCTCGTTTTGTGGCCGGTGTATTAGGGCCGACTAACCGGACTTGCAGTATTTCTCCTGATGTAAATAATCCCGGTTTTCGCAATATTACTTTTGATATTCTTAAAGAAGCTTACCTTGAGTCGATGAGTGGCCTGGTAGATGGTGGTGCCAATATAATTCTGGTCGAAACTATTTTTGATACCTTAAATGCCAAAGCAGCCTTGTTTGCCATAGAAGAATATTTTGCAAAAAATAATGTGACATTGCCGGTTATGATTTCCGGCACCATTACAGATGCATCAGGCCGTACCTTATCTGGCCAAACAGCCGAAGCATTCTGGAATTCTCTCAATCATATCAAGCCGATTAGTTTTGGTTTTAACTGTGCTTTAGGTGCAACAGAATTGCGGCCTTACATTGAAGAGATATCAGGGCTGGCTAACTGCCATATTAATACCCATCCAAATGCAGGTTTGCCGAATGAATTTGGTGAGTACGATGAAACCCCCGAAGAGATGGCGACAGAAATTGAAGACTGGGCTAAAAAAGGCTATCTCAATATTATTGGTGGTTGCTGTGGAACGACACCTGCACACATTGAAGCTATCGCTAAAGCAGTCAGTAAATACCCGCCACGTAAAATACCGGATATTCCGGTTGAATGTCGTTTAAGTGGTTTGGAACCCTGCAATATTAATGAAGATTCTTTATTCGTAAATGTCGGCGAACGGACTAATGTCACCGGTTCTGCAAAATTTAAACGACTTATATTAGAAGAACAATATGATGAAGCGTTAAACGTTGCACGTGAACAGGTTGAGAACGGCGCACAAATTATCGATATCAATATGGATGAAGGCATGCTTGATGGCATGCATGCCATGAAAACATTCCTAAACCTGATTGCCTCTGAACCGGATATTTCCCGTGTCCCGGTGATGATTGATTCATCAAAGTGGCCGATTATTGAAGAAGGTTTAAAGTGTATTCAGGGTAAAGGCGTTGTTAACTCTATTTCACTTAAAGAAGGTGAAGAGAACTTTATCAAGCAAGCCAAATTGTGTCGTCAATACGGTGCTGCCATTATTGTTATGGCCTTTGATGAAACAGGTCAGGCGGATACACAACAGCGAAAGATTGAAATTTGTACGCGTGCATATAATGTTTTAATTGAAAAAGTAAACTTCCCGCCGGAAGACATTATTTTTGATCCCAATATTTTTGCTGTTGCCACCGGTATCGAAGAACATAATAACTATGGCGTAGATTTTATTGAAGCAACGCGGGTAATTAAAAATACATTGCCGCATGCCATGGTCAGTGGTGGTGTTTCAAATGTGTCATTTTCCTTTCGTGGAAATAATCCGGTACGTGAAGCGATTCATGCCGTCTTTCTTTATCATGCGATACATGCGGGTATGGATATGGGGATTGTTAATGCCGGACAGTTAGCGATTTTAGATGACATACCAAAAGAATTACGTGAAGCCGTTGAGGACGTTGTTTTAAATCGTCGGGATGATTCAACAGAGCGATTACTGGATATTGCGGATCAGTTTAAAGGTGATGGTAGCTCAGCGAAGAAAGTAGAAGATTTAGAGTGGCGTAAACTCCCCGTAGTAAAAAGGATAGAGCATGCCCTTGTTAAAGGGATAGATACTTTTGTAGTAGAAGATACCGAAGAGGCAAGACAACAATTTTCTGCCCCGATTGAAGTAATAGAAGGCCCGCTCATGGATGGTATGAATGTGGTCGGGGATTTATTTGGTGACGGTAAAATGTTTTTACCACAAGTGGTAAAGTCTGCGCGTGTTATGAAGAAAGCTGTGGCCTATTTGCTCCCTTATATAGAAGCTGAAAAGGACGGAGCCTCACAAAGTAACGGTAAAATTCTAATGGCAACCGTTAAAGGCGACGTGCATGATATTGGAAAAAATATCGTTGGCGTTGTGCTGCAATGTAATAACTTTGAAGTTGTAGATATGGGTGTCATGGTGCCTGCTAATGATATTTTGAAAAAAGCGAAAGAAGAAAACGTTGATATTATTGGCTTAAGTGGACTAATTACGCCATCACTGGATGAAATGGTGCACATGGCAAAAGAAATGGAACGTCTTGGTTTTGATATTCCTATGATGGTAGGTGGTGCAACAACTTCAAAAGCGCATACTGCAGTTAAGATAGAGCAAAATTATCATGGCCCAAGTGTCTGGGTAAAAGATGCTTCACGTGCGGTGGGTGTGGCACAAAATTTAATTAGTAAAGACATGAAAGAGCCTTTCCTTAAAGAGTTAAAGGCAGACTATGAAAAAGTGCGTATTGCTCATGCCGGTCGTCGGGCACAAACGAAATGGTTAACCTTGGAGCAGGCACGTGCCAATAAATTAAAAATAGACTGGGACAAATATACTCCACCGGTACCTAATGATTTAGGTTTGCAGATTTTTGATGATATGCCGCTTGAATTTTTAGTCCCTTATATTGACTGGACTCCTTTTTTCCATACCTGGGAATTAAAAGGTTCGTATCCAAAAATTCTTGATGACGCTGAAAAAGGTGAAGAAGCGAAAAAATTATTTGCCGATGCGCAAGCCATGCTGGAACAAATTGTTGATGAACGCTGGATAAAAGCCCGAGCTGTAGTTGGTATGTTCTCGGCTAATAGTGTTAATGATGATGACATTGAAGTTTATACCGATGAAACACGTAAAGAAGTAAAAGTCACTTTACATCATTTACGTCAGCAAACAGAGCGTCCGCCGGGTAAACCTAACAGGGCATTAGCTGACTTTGTTGCGCCAAAAGAGTCAGGCAAGAAAGATTATATTGGTGCCTTTGTTGTAACAGCTGGCCTGGGTATTGATGAGCACATTAAACGTTTTGAAGAAGATCATGATGATTATAATTCAATCATGTTAAAAGCACTTGCCGATCGTCTGGCTGAAGCATTTGCAGAGCACATGCATGATCGTATGCGCCATGTGAATTGGGGCTATGAAAACAAAACTAAATGGACGCCGAGTGATGGAATGGCAGAAGACTTTGATAATCAAAAATTGATTAAAGAAGATTATTCCAGTATTCGACCTGCTCCGGGTTATCCTGCATGTCCGGACCATACAGAAAAGCCATTATTATGGACGTTACTTGATGCAGAAAAAAATGCCAGTGTTGAGTTAACAGACAGCTATGCCATGTGGCCGGCAGCATCAGTGAGCGGCTGGTATTTTAGTCATCCGGACTCAAGTTATTTTGGTGTTGGTAAAATCAACAGAGATCAGGTTGAAGATTATGCTAAACGTAAAGGCATGCCTCTGGCAGAGGTTGAACGCTGGTTAGCGCCTAATCTTGGTTATGATAACTGATTAAAAAAGGAAAGCCATTTCAATTGAAATGGCTTTTTTGTATTGATGAATAAAAAAACATCTGTATCGGATGCCTTTATATTAGCACTACAAGTCGAACTGGAAGCTCATACTCATGGGATAGGTGAATATGACTTAATGACCCGTTTAAAGTTACAAGGCTATTTTGACTTTTTATCAACGCCTGCACTACCCCATGAGCTTTTTCGAGCGCATTTCTTTTTGTTCCATGCACTTTATGTATTAAGCGATTTTTTACTTGAAGAAAAATCGCATCTTTTAAAAATTCATACTTTAAATATACAATTATTGCCGTATCAGGCAGGAGAAAATGCATTACAGCAAGATGACAGGCTGAAAGCCTATTATCTGGACTTTAATAATTTGGAAAATACTTCAGAAGATGATGTTTATGAAATGATGGCTTCTTTCTGGAATAAATATCATCAATTCGAAAACCGTGAAGAAGCTTTGACAGTATTAGGTTTAACAGATCCGGTAGAAGATAAAGTGATAAAACAGGAATATCGGCGTTTAATTATGCAACATCATCCTGACCGTGGCGGGGACACGGAAAAAATACAAAAGTTAAATGATGTTATTAAATTACTATTAGGATGATTTATTACAAATGAAAAATGTAATTTTTGATTTAGGTGCGGTGATGTTTGAATGGAATCCAAAAAAGATTTCAGTAAATTTCACAGATGACATTGTTCTGCAAAATAAAATTGAAAAAGAATTATATTACCATCAGGACTGGATTGATTTTGATAATGCAATAATCAATGAAACAGAAGCAACACAGCGTGCAAGCGATCGGCTTGAAATATCTGTAGCAGAGGCAAAGCGATTATTTAAAGAAACAAAAGAATCATTATTACTTATTACTAAAACACATGATGTTTTAAAGCATGTTAAAGAAAATAATTTAAAAGCATATTGTTTATCAAATATTTCACCCGAATTATTTCAGTATGTTTATGAGCGGCATGATTTGTTTGAATTATTTGATGGCATAGTAACTTCCGGTGTTGAAAATACCGGGAAACCTGGTAAGCGTATTTTTGAAATATTACTTAGTCGTTATCAGCTAAACGCGAAAGAGTGTTTATTTATTGACGATAGCGTGGCGAATACAATAACAGCCGAGGAACTGGGTATTACCACGGTTACTTTCAAAGGTTTAGATGAATGTTATCGGGAAATCTACACTTACATATAAGTAAAACCAGGTGCTTTAAGGATTGGTTTTGGTAAGCAGAATTGTTATGGTTAATACAGTTAAATTTACTTTTTGGGGACAGGAATGGAAGACTTAAATCTGTGGTTAGTCGGGGGCGGCTTAGCCGTTGGTGCGATATTTGGTTTAATTGTTCAATATCACCGTTTTTGTATGGTTGCAGCGACAGGTAATTTTTTTCTAATTAATGACAACAGGCAGGTACTTGCTTTTGTTGCTGCGCTACTTGTTGCAATAACCGGTACACAACTTCTTGAATATACCGACACCGTTGCGATTGCAGATTCTTCTTATCGCAATTCATTGCTGGACTGGTTTGGTGCAAGTCTTGGTGGTTTAATTTTTGGTGTTGGTGGTGTTTTAGCCGGTGGTTGTGCTACCCGCACTCTGGTTCGTTCTGCAGAAGGAAGTTTGCACTCCATTATTGCTCTTTTATTTTTTATGTTACTAGCTGCATCTGCACAGTTTGGATTTTTAGAAGGCGTACGTTTAGCAATTACAAATACCACTGCTGTTGAGTTAGCGGGAGATGCGTCGGTTGCGACTATTTTAGGTTTACCTCACTGGTTACCCGCGATTGTTGCGGTCATTTTAATGCTGGGATATTTAATTAAATATTGGAACCCTGCGGCAAAATCAATGGTGGCCGGTGGTGTTTTTATCGGGCTTTTAGTTGTTGCTAGCTGGTATATCACCGGTGTTCTGGCGCAGGATGAATTTGATCCAATGAATCCTTCTGCTATTACAGTGTCAGGTCCTTTAGCTCGTTTTGGTTATATTTTGTTAGCAGGAAAAATCCCCGGCTTTTCTTTTACCATTGCATTTGTGATTGGCATTTTTGCAGCTTCATTTCTTTTCTCTCTTTTAAACGGGCGCTTTAAACTTGAGCCACCAAAAATTGGTGCGGCCAAAAAAGCGGTATTGGGTGGGTCATTAATGGGTATCGGTGCAATCATGGCGTATGGCTGTAATGTTGGTCAGGGCTTATCCGGTATATCAACGCTCTCTTTCGAATCTATATTGGCATTTTCAGGTATGTTTATCGGGACCGCAGCAACAGTAAAGTACATGGAGAAAAATAGTTAAGATGAGCTGCTGTTGTCCACATTCAAGATCCGGGGGACGAATTTTTTCATTTTTTGCCAGAAGTTATCGACGTCGTTTTGCTAAAAAAGGCTTTGAGCCTTCACAGCAGCAACTTATGGACGGCTTGAAACAGGCAGATTTTAAAGATGCCTCATTACTGGAAGTAGGAAGTGGAGTGGGTTATTTGCACCAAACTCTGCTGGAGCAAGGTGCTAAAAATGCGGTGGGTATAGATCTTGCGGCGGATATGCTTAAAGAAGCAGAAGACTGGGCATCAGAAAAAGGACTAGCTGAACGTATAGAATATATTCAGGGTGATTTTATAGAATTGCTGGATCAGGTTGAGTCTGCCGATGTTACTATTTTAGATAAAGTTGTTTGCTGTTATCCGCATGCAGAATTGCTGGTAAATAGTACAACGGTCAAAACAAAACGCGTTTATGCATTAACTTATCCGCGCAAACGCTGGTTTATAAAAGTGGCAATAGACATTATGGCCGTTGGTTTCAAAATAGTAGGGTCAGATTTCAGAGTTTATATGCATAACCCTGATGATATAGAACGATGGATTACTCAGGCTGGCTTTAAAAAAACGTATCAGCAACAAACCTTTATCTGGTTAACTCAGGTTTACCAGAAATAAACTGCACTAACCCGCCTCTGGTTGCCATGCAACCTGAATAATCTATCGATTTAATCAAACGGCTTGATTACAGCGCCATTAATGAAGCAATGATCAATAAAACGATTGCCAAAGCCTGAAAACCAATTCGAGCCGACATGAATTGGGTGTAGTGTTTGTCATCAAACCGGCCTCCTGCTGCCATTGAGCCAACACCCCAAGCCAGAGAGACAACAGTTGCGATTAAAGCTAATACGATTAATGTAGTTAAAGTTGTCATAATTACCTCCTTATCTTGCTTACTTTAAGTATAGTTTAAAGAAAGTCATTTAGCTGGAAATCTGGTTTTGAGGCAGGAAATTACTCACGGCCACGGTAATCATCGTGTTCTTAAGACCCCAATCCTGTTACTATGCGTTTCATTTTTTTGCTATAAGTTATTAATTTCCGGAGTTTTTTTATGTTCCAGATGGGTTGTGCAAGTCGCGCATGTTTTCAAAATGAAATTCTTTCTGGTTTAACCGTTGCGTTAGCCCTTGTTCCCGAAGCCGTTGCTTTTGCATTTGTTGCGGGGGTTCCGCCTTTAGTTGGTTTATACGCAGCATTTATGGTGGGCTTGTTAGCAGCCATTTTTGGTGGTCGTCCGGGAATGATATCGGGGGCAACCGGTGCAATGGCTGTGGTGATGGTTGCTCTGGTGGCACAGCATGGTATTGAATATTTATTCGCAGCCGTTGTGCTTACCGGTTTATTACAAATATTGGCAGGGCTTTTACGGCTGGGTAAATACATTCGTATAGTGCCTCATCCGGTGATGTTGGGTTTTGTAAACGGCTTGGCCATTGTTATTTTTCTTGCCCAGCTGCAACATTTTCAAATTAAAATGCCAGATGGCACGATGGAATGGATGTCAGGGCCAGCTTTATATATCTTATTAGCGCTGGTTGCATTAACGATGGCCATTATGCATTTCCTGCCTAAAATAACCGGTGCTTTTCCCGCAGCACTGGCTGCCATTTTAGTAGTTTCATTTTTAGTTATAGGTTTTGATATTGATACCCATCAGGTTGGTGATCTTGCATCAATTAAAGGTGCCTTTCCTTCATTCCATATTCCTTCTGTACCATTTAATCTTGAAACGTTAACGATTATTTTTCCCTATGCCATTGTTCTAGCGGCGGTTGGTCTAATTGAATCACTTTTAACACTTTCCTTGATTGATGATATTACAAACACCCGTGGTCGTGGTAACCGGGAATGTGTTGGTCAGGGTATCGCAAACACGGCTACCGGTTTATTCGGTGGTATGGGTGGTTGTGCCATGATTGGTCAAAGTATGATTAACGTGAACTCGGGTGGGCGTCAGCGGTTATCCGGTATTTCAGCAGCAATCTTTTTATTAATCTTTATTTTATTTGCATCAAGTTTAATTGAACAAATACCAATGGCGGCATTGATTGGTGTGATGTTTATGGTAGTACTCGCAACTTTTGAATGGTCGAGTCTCCGTATTATGGGGAAAATTCCAAAAACAGATGCTTTTGTTTTAATCCTTGTTTCCGGGGTAACCGTTGCAACTGATCTGGCATTTGCTGTTGTTGTTGGTGTTATTGTTTCAGCATTATTTTTTGCCTGGGAACATGCGTCACACATTAATGTGAAAAGTTATGACGATGAAAAAGGTTCACGAGTTTATGAGCTAAACGGGCCACTATTTTTTGGTTCGGTAAAAAACTTTTTAGAATTATTTAACCCGGAAAATGATCCGGATGACGTCATTATAGAATTTCAGAATTCACGCGTTGCTGATCATTCTGCGATTGAAGCAATTGATAATCTGGCAGAAAAATATATTAAAGCCGGAAAAAAACTTCATTTACGTCATTTAAGTCCCGAGTGCAGAGAACTGCTGAAGAAGGCGGGGGATTTGGTAGAAGTTAATGTGATGGAAGATCCGAAATATCATGTTGCAGATGACCAGCTTGCTTAATTAGTCAGAGAGTAAATTAAAAAAAGCCTGCTTAATCGCAGGCTTTTTTATGAGTTGTTTCTGAGCAGATGCTGTGTAAATTCATCCCGTGCTTTATCGAGTTCATCTTTAATTAATGGAACAAGAACTTTTTTATCATCAAGTGTTTCAATACATTTTTCATAAAAAATATTAAAGGCGTTCAGAATTTCTTGCGGGTCAACCGAAGATTTTTTGGCTTGCTGCTGACTGTTTCCGGCAGGATCAAGCAATATTAATGTAGCATAACGGGGAATCATTTTATTGTGTCCCGTTTTAATATTACTGGCAATCAAGGGAGATGTTTTAACATATGTTTCGCCCTCGTATTCAAAGCTCTGGCCGATAGATAACAGTTTAAATTTCATGCGAACTCCTGCTGCACGGGATTATTTTAAAAAGAGAGTATAGCAAAAAGAAAAATCAGGTGAGTTAGCTTGATTTATAAAATTTTTGTTGCCATTCTTACAGTCCACAACTTGAGGAGTTTATTATGCCGGTGACTTCTGAGATTGATACTGAACATAACCTAATCGTTCATACGGTTACAGAATATATGGACATGTCTATACTGGTGAATACAATTTCCGAAACGTTAAAAAATCCTGCTTATAAAGCCGGGATGAATGCTATCTGGCATTTTGATCATATTGACAATATGAATATTTCATCTTCAGATCTAATGTTTGTTGCCGATTTTGCCAGTAAAAATATTGATACGGCAGGAGAACATTATTGTTTAGCATTAGTTGCAGAAGAAGACTTGGCCTTTGGTTTAACGCGAGTGTATGAAGCCTGGAGTAGTGAGCGGCCGGTGACAATAAGTAACTTTCGTAATTTGGAAGATGCCCGAAAATGGATTCAGACAGAAAAATAGTTTTAGTCGTAAAGAGTTATTTATATATCAGTACAGACAAAATTTAATCATCCATTATTTTAATGACAGTGTGTCATTACAAACACTAATTTAAACCGTTTATATAAATATTATCTCTTTCTGTGCTGAGAAATATATTCGTACATCACAATAGAAGCTGCAATGCTGACGTTGAGACTTTCAGTTACCCCGAAATGCGGAATACTCAGGCAGGCTATTTCCGGGTAGGACGAATAATCAAAACTAATCCCGTTATCTTCGTTACCCAATATAAATGCGCTTTTCTCGGGTAACTTAGTCTCGCATAATACTTCGCCTTTATCTGCTTCGAGTGTAAATAACCGGTAGCCGCGTTCTTTTAATTGATTGAAGCAGTCATCAACATTGTCGTGGAATTTTGCCGGTACTTTACGAAAGGCACCTTTGGCCGGTGCCGGATCAAAAGCATCAACATTAATTAAATGAATTTCATGCGCCCCAAATGCTTCAGCAGAACGAAAAATTTTAGGCACATTAAAACCTGCCTGAAGATGATCTAAAATTAAAATAAACTTATGCTGACCCGGTTGCGCCATAACATTTCGCTGGCGGTCTTTTTTATAGCGCCGCATTGCGGTGCGATAGCGTTCTTCACGTTTATTGCTGTGCTGTCTACTAACCATTTTTGTCCAAATACCGGGTAAAATTTTGCGCTATTTTACCTGAAAATGCTGAAATGGCGTGATTTAACGTGCGCAGTATAAAAAAATGCCCTAAAAAGCTTGAAATATAAGTTTTTACTAATATACTGCCTTTTCTTTAATATATCTTGAGTAAAATACATGAGTTTAATTAATGAAATTGAAGTAACGGAATTAGCGCAATTAAAAGAAAAAGGTGAGACGGTTCGAGTGATCGATATTCGACAGCCTGCTGAGCTAAACAGCGGGATTATTCCCGGTGCAGAAGCATTGCCAATGCATACCATTCCTTTACGCATGAATGAGCTCAAACGAGATGAAAAGCTGATTATGGTTTGTCGTAGTGGTGCTCGTTCGGCGCAGGCATGCATGTTCCTGCAACAACAGGGTTATGACAATGTTTTTAATCTGCGAGGTGGCATGATGGCCTGGGCAGGCAGCGGTCTGGAAATTGGCTTACCGCAGGCAGTATAAAAATTAAATAAAAAAGGCAGTTAATCTGCCTTTTTTATTGCTTCAAATGCGGGTTATAAACATTTTGATTATTCTTAATAATGTCCTGCTTCGCTTCTTCCATTGCTCCTTCAACATTTGATGCATTGAATAACGCATTTTGTGCATCGTTCAATGCACTCATCGATGCATCCTGAATAGATTGATCGAGCTCCATTTGTCGTGAACGAACCACTGCTTCAGAAGCAAGAACGACGTTTAAGGCAGCTTGAGCCACAATGCCCTGTGAACCTGCCTGAGCGGCTCCGGCAAGCAAATTAATGATAGAGAGCAGGTCTTCTTGTTGTGATGGCTTAGACATATTAAGCAAACATCTCATTGCCAAGAATCGAGTTTTGATTTTTCATAAACATCATAAAGCGTTCTTCATAATTCTCGGGAACAGATTGAATAACAGAAGGTCTTTCAAGCAAACGATCTCCCCATGCTTTTACATTAGGCGCATCTTCAAAAAAACCATAATCGTTATGTTCAAGAATACGTTTGTGATAGCGGAAAATAGGGGCAAAAACAACATCAGGCATCGAGAAGTCAGTACCGTTAAAATACTCGCCATTATTGAATTCTTCTTCAAGAATTTCAAAGCGATCGGTTAAGGTGCTTTTACAGTTATTAAATTTTTGCTGATCATCGGTGCGTAAAAAATCAAATGTTGTACTTAAGATATCATTACCAAATTCAATCCATGCTCTATTTTGTGCTCTTATAAAGGGATCTTCCGGGTACATGGAGCCGGGAGTAATATCATCAATGTATTCACATATCACCATAGACTCAAAAAGAGGTTTTTCATCTACCAGTAAAACAGGCACCTTTTCCATTGGTGAAACATCATAAAACCAGGGTGGTGGTGAAGCGAGGTTAATGTACTCAATGTCAAAAGGAACATCCTTTTCTTTTAAAATAATGACAGCACGCTGCACATAAGGGCAAATGGGAAAACTGATTAATTTTAATTTTGGTATAGTCATAATATGTCTCTTGCTTTGAACTTAATTATCATAAACACAACGAAAGCCGATAGAACCATAAACAGCTTGTCCGCTATCGGGCAGTTTTACATTTCGAAACGAGCTTCGCAGGTTTTCACGGTTTTCATCCCAGGAGCCGCCACGCACTAATTTTCGTACACCTTTATCAGGTAATGCAAGTTTACCCTTTGCGTAGAATTTTGTAATGGCATCTTTTGCATACCAGTTTTCTATCCATTCACCGGCATTACCATGCATGTCGTATATGCCAAATTTATTCGCTTCTCGTTTGCCTCTGGTCCAGGTCCGGTCTTCACCACAACCATCATGCTCATCTTTGACGGAGCCGGTAGTTTTTCCATCATCAAGAATAGCGTTCTTGCATGAAACGTTATTGCCCCATGGATAACGGCTGTGTGAGTCTGCGCGGGCAGCTTTTTCCCATTCCGCCTCATAGGGTAAGCGGCCACCTTTCCACGAGCAGTATTGTTTAGCATCTTTCCAGTTAATACAGTTTATTGGGTGATTTTCCCGTTGTGGGGCATCAAGGTTACAGTATTTATTGCGTTTAAAATCTTTTGGCCGCTGACAGAGTTTATCTTTAAGACATTCTTTGTAATCGGCAACAGAGACTTCATATTTGTCGATATAAAAAGTGGGTACAAAGACGGTTGTACCTCCGGGCTTTCCTTCGTCCTCATCACAAGCAGAATCGTGGGTTGAGCAGCCCATTAGAAATTGGCCTTTTGAGATCATAACCCTGTCCGAGGCAAAAGTATGACCGGATAAAAGTATAAAAAAGGCAGACATGACTAAGGAAAGAACAATTTTACCTGACATAATAAATTCCTTTTGCTCGTATTTAATTTTCAACTATAACAGTAATAAATGATATGTTTATGTAATAATTATCATTTGCCTGGACAGGCAGATCGAATAATTAAATACTATAAAAAGCAGGGCGATAAACGTTGGATTTTAAACAAACACGAATTGAAAATGATGAGCAATTTCTCACACAACTAGATTCAATTAAAAGTGCAGAAAATATCAAAGTATTAATTCCCTTCGCTAAAGCTTATTTGGGGATGTTTTATGTTATTGAACATGATTTGCCAGCAAAACAGAAGGTTCGCTTGCTTGCAAAAGAAGCACTAGCCGAGGCAATTTTTGACGGTTTTATCTCGAGTTTACAGCAGGATAATTTACCTGCTATTGAAGAAATAGGTCATAAAAGTGCTGTTAAGCAAGAATATGCCGAAGGCTATGTTGTTTTAGCCGGGCTGGATTTAATTGCGAAAAATAATATTGCTGACATTGAGACGTTAGATCTGAATTTAATAAAAAAAGCAGTTGCTTTTCATTTTTCAAATCAGTCTTCGTTTAAAAATATCTGGTTTGATTATCTGCTGGAAAAAGATATAAATATAGTTATACCGGCAATTTGTGAATACTGGGTTGCGATGTTGAAAAATGAAACAGCTCGACTGCCTGGAAATTATTTACTGTTCGGCGATAAAGCAAATAGCAAAATGATTGAGCATTGTATCTTGCCTTTATTAAGATATTGGCGCCATTGCAAGATCAAAACATTATCACAGCTTTTATCTTTAGCCTTTAAGTATAGTGAAGCCGGTGAGTTTTTAGCAGTTTGTGAAAATGCATTAGCACATGACGAACTTTTAAATGAAAAAACACGTTTGTACTGGATAATAACGGCTTATTTAATTTCACCGGAAAAATATTATTCCAAACTTTCGAATTATGTTGGACGTGTAAAATTAAAAATTATGCCCTTGCTGGATTTTGTGATTTTAATATTAAATAATAAAGAACAAACTAATATTCAATTTAATGCCCGAATTATTACAGAGCTTTTAAGAATTATTGCCCCGGTATTTCCTCCGCAACATCATGTTTATGGCGCACTTGGTGCTCTGGATATTAATTCACGAAATGTCATGATGCTGTTTTATTATTTAGTTAGTTCAAACGAAAAAGACATTGCACTTGAATTGAAAAAACTACGTAAAGCACGGGTTATGAAAATATATTCTCCCGTTATTGATAATGTACTGGAAATTCAGATTAGAAAGCTGAATGAAGATGGTTTTGTTGTTCCTGATTTTGATAAATATATTGAAAGTCTGGTAAAAAATAATTGTTTACAGGGCAGAAGCAATAAGTTTGACTTAAGGTAACGTTCAGTTAACGGGGGCCTGTTCGTGCCAGTTGCCTTCAGGCAGGAACTCAGCATCTTCACGTAATTTCATCGCTTCCTGTCTTTTTCCAAGCGCAATTAAAATTTCACTTTTTAATAACATTGAGCTGCGGGAGTCTGGCCATAAATTCAATGCGATATTCACATTTTGTAATGCCAGTTGATCCAGTCCGGTTAAATAATATGCCATGGCTAAATTATGAAAACCTTTTTGATAAGTCGGATCCAACTTTACAGTTGAGTTGAAATGTGAAATTGCTTGCTGGTATTTTTTATTTTGCGCTAAAATAACACCTAAGTCATCGTGTGCTTCAGCATTATCAGGGTTTAGTTTAAGCGCTATTTCAAAATCGTCTTGTGCTTTTTTTGATTCACCTAACCATAAATAGCGAACGCCACGTTTTGTATAGGCCAGAGAGCTTTCTGGATACTGTTTAATATAAATACTTAAATCATTGATACCATTTTTTATAAAGCCAAGACGACCATTTGCTAAGCCTCTGCCAAAATAGGCATCATAACTTTTTGGGTCGATTTCAATAGCCGAAGTATAATCATCGATTGCATTTTGAAATTCACGTGTTCGAAAATAAATATGACCACGTGAAACATATAATGCGGCATTTTTATATGATGATTTTAATTTAGTATTAAGTTGTTGGAGAGTTTTATCAATATCAGCGTCTAAACCAGGTTCAGTTAATGTTGTGATATCGGCAAAAGGAGAACTAGGTAAAATAATACTTGTTAATAGTATGACTGCAAGTTTTAAGGAATGTTTAAAGTTAAACATATCCCTTTTATAGTAGTAGTTTTCTAGCGAGTCAATATCAAACCTAAATCTTGTTTGAAATAATTTATTCTATTGCAGAATGTGATGGTTTTAAGCCAGAATTGATGTAGTTTTGAATATTATGATAGTCACGATAACTTTCAATCATTGCTTTAAGTTCTGACATGTTTAAATCATCTGGTTCATTAATATAATCAGCAACCTTTCTAATCATTTTCCAGCGCCATAATTCAATGGGTGATTCTTCTTTTTTCATATAAACCTCATTTGTTAATATATTAAGGTTATTTTGCAGCCTGAATATGTCAATTTCATGACAGTCATCTAAAAATGCTACAGGTGTGATGAAATTGTATTTTCATAAACAGGTTTATGTACTTTAAACTGAATATGAGTCAGGTATTTTTCATTGAGGCGTTTAACGGATTCTGCTGCAAAACGTATAACTTCTTCTCTTGAGCCGGAACGCAAATTGACTATCGTATTTTTATCATTTTCTATAATAAATTTATACCATTTGCCTATAGTAGAGCCGTCGGGTGATTCGACTTTTTCAATGCTTTTAATTTTATAACGCGCCATAATCGTTCCCTCCTGATTGTATTAACACGAAATATAGTCTTCACTTATTGCAGCTTCGTGACAGGCTTTTTACACTTTCATGTCAAAGACTAGGCTATAATTAGTGTTTATTTTATTTGGTTAACAACCCTTCAAAACATCATGGAATCAGCTAAAAATATTTTTTCTTATCGTCAGTTCTGGGCTAAACGTTTCGGTACTGCACCTCTTTTGCCTATGTCGCGTGCAGAAATGGACGAGCTTGGCTGGGACAGTTGCGATATTATTTTAGTGACCGGTGACGCTTATGTTGATCATCCGAGTTTCGGTATGGCCTTAATTGGTCGTCTGCTGGAATCTCAGGGGTTTCGGGTTGGTATTATTTCTCAGCCAGACTGGAAAAGTGCTGAAGCATTTAAAATTTTAGGTAAACCAAATTTATTTTTTGGTGTTACCGCGGGCAATATGGATTCGATGATTAATCGTTATACTGCTGATCGTCGTATTCGTTCTGATGATGCCTATACCGCTGGCGATGTGGGTGGTAAACGCCCCGATCATTCTGTCGTGGTTTATGCACAACGTGCCCGTGAAGCGTTCACTGATGTACCGATTGTGATTGGCGGTATTGAAGCCTCGCTAAGACGCATTGCACATTATGATTACTGGTCTGATAAAGTTAAACGTTCTATATTAATGGACTCAAAAGCAGACATGCTGGTTTTTGGTAATGGAGAACGGCAGGTTGTTGAAATTGCGCATCGTCTGGCAGCAAGAGAAACAATACAGGAACTAACAGACATTCGTGGCACAGGATTTATTCGTAAAGAAATGCCGCAAGGCTGGAATGAAATAGATTCAACACATATTGATGAACTTGGTAAAGTTGAAGAATATAAAAACCCTTACGCCGAAACGCAAGCAGATACTGTTGAAAATAAATCATCCGAGACGATTGTTAATTTTCAGCCGCAATTAAAAAAGCAACGTAGCTCCCGTGTAGAAAAACTTGATCGTAGTACCAGTTACATTCGTTTACCCTCTTATGAACAAGTGATGAGTGATAAAGTACTTTATGCGCATACTTCACGTATTTTACATCTTGAAACAAACCCCGGTAATGCTCGCGCATTAGTACAGCGTTATGGTAAACGGGATATCTGGTTAAATCCGCCACCTTTACCCCTTACTACTAAAGAAATGGATCGTTTGTATGAGTTGCCTTATACCCGCTTGCCTCATACTGCATACGAAGATAAAAAAATTCCTGCTTATGAAATGATACGTTTCTCAATTAATATAATGAGAGGCTGTTTTGGTGGTTGTACTTTTTGTTCTATCACAGAGCATGAAGGGCGGATAATTCAAAATCGTTCTGAAGATTCTATTATTCAGGAAATAGAAACTATTCGTGACAACGTGCCGGGCTTTACAGGAATCATATCTGACTTAGGCGGGCCAACTGCAAATATGTATCGGCTTGCCTGCAAGAGTCGGGAGATAGAGGCGGCTTGCCGTAAACCTTCCTGTGTTTATCCTGGCATTTGTCAAAATTTAGGCACCGATCATTCGCCGTTAGTCAGCTTATACAAGCGTGCCCGACAACTTCCGGGTGTTAAGAAAATATTGATTGGTTCAGGCGTGCGTTATGATCTTGCGGTTGAATCACCCGAGTACGTTGAAGAGTTAGTTGCACATCATGTCGGTGGCTATTTAAAAATTGCACCGGAACATACCGAAGAAAATACTTTATCAAAAATGATGAAGCCGGGAATAGGCACATATGATCGTTTTAAAGAAATGTTTGAAGCGGCAACAAAAAAAGCCGGTAAAGAACAATATCTTATCCCGTATTTTATTGCTGCTCATCCGGGTACAACTAATGAAGATATGATGAACCTGGCTATCTGGTTAAAGAAAAATGGTTTCCGTGCAGATCAGGTACAAACATTTATTCCTTCACCCATGGCAACAGCAAGTGCCATGTATTACTCGGGAAAAAATCCGCTTAAGCGAGTAACCCATGGCAGTGAAGATTTGGTTGTGGCAAAAAATTTAAAAGTGAGACGTTTGCATAAAGCATTTTTACGTTATCACGATCCACGTAACTGGCCATTGTTACGTGAAGCATTAAAAGAGATGGGACGAGAAGATTTAATTGGTAATGGCAAGCGTCATTTAATTCCCAGTTTTCAACCAAGGGGAACATTTGATAAAGATGAGAATAAAAAGAAACATCGTTCCAAACCTTTTGTCACAAAACATACCGGTGAACATCAGCTTGGCAGAGGAAAAAGCAAGAAGAAAAAAAGGAATAGTTTTAAAGCAAAAAAATAAGCCGGAAAATCTGCTTGCAACAATAACGCATATAAATAGTGCGTTATTTTAAGGCTGCTTTAATTTTGTTACAACAAAGTAAACATTGTAAAATTTGCTCTTCTGCTAAAGATCATCGTAAATTTTTGGTATAGACTTAAATCAAACAGGAAAAACAGTCTTTAAATTCAGAAAAGGTAGTAGTTTTGGTAGGTCAGGGAGTAAAACCACGTCATATACTCGTTGTTGATGATGATGAACTCGTTTCAGAATATCTCGGTGCATTGCTCGAGGCTGAGAGTTATAACGTTAAAGTCCTCAATGAACCGGTTGCCGCTTTAGATTACTTTAAAGAGCATCCCGATGAATTTGACCTGATTGTGACCGATCAAGTGATGCCAGGATTAACCGGTGTCGAAATAGCCCAATCTATCCTAAAGCTTCGTCCGGAGCTGCCAATTTTATTAATTACCGGTTATAGCGAGAAAATCAGCGCTTCAAATGCAGAATCTTTTGGTTTAAGCGGTTTTTTCTCAAAACCCATTAATGAAAACCTGTTTTTAGATAAAATTAACAATCTCGTCGCCTGTTCGGCTTAAATTCACTACTAAATCTCTTCGAAAACCTTATTTAGGCTGCTTTTAGGCTTAATTATTAGGCATTTAATGAAAAGCTAGATAAAATACCTCACTTTTTGCTGTATAGCCGAAATTCGTACAGTGTTAAATTCGGGGTCAAAATGCTGAAAAATCATTCTTTATTCACTGTTTTTACGTTCACTTTAGCTATCAGTTTTTTTATGCCGCCACTGAGCGCGCATCAAGAGAAACTGGATAATAGCTGGTGGTGGAGCAATGCCTGGTGGAATGAAGGAAAAATCCGCAGCTCCAAAAATTACGATATTAAAGTTGAATGGAGCACTTACGACAGCAATGGTGTCGATGTGCCGGTGATGATTGTTCGTCCCAAGCAAAAGGGAAAATTCCCCGCCGTGTTCTTTCAACATGGTCGTCGTGGGCTGGATGAGCTGGTTCAACGTCATGCTAAACGGGTCGCAGCACGAGGTTTTGTTGTTGTGGCTCCCGATATTTATAAAGCGCACTTCCTCGGTACACATCCGATGGAGCATGATTACGAGTTAGAAAAAGATGTGAATAAAGGTCTGGATGTTTTGCTTAAAAGAAAAGACATCAGTAGCAAAAAGGCTTGCTTATATTCACACACACGAGGCGGTTATTACACATTAAAAGTGGCAACGACATTCAAACGTCAGATTAAAGATGTGGCATGCTATGTATCTTATTACCCGCATTTGCAAGATCCCAATGCACCGGAACCCGCGCAGGTTTATGGTTATGCAGCAGAAGTGGATCAGATGAAAATACCGATGCTGGTGTTTATTGGTGATGAAGAACAATACCAGCGTCGTCGAGTAATAGAGACAGGGATAAATTCTTTACGCCAGAAAGGTCGCGATGCACGGGTGATTGTGTATCCAGGCGTAGGACGGGGTTTTGATTTCAGACCGGAAAATGTCAGAACCTTTGCAGATGATTTGGCAGCAAAAGATGCGGTACAACGTGCTGCTGACTTTATGAATAAACATTTAAACAAGTAGAAAAATAATGAGTATGAAGTATAAAACCGATGACTTACGTATTACGGCAATGAATGAAGTCATTTCGCCTGAACAATTACATAAAGATTGCAAAATTTCAGAGTCGGCCAGTAAGTTAATTTTTGATACGCGCACTGCCATCCATGATATTTTGAATGGAAAAGATGATCGTCTGTTAGTCATCATTGGCCCTTGTTCCATTCATGATCCTGATGCTGCTCGCGAGTATGCTTCGCGCCTGAAAGAATTACGCCATGAGTTAGCCGATGATTTATTAATTGTCATGCGTGTCTATTTTGAAAAACCACGTACCACCGTCGGCTGGAAAGGTTTGATTAATGATCCAAATCTTGATGAAAGTTATGAAATCAATAAAGGTCTGCACCTTGCGCGTTGTTTGTTAACAGATTTGAATGATATGGAAGTTCCGGCAGCGACAGAATTTCTTGATCTTATTACACCTCAATATATTGCAGATCTGATTAGTTGGGGTGCGATTGGCGCAAGGACGACTGAAAGTCAGGTGCATCGTGAATTAGCTTCCGGATTATCGTCACCGGTTGGCTTTAAAAATGGCACCGATGGTGGTTTACAAGTTGCGATTGATGCTATTGGTGCAGCAAGTCGTCCGCATAATTTTCTTTCGCTCACCAAAGAAGGTTATTCTGCTATTTTTGCTACAACCGGTAACGATGATTGTCATATTATTTTACGGGGCGGCAAGAAGCCAAACTATGAAGCAGCAGATGTAGAAAAGGCGGTGGCAGAGCTTGAAGCAGCGGGTGTACAACAGCGCTTAATGATTGATTGCAGTCATGCCAACAGTCAGAAAGATCATCAACGGCAAATTGATGTGGCAGAGGTTGTTGCCAGACAAATTTCGCAGGGTAACGAAAACATTATGGGTGTGATGATTGAAAGTCATCTTGTTGCCGGCCGACAAAATGTTGAAGAAGGTAAAGATCTGGTTTATGGGCAGAGTGTTACTGATGCCTGTATTAACTGGGATGACAGTGTTGAGCTGTTAAAAAATCTTGCCAATGCGGTTAAGCAACGTCGCGCTAAAAAATAGCTGTTGATTTAAATTATTATGGAAAAAGACATTATTGATCTGCAAAGTAAACTTGCCTTTCAGGATGAAACGATCAATGAATTAAATGTTGTGATAACGAATCAACAAAATCAGTTAGATCAACTTCGTGAAGAAATAAGACTTTTAAATTTACGTATCGCCAGTGTTGCTCAGGCAAGTACTGCAAGTGAAGAAAAAGAACCACCCCCGCCGCACTATTAAAATCCTGCTATATTATTTTTAAAGCGCAACAGCGTTTATACTTTTTTCCACTTTGACATGGGCACAGCATATTTTTTGTGAGCTGAACAGTGTTCACATCCTCACCGTCAAGATAAAACCAGTGGCCTTCTTTTATAAAACGACTATTTTCCGTTAATGCATAAACTTTTTCTTTGTTTAACGTGTCTTGAGTGAAGTAGGCAACAAAGTGAACATGAGTATCCGTGCTGGAAATAATACGTAACCCTTTCCATTGAGTTGTATCTTCAGATAAATTCAGTGATTTTGGTCGTGTGGATGCATGCCAGCTTTTTAAAATGTAATCGCCTTTTTTTAATATGTAGGCACTGTAGCGTGAACGCATTAATTGTTCAGGATTCTCTGGGAATTGCTCACCGTTAATAAAAGGCAAGCAGCATTGTTGCAAGATTTTATCAGAGCCACAAAAACACGCTTGCTCAAAATTTGAAAGCATTGTGTTATTAACGAATGAGCGTGAGTGAAAGAGCTGGCCAATAGGTAATAATTAAAACAGCGGCCAGTAATACAAGGAAGAAAGGAACGGTAGCTTTATAAATGTCAGTAATCGGTCGGTTAAAACGATAACTTGCGATAAATAAATTCATACCCACCGGCGGTGTGAAATAACCAAGCTGCATATTTGCTAAAAAGATAACGCCAAGATGAACCGGATCAATGCCGTAACCAATAGCCAGTGGAACGATAAGTGGAACCATAATGACCAGTGCAGAAAATATATCAAGAATCGCACCAAGCAGAAGCAAGAAAATATTCAGAAAAAGTAAAAATGTTAGCGGGCTATTGATATGTTGTTTAACCCATGCAAATAACTGAGCGGGTATTTCAGCATCAATTAAATAATTTGTTAATGCAAGCGAGACTCCTAAAATCAATAGTATGCCACCAACAACCAGCATGGATTCTTTTGCAATTTCGGGTAATTCTTTTAACTTGATCTCTTTATAAATAAATATTTGCATAATCAGAATATATAAAGCAGTAATGGCAGCTGCTTCTGATACCGCAAATATTCCGCCATAAATACCACCAAGCACAAGGAAGGGTAAAGGAATTTCCCAGCTGGCATTTTTTAAAGCATCCCATGCTTCTTGTTTATCAAAAGGAAGTTTATCTGCAACAATATTACGATTTGTCCATGCCGCCCATAAAATAATAAAGAAAATCATTAACAGGCTAGGGTATAAGCCGGCAAGAAAGAGTTCAGTAATGGTGACCGATTGCTCAAGATCCATTTGCTGCACAATAACAGCGTAAATAATTAAAGGTAAAGAAGGGGGTAGTAATAAACCCAGGCTGCCTGATGTTGTTACCAGCCCAAGACTAAAACGTTTACTGTAACCATCACGCTTTAAAGCCGGATAAAGTAATGCTCCAAGCGCCACAATGGTAATGCCTGTTGCTCCGGTAAAGGCTGTAAATAATGCACAAGCAAATAAGCTGACAATAACAAGTTCACCCGGCATCCAGCCCAGAAATGCACGAGACAAACGAACCAGTCGTTGTGAAGTATTACCGTGACTTAACAAGTAACCGGCTAAAGTAAATAAGGGTAAAGCAAGCAGTAAAGGCGTATTGGTTAATCGATAAATTTCTATTGTAATAACAGAAAGGTCAATACCGGAAGAATAAAAACCAACCAGAGCCAATGATAAAATAACAGCAAACAAAGGCATGCCAAACAAGGCAAGCACAAGGATAATACCCACTAATAAACCGAAGCTCATTTAAGTAAACTCACTTGGAGGGTTAATATCGCTGGGTTCGGGATTTAATAAATAACTTGGCATAAAGGCATAAACAAAATAACGTAATGCCATAATAGAAAAGGCAACAGGAATAATTGTTTCACATAACCAAACGGGCACGTTGGCAAAGGCCATTTGTCCGTCTTCGTATTCATATTGAATAAAATCAATGCTGTAAAAAACAACAACGCCACAAACACCAGCAGTTAACAGTTCGGTAACGCGCCAGATATTGTTTCTTATATTGACAGGAAGATAATGTGATAAAACATCGATACGAATATGTTTTTTATTACGACTGGCAAACATGGCGCCAATCATTCCAATCCATAAAACCATAATACGTAAAGCAGAGTCAGCCCAGAAAATACCGGAATCAAAAAAATTACGTAATAAAATTTGTGAACTGGCCAGTAAAATAGCTGAAAATAGAAAAAATAATAAAAGAAAAGTTTCTGTCGCTAATAGTATATTGTAAATACGTAAAATAAATTTTGTCACGTCATTGTATCTTTATTTTTTTGCCGACTGTTCTTTGCGGAAATCGGCAATGTATTTTTGAATTAACTGATACATTTCTTTGCTGTTATAACCTTTTTCAATCAGTTTTTTATTTCCTGAAACAGCCAGTTGTTTCCACTCGTTGAGTTGTGCGGCTGTTGGTTTTACAAACTGAATATTTTGATTTTTTAATGCAGCTAATGCAGCAGTATTGTCTTTTTGATTTTGCAGATCGATGTCTTTAAATGCGTGAGACATAATTTTATGTACAGTAGCGCGATCGGCTTTGCTTAATTTTTTCATTGCCTTTTTACTAATAACCAGTGTGCCCCAGCTATAAAGTAGCGGCATCTCGGTTAAATATTTAACCTGGGTGTGCCATTGTAAAGCGATAGCAGCAATAGGAGATGAGGCGATAGTATTAATCAGATGTGTTTGTAAGCCGGCCAAAACATCACCAAAGGGTAGCGGGATGGGTTTGAGTGAAAAAAATCTTACTGTGTTACGGGCGGATGCATTATCAGGAACCCAGAATTTTTGATTCTGTAACTCGGAAATAGTGTAAATGGGTGTGTTAGATAAAAGATAAACAAAGCCGGATTCAGCAATACCAAATGAAATCAGTCCTTTTTTCTCCAGACCTTTAAGAATTAAAGGGTCCAGATGTTTACGTACATAAAGCACTTCAGCCTGTGAATTAAAAAGGAAAGGCATGCCTAGAATACTGGTGTCTTTAAAGTAACGGGTTAAAGCACCACTAGTGATTGCAGCACCTTGTAGCTGGTTAATACGCATTTTGCGCAAAATAGCATTTTCATCACCCATTACCCCGCCCGGATAAAATTTGATCTTGACGCGTTGCCCGGTTTTTTTATGAATCTCTTTTGCCGCAAGACGCATTTTTTTCATTAATGCCGTGCCATCAGGTGACATGGTGGCAATTTTAATGGTGGTGGCTTGTGTGGTTGCGCTAAATAAGAACAGGCTTAGAAAAATTAAGCGAATAAATGTATGTTTCATAGTTTCTCCAGTTGCTTAATTATAGCAATGGCATGAATTTGTTGCACTAATTTGCAGACAGCAAATTTTGTGACATCTAAGTAAGAGTTAACAAGATTAAATTGTAATAAGGCTAGCGGCATTTTAAAAATAATACTGAATTTAAAAGTATTCTTTACCGCTTTCGAGCAAGATTTTTGCCTGTTGCTGAGCCAGCATGTTGGTTAGGGTGAAACCGGCTAGACGAGGCTCTGCTTTTAAAACCTCATTTAACAGTTTGTCGTGCAGTTCCTGATCAAAAACCAGCCGTGCGTACTTTTCCGCATAAATGACTTTTGCCATTAAATTTTTACCCTGAGAAAATTGAATCGCTTTTTCAAAGTGACGTTGTCCAATTTTTGGTTTACCGCCTAATGCAGGCGGTACCAGGGTATTTAACACACCCATATAGAGCTGAGCCTGACCTGACTGATACTTCTCATCGAGTGCCAATACCCGCGTCATAATTTTGTTAATACGGGGTAAATCAGCAGCGGCATTCCAGTCATCACTGCGGTTTTGAATCCAGCCCGCCCAGCTAGTGCCAAGGGTGAATAATAAGTCGAGCTGGTCTTTGTCAAACTGATTAATTGCCTGTTCAAAGTCTGAATATTTCATCTTTTTGAGATTGCAGTTCTCCACTACGGTGATGCAATAGGCGCGAAAGGAAAAGTTTAAGGCTTTTTGCGTTAGGCGTTTTGCGCGAGGCTTATCTTTAACAAAAACGCCGGCATAAGCGCTATTGAGTTTGGCTGCTGCAAGTAACATTTTTGCATCATCAGGGTCGCCTTCGATAAAACTGTCCAGCATTAGCAGGTAAGCAGGTGCGCCTGCTTTTACGGTTTCCAAATCATCATTATTGCTGATTGATTTTGCTAAATTTGCAGCCATTTTATTGGTGGCAGAAGAGATAATAGACGAGCAAGAGCTTAGACTCAGTCCAATTAAGATAATGAAAATTAATCGATGAAATATATACATTTGGTTTTAGTCAGGTTTATCGAGTATTGGATGGATAATGGTCGTAAAATATACCAGAAATACCATAAATATGAATTAGTAAGCGTAAATCGTTAAAGAGTATTGCCAAGCAGTTCAAAATTTGGCATAACAATAACCGTAACCTTAATAAATATAACATGTTACAAACAACAATTAAGGGCTCGTTAATAGAGAGTTCCAGTGTTTTGTTATTTGCTTTGCAAAAAACCAGGGATTAGAAAAATATATGCAAATCGCCATCGTAGATGACGATCCTGATATTGCCGCATTAATGATGTTATGGCTCGAAGAAGAGAACCATGAATGCACACATTACTCCAGCGGTCAGGATTTTATTAAAGCTATCAGAGGGAAAAACTTTGATATTGTTTTGCTTGACTGGATCATGCCGGAATTTGATGGAGAGCAAACATTAAACTGGATTAAAAGTCATGAGGACATTGATGTTCCTGTAATTTTTGTTACCCAAAAAGCCACTGAAGATGATATTGCGAAAATACTCACTTTAGGGGCAGATGATTACATTACAAAGCCGGTCAGGCATAAAGAAATGGTGGCACGTATTAACGCTGTTGCCCGCCGCACCAACCCGCAAATTGATGATGAAGTAATAGAACTGTCTCCCTATCGTATTGATTCTACCGCCAGAGATGTTCAGATTGATGGTGAAAAAATAAAACTGACCGAAAAAGAATTTAAACTGGTTCAGTTTTTATTTAAAAATGTCGGGCGTTTGTTATCGCGCGATCATATTTTATCTGCGGTATGGGGTTATGATTTAGGACTGAATACCCGAACAGTTGATACTCACATGAGTCGCATTCGCAAGAAGCTGGATATTGTTCCGGAAAAAGGCTGGCGTTTGAGTTCGATATATCATCAGGGCTATCGTTTAGAGCATCTTGTTCATACTCCCGAGTAGTCGCTAAAAAAATTCAATGTCGTCTTCGGTTGTTTTTTTAAGCGCTACTTTTAGTGCTTCTTCTATCGGCATGCCGCTTAATACCGCATCAAACATTTCCTGATCTGCATCGAGCGTATATTTAGAGCGGATCATATTTTGTAAGTTAATCCACTCATCCTTGTTGTTCGTTTTGTCTTTATCTTCCAGTACACCATTTAAAGAACCTAATGTTTTTGAAACCAGAGCCATACGCTGACTCAGTTTGTCATAAAATTGAAAGGCAACAATAGAATCATTTACCCGCTGGCTAATGTTTTGACAATTTTCTTTGATGTTATCTTTGATTGCAGAGTTATCGAGTTCATCAATAGCCTGTGTTATTTCGTTGGCAGAGTTCACTGTTTCGACAAAAGACTGACTTAATGAGGTAAATGAGTCGTCACCCTCAAGCATGGCGTGTTCTATTCGTGCGACCGCCACGTTGATCATTAAAATTGTTTCTCTAATTTGAGACCAGTTTTGTTTGTTATTATCGTCAGTCATAATTTTTCTTGATTTTGAAAATATACGCTTAATATAACGGCATTCTAAAAAATAACATGAGTGATATATAAAATTATATTTTGAATATTTGTGAGTGTAATAAAAGCATCAAGGAAGTGTCACTAACCCGTCATTTAAATCATTTAGTTTTCACCTTAACGAGAAAAAAGAAGGTGGAATATATGTCATTACAATCATCAAATAGTGCATTAAATAGTACAAAAGGTAAGAATACGAGTAAACGTTTTAGTGTACGACTGGCTGAAAATAGCCAGGAAATAGAGCAGTGCTTACGTTTACGTTATCGTGTTTTTGCCGAGGAAATGGGTGCAAGACTTTCTTCAAATGATGAAGGCATCG
This sequence comes from Chromatiales bacterium, assembly GCA_027076405.1. The sequence goes on from JALTJN010000470.1 coordinate 103,064, forward strand.
ATCAGGACCGCTTTGATGAGTTCTGCCAGCACCTCATGGTGTTTGATCACGACACCGGTAAGGTGATAGCCACGACCCGTTTACTGGTGAGTGAAGATGCAGAAAAATCCGGTTATTTTTATTCTGAAACAGAGTTTGATCTTGAATTAGTGTTGCGTCAACCGGGGCGATTTTTAGAAGTTGGAAGAACCTGTATAGACAGTAATAGTCGCAAAGGTGCGGTACTGGCTATTTTATGGCAAGGCATTGCAGAGGTGGTGGTAAAACGAAAAGTTGATTACCTCATTGGCTGTGCCAGTATTTCACTTTCTCACGGTGATGCTTATATAAACTCTGTTATGCATGTGTTGCGTAAAAAGCATTTTTCACCGAATGACCAGCGGGTTAGTCCGTTGGTTGCTTTACGTATGAACAAATTACTGGCTGATGAAGGAGTATCTATTCCTCCTTTGCTTAAAGGCTATTTACGTCAGGGTGCAATGATTTGCGGTGAGCCACATTGGGATGCAGAATTTAATGTTGCCGATGTTTTTGTTTTATTACCCTGTGCCAAAATGACACATCGTTATCAACGTCACTTCTTTCAACAAAGTTAAGAGTCGTCAAAAATGAAAGTATTCTTGAATACCTATAAATTTTTAAATGCCTCATTTCATTTAATCTGGCTGTGTTTGCACTTTATTTTAGGATTAACATTATTGTTTATCTACCGGCTGCGCTGGGGTAAACAATGGTTTTATACCGAAGAAGGTGCGCAAGCAGTACAACGCTGGATGCGACAAGGATGCCGTATTCTGGGTTTGAAAATTCAGATTAATGGCCAGGCGATGTCAGGTGCGGCAATTTTAGTTGCTAATCATATTTCATGGTTAGATATTGTTGCTATTGCCGCAGCAACTCCGGTTACCTTTGTTTCAAAGATGGATTTACAGAGCTGGCCGGTAGTTGGTGTATTAGCAAAATTTTCAGGCACGGTTTTTATTAAACGTGGCAGTTTATTTTCAATGCACGAAACATTATCTGTGTTAATCGATGTTTTAAGAGTGGGTCATAAAACCATATTTTTCCCTGAAGGCACCACCACAACCGGCGGCTCGGTTAAAAAATTTCACAGTGGTCTATTTGAAACGGCCTACCTGGCTAAATGTCCGGTTCAGCCAATTGCGATCAGTTATTTTAGAAATGGAAAAGCCGATCATGAAATTGCTCCTTATGTTGATGATGATCATTTTCTCAAACACTTATGGCGACTATTGCTACAAGGCCAGTTGCAGCTAAAGCTCGACTTTCTTGAAGAGATTCAACCCAGAAAACATCAACGGCGTGAATTAGCGCAGGCATGCTATACACGTATTAGCGAGGTTTTGGACACTTCCGCGATGATTGATGAGGATTATCCGGTTGATGTAACGGATGCAGGATATGTATTCATCAATTGATCACATATTTTGGTGAAAGATCGTTAAAATTTCGATTTTTAGCATATTTAGCTGGGTAATTAGGGCATTCGGCTATATAATGCGCACCTTTTGCATTTCCGGAGTAATCCCCAGTGATTGAGAATCTGCGTAACGTCGCCATTATTGCCCACGTTGACCACGGTAAAACTACCCTTGTTGACCAACTTTTACTTCAGTCAGGTACGCTTGAAACGCGTGGTGAAACTGAGACTCGCATGATGGATTCAAACGATCTTGAAAAAGAACGTGGCATTACGATCCTATCTAAAAATACTGCGGTTAAATGGAACGACTACCGTATCAATATCGTAGACACCCCTGGACACGCCGATTTTGGTGGTGAGGTAGAACGCGTTCTTTCTATGGTTGATTCTGTTTTGCTTTTGGTTGATGCGGTTGAAGGCCCAATGCCTCAAACTCGTTTTGTAACCGAAAAAGCCCTTAAACGTGGTTTACGTCCGGTTGTTGTTGTAAATAAAATTGACCGTCCCGGTGCACGTCCAGAGTGGGCGCTTGATCAAACATTTGAATTATTTGACCGCTTAGGTGCAACGGATGAGCAGCTTGATTTCCCGGTTGTTTACGCTTCCGGTTTAAACGGTTTTGCCGGATTAGAGCCAGACGTTCGTGAAGGCGATATGACACCTTTGTTTGAAGCGATTGTTGAACATGTTCCGGTTCCGCCAGTGAAAGCTGATGCGCCTTTACAGTTTCAGGTTTCTTCACTCGATTACAACAGCTTTGTTGGTGTTATCGGGATTGCGCGTATTGCACAGGGTAAATTGAAAAAGAATGATCAGGTAACCTTGATTGATGTCGATGGCAAAACACGAAATGCACGTATTCAAATTATTTACGGTTTCCTCGGCTTAGAACGTGTGGAAACCGATACTGCCGAAGCGGGTGACATTATTGCCTTCACCGGTATCGACGGATTACGTATTTCAGATACGATTTGTGATCCTGCCCATGTTGAAGCATTACCGCCCTTATCGGTTGATGAACCAACGCTAAGCATGACATTCCAGGTGAATAACTCTCCACTTGCCGGTCAGGACGGAAAGTATGTAACAACACGAAATATTCAGGAACGTCTGGATCGTGAATTGATTCATAACGTGGCACTACGTGTAGAGCCAGGTGATACACCTGATAAATTCCGTGTATCCGGTCGTGGTGAATTACACCTTTCAATTTTAATTGAAAACATGCGTCGTGAAGGTTTTGAGCTCGGTGTGTCTCGCCCGGAAGTTATTATACGCGAAGTCGATGGCGTGAAAGAAGAACCCTATGAAATGATCACCGCTGATGTAGAAGAACAACATCAAGGTAGCATCATGGAAAAACTGGGTGAACGTGGTGCAGATCTAAAAGATATGGTGCCAGACGGTCATGGCCGTGTACGTTTAGACTTCTTAATCCCAGCGCGTGGACTAATTGGTTTTAGAACTGAATTCATGACAGCAACGCAAGGAACCGGTTTAATTTACAGTGTGTTTGATCACTATGGCCCTGTTAAAACAGGTGAATACGGTCAGCGCATGAATGGCGTATTGATTTCAAATGGTAAAGGTAACGCAGTAGGCTTCTCATTGTTTAACTTGCAAGAGCGTGGTCGCATGTTCCTTGACCATGGTGATGAAGTTTATGAAGGTATGATTGTTGGTATTCACTCTCGTTCAAATGACCTGGTAGTTAACGTGTTAAAAGGCAAGCAATTGACTAACGTACGTGCATCAGGAACAGATGAAGCTATTTCATTAGTGCCACCAATTAAGCAAACCTTAGAACAGGCACTGGAATTTATTGATGATGATGAACTGGTCGAAGTTACACCGCATCATATTCGTTTACGCAAGAAAATATTAACCGAAAACGAACGTAAAAGATCAAAACGCGAACCTAAATAAAGCTCGCAGTTAAGCCGATAAAAAACCCCGTTAAAATTAATTTTTAACGGGGTTTTTTTATTGCTGAAATTAACCCCAATAAGCTGTAGAGTTAAAACTAATAGAGACATTCTCATTCAGATAAGGAGCTCGTTATGATTGGCAAGAAGAACATTGTTTTTGGATTTATATTTTTAGCTTTCACCGCCTCATTAGGTGCTTTAATGGTGAATATGTATGAAGAATATGGCGCTGCTGCAGGAGAAAAACAGGTCGCAGTAGGTCGGCTTGCACAGTTAAAAGCAGATGGTTTTGAAGAAGAACTCGAACCACTCAATGCAAAACAAATTGCCATGGCGAATACCGATGGTATTTTAAGCATGAGTAAAATGAGTAATGTTGAATTTGGTATCGACTATATAAAAGGCGGGCCACATGCACATGGTAATCTCGAGTCATTACTTAATATTGTGGCAGGATTTATTCTTGGTTTTTTATCTATTGCCGTTTGGCAAAAACAAGCATTAAGCTGGGGCTTTATTATTGGCACACTTTTACATTCCGGTATGATGTTTTTAGAGCGTGTGTTTAATATGGCATGGGCAGGTAAAGTATTAGAAACTGGAATTGGTCCCGTGATTATTTTAGCCTCACTCTTCTTTATGGGGATTGCTGTTGCCAAAGGTTTTCAAACGACAATGGTAAAAGATTAAATGTAGTTCGGCTCTTTAGGCAGACGCAGGGTTTGAAATTACCTCTAACTTGTATTTAGAGAATATATAATTTTGAAGATATTAAAAACGATGTTTTGTTCTAACACTGCGTCGGGCTGAAGCCCGTATCTACAAAGTACAGTTAAAAATGTAGGTCGGCTCTTTAGGACGACGCAGTACTATCGAAAAAGACTATTAACCATTATTAGAACTATATTTTAATCCAGCGACATAAAATAAATCATGCGAACTTTATATCCCGAGATAAAGCCTTATCAAACACATCATATTAAGGTTGATGAACCACATATTTTATATGTAGAAGAAAGCGGTAATCCGGATGGTATTCCCGTGCTCTTTGTTCACGGTGGCCCCGGCGCCGGTTGCGAGTCTTATCACCGTCGTTTTTTTGACCCAAACTTATATCGTATTATTTTATTTGATCAACGCGGTTCAGGTCGTTCAACACCGCATGCAGAACTGGAAGGCAATACCACCGGGAATCTGGTTTCTGACATGGAAGTGATAAGAGAAAAATTTAACATTAATCGCTGGGTTTTATTTGGTGGTTCATGGGGCTCAACCTTGTCGCTGGTGTATGCGCAAACGCATCCTGATCGTGTAATGGGTTTAATTGTGCGCGGAATATTTTTAACGCGAGAAAAAGAAATCGACTGGTTTTATCAAGAAGGCGCCAGCCGAATTTTCCCAGACTACTGGCAAGATTTTATCGCCACGATTGAAGAAGAGAAGCGTGACAATTTATTAAAAGCCTATTATGAAAAATTAACAGGTCAAAATGAAATTGCTCAAATGCAAGCAGCAAAAGCGTGGTCTATCTGGGAAGGGCGAACTGCGACATTAAAAAATAATAAAAATGTCATTGACCATTTTGGTTCTGCGCATACGGCTTTAAGTCTGGCGCGTATTGAGTGCCATTATTTTATGAATGATTCATTTTTAAAAGAAAACCAAATACTTAAAAATGCCGATAAGCTACAAAATATTCCGGGCGTGATTGTACAAGGACGCTATGATTTAATTTGTCCATTGGAGAGTGCATGGGAGTTACATCAGGCATGGCCAAAGGCAGAATTAAAAATCATTGCTGATGCCGGACATTCTGCTACCGAAACAGGCACCATTGATGCGCTGGTAACAGCAACCGATACAATGGCGAGTGATTTAAAGTGATTGCACTCATCCAACGTGTCACCGAAGCTAAAGTAGTTGTAAATAACAAAACGATTGGTGAAATCGAGCAGGGAATTCTGGTTTTTATTGGTGTTGAAAAAAATGACAGCGAAGCATTTGTTAAACGATTAGTCGAAAAAGTTTTATCGTACCGCATATTTGCCGATGAAGATGATAAAATGAATCTCAGTGTGCAAGATATTAAAGGTGGTGTGTTGCTTGTACCGCAATTTACCTTAGCGGCAGACACACAAAAAGGCTGCCGCCCCAGTTTTTCTTCTGCCGCACCACCTGCAGAAGGTGAGCGCTTGTTTAATGAGTTTGTACAGCAAGCAAAAAAACAATGTCAACATATAGCAACAGGCCAGTTTGGTGCTGATATGAAAGTGTCCTTATTAAATGATGGTCCGGTTACATTCTGGTTGCAGGTTAATAAATGAAAAAAGTTATCATTATTCTTATTATCGTTTTTTTATTTTTGTTTTTATTAATCGATAAAAACTCGGAAAACAGTTCGAAAATAATACAAAAATATCCATGGCAAATAACGATTTTACCCGGTGGAAAATCACAGGTGTTTGGTATTGTGCTAAATGAAACAAGATTAAAAGAGGTTAATACTATTTTAAACAGCACACCTAAAATGGCGTTATTTGATTCAGATAAAAAACTCTCGCTAGAAGCATATTATAAAAATATATCGCTTGGTGGTTTAATCGGTAGCTTTATTCTTTCGCTCGAGGCAACAGAAGAGACATTAAAAAAAATTAAAGAAGCCAGTATTAAAGATAAAAAATCGGGTATAAAAGGTGCACAATATAATCTGGATAAGCCAACGGCAGATAAGGTGCAATCTTTTATTGTTAAAAATTTAATTTATATTCCAACCGTTCAGTTAGACGAAGAAATAATTGCTAAACGTTTTGGCAAGCCGGAGTTTAAATTACCGTTAAAAACAAAAGAGGCCGGTTGGCATTATATATATCCTGAAAAAGGACTTGATTTAATCTACAAGGAAGAAGGTAAAGAAATATTACAGTACGTGATACCAAAGAATATTAATGAACTGCTTGAGCCCTTGCAGGCTCATTAAAAGGTGCTACGGTAATACGGTTTCTACCGGCATCTTTTGCGACATATAAGGCTTGATCTGCCGAGTTAAGCAGGCTTTCACCAAGTAAACTGGCATTGGTATTTCTGACCTGGGTCATTGTGGTACAGCCAATTGATACTGTCACATTCAGGTCATCTTCCAGACTGTCTACATGTAATACGGCGTTGGCTATTGAAAGCCGAATACGCTCTGCCACTTCCTGAGCGAGATCTGAATCTGTATTGGTGAGTAAAACCGCAAATTCTTCACCGCCATATCGTGCTAAAACATCACTTAAGCGCATTTGTTTTTTAATGATGTGCGATACATAGCGTAAAACCTCATCACCCACCGAATGACCGTAAAGATCATTAAATGATTTAAAGTGATCAATATCAATAAATAAACAACTGACCGGTAAGTTTTCTCGCGTGCCCCGCACGACCTCTTCTTCCAGCCGTTGCATAAAATAGCGGCGGTTATGGATACCGGTTAGGGCATCGGTAAGACCAAGTAATTTGAGTTTTTCATTATTGATCGCATTCTCGATACAAACCGCAAGAATAGAAGAAAGACGCTTAAGTAAATCTGTACCTATGCCTGAAATAAATCGTGCATTATCATGGCTTGCCAGATTTAAAGACCCGATTAACTCATTGTGTCTAAATAATGGCAGTACGGCGACACTTTCCGGATTTTTAGTGATGGATGGAAATAAAATCTCCTTACAAGCCAGCGTACAGTTTCCTAAATAAGGTTGATCTTTAAAATTTGGGAATAAATTTTTTTGAAAATCGATGGGGGTTGCTTCTCCTTTTACTTCTGCTTGTGCGATTACCACGTTTTCTAGCTCGGTATGGGAGTTTGCAAAAATCAGCGTGGGTAATTTTAGTAAACCCGGACTCATAAATTCAATAACGTGGCGAATTTCATAATTCGGATCAATCAGCATGAGAGACACATAGTCAAGCTCATAGGCATCACGGTATTGCTGTAAAATATTATCTATCAGTTCAGGCAGGCTATTGGCACTAATAAAACCTAATTCCTGCTGCTGCATTTTTTGTAGTTTTAATTCATTTTTTTGCGCCTGAGTCATCAGCGCTTTAAGCTGTTTTCTTAGCTCGAAATTAGTTTGTTGATTTGATTGGCTCATTTTTATTATGTTTTAGATTGTGGTTATCCAGCACATAGTTCCTAGCGGTAATTCGCGGGGGGCACGTTCACCGATAGCTAATATTTATATCGAGACCATAGCATATTTATTTGAAAATGAGTGAAAGAATTAATGTGATTTGTGTTGCAATGCCAATAATTAGACCGCTATCAATATTTCGTTTTTACTCAGAGAACAACTCGGTATACTGCTTGCTTAAATTTTGCAGTAAGGAAAAGAGAATGCCAGCAACAAGAAATCAACAAGATATTGAAATCACGCCAGAAAATAAATGTTCGTTTTGCAGCGGCACAAAATGCTGCATTTATGTGACACAAGAAATGGAAACACCACGTTCAATGTCCGATTTTGACCACATGCTCTGGCAACTTGCGCATAAAGATATGCAAGCCTACAAAGATGAAGACGGCTGGTTTCTTATTGCCATGAATAAATGCCAGTTTTTACAAAAAGATGGCGGCTGTGGCATTTATGAAACTCGCCCGCAAATTTGCCGCGACTATTCAAATGACTTTTGTGAATACGACGAACCGGCCGATATTCATTTTGAATATTATTTTAAAACTTACCAGGAACTTGATGAGTATTGCCGCAAGCGCTTTAAAAAGTGGGATCAGCGGTTTGAAGAAGAGTGATTGTCGAAATTTAAAGTCAAAAGCTTCTTAACCACAGAGGGCACAGAGGTGCACAGAGGAAAACAAGTTAAATTTTTGCGAATCTCTGAGGAGAAAGATATTACTTTGTGTAATGGACGTTCTTTAAGTACACCAATGCTATTTTATCTGACAAGTTTTGTTAATTCCCTTGGGGTTTCTCTGTGCACCTCTGTGTCCTCTGTGGTGAAATGATTTTAAGGCGTAATATCCCGGAAATCTTTAATCGCTTGAAACTCTTCGGTATCTCGCTGCGGGCTTTGACTATCTGGGTTAAGCACAGCAAGTAAATGCGCTATGCCATATTGTTTTGCCGAGCGTAAAACCGATAAGGTGTCATCCACCAGCAAAGTGTTTTCTTTCTCGAAAGGTAATTTTTTATTTAAGCGCGACCAGAATTCCGGTTCTTCTTTCGGCAAGCCAAAGTCATGTGCACATATAATGTTATCAAAGTGCTGTGACAACGCAGTACGTTCCATTTTTAACATTAAACTTTTCTGGTGTGCATTGGTTACAAGGGCAACATGTTTCCCCGCTGCTTTGGTTGCTTCTAAAAATTTTATTACATGTGGGTGCACTGCAATGAGATGATCAATCTCCGCTTTAAGTAGCGCAATATCAAGATTAAGTTGTTCAGACCAGTAATCAACACAATACCAGTCCATGGTGCCTTCAGCAGAGCGAAATTTGGGGATTAGAATATCGCGGGCATTATCAATATGCAGTTCATTTTTTTCAGCATAACGTTTGGGAACATGATGTAACCAAAAAAAATTATCAAAATGTAAATCAAGTAATGTACCGTCCATATCGAGCAGTACAGTAGAAATATTGTTCCAGTTAAGCATTGGGGCAAGCTATAAAGTAAAGAAGATAACAACAATCGTAACAGTTTTTTACTCATAATTTTAGTCAGGAAACTGATATAATAGACTTTCTATGGAAAACCACGGCCTAAAAGAATTACTTGATCCTGTAATACAAATTGCTTATCAAGCAGGCAAAGTGATTATGGAAGTGTATGAGTCCGGCTTTCATATTGAAGAAAAATCAGACCACACACCGGTAACAGAAGCCGATTTAGCGGCCAATAATATTATCGAAACCAGCCTGAAAGAGCTCACCCCGCATCTCCCTATTTTAACCGAAGAAGCCACTATCACCCCTTATTCAGAACGCAAAAACTGGCAACGCTACTGGCTAATCGACCCGCTCGATGGCACACGCGAGTTCATAAAACGTAATGGTGAGTTCACAGTAAATATCGCCTTAATCGACGGAGACGAATCGGTAATGGGAGTGGTTTACGCGCCGGTCATTGGTGTTTTGTATTACGCCGCAAAAGGACAGGGCGCATTTAAACAAGCCAGCACCAATGAACCCGTTACAATTCAGGTGCGTGAAAAATGTGCAGATAAAACAGTCGTCGCATGTGGCCGCTCTCACCCCACAGAAGAAGTAATTCATTTTCTGGATAATTTGGGTGAGCACGAAATTATACGTGTCGGCAGCGCGCTAAAATCTTGCATGGTCGCAGAAGGCAAAGCCGATCTATATCCGCGTTTAGGCCCCACATCAGAATGGGACACCGCCGCCGCACAATGCGTAGTAGAAGAAGCCGGTGGTGCCATCACCGACACCAATATGCAGCGCCTGCGCTATAACACCAAAGAAGATTTGTTGAATCCGAATTTTTTTGTTGCAGGGGATAAATCAATAAAATGGAGTGATTTTCTTTAGTGCTCGTCGTAAACCGACATAATGGTTTTCAACTCTACTAACACCAGTTGTGCCTCTTCAGCGGTTAAATCATCCGTCAACGCCACTTGGTGGCCAGATTCCAGCGTCGCAAT
>JALTJN010000471.1 GCA_027076405.1 Chromatiales bacterium
GCAAACAAGGCAAGCTTGGCGCGTTCAAGCAGCGACAGCATTTTATTTGTCATCAAGCGTTCAGGAGCAACATAAAGAAGATCGATTTCTCCTTTTAATAAACGCTGTTCGGTATCGTGCTGTTGTTTTGTATCCAGGCTTGAGTTTAAAAAAGCAGCCTGTATGCCGAGCTGTTGCAGGGCATCGACTTGATCTTGCATAAGCGCAATAAGCGGAGAAATAATAATACCCACACCGTCACGTACCATTGCAGGAATTTGATAACATAATGACTTACCACCACCGGTGGGCATAAGCACCAGTGCATCTTTTGCTTCAAGTAAACTTTGAATAATGTCAGCCTGATGGTGTCGAAAAGCATCATAACCAAACGTGGTTTGTAAAATATCTTGTGCGCGTTTCATTTGCTATTATTTTAATGCTTTTTATTCAGCTTGTTTTTTAACAAGGTTGATGCCATCTTTTTCGATATTGATAATTTTTTGCTTGTATAAACCACCAATGGCTTTTTTAAAGGACTTTTTACTCATACCAAATAAATCCGAAATAATTTTAGGATCGGTTTTATCGTGAACGGGTGCAAATCCGCCGTTTTGATTTAAATGGGTAAGAATGATTCGTTCATATTTATCGCGGGTTTCTTTACCGCCTTGCAGGGATAAATCTATTTTACCATCGGGCCTTATACGTTTAATAAATCCATCGATACTTTGGCCAAAACTTAAACGCTGGAAAACATCATTTTTATACAGCACTCCCCAGTGACTGTTATTAATAATTGCCTTGTATCCAAGGTCGGTACTGTTGGCAACAAGTAATTTAACCGCCTGTTGCGGACTAAAGTCATGTGGTTTTTCATCATCAAGAAATTTATCAATTTTAGACGATGCGGTAAGACGGCCTTTTACTTTGTCGAGATAAACATAAACAATATACGAACGTCCGACTTCCATAGGGCGATGTTGCTCGCCAAAAGGAACAAACAAATCTTTTTCCAGCCCCCAGTCTAAAAATGCACCGGTGTTGTTAATGTCGATAACTTGCAGGTAAGCAAATTCTCCCAGTTGTACTTTTGGCGTTAGGGTTGTGGCAACCGGTCGGTCTTCTGAATCCAGATAAAGAAAAACGTCAATTTCATCACCCATTTCAAGATCGCGGGGCACATATTTTTTAGGCAAGAGCACTTCGTATAAATCTTCTGCATCCAAATAAACACCAAAGTCGAGTTTTTTGACGGCTTTTAGTTTGTAGGTTTTTCCAATCGTGATCATATTTTTTCTCTTTGAGGGCGAGGTTTCCGTCAAGGTGAATTATACTCTAATTTATTCTATCCCCGAGACTTAAAATTTAATGTTTAATAATCCTGCAGAAGATGAAATTATACAAATTTTAAAGCAGTGCAAAACGATTGCGGTTGTGGGTTTGTCACCAAAGCCCAAGCGCCCGAGTTACACTGTTGCAAAAGCCATGCAGGGATTTGGTTATTCCATTATACCGGTACGCCCCGCGGTTGAAGAGGTGCTGGGTGAAAAAGCCTATGCCGATTTAGCATCTATTCCGGAAAATTTACGTAATAAAATTGATATGGTCGATGTGTTTCGTGCTGCAGATAAAATCTCGCCGATTATTGATGCTTGTATTGCGCTAAAAATCCCGTTGATTTGGTTGCAAGACGGCGTGGTGAATGAGGCCGAGGCAATGCGTGCACAAAATGCAGGCATTAAAGTGGTAATGGATCGCTGTGTTTATCGGGATTATATCCAGCTATTATAATTATCAGCTCAGGTACAAAAGTGACTCCGCTACCTTTTCGAATATTTAGATTTTCTTGGTGTACTTAGTGTTCTTCGTGGCACATATAATTTAAGATATTCCCATGGAAATACAATTCACAAAAATGCATGGCTTCGGCAACGACTTTGTTGTCATTGACGCGATCAATCAGGACGTTGATTTAACTGATGAACAGGTACGTTTTATTGCCGATCGACATTTTGGCGTAGGTTGCGATCAGCTATTACTGGTGGAGGCATCAGAAGTGGCTGATGTTGATTTTGTTTATCGTATCTTTAATGCCGATGGCGGTGAAGTTGAACAATGCGGAAACGGTGCCCGCTGTTTTGCCGTATTCGTGCGTGAAAAAGGTTTAACACAGCAGGATCATATTCGTGTTGAAACGGCATCGGGGTTGATTGAATTACATGTTCAGTCAGACGGTCAGGTAACGGTCGATATGGGAACGCCAAAACTTAATCCATGGGAGATCCCTTTTAATGCTGATACCCGTTTGGATGAATATCCGCTGGATGTGAATGGTCAGCTCCTGAAAATTGGTGCTGTTTCAATGGGCAACCCGCATGCAGTGACGATTGTTGAAAATGTTGCAACGGCAGAAGTTAACCAGCTCGGTGCAGAAATAGAAAGTCATCCGCTTTTTCCTAACCGTGTTAATGCCGGTTTTATGCAAATTATCGATGACTCGCATATTCGATTACGCGTGTACGAACGTGGTGCCGGAGAAACACTGGCCTGTGGCACAGGAGCTTGTGCCGCGATGGTGATTGGTCGTTTGCAGGGGCATTTAGCCGATGAGGTTCAGGTGGATTTGCCGGGCGGCAGTTTGCAAATTAGTTGGCAAGGTGAGGGTACGCCCGTTATGATGACAGGGCCCGCAACCCGCGTTTTTGAAGGTACAATAACAGTATGAGTTCTCAGGATCACAAA
>JALTJN010000472.1 GCA_027076405.1 Chromatiales bacterium
GTCTTTTCGCATCTCCACAAGTTAAAATATTTTGCACTATTTTCATTTTTATCTGTGGTTTTTCGGGATAACGAAGCAGGGAGCAAGGAAAGGGAAGAAGAATTAGAAGCTATTGAAAAGGATCGATTAAGTGGCAACTATTTTGAACATAAAAAAAATCTGAATAGTCTTAGTTATTTCAAGTCGTCAACAAGTATCCTTTTCATATTTTCTTCCTGAATCAAAAGTTCTTTTTTCTTGATTTCAAACTGATCGTATGTAAGAGGTCCAAACATATTTTCAGAAGCTTTCTCTTTTCCAAAAACAACTTTTTTGAGGATATAATATTCAACTAGACTATCATCTTTGTAGATAGGATGACGTTTGGCCAAGATAAAATCATCATTCCAATGAACTTCTATAACTGTGGGACCAATAATTCCTTCACTTAGCTCACTTGTCCCAAAACCAATATCAATATCCTTCTTTAAATCTCCTTTTCGCAGGAAATAGCTTTCCCCAATTTGTGTTTGTTTTATAGAATTACACCCAGTCATTGCGGCACAGGTAAAAATGATATATATTATCCACTTCATAAGACTACCTAAGTTCAAATCATAAGTGCAACACTAAGAAAAAGACAACCCGATGGAAACATCCATCACCTTTCCCGTCAAGAGGTAGCAAGGCCCCCTTATTATTATCAACAATATCGAAAGTAAACCCTTCACTGTACATTCCCCCTTCAACACCATATACATTAATTAAGTTATCATTTATGTAGGATTCGAATTCACCAAGAACAGAACCTTTATCACCAATATGAGTAAATCCAGCCTTTTCTTTACTTCCTTCAAACCAAGTATAATCCCCTGTTTCATCATTCTGATACCAATCTTCTAAAAGTCCTGTGGGATCGGTGTAGCTTATAGGGTTGTAAAAGAATGCTCTATAAGTCGACCAGCTAGGGGCCTGGCTTGCCAACGGATCCACACTCAGGAAGCGGCCCACATCGCTGTCGTAGAAGAGGGGAATAGAGCTATTAAAGATAAACACTGATTAAATGGGATTATTGAGTTTCAGTTCATCTCTTTTTATGTAAAAGAAGATAAGCAACACCAAAAATAAGATATAGTTAAAATATTCCCAAACAACTCTTTGCGCTACGAAAGATTGAAGATATTTGTCATGATAGAATGTAGTGTACTCTGCTAGAGAGATATTCACTTGAAAACTTAGATACTTTAAAACAATCAATACAAGCAAAACACAGAAAGGTATTTTAAACGTCCTTTTCCACTTGAACAAGATTTTATAAAATATTATGCTAATACAAAGGAATATTCCTGAAATTAATATGACTAATAAGGTATAAAGGAAAGGAGTATTATATCCGGTTCTGAGATAAACAACCTCTATTGCAGATCCAGCAAGTGAAAACCACTGCTCAAATACTGCATACAAGAACAGAGTAATTGTTGCAATGTATATATTGAATATTCTACTTTCCATCTTTATTTTATTTAATAATTTTTCATTGCTTTTAGAACTATTTTTTGTTGTTCTATCATAAGATTAAAATCGCCCCATTTTGGTGGATTATTCTTTGGAACAGGATTAATCAAATTCATTTTGCCGGCTAATCTATCTTCCTCTCCTCTTTTTCTACCATACTCGAAGTACGCTCCAAACCCACCCTCTCCACTAAATCTAAATACTCCTGGGTATTTGACACCTTTCTCCTTGTAACCATGTAAATAACCGTACTGCCAAACATCTCCTTTTGTAGATCCACCGGACATATAGATTTCAGATGCGAACTCTGCAATCAGACCATCTATATCTTTAATATTTATTCCATATTTTTCTCCGAGTTCATTGTTAACTTTAGCGTTTGCTTTTCCATCCTTTACATTCTCTTCTATCAATTTTATAAATAGGTCATCTTTATTTTTTTCTGGAATTACATATACTTCCTCACTGCCATCATCAATATCAGCTAAAGTATTTCCAAATACATCTACATACTTTGTTTCCAAATGACCATTAGGGTCAATATATCTTACCGGATTATCATAAAAAGCTCTATACGGTGTCCACTGCGGTGCTTCACCCGCCAAGGGATCCACACTCAGGAATCGGCCCGCATCGCTTTCGCGGTCTCTTTTCCCGATGCCCTGATGCGGGATTTCGCTGCGCTCAACATGCCCCGTACTTTGGTAGCGCAGGGCTTGCGAGGCACTGTAGCTCCACGTGCGCAGGGGACTGGCTTGCTCATAGACTTGCCCGGCCCATGAGCCGGGGCCTCCGGGCTGCTCCTTTGGAATTTCAGCATATGGGCCGTGATCTTTTCGCATCTCCACAAGTTAAGAGATTTTGAACTATTTTCATTTTTATACGAAGTTTTTCGGGATAACGAAGCAGGGAGCAAGGAAAGGGAAGAAGTATAGAGCAGAAGAATAGGAAGCTATTGTAAAGGATCGATTAAGTAATAACACATCTTATGAATCAAAGATTATAAATATAACAAATACTTCCAGAACACTTCTAACAACATCATATTGATTATTACATACCTTTCTCGCTTCCATCCTTGTATAGCACATGCTTCAAATTATCCTTTGCCACACTATAGTAATAATATTTTTCTGGTACATTCCACTCTGTGCGAATTTTTCGTAAAATATCTATCCCTTTTTTATCCAGTTTTTTAACTACATTAGCTATTTCAGTA
>JALTJN010000473.1 GCA_027076405.1 Chromatiales bacterium
ACTGTGCACGGTGCGGGATTGCTGAGTGTGGATAATAAGTTGAGTAAGTGAAGTCGGTAACTTAAATAATGACGAGTTTTTATTTTGGATGGTAATGTGCCTTCGCAGGAATGACCAATAAAAACTCCGTGGCTCTGCGTCAAAAATAAAATATCTCGACGCAGAGGCGCGAAGGCGCAGAGAAAAATTAAAACAGAGAAAGTTAAAGTGGAAATAAAAAATAGCTCGTCGCGCCTGCGAAGGCAGGAGCCCAGTGACTTTGAAGTAGTAGCACAACATCAGCCACTGGATTCCCGATAGAAGCGTTCGGGAATGACGGAATTTTTATTTTGGACACTAGTATGCATGTGCAGGAATGAGCACTAAAAAACTCTGTGCCTCCGTGGCTTTGCGTCAAAAATAAGATATCTCGACGCAGAGGCGCGAAGGCGCAGAGAAAAATTAAAACAGAGAAAGTTAAAGTGGTTATAAAGATTAGATCGTCGCGTCTGCCTACACAGGCATGACGAAACAATAAAAAATTATGATATTTTTTTAAAATAAATCAGGAGAAAAAAATGGGCATGCTCATAAACGGTAAGTTAACCGCAGACTGGTTGGCAAAAGAAATGGACGAAGGTGAATTTAAACGCATGGATTCTACTTTTAGAAACTGGGTTCGTGCGGACGGCAGTACCGAGTTTAAAGCCGAGGCGGGTCGGTATCATTTGTATGTTTCCAATGCTTGCCCCTGGGCGCATCGCACGGTGATTTTTAGAAAATTAAAAAAACTGGAAAACATCATTGGCTTGTCGGTTGTTGAAGCCGATATGTTGGAAGATGGCTGGACGTTTGCAGAGCAGGGTGAGTATATAGATCACCTGCACGGTTTTAAATTTGCGCATGAAATATATACCCGTGCGGATAAAAATTTTACCGGACAAATTACCGTGCCTATTTTATGGGATAAGAAATTAAACACGATTGTAAATAATGAATCATCTGAAATTATTCGGATGTTAAATTCAGAGTTTAATGCATTCACCGAAGTGAAAACCGATTTTTATCCGCAAAACTTACGTGAAAAAATTGATGAAATTAATCAACCGATTTATGACAATATAAATAACGGCGTGTACCGCTGTGGTTTTTCAACAACACAGGCAGCGTATGAAAAAGCCTTCGATCGTTTATTTAACCAGTTGAATAAAGTTGAAACTATTTTATCAAAACAACGCTATTTAGTGGGTAATGAAATAACAGAAGCCGACTGGCGTTTATTTACCACGCTCATTCGTTTTGATGCGGTTTATGTTGGGCACTTTAAATGCAATTTAAAACGCATTGCCGATTACCCGAGTTTGTCGAATTATTTGCGCGAGCTTTATCAAATTGAAGGCATCGCAGAAACCGTGGATATAAATTATATTAAGCGTCACTATTATTTTAGCCATACAACGGTTAATCCTACTCAGATAGTTCCAAAAGGGCCAGAGTTAAATTTTGATAAGGCGCACAACAGAGATAAATTTCTTTAACTCCCTCTCCCTCAGGGAGAGGGCTGGGGAGAGGGGAAAACAAGGCTATGTATAATTTAAACATTAAAAAATTTTTTACCGCTAATGAACGCAAAAAAAACGCGAATAAATTAACATCTACATAAAGCATAATTTAAAACAACACAGCACAATTAAATTTATATCAATTAAGGAGACAACAATGACACAAGAAATTCGCAATGTAACTGAAGTTTCAGAAGGTGACGGCGTAGATGTAAAACGGTTGTTTCCGTTACCAACATTTATGAACTTCGATCCGTTTGTTTTGTTCGACCATTTCGACATTGGTGCAGGTCGAGGCTTTCCCGAACATCCGCACCGAGGGTTCGAAGCCATTACTTATATGTTTAGCGGTGGCATGAATCACAAAGATAATTTAGGCAATGAGTCTTTTGTATCGCAAGGTGGAGCGCAACGTTTCACGGCGGGTAAAGGTTTACTGCATTCTGAAATGCCAGCCGAACAAGGCAACAGTAATGGCATTCAGTTGTGGATTAATTTGCCTAAAAAATTAAAACAATTATCGCCATCGTATCAACAAGTGAATGATGCAGATTTTCCCGTAAAAGAAATTACTGGCGGAAAAGTAAAAACAATTGTCGGTGAAGGGTCACCGCTTAAATTAAATACGCCAGTTATTTATCAGCATGTTTATTTAAATGCACAATCTACTTATCAGCTGGATTTAGATGCGTCGATGAGAGGCATTGTTTATTTAATGGCGGGTGAGTTAACGATAAATAATAAAACCGTAACAGAAAATCAAGCTGCGTTTATTGAAGATGAAAAAAGTTTAGAAATCGTCGCCGCAAAAAACAGTGAATTTATTTTGTTTTTTGGCGCACCGCATAATGAACCTGTTCATCAGCATGGGCCGTATGTGGATTAATGTTTAAGTAAAGGAAAAGAAAACGCAAATGAACGCGAATGTACGCAAATAGACGCTAAATTAATTATTAGCTGAACTGCTTATTACCGAGACAGAAATAAAGAATACTCAAATGGCCGTGCCCCGATTGTAGGTGCGAATTTATTCACACAAAACACAGTACTGTATGTATGCGTGCGAATAAATTCGCACCTACAGTTTTAAAAAGAGTATTCTTTATAAACTGACTTGTTAGTAACTATCTATTTAAAAGTATGAATTATTTATTAA
>JALTJN010000474.1 GCA_027076405.1 Chromatiales bacterium
TCCAGTGGAATCGGAATAAAAATCGCTCGTATAAAGTAACGTTTCTAAGCATAGAATCTTTGATGGTTTATTAAGCATAAAGCCATTCGAGTGGCTTAAAGAACAGATTAACTAACATTGGAATAAACCGATCCGATGAGCAATATAAATTAACGGTATAATAGTTATATGTTTAAACGCTTTAAAATTATATTAACTGCTGTACTCTTCCTTTCTATTTTGGGCGGTATTCCCCTACCCTCTCATCAATTTTCACCTGCCCATCAAGCACAAGCTGGGCCATTAAAATGGGCAGCAAAGAAAGCCATTGGTGGCTTGGTAAAAATTGCTATCATTAAGGCTGGGGGTAAGTTAGGTAAAGCTGCGCTTTTTAAATTAAAAAAGATTGGCAAAGATAAGGTTAAGCGTGCCAATATCATTAAGTATGTTAATAATTATTTAAAAAAACATCCAAAATTAAGAAATCAGGCAACAATCGCATTTGCGACGATAGGCTGGCAATTAGAAGCAGGTAGTGATTTGCCTGGGTTGGGTGGTATAGCCAGTAAAAGCGGTGGATTATTACCAAAATCGCTCACCGCAAAACAACTAAGAAATAAAGCAGGTTCAGCGTACGGAACGAAAGGTCTTCGATATATTAAAGACGGTGATAAGTGGTTAAGAGGATCACATGGCAGTGCTGGCAATATCCCTAAGCAAGTTGCGGATAAGCTTTCAGGTCGAAAGTTTAAATCCTTTGATGAATTCAGGTCTTCTTTTTGGAAAGAAGTGTCAAAGGATAGCAATCTAACAAAAAGCTTTAACAAAAGGAATGTAGCGAGAATGAGGTCAGGCAAGGCTCCGATCGCTCACCCTAGTCAGCATATTGGTAGCGTAAAGAGTTATCAACTACACCATAAGAAACCAATCAGTCAGTCTGGTGCTGTTTATAACATGGATAATATGACTATAGTAACACCTCGATATCATAAGGATATATTGTCTCCTTCTTATCATGCTGGAGGCTTAAAATGACCGAGGTTATTAATAAATTAACCGAAAAAGAAGATATTATTAACTTAATCCAAAAGATTAAAGATGATAATTTTAATTCAGAGAAAGAGTCTGATCAGGCTATTATTCTTTTAGAACAATCAGTAATTGATCCTAATGTTACTGAAATTATTTTTTGGTCAAAAGAAGAAATGACTGCTGAGGAAATTTACGAAAAAGCAATAAGCTATAAACCTATAGTGCTTGGCAGTGATTCGTAGCCACATTGGAATAAAATATGTATTCATCAAGAAAAGATTTAGTTAATGCAATAGGCGCCCAAAGGGTCGCCGAGCTCACGCACAATTCATTTTCGGGGGCGACAAATGGTAAAGAGAACCCTTTAGAGTTATTATTGGAAGATGCTCAGACATCTGGAAAATATGACGTTTTTATAGAAGAAGGTGAAACTGTAATTATGTTAGGCGGAGATTTAACCACTGCAGAGCAGACCATTAACTATAAGCCTTCGGCTGCTGATATAAATAATTTCATTTACAAATACCTTAAAGGAAAACTAGCTGCGAAGTCAGATTTTTGCTTTCGTATTAAATCTGGAGCAGTCATAAGGGGTTTTTGTTTTGATGACAAACCAATATTACTGTCAGTACGCATACTCTCAATTTCGAATTAAACCATTCGAAATCACATTGGAATAAATGTGAGTGATAAAAACGAGATAGAAACAGTTGACTACTCAGGCATGCCACCATTTGCTAACGCTAGTTGGGCTAATGATAAAGACGCGATGTGTCTTTGGTGTGCGGGAACAGGTCACCCGTACGGAGATGAAAGCTACGGCATTTGTAAGCGCCCTCCTCCCGATGAGAGCACTATTGGATTATAAGAATGAAATTGGAATAAATGTATGAATGATAGTAATAATAAATCAATGTCGCTTTCTTTAGCAGGCATCCCAGTGATGCTTATCGGAGCTGTGACAACCTTGTATAATTCTTTTTTTGGGATATTAATCACAATTCTAGGTGCATTAATATACACAGCCTTTAGGAAGGGATGGGTAAGCAAGACCAACTCAAAAAATAATATGAAATCTGCAGCCATAATAACACTTGGTCTTCTGTGTGGACTAGGCGCGGCTTACTTCTTAGTAAGAAATTAATTTAGATTGGAAGCAATTGATATGAAGAACAATGAGACTGCTGAAGTTTTTACCATAAAAGAACTAAGTCATATTGCTTTTCATTTTAATGGTGAGTCATCATTAATCTTCCCTGCGCTTGTGCTTAGTATTGTGTTTGCGGGCGGCTCATCCTTGCTTTCGTTAGACGTCTGGATGACAAGCTTAATGTTCCTGTTTGGTATTGTCATGGGCATAATTCTAGGGCCGCCGCTATCTGGGAAATATTATCTATATCGAATAGGAAGAGATTATTGTCCTGCTGTGCAGATTGAAGTGATTAATAAATTTAAATCTGTATTCATATCCGGTGAATCTGACAATTCTGGTCTTGATTTAAAAGAATTAGCAAAAAAACATTGTAAGAACGGCTAAACAATTAATGGTTTTGTCCCTTTTGAAAAACCGGACGGCATGAAGTAAAAATAGGAAAATTAGTAATGATAAATGGAAATAATGATTGTGCAAAAATTAAATCCTATGTTTTTAATAAATCGGGGCTTGAT
>JALTJN010000475.1 GCA_027076405.1 Chromatiales bacterium
AACGCCTAGTTAAGCCGACCCGCAAAGCTGGGTGACTTTGCGGTAAAGTGCGAAGCACCGCAAAGGCGCGCAGCTTTGAGGGGTCGGACTTAAACGTATTGTTATGTGACTTATTGTTTTATCATTTCAGAAATTCCACCAACTGAACCATTATTAAATAAAAATGATATTGTATCGTCATTATTGAATGTATCTGACAGTGCGCCTATACCAGAATAGCTTCCATTCAGCCCTAGGCAATTAGTTATAGTTATATTTGCACTATATTCATTTTTTGAACTGTCTATTATTGAGAATGCACCTGTACCATTACATCCTAATGTTGTTGATACAGAAAATTGGCCGTTAGATTGAATAACCCAAGTTGATACACCTGTTCCATTTGTAAATGTTTCATCAACCCATGTGCCCGTTAGTTTAGATAATGCTGATGTTCTATTATATAAATTTGTATTTGAAACTAATGAAAATGTTCCACCACCTAGTGAGCTTGTATATGTGCCACTAATATTATCTCCTGATACATTTGTTATTTCTCCTGTTGCGGGAACTGAAGATGAAGAATAAATAGTACCAGTTAATGAACTCCCATTAATTGTACCCATAAATCCTTCAATTGTATCTATATCTACAATTGCTACTTTACCATTTGATGTTATCAGTGCTACTGCAGAATCAGGTGTATCACCAGTTGCTGTAATTGTTCCTTCAAATATACCAGATACTGAATTATTGCTTTCTTCATTAGATGTGCTCGAATCAGAGCCACCGCAGGCAGTTATAGTCATTGTTAAAGCCAATATTATTATTTTATACATCTTTTTTCCTTCACTATTAAAAAACTAAATTATATAGGGTTTTATTATTCATTCACATAACGCTGGTATCACCGGCGATTTAAAGTGGCGCGTTTTTGCGCCTTTTGCAAAATAAGCGCCGCTTTAAATTGTCGGGTGCATACCTTTGTTATGGCTGCCATTTCTTTCAGTAAACTTATGCTCTTTGAAACTGATTTACAAGACCGTTCATTTATCTTGGAATATCTCTGATATTTCAAGAACCTTTCTTTCACCAGCTTCAGCTGGCGGCGGATTTTTCAGGCTGATTATTATATTGCCTGATATACTTTCACCGCCGATTTCAATCGGTGCCAGGATTTTTAAACCTGACTATTTTTAATCTGCCAAATCTTTCACGCTTTCGGCGCAGAATATTTTTTACGCTATGGCTTTTCAGAATGATTTACCTTTTCCTGCTATGCAGCTCAAAAACCAACAAAAAGTTATTTTTTCTGATTTTATTTCGCTACTGATTTTTCCCTTAAATTTATTTTACACAGCCTTCTTTCCATAACGCCTTAGTTAAGCCGACCCCGAAACTGGGTGACTTTTGTGGATGTCTTTCCCACAAAAGGCGCGCAGCTTTGGGGGTCGGCTTAAACGTATTGTTAGGCTTTTTTAAAAATTCGCTCTACCAAAAAAACCAATAGAGTCTGTATCATCACCACTTGAATAGCCAAAGCCTACTTGAAAATTATTTTCTAGGCCTATCAGAATACCCAGCGAAAATGAAGTTGATGAATCATCAAATATGTCCGTCCTTTGAAAAGCCCATGAGAACTCCATATTATTTTGTAAATTATTTCTCATACCAATACTGATGATATTGCCTGTATCATCTTCGCTTCCAAACCCATCCACTGATACTTCTGCATTTAATGCATTTAATCCAATTATAAAATCTGACTTTTCATTTATTGGAGAATGATAATTTACACCAAATGAAAAACTATTTGTATCAATACCAAAGTCAAAGGACTGATTATCTATGCCGCCAACAAAGGCAATATTAGGGCTAATCTCTTTTGATAAAGAGACTGCAAACCCATTTCCATCAACATTTACTCCTGATACATTTGTGTCCGATGACACATAGGTTGCTTGTAAGAAATTATAGTTAAGCTCACCAGCATTAGCTTGAAATGCTATTGGGGTTGCTATAAATGTGGCTATAATTATTTTTTTCATATTTATCCCTCTAATTTAACCAGCTTTACTTGAGCCAAACTAGTGGCTGGTTCACTAGCCTAACGCTGGTATCACCGGCGGTTTAAAGTGGTGCGTTTTTGCGCCTTTTGCAAAATAAGCGCCACTTTAAACTGTCGGGTGCATACCTTTGTTATGGCTGCCATTACCTTCAGTAAACTTATGCTCTTTGAAGCTGATTTACAAGACTGTTCATTTATCTTGGAATATCTCCGATATTTCAAGAATAACTCGATCACCAGCTTCAGCTGGCGGCGGATTTTTCAGGCTGATTATTACATAACCTGATTTACTTTTATCACCGATCTCAATCGGTGCCAGGGCATTTTAACCTGACTATTTTTAACCTGTACAATCTTTCACGCTATCAGCGCAGAACACTTTTTACGCTATGGCCTTTCAGAATGATTTACCTTTTCCTGCCATGCAGCTCAAAAACCAACAAAAAATTATTTTTCCTGATTTTATTTTGCTACTGATTTTTTCCTTAAATTTATTTTACACAACCTTCTTTCCATAACGAATGACATGGACCTCCCAGTTGCCAGACAATTTCCGTCTGGTGACAATGATAGTGTAAAGAACCACTGCAACAAGGAGATCCATGATGAATAATATTACTCGCATTGGTAT
>JALTJN010000476.1 GCA_027076405.1 Chromatiales bacterium
CCTGAGGGCGCATTTGATTATCTCGGTAAAAACGCTTTACTTGCGGTAAAGTAATGGTTTCTGCTTTTTGGATAATGAAGTTTTCAAATGAGTCGTGCATATTGTTATCGTTGTTACCGGCCTGAAGCGAGCTGTATTTGTCAGTGGACTCAGCTTATAAACAGCCCACTAAAGATTATTATTTTGCAACATCCCGATGAAGTAAAACACCCCAAAGGCAGCGCCATTATTGCCAAGCTCTGTTTACAGAATATTGACATCTTTATTGGTGAAGATTTTTCTACTGACACCAAACTCAATAAAATACTACAGGAAAACCTACAAACAATCGCCTTAGTTTTTCCTTCTGAAAATGCTGAAGATTTTATAGAAGCACAATCTAATATGCAGACTATTAGCCATTTGATTTTTATAGATGCAACCTGGCGAAAAGCTAAAAAAATATTTTTTTCATCCAAAAATTTACATCAACTCCGCAGCATAAAATTACCCACACACTTACATTCTAATTATCGAATTCGTAAAGCACCTAAAGATGATTTTGTCTCCACTATTGAAGCTATTCATTATTGCCTGAACACTTTGCATAACGAAGGTGACTATAAAATATTATTGGATATTTTTAATAAGATGATTGATGCGCAGGTTGATCATAGGTGTGGGAGTCAAATTTAGCTAAGAGTTTTATTCTAAACGCATATTAAATTTGACTCCAACAGCGTAATTGAGCTGTGCCGGATGTTAAACTATTTTTTCTGTGGTGCGGTTCATGCTTCACCGACACCCTACATATGATTCTGACACATCCAACTAATGCTTCACCGACACCCACATATGGTTCTGACACATCCAACTATTGTAGGGTGCGGTGATAACCGCACCGGATATTAAATGTATTAATTCCGACCAGATCTAACACATCCAATTAATTAAAGCTGCGTTTGAACACCAATAGTTATTTGTAAATAATCCTGTGTTTGATTACTGAAATTAGAATCAAAATAACCTGCGCTTAATGATGTTCGAAAAAGCCACTGTTTATTAATTGGCTTTAAAATATCCAATGCAAAAAAACTAAGTTTGTCGCGGCGTGTTTGTGGATCGCTTAAGGCATAAATATCTTTTCTTTGCTGCAATATAAAATTAGCTTGCAGACTTTTATAGCGCCAATTTTTATAAGCGATAGATATTAAATTAGATACATAATCACGTGCCGCATCATTGGCATTATTATATTGCCGCTGTATCTGCATACTCCATTGAGGTGAATTATTGCTCGGAAAATAATAACTTAAGGATAACAAACCCCGGCTTGTATTATATTGATCACGACTATCCTGCTGATGGTTTTCATAAGATTGTTTTAGCTTAATATCAACACCACTATTTTCAGCCCCCATATAACCTGCCGTCAGATTAACACTCAGGCCATCAAAACTTGTCGATAGCAATACATCATTTCGATATTGCTCTATGCCAAGGTGACTTCTTAACAGCCACTTTTTTGATAATGCTTGTAAATACAAAGCCGATAAACCAATGTCACGAATATTTCTGTCATCGTTTAGATCTGTATCTTGATTGACAAATAACACCACACTGCTACCACCCTGATAATTAATATCAGACCAGTTAGCATTTACGCCTAACTTTATGCCACTGCGGGAAATAGTTTTATTATTGGCGGCATCCTGTAGCGACAAACCTAAATCGTTGATGTATGTGTAAGCAGAAAATACTGCAATACCTGTGTCTGCAAACAACAACGAATTAAATAGAAACAAACAAGGCGTTAATAAATATTGTATTTTTTTAACGCGCATTCATTCCTGTTCCAGGCTGACCATTAAGGTTATTCATATTACCCATTGGGCTGCTTGCACCACCATCACCCATCATACCGCCCATACCCACACTACCACCTTTACCCATGGCATCACCACTGCTCATGCCTTGCATATCACCGGCATTCATATCTTGCGGCATCGCAAAACCTGCGCGTTGTTGGAACTGCTGAAAGCGTTGCATCATACGTTGTTGCTGAGCAGGGTCCATTTTTTTAAACTGCTGATGCGCACTTAACATTTGCTGACGCTGTTGTGGTGACATTTGCTGAAACTTTGCATAGGTGCGTTGCATATTATCCCGCATCTCTGGTGATAATTGTTGCCAACGCTGATAACGATCCCATAAAGGCTGACGTTTTTCTGCCGGCATTTGCAACCAGCGTTCACCCTGCTGGCTTAGTTGATTGCGTTTTTGTGTGGATAGTTGATTCCATTCAGCTTGGTATTCGCCCAGTAGTGTTTGCATATCAGGCGACAAAGATTGCCAATCATTCGATGCTTGCACCATAGCCGCAAACCAAAACATACTTATTAATATTAATATCTTCATCATACTATTCCTGCTGCGCTGAAACTTTCACCGCTTTGTTTTCTATTTCTGACTGTTTTTGTGCCAAGGCCAGCAATTGATTAAATTCTTCATCATTCAGCTTCACCAGTATTGGTAATTTTTCTAAAAAACCTTTTGGTAAAGTCGTTGGTGCGAGGTTGGCTGCCATGAGTAACAAGGGCAATAACAACAACGCTATATAGCTAACTTTGTTTTTTATTAAGTTCATGTGACAACCATTCATAAAATTTAATATTTTCCAGCACCTC
>JALTJN010000477.1 GCA_027076405.1 Chromatiales bacterium
TCACTAATATCTAATGTGGTGATATTTTCACGATATGATAATTCCTCTTCCAACTTTTTTATAATATCGTCAACTAACTGTGAAGCTATAGGATTTGTTTCAATACCTGTTGCCAATAAGGCTCTTTCTACAGAGCGTTGTAGCTTCATCTCATCAAACAAAACTGCATCACCTGATTTTTTTATTATTTGAAAAACATTTGAACGTTTTACTGTGTCTTGTGTTGCTACCATTTTTTTATTGTTATTTTTTCTTTTTTCTTGAATGACTGCGTTTGCGACTCAATTGGTCAATAGCATCTTCAAACCCACTAATATCACTAAATGATCTGTACACTGACGCAAAACGAATATAGGCAACTTTATTAAAAACTTTTAATCGTCTCATCATAATTTCCCCTACCTCACCACTAGTCACTTCTCTTTGTTTTAGTTTTTGTATATCTCTCTCTATATTTTGTACCAAACGAACGAACAAGTCCTTTTTATATGGTATTTTATGCAATGATCGTTCTAGTCCATTGATAATTTTCTCACGAGAATACGCTTCTCTTCTACCATCTCTTTTTATAACTGTCAGATCAAGCAATTCTGTTTCTTCACGAGTAGTATACCGAAATCCACACTTCTCACATTCACGTCTACGTCTCACTCCCATACCCTCATCTACAATACGAGAATCAGTGACCTTGGTGCTATGAGAACTACAAACAGGACAATGCATAAAAATCTTAAAATACTTAAAACACAATATATAGTATGTGCATAAAGAATTATACCACTACATATTGTAATTACCAAATTTTACAAAAAAATTGTCCAATCTAAATTTTACAAAGCCATAGTTAATTTATAACTACACAAAAACTCCAAAACAAGTGTCGCAAAAAAACAAAGTACGACGCCTGTACAATACTCATCTTTGTGGATAAGTCATCATTTTATTCGCACACAATGGGTCTTTTAAAAATTTTGTCAATCAAAAATACTGCCCTGACAAGAACAGTATTTTAAATATATATTAATATAAGACCAAATTATCAGCAAAACCTTACCCCATCTTTTTTCTTATAAATGCAGGTATTTCTAATTCTTCCTCTTGTTGTTCTTTTTTCTTTACTTCCTTGCTTTTTCGTTCTAATTTAGGCAATGCGTATTTGCGAGATGGAGACATTGGCTCTTCTTCTTGTATTGGTTCTTCTACATCTTCTTTTATAATTGGTGTTGTAGGTCTTTCTGGTATTTCAACTTTTGCTTCTCTTTGTGCTGATGATACAGGTGCAGAAAAAGCAGAATTAGTATTGGCTTGAGATGAAAAATTACCACTTTGCTGTCCAGAAAATCCAGTAGCCACTACTGTTATTTTTAACTCATCCCCTATAGATTCATCTATCACAGCGCCAAAAATAATTTTTGCATTTGGATCTGCGGCTTTTGTAATAACTTGAGCTGCTTCATTAACCTCATACATTCCAAGGTCAGGACCACCTGTAATAGTAAACAAAATACCTTTTGCACCATCAATAGACATTTCAAGTAACGGTGAATTAATAGCTGCCTGAGCTGCTTCCACTGCTCTATTCTCACCAGTGCCCACTCCAATACCCATCATAGCAGAGCCTGCTTCTGACATAATTGATTTTACATCTGCAAAATCAACATTGATAAGTCCTGGTAAAGTAATGATTTCAGAAATACCTTGTACACCTTGTTTCAAAACTTCATCAACTACTGCAAAAGAATCCAGCAATGATGTTTTTTTATCAATAATTTGCAAAAGTCTATCATTAGGAACAACAATAACAGTATCAACTTTGTCTAGCAAATCTTGCATACCTTGTTCTGCAATAAAACGACGTTGAGCACCTTCAAATGAAAATGGTTTGGTTACAACAGCCACTGTAAGAGCTCCAAAGGATTTAGCAATTTCAGCAATCACTGGACTACCGCCTGTACCTGTGCCACCACCCATACCAGCTGTGATAAATACCATATCAGAACCTGACAACACCTTTTCAATATCTTCACGTGATTCTTCGGCTGAAGCACGTCCTTTCTCAGCATCCATACCAGCGCCAAGACCACGACTAATCTCACGTCCAATGTGGACTTTAACAGGAGCTGAATTATGATGTAGGGCTTGAGCGTCAGTATTGAGCGCAATAAAATCAACACCTTTAATCTTAGCTTTCACCATGCGATCTACTGCAGCACCACCACCACCACCTACACCTACTACTTTTATTTTTGCAAAAGTTTCTACTTCTGGTTTGATTTCCATATATAAGTAATTAATACTATGTTTATATAATACATTATGAAATTAATATTGTACATAATAACAATGAACCAATATAGTGTTCATTTATCAAAATAGTAAAAAAAGATTGAGCAAAACAATTACTCAACCTACTATTCACTATCTAACTCACTTCATCAAGCCTTGAAAGATCCAAAAAAACCTTTAACTTTATCAAGAGGATTTTTTAAAATAATTTTCTGCAACACACCCTTGTCATTGTTACTCTTTTCCAATTCAATACCCCAAAGCATCAATCCAAATGCTGTAGAAAATGCCTGATCTTTTACTTTTTCTATAACTATAGAGCCAATATCTGTTTGACCAATCATTGCTGGTAACTTAAATTGTTCACGAGCAAATTCAACAATTCCATGTAATTTAGAACCACCTCCTGTCAGCACTATACCTGCTGGCAACATACCAGAGCGATCAATCTTTTTTAATTCAGCATCAACCATATCAAATATCTCTTCCAGACGTGCCTCTGTTATTTCTGCAATAGTACGAATTGTTACTTTTTCTGATTCTGGTCCGCCATAGTTTTCTAAATCTATACCTTCGCGACGCGCAACTGTATTTGGCAATACTGTACCAACGTCAATTTTGACATTTTCAGCCACATCTATAGCAGTTCGCAGTCCAATAGCTATATCAGAAGTTATATGTGATGAACCAACTGGCAACACAGCTGTATGCAATACATCACCTTCTTCAAATACAGCCACACTTGTAGTATGAGCTCCGATATTTACTAAAGCAACTCCCAAATCTTTTTGTTTCTTATCTAACACTGCTTCAGATGTTGCCAAAATACCTAAAACCAAGTCATTTATATCCAAACCTGTTCTATAAACACATTTGGTAACATTGCGAATTTGTCCAGATAATCCTTGTATAATCTGAGCATCAACCTCCAAACGCACGCCACTCATACCTACTGGGTCTTTTATATTTGCCTGACCATCAACACTAAATGATCTAGGAATAACATGAATAATTTCATAATTTGGCGGTGTAGCAACTGCCTGAGCTGCCTCAATTACTCTTTCAACATCATCTTCTTGAATTTCACCATTGGCCTTACCTACAGCTACAACCCCATGTGAATCTTGGGATAAAATATGAGCTCCAGAAATACCTACATAAGCACTGCGCAACTCAACACCACTTAAACGCTCTGCTTTTTCTAAACTCTGTGATACTGATGACACAGCATCTTCAATACTGGTCACAGTTCCTTTACTCACACCTTCAGTTGGAGTTTCAACAGCAGCTAGAACAGTCATAGCATTTTCTGCTGATAACTGACCAACAACAACTCTAACATTGCTAGAGCCAATATCCAAACCACAAATAATAGATTCTCGTGAAGACATAATTTATTTTACACTAACTTAAAATTAAGTATATCATTTTTTTTCTTATGAACCAAGAAGTTGTTCAATCAAATATTGATATCACATAAGGATAAAAAATAATCAAACCTATTACAACCGCTGATATACTAGCAACCAGCACAGCAGCAGCTGTTATATCTTTTATCACCCGAACATACTCATGAATTTTTGGTTTTAAAATATCTATAATCCTTTCAACAACTGTATTCATTAATTCTAAAATCAAAACCATAGTAATAACCAATACAATAATAATCCATTCTTTAATCGTAACTCCAAAAAAAATACCAGCAATCAATACAACAAAAGATACCCAAGTATGGATACGAAAATTTCTCTCATTAACATAAGTATCAGTCAGACCCCTGAGTGCATATTTAAAACTATTTGTTATGTTTTTTGCTACCATAAATCTTTTTCCAATATTCTAATATTTTTTCTTGTATTCCATACATTTCTTTGTGTTGTACTCGAGTTACATGGTCATAGCCTATGATATGCAAAACACCATGAATATACAGAGTAGCCAACTCAGTACGCAGTGAATTAACTCCTGACTGCCTCTTGGCTTGTTCAAAACTAATAATCACCTCACCATCATAATCAGATTTTTCTACAACTAATCCTTTATCCTCATTATAAGGAAATGATAAAACATCAGTTGTTTTATTTTTGCCACGCCATGAATGGTTTAATTTTTTCATAACTCTATCAGACACTATACTAGATGAAATATTCAATCTATGGACTTTGGTATATTTTTCTATAGATTTATTCAAAGTATAAAAAAATTGTTCACCTACAATATAAGATTTTGCTGATACCCAATCAGTTGTAATCATAACTTTTATATTTATTGACTACAAATTTTCTTGCTCCGAATTCTGCATATCTGGCAATACTTGCTCAGTACTACTTGCGTTATTTTTCAAATCATCTGTACTATCAACAGACCAAGACCAGCTATTTTTCATAGCATTATAAATTGTCAAATAATCAGCCTCTGTTTCAATACCTTTGTTATATGTAATACCGACCACAAAATTATCTACTACAAAATAAGTCGTTGTTCCATCTACAGACAAAATTGCAAAATAATTATTTTTTCCAACACTAGTGGTACGTATATCTTCTTTTGCTAATCCTGGAACTTGTGATTGATACCAGTCCTGTATGGTTTTAAAACTAGAATCAAGTTTTTCAATAATAACTTCAACAAATTGATTAGTTGCTGAATTAAACATAACAATATTAGAATCATCTTCAACATTATTCACTGTCCATACACTTGGATATTGTAATGTATAACCAAATACCGGGCTTGTGTATAAAGAAAA
Source organism: Chromatiales bacterium (assembly GCA_027076405.1). Next base: position 5,036 of record JALTJN010000477.1, read on the forward strand.
CTCTGTAGTATCAAGCAAGGTTTTTCCTGGTTGTGAAGGTGAAAATAAATTTAACACTTCTTCACCATCTGTATAACCATCCAAATCACTATCTGGACGATTTATATCTGTTTTAAACAATAACTCTTCTACATCACTCAATTCATCAGCATCAGTATCAAAGCTAGGAGTTAGACTTTTTACTTCAAAATCTTGATCAACATCTATACTATTATCATCAGGTTTGCTAATCTCATCCATTGTCAAATTAGAAACAACAGCTACTTGTGTACTTGGAAGCTGTACTATATCTATACTCACTTTATTACGACTTAGGTCTATCTCTGTCTTATCATCTAGTTGCCACTCGCCAGTAGAACTGAGAAAGGCAATCCGCAAACTATTTTCAACATTACTAGACAATGTTGTATCAAAATACTCAATAGTTAACTTAGCATCTTTGGTTAATTCCTTGCCACGTGGTGAAATAGTATAAGAACTGCCAACTATATATTGCTTTGTATTTGATGGATTGTTATTTGTAATAACAACCTGATCTACTAATTGCTTATCACTAGCAGAAAGTTGCAAAGTCAAAATACCGTTAACATTACCTGCTTCATCTTTAGCTACATAAGTTATAGGCTGTGGCGGAACTGTAACTGTAGAATCTGTATTTGATGGCTGATTTTGCTCTGTAGCACTATCTGTTGCAATATCCAAAGGAGCAATTTCTGGCTGCTCTAAATTTTGAACAGAGTTGTTATTTTTACTAAAAAACAACCAAACACCAATACCACCAGCCACAACCAACAAAAATAAAATTATTAATATTATAGTAATAACATTGCCTTTACTTGATGACTTATTAGTATTCACTGATGGCAAAAAACGCGCCGGCGGTGTATACACATCAACTGGTTGAAACTGAGTAACTTGTTCCTCTGCAACTTGAGGCTTTGATTTATCTTTACTAAATGAAAACATATACCTCTAAAAAACCTAAAAATTCAACTGATCAAAAAATTCTAACTTACCAGGACCAAGTGGATCATAGCCATTTTTTACCTCATCTCCATCTAAAAAGGAATCTCCATCTGAATCAGGGTTCAAAGGATCCGTTTTCCAAGAAACAACCTCTTCTCTATCAAACAAACCATCTCTATCAGTATCTGCTAAATCTGGGTCTGTGTTATATTTTAATTCTTCTTGGTCTGTCAATCCATCACCATCAGAATCAATAGGCAAACCCAAATCTGTGGCACTATCTTCTGTATCAGATATGACATCTTCTGTTACAGGTGTAGTACCTGTATCATTATTAGTAGGTTTTGTAGTAGTGTCAGTGTCATTATTTATATTTTCTGACTCATTAATAGGCGCAACAGGCTGTTGCACTACAAAACGTTGATAAGCAACATAACCACCAATTCCCAGCAAAATAACTACAACAACAACAATACCAGCTATAAGCATTTTTTTCTTACCTGCCACAGATGCGCTGTTATCAGGCCAAGACATTGGATCATCCGGCATATTTGGCACGCCAGTCATTGTTGGTGGTGTTGCAGGCGGTGTATTAGTTGGAGTCTCTACCTTACCATCACTAGAACTATATGACATACTTGGCATAGCTGGAGTTGTCTCACCTGCTAAACTATCTTCTGGTGAATCAGCCAACATATCCTCAACCACCACTGGGTCTTTGGATTTCTGCGATGATATATCTGCATTATTATCTGGGGTCACTGGCAAACTAGATGGTGGAGATTGTGATACTGCATCACGTGTTGTGTCTTGATTATTATTCTGATCTTTCAAATCATCAAACATACTCTATTTATATTAAAGTTATTATATATTTACTATATCATAATAATAAAAAAATTTCAGCTCACTAACCCTAGACATTAAACAAATTACGCAATACAGATCCAACCATTTTAGCTAAATTAATAATACTGTTAGTAACTACATTATTACCTGCTGATTCTACTGTATACAAAATACTATCACTAACTCCAGAATCCAACATCTCAACAGTTATTGTTCTATTACCCAAAGGCAAATTGTTTAATGTACATGTATATGTTCCAGGACCATTGCCTGTTGTATATACTACACCTGTATCATCACGACACTGAACAGCACTTCCTGCATTCATAGTATAAGTAACTGTAACAGAACTACCACCAACAGTACCACTGGCTGGATTATCAATAGTCACAACATCTGTTGTAGCTGTATAATGAACTGAATCACTTATTGATGAGCCTGGTCCACTAGGCGTATAAGTTACAGTAAAAGTTCTATTACCTTCTGCTACATTACTAAAAGTAGGACAAGAATAAGTACCTGTTTCTACATTTTTGATAGTAAACTGTTCTCCAGTGTCTACTTTACATACAATAGTACCACTTCCTTTCAAGGTATAATTTACTGTAACATCAACACCGCCAACATCACCTTCTGATGGACTGTTTATAGCAACTGAATCAGGAGGTGTTACAAACTCTACAGTATAATCAATACTATCACTCCCACTTCCATATATATTATTTATTTCAACTCTTAGATTATTATTTCCTGTAGGTAAATCTGTATATGTAAAAGAATGAGCGCCAATACCAACACTGGCAGAACCATAAACAGTATTATTGGCATAAAACGTCACATCACCAGCCTGTGTAGTGTTGTATTGCATCACAACATTTTGATCTCCACTAGCAGAATCATTTGGACTAGTTATAGTTACCTCTGGAGGCAATGCACCCAATTCTAAAGGAGATGCCTGACTAATAGTACCTCCAACAGTAGACAGACCAAAACTTGCACAAGTATCACCAGTAACTGTGCCTATACCTACCCATTCAACATTTTTGTATTTTGGATTAGCATAAATACTACCGTCCTTATAAATATATATATGAGAACCATCAGCGCAATAAAATTGAGGGTTTAAATTATTATTAAAACATGATTGCTGGTCATAATCATCAGGACAAAAAGCAAAATCATTATCAGGATCCAGAGGCATTTTCGTACCCAAAGCATTGCCAAGGATAGATTGCCAACTTTGTGGCCAACGACTTGTTGACATTCCTGTAACAAAAGATCCGCTAGATAAGTCTGGTAAAGCACCAGCATTATCTGCTTGGTAAGCTAATAATTTTTCAGCAATAAATCCAAGACCTCCCATACGTATCATATCTTGCTGTATAGATTTCTTTTCTGTGCTGATAATATTTCCATTGAATAAAAGATTTTTTATCAATTGGCTATATATAGCCCTGGTGTCACTAGACTCATTTTGGTTATGAGATAGTACTAAAATATAAGATCTTATTTTATCTGGATTTGACTTTTCAACATCTGTAAAATGTATATATATTGTACGTCCATCTACCACAGCTGGATATCCATCTATAACTGTTTCACTAGGACTACCTTGTTGAAAATCTTGAGAAGCATACCAACCAGCAGCAGAAGCGTGAGTTGGATTGTCATAAACTCTCAAACCAATAACATCTTTACCAGTCAATCCATCTGATTCATCAACTGTAAAAATTGTATCTCTTAGCAATGTACCGCTAACTGGAAAATTTGCAGTCTCTGTAATTATAGGTAATAAATCATCACCTATATTGCCACGACAATATTTCATAGTAGCATTCCAGCCAATATCATATGGTGGAGGGCTTGGCCATGGAAAATCACAAATAAAAACATCAATGCTTGCCGTACCAGATTCAGTATTTCCTAACTCATCTCCACCAAAAACATTATCTGTTACAATTGTAGCTTCAGCTGTAATATAAGCATTGCCTATACCACTCTTGATAACAGTAACTGTATTTGTATCAATATTTTCACTAGTAGTAATAAACTGATCTGGATCATCTCTAGTCCATGTCCAATTCCAATCATAGTCAGAAGTCGGCACTATATATGTTCTGCTACCACCTTGATTGGTGTATCCCCTAGCAATAAAATCATGTGAACTGTCAGGGAATAACAAAGATGTAAACATCCAAGATGCAGGTGAAATATCTACACCATCGAGCTGACAAATTGAATTGCCTATTGTATAAGAATTAACACTATCAGATACAAGTCCTTGGTCATAAATACTTGGCATACCTGCTCTAACACTTAACTCAACCGATGAACTTTCAGGTAATAAATTTGTAGGTGATACAATAAAAACAGTACAGCCATCTTCCCAAGCACACCCTTCTGCACCTGTGGCAACTTCATAAGAACTAAGACTTGTATCTATTATTGCGCTAGATCCTGTATCTATAAGCTCTATATAATTAGAGCCCTCAGAACTATTCATCAACTGATCAAAAACGATTTTAAATGAAGAATTTCTACACTCCAGAGTACTACCATCAATAGGCTCTATAGAAAGTATATTAGGAGCTGGCGCTGGCTCACAAGAACAGGAATTTGGATTACAAAAATCAGTACTAGCACACTTATTAGAATTTGGCTCACAACTTGGTGATGAAGTATCACCATCACATGACACTGGCAATCCGCTATTATCCAAGACCTCTATGTCAGATATACTACTGAACCCACCTGCACTACCACTTACAGTAGTGATGCCCACTGCCTGCGATGTTATTAATTGTACAGGATCAATCTTGGTGTCATTATTCACATCTGCTAAAGGAGATTGTAACGTTGCCACAGACACGTCATTGACACCCCATGTCCAATTATAATCCCATGCATCAATAAATTGACCACCATTACATCCTTGATTACTAACTGCTTTTCCGACAATATCTTGGCTCTGTGAAATATTAGAAAAAATCATACTACCTGGCTGTGTTGTTACACCAGTTATATCACATATAATATCATCAGTCTTAAATGTCCAAGAATAACTATCATCAATACCATCTATATCTTCATCATAATTCAAACCTGTTAAGTTTTGTCCATTCACTCCCCGCAATACATCCCTAAATACAACACGATAATATGTAGCTGGTTTTAGATTTGATATTGGTTGCAAAATAATCTGTCTAGTTGTAACAGTGGTATCAAAAGTAGGTGTAGGATTAGCAAACACAGCACAGCTTGCACCATCTGTACATTCTAATAAAGATATACTACCATCTACTACAGAACTAGCTTCAATATCTGAATAAAATTCAGCACCAATTTCCGAATTCATACAGGCCGCATTACAAGATGGCCAGTGATATTTTATAGCAAAATCCAAAGACACCACCACAGGAGTTCTATCTTCTAGAGATGTTTTATTTAGTCTACCAATAGCATCAGCACTACCCAC
>JALTJN010000478.1 GCA_027076405.1 Chromatiales bacterium
GCCTGTGCCTCACTTGCTTTTTGAACGCCTGCTATTGCTTGTTCAACACCAGTATCTATCGATGACACAATATCACTTGTTCCAAGTATTTTATCTTGCAACGCCTTAAGAAATGTATCAAATTGTGCAGTACCACCACCAGGTGTAATAGAGCTTGTGCCAGGTGCTTCTGCATTACTCATGCCAGCAACATTCCGTGCTTCTTTATCACTTAATCCGCCAGCCAATCCAGCGGCTAAAACAGCTTGTTTATCTTTTTCTGAAAGTCCTTTATCTTTTGCCATATTTTTATATTATAACACAATGTATCACTTATTGCAACTATTTTCTAAAATTAATACCACTAACCTTAAATCCTTTACTCTCTGGCGTTTTTGATGATGGAATAATCTTTCTCAACCTTCTTAATGCTTTTATTGCTTCATTCTCTTCAAGTACAGATTCGTCAAATAATCGCAATGATTTATATGCCAAAGATGCCGCTTTATGGGCAACTGGGAATTTATAGTTATCATACTGTCCAGAGAAATAAGGTATATCAGTTGTTGCAGTAAATGCTGTAATATCATTACCACTGCTATCTGTGCCAACATTCCAGCTTATATAATGAAATGTAAGCTTTTCTGGCGTAACTATCTTAAGGTCATCAATCCTGAAATCTGTATCATCTGTCTGTCCAGCCCCATAATTGAAATCAAATCTAATATAATCAATTGCAGTTACATCTGGTGAAGAAGTCTTTGTTGCATCAGCCCAATCAATCTTTATTCTATTCCAGCCATTTGAAAATGATGCACCGTCTATGTCTGTTGTTGCTGTCGCAGACCAATAATTAGATGTATCAGACCCCCAATACAATGTTACAGATGTAAAGTTTGTTACATCTGGGATATACACCCAGAATATCCATGAAGCTAAATCTTCATAGTCAGATAAATCCATTGAATCAAGTGTTGTATTTTGAATTGTTGCTCTGTCATTGCCCGATTGAGATACATCTATATCAAAATTCAGAGAAGCTGAACCTTGCTTATATTCAACTGTATCAGTGGTAAGATTTGTTGCATCTGAGTTTGTTGAATCTACTGCCCATGTTCCACCCCCAGCAGTTGTGCTATCCATATCAGCAACAGTTTTTGCTGAGTTTTTAGATTGATGGTTTATTACAAGATAAGCATCGCCGTCACGCCTTTCTATTGCCCATGTACTATTTGTATCTCCCTGCCCTATGTCTTCTGCTATTTCTCTTGCTGAACGTCTCTGGAATGAAATATCATGGTCATCTTTTTCCCTTCTTAAGTCTGCACCGTCAAGAAGGTCTGCAATAGAAGATGTTACCTTATAGTAATTGACAGTATCAAGATAATTAAGTGTGTATGTTGAGTTTTGGTGCTCATTCTCAAGCTCCTCCATCAACCAAACAGTAGCTTCAGTTATATATTGAAGTCTTTCTGCTGCTGAGATACGGTCTGTTGATGTATCCCCTATTATTGTGTTAAAATTATCCTGTATGTCAGATACTGTGATAGCCATATTGTTATAATTATACCATAAATTCTTATAAGTGTCTATCCCTTAGTGTTTGTTGGTGTATAATCTACAATAGCAAATGAGGGTGCAAAATCAAATGAGCCAATTGTTTGTGATGTATTAAACTCTATTTCAAGCTGTATTGCATTAACAAACGGTTTGTTTATATCAATTCTTTTATAACCCCTAACACCATCATCTCTTGTTATTGATTTTGTTGCCCATGCTGTAGATGATTGGTTAAAATATATTTTCATACTTGCAATTTCAGAGCTTCCGCTTGTTTCAATCGGAGCCATGTATATTTCAATGTTATTTACTGTTGCCATTTGTGGTAGATATTGTACAAGTGTGTATACATTTCCTTGATTTGTGCTTTCAACAAGTGTACTGCCAGTATATCCAGTACCATTCATATCCCATTCAATTATTTTTCTTGTTGTATTTGCTCTATAGGAGATAAAGAATCCAGTTTTATAATCTTTATATCCAGTACTTGTTGAACCATTTGCGCCAGCATAAACAATAGCCCCAGTAGAAAGAACCGTGTCATTAAATAACCCTATCTTATATAAACCCTCTTTATCATATGGAGATATCCTCCCATGAGCATACATAATGCCATAATAATTTTCATCATCACGTCCAAGCCATACTGTCATTTGACCGACATTTGTTAACGAATCGGCATATTGTGGTGCTGCATATTGAGTTCCAACCTCTTGAATAACATCAAACCCAGAACCATTAAATCTCAATATCTTGGTTATCAGGTCTGATGTTATAACAATAAGACGTAAATCACCACTCGGTCCAATGTAAACACGCTTTATATCTCTAACACCACTCAATGGCACAATATCACGAATACTTGCTAACGATACATCTCTATTCCAAACATAGATACCAACATTACTTGAATGAGATACAACTGGAGAAGCCCCATGCGTTTGCACTGCATTTTGTTTAATGCATATATACATATTCCCACGATAATCAACTGCATCAACAATCTGGAAATTATCTGGGAATTTTAATATTTCTTGTGTAACAGTACCGTTTGTTCCGCCATCTGATGTGCCATCTATCTTGTGTACAACATTATCATGAAGTATATAAGCATACCC
>JALTJN010000479.1 GCA_027076405.1 Chromatiales bacterium
CTTTACTTTAAATTTTAGATGTACAACTTATTTTTACAGGGCTTAAACATCAGATGAATTTTTTACGTGAAAAAACACGTAAAAAACAACTGTTGCCTATTGACTAGGAACTGCTAATGGCTGACCCCATTACTCCATTATCATCGCCGGCCCAAATGGCGCGGGAAAAACCACATTCGCCATTGAGTTTTTACCCCATGAGGCGGCTTGCCCTAATTTCGTAAATGCCGACCTAATCGCCGCAGGGCTTGCACCATTTGCGGCCGATGATGTGGCATTCAGAGCGGGTCGCTTAATGATTTCAGAAATACGTCATCATGTACACTCAGGTGAAAACTTCGCTTTTGAAACCACGCTGAATGATCGTCATTATGCGCGGCTTATTCCACAATGGCAGGCTGCGGTTATAAGGTGAAACTGTTTTTTCTAAAGCTATCCACACCAGAGCTAGCAATAACACGGGTTCGACAGCGCGTAAAAGAAGGCGGGCATAATATACCTGAGCCAGTTATTCGCAGGCGTTTTTCAGCGGGGCTGCATAATTTAGAAAATCTCTATAAATCACTGGTAGATGAGTGGGTGTTGTATGATAATTCGTCCAGTGAGCCTATACTGGTTAGTGAGGGAGTAAATTCATGAGTACAGAAACCAATCATTCAAGCTCTACTGCAAAGCAACGAGACCCGGACTTTGTTAAAGCCAAGACCGCAATTAAACGGGCGTCCCTGGCCGCGCGTGAAAGAGCCAGAAAATTAGGCATGGGTGTGGTTATTATGAAAGAAGGCCAGATTGTTGAAGAATGCCCTGATGGGACAATGCGCTCGGTATCATCTTAATGCTTTATTACGATGTGTTTTAGAGCGTGACTTTTGTTTTTAGTAACACTGTAAGTAACACCGGCAACAATGAAAATTATATTAACACATCATAATCGGTAGGTTATCCAGCCTATTAAGCTCCGCCCGATTTTCAGTTGGCTTTTTTATGCTCGGAGGCGAGACTTCAGTCTCGCATTTTGTAAGCGGGGCTAAAGCCCCGGCTCCTTTCGGAAGCAAGGCTTTAGCCTTGCCATAATGAAATAATACATTATTCGTAGATCCCATAAAATCGAGGAACCAAGGCTTCAGCCTCGCCTAAAGCCAACGGATTATTTTTAATATAACGATAAACCACAGAAAAATGTTTTTCATCTCTAATCAACTTATCATAATAATCTGTCGCCCAAAACTTTCCTTTTTTACCCAGAAACTCATTAATTATTTTTGCGCTCCCACCTTTTAATTTTTGCATTAATTTATCTAAATCAATCAGGGGTTTTATCAGCAAGTGCACATGGTTTGGCATAATACAAAAAGCGATTACCTCATATAACACGGAATGATACGATTGAATAAATGAATTCAATAACACCAAAACCTCACCATTAAGAACAGCACCGGCTGTAGATTGATCCAGATAGTCATCTATTAGCTGTTGTTTTTTCTTATTGGGTAAGTTGTGTTGAGCCAGTTTTTTTAAATAGCCATCAACACTGCCATAGGTGCGAAAGGTAATAAATTGGTAGTGATTTTTAATATCGAAATGGGGTAAATGTTTAAACATAATGAAACTCCTTTTCATTGCTCTATGGAAGCAAGGCTTTAGCCTTGCCTTAACTAAGCAAGACTTCAGTCTCGCCTTTTGTAAGCGGGGCTAAAGCCCCGGTTCCTTGTTATTTAATGCAAGCAGCATTTTTTGTACTTCTTGCCACTGCCACAGGGGCAAGGGTCATTTCTGCCGATTTTTTCCTGCTCGTGTTGATACGGTGTGCGAGTTGGCACTGATCGCTGAGCCAGCCAATAGGCATGAATTTCACGCGCATTGGGGGCTATCGCCTGTTGCAGGTTAATAATTTCCTGTTCATTGTATTGCGTATGGGTGATGCTGGCCTGCTCGCCCTGAAAAGCGATAATTGGTGTGATTAATATTTTCATATTAAGGTTTTGTAGTTGCCATTGTTCTGCGGTGAGTACCACAGCGCGCATATAACCTTCGCACCATTCATCAACTATTATATTCTTTTCACCACCCGCTTTGCTTTGTAAAAACATCGGTTCAAAATTTTGTGGCTGCTCCATTAACAATGAAGCAATGTTGTTCATGTGCCGAATCATCAGCGATATGACTTTTTCAAATTCATCGTCACGCTTAAATGTCGGCTCAAAATCACCCCACACCTGGGGCAACCATTGCGACGGTGACAACATAACCGGGCCACTAACCAGTGCTGTAAAAAAACCATCAAGCTCGGAAACACACAGTACGCCTTCATCCAGGTCGCTGGTGTCGGTATCTTCATCCAGACGCTCAAACAAAAAATCTTCCAGCCACTCGATTTCGGCGTCGTTTAAGGGTTCTGTTGATAGTGGATTCATTATGTGCTTTCTTCTTTATTGTGGATGGTGACTGTCCGTTCGTTAAACCAAAGGAACCGGGGCTTTAGCCCAGTTATTGGCAGGACTAAGGTCCCGCTTCCGAGGTATTTTCGCACAGCGCGATGGTTTAATCTTCTTCAATGATGATGAATCTTTAACGGTGACCTGGCCGTTCATTAGCATGAGTAGCAGCCAGTCTCTGAGTTCTTGTTTAAGC
>JALTJN010000480.1 GCA_027076405.1 Chromatiales bacterium
TAAAGGACGAAATAAATCCCGTTGTTTTCTCTTGTCTGTTTTTCCTACCACAATTGCAAGGTTTTGATACAAATACACGCTTTTTCTTGCAATTTAAGGCATATAAATACCTCATTTTACCAACATATAATGTTGAATTGTATGCCTTTGAGCTCTTATTAAGGATCGACTAATTAATATTAAATGTAGTTAATTAAGGGAAGCTTTCAGTAGTACCCCGATGTTAATCCTTAAAGTATAGCTTGGCAAATCGTTTGTTCTTACCATGTTCACCGTAGAGTACCATCTCATGCTCATTTATCTGTTCACATACTTCAGGCCTGATGAGAATTCCGTTCGCCTTAGAGGAATACAAAGCTTCTCTGCTAAGACTACCGTCTATATCAACTGTAACTAAAACTGCCAATGACTCCATTTGTCTCATAAATTTGTAAAGCTTGCCTTCTCCATTGTATAAGAGGTTTTTGGGATTATCATTGAAAATAAAGTATATTTTGTCCTTTACCACGGCATAGGCATAGGAAGAATAGAATCCACCGTCATTAATAGTTACCTGCTTTTTAGGAATCTTTATGGTCCATTCAATCTTACCTTCGGAAGACATATTGATTACAATGATATCATTATAATAATATTCATATGTAGTAACAGTACTCATTCCTCCACTTGGGCTGTACATTGAAGATGTACTAACTTTAATGTAATATTGCTCTCCCACCAAAATTGCTCCGCCATCATCCCTTAAAATGATATCGTCCAAGTCATACTGATATAATGCCGTATTTTTCCCTTTCTTAGCTTTTCTTTGTGCCTTCCGTTCCTCCTTCTGAGACATGTATTGATTTATAAAATCCACCCCAAATTCTTTGTACGCCTTCGAAACGATCTCCTTGCTTCGACCGTTTATCTTTAAAAAATAGCTGCCTTCAATATTAAAATTCTCACCTGAGGAATAAAATCCGGCACAAATAATATCTCCATCTTCATTAATTGCAATTTGCATATCCGTTAAAAATTTACCCTCCACTTCGACACGGTAAACGTTTGCATCCAAACTATCTGCCGAATAACCCAGAATCATGTATTTGAAGTTTGGCGTACCCGACCGCTCAAACTTGCTCTTTTTTTGAGTTAATTTTCCCAGTAAATATACATTTCCATAATTATCGATCTCATAGTCTGAAAACTTAAATAACTCATCCTTAAAGGGCAAAGTGATTCTTTTCTTCCACAAAAGATTAAATTCATTGTCAAAAATATTTATTCCGAATTTTTCATTTTGTCCCTTATTGTAAGGTAGACTATAGTAAATAAGAACCTTTGACTTGTCATTGGACAATTTATAATTAAATGAACCGGGATTATACTTGCTATTTCCCGCATAATCAATCTCCGCAATCATTTGCAGGTCATCGCGTACCCCAAGATTTTTTTTATCAAATGTCTGAAGAAACAAATAATTCTTCTTCTGCTTTTGATTTTTAAAAGATGAGAAAAAGTACAATATATTATCTATTTGAATACTAAACTCAAAGTTTCTTTTCTTTTTTTTGGTTTGTAATTCTATTTTATAAGATCCTACGGGAGCCATCTCATTGTCGTAGTTTGCCAGTACATAGCTTGAAGACAACCTAAATGCAGATATGTTTTCTTCTTTGATGACATAAATCCCGTTTTCATCATATCCCACAATATCATGCAGCGTTGTAGTTCTTGATTCCTTTAATTGTGGTCCCCATAATATATCAACCCTCTTGGTTTTAGACTGTCCTAATGCCTGATGTGCAAAGATTAAATACATGCCTATGGCAAAGATCATTTTATTCATTGTTAATAATTTTTCGTTATAAAAGAATTCCAACCTTAATGCGTAGAGGTGCTGCCCATTCCCTTCTTAACACCAAGCCCCCGTTCGGATCTTGCCTTTCGAATCTGTACCCGATACCAACGCTATAGTCAAAAACCAGGCGCTTGCCCCAGATGAGTTGAAAACCATAGTGTGCGGTCACATCTGTATATGTAGCTTTATAACTGTCCAGATTAAAGTTCCTTTGTCTGTATTCAATGCCTATATATGCATCTTCAGGGGCTGATCTGGCTAAATAGAACTTTGGAAACAACCATAAGCTATACCCGAAATTCGGATCAATTATTCCAGGATTATTATAGACCTTTTGAAGAATATCCGGAAAATAATAGGGCAGCAACAGACCTACACCCACCTCAACAGCAAATGAATTGCTGATTACATACTCATAATGTAAGGGCAAATCACCGTTTAGTACTGTCAGCAGATTTAATTTGACAATATGCTTGGACGTAGATATCTCGTCATCATCAAAATAATAGCTTAAATCCGTAGTACTGTCAGACTGTGCCTTCACCGCTTTCTCCGGCAGAATTAAAAAAAGAGCGATAGCAACTAAGCCGATGATTTTTTTCATTTTATTTATTCTCAATTTATAGTATGACCTTCGGGCATCCTGTTATACATTGGCCTTATTTAAAATCAATATTGCCTGCGAAAGTATCAAGACACTCTGGTTCCTTGCTATTAATCCTTTGACATTCACTCAGACGCAAGAGAGAATCATCCCGTTATTTAATGTGCTTCTCAAAAGAAAGAAGAAA
>JALTJN010000481.1 GCA_027076405.1 Chromatiales bacterium
TTGCAAAGGCAGGGTGGGTAAGTCGCCTGCTCTGCCATATTATGAAAAATTGATCTGTAATATATCCGATTTCGGCTTTGGGCTTAGGTTTCTCAAAACACCACATAACGGCCGTCTAAGAATTATTCGCAATAAAGAAAATATACGCCAAAGCGGACTTGCAGTATGGTTATATCACGTCTTCAAATGGGGGCATACTAATCTTTGATAGGTATGTCGAGTTAGCCTTAATTTAATTGATATTTGGGCGATTTTATGACATTGGCATTTAAATAATGCAACTTTTTAGCAATGTGAATTGCCTGACAGCAGTAGTGATAAACTCCATATTTAAATAAAACTCTTTTAGTTTGGAGATAGGCATGTATATATTTACTGTTAGTCAGCTGGCTAGTCGAAGTGGATCAACACCACATGCAGTTCGCTATTATACAAAAATGGGCTTACTACGACCGCAAATAAATTCTGAAAACGGCTATCGTTTCTATAGAGAAAAGGAAGTCTCATGGTTAAGGTTTGTTCGCCAGGCCAAAAGTCTTGGCTATACTTTGAAAGAAATAAAAAACATCATGCATGATGTTGATGACAATACATCTCCCTGTCCAAGGGTGCGCGAAATACTATTGAAACGAATCAATGAAAATAGAAAAAATCTGGATGAGTTAGTGGCTCTACAGATTCGTATGGAGCAGGCGCTTGCAATGTGGGAAACAATGCCTGATGGCATCCCTGATGGAAACACTGTTTGCCACTTAATTGAATCAATAACGGATAAAGAAGATCATGATCATGGTGAAACGATTATAGCTGCGCAGTAAATTTATTGGTATTTGAATTTTATTCAACACACTTGCTGAATGCTCTTATAAGCACATATTTAACAGTGATTTATGCAATAGTTGCTTCTGTTTTTAATATTAGTCTGTTATTGATTATTTTTCGCAAAAATGCCTTGACCTGTGAGTAAGGCATAGGTTGTATATTTCAATCATAGATAAAACCAGTATAACCTGTGTAAATTCAAGGTTAATTAATCCTGCGAGGATGTATCTTTAGATTGTTCTATGGAGCTTTGGCATCAGTGCATTCAAGCCTATGCTTGAACTTATAAAAACTATAGAGAGAAATGCTATGTTAGATGATTTTGTACCACAGCCGTCGCGGCGCGTTTTCATCAAAGGGCTGGCTGCAACAGCGGTAGCCACTTCATCAGGGATGCTCCCATCACTGCTATTGGCGCGTTCAGCGCCTACGGAATTGAGTGGAACAGAATTTTTTCTGGCTATTGGTGAGAAGGAAGTCAACATTACTGGAAAAAAGGCCGTGGCAACACTTGTCAATGGTTTACTGCCGGGTCCTGTGCTGCGCATCAAAGAGGGCGATGCAATCGTCATTCATGTGACTAACCATCTGCCTGAAATGTGTACTATTCATTGGCATGGCATTCTTTTGGATTCAAAAATGGATGGTGTCCCTGGTATCAGTTTTCCCGGTATAGCACCAGGTGAGACATTTACTCACCGCTTCAAGGTCAAACAAAATGGCACGTATTGGTATCACGCACATACGCTTGCTGAGCAGACGGGCGTGTACGGTGCCTTGGTCATCGAGCCCAGAGATAGCTCAATAGAGGAGAAGGTTGACCGGGATTATCCAGTAGTTTTGAGTGACTGGACGGATGAGAACCCGGTTAATGTTTTTCTGCATTTAAAAAAAATGGGCGACTATTACAATTATCAGCAGCTCACGGCGGGTGATTTTTTTGATGATATAGCTAAAGTGGGGTTAAGGCAGGCGATGAGTAAGCGCAAGCCGTGGAACAAAGCCAGAATGAGCCCCACAGATTACAGTGACGTAACAGCTTCGACGTATACTTATTTAATGAACGGTAGTTCCCCTGCGGTTAACTGGCACGGTCTTGCAAAAGCAGGAGAAAAAGTACGTCTTCGGTTTATTGGTGCAATGACAGGGACTTTTTTTGATGTACGCATCCCCGGTTTAAAACTAAAGGTAGTTTCAACGGATGGCCAGGGCGTACACCCGGTAATGGTGGATGAGTTCAGAATCGGCCCAGGTGAAACCTATGATGTCATCGTCGAAATACCGGATGAAAAAGCGTATACCATTTTTGCACAGTCGATGGAGCGCTCTGGTTACACAAGAGGAACACTGTCGGCAAGTCGCGAAATAACGGCTGATGTTCCTGCAATGGATAAACGGGTACTTCTCACTCTGAAGGACATGATGGGTACAATGGGGGAGCCAAAGGGCGCTGATTCCATGTCCATGAATATGGATAAAAATGCCATATCTGAAACGAGTCTGGCTAAAGCGAGCAAAAAAGTAAGGCATGCACGTACGGAATATGGCGCAGGTGTAGATATGCGTGTTGATATGCCTCGCTTTAACCTTGATGATCCTGGTCCGGGCTTGCGCGATACCGGGCGACGCGCATTAACTTATGCTGATTTAAAAAGTTTGAAAAAGCCGGATGATGACCGTATCCCAACACGCGAAATAGAAATACATCTGACTGGAAATATGGAGCGTTTTATCTGGTCGATGGACGGCCTAAAACTAAATGAAGCAAAGCCCATACATTTTCCGCTTGGTGAACGAATTCGGGTT
>JALTJN010000482.1 GCA_027076405.1 Chromatiales bacterium
GTGGCGCTTGTTGCGTGTATGAGACGCTTGATAACCATCCTCAATGCTATGGTGAAAACTGGAACGGTTTGGCAAGAAAAATTAGCTTAGGACTGTTGACTTAGTGCCACAGTCACTTGTTAGCTTAGAAATTATAACCAATGACAACACCAAGAATATTTTCATTCTTTTCATTATCTTTTAGGAATGTAATCCCGCCAACGATTCTGGTTGGAGATCCTTCTTTCAATAGGAATACACCTATACCCATATTTGTATTTGAAGATTGTTCAGAACTATTTTTATATCTAGCAAACAGATTGACTCCGATCCTTCCCGTGTAATACATGATGTCAATATTTGATTTTACTTGGTTAAATTCTTTATAGTCACCTTCTCTAGCCGCAGTAGATAAATTAGATGTTCGAGAACTAGAGCCTGATGCGCCTGTTGATGTAATAGTATTTACTGTTATTGAATCTAAAGATGCATAATTATTAGTTTTTCCATATTCTATTGAGGTGCCAAATAACATTTTACCGGAGAATATAGCGTTATATGACACTGCTAATGCCCCAGCGCCTTGTTCTTCCTTAAATAATTGCTCATCAAATACATTTGTTGAATCAAACATTTGATATTCGCCTTTCAAATATTTTAGTTCCAAAACAAGCCAATCATCGACTATGTAATCTGGGGCATTTTTTCCTGCCTTGTCAGAAAATATCCAATGATAAATAACTGGAATAGATATCGTGGTTTCTGGTGTCACACTATCTCCATCAAATATCACACTTGAGTTATCAGTGGCCTTTCCTTTTAGTGTTATTCCATAGCTTATAGATTTGTCAGAGATGCTTTTTAGATAGCTAACTTTTGCGCTTTTATCTTTGAAATTGGCTGAAATCGAACCGCCTTTCCATAAATAAAAACTTGTTTCGTCATTTGCATCACCCAATCCTGTTCCAGCATATGATTTCATAGATAGCAAAAGTAGTGTCAAGCCTGTTATCTTTTTCATTTGAACTCCTTTTTATAAATTGATTTTATCTATATGTTTTGATGTTCCACGTGAAAGGATTGAACCTGTTTTTTTGAATTTTTTCTCATAAGATGTATCTCCTTCTTTTGTAATAACCAGCTCTATACCCCAATCAGTGCCGTTTAATCCGTTAGCTCTAAAAAATAAATCTAAAGAGTTATCTGGCATATTTACAAAATCCGTACTTTTATATGTGTTTTCACCATCATATGATAATGAAATAGGATTTTCGTCTAATTCAAAATAAATAGAATATGAGTATGTCTTTATTTCTGTTTTTATAATGTACCGCATAATTATCTTCTCCTCCTGTTTGAATTATTAAAAAGCTAACGCTTAAACTCAGTTGACCGGCAATACATAGCAGAGCGAAGCGGCGCGGCGTATTGCTGGGTCAACTGCAGTGCCTTGTTAGCCATTTTATTCACTACCGATATCTGACTTGAGAACTGCACGCCAAAAACATATACATTTTGGCCCACACGGTATCGGCATTTCAGATAAAGCCTCAGATAAAGAGTAAACCTTACCTGTGTGTTTGTTGCATTGCTCGCCGACCCTTGGGTCTACGCCTTGTGTTTTTATATTTCGTTCTACTGTGGGTATTGAGTAACCCACTTCTTTTGATATTGTTTTTACATCTACACCATCATTATATAGTTGCAATATCTTTTCGGCTGGCGGCCACGGTTTTGGTTTTGATATTTCCACACCGACTATGATTCCAGCATTTTCGTCTTGTTTTAATCGGGCTAATTCATCTGCCCATGGTTGCTTATATGATTCCATGTTTGTTTATTATATTGGCTAACGACCTAGCTCAGCGGCAGGCGAAAGTGGCGCGTATTTTTGCTTTGCGAAAATCGCGACGCTTTTGACTGTCAGCTGGAGCGTATTGTTAGCCGCTCTTGATTGTGACTGCGTATATGCTATCATTGAAAATATGGTTAAAACAATAGTGATAGATACTAGCGTTATTATTAGTGCGCTGATAGGGAAAAGAGGCCCTAGCCGGGAAATTTTGAGAAAAAGTTTGCTCGGTGAGTATAACTTATTGATTAGCAATGCTTTGTTTTTAGAATATGAAGATGTCAGTAAGCGGAAACAAGTGCGTGATATTTGTCCATTAACAGGCAAAGAAATTACTGAGTTATTAAATGCTGTATATAGCCTTTGTCATTGGGTGCCAATTTACTATTTATGGAGACCAAATATTGCAGATGAAGGTGATAATTTTTTAATAGAGCTAGCGTTGGCTGGTAATGCCACACATATTGTTACAAACAATATTAGTGATTTAAAGAATGCTGAATTGAAATTTCCTGATCTGAAAATTGTAACGCCAGTTAATTTTTTAAGAGGTGAATAATATGGCTACTTTAACGGTACGAATACCTGATGATAAACATGGGCGTTTAAAAGCATTGGCGCAACACAGGCATGTAAGTGTAAACAAATTAATTGAAGAGTTATCGACGCAAGCACTTGCTGAATTTGATAGCGAGGTAAGATTTCGTGCTTTGGCTGCGAGTGGGAATATTGAAAAAGGATTAAAGCTGCTTGATAAGCTTGATGCCCATTTTTCTAA
>JALTJN010000483.1 GCA_027076405.1 Chromatiales bacterium
AAATGGCTCTTTGCTTAGCGGAGGCTGCAAGCAAATATCACCCAACCTGAAAATCGATGTTTTTGTTCAACAGAGGGTAAATTCAAAATAAGCTCTGTCATTCATTTCTGGCAACCAACCCGCCAAAGATCTGTAATTTTTTTTGCGCTTAACGCCTCAAATCACCAGCAGACAAAGCGTAGCGTGTTTTTGTGCAATAATCGAGCGATAGCGAGTGCACAAAAAGGCGCGTAGCTTTGACTGTCTGAGTGAATTTGAATTGTTATGCATTGATTGCCTCTGTGTACCTGCATTTGGGAAATGAACTGCAAGCCAAAAATTCACTGCCAGTATTCTTTCCTTTTTTTGCCACTTTCTTGATTAGTGCTGATGAACATTTTGGACAAACTTTACTTTGCTTATTTACTCTAGTTTGCTGTTCTTCCTCTTTTGTTTCTTTTTCATATTCTGATATACCTTTTACTTCAGAACTTACAAATTGAGAAAGTAGCTCTTTTACTTCACTGATTTTGTATGAATGTTTAGCTGGAATCTGAATAAGAGGGAATGCTGCTGATTTACATGCTCCAACTAAAAATATATCTCTTTTTGTTCTTTCTTTTCTTTGATGAGTGGAATCATCAAGCTCTATTGCACATATGATTGATAAGCTATCTTTGTCACAAAGGATAAAATCAAAGTGTTTGCCTGATATTTTATTAAATGCTTTTTGCCAATCACTTCTAGACATTCCTTGCTTTGGCTTAATTACATCTGCAACACGTACTTTGCCAAATATTTGAGTTTCATTACTAATGGCTTGGTTAAGAACACCTAAGAATGAACGCTCTGCTGGGCTAAATAGTACTTCTTGTTTGGAATATGGGTAATCATTCTCTTGACCACCTCCATTCTTAGCTTTGAATAGTACTAGCAGAACAAGAAAAGCTATTCCGATTACCCCCAACACTTCTAATGGCACATTATTCTCCTTTTATGCATAACGTTACAAATAACCAGCGCCCATCTATGGAATTAGGGTCTTTCCAACCCGAATAAGGTCATTTGACCACAAAACCCGCAACGCTGCACAGCGTCTGCGTTGATTTGTTTTGTTATACGTGCTATATAACACAGTCTGGCGACCCACTTGCAAAGCAGTAACGAGACGCGCTAACTCATTGTATTTACTAGACATATACCAGCATACTAGGGCACAAAGCACTGCGCAAGGTCAAATTTCCGCACTTTTTAGTTAAGTTGCCCTTTAAACGGCCGACAATAGGACTTCAAGTATGCTCTTTTACAAGTTTGGCATTTCTTAGTAGGTGTGTATAATCCAGAAGACAAACTTCACGTGACATTTCAAATCTTTTGAGGAAACAACAATGAGCTCCGCTCTTGATAAGTTAGATAGGAACTACCAATTAGTAAAAGACACACGCGGTGTGACTGATACTCGTTATTATATTGGTGAGATAAAAGAATGCACCCCTGAACAGTTCGCAGAAGAAGCAAATATCGTTCTTGATGCTTATATTTCCGGCAAGGTATCTCCACTGCGATTCAATGATTCTCAGCGTTAAAGACATTATTAATATCAAAAACCCTGATCTCTGATCAGGGTTTTTTTTGCCTCAAGAATAGGAAGTAAGAAGATGCAGGACTATCTCTTTAAAATGTTTCAAGTAACCGCATTGGTTAAAAAAGGCTATAAAGAATATAGTAAAAATCCAGACAAGCCGCCTTACTCGGTTGATGACTATGTTGATGTTATTGGCTTCGCGACTGAAACTAAACTTAATCCAATGGTAGTTGACAAGGATGTTCTATGGGAACCGAAAGCCTTTAAGGGGCAGATCCTGAAAAAAGGTGGAGAAGCGGACATTCTAGTGCCTCAAATAAAGAGCGCCGATTTTCCATATGGTGTAACAGAATGCGAACAACGTTTCGCAGTAGTTAAGGAAGCATGTCACACATTACTAAATGTAGAAGATACCTTTGTTGATCAACTTTCCACCCATGTTGCTAGAGTAGTAACAGCAGGGCCAAGTGTTGCTTTAAATAGGGTTTCACCAATAATCCTAGACGAATATATTGGTGAAATTGCAGCCATGGAACTCTTGCTCCCATTCTGTAAAAGAGATGGGTACATAGAAGAGATTAAACAGGGCGATATTACAGAGCTAGAAATCGCTCACAAATATAAAATACCTGAGAAAAGTGTTATTGAAATTCTAAGCGAAGAACTCCACCCAGGGCTAACGGAGTTTAGAAATGACTGGATGGATGAGCTTGATAACCATATAGCAGGTATGCCTGTTCCTCACATAAAGCTTCAGCCTCGTGATGATTGACAAAATCGCGTATATGACACGGGGTCACATACTGTACGTATAACGCCAGCAATAACCGGACCGATGTAGCGGTGTTTGGCTTGTGCTAAGCTTTTTTAGCACAAGCCAAACACCGCGGAATTGGGTCCGTGTTGATTGCTTTTGTTGGACGAAGCCGCTTCGCGGAGAAAAACAAGGGGGTCGGCAAGCGGCTTCGTCCAAATGGAATAAAATGTAACCTCACCCCCTCACAGGGAGGGGTCATTCACCCACGAATATGAG
>JALTJN010000484.1 GCA_027076405.1 Chromatiales bacterium
TAACGCCGTGTTAAGCGGCAGCCAAAAGGGGCGAAAATTTTGCGCAAGCAAAATTTGCGACGCTTTTGGATGTCCGGTTTGAACACATTGTTATGCGCCATCATCTTTACACTTCTCTCTCAATAGCTCGATAGGTATATCCCCCAGACTATGAATACGTTCGCCTGTATAAGTGACCGCCATTTTCATAGTGGCAGGAGAACCCGTAAAAAATACGACAGCACCATCACCAAATATTGCTTCGTCATCTGATTTTACACTTAGGCCCGGAACTTCATCACCTACATTATAATAAATGGTTGTTTTTGGTTCTATTTTTAAGAACTCTTTTATTATTGCCTTTGTTTTTCCATCGGTTGATTTCTCATATTTAACGATTGCAATAACACTGGCCTGTTTTATCTGTTCTTCTAGACTTAATTCGTGAAATTGTTTGTAAGGCTTACCAGCAGACTGAGGCAAATTGGATGATTGATGCGGTACCGTTGATTCTATCTTTGAGATTGTTTTTTGTATCTGAACACCCAGAATTCTTGGAAATATAAGGTATGCGGATATGTGCCACACAAGCATGAACGATATACTGAACCCCATACCAAACACAAAACCTTCACTAAACTTTTTCAACATAGATCGACCTTTTATGCATAACGACCAAGCTGTGCGGCGCAAACGAAGCGCAGCGTAGTTTGCGTCCGAACGAGCGCTTTGTTAGCTTTTACTCCCAATATTCTTCATTTTTTCAACAACAGCATCTGATATTTTCACAATAGCTTCTGTTCCGATATTGAGCACAGGCTCATTACCACATGAACTAGAAAAGCTTGCACTAATGACTCGTTTTTTTATCTCAGCATCAGTTTCTTCATTGGCTAC
The DNA here is from genome assembly GCA_027076405.1 of Chromatiales bacterium. The sequence continues at coordinate 877 of JALTJN010000484.1, forward strand.
TGCTTTCAAGGTGACAAGGTCGTACATCCTAGACTCATTTAGAGACATTTCCTTCAGGTGAAACCTCAGTTTCCCCAACATTGCTAGCAATGCTATAAAAAACATACTAAGAACAAGGTATCCCATATTGTTATCCCTACCCGCATAAGCCAGTGAGGATGGATCTTTTGGGGGATCACTCACACCACTTTGTACAGCCATATTTATAACTGCTGCTAAGCGATTGATCTCTTGCTCCATCATTGAAGCGATTAAAATGTGAGCGATCAATGCCAATAATACAATTAGCCAAATGCCAATACTCAGCCACTTAATTGATCTACGGTGGTAAATAATGTTGTTTCTAACTTCTGCTATTGGTGTGTCCATATCTAATTAAAGCTAACGTTTCGAATAACAGGCGCCCAACTCAATGCATTGCATTGAGTTGGGCGTCCTTGTTGATTTGATTGTTAGCAATTTATAACCGGTTAAAAGCATACCTATCTGCCAGAAGCACAATCAATACCCATGCATACAAATAAAGTAACGAACCAATAAAAAGCAAGATAATTATATTTATTAAAGACAAATTAAAAAAATTCTGAATTTCATTGTTTAGCACTATACCCCAATATAATGTTTGCCCTGGTATGTTATAGATTGGTAATTTAAAAATTATCTTTCTGATGATTTGTATTGGTTTTCTCCAATAGAGCAACCAGAATATCAGAACTAAAATAATGTAAGGCTCACCTGTTGCGAACAAAAAGAATATAGAAGCTTTTACAGTAAACTCATTTGAACCGTAACTAACAATAAGAAACGAAAACATTAACGGGATTAATGGTGACAAAAGTAAATATATGCGTTCTTTATTCACTATTTATTGCTAACGTCCACACTCACCCGACGCGAGCCGCGCAGCGGTGAGCGGTCGGGTGAAGTAGCTTGTTAGGGTTCACCTCCAAGACAAATCCTAAGCCTCATCAGTGCCAGAACCGCCCGGTTGTAATCTCTCATCGTATATTTTTCGTATTCTGGGTCAGTCAATAACATAAGATGCAAACTATTCCGCAGATCCCACAACCAAACTAATTCTCTTTTTGTTTCTTCGTCTATTTCGCCATTTTCATGTAATACTTCAAGCCTTTTCTTGTAATTCTTTCCACCGCCTGGTTTACCTTTCAGATAGTCCTTAGTGACTGCCTCTGCTATCGAGCCAAATATAGCGATCCCTTGCTTTATTATCATTTCCTTAGCAACAATAGCCAAATCTGTCCTATTTAAAAGCCACCTAAAAACATCCGTTGTTAACAATGCATATGCTATATTTCTTCTCAATATTGGATCTTTCACAAAAGTATATTTATTGCGGTGCACAATACACGCACGCATATACCCTCGAGGGAATCGAATCTTTCCCTCTTCGCAATTTCTGTCACCCAAATAATCGGATATTTGCTGAATTAACTCACTAGCAGACTGTGCAGCAGCCGCAAGTTGTTCATCAGACTCGATCATTGCATACCCTAACGATTCGAATAACAGGCGCCCAACTCAATGCGAAGCATAGAGTTGGGCGTCCTGGTTGATTTGATTGTTATGTCCGAACATTTCTGCATGCAAAAGCAACACTAAAAATACCAGAAAGAAACAAAGTTAAGAACATTAATATTGATTTGAATGCGTATGTTTCTGGAGTAGCTGTCAGCAAATACTTTATTTTTTCTATGCC
>JALTJN010000485.1 GCA_027076405.1 Chromatiales bacterium
GATAAAATTAAACAACGCGATGAAAAAAGTATTATTAGTGCAAGCCATAGTATTGAAAAAGATTCAGATGAAGATGATCCTTATGCGGAATATGCAATTCCAGATGATTTAATGTGGTAGAAAACAAATATAACTTGATACAGAATAATAAAATACCGTTAATTATTTTAACGCTGTTGATATTCACAGCAACTGCGCAAGCAGGCATTATTTCGCTGCTTACAAAAGCCGGTAAGGCAGTTAAGAAAATAGATATTGATGTGCCGGTTACAAAGCTTGAACTACCTAATGTAGCCGATGATGTTAGTCCCATAAGTATTAAACCGCGGCGCTCAGGTAAATGGGATTTGACACTCCCTGATGGTAAGCGAGTTACCTTGTCGGCGTTTATGAAGAACAAAAAACTTGGCCAACAAGCATTCGTTATTAATTCAACGGATTTGCCTTCTGGCTTATCAAGCTTTAATACTATTCCTGATTCATTACCTGTTTTCATTAAAACAAAAAATAATCGCATTTTTGAATTACAGCGTGGGCGTTTTCCAGCAATAAAATATAAGAGCATTCAAGTTTACGTGAATAATATAACGGAACTAAAGGATAGCTTATGGCATTTACAACGACCGCCAGTTAATAATTCAGTTCGTGTTTTTCAATTAGATAAAAGTAGTAAAAATAATGTGACCAGAAAGATATATGGATCGCGTGTGGCAGTTGAGAAGATTGATCCTCGTTCATTAGTTGATTCATTTAAAACACTTAAAAGACAAACAGTTGTTATCTCTGGGGAAATAAGACAAGGACTATTGTATAACGGAACATCCAGCATCCCAATCAAGTCATTACAGAAAGCCGCAGCAGAGAATGATGTAAGTTTAATTCTTATAGAATCTGCTAATCATGCAAAAGTTTTAAAGAAAATAGCAACTGATGCAAAAATTCGTGGGAAAGATGTAAAGTATTTGTATGATACAACTGGTGATTTCTTAAGTAGATTTAAAGATCCGACTAATACTGAGTTAATGAGAGTTAAATTAAGTAATGTAGGCCATTCGCAATCTGCAATACAATTTAAGCCTGTCGAAACTAAAATAGTTGCAGCAAGAGCATCGTCATCATTATCTGATATAAGCTTAATCCCGTTTCATTTATTAGGAAAATCAGTGTCAGTGTATCGGCCTGATCAAGAGCGAAGCAAAGAGCTTGATCGAAGAATTATTCCATGGATGTCGACAAGTATTCAGTATTATTTTATTTCATCGATAATATTAGGATTGATTGCCTTTTCAACGAGTTGGACATTATGGAAAAAAATTTGGCAAATACAGTCAAGATCATTTCATAAAAACTATTTTATTTATCAAGGTCTGGGTTTAATTCACCTAAGCCTGTTTATCGTATTATTTATTCCTTTATTCGGCACATTAAGCTTTATCTATGCGGTTGTGATGGTGATAGCAAAAGTCATTAACACCTTATTTATTAAGCCTGCTGTCTGGTTAGCAAGCAAAGTGACGAGTTAAACAAAAATATATGTAATAAATCAAAGAATAGTCCGGTCTTTAATATGGAGTTCGTGCCGTATAAAAATAAGGGAGTATTAGATTATGAATATTAAGCAGGTATATCGTCTTTTCTTACTGGTTGTAATAATAATAGCGCCTACAGCGGTATTTGCAGCAGATCGCGTCACTATTCCTGCGGGGGTATTCCAAATGGGTTGCTCCATCAATGATAATGACTGTGATGTTGACGAAGGACCCAAGGGTGGTGTCGCCGTTATGGTGGGAGAATTCCTGATTGATAAGCATGAAGTGTCTGTTGATGAGTATCGCCGCTGTGTAGAGGCAGGGAAATGCACAGTGCCAAAGGATCATAATCTGAATCAATATTGTAACTATGGCGATAGTTCACGTAGTGAGCACCCGGTTAACTGTGTTGATTGGGCTGAAGCAAAGAATTACTGTTCCTTTGTCGAAGGTCGTTTACCTTATGAAGCAGAATGGGAAAAAGCAGCAAGAGCGGGTAGCACAACTCGTTATCCTTGGGGGCAAGAGGTTAGTTGTAAAAATGCGATTCTTGACGATGGCAAAACAAAAGGTTCTGTACCTAATGAGGGTGATGGCTGTGGTGAAGACCGTACCTGGAAAAGAGGCAGCCGTGCCGCAAACAAATTAGGGCTTTATGATATGCACGGTAACGCCGGTGAGTGGCTTTATAATTGGTATGCAAAAGATGCGATCACAGAACTATATGCAAAGGGCAACCTGGCGGGGCCGAAAGAGGGTCAGAAGAAACTCGTTCATGGTGGGTCGTGGGATGAAAACCGGGCTAATTTACGTAGCTCGTTTCGTAACGTAAAGGATCCTGTCAGTGGCAAAGGTATTTATGGCTCTTTGGGTTTTCGCTGTGCATACGATAAATAATAAGAAGATACTTAAGTATAAAAAATGAAAAAAACATACGTCAGTATAGGATTAATTAATCCCAAGAGTCCACATAATGTCAGCTCAATTATGAGAACAGCCGGGAATTTTTCTGTGGATAGTGTTTTTTATACAGGTAAGCGATACCCTCGCGCACTTATGCGT
>JALTJN010000486.1 GCA_027076405.1 Chromatiales bacterium
AGTTTTGGTACGTTTGTATGATTCAGTTGCTTTGACTAATCTGAATAATGCAATGACAAATTTTAGTAATATACAGTTAAGCGCGAATACAACCAAGCGTTTGTCAGAGGAGTCGGTTAGACAGGCAGAATTAGGATTGCAAAATGCTAGTCAGTCATTGATCAGTGCAGAGATTGCATTGAAAGCAGCTGAAGATAATTTACAAAATACCAAGGAATTACAATCCAGAGAAGTAAAAGATTTAAAAGATAGTATATTGATTGCTGTTGGTGGTTATCTAAATACTATAAATAATACTTTAGATAGAATAAATTTTATTTTAAAAGTAGAAGGCAATAGTCAGTTATCAGGCATAGAAGCAACACTGGGAGCAACAGATGCGTCTAGCGTAACCACTGCAGAGAATTTATATAAAGTTGCTCGTGATGAATATAAAAGCGTGCAAGATTTAGAATTAAATGAAGATACGGTAGAGTTTGTATTGACAAAAACAGTACAAAGCATTGATAAAACAAAACAGGCAGTAGATGCTCTTATCGTTGTTTTGGATAATACAGTAGCCAGTGCTGAGTTTTCTGATGAGGCATTGTTGGCACAAAAAAATAGTTTTACAGCTATTCGTACAGGCATTGTTAATGCAAGTACAGCGGCAAATTCTCAATTACAAGCTATACAAAATCAACCAGTTGTTCATAAGCAGCAATTAGATGTCTTAGTTAGCGCAGTTGATTCAGCACGTAGCCAAAGAGATTTGGCTTTGTTATCTTTAGAAAATGCACAAGTTATTTTAGATCAAGCAAGGCAGAGTAGTAAACAGCAAATTATCAGCGCTCAAACTGCACTGGATAATTCACAAGGACAATTATCTTTGGTACAGTCACAAGTTTCTAATTTGTCTGTTTCTGCTCCTATATCTGGACAGGTCATAGACAAGTATGTTGAATTGGGTGCAGAAGTTAGAGTAGGGCAAAAAATAGCAACTATAGCACAAAGTGATTTGGTTAAGGTGAAAATTAGTTTAACATCAGATGATGTGTACAATATATCTATTGGACAAACTGTTGTGATAAATAATGAATTTCAAGGAGTGATTACACGTATTGACCCAGTAGCTGATGCTGTTAGTCGTAAGGTTGGGGTAGAGATTGTTTTTGATAATACTGATAACGTATTGATACCTGAAACTTTTGTTGATGTTAGTATTCCGTTGAATGTAGTTGAAAATACAGGAATTTTTGTGCCAATTAAAGCAGTCTCTATAACACAGATGGATAGATTTGTTTATATTATTGACGATAACAATATAGTAAAACGTGTTAAAGTTGAGATTGGGCAGATTGTTGGTGATTCTATTGAGATTACAAATGGCTTACAGTTGTCAGATAGAATAGTTGTAGATGGTGCTAAACAGATTGTAGATGGTGAAAAGGTAAATGTTGAATAAAATATATGTCAGATATGCAAAATTACAAAGATAAAATAATGCAAAAAATTAGCGCCGGATTTACAAAAGAAAGTAAGTCTTTTGCTGGTTTTTTTATTAAAAATTATCGTTTTACATATTTGATAATATTTGCGATTATTTTGGCAGGATCTTTTTCAATGATTACATTGCCACGCGAGGCTAATCCTGAGATAAAAGTACCAATAGCTGTGGTTACAACAGTTTATCAAGGAGCTTCACCAACTGATATTGAAGATTTGGTTACTAACAAGATAGAAGATAAGGTAAAAAATTTAGATAATTTAAAAAAATACACATCTACTTCTGGAGCAGGTATTTCTTCTATTGTTGTAGAATTTGAGGCAGAGGCAGATTTGCAAGACAGCTATCAAAAATTACGTGATGCAGTAAATGAAGCACAGTCTGATTTGCCAGATACAGCTGAAGATTCTGTTGTTACTGAAGTTCGTTTAGATGATTTACCGATTGTGACTTATAGTTTGGTGGGTGATTTTCTAGACGTTGAATTAAAAGAATATGCAGATATTCTACAAGCTGAGTTTGAAAATATTCGCAATGTTTCCAAAGTTAATATATTAGGAGGTTTGGAGCGTGAATTTCAGGTAATTGTTAATCCTAAACAATTGTCTAATTTTGGTTTGTCATTGTCACAAATCATAGGTGTTATTAATCAGAATAATATCAATGTACCTGCAGGCAATATAGAGATTGATGGTTTTGAATATAGTATTCGTGTTAAAGGTAAGTTCAATACAGTTCAGGATATTTCCGATATTGTTATTGCAACAAAAAATGGTACACCTATTTATATTCGTGATGTAGCAGAAGTTGTAGATACTTTTAAAGAAAAAAAATCAGAATCCCGTATTGGCTTTTCAGAGGGTTTGCCTCGTAATACTGTTTCATTGCAAATATATAAAAAATCAGGTGGTAACATTTTACAAATAGTTGAGGAGTCTAATAATGTTATTACTAGTTTGAAGAATCAAGGTGTTATTCCTTCAGATATTATTGTACAGAAAACAAATGATAATTCTGTTTTTATCAAAGAGGATTTAGGTCGTTTAGGAAAAAGTGGAGTGCAGACAATGGTGTTGATTGTGTTGATATTGTTTGCTGTTT
>JALTJN010000487.1 GCA_027076405.1 Chromatiales bacterium
TCTCTTCTAGGGTAATCTGCTTATAAGTCATCTTACTTCTCACTTCTTGGCGGGAGTAAAAAAGCAAAAGTATGGCAGATTACCCTTTTAATTGGATAGGGTGGTGCACTTAGTATATGAATTCGCGTCACATAACAAGGCGCTGCACTCGGACAATTCAAAGCGGCACTTGTTTTGCAAAGAGCGCAAAAACGCGCCACTTTAAATTGCCGGTGAGCTAGGCGTTAGAACCGGAAATATTTTTTATAAAGAAAAGTAACAATAAGTAAATCAGCCTGAAATATCCAAAGTTTATTGTGCGCGGGTGCGTGTTCAATCGTTTCAGGTTCGGCCAGCAAGCATGTTCATTTTGAACGAAGTCTTACTCAATCAGTATCTCAGTGCAGATAAAAAAGCACTTTTGTAGTTGAAGGGTTTGAGTAAAAGAAGCGAGAGCGTAACCAGAATATTAAAAACAGTCAGGTCTAAAAGTGTTCACCGCCACGGGCGTGAAAGTAATGCTTACGCTTAGTCTTCACAGATTAATAATCACGGCAATATAAAAAGCGTGATAGGTTCACTAAGCCTATCGCAGCTTTACTGAGTCCGTCGTGTGGGTGCATGAGGTATATCGTAGTCTGAGCGAAAGGCTTTATGCACAAAATCAAAGACTTACAAATAAAATGAAAATAAGGTAATCTTGTTTAAAGAAAAGCTCTGGACAAGAGCGGTAATAAACATCATGAGTTTACTGAATAAAACCAAAGTTCTAACAAGTCGTTTAAGTCCGACCCCCAAAGCTACGCGCCTTTTGTGGCGCTGCGCATATTACCACAAAAGGCGCGCATCTTCGGGGTCGGCTTAACTCTGCGTTATGTGAAAAAATCAACAAGCAGAGCGTAACTTCAAATTATTAACAAAAGGAATAAAGTCTTTATCCGAAAACAGTAAGGGAAATTTATTCTCTATGCAAAAAGTGGCAATAATTACATCCGGAGTTTTTCTTATGGTAATCCCACTTTTTCTTAGCTTTCTAAAATTATTTGCACTTTTAATTGCAAGTTTTTCGCCTAGCATTTCAAAAACAGTTAAAGAGGTTAAAATACTTTTTGCTGCTTTAAAATCTTTGTCACTTCTAAAGCCTTGTAATACTTCTGTAATAATTAAGTCGCCTGTCGCTATTTCCTCAAGCCCAAGCATTTCATCTAGTTTGTTAGTTTCAATATTTTCAACACCGTTAAAAAAATCAATCCATACACTAGAATCAACCATAATCATTAGTTCTCCCTCATCTTATCTAGGTCGCCTTCCCATTTTAGCTTTCCTCTTAGCGTTCTAATCGAGCTTTGTCTTTTAAGCTTAATCAAGGCTTTAAGCCCAAGTTCAACAGCTTCTTTCTTGGTTTGTAAGCCAGTAGCTTTTAGTGCATCCGCCATTAGTCGGTCATCAATTTCAATATTGGTTCTCATAATTAATCCTCCTGTGTGTATAATACACGTCAGCCATACACATAACAAGGCGTTCAAGCTGACCCGTAACACGGCTCGCCTTTTGTGGCGCTTCGCATATTGCCACAAAAACCAAGCCGTGTTACGGTCAGGTTAACTGAGCGTTATGTGAAAATGTTATTGTTGATAGTATATAAAACAAAAATTTAATGGGAATTAGGTATGAATAAATACATAAAATTATCGAGTTATATATTATTGCTATCACTCATTTTTACGACTCAAATATCTCGAGCAGAATTAATAAAACAAAATTTAGGTAATAACTTTCATACATTCGGTGATATAGGACAACAATGGGCGGTTGGACAAACATTTATAGCCGAGGATCCTAATGTGATTATTTCATTTGATTTTGTTCCAAGAGACATAAATGCAAACCCATCACAATGGGGACCAAACTCTCCTATAACAATGCATTTATACAATATAGGTGAAGGAGCATTTAATGGAGAAAATCTTGTTAATGAAGTAACGAACCGAACAATAACATTAACTGATAATTATAATGGTTTTGCAGGTTTTGATTTTTCAGACATTAATCTGCAACTAGGTTCAACTTATGCAGCATTTGTTACATCGCCTGGAAATCCAAGTGGAGCTTTCTGGGAAGTTAGATATGGTGTACCCAGTGGTTATTCAGGCGGCACTATGATTAGAAACACTCAATATGAAGTAAATAGCACATCGTTTGAAATATTCGATAATAGTGATTTGCGGTTTCGTATAGAACCGGTTTTAACTAGTGTACCGGTACCATCTGCTGCGATTCTTCTAATATCTGGGTTGATAGGATTGCTTGGATATATTAAAAAACCTAGCAGTTAATTTGGCTATATTTAAATATAGGCAGTGTTAATTAAAAATATACACATAACAAGGCGTTTCACGCAGACCCAAAAAGTTACGCGCCTTTTGTGGCGCTGCGCTATAATGCCACAAAAGGCGCGTAACTTTCCGGTCTGGTGAACTAAGCGTTAGCGAACAATGGCATCAATTATAAAAATAGGCATTGAAAGCCAACACTAAATAAAATTAAAAACGTATGGCTGTGTTTTTATTTCGGATAAATATCATTTCAAAATATTTTTATAATTAA
>JALTJN010000488.1 GCA_027076405.1 Chromatiales bacterium
TCTGTATTAGGTTGTAAATATTGAACGCGCTCATTACTGTTTATATTAAAGGTATCCCAGTTAATGGCGAGTGAAGATGAACCCTGGTGAATGATGGTGTTCGTGCCGTTGTTGTGAATGTGCCCAATGCCGCCGACGATATTGCCGTTGGTGGGGTTGGCTTGAACGTAGGGGATAAAGGTTAAGTTTGAAAATATTAGAGAATAAAAAATAATTTGTGATGAGGTGTTTAAAATCTGTAAAGGCCATCTGAAATAATTTTTATTTAAGTAAGTATTTGTTTTTTTCATATTTGGTGGTCAGGTTTTTTATAAAATATTAATACTGTTTTTTTTGTGGTTTTCATTAAAACATGGACGCTAAATTATCTTTAAACACGATACCTTTAAGGTTGTTTTTTTCTACAGTGTTTTTAAAGTTTTCATTGCAAAAAGAATCCTGGCAATAATTAAATTTGGTTTTAAAAATTTCTTTTTTCTGTATATCTACTTTATTAAATAAAAGTTTTTTTATTCCCATGTAAATGCCTTCGGGTTCCCCTTCAATATATTGAAGATTTTGTTTACTATTAATTTCATCAACCATGCCGAATGTTAAACAGTTGAATATATGAAAGGTGTCGTTTCCACAAGTGACGGGTAAAAACTCGCCAAAAGGAGAAAGTAGATCGTGTAATATGCTGTAGGCTTTTGGTGATAAGGCTAATGTGGCACCGATCCAGACGCTTATATCAGGTATTGGTGCTTCTGGTTCATCTTCTATGGTTTTAAATGAAGAATGTATGTTTGACCACCATTTATTTAAAGACATATTATTGAAATTGAATTTTGCTATATAAAGGTCATCGTACTTTTCAGGAATTAAATCTATAAAATCGTGAATACCCAGAGTCAATTCTTGATATTTGTAATTATCATTTTTTATAATATAAACAGTCATTACTATGTATTCCAGCTATCACTAGGTGGCATTGTGATTCCAGAGGGCTGTGTGCCTTCTTCAAGCATTTGCCCTCTCAGCCTCAAGTTTTGTCGGCATTTTTTTTCATCACTTGCAGCATCAATTGCTTTAAATATCCAGTCTTCATAATTCTTTGTATGAATTTCAAGGTGAGATTTAGAGAATTGCATACTCCAATGTGATTTATGTTTTTTAAGACGAATCATCCATACTCCGTTATCGGGGTCATTGATGCGTATTCCATGCAAGTGCAATAAAACCCTGGCCTTTGCAGCCGCCACTGTTTTACCTGTACCAGGTGATATATGATGTGCTGTATGTTTGGGGCTGGGTTTTGGTCGGCCAATAGCACGTAAAAACATTTCAAGTGTTGCTGTTGGGTGGTGGGATTCACTCCCCATCATTGATTGTTTTTTTCTAGTATCTTTTCTTGTGTCATTAGTGTTTTTACGTCCTTGGTTCCTGTAAATTGTTAATCGAGCCTGAACAACACCAATTGTTTCTGCAAACCTTCTTTCTCTTTCAAGGTGTTTCAGTTCAACGTGCATGTCCTTTTTTAATGTTTGCCTTTCTTCATCAGACATATTAATGCCATTAGCAAGTAATTGTCTCTTGGTATGAAAACGATTGGCTTGATTGTCAAGCGCATCAAGTTGTATTTCAAATGCTGATTTTTCATGATGTAATTTTGTTTGTCTTATATCGTGTATGTATTGCATTAAAATATGTCCATTTATTTAAACTAGATTAATTTATTCGTTCCAAGCTTGCAGCATGAACTCCGTCATTGTTAAACCAGACGAATAATATTCTGTCATCTGCACTACTATTGTCGAATGTTGTGAAATAGCCATTAAGAATGGTGTTGCGTACAGAAGCGTCAATACAACTAATTGCGCTACTGGTTAAAGCTGCAAAATTACGAATTCGGCCTATTTGTTCAGTAGTGACATTAGTTAGTGTTACCGAATTTGCGATACAATCATTTAGGCTACTTGAGAGAACATTGTTTGTTGTTGTTATATCTGTAGCGGTGTTTGAAGCAAAACTTAAGTTTGCAGTAGTTGGGCCACTATCCTGCCATATATGAGTATCTGCAAACACCAAAGGCGCAACCCCATTCTTAGCACTATAAGCCAATGTCACCGTCCCCGTTGTGTAATCCCCCGTTCCCGCGAGCGTTAAACCTATCGAAGTACCAGCGGTAAAGTTTGCAGTCACATTTGTCGTACTAACAAAGTCGCCATCTTTATACACTCTTGCCGTTGCCGTGAAACTGGCCTGCGTTAAGGCACTGATGGTGGTGATATAAACCAGGTTGTCGGTGAGGTCGATAATGGCTAATGTTGTATCATCTGCAATCACCTGAATATTGCCATTCGCTACCGTTAATGTGCCACCCCCTTCATTCACAGAAGCACTGCCGGTGTAGTAACCGCCCAGTGTGTCGTCTGTTGTAATGGTGGCGCTAACGGTAAATGCACCGTTGGTAATATCGCCATTTTGGGCATTGCTGATTTGCAGGTTAAAGGTTTCATCAAACTCAATATTGGTATCACCAATAATCGGCACACTGATGGTGGCACTGGTGCTATTGGCGGGAATCGTTAAGGTGCCGGTGGTGA
>JALTJN010000489.1 GCA_027076405.1 Chromatiales bacterium
AGGCTTGCTGCCTCATTTTTAAATTCAGTTGAGTAACCAGGTCTTTTTTTCGTCATTGGTATGCACCTTATATTTCATGGGTTAGTTTATCCCATTTAGGTGTACAGATTTATTAAGCCACAACAGGTCTCTACTTGTTTCAGGCATTTAGCACAGCGAATAAATAACCCGCTTTTGACTTTGTACAATCTGAAGAAGAATAAAAAAAGAAAGTAACTTGCATCAGCCACACCCCGGCGCCCGATGTCACCACTACCGTTGCTTCCTTCCGGACCTGGCGGAGTTTGCAGTTAATCGTCGCGGGGGAACCAATGCAAGTTACGGGCGCGATTATGCTGATTTTAGGTTTGGCTTTCAACCTATTATTTGAAATTTAAATTTTTGGCAGTTTTTGCATGAAAGAAAATGATTTAAATATGCGAGCTTTTTACCGCTAATGAACGCGAAGACACACGAATAAAATAAAATGCCTGAGCTGAGATTTTCTACATCGGTGCCGGGCAACACAATCGCAAACGCCTCGCCGCATATAGACTATATTTACAAAAACTTAACCTTTTCAAGATAACAGAGATTGACCTGTAGACCGGTCTAGGCTAGTCTAGCGCACCTTTCCAGAGAGGTGTCTGAGGGGAATCATCTGAAACGATTTTGAGCATAATCAACGCTTCTTTGATTATGCCCCCTAAGGAGTGATGAACAGGACGTTCCAAATCAAGAGCTCGCTGCGAGCTCTGGTGTTTCCGTACTTGAAAACATCAACAGGTCGTCATCGACTATGCAGTTTGTAGAGAGGTGTCCGAGTGGTTGAAGGAGCATGCCTGGAAAGTATGTATACCGTAAGGTATCGTGGGTTCGAATCCCATCCTCTCTGCCATACATAATAACTTGAAGCCTCGTACATCAACGTACAGGGTGAGGTTCCAGGCTTTAAGTTTATTTTTTTACAGCCAGTCAAGGGCAACAAAGCAGAAACTTTGCCACACAAAAATAACACAACCCCATGCTAAACCTACTCTCAGCAAAGCGCGCAAAAGAACTCGCCGAACGACGTAAAAAACAAAACAAGTGTGTGCGATGCGGACTGCTTTATTTCAAAACGCTTGAAAAATGCCCGCACTGTTCTGAGCTGTCCGACGATAAAGTTAAGCAGTTGATGAAACAAAGAGGGGAAGAGCGATCTAGTTTGGGTCGATTCATGTTGCTGGGTATGTTGGTTATTATATTTTTAATGTACTTATTCAATACTTAATAACCAGATAAAAATCAACAAAACTTGAAGCATTAAGAATCAAAGGGGGCGGTAACAATTGATAATTATTTACATTTTTAATTGATTATTGTTTGTCACCGACCCCTTTTTTAGTCACCGACCCCTTTTTTTACTTTTTTAAATTCGTTCCAAACGAATTTATCCCGCTACAAGCGCGCGGGAATGACGACGTTTTTTTATCTTATGTGGCTATTTGAAACAGGATCAAAAGACAAAACTAAAGCCTTGCACTAAAGTTAAAGTACATCGTTTTTACTAGCGACCTAAAAAATAAAAGGGTTTCGTGCAAAGCACTCAAGTAAAAAAGTTTAAGCGCACACTATTAGCCACGACGCCGACGCGCAACACCCACTAAGCCATCAGGCCTGAGCCAAACAACCAAACCGCTGCAGGTACAGGCACATTACCCAGGTTAGTTGCTGTCATTGACATGAAATCAAGGTTAACATTGAAACCAGGAAATGGGTTAGTCGTCATCGGACTACCGGAAATACCATCATCTGTTAATGGAAAGATACTACCTAAAGTAATACCAGCCGTATTGAAGTTCGTCATCGCCATAGGCGCCGCGCCTAAAACACCAGTGAAAGTACCAAATGGTGATGAAATAACGTAATCACTGGTAGAGGATACGGCATTTCCAACAGAAGTTGCATCAACCGTCCAGGTAGTACCAACAGCACCGATAGAAGCGAAGAAACCAGCAGCATCAAATACAGCTGTGACGGGAATGCCGAAGCTACCGTTCCAGACGAAACCCATTTGACCAGCAACTAATGTGCCTGATCCACCAGTACCATCACCAATGGCCTGGAAAAGAACGTTAGTGGCTTCTGCAAGGCCGCTACTAAAGAATGAGAAACCATTAATCGCTGCAGAACCGGCACCTGTAACAGTATCGAAAGTAGCTGTACCGGAAAATTCTGTACGAAAACCGAGGTCAGCTTGAGCGCTTGCATCAGCATTAAGCTGAATAAGCCCACTAGCATCACCTATCGAGAGAAGCCCATCAAAAGTGATTTCAATAATGTCAGCTGAAGCGGTAGAGGCAGCGCCCAAAGTCGAAACAAGCGCAGTTGCAAGCGCCGTTTTTTTCATATTCATTTTATCTGTAACGTCCCATTTAAGTTTGGCAACGGTAAAGCTATTTTTATGCCATCAAAATAAATGGCATGTAAAATCAAATGGATAGTAGTTACATTTAGGAGCATCGAAATATTGAGGTGAGTAATGCCGTATAAATACACGGATTGTGTAAAAAATAATGACAGGTATGTTTGCTTAAGCACATACTAAGG
>JALTJN010000490.1 GCA_027076405.1 Chromatiales bacterium
GTTTAATCTTCTATTCCCAGCATGGCTTCTTTTAAGTCGGAATCGGCAGGTTCTTCACCTAACCAGATTTTTAATAATGCCACATAGAAATCATCACCTTTTACCAGACCTTTTATTTTATTATTGATCACAACCTGAGTGCCGGTTGTTGGTATGAAGTTTAGATTAATAACATCACCTTTTTTAACCGTGACAAAGAGGTTATTAAATTGGTTAATTTGAGATTTAAATTTTTTCATTTCCTGTTCAGAAAGGTTATTCTCGAACCCTTCATTCCAGCCATGGACTAATTTTTCTTTATCAACTTCACTATAGAGAAAATGCATGCTGACACGTTTTTCTCCATGCATGTTATAAACTTCGGTTGGGGTGTGTGCTTTTTTTTCTAAATATAAGCTGCCAATATAAATATCAAAAATAAATTTTGCTCGTATTCCGGCTCCGTTTAATACCAGTTTGGTTGACTGATCTGAAAGGGAAATGCTTTCGGGTATATTAACACCGGCGACTTCTTTGGCTTGGATGGGTAAAGAAGAAAAAGAGATAAGTGAAAGTAGCAGTATTATTTTGTAGTTCATCATGATTCCCCGTTTTGTTTATTCATTTTCATGTGTTGCGATTATTTGTACATTGTCATCATTAATGCTGATTGAAAGATTGATTGGCCGGCAGCAGACCTGACAGTCTTCAATATAATCCTGTTCTGCAAGAGAACAGTCGACCACTATTTGTATGACCTCACCACAATATGGACAGCTCAGGTTATGTGTTTGTAGCAAATCCATCGTTAGGATGATGATTTGTTTTTATATAGTTTAGAGTCTAAAACACTTAATAGTGGTGGTAAAAGCAAAAAATCGGTCAATAATGCATAACTTAACGTAATAGCGAGTAATAAGCCACTGACCCATGTTGGTGAGAAATGGGAGATTGCCAGAACCAGAAAGCCCGAAACAAGAACGGCAGTGGTAATCATTAATGCAACACCTACGGTGTTAAAGGCATAGCGCATACCTTCTATTACATTGTAGTTTTTCTCGCGACGCGCGCGTAAATATTTACTGAGGAAATGTACTGTGTCATCAACAACAATACCTAAACTCATACAAATAACGATGGAAGCGGATAAATCAATCTTACCGATGAATATGCCCCAGGTGCCATAGGCTAAAGCGGCAGGGATAAGGTTTGGAATGAGGCTGATTAAACCCAGCCGTACCGAACGTAAAGCAAAAATTAATACAAAAGAGATTAAGACCAGCGCAACTAGAGTGCCTTTGAGTAAGCTATGAATATTGCGGCGATTAATATGGGCAAAAACCATATCCAGACCTGTACCCTCATTAGTGCGATATTGACTGGCATTTGTATGTAACCAGTTTTGTGCCCGTTCATCCAGATTTAACAAAAATTCAGAATCTGTTTTATGCACAATCACCGTCACAATGGTGGCGGAACGATTGTGATTCACCATGTCGTCGAGATTTAACTCACGCGGTAAACCTGTTTCGTAAAGCAAGAAAAGTTGTGCTGCCAGCGGCCGGTTGTCGGGAATGCGATACCAGTCCGGTTTATCTTCATGCAGTGTTTTATTAAGTCGTTTACTTATATCAGCAAGGCTGGAAACATAAGCAACTTTGTCTTGCTGTTTTAGCCAGTTAGAAAAATTTTCTAGCGTATTTAAATAGTCCGGTTCATGAATGCCGTTTTCTGTTTTGCTGTCAATTAAGTAGCGAATATAATGTACGCCGGTGAGGTTTATATTTATGGCTTCAATGGTGTTTCGTATTTCAAACGTATCATCAAAATATTCGTGCCAGCGTTCGGTTAATTGATTATTCGGAATAAAGCTGGCGATAATAACGGTTAAAACCGACATGGTAATTAATAAACTTTTACGTTGTTTAATAATCCAGTTTGCCAGATGATTCATCCAGGCATTATCGCCGCGTTTAATATGTGATTTTCCAATTGCAAACCAGGTTAGCATGGCGGGTAAAAAAGTCATGCTTAATATAAAGGCAATAAAAACACCTAAGGCAACCATGTTGCCCAGGTCACGATAGGGCGGTGAATCACTAAAATTAAGGGCTAAAACACCAATAATAGTGGTTAAGCTGGTAACAAAAACCGGGTTTAAGTTAATGCGTAAGGTTTCACGAAGTGCGTCGTGTTTTTGCATGCCATGCCGAATAGAATGAAAATAGCTGATCAATATATGCACACTGTCAGCGACTGCAATGGTCATGACAATACTGGGAACCCAGCCTGCAACGGGGGTTAGTGTGTAATTAAACCAGCCATAAATACCCATGGTGCCGAGAGTTGAAAAGGTCACAAGCAATATTGTGACGATCATACCTCGCAAACTACGCAGCAATAGCATTAAGCTTAAAATGATAACAAGGTAACTCCATGCCACCAGTGTTTCTATATCAACCGCAACCGCTTCGCCTAAAGTAACACCTGCGGTGGCACTACCGGCCAGACTTATTTTTATGTCTGGATATTTTTCTTTTAATGCCTGACGAAGTTCACGGGCAGACAATAC
>JALTJN010000491.1:0-455 GCA_027076405.1 Chromatiales bacterium
TCTTTAATGAATAGCTGGGGCTCTTCTGACTTGCCTATTAATTCAGTATAGGGCTTCAACTGCTGATAAAACTCACTCCACGATAAGAGTTGTTTATTTGGGTCATCGTTTTCATAACTACCAACAACAAAGGCATCAGCACATCTAATTTCATCGAGAATGAATTTAAAGGATGCCAGTTCAAATTTGTGCTTATTAACTTCAATCGTTGAAATATTGAAGGTTCTTGTCTTAGTTCCAGTAACAAATTGAAACCACTGATCATCAAGCCACTCTAAATTAGCATGCTGCTCTAAATGAATAGAGATACTATCGCCATGACTACGCTGATGGGTTAATACAAATTCGAGTAAACTTTCAATAAAGATATCTTTAGAAGCTGATTTAATGACTATTTGTCTTAAAAGTCGAAACATCATTTGCCGCTTAGATTGGTAGTATTTTAGAATTAACGG
>JALTJN010000491.1:465-2537 GCA_027076405.1 Chromatiales bacterium
ATCATAGAGAAGGGAACAACACTGAGAAAAAAATTAAAATGGAATTCGTATCCTTTCGATATCGCAGGGAAAAGTCAGTCTTCCTAACATATAAATTGCAAATTATTTAAAATTTTACTTGACAGGTTTTTTTGTTAAAACTGCTTTGTTGAGGTCTATCCCAATACATTCTTAATTTGAGTGGATACAGCTTCACTGACACCATCTCTTAGTCATTATGAACTACCAATCACCTCCCTCCCCGCCTTAAAATTCAACGGGCCATGAGCAGGCTTTAAAGACTAAAAATATGCTAAAAAAAAGTCATGATATAATAGTCCAATCAAATAACACACAGAGGTTAATATCCCTTGAATCGCAAAGGCATAAAAAAAGTCCTCGATGATTTAACAGAGGATATTGACAGTATCAAAGATAAAAAAGCAGTAAGTATTATCAAAGCTTTGATTAATCTTGTCGAGATGTTGGCAGAAGAAAATGCTAGATTAAAAGAAACCGTTCAAGAATTAAAAGATGAAATTAATCGTCTCAAGGGTGAGCAAGGAAAGCCGAATATTCGCAAAGAGAAAAAAGATGGTAAAGACGATAATGGTAATTCTAATCATTCATCAGAGAACGAACGTAAGAAGCGCAGCGAAAAAAAAGCGAGAAAACCCAAAAATAAAAAAAAGCAAACCATCTGTATTGACAGACAAGTTATAGTTGATTTTGATAAATCCACATTACCTTATGATGCTACCTTTAAAGGATATGAGACTCGCATCATACAAGATTTGAAAGTCATTACCGACAATGTTGAGTTTAAATTGCCTGTATATTATTCAGCATCGTTGAAGAAGACTTTTGTTGCAACAATTCCTGAAGCCTATAAAGGTAGTGAGTTTGGGCCTAGTTTAAAATCGTTGATTATTACCTTTTATCGTGACTCAGGGATGACTATTCCCGCAATAGAAAGGTTTTTACAAACCTTTGATGTTCAGATCTCGCGTTCAACCATATCCACTATTCTTGTTGAAGATCATGACACTTTCCATCAGGAAAAAGAAGATATTTTCAATTCAGGTATGATTTTCAGTGATTATCAGCAAGTCGACGATACTGGTTGTCGAGTGAATGGTAAAAATCATTATACACACGTCTTTTGCAGCCCGCTCTTCACAGCGTATTTTACACGCAAAAATAAAGATCGCTTGACACTGCTGGAAATTCTCTGCCGGGGTGAACTGAAATACGCATTCAATGAGCAAGCGTATGAGCTTATGGTTGAGTTTGGTTTAGCGAAAAAATGGCATGACAAAATAAAATCCATGCTGCAAACAGAACTATTAACACGTGAAAGCATGGATGCTATTTTACAGAAACTATTCCCAAATCCTTGGAAACAAAATACAAACAGGCGGCTTGTACTTGAAACATCCGCCTTGGCTTATTACCAGCAATCAGGGTATTACATCAAATATTTAATGAGTGATGATGCGCCTCAGTTTAACAAGCTGGCTATTCATCACGCGCTCTGCTGGATTCATGAGGGTCGTCATTATAAAAAATTAAATCCTTTGTCTGAGGTAAATCGAGGAATCTTACAAACATTCTGTGAGAAGTTCTGGGATTATTATGGTGAGCTACTGATATATAAAAAAGCCCCTTCTGATTTGATTGCTCAGAAATTATCTGAAAAATTTGATAGTTTGTTTTCAGCAAACACAGGTTATGATGCGCTGGATATGCGTATTTCAATGACACGCAAAAAGAAAGATGCGTTGTTACTTATTTTAGAGCGTACTTTTTTACCTCTACATAATAATGGTTCTGAGTTAGGTGCGCGTGTACAAGCCAGAATAAGAGATATTAATCTACAAACCATATCGATAGAAGGAACAAAGTCAAAAGACACCTTCGCTACCATTGTACAAACGGCCAGAAAGATGGGTGTTAACATCTATCAATACATTTATGATCGAGTCAGTAAGAAGTATGAAATGCCATCATTGGCAGAATTAATCAAAGTTGCGGCGGCCCCACTATCTGGGGTGGGATAAAACATCAGTTACCCTGCGATATCGAAAGGATAC
>JALTJN010000492.1 GCA_027076405.1 Chromatiales bacterium
GCTACCAGCCCCATTTACACCATCATAAGCTGTAACTTGCACATTTACTGTATCATATAATGCACGAAAACGAACTTTATAATTTTTAGAAGTTTCAAAATAATTACTAGCTACAGAATAATTAGTGCCATCTATAGTAGTACAAGAAGGACCTGTACCACAAGGTTGGACAAAAATCACAGGATCGCCAGTTGAAAAATCAGGTAATAGCTCTACTACTTCCATTTCAAGCCATGGCTCTATGCCATTATCAGGATTTGCATCTGTCCATACAACCTCAACAGAATCAACGCCATAGCCTGTAGCTAATGCTTCATTGAAAAAATTAATTTGTTGTACAGAACCAGGCAAAATTGTAAAAACTGTACTAGGAGCATCTTGTGAATATGCCACACAAGTTTTATTGCCAAAATTGCTCATATTAAAATAACAATCCTGAGCAGGCGCAGGCGCCGGATCACCAGGGTTAACCTGTTCTATTTGTGATGTAAAAGTTGCATTATCTTTTCTATATAAATAAATAGCCTGCTCCAACCCACTCTCAGATGCATAATACGCTGTTATAGCATCGTCAATATTTCTAGACTGTCTAACCTCGCTCAAAATAATACTACCAACTGCCAAACCTGTTACAATAGAACCACTCATAACCAACATAGCCAAAAGCAAAATACTACCTTTGTTATTACTGAATTTTTGTTTAGAAAAAAACATATTTACCGCTTATAAACTCTAGTTGATACAGTAGTCTGCATAGTGAATACTGCCTTTGACACATCATCTGTAGTTATATTCTCTGTTGTCATAATCATTGTAACTCGTGGTTGGGAATTATTTGAAAAACCACTACCAACAGCTACAAAAGGACTTTTGTCAGGATAAATATAAAACAACAAATCAGTCACATTTACGCCTTTTGGAGTTATTGGATTCCAATCAGAAGTTGTACAAGTGTTAACTAAACAAACAGCTAAACAAGAAGTGGTGCCTGTGGGACAAATAGTAGAATCGGTTTGCAAGCCAAAACGCACACTATTGTTTTCAGTTGTCTTAATAGCCAGCTCTGTCTCTCCACCAGACACATCTACTGTACCACCATAATAATCATAATCAATCTCGCCTAATCTTGCCTCACGTGCCATAGACTCAAAAGCAAACCTTGCATCTGTAGCTGTAGCCTGAATCCCTTGGGTTCTTCTTTGTGTATCATTGGTACGCACAAAAATATCAGCAATCAATGCTGTTGCTGTCACAAAAACAGCTGAAGCAATCAATACCTCAATTAATGTAAAACCTTTGTTTTTATTAAAAAAATGCATAACTCAACGCCAATTAAATATACGCTTCTCAATAGTTACTGATCTTGTATTGCCACGATCACTCCACTCTACCTCAGACAAAATACGATAGCCAACTGTGTTACCAGAACATTGTTGGTTATCTACATAATCAGTAACATCTGTATTACATATTCTATTGATATTAATCAACCTCTTGTACTGAGTTGGTTCCCAACCAGACACTATGGCACTATTCTGACGATACATTTTTGTATTTGGGTCTAAATACATAATAGTTTCCGAATCGGAAAAAGTAGTATTGTTGCTCAAAAAATCAACAGACCATGTGTTGGTTGTGTCATTGTATTCTAAAATTCCATCATCATTATTACCACCAGAATTCAAACCATTATCCCAAGACAATGAATTATCTAAATAATTATTATCCCGCATATTAGTTATAATCTCAACACCTTCTCTAGCCAAATTAATAGCCAACAATTCCTGTGTTGAAATATTAGACGCTACCAAATTACTACCAGATAAACTCATAACACCTGAAATACCCACTACAATAATACTGGTTGCAATAATTGCTTCTAATAAACCTTGTCCTTGTTTATTTATCATAATTTAGTATGGATTACCAATTGTCACTTGACCTGTATAAGGTGAAACCACAACATCAATCATCAAACCCGTTATAGTGTGAGTCAATGTAATAGTAACAGCTTTTGTCTGCAGTGCACCGCTTTCATAAACATTGCCAGTAGGTATAGAAAATAAAATATCTACGTCTTGTGATATTTGCACATTATCCAACAGATTTGTTGTAACTGTCGCCTCACTACTATCATACGCATATGCAGTAGCGCCACTATCGGCATATGACACAAATTTTGTATCATCAGCTAACAAATATACACCATGCCCAACAATGCCAACGCCTCCCACTCCACTCAAAGCACGAGTCTGAGCTTCACGAATACTTGCAGCTAATAAATCAGCTGATTTTTGTAATTCATTTGCATTATCACCAGCACGAAAATTTGCCAACATCAACCCGCTAATAACTATGAATATGCCCAAAGAAATAACTAACTCAATGTATGAAAAACCCTTTCTCATATAAATAAATGTGAATACCATCTAATAATCTCCTCAGACCACAACAATGCCACAACAGCACCTATGCTCAAAAAAGTACCAAATGGTATTTGTGATTGCATGCTTTTTTTACCAAACACAATCAT
>JALTJN010000493.1 GCA_027076405.1 Chromatiales bacterium
CAAAGAGAAATGCGTAATGATAAATATGATATTATTTTTGATGGCCCGCACTTTATTGCCTGGCGTCAGGAGCATCTCGGTCATGAAGTTCTAATGAAATTACCGGGTAAACTTCAATTTATTCTGGTGACGGATAAAAATAATAAAAAAATTGTAGAGGCTGATGACTTAATAGGAAAAAATATTTGTGGTATCTCTCCACCAAATTTATCCACCTTGTCTGTACTCGACTATTATAGTAATCCTGTTCGCCAGCCGACCATCAAGGGAATAAAGGGTGGTATGGGAAAGGTATATAAAAGCCTGACCGTGAAAAATAAGAAAAATTGTGATGCTGCCGTTTTACGGACCACTTTTTATGTTAAAAAATTAAAAGCAGAGCAGCGTGAACACATCAAAACATTATTTACGAGTAAGGCAATGCCAAATCAGGCGATATCAGTTAGCCGTCGTATTAGTCCAGAACTTAAATTGCGTATTAAAAAGTCACTGACGATTGGTAGTGGCGTTGCATCAACGAAATTATTATTAAAACGCTTTGCGGGAAAAGCAAAAAGCTTTGTTCCTGTTAATGACAATGAATACGCCGGTTATAATACGCTTTTAGAGGGAGTTATTTGGGGTTGGTAGTAGATAGTCAGGTAAAAACTAATAAAGCTTTAATAGCAATATGCCGATAACCCCTACATAATTAGAAAAAATTTAATGTAGAGGTTATTTGTGAAATTCATTAGTTTAATAAAGATTAGTGTAATACTTTATATCACCCTATTAGCTTTTCCTGTTAATGCAGCTGATTCATCCTCGCTTATTTTTACCGCACCACCTAGAGAGACTCCCGAGGCCGGCATAAAAGTTTACACACCGATAGCGAGCTATTTAAGTCAATTACTGGGTGTCACCGTTACCTATCAACACCCCCGAAACTGGTTAAACTACCAGCGTGAAATGCGTAATGATAAATATGATATTGTGCTTGATGGTCCGCACTTTGTTGCATGGCGAGTTGCCCATCTTGGGCATGAGCCCCTGGTTAAATTACCGGGCAAACTCCGATTTTTACTGCTAACAGATAAAAGTAATACAGAATTAGATCACGCTGATAAGCTTATCGCAAAAAGAATTTGTGCTATTTCCCCTCCCCATTTATCGACTCTGGCAATATTGGATTATTACCGGAACCCGGTCCGACAGCCTGTTATTAAGGGGATTAAAGGTGGTATGGGTAAGGTAGCCAAAACCTATTTTTCCAGAAAAGCCGGGTGTAGCGCGATGGTGTTGCGTGATGTTTTTTTAAAGAAAAAAGTAAAAAAAGCACAGCGAGAACCACTAAAAGTGCTGTTTACAAGTCGAGTCATGCCAAATCAGGCCATTACGGTGAGTAAACGAGTTACTCAGGCGATGAAAGATAAAATTAAATATGAGTTAACCGCAGGTAAAGGGGTAAGGAGTACACAAGGTGTGATTAAGCGATTTGCTCGAAAAGCAAAGCATTTTGTTTTAGTAAAACCCAAGGAATATGACGGTTACAATATGCTACTTGAAGGTGTAATTTGGGGTTGGTAATTAGTATAAAGAATTAATAAAAAAGGGTTACTTTTGTGTGTACGTACCCATAAAGTGGCCATTTATTTTACTATAAATTGGCCAGCATATAACTTATTGTTTAATGAGGAAAATTTTGCTAAAAGATAATTAACCCCCACTATCTAATCATTACTTATATAAGTGAACAATTTCATATTTGGTTCCTATTTAAGTGCTCGCATACTTTATTTTGTTGAATTGTTACGAAATGTTACATAGAATGAATACCAACTTTAGTATTTTGATGATTTCAGAATACTGGAAATAGTATTTCAAGGATGAAGGCATTTCCCCCTCGCCGAACCTTAAAAATAATAAATTGCGCTCCTGTTAGTCGATCTCCTCTGACGCTCCCGTTCGCCTAACAATAAAAATATTTATATAACTAATTACGAGCTTAGTTGTGCGTAATGAAATTATATTAAAAAAAGGCAAAGTAAAATGAAGCAGTTCCATTTCTCATTCACCAAACTAATTTCAATGTTGTCGCTCTTTATTGTGTTGAGCGCAGCCCAAATTTCCCTAAGTTTTGCTGCACCTGATGCAGATTTTAACAGTGCACTCTGGGTCGCTGAAGACAACGGTGTTCTTAAAGTCACAACATCAAATGGAAATGTATTATTTGAAATAGCAAACATTGGTCGCGTTGATTCTGTGGTGACCGATGGTGAGCGTGGACGTCTTTGGGTTGCTACCCAAACAGGAGTTCATGTCTATAACTTTGCCGGACAACAACTACTAACTACCCCCACACCTTTTACAGTAACAACTCAAGAAGCCGATGACATTATGATGGTCATCGATGAAGCTGAAGGAAGTGTTTGGCTGACTAATGAACTTGAGTTAATTAAACTTGATAGTAATGCAACGGTTGTTTTTAAGCAGACGAATATTGATGATGTCGAAACCTTATCGTTTGACAGTGTTAACCACCGTGTCTGGCTGGCTCATGAGGACGCTGTTACTTCTATTGATGCTGCAACTGGCGCAGAACTTTCATCATTCTCTAATCCATATAATGATGAATTAGACGCAGATGTTATTCATTATGATGAAGCGTTAAACGAATTGTGGTTGCTTGAAGACGATCAGCTCACTCGTTACGATATTAATGGTAATCAAACGTTTAATAGTTCGATTACGCAACTCGATAATTTTTTACTGGATGGGTTGGGAAACATATGGGGTAATGATGAAGGTGCTCTTTATTATCTATCCTCTGATGATACAGTGTTATTTTACGTTATACCTTTTACAGGGGAAAATAACGAAATCGAACACATGGTAGTTAATCCTTCTGATAATTCTGTTTGGGTCGCAAACAATTTTAACATTGTAAACTATAAAGCGAATGGTTTAGAGCAGCATCGATTAACATCCACACACAAGATTAACGGTTTAGCTATTTATTCTGACATTTACGCCCCTACAATAGTTACTGTAAGCCCAGTAAACAATACGTACATAAACACATCAACTCCAATACTTATTATTAAAATCAGTGATAAAGGTGTGGGTGTTGATCCAAATACAATTGAGTTAATCTCAAATGGCCAGATCATTCCAAGCACATGTACCTTCGATGAAATAACCAAGCTTGCGAATTGTTTTCCAAATCAACAGTTGGTTGACAAATCCTGGAATATAAGTGCTAGAGTTAAAGATTATATCGGTAATCAATCTGAACCGGTTAATCTTAATTTTACAGTTGATACAATCGCCCCGGTAATAAAAGTATTATCGCCAGAAAATAATCTGGTAACAAATATTGCTCAACATACACTAAGTGGTCAGCTATCAGAAAAAGCTGCGCTAACATCGAACGATAATACTATCCCGCTAGCAGCAGATTACTCCTTTACTCAAGTACTTAATTTAGTAGAAGGTAATAACAGCTTTATATTCAATGCAGTTGATAAAGCGAGTAATGTGGCTACTGTACAAATAAACGTGCAGTTGGATACGATTCCTCCAGTACCACCTGTTGAAAGGTTGATTAGTTACAGTGAAGTCATTAGTAATGAAGTTACGGTTACAGGACAGCCTGGAAGTGTTGAACCAAATAGTATTGTTGTGATTAAAAATCAACGAACGGGTGTACTTACTTATGTCTCAGCAGACGCTATTGGTGGATTTACTGTCAAATTGGCAAGTCAGTATGGTGATATTCTGATTGTTTCTGTTAAGGATAAAGCTGGTAATGTAAGTACATCGCTTCAAAAAGTTTTATTACAAGATTATGGAAATAAAACGGGATACATCACAGGAACAATTTATGATTTTAAATCCAAATTAGCACTTACAAATGTTCAGGTTTCGATTAAAGGCTTAAATACAAGCACTGTTACGGATAGTAGTGGACACTATACAATTACAGTTCCAAACAGAGGTGTTTGGACGCTGTTTTTTGAAACTAAGGGTTATATTGAAGTACGGCGTGACATTTATGCACGTCCGGGTAGTGATGTAACAACAGGAAAAATTGGACTGCAATCTTGGGATACGAATGTAGTTACGATTAATGCTGCATTAGGTGGTTCATTTACAGATTCAACAGGTAATGTTCAGGTTGATTTTCCACCCGGTGCGTTACCATCAGATACATCGATTCGTGCTTCTTATCTGAAAACAAAAGATTCTTTCCCATTACCTTTACCAAATAACATGGTATATGTTGGAGGGGTACAAATGGGACCTGAACATATTGAATTTAATCAGCCAGTTACTGTGCGGGTTCGTAATACATTGAATTTCCCTCCAGGTGATGAAGTACCTTACTTCTTTGCCTCTCATGATCCGCATGATTTGAACGAAGGACTTTATGACCCTGGTGTAGGGACTGTAACAGCTGATGGACAATTCATCGAATACCAAGTCAATCATTTTTCATGTATGGCACTTGGCAAACCTGCACCACAGAAGAAAGGTAAAGGAACCAGTGAAGGTAATGAAACGAGTGAAAATGAAAATAGTTGCTCATCTTCTGGTGTAAGCGGTAGTTCAACGGTTGATTATTGTGATGGCAAATTAACACTAGCACATCAATTACCACCGCTCTATGCATTTGGCCAAAATGATGCACCTGTTCTTAGTTATAATAGTAAGGTAGCATCACCTGCACCTTATATTTCAGCTAATATTGATATGGCAGGCTTTTATTCATCAACTGCACCTGCTGCTGCAACGCATGCGCAATTGAATATTGAAGGACAATCAATTGATTTTTATTTGAAACCGAGTGGCCAAGTTTTACCTCTTCACTTTCAATGGAATCGTAAAAACGTACGAGGTGAAATTTTACCTACAGGCTCTTATCCCTTTGAATTTGTTGTAAATAACCTTTTTACAGATTATCAAGGTACTACACTAAATGAGCCCTATAGTAATGAAGTAAAAATCCCTGGGCGCGTTATGCTCAATGATCAATCCACAAGTGCTTTTGGTGCAGGTTGGGGGTTAGCAGAATTGGAACGCTTGCACAGAAATCCTGATGGGACATTACTTCTAACTCGAGGTAATGGTGATGCAACGGTGTTTAATCCTATTGTGTCAAAAAGCTTTAGTCTTAATGCTTCATCATTTACATTGTTAACGAATGGGTTAAACAATCCACAAAGTATCGCACCTGCACCTGATGGAGGGCTGTATGTATCTGAATTCTCTACGGGCGCAATTACTCATATTGCACTCAACGGTACAAAAACACTTATAGCCTCAGGGATCTCTAGTATCAAAGGTATTGCCGTAGATAGTAACGGTCTTATTTTTGCTGGTACTACTTATGGAAGTATTTATAGAGTCACACCTGGTGGTGTTCCAGAGGTATTTGTAAGTATAGGTACGTTTGATCATATTGATGATTTAGCTATCGATGCAAATAATAATGTATATGTGCTTGATGGTGGTTTTGGTAGTATTCATAAAATTACTCCCGCTGGTGAATTGAGTTATTTTTATAATGGTTTAGCGAATGGGCTTGGTACAGGTGTACTGAATAATAGTATGAGTATGTCATTTGATAAGTCAGGTAATTTGTATGTAACAAATAACTATAATAACTATGGTGAAGCACGTTGTGGTGTATCTTATATCTCAAAATTTGATAAGTTAGGTAATCATAGCTATTTCTATGTCGGGCTAAATGCACCACGGGGTATTTCCGCCGATAAAGATGGTAATATGATAGTTGCCGATTATGATTGTAATAAAAGCGGTGTCTATACAATCAAAATGATCACTCCATTAGGTGAAATGATTCCGGTAATTGAAAATATTGCTGGCAGTATTGATGCATTTGGCTTGTCTTATGATCTTTTACTGCAAAATAATAATTTGTATTTTGTACGGCCAGAAGGCGATATCTATACGTCGGAACAACCCAGCATCCCAGATCTTGATAGCACAAACTATGCTTTATTTACAGCTCGAGGTGCTGAGTTCAGTGAAATACAACAAGACCTACAAGGTAATCTCGTTCGAGTTGAACGTAATGGCACGCGTTATGTTTATTCGAAAGAAGGTCTTCATATTGAAACACATTTACCACAAGGTCGTTTCTGGAAATATGAGTATGATGTTGAACAACGTCTGATTGCACGAAGTAATGCGGCAGGTCATCGTTGGCAGTTCAATTACAATGGTAAATATTTAAGTGAAATAGTTGATCCTGCAGCACGTCATATAACGTTTACAATTGATGCTTCAGGTAACTTGGTTCATGTTAATGAGCCAGAAAATACAAGTATGACATATCAGTATGATGATAGTCATCGTATTATTAGCAAATCAGGAAGTCGTGGTTTTCCGACATCATATCAATACGGAGTGTTAGGTAATATTCAACAGGTTGAGGCACCTACTGGAGAAATTAGGAAGTTCAGCTCTGGTAAAGTACAAAGATCAGTTTCATATCAACAAGCCGAAAATAGTTCGTTAACCAACTTGATTGATCTAAAACCACTAGAGCCTGTTGTTGATGTATTCACAAATGGACGGGGTATTTTAACTAAGCGGAAAACAAATCGTTATGGCTCACTGACTAGTAGTATTGATGGCTTAGGAAATCCTACATCAATTATACGAAATAACCTTAATCAGATAAGTGAAATTACCTATCCAGATGGTAATAAGGAAGCTCGTATTTATAATAATGATAATTTACTTAAAAGGACGATATTACCTGGCAACCTCACTACTAGTTATTCTTACGATGATCAATATCGCCTAGATGGTGTAATTAGCACTATTTCCCCTAAATTAAGCATTGACTACGATGCTAATAATAATATTACCAGAATTGTAAAAGGTGGTTCTTCTGGGGCTATAATTGCACTGATGACCTATAATCCATACGGTCAGCTATTAACTCAAACGATTGATAATAAAGTCACAAGTTACAAATATGATGTGTCAGGACGGTTAACGAATATTACTAACCCTGCGGGAGAGGTAACTTACTTTGAATATGATAGTGCAGGTAATCGTACATTAATTCGTGATGCACTGAACCAGAATACACGTTTTATGTATGATGGGATGGGACGGCTTTTATCTATAACGGATACTGCTGGACTAGTAACAAAATTTAGTTACTTAAGTGCCTGTGCAACCTGTGGAACAGGTGAGTACTTACTAGAAAGTATTACTGATGCAAATTTAAATACAACACGATTTGAGTATAATAAAATTGGTCAGCTTCTTAGTGAAATTGATCCAGTCGGTAATGTAAAAGCATACACTTATGACTTTAATCGTAATCTTACGAAAATCATCACCCCTAATACTCAGGCTATAAACTTTGAGTATGATGCTAATGATCGTCTCATTAAGAAGTTTTTACCAAATGATGTTGTTAATTATCAGTATGACGTTATAGGTAACTTATTAAAGGTTAGTGATAATGATAGTCAAAATAGTTACGTTTATGATCAAGCATACCGTACAACAAAAATTACTACAGGTGGTATAAATCAAGCTGCTGTAACTCTAAATCAGAACTATTATGTTTATACGCGCACTCGTTTAGACATAAATAGCGGCATAAATTCACGAAGTATTTCTTATGGTATTGATAGTTTACTTCGAACAGGGAGTATAGATATAGCAAATAATTCGTTCGGCATTAGCTATGATAATTCGGGTCGTCGTAGCCAACTTACGCATAATAGTGAAGTGACTAACTATCAATATGATGCTGCTTCTCGATTGTTATCTTTATCTGATAGTGCTTATAAAAGCACGTTGGAATATGGTTATGATTTGTTAGGTCGCCGTATATCTGATAAGCAAACTATAAGTACTGCCCCTGTTTTAACCGCTACTCTAAGCAGAAAAAATATAACTTCTACGGTTTTGCCTGTTAGTGGGCAAGTTACGGGAGGTACAGCAACTGTCACTGTCAATAATTTACCAATTGCAATAGATGCAAATGGTCAATTACAAGGTGAGATATCTTTAAATCAAGGGTTCCAAGTACTTGAGGTACTCGCCACTGATAGTACAGGGAAACAAACTAGTACAAGAAGGTATGTTGATGTCAGTGTAGCCAGTGCAAATTTGAATGTAAACAAAATATTTGATGTGGCTCCAAACGGTGATATTTATTTTCAAGATTCAACAAGCGGCTTAATAACTGCAGTGATTCGAAATGGTGTAGTAGAAAAGCCAACTTGGCTAACTCCCGCAAGCGATGTTGCCGTTGATAGCCAGGGTAATGTGTACAATTTAAATGGTAATATATTATGGATGTATAATGGTACTGAAAATGTACAGGTGAGTGACTTAACATCTTTAACAGCAATTTATGATATGGAAGTTGGTGTTGATAATGCAGTTTATATTAGTGCGAGTAATTTCATTTATCGTATTGATAACAATGGAATACCTGTGCTCCATACAACACTCCCTGTTGGTGTTAATCAAGGATTAAATCAACCAGTAATGGAATCTTCAAGCTGGGGGCTTGTTGTGGGGGGTAGCAATGGTTCATTTTATCGGATAGCTGCAGATGGTACATTTACACTGACGCATACCTTTCTGACCAATAATGGAGAATTTGCTTTATCACCTGATGGAGTAATTTGTGTTCCTGGTGAAGGTTTATTTTGTAGAACTGTGGATGATCTAGATTGGCCACATTCAACTTATGGCACAATACTAGAGTTTTCACATGATGGAGTATTGTATCTCTCAAATGGTAATGATTTATTTTATTTTGATAGTGTGAATAATATTGATGTCTCAGCAGTTACTACAACAAGTACTGTGCAAGCAACATTAGCAATTGATGTTGATGTTTTATTTACACAAAATACAAAAGGTTACACTTATGATAGCCGTTCGAAACTCGCTAGTGTCACTAATGATGGGCAACCAGCTGAAAACTATCTTTATGATAACGTAGGTAATCGTACACTCGACAATAATGGTAGTAATTTTACCTATAACACATTGAATGAGATCATTAATGCGAATGGTGTTTTGTATACCTATGATGCCAATGGTAACCGTAACAGCAAAACTGACTTGAGCGGCACAACAGCTTATCAATGGGACAGTGAAAATCAGTTAATTCGCATTGATTTTCCAGATACCAGTTATGTGACCTATGCTTATGATCCATTAGGTCGACGTATTCAGAAGCAACTTACCACGTCAGATGGTGTTACCACGACACGTCAATATGCATACAGTGGTGAAGACATCATCCTTGAGCAGGATGAACAAGGCAATATCATTAGTGAATTTACCCATGGACCAGGTATAGATGAGCCTCTATCGTTGCACCGTAACGGAAAAACATATATTTATCATGCGGATGCATTAGGCTCAATTATTGCGATTACTGATGAGCTAGGTAGTGTCGTACAGCGCTATAAGTATGATGCTTATGGAAATATAACAAATCAACAAGATCCTGCTTTCCACCAACCGTATACCTATACTGGAAGAGAATGGGATGCTGAGAGTGGGCTATACTATTATAGGGCTAGATATTATGATGCCGAGATAGGTAGATTTATATCTAAAGATCCGATTGGTTTTGCGGGTGGGGATACGAGTTTATATGGGTATGTTTTACAGAATCCGATTAATTGGATCGATCCACTTGGTTTATGGCAATATGCAAACGAGTATGGTACTAATGGAAATGGTTTAACTGGAAATATAAATAGCATTGAAGGAACAGTAGATCAAACATATAACAATTCAGGAGGGACAGGTGAATCAACAATTACCTTTTCGACCAATGGCTCACATAGTCCTAATTCACTACATTATTCTGGCAATGCCATTGATCTGAGAGTATGGGGGTTAACGCCTGAACAGGTTCAGAATTGGACTGATCTTCTTCAGAATGAGCTCGGAAATAATTATGATGTCATTAATGAAGGTGATCATGTTCATTGCGAATATGATCCACAATAAGAGCGTTATTAAAATGGATAAAATATTTTACATTGCATTAATAATTTTTTCTGTACCAGTAACTTCAAGTGCTGATACTACTGACTATTATGAGATAGGCACTCCCATCAAGTTTGTAGAGGGTTGTGAAGCTGATTTTGATGGTGATGGTAAAAGTGATAATGCACTTCTGATAGAAGATTCAAAGGCAGTTAAACTTATTATTCTTCTAAATAATAATATAAGTAATAGCATTACTTTATTTAAAACTGACTCCAACCTATTAAGATTAAGGTGTGTGTATAGCTCTGAGTTGATAGGTACAACTGCTGGCCAAGGTGATAAGAATAAGAAAAAGATTCATATTAATGGAAAGTACTTAATGCTTTTCCAACCAGAATCATCGAAAATTGCATTTTATTGGAAAGACGGTAAGTTTAATAAATTATGGTTAAGCGACTGATTGGAAAAAGGGGGAAAATTCAAATCACAAAACTTGCTAATATAGATTGTTCAATTTAAACCAGCTCACCACCACAGCCACCTATGACGAACAAGACCGACTACTCACCTATGGTACAGCGAGTTACAGCTACACCACTAACGGTAAATTACTCAGTAAAACAGAAGCCGGCCTCACCACAAACTACACCTATGATGTCATCGGAAACTTAACCAAGGTCACCTTACCCGGCGGCATGGTCATTGATTATGTCATTGATGGCCGTAACCGCCGCATCGGTAAAAAAGTCGATGGTATCCTGGTACAAGGCTTCTTATACCAGGACCAACTCAACCCAGTGGCAGAACTGGATGGAACAGGCGTTAGCGCTAAGCGTACTGCATCAAGCTTAAATTCTGTTGTATACTTTCTATTACCTATTTGGACGCCTCATTTCTGTTGGTTTAGCTTAGAAATTCTCATGTCCATTCAATGGGGTGCAGCTCCTGTATGATTTTTGAGAGAGGTATCTAATGAAAAAAATACATTCACAACACAAAAAAGCGAACAACACTGAAAAAGATACATTAACTTCAAAAGTGATGACTAGTGAATATAAACAATTATTTCAACGCATTACTTCAAAAGCTTCCCGAGATGCGGCTGATGCTTTATTTGCTTCCGCAGAAGAAATGTAATCAATACATCTAAAACAAAAGATTAATTTTTTTAGTGTGCGTTCCCATAAATTGGCCGCTTTATAATTTGTTATTTAGTAAGTTTTAAATTAGTTTCTTAGTAATGCAGCCGGTAATTCACTAAAAAACCATTTTGCCCAAACATGGGGTTCCAGATCAACTTGAAAACCATGTACCCATCGGCTGAAGATTAACTGCTGACCATGTTGAGGATTTCCTGGATAAGGCGTGCGTAAGCGTTCATATTCAAGATGAACAATACCTTTCCAAAGTATTGTAGATCTATCTTTGGTATAAACAATCAATTCGTCGCCATTTTCTAATATGTATAAACCGTCATAGCCCAAGTTTTCTATTTGTACGGACCAAAGAATTCCTTCAGTTCCTGTTTCAAAATATGCATCCAAACGCGCGTTTATGTCATTAACTAATAGCATGAGGATTATTATTCAGTGAATATAAACTTATTCATTTCAATTTTTTCTTAAACGTTATATTTAAGTACTTTTCTCTTTTTGTTCTTTGTTGTGATTTTAGCAACAAGCAACTTACCTTTATTTTTTTAAAACAAGCATTTGTAATCGCTTTTGCCACATATTCGCGTTTAAATAACGTTGCGGAATCTATATTTTCACAGAAAGTACTATCAGACACATCAAAAAATAACCGCCACTTTCCTTTAGGTATGATTTGTGAGTAAATCACGTACCGTACAGGACTATCATGATCGGCCGCTCGGCGTTTAATTTCTCGTACAAATTCTGCTGGCAAATCATCATCTATGTTTTTTTTGTTTTTCACTTTCTCAGCCATAATATTCTATTTTCACTCGAATATATATTTCTTAAACTCGCATAGATTTGTGAAATACAGGCTAAACGAGTCATAATCTCATCAGTAAATGTATTTGATGTATCGCTCATATATTCAAGATAATGTTCTTCAGTTACATCCAACAGTTGTTGCCCTTGTTCATCAGATAACTCCCATTCTTCTATCGCGGTAAAAAACACTTTTAGACCAGCACTAGCCTACTCGATAAAACTAACTTTCATGGCGATTTATCTTTTTCCTTCCATTTTCGTTATTCGTCTATTTGATTGTTCTACGAATAATAATGCTTCATCAATAGCTTTTGACGCAATAATGGTTGCTTCATTCATTTTCTCAATCATCGCTTCCATTGCTTTTATATCGTGATCTTTCAATTGAACCTCCAGTCTTATATAAACGGCTGAATTTCTTTAAGGAATTATCTTGTTATTTATATTCGCAATCAGGAGAACCAAACTCTTTACCTACATGACCACCAAAAGCACTTTCTAGTTTGCACTCTTTAATCCAAGCAAAAGCAATTTTGTCCATGTCATCAGCAGTAAGACTTATATTGGCAAATAAATCACTGTTTTGAGTTTTTACAATATTACACTCGTTTGAATTTATAACATCAATAATTACTTCTTTAATGTCATACCATCGGTTATCGTTGATTTAATACTCCTGCGTTTCTTCTAGACTCTAACATTAATCTTTGATAGTGCTGATAAGAAATTGTGACATAAACCACCTTGTTGTTTCGCGTAATGTAAATAGTATTCTCTGGTTCATTATCTAAAAAACGCATCCACGTATTAAGTTCTCGACGAAAACGACTGAGTGGTACATTGACACCGTATTTAAGCATTGTGATTCACCGTAGAGAAATGATTGATATATTAAGAACAACAAAGTTGTTAATAGGTAAAAATAAAACAGAATTATAAACTTAAAAAATTGCTATAAAATCACTACTATTAAAAATAATATTACCATGACAATTTTATTGTTTGTCACAGCAATATGGTACCCATCTAAATTTAGAGTTCTTGTAGCATATAGACTCTATAAAATAATTATTTTAGTTCTCATATTATTTTTGTTCCAGTGCTATCTCAAGTTCTTCATATGACCTAGGAGTGATAACAACCGTTATCACTTTATTATTTCTAGTAAGATTAATTGTATTGTCAGGATTTTTGTCAAAAAACCTCTTCCAAGTATTATGTTCCCGCCTAAATCTACTCAGTGGAATATTAACGCTGTATTTAAACATTCATATTAATTTTTATTTTCACCAACAAGTTTTAATGAAAATTGTTCCCTTCGTTGAAAATTTGAAATAAAACTTTGTAAGGATGCACGTAGTTTTTTTGCTAATAAATATGGATAGATTGAATATTTATAAAAATAATATGAACATATAGCGGGTACACCAATGTAGAAGAGTAAAAGTAGTGCTTTTAATGGAAAACTTATATCTGCCATTACAATTAGAAATGTGAAGGCTGATATCACTAAAAAAGATAATATTAGTAAAAAAACTCCAGAAAGAGCTGTAAGCGTAGGTGCTTTTATCTTGGCGATTGATGATTCTGAATAATAAATATCTCCACCCATAACGAGTGTCATTAATTCAGAGTTTGTCGCAATTTTTTTATCTTTGAGTTCAGCAATTAATTTACGAAAAATTGGGTTGCCCTCTCTTCCATATTTACTGCTGAATTGTGCAGACTCTAACTCTTCATGTTTATCATCAAGTTTGGTGGATTTTTCGGTGAATTCAACAAGTGATGCTAGATGATCGTATTCTAGGTACTTTTTTTTAACCATGTACCCTTGAAAGCTATATTTAAAAAACCACGGTGATTCAATAGGAATTTCATTTTTGTCAGTTGTCATTTTAAAAGCACCTTTATTTTTTCAATATCAATGTTGTCAGAATTATTTCCGGAATGAGTGGCGCATAGAATATTAAATAAGTTTCTTTGCTCCTCAATGGGTAACGGGTTACCTTTATCATCGACTGTAACTTCATGAACCACATCAAATATATCACTAAGGATATTTGAGTTTAATGTGAGCATTCCTGGATTATATTTTTCATCAAATAGTATGTAGTGAAGATCTGCCCCTAATTTTGAAATAGCCTCATAGTAGCGATGGTTTGGTGAACTATTCTCATTATTTTCATATAGGTACTGGCTAGATCGCTTAATACCAGCTAATTCTGCAAAGTCTTTTTGCGTGTAACCAAGCCTTTCCCTTTCTTCTCGAAGCCTGTCCCTAAACCCACTATTGATAAATTTACTCATCGTGACTCTTTAATATTAGTTAATATAGTTTTAACTAATATAGTAGTAAATTTGACTTTATTCAATAAATAGTTAATATTTTAACTATTATTATGAAATATAAACAAAAACAAACAGATATTCGATCTACAGAAGATGTTCGTCAGGAATTGGCTACTTTAGGGATTTCAGTGAGTGATTGGGCTAGAGATAGAGGATATTCCCCTGGTCTAGTTCATCAGGTACTTGCTGGGAGGCTTAAATGCACTCGGGGACAGTCACATAAAGTGGCTGTCAGCTTGGGTCTTAAAAAAGGTGAATTGGGTGAAATCTCTGATTTGCCCTTCCGATAATAAAAAGGAGGTAGAAGAAATAGACAAAAATATATAAGCCAAAAAAGAAAAGGTCCCAAAAGGGACCAATTCAGGCGGATACCAAATAGATGATACCTGCACTTCAGACCTACAGTATTATCCTCTTTTTGTAATCCGTCAAGGTACTTTTATGCCCTCGATTTTGTGGGATATGTATTCGTATGTGCGGTGGATTATTAAAAACCTCAGTTTTGAGGAAAATCTATTGCTCAGCATTCCCATGCATCCCCACTTTTCTTGGGTACTTACTTATGACTGTGAGGAAATGATAATGATTAACAATATTAATAAATATTTTAAATTACACAAAGTAGTCGAAGCTGTACGTGAATATTGCAAGAACGTTAGAAATAATGAGCCATCTCGGCCAGTTGGTCGCAATGCTGGAAGTAATGTCTGTACTGGATATGCATCAAAAAAGATGGGAAGAACAATCCAAACAGAAAGTCGAACAGCAGAGTTACCTTATGCGATTGAGTTTGAATATGATAAATCAGTATATGAATATTGGGATCAGCCAGAACCAATAACGGTATATCGCACTTACAAAAATGGTGTTATTCGAGCAGGTTCTTATACACCTGATTTTTTAGTCATGACAGATCAAGGTCCTTTAATTATTGAAGTTAAAACTGCAGAAGATCTTAATAAA
Source organism: Chromatiales bacterium (assembly GCA_027076405.1). Next base: position 15,270 of record JALTJN010000493.1, read on the forward strand.
TTATTGAAAAAAAATCCTGATGACTGGGTACAAACATCAAAAGGTATAACTTATCGACCGGCAAAAGAGGCATTTGAAAAACTAGGTGTAGCTTATAAAGTTTGTTCTACAGCAGATATAAATTTAGTCAGAATTGAAAATTTAAAGCTTTTATTGAGCTCAAGAACGGTTGATAAAGCATGGGATGAAGATTTTAAACAGTCTGTATTCAAAATTTTATCCAATAATTCATGGATAAAAATATCTGACCTTGCAAAGGAGTTAGGGATAAAATATTTAACACCTATTATTCAAATGATAGATGAAGGAATACTGCATGCGTCCTTAAATAATGAATTATTATCTCAACCAGAATCGACATGGATATCATCAAATTCACAATTAGCTGATTTAGGGTTTGAAAATCGTAAAAACAGTGAAAGAGAAGTCGATGAGGAAAATCTAGGGTTAGATATCGTTCCATCAGAAAAACAAGCAACTAGGGTTCTGAGTATTCTTGAAAAAATAAATTCAGGTGTAAAAGGTCGTTCAATTAGAAGATGGAAAAAGAAAATATTAAAAGGTAAGGAAAAAGGATTGTCTCCATTTCAATCATTACTTCCTGAATATCATAAGTCTGGAAATAGAACATCACGTATAAATAAAGCTTGTTTAGACTTTATTCAGAAATTTATAAAGAATTATTATTCAACTAATCTTCGTTTAATGCCATCAGCATCCTACAGTTATTATTGTGAGTTAGCGAAGGAAGAACATCCAAATTATAAACCTGTCAGCCGAAATACACTACGAAAGCACATATCAAAAGCAAACCAACAAAAAATTGCTAGGGGAAGAGGAGGAAAAAGAGCAGCAAATGCAGCCGCTGAACCAACTGATGTAGAAAAACGTGGGTTCTTGGCAACATCCCCTTTTGAAATTGCTAGTTTAGATCATTATTTACTTGATCAAGAGTGTGTAATTGCTACTTCTGATAATAAACGGTATGAAGCCAAACCGTGGTTAACTGCAATGGTCGATGTCTTTTCTGGTGATGTGCTTGCAAGCTGGTTAACGTTTAGAGCTCCTAGTAAAAGATCTTGTGCCATGGTTATTAGAATGTGTGCAAAGAATCATGGCCGATTACCAAAGTCAATCATAGTAGATCGAGGGTCAGATTTTAGATCAGTGTTTTTTGATTCTTTGCTTAGCCATTATGGCATTGATAACACACAAAGACCTGCAGGCCATTCTCGTTATGGTTCTGAAATTGAGCGGTTCTTTGGTTTGTATAAAACACAGTGGTTGTCTCTTAGGCCAGGAAATACAGCTGTTCACATGGAAGGAAGATCTGTATCTGGATCGCATACAGCCAAAAAAGCCGCAGCCTTATCAATAGAAGATACCTGGAATGAAATAAATCAATATATTGAATGGCGAAACAATGTCATTGTTGGAAATGAAAAAAAATCTCCAGCAGACAAATTGAATCAGGCTTTAGAGCAGTATCCGTTTGTTGGTATTGATGTTGAATACGATAATGAGTTTAAAATTCTAACAGCAGTTGATACAAAGCCATATACCGTTGATCCTGTAAGAGGGATTAATATTAATGGAATTCACTATTGGGCTCCTGAGTTAACATCACATACTGAAAAAAGAAAAAAAGTAGATGTCAGAGTTGAACCTGAAAACCCTTACCAAATCTATGCACAGATAGAAGGTAAATGGGTTCTTTGCCAGTCCTCGGAAGTTAAAACATTTAGAACAAAAGATCCTGTTATTCGCTTAGCTGAAGCTGCAAGAGTTTTAGATTGTCGAGCAATACGAGATCAAGCTAAGCAAGATGCAAGTCAATCTTTAGTTAGAAAAATAATGGATATAGACGAAGGCTACAAGATAAAAGATGTTGATGCTAGCAATGAAGATAAAAATGAGTTCATAAAACTTTCTGATAATAAAGTGATATCTCTTTTCGATGACTTAATGGATGAGACTTTAGATGATATTGAAGAAACTAAATGGGGAGATAACAAATGAATAATTTAGCAATTAAGAATAATGACATTAAATATATCAATGTGCCAAAGTGCAATTTTATTCATGCTATTTCTAGCACCTTTAAAAAAATAATGAAATGTCATTGCGGTGATATTGTGTGCATTAATAATAAAAATGATTTTAATATCATAAACAGCCTGGAAAAAGTATTGAAGTACGAATCAGGTGAAAATGACTCTAATCTTGATTTGGTTACGTCGGTATCAATAGATAAGCCAGTTAAAAATGAGCGGCTGCTACTAAATGAATTTATATTGGATATTCTAAGTAGTATACGTATTACTGCATATACTGACAACAACTTATATAAAGTTACAAGTTCGAATTTATTTGGTGCACTTTTTGAAACTCTTGTGTCAAGGGATGTGAAATATTTAGTAATTAAAAATATAAATAATTATGCAACTGCAAAACATATTAATGGAGATATATTTGAAGCTTTAAAATATATAGCTATTTCAACAGGTGTGATTGTTGTTCTAGATCATGATTTTCTAAAATTATCTAATAATACAAATTCGTAAGGAGAATAATTATGCACTGGGCAATCAAATCTATCGATAAAATTAAAAAATTACATTTATCACACAGGAATTGGAACAGAGCAATATCGCAAGCACATGCTATGTTGATTTCCAGCTCTGCTGGTGAAGTGGTTTGTATTACAGGCCCTTCTCGTGGAGGAAAATCACGATTAGTTGATGAGTTGGAGAGACTTCTAACTTGCGGGATCAATTTAAGTAATAGTGATTATATGACAGTGGTCAAAATACTGGCAACTAACTGCAGTGTAGGTGGCACTTTTTCATCAAAAGCGTTTACATTGAGAGCATTAGATGCAGTTAAACATCCTTTTTATAGTGATAATAATTCAAATGCTGCTGATTGGGGGGCTAGTTTTTATAAACAGTTAGGACGTACACCTGAAACAGTTCTAAGACCTGCACTTGAAGCTGCAATAAAAAATAGGAAAACAAAATATATTTTTATTGATGAAGCACAGCATGTGCTTCACTCAAGAGGAGGTAAAAAAGATGCTGCAGCTATTTTAGACTCATGGAAATGTTTAGCGCAATCTACAGGTGTAGTTCTTGTTCTTGTTGGTGCATACCCTTTATTGGATGCGATGGCATTGAGTCCACATATGATTGGCAGAAAACATCAAGTTCATATACCTAGATATCAATATGTAAAAAATGACTTAAAAAGCTTTTTAGGATTGTTAGAAAGTTATAGTAAATTCGTAAAGCTTAAACCTGATGTTGAATCACTAAAAATATATGCCAGCTATCTATATGATGGGTCTTTAGGGTGTATTGGACTATTGGAAGCATGGATACGTGAAGCTTTATCTTATGCTCTGGCTAATAATGAAGACTATTTATTACTGGAGCATTTTGAAATGTCATTCAAAGTTGAAACGGACAGGCGTATGGTGGCAGCGGAAATAAAAAATGGAGAAAGATTCTTATTATCAGAAGAAAGTAAAGTTTCTGAGATCAAAGAAAAAACACTTAAGAAAAAAAATGGAAGAAAAAAGAAGCCGTTTGAAAAAAATCCTAAAAGACATAAACGATTAGCGAGAGCATAATATGAACTACTTGATGCCTATAGAAATCAGGGGTGTTGGTACCCCTGATGTTGAATCACTTCCATCTTATATTCATCGTTTAGCATGTGCTCATAAAGTTACGGTATCTGCTTTGCTTAGAAAGGTTGTTCAATGGTATAAGTTGAAACATAAAAATAAAACTATTTGTTTTAATGATAATACTTTTGCTGGTGACCTATCTGTTTATGTAAGGCCAAATCAAGCTACGCTCGATCTTGTTACTGTATTGGGTGAGGCTGTTGGGGAAAATCGTCTTTTAGGAACAACCTTTGCTTCGTTAAATAAGTCAATTGTCAGGACACCAGGAATATTTAGTCAGAAAATAAGATGGTGTCCATACTGCATGAAGAACTTTGATTCAAATCAAGATCAGGGTTATTTTAAATTAATATGGTCCGTTACATCAATAACGCATTGCCCAGATCATAACTCATTACTGGTTGATAAATGTCCTGTTTGTAGAGAAGAACAAGGAGGATATGGTTATAAAACTGATCCAAATAAATGTCAAAAATGTGGTGCATCATTATCTAAAATTAATATTGATGATGTTGAGTTTAAATCGTCTTGGACTGCTCAGGGTATAGATATGATGAATGTTGTCGATTATATCTCAGAGCATCCAACTAATACTTTTCCTGAAAATGCCATTAAAAAAGTTATAACTCATGAGTTTAATAAGGCATGGGATTCAAATACTGAGGATGATCTATGGAAAATAATACCAAAGGACGAATGTATAGGGATATCTGAAGGGAATATTCCTATGACAATAAAACGTGCCAGAGTTCTCGCTTATCGGTTTGGCGTTGATTTAAGTGATCTGCTTTGTGGAGACATAAGTAATAGTCCTGCTATGTTGAATCCGGATTGGTCATCTAATTTGCCTGATGAGATTAAACCTATTAAAAGGAAAAAAGCACAAGACAAAGATATTGTGTTAAGTAAAGTTCATTTAGCAATGAGTCTAAATAAGGATAGCCCTAAGCCATTACGTTATTATGCTAATCATGCTGGAGTATCAGTTGGATATTTGCATTATAATTTTTCAATTTTATCCAACAGAATAATTTCAGTATATATGGACTGGAAGGAAGAAGAAAAAAGAAGAAAAGCCCATGAAGCATATGATGAGGCATTGAAGATGGTAACTGGTTATGATGGACCTCCTCTAGAGTTTTCAAAGAAAGGAGCATTAAAAAATATTCGTGCAAAAACAGACCTACCAAAAGATGTTGTTAGGAAGGCTATTAATGATGTTTACAGTTTAGTGCTAGAAGGAAAAATATAGAACTTAGTAAAGTTATAAAGATACTAAATCATTTATTTTTGGAGGATTTGTTCGATAGAGAATAATATTAGTTACTATATCAGGTGGGTTTCGAAAACCATTATGAAATGTAATGGTAAAATTTACGGCATCAGAGACTCTGTTTCGTTTTAAATCATTTTTTTGACAGCATTCACCATATAGTTTATCTGAATGTTTACAGCCACAGTATTCATCAGATCTTAACTCTAAAATTCGTTCATATGGAAAATGGACAGCTTGTCTTCCTGGCCAGCGGCCAAAGATCTTCAAGTGAATATGCCTCAGTGCCCACAGTGAATATAAATCAATCAACTCAATTATTGGATCACCTTTACTCCATGTGCCATCAGATGGTTCGAAGGCACAGATCGATCCATCGGGAAAATTTGTATGTCTTGGTCCTATCCATTCTATGCCAATTGCACTAGTCCAAAATCCCCAGCCCTTCACAACTTCTGTTTTGGCGTATGGAATCATTATAAAGAAAGTTGCAGGAAGATGATTACTAGCAAGCAAAGCACTTTCTGTTAATAACAATAAACCATCTGGTTGTCGCCAGACTCGGGTTTTTGGGTAGGCTTCGAGCACCGCGTTTAACTCGGATTCATACTGCGTTTGAAAATCTGTGCAGATGATCGATGAGGTTTGATCGGACGCCCTTTCCCGTCCGGTGGTCCCATTCCGCGATCTGGTTTTGGATCTTCTCTTTCTTTTTCTTTCATTTTCCTTTTCCTCGCCCATAGTTGATAAAGAAACGGCAGAATCATTGGGCATTACAATCCCTCCGTTTTTAACTAGAGGGAATATATTGTTATCAAGCTGACAACCAATCTTCTCTAATATATTTTGACTATTAATATGCATAACTAAATAAGTGGTAATGATTTGGATGTTGTGGAATCCATTGCCAAGTGGATGAGATATGCACTACCTGCAATCAAGATGATATTTTTGATTACTTTCTCAACTTCATCTTGGGGCTGCCATTTTTTATGTAACTGATATAGTCCGCCTACAAGAAGACCAGCAAATCCAAAACTATGGAAAAATTTGCGATGATTTGGATTAAGTGCGGGTTCAAGAATGTCAGGCAATGTTCCGCAAGCAGCAGCAAAAGCTGAGTGAGCTAGCGGTTTTGCCGTGTTTTCACCCTTCTTGTGTTCTGAATAGGCAGAAAATCCACCTACAATTAGGGCTGCACCAATACGATGAGTCGCTGCATTTGGCATAGTTATTTCTCCTTTCGTACGCCCTTGAAGGGCTTGTTGTCGGCCTTTTGATCGATAAATTGGCCTGTTTCAGAATCCCGCTTGACCCAATGGCCATTACGGGGGTTATATGTCTGTGAACGGCTACGAACTGCGCCTTTGTGCTGTCCGTCTCCTTTAGGTGGGTTGGTAGCCATAAGTGCTAACCTCCTGTTATATAAATAATTTTGATTAAAACTGGCTTGCTAAAATGCCAGCCATTCACTATAGTTTACAAAAATATATAAAAAGATCAAGTTTTGTAAACTGAGGGCTAGAAAATGATTGGACAAAGAATCCAGCAGGCGCGAAAAGCGTCGGGCTTATCCTTGCGTGCGCTCGCGGAAAAGGCAGGTATTACTGCTATGGCCATTTCTAAATACGAAAACAATCAGTCAACCCCGTCTTCAAAAGTTTTGCTGTCGCTGGCTGGGGCATTAGGTGTACGAACTGAGTATTTTTTTCGCACTTCTAATGTGCAGCTTCAAGAAGTGGAATATCGTAAGCATGCTAAGTTACCGAAAAAGATCTTAGATAAGATTGAAGGGAATGTAATTGAACAAATAGAACGTTTTATTGAGTTAGAAGAGTTTTTGCCAAACTCACCAGTTGAAGAATTCAGTTTGCCAGAGGGTTTGCCTGATAAAATTGAAGAATATGATGAAATTGAATCTATCGCAAAAATAATCAGAAAAAAATGGGGATTAGGGAACAACCCTATTCCAGATTTGATTGATACCTTAGAAGAGCGAGGTATTAGAGTATTTTTATCTACTATCCTGCACAATGATATGTTTGATGGACTCGCGGCACATGTGAATGGTACCCCGATTATTGTTGTTGGCCATGATTGGCCTGGTGATCGTCAACGTTTCACTCTCTCTCATGAGTTAGGGCATCTTCTTTTAGATGGCAGGATTTCAGGAAATTTAGATATCGAAAGAGCAGCAAATCGATTTGCAGGTGCTTTTTTAGTGCCATCTAATGAGGCTATTAAAGAGTTAGGTCAAAAACGTAATTGGTTGGAGCCTATAGAGTTATGTGTACTAAAGAAAACTTACGGTCTTAGTATGCAAGCATGGTTATATCGAGCGACTGACCTTGGAATCATTAATAGAACCGCGAGTAAAAAGATGTGGGATTATTTTACTGATAAAGGATGGAGAACTACTGAACCAGGAGATCGATACCCATCAGAAGAACCAAAGTTATTTATACAAATGGTTTTCCATGCTTGCGGAGAAGAATTAATTAGTGAATCTAAAGCTGCAGAATTACTCGGTAAATCATTGAGTGAGTTTCGCACCATAAGGAATGTGGGTAGTTGTAATAATGCAGTTACTCATTAGCGATGCAAATATCCTTATTGATATGGAAGTGGGCGGTATTCTTGCCCAGATGTTTGCTCTTGAATATGAGTTTGCTGTTCCAGATGTTTTGTTTCAAGAAGAGCTTAACCATCATCACCCACATTTAGTGGAAATGGGGCTGCAGCTACATGAATTGCAAGCAGAAAGCATCGCCTATGTAATGGAAATAAAGCAGCGTCCAAATAATATGAGGGTAAGCACAAATGATCTATTTGCTCTGTCCCTAGCAAAACAAAAAAATTGTAGATTAATTACTGGTGATAGAGCACTACGTAGATTATCTGAAGATGAAGGTGTTCAAGTTCATGGCACGATATGGATTGTTGACCAAATGCTAAACGCTGAATTAATCAATTGTGAGCAAGCTGAAGAGGCATATCGTCTAATGATTGAGTCAGGTAGCAGGTTGCCGCAGGATGATATAGAAGATCAGATTGGGAGATATTGTTAGCAGCATATCTCACCCTATTTAGGTGAAGAATACTGCATCAATGAGATTGATGCAGAAAATAGTTGACAAACAATAACTCATTACCTATATTTTGCATCAAGGAGATTGATGCAAATGAATCAAATATTATATAAATTAATTGATATCGCCGTAGTAAGAGCTGGATATCCATTTCGGGGACAAATTAAGGATATCCCTGATGGTATGGTGAAGGTAGTCCAGATGAAGCATATCAATGAGGCTTCAGGGGTATCATGGCAAGATTTGTCTAAAACAAATCTTGAAGGCCGGAGAACTCCTGATTTATTAGAAAAAGATGACATTATTTTTGCAGCTCGTGGAAATAAGAATTTTGCTGTTTGTTTGGACGAAGCGCCTGATAAGGCCGTATGTTCCCCCCATTTCTTCCAAATTCATATAAGAGATACAAAACAGATATTACCGTGTTATGTCGCCTGGTTAATAAACCAAGTACCTGCACAGCAATATCTGATGAGTTCTGCTGAAGGAACAATGATCCGTAGCATTCGCAAGGGGATTCTTGAATTACTTCCAATTGTGATTCCAGAGATGGATAAACAAAAAGCAATAGTAGAGCTGGATGCACGAGTTAAGCTGGAAAATATTCTATTAAAGAAACAAATGAATAATAGTAGAACAATGATGAATGCCATTGCTCGCGATTTAATGAAATAAGAATTCAATCAAAGAGGCATATTATGAATTCAAAAGTAAACCAAGAAGAAATTAATAAAGCACTATGGGCTGCTTGCGATACTTTCCGTGGAACAATTTCCGCAGACACCTATAAAGATTTCATCTTAACGATGTTATTCCTTAAGTACATCTCAGATGTTTGGCAAGATCACTACGATGAGTACAAAAAAGAATATGGTGATGAACATGAGCTGATTAAAGAGATGTTACATAATGAACGTTTTGTTTTACCTGAAGGTGCAGATTTTTATACATTATGGGAACAACGTCATGAGCCGGGTAATGGTGAACGTATCGACCAGGCATTACATGCTTTAGAAGAAGCCAATGGTACAAAATTACGAGATGCTTCAAAGTCAGTATTCCAGGATATTAGTTTTAATACTGACAAGTTAGGTGAAGAAAAACAAAAGAACACAATCCTCCGTCACATACTAGAAGATTTTGCAAAAGAAGAACTTAACCTGAAACCAAGCCGAGTTGGAACGCTCGATGTAATCGGTAATGCTTATGAGTATTTAATTAAACACTTTGCGGCAGGTGGCGGACAGAAAGCCGGTGAATTTTATACACCACCAGAAGTATCGGACTTAATGGCTGAGTTACTTGATCCGCAAGAAGGAGATACAATTTGTGATCCTGCTTGTGGTTCTGCATCTCTCCTAATGAAATGTGGTCGTAAAATTCGAGATAAGTTTGATTCTAAAAAATATGCACTCTATGGTCAGGAAGCAATAGGATCTACTTGGTCATTGGCTAAGATGAATATGTTCTTGCATGGTGAAGATAATCATAAGATCGAATGGGGTGATACTATACGTAATCCTAAGCTGTTAGATAAGACTGGTGGCTTAATGCATTTTGATATTGTTACCGCTAACCCGCCTTTCTCTTTAGATAAGTGGGGGCATGATCAAGCTGAGCACGATAAGTTTGGTCGTTTTCGTCGAGGTGTTCCACCTAAGACAAAAGGTGACTATGCCTTTATTAGTCACATGATCGAAACACTTAATCCTAAGTCCGGTCGCATGGGTGTTGTTGTACCGCATGGGGTTTTATTCCGAGGTAGTAGCGAAGGAAAAATTCGTAAAAAATTAATTGAAGAAAATTTGTTGGATACGGTTATTGGTTTACCAGAAAAATTATTTTATGGAACAGGTATTCCAGCTGCAATATTAATCTTTAAGAAACAAAAATATGATGATTCTGTTTTATTTATAGATGCGAGTCGAGAATTTAAAGCGGGTAAAAATCAGAACCTTCTTACAGAAATAAACATCACTAAAATTGTAGAAACTTACAATGATCGTTCTGAGATTGATAAATATTCATATATAGCAAACCTTACAGAAATTGAAGAAAACGATTACAACCTCAATATACCACGTTATGTCGATACGTTTGAAGAGGAAGAAGAAATTGATTTGTTAGCTGTACGTGCTGAACGAGAGAAACTTAAAACACAATTGAATAATCTAGAAGCTGAAATGGACAGGTACCTTAAGGAGCTGGGTTATGATTCCTGAAGGATGGAAGTTAAGCACAATTGAAGAAATATCTAAGGTTGCTTCTGGCGGAACACCTAGTAGAAAAAATCAGGATTATTGGGGTGGAAGTATACCTTGGGTAACTACAGCGGAAGTTAAATTTGGAGTAATTTTTGATTCTTCTGAAAAAATAACAGAACTAGGCTTAAATAATTCTTCAGCAAAAATTTTTCCCATTGATACCATACTTATGGCTATGTATGGACAGGGAAAAACTAGAGGTCAAGTCGCTAAGCTAGGGATAGAAGCAACAACAAATCAGGCCTGTGCTGCGATTATGTTACGTGAAGAGTACGATGTAGATTTCTACTTTCAATTTCTCATGAGTCGATATGAACATATTAGAGATATGTCAAACAGTGGTGGACAGGAAAATCTTAGTGCTGGGATTGTTAAATCAATTCAGGTAACCGTTCCTCCATTATTAGAGCAAAGAGAGATCTCTAAGGTTCTCTCAGTTTGGGATAAAGCAATAGCTACAACTGAAAAATTACTTGCTAATAGTCAGAAAAACAAAAAAGGGCTTATGCAACAGTTACTCACGGGAAAGAAGCGACTTCCTAAATTTGATGGAGGTTGGAAAGAAATTCGACTTAAAGATGTATTGACAGAAGAGAAAGAACGAAATAAAGATAACTCATTTGATCGTGTTTTGAGTGTAACAAACCATAGTGGATTTGTTTTACCTGAGGATCAATTTTCTAAACGGATTGCTAGTGATAATGTAACAAATTATAAAGTGGTTAGGAAAGGTCAATTTGGTTATAACCCTTCACGAATAAATGTAGGCTCATTCGCAAGACTTGATGATTATGATGTTGGGTTATTAAGTCCAATGTACGTTATTTTTAGCATTAAGACAGAAATTCTTGATAGTGGATATTTTTTAACTTGGATGTCATCAAATGAAGCTAAACAACGAATCGGTTCGAGTACCCAGGGCTCTGTCAGAAATTCAGTTGGTTTTGACGCATTATGTAGTATTCCAATTAAACTTCCTTCATTGGAGGAACAACAACATATTTCCTCATTATTTTGTATTTGTGATGAAGAAATAAAATTACTGCAAGAAAGGCTTAATTTCTTCAATCAAGAGAAACAAGCACTTTTGCAGCAGTTGTTAACTGGAAAACGAAGAGTAAAACTTCACTAAGACAAGGAGAAAAATTATGGCAAAAGGCAAAGATCAGCATGTAGTTCCACACAAAGATGGCTGGGCTGTAAAAGGTGCTGGTAACAGTAAAGCTACTACTGTTACCAAAACTCAAAAAGAAGCTATTGCGGCAGCTGAGAATATTGCGAGGAATCAAAAGTCCGACACTAAGATTCATGGAGAGAATGGAAAAATAAGAGCGGGAAATAGTTACGGCAATGATCCTTTCCCTCCTAAGGACAAGAAGTGAGTTAGCTGATGACTATTTCCGAAATGTTTAGCTCTTTCTTAAATAAGCTGAAGATTGATAATTCTGAGAAGATTAGTTTGCGCTATGGAGAGATTACTTCAAGCCTTAATAAAAAGTTCAGTGGTACAGAATCTAAAGAAGCTAATAGCCTTCAGGTTGGGTCTTATGGACGACACACAGGTATTAAAGGTATTTCTGATTTGGATATGCTCTATATCATGCCCAAAGGAAAGTGGGATACATATAAAGATGGAAAACAATCACAGCTTTTAACCGATACTAAAGATGCAATTAAAGCGAGATATCCAAAAACAGATGTCCGTGTTGATCGTCTTGTAGTAACAGTTACCTACACCGATTTCTATATTGAAGTGCAACCAGTATTCGAAGAGTTGGATGACGAAGATGAAAGTTACTTTAAATACCCCGATACTTATAACGGAGGTAGTTGGAAAAAAACGAAGCCCCGTCAGGAAATGCAGGAAATAAAGGATTTAAATGAAAAGAAAAATAATAATCTTCGTATGCTATGTAAAATGGCGAGAGCCTGGAGAAATAAACATAATGTAAATATGGGTGGGTTGCTAATTGACACTCTTGCTTATAATTTTATGAGAGCCACATCTGATTTTGATGACAAGAGTTTCTTATATTTTGATTTTTTGAGTAGAGATTTCTTTAAGTACCTATCTGAACAGCCTGATAAGAGTCATTATAAAGCGCCTGGCAGCAATCAGAATGTTAGGGTTAAAGAAAAATTTCAGAATATAGCTGATGAAACATATAGTCTTTGCCTTAAGGCAATTGATGCAGAAGGCAAGGAAACAGTTAATGAAAAATGGAGAAAGGTTTATGGTTCTCACTTTCCTGCTGGAGAGGTTGAAGAATCTAAAAGCGAATCTTCGATTGGAGGTCTCTTAACTGGTTTGGCTGCAGTAGGCGCTGGCTTGGCTGTGGCAAAAGCAGTCAGTGCAAAACACAGCTACGATAATACAGAAGAGTTTATAGAAAACTCATATCAAGTAAGTATTCAGTATAACTTAGTCATTGATTGTGATGTCTCACAAAATGGGTTTAGAGAGAACTCCTTAGCTAATATGTTGACCAGAAGAATTCCTTTGCTTGCTAATAAGAAGTTGAATTTTAAGGTAACTCATTGCGATGTTCCTCCACCTTATTCCCTAAAGTGGAAAATTCTTAATCGAGGTGATGAGGCAGAACGCCGAAACTGTGTTCGAGGACAATTACATGATGATGAGGGTTATCAATCCAAGAGTGAGACAACAAATTTTCGTGGCTCACATCTTGTAGAGTGTTATGCAATAAAAAATGGTTATATGGTAGCCAGAGCTAAAATAGATGTACCCATTAAATAAGGATATATTATATGAAAAAAGATGACCTTCTAAAGCATATTGCAGAGACAGCATATAATGTAGGGTTTGGAGCTAAAAAGCATTTTGCAACATATGATATTGTTGCTAAAGCACCTGGAGCAATTAGTTTTCTATCGCTTGCGTTTGGTATTTATGCACTTGTCTTTGAAAGTTTAACTGCAAAGCACTTTTCAGCTACTCTTATTATTCTTGGTGTCATGGGACTTTATATTTTTTTATATGATTCTAAAAAAGATGAATATTCTTCAAACGGACAGAAACTTACAGATTTATTTAATGAGCTAAAACAACTTTATGGTAAGACTAAATCAAGTGATGGACCATTTGATGATGAAATAAAAAAACTTGAGGAAATTGAGCAAGCTTATACTAATGTTAGTAGTTCTCATCAGATTCTGTTAAGTAATTGGTATGCTCATTATAAATTCTTTTGGGAACATCAAATTGGTTGGATTGATGAGCAACTTAATTTTCGCTTTCTTCGGGACAAAATACCTTTGTCGCTATCAATATTTATAGTCGCCGTTACTTTTGTTGTGATTTTCTTTCGATTTGAATTAATAAGTAAAATATGTGGTGTAGCAATCCCATAACCTTGTTAGTGACTTAATGGATATTAATAGAGAAGAATAATGAAGCAAGATGCTCCAAAATTTCAAGAAGAATATAGTGCAAAAATACCAGCATTAATTTTACTGCATAATTTAGGTTGGACATTTCTTTCACCTGAAAAAGCACTTGCTGCTCGCAATGAAAAAGATAATGAAGTTATCTTTCGAGATGTGCTTAGAACCGAGTTGCAAAAAAGACGATTTACTTATACAGGTAAAGAATATCCACTATCCGAAAAATCAATTGACAACATTATTTCTGAGATATGTTCACCGGCTCTCAATGAAGGTTTAGGTATAGCAAATGAGAAAATTTATAATCATTTACTCTATGGTATATCTATTACTGAATTTATAGATGGAAAAAAAGTAAACCCAACTATTCAGCTAATCGATTGGCAGGATATTAATAATAATAGTTTCCTCTTTACAGAGGAATTTGATGTTCTTCGTACTAATGGTGTTATGCATCGTCGTCCTGATATTGTTTGTTTTGTAAATGGATTACCTCTTGTAGTCATTGAGGCTAAACGCCCTGATGGACATGCTGGTAAAGGCCCCACTGTTGCTGAAGGTATTTCACAAAATATTCGTAATCAACGAAATGATGAGATTCCACATTTATTTGCATATAGCCAGCTTCTTTTATCTATCAATGCTAATGATGGTCGTTATGGTACACAAGGGACAGCTGCAAAGTTTTGGTCAGCCTGGCGTGAAGAAGATATTTCTGATGCAGAATTTCACAGGTTGAAAAATAAGATATTAACTAAAGAAGAACTATCGAACCTTTTTAACCATCGCTCTCCGCTTGATCGACAATGGTATAAAGATTTAATTGCTGGTGGTGAGTTAGCCGTCACTGGTCAAGATAGATTGATCGCCAGTCTTTTATCACCGGAAAGACTTTTAGAAATGACGCGCTTCTATACATTATTTGATCAGAAAGTTGGAAAAATTGTTGCTCGTTATCAACAGGTGTTTGGAATTAAGCGTTTAATCGAGCGTATTAATGTTAAACGACCTGATGGAGGACGCGAAGGCGGTGTCATTTGGCATACCACGGGTTCAGGCAAATCGTTCACAATGGTCTTTTTATCCAAAGCTTTAATATTGCATGAAAGCCTTAAACGTTGCCGTCTTGTTATTGTAACTGACCGAGTAGACTTAGAAACACAGTTGAGCGGTACATTTGTTACGGGTGGAGAGTTAGCGGGCAAAAAAGATAAGGGTGCAGCGATTGCAACATCTGGACGTCGATTAGCTGAACAAATTGGTAAAGGAACCGAGCGAATTATATTTTCTCTAATTCAAAAGTTTAATGTAGCGGCTAAATTGCCTGAGTGTCATAACGATAGCTCCGACATGATTGTACTCATTGACGAAGGTCATCGTTCTCAAGGTGGTGAAGGTCATATCAGAATGCGTCAAGCTTTACCTAATGCATCTTTTGTTGCTTTTACAGGAACGCCGCTACTTAAAGATGATAAAACAACGAATAAATTTGGCCCTATCGTACACGCATATACCATGCAACGTGCTGTTGAAGACCAAGCCGTAACACCATTGTTATATGAAGAGCGTGTACCTGACTTGGATGTAAACTCTAGAGCCATTGATAGTTGGTTTGAGCGTATTACAGAAGGATTAACTGAGGAACAGAAAACCGATCTTAAGAAGAAGTTTGCTAAAAAAGGCCATGTTTATCAGTCAGAAGATAGAATTCGTCTGATTGCATTAGATATAGCGAATCATTTTATTAAAAATATTGATGAAGGTCTTAAAGGGCAGCTAGCTTGTGATAGCAAGCTGTCTGCAATTAAATATAAACAATTTTTGGATGAAACAGGTTTGATTGAATCAGCTGTCGTGATGTCTGCACCTGATACGCGTGAAGGTAATACAGATGTTGATGAAGAAGCTATGCCTGAAGTTTCACAATGGTGGAAAGATAATGTTGGTAATGAAGAAGAATCCATCTATACAAAATCTATCGTTAAACGTTTTGAAGAAGACGATAATCTTAAACTTCTTATAGTTGTTGATAAATTGTTAACCGGGTTTGATGAACCTAGAAACACAGTTCTTTATATTGATAAGCCTCTAAAAGAGCATAATCTAATTCAGGCCATTGCTCGCGTTAATCGTCTACATCCTAAAAAGAAATTCGGTCTATTGATTGACTACCGAGGAATATTGGCTGAACTCGATACCACAATTAAAAAATATCAAGATTTAGCTAGCCGTACCCAAGGTGGTTTCGATATTAACGATATCGATGGCCTATATAGTCAGATGAGTACCGAGTATAAAAAGTTACCTTCTTTATATGCTTCTTTGTGGTCGATTTTCAAGGATGTTAAAAATAAAGCTGACATCGAACAATTGCGCCAGGTACTTATTCCAAGAATTCAAGAGGTAAATGGTGAACTAACAGATGTTCATTTAAAAATTAGAGATGATTTTTACGAAAGTTTAAGTGAATTTGCAGGATGTTTGAAAGTTGCTTTACAGTCTGCCACCTTCTTTGATGATAAAAGTTTCACTGACGATGATCGTAAGCATTACAAAGAAACGGTTAAACAGTTTACGAGCTTACGCCAGTTAGTTAAGCAAGATGCTGGGGAAACCATTGATTACGATGAGTATGCAGAACAAGTAAAGAAACTAATGGATAAGCACGTCGTTGGTGTTGAAGTTAAAGAACCAGAAGGAATATATGAAGTCGGTAAAATGGGTAAAGAGCAGAAACCTGATGGCTGGAGTGACGATAAAACACGAAATGAAACCGATATTATTAAAACGCGTGTAACTAAAAAGATTGAGCAAGAATTACGTGATGATCCGTATGCACAGGAAGCATTCTCAAAATTATTGCGTAAAGTGATTGATGAAGCCGAAGCGCTATTTGAACACCCATTAAAGCAATACATGTTATTTCATGAGTTTGAAGAACAGGTTGAAGAACGTCGAATTGATGATATCCCGAATAGCTTTGATGGTAATCGTTATGCTCAGGCATATTATGGTGTTTTCAAAAAAATGCTACCTGAGGTTTTGTCAGGTATTACAGAAAAAGAGCAAGATAAGTGGGTTGGTATTGCATTTAATATTGATGAGATCGTTTCGACTGCAGTAGCTGAACATTCTATAAACCCACAAAATATTGAAGCTGAGATACGTAAAAAATTATTGCCTCTTATATTCAAGGAATGTAAGGACACTGGCGCGGGTATGGATCAAGCAAAAGCCATAGTCGAGCTTATTGTTCAAATTACTCGGGTAGGTCTTGCTAATGCCCAATAAGACAATGAGTATTGTTTATGGTCATGAGCGAATAAATTTTATAAGAAAACCTCGTTCTAGCGATATTAATCGCGTTCTTATAAATGTTCATCCTGACTGTAGCGTTATAGCTAATGCACCTGTCCATGTTAGTGATGAAGCTGTCGTTGATGCCGTAAAAAAGCGTGCACGTTGGATCTATAAGAAAATTGATGAATTCACACAAAAAAAAGAGTATGTCATTACTCGAAAATATATTAGTGGTGAGAGCCATTTTTATATGGGAAGGAGATATAGATTAAGAGTTATTAAAGTAAGTAAAATGGAGCCTTCGATAAGGCTATATCGTGGTTGTATTGAAATAAGAACTAAAGATAAATCACCGCTATCAGTCAGAAATCAACTTAAAGACTGGTATCGTGAACGAGCGGAAATTATTTTTTCTGTCCGTATTCATGCGTTAGTAGAAAATATCACTTGGTTAAAAAAGTCACCTAATTGGAAGCTCATTACGATGAGAAAGCAGTGGGGAAGCTGCTCACCAAAGGGAATTATTTCACTTAATCCTCTTTTAATTAAAGCCCCTCGTGAGTGTATTGATTATGTGATCACTCATGAGATATGTCATTTACAAGAACATAATCATAGTAAAAAATATTACAGGCTACTCTCACAATCCATGCCTGAATGGAGTTCAACAAAGACTAAATTAGATAATATGTCAGAAATTTTACTAAATGAGTGAACAATGAATACAGTTGAGCTAGCAAGATATTATGATGAGACAAAGAAAAAGATAGTAAAGATTACTGTTTCTGATTATGAAGAATTAATCGCCAATACGAACAAGAAAGAAATTGCTGATTTTATATTTAATAGGTTATCTAGCAGATATATTCGGCCATATGAATTCAGTGATGTAGATTATAAAAAAACTTTAAGAATGGATTTTCAATGATGGCGAGTCTATGCCTTTTGGTCGAAACATTACAATCATTTAAAAATGGGTGGGCTGATAGTAATAGAAAATCTGAATATGCATATAAGCAATTTTTTTACAAAAAATAATCATTTTCTGGAGTTAGAGAAAAAGGGTTCAGATATATATAAGAAAGTAAGGTGTGGAATATTACATCAAGGTGAAACCACTGGCGGCTGGAAAATTACTAGAGAAGGCAAAGAATTATTTAATACTGGCAGCAACACACTAAATGCGGTGCTCTTTTCTGAAAGAATGAAAAAATCATTAAACTCTTATCGTGAAGATTTGTTAAGAGCTGAGTGGGAAGCGGAAGTTTGGGTTAATTTTAGAGCTAAGATGGAAGTGATAATAAAAAACTGTCAATAGGGGTAAATATGGACAAACTATGGTCAAAAACAACCATAGTTTGTCCAAAACGGCCATATTAAGGGTACGTACACATTTGTAACCCTTTTTTTTCGTTAAATGGTGGGCCTACTTGGACTCGAACCAAGGACCAAGGGATTCACATTATCTTGATATTTCTATCGAGTGCGGACTATATCACCACCCTCAGCACAATTAATTGCCTGTTAGGGTGCGGGACGCTCTA
>JALTJN010000494.1 GCA_027076405.1 Chromatiales bacterium
TTTAAGGCTCTTGTAGAGAATGCGTCACTTGAGGGGCTGGTCTTTAATCGTGATTTAGCTTCAGTTTTCTAAATTTTAGAAGGTTATTAGTCTTTGAAAATCGTACAAAATATACTCTAACTCTTTGTTACAGAAAGAAAAATTCAAGGGCGTGGGGGCGGCGTGAGGGCGTTCAAAATTCTGTTTTCCAGTCATCAGTTAAATACTGTCTTGAAGCTGTTTAAATTGCCCTTGTAGCATAGCTTTTTCCTGAAGAACGATCTTAATTTCATCGCCCAATACCGAAAGCTTATTATTGGTATTGGATAATGTAATTTGTAACTGCTCAACCTCATGTTCTAGCAATTGCTTAGCAACCTTCAAGTCAGTGGTTTCTGTAATAAGCGTACTGGATTTGGAATCGAGATCCAGGTTGCTTTGTTGAAGCGCTACTAGATAGTTTTCTTTTGTTTCTAGCTTCAGAATTAAATCATTAGTATTTAGTTTCTGTACCTGTAAATCTTCCTTTGTCTGATCCAGGTCACTGCTTAGTTGCTTTGCTTGGTCGCTCAGTTGTTGCTTTTCAGTAACCAGCTGTTCAGATCGTTTGAGTTCTATATTAAGTTGTTGGTTGGCAGCATGAATTCGCTCTTCCAGTTGGCGCTTGCTGACTTGGTATTGCTCACGCTCCAGTCGTCGGTCTTCTGCCGCTTGGGTTTGGTAGTGCTTAAGGCTTTCCCGAAAATGGTGGGCTTCCTGTTTTTGCTCTTTAATGTCTGCTTTGGTCTGATCTAACTGTGTAGCCAAACTCTCATTATCAGAAGTTAAGCGAGCTACGATAATATGTTCTGCTTCCAGCTTATCTCTCAGTTCACGGTTGTCCGCTTTATCAAATTCATGCTGTTTTTTTAATTTTTCATTACCTTGTTTGAGCTTTTCTATTTGTGCTGTAGCTGTTTCGAGCGCATCTTTAGTAACAGAAATTTGCGCCTGGATTTCTGCCATGGCTTGTTCAATTTTCACCTCAGCTGATTGCTGCAAGCGCTCATGAATACCTTTAACTGCTTTTAAAATGTCATCAGGCAAACCTGCGGTATCAACAACCTGTCCTTGCTCGATTTTCCATTGCTTGAGTAGCGGCGCAATAGTGCTTTTGCTACCGGTGCCTAGATGTGCAAGTACGCGATCCACCGTAGGATTTTGTCCTTTAGCTTGAATTGCTTGAGCTGCTTTGGTGACATCGATGTAATTTATGCCTGCGCGCGCCATGAGTGCCTCGTTAAATTTAATAATGTATTATGTAGTATGTAATATTATCTTATTAGTACATTTAATCAATATTAAATTACTTAGATAAATGACCTTTGATAAAGGCTCTTATCGCTTGTTAGATAAAAACTGTTAAACTCTCTATTCATAACGCAGTACAAATTCGGGATTCCAGCAACTAAAGCTAGGCAATTAACTATGAAACACAGCACAACTCCAACCAGAGGGGATATTGAATACAATACTAATATTACAGTTGCAGGATCTGTGAGACTGCCCATTGCTGAATTGCACGCTCGACATGAGCGCTATTTACAAGCAGCCACATCCGAGAATACCCGTAAAACCTATCGCTCGGCGGTTCGTCACTTTGAGCGCTGGGGTGGCTACTTACCTACTGACGAAGAAAGCATTACTAGATATCTACTTGAACATGCGGAACACTTAAATCCTCGTACACTGGATGTTCGGATCACTGCTTTAAGCCAATGGCATCAGTACCAGGGCTTTTATGATCCTTGCCAAAGCCCTGTTGTTCGTAAAACATTAAAAGGTATTCGTCACACCCATGGCAGGCCGAAGCAGAAAGCTAAAGCACTGCGTCTGGAGCATTTGGCCGCAATGCTTAACTGGTTAAATTCTCAGGCGGATTCAAATAAAAATTGTCGGGATTTAGCGCTAATTCAAATCGGTTTTTTTGGCACTTTCCGCCGAAGCGAGTTAGTGAGTATTGAAGTTAAAGATCTTATTTGGGAGTCGGAAGGCCTTGTTATTAAACTTGCTCATTCTAAGACAGACCAGAAGGGAGATGGCATTACTCGGGCTATATCTAAAGGTAAAGGCCTCGCTTGTCCTGTATTGGCATTAAAAACCTGGCTTGATAAGTCAGGAATAAATTCAGGCCCCGTATTTCGCCCGATTAATCGTTGGGGTCATATAAAAGACAAAGCACTTAATGCTAATGCCATAAATGACCTATTAAAAATATTAGGCACGGTTTGCGAATTTGATTTTATCCCTAATTTAAGCAGCCATAGTTTTCGTCGAGGATTATCCACATCAGCGGCGCGAGAACAAATCGATTTTGAACTGATAAAAAAGCAAGGTGGCTGGAAAAGCGATGCTACCGTCTGGAAATACATTGAGGAAGGCAACCAACTTAGTAATAATGCCGTATCGACTTTATTGGAAAAAATGTCTGATATTATTGAATCGACAACGGTTTATACTGGAAAAATATGACTTGGTAACGAGTGTATTTT
>JALTJN010000495.1 GCA_027076405.1 Chromatiales bacterium
CGGTTAACTGGATGGCCGAATTAATGCGCGTAAAAGATCGAAATCAGGCAGGACCCACTGCACCAGCTGCGGGATTGTATTTGGTTAAGGTGAGTTATCCAGCGGACGCGGGGATGGTTGCGGAGTTGTGTTTGCCGCGGTTTTTTTAGCCGTGTTTTTTTGTTCCAATGCGGTACTTGCAGCTTGAGTTCAACGGAAGAAATCATAAATCAAAGACTTGACCCCGATGATGGCCTTCATCTTCAAAAAAATCTATCGCCCCCTCTCCCTCTGGGAGAGGGCTGGGGTGAGGGCGGCACAGCTTATCGCTTCAATCGATTAATCCAACGCTTGCCCCCGATAACTTGACCCCGATAACTATTTTAATTATGGTTTGTTTTTTTTTACCCCATTTTTAATTTAAGACATAATTAATTATGTCAAGGAGGATCAAACATTATTCAATAAATGGATTCAATGCACATCATTAAAAAAATATTTTAATTATAATAAAACATCACTAAATGGAGTTCTAAATGTTAAATAAATTTATAAGGTCCCTTTTTTTTCTTGGTCTGAGCTATTCGTCTATCACATCTGCTGCAATTGACAATGCAGCCGCAATTGTTGAGCTTAGAACCAGTTGTAACGAGTTAAATTCCACCATCGATAATTGTTTCACCAGCCTTGACAGTTTAAATAGCTGGATACAGGGAACAAGAACGCCCGATTCATCAGACCCTCTGGCAGTCAGAATTGGACCCGGTGAATTCCCGGGCACATTCGTATGTGTAGGCAATCAGCATATAAGCCTGATCGGTTCAGGTAGCAGCAGCACAGTACTTAAAAAATCCACAGGACTTGTCCAAGTCATGACTCTTAAAGACAACTGCAATCTTAATGTACAGGATCTGAAAATAGATAATATTGGAGGACTGGCTGCTATTAAGGTGGACGATCAGGCGACTTCCACTTTCAATATATTATCCACCTGGAGTAACGTGGAGGTCATATCCACAGGTTATACTTGGGTTGAAGAACATTGTGATCCAGCTATAACCGATAGCAAACATTTTTGGAAAGGGAGTAAGCTTACGTCAGTGACTCGGGCAGGCGTGCCTTTTCCCTTTGCAAAAGCGTATGTCAGTTGTGCAGAAAACTGGTTTCATGCAACAGAAATTACTGCTATCAAGAATTTTCCAACCAACTTTCCACAAGCTACAGCATTACTTGTGTTAGGTGAAACTCATGTTTATGGCGGAGTTATTAGGGCTATAGCTGGTCCCGGGATTAGTGGGGATGAACTCCCAGACCCAGCCCCATACGCTTCAGCAGCTGGCCCTCAAGGCCTGGTAGGCATATATGTAGCGGGGAGTGGTGCTGATTTACATATGCATGGAGCAGGTATAGATGTACTCAGTGCGGAAAATAATAATATCGCAGGCATACTTACGGAAAGCAATGCTCGTGTGCACGTAATGGAATCAGCATTTAACATGTCATCCTGCGGTGCGTCACCGGGATGTAGCGGTACTTTACAGCGCATCGCCAGTTTTGGCGGCACTATCCGCTCGAGCTTCCAGTGGGAAAATGGAACAGAACCTCCCAATATATCTTCGCAAAATGGTGCGGATACTTTTGTAGAAACAGACTGTGCTGCTACAGGTTGTCAAACAATTGGTGGGCAGCCACATATGTTAATTTACAGCACAGAGTGCACAGGAGCTGGTGGTAACTGGTTTGATACAGTGACAGGTAGCTGCCGGTAAATATTGTTGTAAAATAATGAGCCGTGATATTAAGGGCAATAAAAGGGGCTAGAATAAAAGGAGTCGGTAATTAAAGGGCTTGTTGACAACTGAGATGTATTCTCATTAAGTTTTTTAAGTTTAAATTTTCTATGCTCGGAGTGGATCTCGCTTTTTGAGTTCTGAGGCTCCCCTAATAAAATGGATGGTTTAAATACCCACGTTCTTTTTTCATATTCTACCGACGTCATGTAATTTAAAAAAGCATGGCGTCGTTTTCGATTGTAAAAGACTTCAATATATTCAAATATATTTTGTCTGGCTTCTTCTCGTGTTTTGTAATCTTCGTGTTTAAGGCTTCCCAAAAAGCGTTCAACCACTGCATTATCCCAGTAAGCACCCACATCACCCATGCTCGATCGTATGTCGTAATGACTCAGTAGCTTTTGGTAACGATTACTTGTGTATTGCGAACCACGGTTGCTGTGAAAAACTAACCCTGGGGTGGTTGGCGTAAGCTGTAAGTTTTGATCATGGCCTTACAGATTAAATCAGTTGTCATGCGTTTATTGATATACCAGCCGACAATGCGCTGGTGTACTTGTAAGTTTAACTTTGCCATCAAACTGCGAGTTTTGTAACGCCCAATTTCGACGCCTTCTTCACGTAATTTTCACCATTTCACGAGAGCCTAAACTATCTCAGCTGGCTTTAAATAACACCTTCATTCGAAGGTATAGATGCAGTGCATCAGCATTTATCAATTTGTCTGGT
>JALTJN010000496.1 GCA_027076405.1 Chromatiales bacterium
GTTGAAGTTCGCAGCGACCAAATAGAACAAGGAACTATCGGCATCAAACTCGAGCGCATATCAAGAATCACTATGATAAATGTTGATATTGAAAACACCGATACTGGATTACAAAATGGCCCCAACTCCATATCTTGCAGTTTCATCAGTGTTTTTGCCTTAGGCTGCAATATAGATTATACCGACATAGCCCCCACACGTAACACCACGATACTGGGAGGCTTCGGTGGTTTTTTAGAAAATCAAAAATTAGCCTCTCGGCAACTAAGCCTTTATGACGATAGCTTTGATGACACCACTCTGGTTAAAACGGGTATAAATGATGTTACCTCTATTACTGACACGAACACGCCACAAACATTAACCTTAAAAGATTCCGGCTCCACCATTTTTACCAACCGAGGTGCAACTGGAGCCGTTAGTTTTGTTTTACCCAATGCTGCATTTACTAAAAGCTTAGAGTTTACATTTTCTGTTCTCGAAAACCAGGAACTCAGAATATTCCCCAATAACGATACCGACCATATTCGAGGCTATAATGGAACATTAGATTTCACTCTAGATGGTAATAGCTATATATTCTCATCCGAAGTCGGTGCAACAGTGAGCATTCGTAACATAGGTAATGCATGGTGGATTGTAGATAGACGACTAGGCACCTGGGCATCAAGTGATTAACTGAAATACCCGTATAAAATATATGCGGGTATTTTTTAAATTATTTTTTGTATTTCTGCAACAACCCGCAGGCAGTTATTAGCGTCATTAAACGCATTCACACGAGCATTAACACCTTTACGTGCTTCTTTAAATTCATCTAATCCATTAACAACGGTATCAACTGCATCCACTACCTCACCCCATGAATACGCTTTAATGCCAGGCGTCACCTCATGATAATTAAAATATAAGCCCCTGCCCGAAACATATTGCTCAAGATCAAAAGGTGCAAAAATAATGGGTCTATCTAAAACTAAAAAATCAAAATAAATACTGGAGTAGTCGGTAATAATAAAATCATACTCCCCTAAATGCTCATAAATATCTGTAAACGTCACAAATGAAATATTATCTGCCGAACTTAAATCATTTTTTACATTTTCAGGCAACACTGTTTCTGGGTGTAATTTCAGGTCTAACAACACACCTAATTCACCCAGCTTTGTATTTAACTTTTTAGCATCAAAACCATAGTCTTTAAACAACTGCTCACCATTTCTATCCCAATCACGAAATGTAGGTAGATAAATACCTTTTTTATATTTTTTTTCAGTTAACGTTTTATGCAATTCATCATTACGAGGATACCCTGTCACTTTAATTGCACCCGGTTTCATCCAGTTTCCATAGGCCGATGTAAGCAGTTCACCCACCTCTGCAGATGATGAAATAAAAATTGAATAATTATTATTGGATTGCGGCAAAAAAAATCTGCGAATAATCTTTTTAGCGCTCAGAAAAAAAATATTTTTAGATGATGGCGCATTATTTTTTTTATCTCTACCTAACTTTTTAAGTGGAGTGCCATGCCATAACTGTATTATTTTTGTTGCATAGGGCGAGATATAAATAGGTAAATCTTCAGCCTTAGCCCTACTAATAATGGCAACAGATGCCCTTAACGTAAAAATAATTCCCGAAAGTGAATACATTAAATAGCATTCATAACCTTCTTTTTTTATCCCTCTTAAACAATCTTTTGATCGGGTAATCCAAACCGCGCGCACATCAGAACAATGCTCATTCACATGCCTAAACAAATACTTGGAATTATCATTATATTGCGTTCCACTCCACGAACCAAACAACCAGATTCTTTTGCTTTTCGGAACCCATCGAGATAAAAGTGACAGAGGGTAAGTTAATATATATTGCTCAATATTTTTATAATTACTCATAAGTTATTATTACACATTAAATAAACCACTTTAAATGCCAAACAAAAATATCGCTAAAAAAATCAAATATTATTAAAGCAAATCGCCACGCAATTGCTCCAATATTTCAAACGCATTTATCACTTCATCCTTAGTAACAGAAGTAAAACTTTTCAATGTTTTCTTCAATGACGTTGTCGATATATTTTCTGTTCTCTCTAAATAAACAACTTCACATAAAGAAGACAACTCATCAAACTTACCCTTCCAGTCGTCACCAATTACAAATCGATCAATCGAGTACTCTTCAATATCTTTTACTTTTTGATCCCAGTTATTTTCTGCAATCACTTTATCTACGCATTTAATATTACCCACTATTTCCATTCTTTGCTCAAAAGGTATTATAGTTTTCTTCCCTTTACCTTTATTAAATTCATCTGTAGATACAGCTACAACCAAATAATCCATATCTTGTTTCGCTCTTTTTAAAACATTTAAATGCCCGATATGAAACAGGTCAAACGTGCCGTATGTAATAACTTTTTTCATGCCTTAATTCCTGATTTAAATTTAAAAAACTACTTCAAAATATATACGCTTATGCGCAAGCGA
>JALTJN010000497.1 GCA_027076405.1 Chromatiales bacterium
TAGTATTCATATTTGTTGTTTAGTTAATTAATTTAAATTTGTTAGCGTGTCTGCAACGCAAGCGTAGCTAAACGGGCAGAAAGTTAAATCACCAATCTAGCATCTGGATTGCCACAGTCATTACACTAGCGCTTCATTCCTTCGCAATGACAGTATACCAGTTTTATACTAGATAAGTATCTATAATTATTGTATAATTTAACCAGTATAAGTCAATGTTTTATTATAATTTTATGAAAAGAATTTTTTTCTTAGTATCATTTTTATTAGGGTTGATTTTTGTCAGTGGTGGCAGTGTTCAGGCTCAGACAAGTTGTTTTGATGGTTCTAGTTGGGTGGGTCCGTCTGGAAATCCGCCAAGCAGTAACCGTACCAAACCATTGTACGCATCTTGTTCTGGTACACAAGTTTTGGGCGGGGATACTTTTTTAGTGCAGTTTGGCGAGGATAGTAGTACTTTGTATGGCAATACTGCATCTGGCTATAATATTCGTATACAAGATACTGCTAACAATCCAGAGATTCAATTACAGTATGGTACAGGTTCTAATGATCATTGGGCTATTTATAATAATCAGAGTGATGATTCTTTGCGTATTTGGAGTTATAACTCAGGTAGCGCTGATGATAGATTGACTATTTTACAAAATGGTAATGTTGGTGTTAACGAAACAAGTCCTTCTAACAAACTAGATGTTAATGGAATTATAGAGACGTCTGGACCTAACGGTACTGGAGCAGAGGGAGGTCTGTTCATTAGAAATCAGTTAGCAGGCAATGCTCTAACAGGTGGTTTGCGTATTGGTGGTATTACTACAGAGCAGAAATATGCTGATATTTATTGGGCTGATGGAACTAATTTTTATTGGGCGGTTAATAGCGGTGGTGTGAGAAATTTGCATTTTAGAAATAATAATGCTGGTATTGGTTTGTACTTTGGAAATCCAACATATTCTTCTACTAATCAATCTGTATTTTATTCTGATGTTGATATAAATGGTAGTATTAAAATTGCAGACGGCACACAAACTGATGGTTATGTATTGGTTTCTGATGCAAATGGTTTGGCTAGTTGGAAGCCAGTTTCAGCTGCATCTGGAGCTTATTCTGGATATTGGCAATTAAGCGGTTCATTGTTATATCCAAATAGTACTAATTATGATGTAGGTATTGGTACAACTGCTCCTAGCGCAAAACTAGAAGTAGATGGAGCCACCAAAATAATTCATAGTTCATCACCAAGTTTGTATATACAAAACGACGCCAATAGTAGCTCTGTATATGCTCTAGAAGTATATTCGCAAGGTTTGCAAAAATCATATCTATCTAGTAATGGAGGAGCTTATTTTAGTAGTGATGTTGGTATTGGTACTACTAATCCAGCTGTGAAATTAAATGTAGCTGATAATGCAGTTGCCAGTACGGTTGCGGTCAGTGTTGATAATTTATATGAAAGTGGCGCAGGTGGCAGTCAAGCTGAAACTTCAGCTTTGAATTTACGTTTGAGCAAAGGCGGATCTGGCAATGGTCCTAAGATAGCTGGTCAGATTATAGCTGGAAAAGATGGTGGTGAGTGGTATACATCTGATACAGTTGATTCTTATATGGCTTTTAATCTACGTCGTGATAATTCAAAATTTGAAGCTATGCGTATAACTTCTGATGGTTTTGTCGGCATTGCGACTACTACCCCAGCCTATACTCTAGATGTAGATGGCGATATGAGAGCATCAAATTATTATGGTGCTTCTGATAGAAGGTTGAAAAAAAATATTAAGCCACTTGGTTCAGTATTGGCAGGTCTTGAGGAATTACAACCTGTTTCTTTTGAGTGGAAAAATGATGAATTATCAGGTGTAAATATTGGTTTGATTGCCCAAGATGTAGAAGGTGTTTTTCCAGAACTTGTTGTTACAGATAAGACTGGTTACAAAGCAATTGCTTATGATCAAGTAAGCATCTTATTATTAGCAGGTTTTCAAGAGCAACAAAATAAAATAAATGAACTAGAGTCTAGAATAGATAAACTAGAGAAAGCATTAAATAAATTGACTAATGAATAAAGATTTTTTGGTTAACAAACTACTGCCTGTGGTCGTAGTTGTTATTACAACAATATTATTAGCTGTTAGCTTTTTTGTTGCTTTGTTTTCTTATATTGAAAAAAAACAGATTAGTAGTTTGGAAAAGAAAGGGGCAGTGGAAGTAGTTGATGAAATCAAAACAAATCAACGTCCTTATGTTTTCTCAGAAGCTGCCAAAGCACGATTTATAAAACCAGGGGGCAAGCCTTATGTTTTCTCAGAAGCTGCCAAAGCACGATTTATAAAACCAGGGGGCAAGCCTTATGTTTTCTCAGAAGCTGCCAAAGCACGATTTATAAAACCATAATTTTTTATTTATTTGGTTATATTTTAGCTAATTTTAGCCAATGTGTATTGACAAAATTAATTTTTTTTGATATAAGTAAGACACAATATAACAACTATATT
>JALTJN010000498.1 GCA_027076405.1 Chromatiales bacterium
GTATATATTGGTATAGAAGAGGTGCGATATGGCAAAAAACACGAGCATTACCCTCGGTGACCACTTTGACAAATTTGTAAGTGGGCAAGTTGAAAGCGGCCGATTTGGCTCGGCCAGCGAGGTTATTCGAGCCGCGCTTAGATTGCTTGAAAATACAGAAACGCGGCTTGAGACCTTGAGGAAAATGCTTGATGAAGGAGAAAACAGCGGTGTTGCAGATTATGACTACGATGCATTTATGGCCGAGCTAGATAGCGAAAATGACAAATGAAGGCATTTGAATTAAGCAAGGAAGCCAAAGAAGACCTGAGAAAAATTGCCCGATTTACAGAAAAACGCTGGGGACGAGACCAGCGTTTTTTGTATATCAAACAGTTTGATGATGTGTTTCATACGCTGGCGAAGCGCCCAGCCATTGGCAAGCAATGTGAATACATAAAAAAAGGATACAGAAAATTCCCTCAGGGCAGCCACATTATTTATTATCGCGAAGCCGAGAGAGCCAGGGTTTTTATTGTGCGCATACTTCATAAAAACATGGATGTTGAGTCGGAATTCTTGCACATATAACGACCAAGGCGTGTGGCGCCTAGACTGAATACTGCTTAAGAAAACGCCGATTTATTCAGAGTTTTCGCGGCACATGGACGCGCCGCCATTTTCAGCAGTTGAAAAGCTGTTGAAAATGATGATTCATTGCCCCGCTTACCAGGTTTGAGCCAACACTTTCAGGAGAGCGCCATTTCATCTTGAAACAGGCCGCAACAAATACCATAATTATACCATATTGGTTTTCTTTGGAGACATCAAATGCCCGCCATAACCCTGAAAAATATACCGGACTCCCTCTACGCAGAATTAAAAGCCGCTGCTAGCGCCCATCACAGAAGCCTGAACAGCGAAATCCTCTACTGCGTAGAGCGCACGCTTGGAACACATAAAATCGATGCTTCTGAACATATCGAGATGGCCCGAAAATTAAGAGCCAAAACCCTGCAACATAATCTCACAGATCAGGAACTGAATGATTTAAAAAATGCGGGCCGCCCATGATTGTTGTCGACACCAATATTATTGCTTATTTATATATTACCGGTGATCGCTCTCAACAAAGTGAAGACCTGTTATCTTACGACTCTGACTGGGTCGCCCCCATATTATGGCGTAGCGAATTCAGAAATGTCCTGGCCCAATACATGCGAAAAAATCTGTTAAAAATAGATGACATTTTACTCATCATTCAGCAAGCAGAAACATTACTGGCAGATCATGAATATGAAATTTCATCGGCACACATTATGCAACTTGTAAAAAGCAGCCAGTGCTCTGCTTATGATTGCGAGTTTGTCGCCCTGGCGCAATATCTGGGCGTTCCACTTATTACCAGCGACAAAAAAATTCTTCGCGAATTTCCAGAGATAACGCAAACTGTTGAGTCTTACCTCACGTAACGCCTTGCTCACCGGCAATTTAAAATGGCACGTTTTTACTGCTTTTTAGCAAAACAAGTGCCGCTTTGAATTGTCTGGTGGAGCTATTTGTTAGCATTGTTATTACACGCACTACAATAATTACTCATTATCAATCACCCAAGATTTCTATGGATTTGGGCAATAAGCTTCTTAATTTTCATTAACTCTTCACCGCATTCGTAATCAAATTTAAGCGTTTCCTTTCGATTGTTCTCGGAAGGAATATCACCTGTTTTAAACTCAATTAAATGTATAAGCGCTGCCTCTAGGCTCGAAATATTTTCTGAGGTTGATTTGGCCGGAAAAATAAAAGATAGACGCGAGGCTTTCTCTTTTTTTAAGGATTCAAGAAGCTTCCCATGATTATCTAGATTAACACGTTTGGAAGAGCCTGCTTTGCCTACGTAATAATACTCTTCAGGTCTGGATCTCCATGCAATGTAAACAAAAGCACGATCATGTTTGTTGTGTTTTAGTAAAGCTTCTGAAATAACAGCTTTTAGGTTTTCTCTATCTCTATTAACACCAGATAGATTAATATCTACAAGTTTTGCTCTTTTAGAGTCTAGGATCATATCTTGAATGAAGCTTGCACTATCTGATATGACCCCGTTTTTTTGAATTGCATTAATTATTTCTTGATGTTTGTCTTCGTAAGTGAAATTGTATTTCTTTGCATCATCTGCAAGCAGTTGAAATAGTTTTCGTGTATTCAAATTTACAGCATTCAATGCTTTATCCGCATATTCACAAAGAATTTCAAGTCGTTCATCTATATTCATACGGCTCTCTTTTCTGATTGCTAACGACAAGTATAACTTGACAGTTTTACACAGAGCGTAACGCAGTGGAGCGGCGTGTAAAAGCGGCCAATGTTAATGCACTTGATACTCATTGAGCCGCCACCCCCAGCCAGCGCATGCGCTAAGCTGGGAGGCGACCAAACCAACAGGAGGCAGCTCAATGAACTTTTACAATACCACACATCCCTACTATTGCGGAATCGACCT
>JALTJN010000499.1 GCA_027076405.1 Chromatiales bacterium
ACTAAAGGCTTTTCATAGGGAAGATCTTTAGTGGTTGAAATGAAGCCATTTTGATGATCAAATAGAAGTTACCAAACACCTGTTTAATCAAATCAAAAGGCTTCAAATGGACATTAACATAATCCCCAAAAAACTCAAACTAATTTTAAGCAAAAATAAGCTGAATAAACTTGGCAAGGCCACTGGATTTACCCAAAGAGAAAGAAATATTACAAGTTTTCAATTGGTTAGCGCAATGATTTGTGCCTTGGGTGAGAAGAATACTGTTCATTTATCCGATATTTTAAGAAGCTTTAATCAGCTGACAGGTCAGAATGTGAGGTACAAACCCTTTCATAATCAGTTGTCAAAACCGGCACTGGCAGAGTTAATGAAAGTGGTAGCGGATAAGGTTTTTACTCACTGGGTAAATAATGTACTTGAGTACAAAAAAGGCCATTTTTCGAAGTTCAAAAACGTGTATATTCAGGATGGCAGTTCTTTTGCAGTAAAAGACCAACTGAGCCATGTATGGCCGGGGAGATTTACAAAAATCAGCCCGGCAGCAGTAGAGCTTCATGCTACTATCAACTTAAAAAGTGGTGGTTTTGAACGGGCCACCATTACACCGGATACCTTTTCAGAACGAGCAGAAATGCCAACGGTTGAGGAGTTAAAAGGTAATTTATTTCTGGCTGACAGGGGATATTATTCAGGAGATTTCATATCACAACTGGATAAAGCCGGAGGTTATTATGTTTTAAGAGCCAAGGGATTAAAGCGTGTTTTAATACAAAGAGCCGTTCGGGCTGATGGAAAAGAACTGGTTAAGAAAAAGGCACCTGAATTATCAACCCTGCAAAAGCGACTGCCTAAAAGACAAGCTGTTGATATGGATGTTGAAATAGAGGGGAAAACAGTCAGACTAATTGCTTTATGGAGTTTTAAAGAGAAACGTCATACGTATCTTGTTACCAATTTAAAAAGAGATGAGTTTTCGATACTGGAAATAAGTAATATATACCGTATGCGCTGGCAGGTAGAACTTCTTTTTAAGGAGTGTAAATCACATAATAGTCTGCACGGATTTAATACCGGGAAAGCAAGCTTACAGGAGTCATTGATATGGGCAAGCTTAATTTCAATGACATT
Organism: Chromatiales bacterium; assembly: GCA_027076405.1. The sequence continues at coordinate 1,132 of JALTJN010000499.1, forward strand.
GAAGCGATTTATCACCGGTTGTATTGAGCAGATATTTAAGATGGAAATGTCCACTATGATTGTATCAAAGACAACGGTTTCCTGGTGGTATGGGCTCTTTGAAGCCATCGTTCAGCAACGTCGTAAAGCTCTGGTTAAAAGGGTTAATGAAGCTTGTGATTTTTTAAAAGAGAATGCCAGGCGCGCGCATCCTGAACGTGACAGGAAGTCTGGTATTTTACAATACGCATTAGAGCCAGCATTTTATGTTGACGTGCAATAAAACAGAAAATATGCATCTGAAATTTAAGAATATTTTTCTTAAGTACCTACTTATCTAAAGTTTAGAGTTTCAGAACCCCCAAAAAGGAGAATCATTTAAAAATTATTGATTACCTCAGTTAACCGATAGTCCGTAACAGGAACCGGGTATCCCTTGCTGAAGCCGCCGTGAATCCATCCATGGAGGCTTTTCGACAGCCTCCCTGCTGTCGAAACTTCAGCAAGGGACACCCGGCCCCTGTTACTCCGAGGTAAACAAAATAATTCAGTAAAACAGGAAAAAAATGTAAAAAAAAGCAAAAAAACAGTTGACAAAAATTCGGCAGCGTTGCTGCCGCTTCTTAAAAGACATGTCTTTTAAGAAGCGGCCTTCAGTAAGAAAAAGCAAACTTCTGGAGGCCGCAATGCACACCAAAGGATATCGCACTATCCCTGATGAACTGTTTTATTACATAACATTTTTAACCCGGGCGCTACCCCTTAGGAGCGCAAAAACCTTTATTGAGTTATTAATGGGCAGTTTATTAACTCAATCAGGGTTTGTAACCAGTGCTATCTGGATAATAGACATGGCCAATCAATGGTCCAGTTATTATAAATGGCTTGAAACCGGTCAGTGGTCTTATCTTAAACTGATGAGACAGTGGACGGCCCTGTTTTTAAAGCTGTTTGGGGACAGTCCGGTTTATCTGGCCATTGATGACTCTATTGTGCTGCGTCATTCTAAAAAAGCACCCATGAGTCAGATACACCACCAGCATGGTAATAAAGCTAATCTGTCCCGGTATGTCAGAGGGCAATGCTGGGTGGCACTGGCTGCGATTGTTAAGCGTTCTGGCTGTAATACGGCTCTGCCTCTGTTATTACGTTTAACACCACAGGCCGGCAACAGCGGTAAGCTGGTGATTGCCCGAAGCCTTATCCGGGCATTACTGGAACAGCTAAAAGATAAAGCGGTTACCGTATTGGTGGACAGCTGGTATATGCGCCGTTCCTTTATTGAACCGGTACAGGCTTATAATATGACGGTTATAGGCCAGGTACGAATCGATACCGTATTATATAAACGACCCTGGCAACGGAAAGGCCG
>JALTJN010000500.1 GCA_027076405.1 Chromatiales bacterium
CCAAATAAGCGATCACTTATCCAGGGCAGGTTTGCCGCAATAAATGCAACGAAAAGGAAAATAATAATGATGGTATGTAGCATGAAATAGCCCTTGTATGATCGTGCGATCTTGTCAGGGCGCTATTTTAACGGAAGCGGCCTAGGAAGCCAAACTATCACTCGCTAGGACATAACGGCTTGTTTACACAACGCGATTAAGCTATCAGGCATTAAACCAATAAAGAGGATTAAAGCTGCATTTAGTGAAAAGACCCAACGCAAATCTGTGGCACATTCGATAGCTTGAGACTCTTCTGGCTTATCAAAATACATTATTTTAATAATTCGTAAATAATAGAACGCACCAATAATTGAGAAAACAACAGCAACGACAGCAAGCCAGAGTAAATCAGCTGAAACGACTGCTTTCAACACGGATAATTTAGCCCAAAAGCCTACGAAAGGAGGAACACCCGCCATTGAAAACATAATAAACATCATCATAAAGGCGAACCACGGACTACGTTGATTAAGTCCTTTATAATCATCGAGCTTATCGGCTTCAAAACCTTTGCGACTCATGATAATAATCATACCGAAACTGGCCATTGACATAAGTACATAGGTAATTGTGTAGAACATGGATGCAGCAAAACCTTCCTGCGAACCAGACAAAACACCTAGCATTAAAAAACCAACGTGAGAAATAGTTGAATATGCCAGCATGCGTTTAATATTGGTTTGCGCTATCGCAACAATATTACCAATTGCCATTGATGAGACAGCAAGAATAATCAATATACCCTGCCACTGTGCATGTAATTCAAGTAAGCCACCAACCAGTAAACGCATTAACATTGCAAAAGCGGCTATTTTAGGCGCAGTTGCAATATAAAGAGTAACCGCAGTTGGAGCGCCTTGATATACGTCCGGTAACCACATATGGAAAGGGACTGCCCCGAGTTTAAAGGCAACCCCAACAATAATGAAAACCAGACCAAAAGCTAAAATTGTTTTATCTGTTACTGAAGCAAGTTGTTGGCTAACCACTTGTAAATCCAGACTTCCGGTCGCACCGTAAAGCATGGACATACCATAGAGCAACATACCAGATGCAATAGCTCCCAGAACAAAGTATTTCATTGCAGATTCAGAAGCCACGCTGGAATCACGTTGTAACGCAACCATTGCGTAAAGACATAAAGACAAAAGCTCCAGCCCTAAGTACAAGGTAAGAAAACTGCTTGCAGAGATCATGATCATCATACCCAGCACGCCAAACAAGCCAAGTACAAAATATTCACCGCAGAAAATATTACGCTCTTTTAAATAGTCTTTTGAATACACGAAGGTAACAAACGTTGCGATATAGACACCCAGTTTTAACACTGAACTCATAGGATCAGAAACAAAGGTTTGACTAAAAATATAAAAGGTATCATCACTAAATAAATTTAAAGTTAAGAAGAAAGCAATAACTAAAGTTAGTTGAGATAATAAATAGGTAATATGTCGATTTTTATCGGTAAGAAATAAATCAACCACCAAAATTATACTCGCCATGGAGAGAATAAATATTTCTGGTATTGCCAGGTGTAAGTTATTTAATAATGTAGCGGTCATTACGTTGCTCTCAATTCACTCTTATAGTTTACTTTGCATAATATGTTGCAATAACTCTGCAACAGTAACATCCATTACTTCTACTAATGGAGCAGGCCAGACACCGAATAACAATACGGTAGAAGCGAGTACTGCAAGGAAGAAAAATTCACGTTTATTAATGTCTTGCATTGTTTTCACTGCATCATTAACAACTTCTCCAAAGATTACCCGCTTCACCATCCATAATGTATAAGCGGCACCAATAATTAATGTTAATGCTGCAAGGAAGGCGTACCAGAAATTGGCTTTAAAACTGCTCAATATAACCATAAATTCGCCAACAAAACCTGATGTACCAGGCAAACCCGCATTGGCCATCGCAAAGAACACCATGAATGCAGCAAACTTGGGCATGTGATTCACCACACCGCCATAGTCTTTAATTTGTCTTGAGTGCAAACGGTCATACATCACACCAACACAAAGGAACATGGCACCGGAAATAAAGCCATGTGAAATCATTTGTACGATACCACCGCTCATGCCTAATGCTGCACCGTCGAGATTGCCGCTATTTTTTAAAATCTGGAAAGAAATAAAGAAACCTAAGGTGACAAAACCCATATGTGAAATAGACGAATAGGCAATCAGTTTTTTCATGTCTTGCTGAACTAAAGCAACAAAACCAATATAAACAACAGCTATTAATGACAATGTAATCATTAACCAATCAAGCTCCTGACTGGCATCCGGCGTAATGGGTAAAGAAAAACGCAAGAAACCATAGGCACCTAATTTCAGCATAATCGCAGCAAGAATAACTGAACCACCGGTTGGTGCTTCAACGTGTGCATCCGGTAACCAGGTATGTACAGGCCACATAGGTACTTTAACGGCAAAAGCCAGCAAGAAAGCAATAAAGATAAGTATTTGTGGTGTTAAACCAAGTTTTAGCTGATGGAAATCTAAAATTTCAAAGCTGTTACTTTGCGAATATAAATATAACAAAGCAATCAGCATAAAGACTGAACCAAAAAAGGTATAAAGAAAGAACTTAATCGTAGCGTAAACACGATTTTCACCACCCCATACGCCTATCACAATAAACATAGGAATTAACATGGCTTCCCAAAAAACATAAAATAAGGCGGCATCTAAAGAGGCAAAAACACCAACCATTAAACCTTCCATGATCAAAAAAGCAGCCATGTATTGTTCAACTTTATCTTTTATTACTTCCCAACCCGCTATTACCACAATAACTGTCATGAACGTGGTTAAAACGATCAATGGCATAGAAATACCATCAATGCCTAAGTGGTAATTTATATTAAAAGAGCTGATCCACGGTGTCATTTCCGAGAACTGCATAACTGCCGTTGAAGTATCAAAATCAGAATAGAGAGGAATAGAAAGCAAGAATGTTAAAATTGAAATTAATAAGGCGATGAAACGTGTATTTGATGCGTTATCTTTTTTTGCCGAGACGAGCAAAAACAGGCCGCCGATGATCGGTGTCCAAATAACGAGACTTAATAATGGCCAATCTGAAAACATACTAATAACCTTTTCTTCTTATTATGATTTTATTGTTAAAAAACAAACAAACCCATCAATACAATTAAACCAATTATCATTGCAAACGCATAGTGATAGAGATAGCCCGTTTGAATATGACGAACAACCGAACTGATAAAGCCAACCGTTTTAGCTGAACCGTTTACAACTAATCCATCAATCAGTTTTTGATCACCAAACTTCCATAGAAGCTTACCGATACCGATACTGCCTCCGGCAAAAACGATTTCATTAAACTTATCTGCAAAATATTTATTAACTAATACTGTGTGAACAAATGACAGCTTCTGCTCAAACCACTCAGGAATATCCGGGCGTTTCATGTAGAAGAACCAGGCAACAGCCACACCTGAAGCAGCTAACCAGAATGGTAATGTCCAGACAGCATGTAATACCATACCAAACCAACCATGAAATTCTTTCGCAAGCTCACCAAGAACATCATGTTCCGGTAATACAAAAATCGCATCGCCAAAGAAATCACCAAAGGCCATATCACCAACAAATATCGCACCAATAATAACTGAAGGAATGGCTAACAGAACTAAGGGAACCCATACGACTTTATCGGTTTCATGTAAATGCTCACGCGTATGTTCATCCATGCGCTCTTTGCCATGAAAGACCAAAAAGTACATGCGAAAACTATATAAGGCGGTAATAAATACACCTGCTAAAACTGAAAAATAGGCAAAACCAGAACCGGCAATGGTTGAATGCCCTACCGCTTCAATAATGGAATCTTTTGAGTAGAAACCTGCAAAAAAAGGTGTTCCTATTAAGGCTAATGAACCAATTAAAGATGTGATCCAGGTAAATGGCATATACTTACGTAAGCCACCCATCTTGCGCATATCCTGTTCGTGATGCATGGCAATAATGACTGACCCTGCCCCCAAAAAGAGCAATGCTTTAAAGAAAGCATGTGTCATTAAGTGGAATACACCCGCAGCATAGGCTGAAGCACCTAACGCAACAGTCATATAACCAAGTTGTGAAAGCGTTGAATAGGCAACAACACGTTTAATATCATTTTGTACTAAACCAAGGAAGCCCATAAAGAGTGCCGTAATTGCACCAATGACTAAAATAAAGCTCAGTGCAGTTTCAGAGAATTCAAATAATGGCGACATGCGAGTCACCATAAAGATACCCGCGGTTACCATTGTGGCAGCATGTATTAATGCTGATATTGGCGTTGGGCCTTCCATTGAATCGGGTAACCAGACATGTAATGGAACTTGTGCAGACTTACCCATTGCACCAATAAATAATGAAATACAAATAACTGTCATTACGGACCATTCACTACCCGGAATAATTTCCATCGTCTGGCCATTCACTTTTTCAACACCGGCAAAAACAGTGGCGTAATCCAGTGAACCGAAATACATTAAAACACCAGCAATACCAAGCAAGAAACCGAAGTCGCCCACACGGTTAACTAAAAATGCTTTCATATTTGCATAAATAGCCGTATCACGCGTATACCAGAAGCCAATCAATAAATATGAAACCAGACCTACTGCTTCCCAGCCAAAGAACAGCTGCATAAAGTTATTTGCCATAACCAGCATAAGCATTGAGAAGGTAAATAAAGAGATATAACTAAAGAAACGCTGATACCCGGGATCTTCTTTCATATAGCCAATGGTATAAATATGCACCATTAAAGAAACAAAGGTCACGACGACCATCATCATTGATGTTAGTTGATCAACCAGAAATCCGACTTCTAAACTTAAGCCATCAACTGCCATCCATTGATAAACAGTGCCATTAAAACTTTCGCCACCATCAATATTGATATATTTAAATACAATAGCTGAAAGAAGAAAGGAAACAGCAACACCAATAATGGTTGCCCAGTGAGCGCCACTACGCCCAACTTTATGTCCAAAAAAACCTGCGATGATTGAACCAATGAGTGGAGACAATACAATCCAGAGATAAATGTTTTCCATATTATCTGTCACGCCCTACCCCTTCATACTATCAAGTTCATCGACATCAATAGTTCGCTTGTTACGGAACAGCACAACCAGGATGGCCAGACCAATTGCCGCTTCTGCAGCGGCAACGGTGAGAATAAAGAAAACAAAAACCTGCCCGGATAAATCACCAAGAAAATGTGAAAAAGCAACAAAATTAATATTAACGGACAGCAACATAAGCTCAATCGACATTAAAATAATGATGATGTTTTTCCTGTTAAGAAAAATACCGGCAACACTTAAGCTAAACATAATAGCGCCTAATGTAAGATAGTCTGATAAAGCAATCATAATAAAACCTATTTAAGCCTGTCTGAGTCCATTTTAACCATACGAATACGATCATTACGTTGTACAGCAATTTGTGCGTCAGGATTTTGATATTTAGTTTTTGGTCTGCGACGTAATGTTAATGCAATCGCAGCAATAATAGCGACTAATAAAATCACAGCTGCTATTTCAAACGGGTAAACATAAACGGTGTATAATATTAAGCCCAGCTCACGGGTATTATTATAATCAGCGGCATGTCGCACAGGTGCTGCTACCTTATCCAGGCCAAAATGTTCAACCCCAACAACCATAAACATCATGGCAGCCATGGCGACTAAAACAGCAAGCCCAATCGGTAAATACTGAATGAAAGCGGCACGCATTCTGGCAACATTAATATCCAGCATCATAACCACAAACAGGAATAAAACCATCACCGCACCAACGTAAACCAACACCAGTGTGATCGCTAAAAACTCTGCTTCAAGCAACATCCAGATTGCAGCACAGGAAAAAAAGGTAAGAACAAGAAAAAGTGCTGCCTGCACCGGATTTTTCACCGTGATCACCATTGCTGCACTAAACACCATAATGGCGGCAAACACATAAAAAACGATATTTTCAAATCCCATTATTTTTCAACCCTGTTCTTAAATTTAATCATGCTTAACGATAAGGTGCATCAAGAGCACGAGCAGCCGCAATTTCTTTTTCATACTTATCACCAACAGCAAGCAAGCGTTCTTTGGTCATATAAAGATCGCCTTTTTTCTCACCGTAGTATTCAAAAATATGTGTTTCAACAATAGAGTCAACCGGACAAGACTCTTCACAGTAACCGCAGAAAATACATTTTGTTAAATCAATATCATAGCGAGTGGTTCGACGTGAGCCATCATCACGCGGTTCTGACTCAATAGTAATTGCTAATGCCGGACAAACAGCTTCACAAAGTTTGCAGGCAATACAGCGTTCTTCACCATTCGGATAACGTCGTAAGGCATGTAACCCCCGAAAGCGAGGTGACAAAGGTGTTTTGTCATCCGGGTACTGCAAAGTAAATTTACGTGCAAAAAAGTAACGCCCCGTTACACCAAGCCCTATTCGTAACTCTTTTAGCGATAAACTTTTTAAAAATCGAATTAGTCCTGACATGTTTATTCTCCCAACCTCTTAAGCCGCACTAAACCAGGGACCTAACCCGGTTAAAACAAACACACCAACTACCAGTAACCAAACGATAGTGATCGGAATAAATACTTTCCAGCCGAGACGCATGATCTGATCATAACGATAACGCGGGAATGTGGCACGGAACCATAAAAATAAGAATAAGAAAATGGCCATCTTAGCAAAGAACCAGTGAATGCCATCACCAAAGAACCAGCCAATAAATGGAATTGAAGTTAATGATTCAAAGAAAGCAAAACCGTGAAGAGGGGATAACCAACCACCCATAAACATAATTGACGTTAACGCCGCAATTAAGATCATATTGGCATATTCAGCAAGGAAAAATACCGCAAACGCCATTCCTGAATAATCAACATGGAAACCGGCAACGATTTCAGACTCACCTTCTGCTACATCAAACGGCGCACGATTGGTTTCAGCAACACCGGATATAAAATAAATAACAAACAAAGGAAACAATGGAATCATGAACCAGTTGAATAAACCATACTCACCACTTTGAGAGTTTACAATTTCACCTAAATTCAAACTACCCGCAGCAATCAATACACCAACCAATGCAAAGCCCATCGCTATTTCATAAGAAACAATTTGCGCAGCTGAACGCATCGTCCCTAATAAAGCATACTTAGAGTTAGATGACCAACCAGCAATAATTACTCCGTAAACACCTACCGAAGTCAACGCCAGTACATATAACAATGCAGCATTTACTTCTGCCAGCACAATACCTTCACCAAAAGGTAAAACAGCCCAGGCTGCTAATGCCGGGCCAAGCGATAGTAACGGTGCTGTCAAGAAAAGATATTTATTTGCACCGGTGGGAATAATAATTTCCTTAAACATCAGTTTAAGTGCATCAGCAATCGGTTGCAGTGAACCTCGAGGTCCAACTATGGTTGGTCCCATGCGAACCTGCATTGAACCAATCACTTTTCTTTCTGCAAGAGTCAGGTAAGCAACTGAAAGCATCAGCGGTACCATAATGACAACTATTTTTAAGACTATCCAGATAACTGTTTGTAATGCATCCGGCAGCATATGGAAATAGACAACAACCCATTCCTGAAACAGTAATGTCAGCCAATCAATACTTGTATTTAACCATTCCATCTATCGTTCCAACTCTCTCAATTAGCTCTTGGCGCTTAAAGTTATTTCTGAATAAGCGTCATCAAAATCGTCAACACCTTGCACACCTTGTGGAATCACCGCGCAGTTATCAGGAATTGAATCTTCGATATAAACTCTTAATTTCAACTTAATATTGTTTTGTGCAACCACAACATTATCTTCATCCTGAATATTATTCAGTCTGGCTGTATCTGCATTAATAATGATACAGGCAGGAAGTGCATCGGTAGTCTGCTGCAATGCCTCTGCACGACGCACGACACTATCAACAGCATAAAGTGGTAGCAAACCAATACGATTGATACCTTCACTATCTTTTGCAAGTGATTGCGGACAACGCCATGCACTCATATTCGATGTCTCAATATTGCCCATTTGCTGTTTTGCTTCATCACGAACATCTTCAGAAGTAATGTAATCAAAACCATCAAGCTCAAAGATATTTCCTAACACGCGTAAAATTTTCCATGCCGGTCGTGTTTCTGCAAATGGTGTAACAGCACCAGTAAAGCTCTGCCACGTACCCTCGGCATTGACATAAGTCCCCGATGTTTCACTCGACGGAGAAATAGGTAGTAACACATCAGCATACGCTTTCATTTCATCTGTCACATAAGATGTAAGTGAAACAACAAAGTCAGCATCGTTCATTGCTTTCATGGCAACAGATGGAGTAGCTGTATCAAACTCTGGCTCTATTCCTAAAAGAATAAAGGCATTCATACCATCACTTAACATCTCAGCGGTATTTTTACCCGATTCACTTTCTCCACCACAAGTACGATGCGGTAAAACACCAGTTAACCAGGCACCAGCAGCATTAGCACCATCAGATAATGTACTCATCGTTGCACCTGATAATTCAGCTATCATCACTGATAATGCACGTAAATCTGCTAGCTGCGGCTGCAACATAGCCTGTGTGCCAAGAATCACAGTTGCTTTATCTGAGTTATGCAAATGATTAGCAATAGCAAGACTGGCATCACTCGTTTTAACATTACTTAATAACGCATCCAAACCTTCTGCTGCTGTTTTGCCACTTAAGGTTAATAAGGCTTTTGTGATTTCAGCCAGCGAATTCACCATTTCTGCTGGCGAAGTAACCAGTTTTTCTGTTACAGGGAAATTAAAATCAAAATCAACCGCATTCACTGCCATAACTTTTGCGCCTTTAAGGGCGGATTTACGAATACGATGTCCTGCAATGGGCTGATCTTTACGAATCCATGAGCCGACTAAAAGAACAGCATCACTATTTTCTAAATCAGTGAGTGATTGTGCTAATGAAGGAAATTGTGGTGCGATATCCTGATCACTAAAATCAGACTGACGTAAACGATGATCAATATTATTAGAGCCCAAACCACGCATGAGCTTTTGCGTTAAATACATTTCTTCAACAGTAGCAGAAGGTGAAACGAGTGTTCCGATATTTTCGACACCCTCTTTTTTAATAACTGTTTTTAATCCTTCATAGGCATAGTTCAATGCTGTCTGCCAATCAACTTCTTTCCAGCTATTCCCCTGCTTAATCATGGGAGACGGTAAACGCTCTTCATGATGTAAACCCAGATAGCTAAAACGATCTCTATCCGATAACCAAAGCTCATTGATGGATTCATTATCTTCAGGTAACACACGCATGACTTTATGACGACGTGTTTCAATATCAATATTCGAACCAAGACAATCGTGACTTGCAATACTCTTTGTTTGGTTATTTTCCCAGGGGCGACCGGTATAACGATATGGCTTAGAAGTTAATGCGCCAACTGGACATAAATCGATAACATTACCTGATAACTCAGAAGCAACGGCTCGCTCAACATATGTTCCAATTCGCATATTTTCGCCACGACCCGTTGCACCTAATTCCATAATACCCGCGACTTCCTGTCCAAATCGAACACAACGTGTACAGTGGATACAACGTGTCATTTCTGTTGCAATGAGAGGACCAATATCTTTATCGGCAACAACGCGTTTTTGTTCACTATAGCGTGAAACATCCTGACCAAAACCAACCGCAATATCTTGTAACTCACACTCACCGCCCTGATCACAAATTGGGCAGTCTAGTGGATGATTTATTAATAGGAATTCCATAACACTTTTTTGTGCATCAAGCGCCATGGTAGATTTAGTAAAGACTTTCATGCCATCAGTAACAGGAGTAGCACAAGCTGGAACAGGCTTTGCGACCTTTTCAACTTCTACCAGACACATACGACAGTTTGCTGCGACAGATAATTTTTTGTGATAACAAAAACGCGGAATAGTGATACCGGCTTCATCGGCCGCTTCAATCACCATTGCTCCATCAGCTACCTGAAGCGGTTTTCCGTTAATTTCTATATTTGCCATCTTATATCTCGTTCAGCTACTTTATAATTAATTATTTAAACCATGCACTTCTTATGGTCGATGTGATACTGAAATTCATCTCGATAATGCTTTAAGAAACTCATAACAGGCATTGCTGCGGCATCACCGAGAGCACAAATTGTTCTGCCACCAATGCGGTGCGCAATGTCATCCAACAAATCCAAATCTTCCTGCACACCCTGCCCATGTTCAATACGATGCATCACTTTAGCTAACCAACCGGTACCTTCACGACATGGTGTACATTGGCCACATGATTCTTCGTAATAAAAATGTGAAAGTCGTGCTAAAGCACCGACCATACAGGTTGTTTCATCCATTACGATAACCGAGCCCGCACCTAACATACTGCCGGCTTTTGAAAGCGAATCGTAATCCATATCTGTTTCCATAATAATTTCGGCAGGTAATACCGGAACCGATGAACCACCGGGAATAACAGCTTTTAATTTATGACCGTCACGTACTCCACCAGCCATTTTTAACAGTTCTGTAAAAGGCGTACCCAGTGGAATTTCAAAGTTACCCGGATTATTAACATGACCGGATACACAAAATAACTTGGTACCACCATTATTGGGTTTACCCTGCTCCAGAAACCACTTACCACCCTTTTCCAGAATGACCGGAACTGAAGCCAGCGTTTCGGTATTATTAATCGTCGTTGGCTTGCCGTATAAACCAAAGCCTGCCGGGAATGGCGGTTTAAAACGCGGCTGACCTTTTTTACCTTCAATAGATTCAAGTAGTGCAGTTTCTTCACCACAAATATAGGCACCGGCACCTAAATGAGCATAGAGATCAAAACTAAAATCTGAACCCTGAAGATTCTCTCCCAGAAAACCTGCCTTATAGGCTTCTTCTAATGCACCTTCAAAACGCTCATAAGGTTCCCAAAATTCACCACGAATATAGTTATATCCGGCTGATGCACCAATGCAATAACCTGCAATGATCATCCCTTCGATAAGTTGATGCGGGTTATAACGTAAAATGTCACGGTCTTTACATGTACCCGGCTCACCTTCATCTGAATTACAAACAATGTACTTCTGACCCGACGCAGTGCGTGGCATAAAACTCCACTTCAAACCGGTTGGAAAACCGGCACCACCACGACCACGTAATGACGACGTTTTTAATTCTTCAATAATATCTTCCGGCGGAATTTTTTCTTTAAGAATTTTTTTCAGCTGCTCATAGCCACCTACACTTAAGTAATTCTCAAGTGTCCACGGTTTATCCATGTGTAGGGTACGAAAACAGACTTCATTCGCCATTGGTTGACTCCAACCTTTATAATTAATTTTTTATGCGTTTATTTAAAACTAAATTTTTATTTAATCTAAGCTATCAAGAACCTGATCAATTTTTTCTTCTGTCAGATTCTCATAATAAGTATCACCAATTTGAATAACCGGCGCATTGACACATGCACCTAAACATTCAACTTCTTTTAAAGTAAAACGACCATCTGTTGTCGTTTCACCCAGCTTAATACCTAATTTATTTGATAAATGCCCAACAACCGTGTCCGAACCACATAACATGCAGGATATGTTGGTACAAACACAAATTTTATGTTTACCAACCGGTTCCAGTTCATACATTGAATAGAACGTGGCCACTTCATAAACGGCGATAGGACGCATATCCAGATATTCTGCGACGGCATCCATTAAATCTTCGGTTAAAAAACCACGGTTTTGATCCTGTGCAATTCTTAATGCTGACATAACAGCAGACTGCTTCTTCTCTGCCGGGTATTTATTAATCCAGACATCAATTTCTTTTAATGATGTTTCAGTTAAAAGATGTAACTTACTTTCTTCTTTTTTCTTATAACCTATCATCGGTCAATTTCTCCGAATACAACATCCATGGTACCGATGACAGCAACGACATCCGATAACATATGCCCGTTTGTCATTTCATCCATTGCTGAAATATGTGCAAAACCGGGGGCACGAATTTTTAAACGATAAGGTTTATTCGCACCATCAGTCACCAGATAAACACCAAACTCACCTTTAGGATGTTCAACTGCTGCGTATGCCTCACCTTTAGGCAAACTATAACCTTCAGTAAATAACTTAAAGTGATGAATCAATGATTCCATATCACCTTTCATATGCTCACGATTAGGCGGTGTTAATTTATGATCGTCCAGCATAACGGGACCACCAGGATTTTCACGTAACCACTTGGCGCATTGTTTTATAATTTTATTTGACTGACGGAATTCTTCGACACGAACAAGGTATCGATCATAACAATCTCCGTTGACTCCAACTGGAATATCAAAGTCCATTTTGTCATAAACTTCGTAGGGCTGTTTCTTACGCAAATCCCACTCGATACCCGAACCACGTAACATCGGGCCACTAAAGCCAAGTTGCAATGCACGTTCAGGTGAAACAATTCCTATATCAACCGTGCGTTGTTTCCAGATGCGGTTATCGGTTAATAAGGTTTCATACTCATCAACATATTTTGGGAAACGCTCGGTGAAATCATCAATAAAATCGAGTAAAGAACCTTCTCTGTTTTCATTGAGTAAATGAACTTTTTTGTCATCAATGTATTTAGATTTTTTGAAGCGAGGCATTTGATCAGGTAAATCACGATAAACACCACCGGGGCGATAATATGCAGCATGCATACGTGCACCTGATACCGCTTCGTACATATCCATTAAATCTTCACGTTCACGGAAGCAATACAGAAACATGGTCATCGCACCAACATCGAGTGCATGCGTACCTAACCACATTAAATGATTGAGAATTCGGGTAATTTCATCGAACATCACGCGAATATATTGTGCACGCTCAGGAGCTTCAACACCGAGTAATTTTTCAAGCGCAAGAACATAGCCATGCTCATTACACATCATGGAAACGTAATCGAGACGATCCATATAAGGAATGCTTTGATTAAATGGTTTGTACTCGGCAAGTTTTTCTGTTCCACGATGTAGTAAACCCACATGTGGATCAGCCCGTTGTATCACTTCACCATCAAGTTCGAGTACCAAACGTAATACACCATGCGCAGCAGGATGTTGTGGACCGAAATTCAAAGTGTAATTACGAATCTCAGGCATTATTACTGTCCTCTTCTGTCATGCGATCGGCATAACGATGATCGTCACGAATAATACGTGGTGTATTAACTCGTGTCTCAATAGAAACAGGTTGATAGATAACGCGTTTTTTATCTTCGTCATAACGCATTTCAACATTACCGCATAGAGGGAAGTCTTTACGAAATGGATGACCAACAAAACCATAATCTGTCAATAGACGACGTAAATCCGGATGACCATCAAAAATAATACCGTAAAGATCAAATGCTTCACGTTCAAACCAGTTAGCACCATTCCAGATGTTAACAACAGAGGGAACTTGTGGTGGCTCACCTTCGGCAAAAACACGAACCCGGATACGATGATTATTTTTTACTGATAATAACTGATAAGTGACAGCAAAGCGTTCGCCATCCCAATTACCACCGGCATACTCACTGTAATCAACCCCGCACAGGTCAATCATTTCATCAAAAGCAAACTCTGCTTCATCTCTTAATGCTGTGCAGACTTCAATAAGATTTTGTTTTTTAACAACGAAATTAAGTTGACCCACACTAACAAAGCAGTCATCAAACTTATCAGTAAAACGATTACGTAACGAATCAGCTAATTTATTATAATAATCAGACATAATTGATTTTTTATACTCGCGCTATGGTATTAGTACGGCGAATTTTATTTTGTAACTGCAAGATACCGTAGATAAGTGCTTCAGCAGTAGGTGGACAACCTGGCACATAAATATCAACAGGAACAACACGATCACAACCACGTACAACAGCGTAAGAATAATGATAATAACCACCACCATTCGCACAGGACCCCATGGAAATAACCCAACGAGGTTCTGCCATTTGGTCATAAACCTTGCGTAAAGCCGGTGCCATTTTGTTGACTAAAGTACCCGCCACAATCATCACATCTGATTGCCGGGGGCTTGGTCTGAAGATAATTCCAAAGCGATCTAAATCATAACGCGCCGCCGCAGAGTGCATCATTTCAACAGCACAACATGCAAGGCCGAAGGACATTGGCCACATTGAACCGGTTCGTGCCCAATTAATAAGTTTATCGGCTGAAGTGGTAATAAACCCTTCGTTGAGTTTACCTTCAATCATTCCCATTCCAGCGCTCCTTTCTTCCACTCATATATAAAGCCGATAACAAGAATGCCTAAAAATATCGCCATTGCAACATAACCAAATACACCAATATCTTCAAGCACGATAGCCCACGGGAATAAAAAAGCGATTTCTAAATCAAAGATAATAAAAAGGATTGCAACGAGGTAGTAACGCACATCAAATTTCATTCGCGCATCACCGAAAGCTTCAAAACCACATTCATAAGCAGAGAGTTTTTCACTGTCAGGTTTATACGGAGAAAGCATAAAGCCCATGGTGATCATGACGGCTCCAACAGCAAGCCCGATGACTATAAATATTAATACCGGTAGGTAATTCTCTAACATTAGCTCCAGCCCGCCCTATAACTGTTGACTAAAATTATTAACGAGTCGCTCAAGCGACCTCTTATCATTTATGCAATATTTCTACTTTATTATTCTTATTTTGCTTTCAAACAGCACACTGTTTTTTACATAAGCGCGAGCTAGTCTAGGCTAGCAGCTGTTTATGTGTCAAGTTTAGATGAATATATGAATTCCTTTAAAAACAATAAGTTAGAGGATTCTTTAGGGGGGTATAAAAAACTTTGTGAAATGATTTACTGTAATAGGAGCCGACGCAGTTATTCGCTGCAAAAACCATAATAACTATTAGAACACAAAGATAACCAGACTTAAAATAAGGATTATAAACCGTTAAAAATAATGTCTGTTAACGCAAAATTCCACGTTGGCTTTGCTCTAGAAAGGTAAGCATATTTTTTACTTCAACAAACTCTTCTGCTAGTGTTGTTAGTTTGTCTTTCGCGGCTTCAATAGTATTTTGTGATCGATAGACTATTTTATAAGCCTCACGTAAGGCTTTAATGGTGTCTTTACTAAATCCTTTACGTTTGATGCCTTCACTATTTAATCCATGTGCATGAGCCGGACTCCCGTTCACCATCACATAGGGAGGAATATCTTTGCTTATGGCGCTTCCCATACCACAAAAAGCATGTTGTCCAATACTGCAAAACTGATGGACTAAAGTAAAGCCACCTAGAATGACATAATCTTCAACAATAGCATGACCAGCTAATGACGCATTATTGGCAAAAATAGTGTTATTGCCAACCTGACAATCATGAGCAATATGAATATAAGCCATTAGCCAGTTATCATTTCCGATACGTGTAGTGCCACCACCATCTTCAGTGCCACGATTAATTGTGGCAAATTCACGAATAGTATTTCGATCGCCTATTTCAAGAAAAGATGTTTCACCATGAAATTTTTTATCTTGCGGGATCTCACCAACCGATGAAAACTGGAAAAGTTTATTTTCACAACCAATTTTAGTTGGCCCCTGAATCACCACATGTGGACCAATCCAGGTTTTCTCTCCAATCTCAACCCCGGCACCAACAATAGAATATGCACCGACTTCAACAGAGTCGGCGAGTTTTGCAGATGGATCAATAAGCGCAGTAGGATGAATCACTTTATTTTAAATAGCTTCGCGTTCAGCACACATAAGATCGGCACTACACACCACTTTCCCGTCTACTGAAGCTTTACCCACAAATTTCCAGATACTGCGTTTTTCTTTAATAAACTCAACATGTAATTCAAGTTGATCACCGGGTTCTACCGGTTGTTTAAAACGCGCATTATCTATACCAACGAAATAATATAACGAATCTCCATCCGGTATCCGACCCGTGGTACGAAAAGCTAAAATACCTGTTGCCTGAGCTAATGCTTCCAGAATTAATACACCGGGCATGACCGGGCGTTGTGGAAAATGACCGGTAAAATACGGCTCGTTATACGTCACATTTTTATAACCCGTTAGTGATTTTCCCGGATTACATTCTGTTACACGATCAATTAACAAAAATGGATAACGATGGGGTAAATGCTCAAGGATTTGATGGATATCAAGTTCTTTCAAAGCCTGCTTCCTCTTAGTAATTTTTATTCGCCAGACTTTTCTTGCTGGAGAGTTGTTTTTCTAATTTATTCAAACGCTTAGCCATTTCATCTAGCTGTTTGAATCTAACTGTATTTTTTCGCCACTTCTGGCTAGGTTCAAGAGGCGTGCCTGCTGAATATATTCCAGCTTTTTTAATTGAGCCGGTAACCAATGATTTTGCTGTTACGGTCACATTGTCAGCTATTTCCAAGTGTCCAACAATACCAACCATGCCCGCTATTCTACAGTGTTTTCCAATTTTTGTACTGCCTGCAACAGCCGTACAACCTGCAATTGCGGTGTGTGCACCAATTTTTACGTTATGCGCAATCTGAATCTGGTTATCCAGCTTCACATTATCTTCAATTACCGTATCTTCAATTGCACCACGGTCAATGGTTGTATTAGCCCCAATTTCAACATCATCACCAACAATAACCCCACCGATTTGCGGGACTTTAATCCAGACGCCATTATCCATTGCCTGTCCAAAACCATCTGCACCGATAACTACCCCGGGATGAATTAAGTTATGTTCACCAAGCACACAGTCATGGGCAATCGTAATATTTGCTGTTAAAACAGTATTTGCTCCAATCTTTACATTTTTTTGTAAAACACAACCAGGACCAACGCGTACTGCTTTTCCAATAACTACACCCGATTCAATAACAACACCAGCGGCAATACTCGCCGATTTATCAATATTAGTGGATGCATCAATATGTGCAGAAGGATCGACTCCCGCAATAAATTCTTCAGCAGGTGATAATAAAGAAGCAATTTTTGCATAGGCCGCATAGGGATTCGGAGAGATAATGACATTGACAGAAGTGTTTTCAGCTTCCGCAGCAGACATAATCACTGCACCAGCTTTAGAGTCAGCAAGTTGTTTTCGATACGAAGGATTCGTTAAAAAACTTATTTGCGTTGCATTAGCATGTTGTAAAGTTGCAATACTTTCGATGACACAAGAGCCATCCCCTCTCACTTCACCTGCAACATATTTTGCTAATTCATCCAGTGTATACTTCACTGGCCCACCTTATATTTGAAAAAACATTTAAAAGATATACTTAATATATTATTATTTTTTTTGTTGATTGTTTTTATACTTCAGCCTTAAACGCTCAAGCACTTGTGCAGTTATTTCAACTTGCTGACTGGCATAGATAACACTTTCACTTAATATAATATCGAACTTCTTCTCTTTTGCCAGAGAAAGAATTGTATCAGATACTAATTTTTGTAACTTTCCAATTTCTTCGTTACGGCGAAAATTAAAATCTTCAGTAAACTCTTCACGTATTCTTTTAACATCTCGTTTCTTTTTAACAATCCCGCGCTCCTGATTTTTACGTGCAGTATCACTCATAATCGCAGCATCTTTAGAAAGCTTATCTTCCAGAGATTTAATTAGCTTTTGTAACTCAACAATTTTCGCATCACGAGGGGCAAACTCACTTTCTAATTTTTTTCGTGCAGCCTCTGCCTGAGGTGCTTCTTTTAATAATTTAGCTGTATTTACAACGCCGATTCGAGTTTCCGCAGCACTAGTAACAGACAGCAAAGAAAGTATCGCAAAAAATATAATACTAAAAGAATAGTTTTGATATTTTATCTTCAACATAAAATCCCTATATTAAAAAGGAGAACCTAAGCTAAACTGGAACGAACGTGTTGAATCGCCAGGCTTTTTATTTAAGGCTTCAGCAAAGTTAAAGCGCATTGCACCTACCGGGGTAATCCAGATAAAAGCAATACCGCCAGTATAACGGAAATCGTCAGCTTTAATCTCGTTTGTATTCTTAAAAACGCTGCCCCCATCTAAAAATAAACTGACTCGCGTAGAACTACTATTATCCGCAAACGGATTAGGCAATATTAAATCCAAGTTACCAACGATTTTAACTGTTCCACCTATCGGGTCATTCGTTACAGTATCTCTTGGGCCAACACTATTTGCATCATAACCACGAATTGAACTACTACCACCTGCAAAATAATTTTTGTAAGGAGGATAATCAGAGGCTGTCTTTAATGAACCTCCATAACCCAAGCTTATATTCGCAGCTAATGTCACATTATTTCCAATAGGTAAGTAATTTAACTGACGAACATCAACTTTATAGTACTCCAAATCTCCGCCAGGGACAGCTATTTCCCCCCCTAAGCGGGTTAAACTACCCTTATTCGCAAAAATACGGCGATTTCTACTATCATATGACCAGCTAGTAAAAAATTGAAAAGTCGAATTTGCTTTACCATTTCGATTTACAAAATCAACAATATTTTGTGATGTCGCACTACCAGTAGTAATTTCTGTATTATCAAATTTCAGTCCCCAATTATAATTTGTATATTCAGACAAAGGGACGCCATATGAAAGAGAAGCTCCATATGAATCTGTTGTATAATTTGAAATATCTGCAGCGGCTGCATCAACCTTACGATAAGATAAGCTAATATTTCGACTGACACCATTTTCAGTGTAATAAGGATTGTTTAAGTTAAAGCTATATTGTTTAGTAACAGAACTATTATCAAAGTTAACCCCAAGTCGCTGCCCTGTACCTAAGAAATTATCCTGCGTAACCGACAGATTAACAACCGGCCCCTGTGTATCTGAATAACCTAACCCCGCTTGCAAACTACCTGTTGGTTTTTCCGTAACATTATAGTTTAAATCGACCTGATCCGTTAAACCGGGAATACGGACTGTCTGTACATTTACATTACTAAAAAAGCCAAGTCGATCTAAACGTGTTTTTGAACGGGCCACATGTTTCGTTGAAAGCCAGTCACCTTCAACCTGACGTAATTCACGGCGAATAACCTTGTCTTGAGTTTTTGTATTACCGGAAATATTTACTTTACGAACATAAATTCGTCGACCAGGATCTACAAAAAAAGTTAGTCCAATTGTTCTGGAGTCTTTATCAACCTTTGGAACCATATTGACATTAGCAAAGGCGTAACCATTTTCAGCAAGCAGATCACTTATGGCTTTTGTTGTATCAACGACTTTGCGGCGAGAAAAGACATCACCGGATTTAATAGTTATTAATTTTTTGAACTTTTTAGCAGGAAGAATCAAGTCTCCAGCAAGCTTAACTTCTCGCACCGTGTAACGCTCGCCCTCTTTTATATTAACGGTAATATAGACGCTTTCTTTTTCCGGACCTAAAGAAACCTGAGTAGAGTTAATTGCAAAATCGAGAAAACCTCTGTCTAAATAAAATGATTTAAGCGTTTCCAGATCAGCGGCAAGCTGTTGTTTTTTGTAATTGTTTCTGCCACCCCAAAATGACGGCTCGGCAAGTGATAGCTGTGCAAGTAACTTACTATCCGGGAATTTTTTATTACCTACAATGTTTACTGTGTATATTTCAGCGGATTCACCTTCTGAAATTTTAATATTCACATCAACCCGATTTCTTTCAAGTTGAGTCTGTTTTACATCAATTTTTATGTTGTATTTGCCTAAACTATAGTACTGACGTTGTAGCTCTTTTTCCAAACCTTCAAGAATAGAACGATTAAACACCCTGCCTTTAATTAATCCGATCTGTTTTAAAGCTTCATCAAGCTGATCTTTTGATATTTCACTATTACCTTCAATATTAATATTATTAATCGCTGAACGTTCTGCCACAAAGATAACTAATACTTCACCTTCACGCTCGAAGTGAATATCTTTAAAGAAACCTGTTTTATATAGAATATGAATTGAATTTCTAACGGCTGCATTATCAATTTTATCTCCCGGTTTAATAGGCAGATAATTAAACACTGTACCAATCGATATGCGTTGCAAGCCTTCAAGCTTAATATCTTTTACTTTAAAAGGCTCAAATGCAAAAACAGATTGCATTGAGGTAATAAAAACTAATAACACCAAAAAATATTTCATAAAATTCAAAACAACTTTATTATCCGAACACACGAATGAGGTCGTTATACAAAGCAACACTCATCAGCGAAAATAAAAGAACCATACCAATTCGGCTTGCAAATTCCTGAGTCTCTTCAGAAACAGGTTTTTTACGCACAAGCTCAATCGTATAATACGTTAAATGTCCACCATCTAGTATCGGAATAGGTAAAAGATTAAGAATACCCAGGCTAATACTGACAATAGCTAAAAAATCTAAAAAACGGGCTAATCCGGCACTGGCTGAATAACCTGCGTAACGAGCAATACTTACCGGCCCACTTAAATTTTTAACCGAAATTTCACCGGTAAAAATTTTACCCATCATTTTCAGCGTTAAAAGACTAAAATCCCAGGTGCGGGAGAGCGAGCGAGGTATTGATTCAAAAACACTATATCCATGAATCACTCGCATTTCTTCCGGATAAGCAGCGCCTGTTTTATGTCCCAGACCGACCCGCCCGACTGTTTCCCCATCACGCTCAATTTTCTCAGGAATAACCTGTAAGGTTTTTTCTACTCCGTTACGCAATATTCTAACCTGAATAATTTCAGCCGGTTTACTCGAAATAAGCTTTACCACTTCAACCCAGTCTTTTACTTTTACCTGATTAACAGCAAGAATTTCATCATCAACTTTAAAACCGGCATTTTGTGCCGGTGATTTTTCTAACACCACACCAACAACCGGCTTAATTAGAGGACGCCAGGGCTTAAAGCCAAGCTGTTCAAACAAATGCTCAACTTTTATTTCACCTTTTGTCGCAGAAAAATCCAGCGTTCGTGTAACAAGATTACCGTTCTTATCCTTCAACTCAAGAACAGCCTGAGAGCGATCAACGATGGCAGGAATAATATTTTTAACTGCTACATCCCAAATCGGAGTTTCATTATGATTAATCGATACAATCTCATAACCGGAAACCAGACCGGCTTGTTTAGCCAAACCATTAGCATCAACATCCCCAATAATCGGTTTAACACCAGAAACACCGACGATAAACATTAACCAATACGCAACTATTGCAAATAAGAAATTAAACAGTGGACCTGCCGCAACAATCGCAATTCGTGTCCAGACAGGTTGATTAGTGAATTCACGATGCTGTTCGCTTTCATCAACTTCGGTCTCACGCTTATCCAGCATTTTGACAAAGCCACCTAATGGTAAAGCAGCAATAACAAATTCTGTTTGATCTTTCCCAAACCGCTTTAACCAAAGTGGTTTACCAAAACCAATTGAGAAACGTAATATTTTAACACCCAGTTTTTTAGCAACAATATAATGACCATATTCATGGATGGCCACAAGAATACTAATTGCAACAATAAAAGAAACCAGTGTAAATAAAAATGACATCATCAGTCCTGTTTGACTCTTAAGCGAATTAATTGTTCCGCTTCTTTTCGCGCTGCTGAATCATCATCTAAAATTTCAGTTAAAGACTTGGCAGGTCGAGATTTAATATTAAGCAATGTTTGCTCAACAATATCGGCAATATCGGTAAATTTTAATTCGTTATCTAAAAAAGATGCCACGGCAATTTCATTCGCCGCATTTAAAATAGCAGGTGCGGTGCCGCCTTTACGAATCGCTTCTTCTGCTAAACGTAAACAAGGAAAGCGTTCATAATCCGGTTTTTCAAACTCAAGCTTGGCCACTTCAAAGAGATCGAGTTTTTCCACTCCTGATTCAATTCGATCAGGCCAGGATAAAGCATGAGCAATAGGAGTACGCATATCAGGTTGACCAAGTTGAGCCAATACTGAACCGTCTGAATATTGCACCATAGAATGAATAACACTTTGAGGATGAACAACAACCTGAATATTGTCTGGATTAGTATTAAACAACCAGCAGGCTTCTATTATTTCCAGCCCTTTATTCATCATTGTCGCTGAATCAACTGAAATTTTTCGCCCCATACTCCAGTTAGGATGAGCGCATGCTTCATCGGGTGTGACATTTTCCAATTCATTCGCAGAGCGTGTACGAAAAGGCCCGCCTGAACCGGTTAACAATATTTTAGTGATACCTGAGTTATCTAAACCTTTTTCATAGTCATGAGGCATGCATTGGAAAATAGCATTGTGTTCACTGTCAATAGGTAAGAGTTCTGCATTATTCTTTTTAACTTCGTCCATAAAGATCTGGCCGCTCATAACTAACGCTTCTTTATTTGCTAATAAAATGCGTTTTCCTGCGCGTGCTGCTGCCAGAGTCGGTTTAAGACCTGCCGCACCAACAATCGCAGCCATAACATAATCCACTTGCGGCAAGCTGGCAATTTTCTCCAGCCCCTCAATACCTGCTAAAACCTGTACTGAAGAATTTTTACTTTTGAGTTTAGCCTTTAACTCTTCAACAACACTTTCATTTGCGATAACAGCATATTCAGGTTGATATTGCTCGCACTGCTCAACCAGACGATCAACCTGACTGTTTGCAGACAATGCCACAATTTTATATTTATCCGGATGACGAGCAGCAACATCCAGTGTATTAACACCTATTGAACCTGTTGCACCAAGAATACATATTCCCTTCACGCGAACATCTCCATTAACCATAAGCCAGCAAGAAATATCGGTAAACCTGAGGTTAAACTATCGATACGATCCAGTATTCCACCATGGCCGGGTAAAATATTACCACTGTCTTTCACATTTGCCATGCGTTTAAACATGCTTTCGGATAAATCACCAATAACAGAATAAACAACTGTCACTAAAGTAACTATAATAAAACCGGTTGCATGAGCTGAAGAAATATTTAAAACATTAACAGCAACAAAAGCAGTAATTAATGTTGCAACCAGTGCACCCACTACACCTTCCCATGATTTTCCGGGACTCACATTCGGAATTAATTTATGTTTTCCCCATGCGCGACCGGCAAAATAGGCACCACTGTCTGCAATCCAGATAATAATCAGTAAATAAAGAACATAGTCAGAACCATATTCAATGGAGTTACGTAATAAATTTAACGCTAAAAATGTTGATAACAACATAATAAAACCAACAATAATTTTTGCCGGCCTGTGTTGTAAAAAATGTGATGTTTTAAAAGGAAAAGTAAATAATAAAGGAAGACTGATCAACCACCAAACCAGAGATAGATAAATAGCATATTTTATATACTCAATATTTGCCAAATATTCCAGATATAAAAAACAGGATGTAACAACAGCAGAAAACAACCAGCCATTTATTTTGTTTTTATAAGCAACAAAGTTATTCCATTCTATTGTTGCTAAAAACAAGACAACAGCCAAGCCATAGGTAAAGCCCTGAACAGAGGCGTTAAGAATAGACCAGATAACCAGAGGGATTAAAATTGCAGCCGTAATGATTCGGTGTTTAAGCATTTTTCATTTTCTCGATCTGCTCACCGGTATGTCCAAAGCGACGCTGACGCCCAGCAAAAGAAGTCAGCGCTTTTTCAAACTCCTGACGATTAAAATCTGGCCATAAAGTATCTGTAAAATAAAGTTCACTATAAGCTAATTGCCAAATCAGAAAATTACTAATACGTTGTTCACCACCGGTACGAATAAATAAATCAGGTTCAGGTATATCACTCATTGATAGATTTTGACTGATTAAATCTGATGTAATGTCGTTAGCTTTAAGCTCACCCGCTTCAACTTTTGAAGCCAGTGTTTTCACTGCCTGAGTGATATCCCATTGCCCACCGTAATTAGCAGCGATATTCAAAAGTAATGTTTTATTATCTTTTGTTAACTCTTCTGCTTTTATAATATTTTTCTGGATTTTTTCATCAAAAGCGGAAACGTCCCCAATTATTTTTAAGCGAACATCATTTTTGTGCAGCTTTTTAACTTCACGCTGTAAAGCCATTAAAAAGAGTCCCATTAATAATGTCACTTCTTTTTCAGGACGACGCCAGTTTTCACTGGAAAAAGCAAATAAAGTAACAACATCAATACCTTTATCTACACACGTAGTGATCACAGAGCGAACTGTTTCAACACCCGCTTTGTGTCCGGTAATACGAGGGGAACCACGTTTTTCAGCCCATCTGCCATTGCCATCCATAATGATGGCAACATGTTTGGGAATACCGGGAGTACCGGAAATATCGATATCGTCTGTCATGTTAAAATCTATTAATAAAAATTGATTAAAATCAAATTTCCATTAAATCCTTCTCTTTAACAATTAGCGCTTCATCAACTTGTTTAACGTATTTATCGGTAATTTTCTGAACATCGTCCTGAGCCTGACGATCATCATCTTCTGTTATTTCTTTATCTTTTAACAAAGACTTAACATCACTCAGCACATCCCGGCGAATGTTACGAATCGCTACTTTGGCAGCTTCACCTTCAGCCCGAACTACCTTAATCATGTCTTTACGACGCTCTTCAGTTAAAGGTGGCAGCGGTATACGAATTAATTCTCCGGTAGTGGCCGGATTTAATCCCATATTGGAATTCATAATCGCTTTTTCAATCGCCTGCACCATCGGCTTTTCCCATGGTGAAACGCTTAAAGTACGCGAATCTAATACTGAAACATTCGCAACCTGACTTAAAGGTACTTCTGAACCGTAATATTCAACTGTAATGTGATCAAGCAAACTTGTATGAGCACGACCTGTACGTAATTTAGTCAGATCATTTTTTAGTGATGCTACACTTTTACCCATACGGATTTCAGCATCTTCTTTTAATTCATCAATCATTTTATTTTTCCGTTCTACGTTACTTAAGTTGTTGGCCAGAGTTTGATTTCAACTAAACTTTATTTTCAACAATGGTGCCTTCATTTTCACCATGAACGACGCGCATCAAAGCCCCTTCTTTACCCATATTATAAACAATAACAGGGATATTATTATCACGGCACAAAACAATTGCTGTGGTGTCCATCACACCTAATTTATCTTCAATAACCTGGTCATATTCTAAAAATTCATACTTTTTTGCACCAGGATCTTTTTTCGGATCAGCAGAATAAACACCATCTACATTAGTGCCTTTAATAACAACATCACAATTCACTTCAATACCACGTAAACTTGCTGCAGTGTCTGTTGTAAAAAAGGGATTACCTGTACCCGCTGCAAAAATAACGACCCGACCTTTCTCTAAATGACGAACTGCACGGCGACGAATATAATCTTCAGCAACGTTATGTATTGGTAAAGCTGACATGACACGAACTTTTAATTCATGACGTTCAAGACCGTCCTGTAATGCAAGCGCATTAATCACGGTTGCCAGCATTCCCATATGATCAGCAGACACCCGTTCCATACCACTTGCCGACAAACTTACGCCGCGGAAAATATTGCCGCCACCGATAACCATTGCCACCTGAATCCCGTTATCAATCAATTCTTTTACTTCAACAGCAACCCGATCAATCACGCTAGGATCTATACCAAAATCCTTATCGCCCATTAATGCCTCACCACTGAGTTTTAACAAAATACGTTGATAACGAAATTTACTAGCCATATTTATGATTCCGGATAATTAGTTATTATAATGAAGCTGACTAAAAAATGGCCTCTAAAAGAGGCCATTTAATTTTACTTGATTTGCGCCATTACTTCATCCGCAAAGTTTTCTTCTTTTTTCTCAATCCCTTCGCCGACTTCAAATCGGACAAAACGCTTAACTGTGGCATTTTTCGATTTAAGAAGCTGTTCAACCGTTTGATCAGGGTCTTTAACAAAAGGCTGACCTAGCAAGGTGACTTCTTTGAGGAACTTTTTAATACGCCCTTCAACCATTTTTTCAATGATATTGTCTGGCTTGCCACTTTCAGCAGCTTGTGCCGAGAAAATTTCACGTTCTTTGTCTAGAGCATCTTGAGCAACATCGGCTTCAGATATACAAACTGGCTTGCTTGCCGCAATATGCATAGCAATGTCTTTACCCAGCTCAACATCGCCACCTTCAAGCTCAACCATCACTCCGATGCGTTCGCCATGTTGATAGGTACCAATCACATCTGCATTTTCGATAACCTCAAAACGACGTACGCTCATGTTCTCACCGATTTTAGCAATCAGTTCTTTGCGTCGGTCTTCAACACTTGTACCACTTGCTAATGGCAGTGCTAACAATGCTTCAAGATCAGCGGGTTTATTTTTCAGAACACATTCTGCAATTGAATCAACAAACTCTTTGAAATCATCACCTTTAGTCACAAAGTCAGTTTCACTGTTTACTTCAACAATAACAGCATTTTTGTTGTCGTCACTTGCTTTGATTTTTGCCAAGCCTTCCGCTGCAACGCGACCCGCTTTTTTATCCGCTTTAGCCATACCTGCTTTACGCATGGTTTCAATTGCCGCTTCAATATCGCCATCAGTTTCTGTCAGGAATTTTTTACATTCCATCATGCCGGCGCCTGTACGTTCGCGTAGTTCTTTAACTAGTGCTGCAGTAATTGCCATTTTAATGTCCTCTTAAATCTTTGCTTAGATGAACCTAACTCATTTAGTTTAAGTTAGATTCTAAAATATTTGAAAAAAGGGGGCGCTATGTAAATGGCGCCCCCTTCTCAGTTCAAACCAGACAGCGTTTATTCAGCTGAATCGTCTGCTTTCTTTTTAGCTGCTTTTTTCTTAGCAACTTTTTTAACGTCTTTTTCGCCATCTGCTGCTTCAGCTTTTTCTTCAGTCGCATCGGCTTTCTTTACAGCTTTCTTTTTAGCTGCTTTTTTCTTTGCAGTTTTTTTCTTGGCAGCCTTCACTGCACCTGTATCATCAGTTTCAACAAAATCATCTTTGTTGCCCGCAGCAGGTTTAGGTGCAGATTCTTTACCTGTAATAACAGCATCAGCCATACCTTTAACATAAAGGCTAACTGCTCGGATTGCATCGTCATTACCAGGAATAACATAATCAATATTATCCGGGCTGTTGTTACTATCAACAACACCAATAACAGGAATACCTAATTTAACCGCTTCTTTTACTGCAATATCTTCGTGACCTACATCAACAACGAATAATGCATCAGGAATACCTTTCATATCCTTAATACCACCAAAGCTGCGATCCAGTTTTTCCATTTCGCGAGTCATGGTAAGAATTTCTTTCTTGTTGCGGCCTTCTATACCTTTTTCCATCATCGCTTCTAATTCTTTTAAGCGACGGATTGATTGCTTAACTGTTTTAAAGTTAGTCAACATACCACCTAACCAGCGGTGGTTAACGAAAGGCATACCACAACGTTCTGCTTCTTCACGAATAATTTTACCCGCCGCACGTTTAGTACCAACAAATAAAATATTACCGCGGTTTGCAGCTAATGAACCAATGAAATTAACCGCTTCTTTATATAAAGGAAGGGTTTTTTCTAAATTAATGATATGGATTTTATTACGATCGCCAAAAATATAATTACGCATTTTTGGATTCCAGAAACGTGTTTGATGACCAAAATGTACGCCAGCCTCAAGCATTTCACGCATGCTTACTTCACTCATTACTTTCTCCTGTCCCTTACACTAAATAAAGGATCTGTTAGGGTTACGCCTCCACACACCCCATTTAATCAACCACTCCGCCATATTAGCTTTAGTAATATATATCCAGCGGAGCAGCACCCTGACAAATGTGTCGGTGTGTGTGTGTCGTTAATTTAAATTTGCCAAATCGGCGCGCGCTTTATACCATATTTGGCTTGCAGCAACAATCAAGATCACTCAAACTCTTGAATTAATACCAATTTTCATCAAATTGCCTACAAATCAGGCAGTTTTTCAAACAGGAATCACTTAAATGGCCGTTACCATCAAAACAGCTGAGCAAATCGAAAAAATGCGTATCGCCGGCCGACTAGCTGCTGAAGTACTTGAAATGATTGAACCCCATGTCCAAGTGGGCGTAACCACAAACGAACTGGATAAAATTTGTCACGACTATATTGTTAATGAACAACAGGCTATCCCCGCCCCTCTCGATTACCATGGTTTTCCCAAATCAATTTGCACTTCGGTCAATCAGGTGATTTGTCACGGGATTCCCAATGAAAAACGCCTGAAAAATGGCGATATGATCAATATTGATATCACTGTTATCAAAGATGGCTGGCATGGTGATACCAGTAAAATGTTTTTTGTCGGTGAGGCATCGATTCAAAGTAAAAGAGTCGCAAAAATCAGCTATGAGTGTATGTCGAAAGGGATTGCACTGGTAAAGCCCGGTGCCCGCCTTGGTGATATTGGTGCTGCAATTCAGCAACATGCAGAAAGTAATAACTACTCGGTGGTTCAGGAATATTGTGGCCACGGTATCGGCGAAAAATTTCACGAAGATCCGCAAGTTTTACATTATGGTAAGGCAAACACCGGTCTGGTATTAGAAACGGGAATGATTTTTACGATTGAGCCCATGATTAACGTTGGAAAACGAAACGTAAAACTGTTGAAAGATGGCTGGACCGTCGTATCCAAAGATCGCAGCCTCTCTGCGCAATGGGAACACACCATTCTTGTTACTGAAACCGGGCATGAAATTTTAACCTTGCGTAAAGAAGAAACGATTTCATGAACGGTGTAAATCGCCCGTTCAATGATCCTGAGTTATTCGACAAACAACATTTTGAATCTGAACTCAAAAATCATGATAACCCTCTCGTTCTTTTTAAAGACACCTTAAAGAATGCCACCAATGTATTAAATCAACGATTTAAAGCCGGACGTGCCGCAACAGAGCTGGTACTGGCACGCTCCAACATTGTAGACGAAGTATTAATACAGGCATGGCTACAATATTTCCCGAAAGATGCAACAGATATCGCACTACTTGCAGTTGGTGGCTATGGTCGGGGTGAGCTCCACCCGGCTTCTGATGTTGATGTACAAATTCTCCTTAAAGATGATGAAGAGCATCACAATAAAGCACTGGGACAATTTATTACTTTTCTCTGGGACATTGGACTGGAAATTGGTCATAGTGTTCGCACACTCGACGAATGTGTTGCTGAAGCAACCGCCGATATTACCGTTGCAACCAATTTACAGGAAGGCCGCCTGCTAATCGGCCCGAAAGATCTTTTCAATAAACAACGGGAACTCTGTGCCCCCGATAAAATCTGGTCAAGTAAAGATTTTTTTCAGGCAAAGCTGGATGAGCAAATTAGCCGCCATGAAAAATATCATGATACAGCCTATAACCTGGAACCTAATATTAAAGAAGGCCCGGGTGGTTTACGCGATATACAGGTTATTGGCTGGGTTGCTAAACGACACTTCAATGTTGATACCCTTAAAGATTTAATTAAAGACGAGTTTATAACCGAGCAGGAATACAAGTCATTGCATGAAGGCCAGGCCTTTTTATGGAAAATCCGTTTTGGCTTACATGTGATAACAGGGCGACGTGAAGATCGTTTGCTGTTTGATCATCAACGTGAACTTGCAAAGCAGTTTGGCTATCGGGATGACCGACATCATTTAGCCGTTGAATATTTCATGAAGCAATACTATCGCACGGTAATGGAACTCAGTCGTTTAAATGAAATGCTACTACAACTTTTCAAGGAAGAAATATTACTGGTTAATGATTCAAGTGAACCAGTTGAAATTAATAACCGCTTTCAGTCTCGCAAAGGATTTATTGAAGTTGTGCATGAAAGTGTATTTCGACGCTACCCTTTTGCATTACTGGAAATTTTTCTTTTGCTCGAGCAACACCCCGAACTCAAAGGGGTTCGTGCCAATACCATTCGTTTAATTCGTGATCACCGTTATTTAATCAACTCGCAATTCCGTGATGACCTCCGATGTAAATCATTATTTATGGAAATTATGCGTCAGACTGAAGGGGTGACCCATGAACTCCGGCGCATGAATCTTTATGGCATACTCGCAGCCTACTTGCCTGTTTTTGAAAATATCGTGGGTCAGATGCAGCATGATCTTTACCACGTTTATACTGTTGATGAACACACCTTAACCGTTATCCGCAATTTACGACGTTACACGGTTCCCGAGTTTTATC
This sequence comes from Chromatiales bacterium, assembly GCA_027076405.1. Next base: position 30,247 of record JALTJN010000500.1, read on the forward strand.
ATGAGTTTCCGCTTTGTAGCAGCATTATGAACAATGTTCCTAAACAGGAAATCGTTTTATTGGCGGGCTTGTTTCATGATATCGCAAAAGGCCGTGGTGGTGACCATGCTATTTTAGGGGCTGAAGATGCCATCGCATTTTGTAAGCAACATGGATTAAGTACCTTTGATAGTAATCTGGTTGCCTGGCTAGTTCGTCATCACCTGATTATGTCATCAACTGCCCAACGTAAAGATATAACCGATCCGGATGTGGTACATGAGTTTGCTCAACTCATGGGTGACAAAATGCATCTTGATTATTTATTTTTATTAACTGTTTCGGATATTCGGGCAACAAGTTCTTCCGTATGGAATTCATGGAAAGGAACTTTATTACGTGAACTGTATTCAGCAACTGAAGCAGCATTCAGGCGCGGACTTGAAAACCCGGTCATTCAGTCTGAACGAATAAAAGATTACCAGCGACAAGCCCGTGAAACACTTGTTGCTAAAAACATTAGTGAAAAAGATATTGATATTTTATGGGATACATTTGGTGATGAATATTTTATTCGATATTCACCAAATGAAATAATATGGCACACAGAAAATATTTTACTTGCCGATAAAAACATTACACCACTTATTTTTTTACGAAAGCGGCCCAAAGCTGACGGCACTGAAATATTTATTCATACCGAATACAACAGTAATTTATTTACTATTATTACAACCATTATAGAACAAATGAATTTAACGGTAATGGATGCGCGTGTTTTTACTTCCAGAGACCATTATACTCTGGATACATTTTTAGTATTAGAAGCGGACGGTTCACAACTGACAGACCGCTCACGCATTGAAAAACTAAAAGAAAAGCTAATTCATTACATTCTAGAACCGAATGCTGCCACACCCGGTATCACGCATCATATTCCTCGAGCGGCTAAACATTTTAAATTTCCAACTCAGGTTAGTTTTGAAAAAAATGAAATACAAAATCAAACCATGATGAAAGTTGTTGCCTACGATCGTCCCGGCCTGTTATCTCAAGTTGGCTCAGCAATGCATGCTTGCGGGGTCACATTACATAAGGCAAAAGTCGCAACCTTTGGTGAAAAAGCAGAAGACATTTTCTTTATTACAGATAATGAAGGCAAACAAATTAATGAAGCGGAAAAACTAAAGTGTTTAGAGCAAACAATCATTGAAAGGTTAGAGGGTTAATAATAAAAATCTTGCAGGCGGTTACTTCTCTGTAACAAGTAAAGCTTTTGACTTATCTTGACGTTTTGTTAGGCATATCATTAGCTTTCAATAAATTCCAATGCATTCCCATCAGGATCTCGACAAAACAATGCCTTTCGACCTGATTTGCTTTTTGTAAATGGCATTTCCATTTCTTCAAGTGATCTGACGAGTCTGTCGAGTGATTTAATTGAAAAAGCGATATGATGATCACGACCACCATGTTCGGGACGAACACTATTCTTGTCAGGATCATCAAGTTGCATTAAATGAATTTGTTGTTGCCCCGGTAAGATTAGCCATGCGCCGGGGTAACCTAAATCAGGACGTGTATTGTCAACTTCTAACCCAAGTACCTGCTCATAAAAAGTTAATGCAACATTAATATCCCGAACAATTAAACTGGCATGATGTAATTTTATTATCAAATCTTCATTCATTAAACTGCTCCATCTTCCGCCTGACTGATTGCGGTTAAATATGCTGCAAGTATCACCAGACTACCGCCAATCCATTCACGTAATTCAATCACTTCATTTGTCAGCAACAATGAAGAAATTGCACCAACAACAATTTCAAATAACAATATAATTGCTGAGCGATGCACCGGCATATTCGTTACGCCATAAACCACGGCTATATTCATTAACGTCATTGCAACAGCACCTAAAATCCAGGCTGCTGCCACCACTTCTGTCGATACCGCTAACTCTTGTTGTGTAAAAATAATAAGAATAAATGCAACGAATAAAACACCTAACCAACCTGTTGCCGTTTTCACCATAATTGATGCATGGTTTAACTTATGAATAAGCACATTTGTAATTGCAAAAGCAATACCTGCCGATAATGCTAACCAGTCTGCCTTATCTTTGGGCGCAGGAAAACCTAACGACTCATGCCATAACATAATCACCGCACCAATCATGGCAACACCTAAAATAGCAATTGAGCGGCGAGAAAGTTGTTCGCCTAAAAAGAACACACCTAATAATGTTGCCCATAAAGGCGATAAATAAAAGAGCAATAAAACACGAACAACATTACCCTCCAGCACAGCAAGAATAAATGCAATATTTGTCCAGCCAGTAGCGATTGCCATAAAGAAAAACAGGTACGGATGCGAAAGCCATTCTCGCCAGCCTTTGTATAAAACCGGAATGGCAATAATCAAAGTTCCACAATACATCAGAGCAGAAGCCCACAAACCATGCAACCCGCTGTCACCCAATAAACGTAACGGGAACCAAATAAGCCCCCACATAGTCGAGGCAAAGAGTAAACCAACTACGGGTAACATTGAAT
>JALTJN010000501.1 GCA_027076405.1 Chromatiales bacterium
TTTGAAAAACTGAAACAACAGGGCGTGCTGATTAAAAACATGAGCGCAGCAGGCGGCGTACTGGAAAACTGCTTGCGGGTGACGGTGGGAACGGAGGAGGAAAATGCGGTGTTTATGCGGGCGCTTGTGGAAGCAATGGATAATGAATAATGAAGCTGATTGGCCTGATGAAGAAAGTTCAGCGATATGCAAAATAGGGGGGCCTCCATCTATACAGTGTGTTACCATTTTTTCGGATCTGACTTGTAGTCTTCATCCTCAAGTCTTTTTAACTCAGTGAAAATTCCTGGTAAGTTTTGATGTATTTCTTTCCATGCCTCATCAAAAGCAGGAAGTTTCATATTTGCCTCGATACCCTCTAGCCAATTATCCCACGTGCTCTTTCTTATGCGCCCTTTCTTCCTGAGAAATATTTGCTCGTTACAGAAATCAATGTATGTGTATATACTGTTTAGGGTTTCGTTGTCATCGTTTAGATTCTTCCCGAGCAATGCCTCGATGGGGATTTTTCGTGCTATCTCCCGGTACTCTCTTGCGATTTCATCCTCAAATCGCAAAACTTGCTGTTGCTTGGAGTGCCACAATTGAATCGCTGCAAAAGCAACACCAACTGCGGCGCCAAATGCAGAAATCGCTCTAACAAGCTCGAGGTCAATGTTCATGCTTTACGTTTATAATGAACTGGAATAATGAAAGCAAGAATTTGAAAGAAATGAACTCATGTATCATTAATACCTGAGAAAAACTTCCATTTTTGTTGAAATACCTTCAAAGTAGAAAATATTTTCTATAATTTGGCCGGTTCCCAGTGGTGGTATATTGGAGGTATCATAACCATCCAAAAAACCCCACCTCAACGGTATGTTGTTCTCATCCAACAAGATGTATTGGCTATACGGTATGCAGCAGCTTGCTTCTTTACTGCTAGTGTTTAATATGGAAACAACAAAGCTATTTGGTGATGTAACGTTATAGCTTATAGATTCCCATGATTGCTTAGGTGCATAAAAAGTAAGAAAAGAACAGCCGGCCTCGCTACATGTTTCATGCTCTTGACTTTCTATATCGTAGACAGTGACAGAGGCCACTCTTCTTGCAGGGCCACCATTAAGATGCAGAAAATATCCTGTTTCGCCCATGTCAAGACAGGTATTTGTCGTATTAACATCGTAAGCGCGGTCGTTGATATACTGGTATAAATCTACTAGATAAAAAGTGGCGTTGGATCCAGTAACATAATTGCCATAAGTATCGCTATCGATGATATTGTTTCTCGAATCTCTAAGTTCAATTAGATTTGCTTTAATGTTGCATTTGGCGGGGCCTATGTTCGTAATTGGTATTATTATTTGACTACTTGTTTCACCTGAAACATACGCTGGGCCGATGAAAAAATCGTATGTATTTGAAATAACGGGGGCTGTGTAGACAAGGTCGCTATTAAGCTTGGTGCCATCACCTAGTTGTTCGCCAGTTAGAATATTTCTTCCTGATCCTCCTGTAAAAGAAGGTGGTGCTATATCCTCAAAAGTAAGTCTTGAGTCTGTGTCTTCTCCATTGCTTCCGCACCCTCCGCAAGTAACAAAGGCTAAAACGGTTAGCGGTAATATTATATTCTTGCGCATTGACATTATCTCTTAATACATTATTTAGCTCATATGTTTAGGCTCAGTAAAATCTTTGATGCTTTGAAATAAGAATTATACGCTGCTTCACTCAAGAGTAGAACGCTCGAGCACTTCAGACACCCATTGATTGATGCTTTTCCCCGATGCTGTCGCTCGCGCTGCAATTTCACTATGCAAGCGGGGGGGTATCCTGAGATTGAATTTGCCCGAGTATTGTTTCATTGGAGGGATTCCTTTTTCCTTACATACCTCCAGGTATACTTTTAATGAATTTCTGAATTCTTTCCTGAGGCTTGTCGGGCTTTTGCCGTAAAAGTCCGCGCTTCCGTTCAATCCAAGAATCTCACCCCGAAATTGATCAAGCTCTGGATCATATTCAATTTTTGCCTTGTATCCATCGACTTCCATTATATTCATGGTCGCACCTCATAAAATTCTAACCACTTGCGAATACTGGCTATCGCGCCTCTATCAGTATTTGGTGACGGATGTGGCCTGTGAAATACACGGACTTCGCCGAAAAGCACTACGGCTACCCTTGAGCCTGATCTTTCGGTTACTTCCGCACCCAGCGCTTTGAACAGAGATTCAATGTCCTTCCAGGGTATATTGCCGCTGGCAGGTCGTTTGTAGATTTGCTCCAGCGTCCTCTGTTGCTTGCGCTTCATATGAGTATGGTACTTTGTTTTGGTACCATGTCAAGCTGCTCAGACAATCAGGGCTAGCCTGTCAATAATGTCTCATTATTCACTACTCATTGCCTCATCACTGGCTCCTCAGCGGCCGCTGCCCCAGCGTGACTGC
>JALTJN010000502.1 GCA_027076405.1 Chromatiales bacterium
GCCAGTTTTGTTTGCTTGCACGTTCAATGGCGACTCCGCGCAAAGTAAAGGGCGTGGGTCGATCCAGTTGACGTTGCATCGCAATTTTTTCTGCGCGTTGTGTGCTTTGTACGGTTTTGGTTAAGGTTAGCGCCATCGCAAAGGGGATTTGTTTTTGTGCGATGTCGTCTATGTTTTTGGTGAGTTGTTTTAGGTTGGATTTTACATTGACAGCGAGGCCGTTCATAACGCCCCTGCAATATAATGATTGAAGTGCTGAATAAATTGCTCGCGCGTGCCGCTGCCGTTAACGGTGTTGTAATGGGTTTTCCAATAACGCGCCAGCCCTTGAACATCATCGGCTGCAGGTAGCTTTTCTTTTACCCGACGATAATGCAATCGACACATCACCACGTTATAACGCAGGTCATATATTAAACGTTCTGCATTCGGCTCTTTTATTTCGAATAAAAGTTTTAGACGATTAACTAACTCAGGTTTATAACGCAGATAGTTTTGCCATATATCGTCATGGGTAACGGGTTCCATTTGAATAATACCCAACGCTGGGCCACCGACTTGTTTGATGTAACGACCCGACATGGACTCATGTGCAATCGTGCCCATAATCAAGGTACGGGCTGCGGGTTGTGAGAATTGTTTTCCGAGCGCAATCAGCGCAGGCTTCACGATGAGATCGTGAAGTTGGTTGGCTTCAATCATGGGCTTCCTGTTTGTGTTTTTTAGCTGGGTGACTTGGCATTTTTTTCGGGCGAAAAAAAAGCCCGCGCATTCAGGGTAAATGGCGAACTTGAATTTTAATGTCTGATAAAAACCAGGCATTGGGTTAAGTCGGCGTTATTTCCAACTTAAGGATATTGTAGTCAAGTTGGGACAGGGATGGAAGGGTTAATAGTCATTAAAACAAGAGTCTGACTTTGTTGTGAATGCATTATACACTCTATTAAGTGAGTCATAAAAAATATACTTAACACTCAGTAACGTTATCGATATACTCATCAGTAAGAAAAAAATACCGATATGCTCTTTTATATTTTCAGTGAGATCCACTCCCACGTATACCCAATACAGTAAAGGAAACAATATAAAAACAGTCGTAACGATTATATCCCATGTATTCAGTTTAAAGTGACGTTTAGCTTTCTTAGCATCTCGTTCTTCCGCTTCAGGAGTTTCCTTCTCTTCGTCTTTTTTTACTTTTTCTATTTTTCTAAAATGCATCACACTTATAATTATAACACCCAGGATCAAAAAACCTGCCGTCAATAATAATGAATCCTCAAAACCGTAAGAGCGCGGTAAATCACTCGATAACTCGCCCCATTTACCTTTGGCCATTACAACTATATACATAAAAGGTGCCAACATTAACGTAATCGAATTTAGATATAAAAAATGAATTAATGTCATATCAGCGGAAGCAAATGGCGATCTTTGAAACCTGCCTCGATATCCTTCATTGCCAATAGGTAGTTTTCTATGCTTACCAAAAACTTTATAATAAACACCTCCCTTCATTAACGCTCTTCGGTGTATTGGAAACACACCTTCAATACGAAAATACGTTATGGAGTCTAATGCTTGTCGTAAGCAGCTTATTTGTCTTAGTGCTAAAATAAATTGTGATTTAAAAGCAGATATATATTTTATAGCAATCATATTTGCAGCACCTACAAACATGCTTATAAATAAAAAAACCACCCATAAATTAGTTTCTTCTCCACCTTGAATAAGTTTGGTTGACGCTATTGCCGCTACTGCACTCACTAGCCCTGGGAAAAAAATAATTGAGGCATTTATTGCAAAAAACTTTCTTCGCCTAACCTCACTTAGATATTGAGACACACACTCCATTTCCCATTTTATATTTTTTTCATAAGCATCTATATCTAAATTAAAAGATGTATCACGACATCGTTTTTCAGGGCCTTCAAAATTTTCAGCATTCTCCCTTTCTTTTTCTCCCTCAAATATATAACTATCATCCCACTCAGAAAACTTTATATTTTCTTCACCCATGACATATCTCCAATATTTTTCATCGCCATAAGTTAACTGGCTGATTCAAATTCGTCATGACTTGAATAACAATTTAGAATAGACTTTTCTTATAAATATTTAAAAACAAATTGCACTATTACTTACGAAAAAATACTTGGCATGACATCAAGCATAAATTACTTGAGCCACATCAACTTGTCAATAAAGCTTAATACATCTTTTTGCTAATCCCCTCAAACTGCACCAACGCCCAATCATCCAGCATCTGATACACCTGACTGTAAAATCCCAAATGATTGCGCACAAAGGTCTTGGGATGGATTTTTAAAAACCGTGCTCTTGCGGCAAGTGATGTATATTCTTGCGGTGTTGCCATTTCTTCTATGGCAAGGCAACAATAAGTGCGCAGCAACTTTATATTT
>JALTJN010000503.1 GCA_027076405.1 Chromatiales bacterium
CAATATTATGTTGTTTTAATTCATTTAATACTGCATGGCATTTCTCATCTGAAGCGCCCCTTGCCAACACAACAAGGCGTGCGTTTTTGTTTTTAATTGCCACATCGGGAAACGCTTTAATTAGCGAATCAAATCCACGGATCGGCCTTAATGCACCCAAATATAAAAACACAATATCTTCTGTTTTTTTATTTATTTTATTGGACACTTGCTGATGTATTTTTTCATCAACAGGTAAAACATCTTCCTCATCAATGCCAACAGGTAAAAAATGTAATTTTATTTTTTTTATACCACCTTTCGCCAGTATATTTAAATTATTTTTACTTTGTACTGTAATGCTGTCAAAAATTTTACTGTTTAAAAAAAACGTAAATAAAAATCGCGGAATGAAACGCTGACTCCACAAGGCTTTGGTTTGCACATAAGGTACGCCTAAAAATGAAGCTCGAATTAATTCCATCCAGCGATATAATGGACAGGTAATAAATGCAATTTTTTTACAATTAATCTTGCTTAAAACAGAATAAAACGCAATGCTTCTTGGCGTGGTGCTCCACCATAATTCTGTTGGGTTTAATGATGAAATATATTCAGCTAATTTCGATTGTTTTTTTATACTTAACAAGCATGATTCAACAACGCTAAAACCTTCTTCCCATAAATCGATAGCGGCATCAGTGCCGCCCTCAGTTAACACAAAAACTTTATTGCTTTTACTTTTGTGTTTTGCAAGTTCAAAAACATATCGCCACGGTTGCAGGCGCACATTGTCGCGAGTAAATCCATTGGCGACGAGAACAACAGTATCTGTCACACATCACCCGTTGATTCATTTAACTCATCTAACCAAACTGCGAATTTTTCAATATTTTTCACACTGAAATCCTGCAACACTTTTTGTCTATTTTTCATTCCCTGCTCACGTCGTAATTCAGGGTCTTTTGCTAATAACTTTATTATCTCGGCAATTTTTTCTACCGAATGCTCCTCAACAATATAATCACCAACAAGCTCTTCAATTGCGCCGCAAGGCGTTGCAATAACCGGCGTTCCACAAGCCATGCCCTCCATTAAAACAACCGGTATTCCTTCCGCGCCTTCTTTTTCAGTTGTTATTGATGGCACACATAAAATATCGCAGGTTTGATAAAAAAATCGCAGTTGCTCCTGATTCATTTTCCCAAACACAGTGACTTTATCTCTAACACCTTCAGCTTCGGCCATTTCATTTAAATCCAGCTCGCCAAAACCAACAAAAATGGCTCGCGCTTTTACATCGTCAAGCAATGCCAGCGCACGCATTAAATAAACAAAACCTTTTCTTTCAGTAAATCGGCCAACAGCTAAAATCGTTATTTCATCTGCCGGTTTGTTTTCATCTCCATCAACAAACAATCTATTTAATCTTATTTTATTGTCAGCAATGGCATATTTTGATTTTAATAAATCAACCCATTTTTGTGCGATGGGAAAAATTCTGTCGGCTGCAGCCAGTGATTTTTTAAATAAAATTTCATTGGGGTTAGTATAAAATTCGTGGGCATGAATAGTAACGGACAAAGGCAATCCTGTAATTTTTTTACAATAGTACCCAATAAAAAACTTATGATCTCCAAAGTGGCAGTGTATTTGTTTAATGTTATCTCGTTTCATAATGGGTGCAAACTTAGTGGCAAACACCAAATCGACTAAACCATTGTCACGCACAGCCTCCATTAATAACGCAGGGCGCAAACACATTTTTAATGCTAATATTGGTAATTCTAAAACCAGACCCTTTAATGATATTGCATGATACGGCCAGTTTTCTTTAGGCGAATAAATATCACCCGGAACAAATTTTGTTGCGAAAAAGGTAATTGAATAACTTTTATCGTATAACGCTTCCACTTCACGATAGATAAAGGCCTCGAGACCTGCGCGCATAGATACAATATAAGCGATAGAGTCTTTCTTTTTTTCTGACATAATTATTCTTTAATTTTTTAAATTAATTGTTACAAATACAGTGATTTAAATTAGATCAGGAATCTCGCCCAAACAAATCTCTACTCACGACTTTGTTTTCTACATCCTTAATTTCATCGGACATTCTATTCGCAACAATCACATCCGATATTTTTTTAAATTCATTAATATCTTTTATTACACGAGAGCGATAAAATTCCTTTTCTTGAAACACAGGTTCATAAACCACAACCTCTATTCCTTTTGCTTTTATACGTTTCATGATTCCCTGTATTGATGATGCTCTGAAATTATCCGAACCACTTTTCATTATTAACCTGTAAACACCTACCACTTTTGGATTTTTATCGACGATGGTTTTTGCAATAAACTCTTTACGTGTTGTATTTGCATCAACTATCGCTTGAATAAGATTATTTGGTACATCCTGATAATTGGCTTTTAATT
>JALTJN010000504.1 GCA_027076405.1 Chromatiales bacterium
ACGCTGGCGAAGGATCCGGGGATTCCACTATCTGGCCAAGGTCATCGAAGGAGTGGAGTTCAGAGACGGAGTGGAAGTCGAAGTGAACAACAAAACCGACGACAGCAGGAACGCCGCCTGATCATGGCATACACCAGATTTGACTATAGCTCAAAATCCTCTGCCATGGCATTATCGACGAAGCCTCCGACACTACCCATTGAGGGGCACACTCCAGTTTAATCAAGAGTCGATCCACTATTAGATTGACTATAAACCGACCCAAAAATAATTTTCTCAAAGAACTTTGCTATATAGAACGAACCATATACAGAAAAATGGTCATCATCAGCATATAAAAATTTACCATCTTTAAAAGACATACAATTATCCTTATCACACAACGCATCTATTGGATCCAAAAGAACAAGTTTTGAAAACTTAATATTTTCAACATACCATCTATATACAGACATTCTTTTCAAATAAAGCCTTCTGTCCATTGTATTTCTATTTGCACTTATACCAAACACATCATAGGGCCTAGGAACAACTTCTTTTGGATGGAAATCAAGCTCAGGGTTTTCAATCATATAGTAAATATTATTAATATGTTCCATGGATTCTATCTTTTTAATCGTCGAACGATACCCTGAAAAGTAATCATCATAAGTAAGATTGTTTTTTTCGTTTTTATTTTGTGCCAATAAACTCTCTGCTACACTCTTGCTGGTAAACTTTCCCGCAACTTCACCGTGAATATATACAGGCCCCCTTGTTGCCATAACAACTTTTGTTATACGTTTATCTTCTTTTAAAATTTTCAGTATCTGTTTAATTTTATCTTGACATAGCTTAACAACCTTTTCGTTTCGACCTTGCATAAAACCTATTAAAGTTGGGCAACTTGAATTTGCGATCAATAATGTTCCATAACCATATTTATTCGCTATTTCTGCCATACCAGGAAACAGTACATGAGCATGCGAATCCCCAATAATAGCAATCAATTTATCTAGATTTACGTTCTGCGCTCTACAATAATCAAAAAGCAATTGTGTTTTTAGCTTAGAACTAGCATATTGTGTACAAATACTATCTTTCGCGGGAGTTCTATGAAATTGTATGGATAGCCCCGCAAAATAATCTACACTAGCTCTGCCAGACAAGCCTTTTTCTTTATCTATATAAACACCAACCAAACCAATCGATACCAGAACCAAAATCAAATATGGAGTGGACTTTCTAAAATACCGGAGAGGCTCTATGTATTTGTAAGTTAAAAATGCAAATGCTAGTGACAAAAAAACCGTTATCAACAAAGCACTTACACTTGGATGACGACCTAAATAAATAAAGACAAAAGAAATTAATATCCAGTGCCACAAATACAGCGGATAACTTATCAACCCTAATTTTTCAAGCCCCAAGTAAGTGGGCAATTGACTATTAGCTAATATAATTAATACCGCTCCAAGCACAGGAGCTATAGCCAAGAATCCCGGATAAACCATTCTGCCATTTATAAGTAATGCACTAATAATAATAATAATCCCACCCGCAACAGCAAACAATCTATTGCTATTAACTTTTTTATTAACAAGCATCACTGCAAGTAACGATCCAGCAGCTAACTCCCAGAATCGAGTAAGCGTGTGGTAGTATGTTTCTTGAGTGTACTCAGGAGCAAAGTAAATATTGGCTATCAATGATATAAAAAAAACAAAAGAAAACAGATATACTGGATGTTTGTTAAATCTCAAGAAAAACAAAAGAATCACGGGCCACACTATGTAGTACTGCTCTTCAATACTTAAACTCCATAGATGCAGCAAAGGCTTATAGTGGCTTTCTACGTCAAAGTACCCAACCTCGTTAATTAGTTCAAAATTTTGCCAAAATATAACACTCTTACTTACATGTTCGCCTAGTTGCTCGTACTCGTCCGGAAACAAAACAAACCAGCCTAACAACAATGAAAAAATAAGTACCGTAATAAGGGCAGGAAAAAGGCGCCGTACGCGCCTTCCATAAAATTCAGCGAGTGAAAATTCACTTTTCTGCAAAGAAAGCAACATAATTGTTGTAATTAAATATCCAGAAATCACAAAGAATATATCTACCCCAATAAACCCTCCAGGAAGTAGATTCGGAAAAGCATGATAAACAACCACCATAAGGACAGAAACACCTCTTAATGCATCGATGTCCGATCTATATGCTAAATATTTCACTTCTGGAAACTCTAACAGGTTGTTGAAAAATCTCTCTGTACGCTCCCCCTCTGTCAGGATAGGAGCTATGCTCGAAACTGGTGTACGGCCTGATTGAAGAAGGCGGCGTACCCTGCTGAAATTCGGTTTGACAAGAACTGAAAACAGCAAAGGAGTACGCCACCATGAGCAAAGATAACGTAGTTGTCT
>JALTJN010000505.1 GCA_027076405.1 Chromatiales bacterium
CAAACCTGGGCTCGCAATTAATTCAGGAGTTTACTGAGAAGGGTGATTTTGCTGGAATGAAATCCGCAGTTATGGAAGTGGTAGGCCAACACTTCAAACCGGAATTTATAAACCGCGTTGATGAGTCAGTTGTGTTCCGCACCTTAGGGCGTGAACAAATTCGTTCAATCACGGCAATACAAATTGAAATCTTACAACAACGTTTGCAAGAGAAAGAGTTGCAATTGCATTTAAGCGAAGCGGCGTTAGATAAATTAGGCGAAGCCGGTTTCGATCCAGTCTATGGCGCACGGCCATTAAAAAGGGCGATTCAGCATCAGCTTGAAAATTCACTGGCGCAAAAATTATTGCAGGGTGAGTTTGTTGCGGGCGATGTGATTGAGGTTGATGTTGAGAGGGGGGGGCTGGTTTATAAACTAGGGCGTTGATCGCTGGGTATCTGAAAAAATATTAAATGAAGTGTAAGTTTTTTAAAGAACAGGTTTCTTAATATGTCGAAAATTTTGTCATAAATTTAATCCTGAATTACACTTAAAATATTAACTTACTGTTTATTAATGAATATTTTAAATGTGGTATAGTATGTGCTTTTAATTAGGAAACAAAAATATCAGCAAAAATTCAAGGGCAATGTAAATGACATTGGTACTTGTTTGTTTTCAAAGAATGCTAAGTATTTACTTAATAAGTTTAGCTAATCACCCGTTAAGGAAAGAAAATGATAAAAATTAATCGTGTTATCTTAACCGTTGTTCTGATGTCGGGAAGTTACACTGCTCAGGCAGGTATAACCTATTCAATTTCCTCTCTATCTTATTCTGAACCAGATGGTGCAACCTTTGATGAGGCTTATCTTTTTGAAGCTTCATCCACATTAGATTCACTAATTACAGTAAACAATAGGCTTGATGGTAGAACATTAGATGGGACAAGACCGAGCGAAGTTGTTTCAAGTGTTACGAGTGACGGTAGTCTTGCAGCCAGTGTGAATTATGTAGCTACTTGCGATAGATGTCTTCAACTTAATTTCACAAATACGAGATATGGACTTACTTTTACTAATGAAAGTGATATCGCTATGAATTTTAATTACGCATATACGATGCCAGATTTATTTGTTGAAATTGTTGATGACGGATTTGTAGATGAAAGCATTCCGTTTGGACCAGACGGAACTGATTTATTTGGGGACCCTAAGACTGGGGGGCCCTTAACTGGCTACATAGAAAATAGCATCACATACACTACTATTCTATCGACAGGAGAGCGAGGACCCACCGCTGGTGCAATTCAGCGTTTATTAGTTTCTGCTGGTGGATCAAGCAGTAGTCTTAGTCGTAGCCCTTTTGCCTTTGGGGGCAATATAACTGAGGACGAAGAGGTTTTTTTTAGGACAAGCAATACTTTTGGTTATTTTCTAGAGGGTTTTAGTGGTAGCTTTGAAGGCACAATATTGCCTGGAGGGACTCTTCGTATAAGTACTGACATGGTTACAGGGAACTGGGGAGAAATTATTATTCCTGAAGGTGGCGCGACGGGTATACATGTTTCAGCGGGAGACCCATATAATATATTAAACGGGGGAAATGCACTGCGTGGATCACTCTCAATATCGGAAGCACCTGTGGTTACGACAGTGCCGTTACCGTCCGCATTCTGGTTGTTTATATCGGGTTTAGCAGGATTAATTGGATGGCGTCGAAGATCGGGTTCTATTTAGCCGAACCCAACCGATATACGCTTAATATTTAAGTCAAATTGTTTGTTATGAATTCTATAAAGGGAGGAATAGGTGTGTAGTAGTATTTATGTTTGATTTTTATTAGGTGTGTTAATTGAAAATAAACCGAAAAATAAAAAGGCTTATCAAATATATGCATTGAGTATGGATGTATGATTTTTGTTATTCATACCGTTCATTCTTATTGAAATTTTCCGTAATATAAATAACCGCCTCATCAACCACTCTTTTTACTTCATCAACCATTTTCCCGCGTTCTTCCGATTCCAGATAAAACGCCATATCAATTTCATGACGCATGTAACGCGAGGGGAGTTTGGTGAGTGCGTAACAGGCGACGTCGAGTATGAAATCGTTGGATTGATTGGGAAGGTTTGGGATGACTTCCAGTTGAAGATAGTCAATAACCAGGTGTTCGTAAAAATTGTGTATGCTGGTGAAATCCATAAAGAATACTCAATTAAAAGTTTAACTTGATTTTAGTATAGTCGAGCTAATAATCATTTTCAGATGAGGTAAACGACTCATCAATGACTTCACGAATGTATTTAAATATTTGGCGATAGGCGGCAGGCGGTTTGTTGTTTTTCTTTTCTTTAATGGCGTTGCGCACCAGTTGTCGAAGGTGGTGACGATCGGCTAGTGGGTACGTTT
>JALTJN010000506.1 GCA_027076405.1 Chromatiales bacterium
GATATGTTGTTTTAAATGCTTCGAGGACTTTGCGCGAAGCACGAATAGTTGAATAGTGCCTGTAGATAAAGTTTTTAAGTTAAAGGAAAAGAAAACGCGAATGAACGCTAATTAACGCGAATAAACATAATCACTGTTGTCCGGAATAAAAACTCCGTCATTCCCGAATGCCCATGCTTAATAATTGTGGGTCGGGATAAATTCGTTTGGAACGAATTTAAACAGGCTATGCCTGACCCGAAGGCTGACCCACATGGATGTGTGTCATAATCCAGTGGCTGAGTTGTGCTATTCACTTCAAAGTCACTGGGCTCCTGCCTTCGCAGGAGCGATGAGCTAATTTTTATAACTACTTTAACTTTCTCTGTTTTAATCTTTTCTCTGTGCCTTTGCGCCTCTGCGTCGAAATATTTTATTTTTGACGCAGAGGCACGGAGACGCAGCGTTTTTATTAGTCATTCCTGCGTAGGCACACATTGTTGTCCGGAATAAAAATTCCGTCATTCCCGAATGCTTGTATCGGGAATCCAGTGACTGAGGTTGTGCTACGGATTCAAAGTCACTGGGCTCCTGCCTTCGCAGGAGCGACGAGCTAATTTTTATAACTACTTTAACTTTCTCTGTTTTAATCTTTTCTCTGTGCCTTTGCGCCTCTGCGTCGAAATATTTTATTTTTGACGCAGAGGCACGGAGACGCAGCGCTTTTATTAGTCATTCCTGCGTAGGCAGGAATCCAGTGACTTTCGGTTAATAAAGTCACTGGATACCAGCCCATGTATATTAACAGGGGCATACTGGGGTGACGGAGTTGGTTTGTTTTTAAATTAGTTTGCACTCGTGTAAAGATCTCAAATAGATATTTTAAGTGTTCAGTTAATAATTAATTTCGCGTTCATTTGTGTTTTCTTTTAAACGCCACTTTAGCTCGTATTACGAGAGTGAAATTAAATCAATGTAAGCGTGAATTGGCTCACACAAATTCACATGCGAATAAATCATTCGGCATATCCTTATGCTCCACCTCCTTAATATCTACATGAAAAAAATGGTTCTAAAATAATTTTTCGTACCGGGTTGTTTAAGTAGTAAAAAAACCGTGTGTAAAGTCACAAGCCTAAATCACTGTGTTCTTTTTCGATGGCTGTTAACCTTCGCATCTAAAATAATAAAACCATAATTATATGACGGGGGAAGTATGTTTATTCAAAATAGAATAAAAGCTTTAACGATGTTGTTAGCTGTCTTTACGTTAAGTGTGACCTCAAGCACATTTGCAATGAAGGATAAAGGCGAAGACAAGTACGAAGATAAGTACGAAGAAAAATATGAGTTCGAAGACGAAAAATGGATCGTTATTAAAGCTAAGGTATATGCCGATAAAGGCGGTGTCTTTGTTGATGATAAGTACAGCCCGAATATTGAAGTTACGATTCCCGCTGGCGCATTAGAATATGATGCGGTATTAAAAGTCGCAAAAGTTAAATATAAAAAATATAAGAAATATAAATCATCTGCAGCCAGCCCCGCATATAAAGTGGCTTTGCTAACTAAAAAGAAGGGTAAATGGATTCCGGTTAATATTTTGAATCCAATTGAAGTGGCGATTACAGCCAACCCATTACCGGTTCATCCACAAATTGGTGAGCTTGAACGCTTTGTGGGTAAATCCTGGAAAAAGGGCAAATGGAAGAAAGACAATTGGCAGCGCATGATGACTAACTTCTACCGTCCTTC
Source organism: Chromatiales bacterium (assembly GCA_027076405.1). The sequence continues at coordinate 1,735 of JALTJN010000506.1, forward strand.
AACAGGCATGGTTGCGTCGTTAACGAAACAGGCTGTGATTAAATTAAGAGTGCAGCACCGTACATTGAAAACCGTTTCAGGCCCTGCGGTTGCACGGGGTGAAGATCTTTATTTCAATGAAACCTGGGGTGCAGAAAAAATGTGGACGGGTCGTTTCCGCATGAATGAATTATTAAATGTTGTTGCACCGGCAACAGCGGTTTCGTTGGGTGTGCAGGTTGATATTCGCAAAGTGCCTCAGCCTATTATTGATGTGTTAGTAAGCGATGATTTTGCAGCCAAGCAAGCGGCGTTACAAGATCCTGCTTTAACACGTGCATTAATTCAAGCCGATGCGGTAGTGGGTGTGCGTGGTAAGTTTAATGACCCGGATGACCCAACCTTAATTACCGAAGTGGGTTTAACCTGTGCGCTGTGTCACGTTACCGTAACGAAAACACCGATTCAGTTAGAAGCGGGTGCAGACCCTGTGCCCATGCCATTTGGTGTGCCCATTTTAGGTCCACCGAATACAACGATGAATGCGGGTATGATTTTATCTTTCACGCCTTATGTGCAAGAAGTGACACCTGAATTAATTCCACAGTATCAAGCCTGGGGTCCAGGTCGTTTTGATCCGCGCTTCTTTGAAGGCAATCCGGTTA
>JALTJN010000507.1 GCA_027076405.1 Chromatiales bacterium
CCGGCGCCTTTTCTTCAAAGCTGGCACTATTTATTACGCTGTCTCGATCTGCCAGCATGTAAAAATCAATTCCCCAAAGAGTCCTGCTTAGTATCGATTCAGCAATTTGATCGAAAGCACTTAGGTTTCCTTTGCCACCACTCGGTAACAAAACAAGATCTGGATAGCGGTTTTTTAGCAAGTGTGAATATGTTTGTTTGTCTAAGCTTCCATCTGTCCCTTCGATTAGAACTATCTTTTTGCCTAGAGAAACAACGCCAATTGAGTGGCCTAGTCTGTTTAATGCCTCTGTTGATTCATCGTCTGGTTTTAATAAAACAGCTTGGTTCTCATGATCATCTTTCTTGGGTGTAAGGAAAACAACCGTATCATCTAAAGAAGAAGAAATAATATCTGGAGAATGTGAGCAAAGAATAAATTGGTTGTTCTTTCCTATACTTTTAAGCGTACTAATTAGTTTTGTTGATAACTCAGGATGGAGGTGTAGCTCCGGTTCATCGAAAAATATTACGCAGTCTGATGGTTTTCGTAGCAAAAAATCAAAAGTTATATTAAGAACCTCACGCTCACCAGAGCTTAAAGCGTTAATATCATATTCTGCGTCATTATGCCGAAATCTTAGAGTATTAGCTTGGAGGTCTGCCCTGACAAGTTCCTTTGGCCCTAGCAACTTTGAGAATGCGGACTTAAAAGGGTCTAAGGGGTCGGAAAACTCTAGATTCATCGATTTATGGCCTTGTTGTCTTAGCGTTATGGCCCTATTAGCAATTGATGTTTTTTGATTTTGTATTTTCTTAAAGATTGCATGCAGAGTATCCTGAAAACGACCTGCCAACCCTCCAAAAGTTAGATTCCAAGAAACTTGCTCTTCCCAAGGATCTGCCATTTCCCACTGATATGGCAATGGCTGTATGTTCTGTATTGTGCGATTGCTTTCATAATACAAAACACTACCGTTAAAGTTGCGTCTTCTCCGGTTTTTCTGCAACGAGGCTCGCAATAAATTACAATCCTGAGCATTATCTGTACTTAATATTCGTTTTCCCCAAGCATCTTCTTCTGCCTTTGAAGTTGCTTCGATTTGGAATTTAACAGGCCCAACATTTGGATTTTGAAAAAACGCGATAAAAGCTGAAATCAATCTTGTCTTTCCAATACCATTAGGCCCCGCTATAACCACAAGATCGGATAACTCTTCTACTGAAAACAGCTCAACAGGCTGCGTCTTTTGCGCATAAATTGACTTTATTCTCATGATTCCATGTCTTTTTGTGTATAACGTTTAAGCTGTGCGGCACAAACGAAGCGCAGCGTAGTTTGTGTCCGAACGAGCGCATTGTTAGGCATTTTAGATACTCCCTAGTGATACCAAGTCTACCAATAGACGTAAAATACCTATGATAACGGCTATTTTGGCTAATACAGCCCAAACTTTAGCACCCTGATATTTGTCCGATGCGCGCCATATACCTACAGCTACAATTAATGAGTAAATTACACTAGCCAGTAATACGAATATTAATGCTCCAAGAGATTCAGCAGCGGCCGCAAGTGCGAAGGGAATAATGAACAGTAAACCGCCGAGAACGCCAAACAACCAGTACGTTTTGGGCAGACCAAAATCACCATTCGTTAGTTTTTTGAAAAAGCTACCCGAGCTAGACTGTGTAGATGTTTTTTGTTTTTCTACTTCTGAATAAGCCACATACCACTTATCATCTATGATTTGGCCTTGATAGAATCCGTCCCGTATCATTGCAATGGCTTTTTCAGAGGTTATTCCTTTGAATTCTGCAAACTCTTCAACTGGAATATATTCTTGCTTTGAATGTTTCGGTATATTTGATTGGGCTGATGATGGTTTAATAACTTCTTCTTTTCCAACTTCATCTCTGCTAACAAACCATTCATTGTCTTTAATCTGCCCTACATAAAATCCATCCCTTATCATTTCTACTATCTTTTTTTCGGGAATTGATTTAATTCTAGAAAACTCGGAAATTGGCATGTATTTTAAGGAAAACTCATCAACGGTTTTTTTGGTAAAAACAGGATTTTTTTCTTTTTTTGATTTTTTGAGCTGTTCAACTCGAAGCTTTATATATTGATATTTAGCCTTGTCATGATCACCTTCAGATAAGGCCATCACTTTTGCCCAAAGTGCTGGATTTTTATCCTCACCCTCTACTTCGCGTGTTGCCTCAAGATATAGTTCTTCGTCACTCATGCCATATATTTCCTTTATGCCTAACGGTTGAGCTCATCGGCGAACGTAGGCTGGCAAGGCTTTTGCTCCGCAAAAGGCGTGACAGACAAGTGCGTCCGATGGAGTGATTTGTTATGTGTTTCACTCATCTAATAAATGCATATACG
>JALTJN010000508.1 GCA_027076405.1 Chromatiales bacterium
CAAGTTGTGGGCGTAGCTAAATCTGCAACTGAATTTTTGATTCAACCAAGTTTAAATTATTCATTGTTTGAAGATGGATATTTGCGTTGGGATTTTAGTGGTGAATATCAAGTGAGCAGTTCAACAGTTGTAACCAGTACTGATGATGTCATAGATGAAGAGCCAGAGATTATATATGTAGCTCCTGGTCAGGGTGTCCCAGTAACAGGTCAGACAGAGGTTTTGATTGATAGTTCTACAGATGATCAGAGTAATACTGATACAGGTAATGATAACAGTGATTTTATAGACGGTGCTACAGATAACGTAGATGTTTTAGATGATGTTGTATCTGGAGATGACTCAACTCAATCAACTTCTACAGCAAGTGATGTTATTAATAATGATGTAGATACAGATGTTGCAGAAGAACAGCCTGTAGATGAGACTGTCACAGATAGTGACGTTGTAGTTGGTGTAGAAGACGAAGTAATATAGTTTTGGTATTATGAATAAAATTTTCAACAATAAAACCGCAGTTATATCAACTGTATTGGCAGTGTCAATTATAGCTATTGTTGCTTCTTTGTTTATATTTAATAGATCTCAAGAAAATGTAGAAGCTTCTGAGTGGTTTAATGAGAGCTGGTTGTATAGGCGATCTTTTGATGTTGGTAATAACACTGCAACAGAGAATAATGTTTATATTTCCGCAACACTGGATACTTCTGCTACTGGCAAGTTCCAGTCTGATTGTGGTGATTTAAGATTTACAGATTCTGGTGGTAATTTGTTGGATTATTATATTGCCAGTGGTTGCGGTACAACATCTACTGTTACTCATATAGAGTTTGATACTTTACCAACTGCCACGAGTACAGTTTATTATTATTATGGAAATTCTAGTGTTGCTAATGGATTTGTTAGTAATGATTTTGCTACTGAAGCGAGTAATTATTATGTAGGTAGCACAACTGCAGAAGAGCAGGGTCCTGGGCCTGTTATTTATTGGAATTTTGATAAAGGCTATGGCACAACAGTTAGTGATAATGCATCTAGTGGTTATGATGGTTCTATTACTGCTGCGACTTGGATGAATGAATCAGAATGTAGATTTGGGAAATGTTTGTATTTTGATGGTTCAGGTGATTATGTTGATGCAACTAATTTTTCTAATGTTCCAGCTTATAGTAAGGGGACGTTATCTTTTTGGGTAAAATTAAATCGCTGGGCTGCTGTAGATAATGTTTTGGGGTTGCAAGTCACAGCTACGAACAATGATGCTTTTCGTTTAGAATATAATAGCGATGGCAGGCTCAGATTTATTATAGGAAATTCAAGTGGTAGTTATAATAGTATATTTTCTGCAAACCCTATCACTTTGAATAAATGGCATTTTGTTACATTGACTTGGGACTCAACTGCTAATAAGGCTACTTTGTATGTTGATAACACAAGTAGTCAGAGCTCTATAACAACTTGGCCTACTACTTATACTGGTTTTAGGGTAGGGACAGCCTATACTGGTAGATATGCTCAAGGTTTTATTGACGAAATGAAATTATATAATTATGACCGTACTTCTGATCAAGTGAAACAAGATTATAATCAAGGACTATCTTCAGCTTTTGGTTCTTATAGTGATGATAATTTATCCAATGGACTTATTGGTTATTGGAAAATGGATGAGTCCGCATCTTCAACATGTGCGACAGCTAATTATGATTCTTGTGATTCATCTGGAAACAATAATGATGCAAATTGGAGCGCTGATGCTTTTGCCACCACTACTTCTAAGTATGGGAGATCAGTTGATATGGATGGTACGGGTGATTTTATGTTGGTTGACAGTTCTAGTTCTCTAGACAGTTATACTGATGGCATCTCTATGGCTGGGTGGTTTTATTTAGATGCATTGTCTACTACTAAGTATTTTTTTGATAAACAGAATAATTTTTATTTTAGAGTGAGTAGTACTGGAGCTGTAACACTTTATTTATTTGGTATTGACAACCCTACTTCATTGACTACTGCCAGTGGCGTGGTTACAACAGGTAATTGGTTTCATATTGCGTTTACTTATGATGGTTCTAGTCGTCGTATATATGTAAATGGAAAGATTAAGGCTGAAGATATAAAATCAGGATCAGTTTCATCTGGCGGAGGATTGTATATTGCTAGCCAGGCATCAGGTACCAATCCAATTGATGGTCGTGTAGATGAAGTTCGTTTATATAATGCAGGTTTGTCTCCAACTGAAATACGTAGATTATATGAATGGGCTCCAGAGCCTGTTGGTTGGTGGAAAATGGATGAGGGTAGTGGTTCAACAATAAATGATATTTCTGGAAATGATAATTCAGGTAC
>JALTJN010000509.1 GCA_027076405.1 Chromatiales bacterium
GGCGCAAGGTAAAATCAGCTCTCTTAGCGGCAGCGGAAGGAAATACCGGAGTCTGCGATCGGTTTCCTGCTTTGCGCCATAAGAAAGGCTGAACACAGAACCTTGTAAAATAAAGTCTTACGCATAATTTTCATCCTATTTGATTAAGAGTACCTTCCGTGACTGTTTATTCATTCCATTTAGCAATATAACGATATATACGCCGCTGGCCGCCTCCTTTCCGTTGTCCGTTAAACCATCCCAGCGAACCGAGTGGGAACCAATCCCAATTTTCTTACGACGGATAAGGGTTTTTATCCTCCTTCCGTTTATATCCATGAGGTAAAGTTCTACATCGCCGGGCTTTTCCAGTTTAAAGGGGATGGTTGTTGTACCGTTAAAGGGATTGGGATAGTTCATTCCCAACGAAAAATCCGTTGCCTTTAAGGGTGTTTCCTGTTTTAAACCGGTTATAAAATCATTTTCAAATAAATAGGTACGAACAACAGGGTTATGATCATATTCCGAAACAGAAACATAGAGATCCAAGCGCCCCTTATTATACGTATCGTACATGTTGACGCTTCGCACTTCATACGTCCAAGGTGACATATATAATAGGTCAAACTGACCTGTAACCCGATTCCAGGTCAGAATGGCCACATAATAGGAGTAGTGCAAAACCAGATCATCATATCCGTCATTGTTTACGTCATAGGCCCAGGCTTCGGAATAACCTAGTGGATCGGCCCCGGCCACGATAAATTTTCGGACTATTTTATAACTATTATCTCCATCGGATTCAATCCAGTAAAAAACCGTACCGCCGGGATCAGCCCAATAGCTGCCGCCGAGAATAAACTCATCCTTACCGTTGCCGTCCATATCGTGGGTATGTACGTTTACATACATATTACCGGCCGATACCGTATCACGTTCAATCATTTGATAACTATTGTCGCCGGTGTTTTCAAAAAAAAACAGATGTCCCCATACGCTGCCTGTAACAAATTCCATGTTACCGTCGTCGTCGAGATCACCGGCGCTGATGCCGGAAAGATATTCCTGTGAATTTTCTGAAAAAAAGTTAAACACACGTTTAAAATTAAACAACGTTGGATCAAATTCGGCCACATAAATTTTGTAATGAAAACCGCCGTCAACGGTATCTGCACCGGTATGGATCAAATCAGTAAATGCATCTTTGTCAAAATCACCAAATGTTTCAGAACTGACATAGCCCTCCATATCCCAGGTTTGATATATAAAACGGCTGCTGTCCGGAAAGATGCCAGGGCCGGGGGACTGATAATTTAAAAAATACCATCCCCCACGAAAATTATAATCCGGAATACCATTATTATCCACATCACTCATAGAAATGGGTAACTGCACTGTTTCAGAATCAGGATATATTTTTTCAGATATAAAAGAACCAAGATTGTCCAACTCAAAAATAGCGGTTTTAGACGGACCGATATTATACCATTTATATGACCCGGCAAACTCAATAAAGCCATCACTATCAAAATCTGCAATTTCCAAAGGATAGCCACTCCCTCCGCCTACAGGGAACATTTTTGTACGTATAAAGAGATTCTTATAGTCATCGGGGTTGGCTTTAGTCAGGTCAATAATTTGTATATCCGCATTTATTGAAGTCGATTTTTGACGGATGTCATATACACGCACATAATTGTTATCGAATGAGGTTATTTTAATAAGGGAGTCCTCTATAAAAGACACCCTGTGCCCCCTGCTTATTTTATTTTGCAAAATTGTATCTATATCAATATTTCCTGCCTGTGAAAAAATGTGAAACGGGCTAAAAAATATAATAAGGATAAAAAAAATTTTCATTTTAGGTATACACATATTTTACATTCTAAGCTAATGTCCCTATTTACATATTGGGCGTTTTACAAAAAAGATCGGCGATAACAGGCCGGTAAAAAATCTTGGCAATACGCATTCATATAGTCACACCTCCGTTAAACAGCCGGCCCCCTCAAACCGTACTGTCGGGATGAATATAAAGTTTTCTTTTGATAACGCAATATAATTACCCCCCCGAAAAGTCAAATATAAATTCAATATTTTTTACATTTCCCGCTATTTGCTTTTACGGAAGAGCGATGACCGGGAAAGTATAATCACGCGCTACAAGGCGCAAGGTAAAATCAGGCCTCTTAGCGGTAGCGGAAGGAAATACCGGAGTCTGCGGTCGATTTCCAGCTTTGCGCCATAAGAAAGGCTGAACACAGAACCTTGTAAAATAAAGTCTTACGCATAAATTTCATCCTATTTGATTAAGAGCATCTTCCGTGATTGTTTATACGCTCCATTTTTTAAAATAACTAT
>JALTJN010000510.1 GCA_027076405.1 Chromatiales bacterium
GCTGCCTATTTTGCAGTGATGTTTAGACGAGCTGACTTGAATACATTTGGATTACTAGCAGAAGAATATGGCCGGGGAATGTTTGAAGATGATGATCACTGTGCCATGATTAAGTCCAAAGGATATATCTGTGCGTTAGCAGAAGATGCATACGTTCATCATCATCATTCCGCAACTTTTTCAAAGCTGAAAGAGGGAGAAAAAGAAGCACTCTTTGAATCCAATAAGAAAAAATTTGAACAGAGATGGGGGGCTTGGCAACCTCATCAATATAGAAAAAAACGCTCTTTAACGACATTGGATAGTTGAGGCTAATAGTGCGAACCGTTATCTGTCATTATCACATTTACAAGAACTCAGGGACGAGTTTCGATTCACTGCTCACAAAGAATTATGGTGATCGTCACATCTGTTTTGATGGACCGTTCCCATTTTTTACCATTGATCAGGAGCAGCTTGCTCGTGTAATCGATAGAAAAGTTGATGTAATCGCATTTTCATCACATCAAATCCAGCTCCCGGTACCCGCTTCACTTGACTATCTTGTTTTACCGGTGGTTTTTGTAAGGCACCCAATTTTACGCGTGCTATCAATCTATAAATTCAAGCGCCAGACATTTGATGGAACAACAACATCTAAGGCTGCTCAGAAAATGTCATTTGATGAATGGGTGAGCTATTGTTTTTCAGATCGACAAGAGATAACCCATGTTTCAAATGCCCAAACCAGGTTGCTTAGCGCCGCTAGTCGGCAGAGGCCACTGATGCGCAGAAAACCATATGGTATGGAATATGACATACACCAAGCCATGAGAAATATAGAAAATGTTCAGTTATTGGCCAGAACGGAATTTTTCAATCAGGACGTTTGGCGCTTTACGGAAATATTATGTCGGTATGACATTGAGTTTAATTTTATTGCGATAAACCCGCAAAATATTACAAGCAAAAATCACCATAAACCTATCAATGAACGAATTGATATAGTTAGGCAAAAGCTATCTAAAAAAAACCATCAAAAACTGCTAGATGCTAATGAACAGGATGCGCTTCTTTTTGATTATGCAACAAGTTTAATAGTTGCGCATGAAGCAACAAATTTTTGAAATAATGAGGGTAAGTTGAATAGCAATAATCATCAAGATGGCTCCGATTTTTCTTATATTAAAGGAGAGTTTAAATATCGACCTCTGGGAGTTATTTTTTGTCAAACATTATTAATGTGCCTTGTTCCTTTCAAAAAATGAGATATTGGGATCGTCACGCGGGAATGAAGTGTGATGACGCGGTCTAGTTTAATTTTAGTGATAATTGCGTTGTTAATTGGTGCTTACGCAACCTTTTATGGATTATCACAGATGCACTGGCCCACAGTGTCCTCTTTAAGTTGGAATGCTCTATATCATTTTTTAGGCCCTCTTGCAGTTGGAATTATTGTTGTTGAGGTAATTTCAATGTGGCTTAGGGTCGGGCGTTTGACTGCTGGCGCTATCACAATTAGTTTAATTTCCATTTTGACTGGTATTATCTGGCCCCTTTTTATCAGTATCTTTTTTGCTCTTGCTTCCTTTGTGTTAGGGCAGGCGGTACTATCAGTTTTAAAAATTAACAAAGATAGAGTATCTATTCTTACTGCCTTATTAATTGGAGCTGGTGTATATGGCACTGGTGTTGGTTTATTAGCCCATTTTCCAGTCAATTATCCAGGAGTGTATGGGATTGCTTTACTCCTTCCAGTAATACTTGGGTGGCACTCAGTAGCTAATGCTGCTCAAATGCTTAAACAATTTAGATTTCAACCTGCTGAGTTTAGATACCTTGACTTAGCAATCACTTTAATTGCACTGGTGCACTTTTCTGCTGCCTTAATGCCTGAAGTAGGGCATGATGCTCTTGCAATGCATCTATTTATTCCCGGTCATTTATCTCATCACCATGAATGGGGCTTTGATGTAAACACTTATGTCTGGGCTGCTATGCCAATGATGGTGGATTGGATCTACTCATTTGTATATATTCTGGCGGGAGAAACTGCAGCGCGATTGATTAATGTGGGCTCTATTTTTGCGCTCAGTTGGTTGCTTCGTGATCTGGTTATTTGGGCAGGTGGTAATGCGCAGGGAGCAAGATGGGCAGTCCTCATTTTTTTGGTAACTCCACTTACCTTTCTGGAAACAAGTAGTTTATTTATTGAGTCGATTTGGGCATCTTTTATCGTTGCTGGAGCATTGTCAATTTTCAAGGCTCTATCATCAGATAATGCTCCTACGGAACATTTACCAGTAGCAGCCTTCCTGCTGGGTTGCGCGCTAGCATCTAAAGCGGTCACGCTTACCATTCTGCCCGTGCTCTTCCTGTTATTAATTGTACGCTATCGTGCTTGGCTTAAAGTGGGCGTGCTTTCTGCCATCCTATTGGGGTTGGCGTTGTTTCTGGTAATAGGTATTATTCCATACATCACCGCTTGGGCTATTACAGGAAATCCGGTATTTCCATTTTTTAATGGGTATTTTCAGGCGCCACAATATCCTGCTGTAAACTTTTCAGGGTCACCTTATTTTGAAAAGGGTGTTTCATGGAATACTATTTATCGAATTACGTTTGATTCTGGTCGATACCTAGAGGGCAAACCTGGTGCAGCTGGTTTTCAGTGGCTTTTGTTATTATTACCATCCATAGCACTGTTTATAACCACATGGAACCGTAGAGGGCTAGTATTAATTATTGTTGGAGTTTTGTCAGTGGCACTGACTTTCCAGCAAACGGCTTATCTAAGGTATATATTTCCCGCATATGTTATTCTTTGTGCCGCTATTGGGTTTGCCCTTTCAGTAATTTTTACAAATGGAAGTGTTATTTCACACAGGTTTGTTGTGATAATCAGCACCATAACCGTATTTTTTAACATCCTGTTTTTTAAAACAGGAACACATTATGGGAATATTGCCCTTAAACCTTTGTTAAGTGAGGCAGGGCGCTATCGGTATTTACAACATCGGTTGCCAGTTAGAAATGCAGTTGATCTTGTTAATCAATTGAATATAAATAAAACTCCCGTTGCAGTTTTTGCCCCGCCACTTATGGCTGGTTTACATTCTGATGCGCTTTATCCAAGCTGGTATAACCATAAGTTTCAATCTTTAATTCAGAGCGCTGATACTGCCAACACTATTGCAGATGTATTATTTAGTAAGGGAGTTGATTATATTATTCTTGACGAACATTGGGGCAAACTTGAAAAACGCTTGATTATCAATAAAGTTACTAAAGAAATTTTAGATCTTGGTTCAATTTCAGTTAGAGTTTTGCGAGAAGAGTATCAATTTAATACCGAATTACTGAATGATACAGGTTTTTCCGAAGGTGGTTCATGGCAGCTGTCAGAGGGTGCCAAAGTAGTAATAAATGGCGTTATAATTAGACGGAAATCTGCTGCTATTCAGGTTGTGCCAGTAACACCTGGGGGTCATTATTTATTTACCGTTAAAGCTAGTTGTTTAAGTAAACCTGCAAAGGGACGCTTGCAGATCAATTGGCTAGATATTGAATCTAGATTTCTTACCACTGATATACGGGTGTTTGACTGCACCCAATTAGCAAGCTCTCATTCAATGGCAGTGGTTGCGCCAAATGATGGTTTCAATGCTGTTATTTATGCTACAGGCCATACGGATGAGCCTCTTGTTATACATGAGGTGTCTTTCAGGAAATGAATAGTTATCTGATGTCTGATATCGATAAGATAGCACGCGTTGCTGTTGTAATTCCCTCATATAAGGTAACGCAGCATATTGTTGAGATTATAGAGAAAATCCCAACTATGGTTTGGCGTATATATATAGTTGATGATGCCTGCCCTGATTGCTCTGGAAAATTTGTCGAAGAATGTATAAGTGATAAGCGGGTGCAAGTGATTTACCATGAATATAATCAAGGGGTAGGCGGGGCTGTTATGACGGGATACCAAGCTGCTATTGATGATGGCGCCGACATTGCTGTAAAGATTGATGGTGATGGACAGATGAATCCTGGTTTAATTCCATACTTTATCGAGCCGATACAGTCAGGTGAGGCAGATTATACAAAGGGCAATCGTTTCTATGACCTTGAAAAAATTTGTGAAATGCCATCTGCAAGATTGTATGGTAATGCAGTGTTGTCATTAATGACTAAACTATCATCGGGATATTGGAATCTGTTTGACCCCACAAATGGCTACACTGCTATTCATGCTGATATTGTAAAGCGACTCCCATTTGATAAAATTAGCCGCCGTTATTTTTTTGAAACTGACATGTTATTTCGACTCAATACATTACGTGCAGTTGTTGTAGATGTACCCATGGATGCTAAATATGGTGAAGAAATTAGCAGCCTTAAAATTTCAAGAGTTGTGGGGGAGTTTTTATTCAAGCACACACGCAACTTCATAAAAAGAATATTCTATAACTATTATTTACGTGATCTTTCGCTGGCATCAATAGAGTTGCCTGTTGGCATAGTAATGTTATTTTTTGGAATTGGTTTTGGAGGTTATCACTGGCTGGAATCTGCTCAGCTAGGTGTGCCGACTCCTGCTGGAACTGTGATGTTAGCAGCTATGCCATTATTGATGGGGCTTCAACTAATACTTGCCTTCATAGGTTATGATGTTGCATCTGTACCCACACGCCCAATCCATCGGAAGCGCCTTAAAGCCACTTCTGCTTTCTAAAGAGAACATGTAATGAGAAAGCTGCTTGACTTGTTACGTGACCCATCAGTTGAGGGAGTAAATGTTGATGCTGAAGACAGGTTAGTCATACATCGTGAAATGCTGGCTCATAAACAGATGTTGCGTGAGGTGTTTATAGAGTTTCACCGCATATTTCATAAGCTAGATGATAAATATTTTTCTGCATCAGGATCAAGGATTGAAATTGGTGCGGGTATTGCGCCTATCCGTGATTCTTACTCAGATGTCTTGGCTACAGATGTAGTCTATGGAGATCACCTCGACCAAGTGCTTGATGCTGAAAATATGGACTTGCCTGATAGCTCTGTTCGCACGATATATGGGCAGAATTGCTTCCATCATTTTCCACACCCAGATCGATTCTTTTCTGAGTTGAATAGGGTGCTTGCACCAGGTGGAGGTGCTATTTTGCTTGAGCCATATTACGGGCCTTTCGCTACTTTTTTATTCAAACGCCTTTTTAAAACGGAAGGCTTTGATAAAGAATTTCCATCATGGGAAATGCCATTGGCAGGGCCAATGAATGGGGCTAATCAAGCGCTAAGTTATATTGTTTTTGTGAGAGATAGAGTTGATTTTGAGCGCAAATACCCAAAACTAGAGATCACCCACCAACAATTATGCCAAAATCACTTCAAGTATCTCATATCAGGCGGGTTAAATTTTAGGCAGCTACTGCCGAATTGGGTGACGCCTGTGATAAATATTGTTCAGATTATTCTATCCCCATTGAATTTCTGGCTATCGTTACACCATATTGTAGTTATAACGAAGCAATCATAATGAGTTTTATTCGTTATATTGCTATCCAATTATTTGCCTATTGTATTGATATTGGTGGGTTTTTAGCGTTAATCTACCTGGGGGTTTTTGGGCCGATTATTTCTAATATACCGGGTAAAATAGCGGCTGGTTTTTTTGCTTTTATAGCGCATCGAAGTTTTACTTTCCGCCTTGATAAAAATAATCATAATAGAAAACAAATGTATCGTTATTTTTTGCTACTAGGATTAAATGTACCTGTCTCTTCAGTAATGTTAGCACTTGTGCTGTTAATAATTGACAATTCTATTTTCGCAAAATTATTATCTGATGCGTTTATTGTAATATTTAGCTTTTGGTTGAGTAAATCATGGGTTTTTGTTCCAAGTATTGAAGGTAATGACATATCCTCTCATAAGAGAATAGTGCCTTGAGGATTTTGATAACAGGTGCTTCTGGTTATATTGGGAGCCAACTGATCAAAAAAGCGATAGCAAATAATCATTTGACTATTTTAGCCTCACGTTATCAATGTAAGGTCGTACGACAATGGCTACCCTTTGATATTAACGACTTATCAAACTTGGCTTTTCCTGAGAAGATAGATGCTGTTGTCCATTTGGCGGCAAATACTTCGCCTGGAAAAACTGAAAAACAACATGAAATGGCCGCCGCAAAAACTCTTATCACTGCAGCAAATAAAGTCTGTGCGAAATTTGTTTTTGTGTCTAGTCAAACAGCTCGGGAGGATGCACCAACTAATTATGGTCGTTTAAAATGGCGTATTGAGCAGGAGGTGTTGGCTGCTAATGGGTTGGTTGTGCGATTAGGTCAGGTTTATGGTGGGGCTGAGAGGGGATTATTTGGAACATTAGTGAGACTTATTCAATGTCTTCCTGTACTACCAGCATTTATGCCTTCTCCTTTAATTCAGCCTATTCATGTGGATGATTGTGCAAAAGGGTTGTTAAATCTGGTTGAACTCAAAGAAACTCGTTCAGGTGTATATTGTCTTGCATCACCTGAGCCGATTTCTTTTACAAAGTTTCTCCGTGCTATTGCTCAGCAGAGAGTTAGAAAGCATAAGTTCTTTTTACCTTTCCCCACTTCTTTGGTCAAATTACTGGCTATAATTATTGGCGTAAGGTTAGCTGAAAAACTTGGCCTGTATCGGTTGACTTCGCTTTTTGATCTACCTGTAATGGAAACCACACAAGATTTAAAGGCTGTTGGTCTTTGTTTGCGGCCACTCTCTTCTGGAATGCATCGCTCAGGTAGTGATCGTCGTCGTAAACTAATTAAAGAGGGTATAGCGTTACTTACATATTTGCTTAGGGAAACACCAAGCTCTGAGCTTATACGTCGCTATGTGCGTATGATCGAGGAATTACGGATGGGAGCACCAGTAGACATACCGACTTGGCTCTTCTTCTGGCCAGCGAGTTTGGCTTTACTGGATGACCGTAAGTTAGCCAGCTCACAAGCTCTAAAGGAATTTTGTTGGCGTGTAGATGCTGCCACAGTAATTGCAGAAGCCAGTTTGCAGGGTGCCTTTCGATTTTTGGGTTCTACCCGTTCGATATGGCAAGTTACTGCGTTAACAAAAATAGTAGCAGCAGTTGGGTCAGAGTTTGTATGGCGTTTATTGCGCTTCTTTCTTCCTCTTTCATTTCTTTGCCTCTTTAAAAAGAGAGGCTCATAATGCTGGGTTCTTTTGATGTGATTATTGTTGGAAGTGGTCCAGCAGGTGTATCAGCTGCTTTTCCATTAGTTCAGGCTGGTTTAAAAGTTCTTATGGTGGATGGTGGGCGTGAAGCAAACATAACGCCACCATCACACCCGTATTTGACAGAAAGGTTTGAAGGTAAAGAACAATGGGTATGGATGGTAGGCAAGCATTTTCATGCATTACAAAAAATGAATGCTGTTTCACCTAAGCTTCGAGTGCCAGTACACCATTATGTATTCGATAATTTCACAGAGAAAAATCGCATTAAACCGAAAAATTTCATCGCTGTCGGTTCTCTTGCAAAAGGTGGGCTTTCAAATGCATGGGGATGTGGTGTTGCACGACTTTCACCTGAAGAACTGTCTGAGTTTCCTTTTCCAAAATCAAGTATCGAACGCTCATATGAAGTGGTTACCCGTAGAATAGGTGTAAGTGGTGCAATTGATGATGACTTGTCTGATTATTTTGGATTAGATGATTGGTCCCAGCCACCTATACCAATGGATGAGCTGCATCAGCAAATGTTTGGTTGCTACTCATTATATAAACAGAGGTTGGCTTCTATTGATTTTCAATTGGGACGCTCTCGTGTGGCGGTGCTAAGTCGTGACCTTGGTGACCGTAAAGCCTGTGATATTTCTGGGAACTGTCTATGGGGATGCCACCAAAAGGCACTATATACATCGAAAGATGAACTTTCTTTTTTGTCTAAGTTCAGAAATTTTCATTATCAAAGTGGATTTCTTGTTGATCAAGTTATTAAAGGCAATAAAGGTTTATCAGTCGAAGGTCAAGATAATGGTAATAATATGACTTTTTTTGCAAGGAGAATAGTCTTGGCTGCTGGAACACTCGCAACGACTCGCTTGTCCTTGCATGCATTAAATCTTAGCGCTACTATTCGGTTACAATCCTGTCCAACTGCCGCTTTTTTGTTATGGCTGCCAAGGATGCTAGGGACTCGAAGAGTTAACGGTTTTGGGTTGGGACAGCTGTCATTTACACTGAAATTAACAAATAAAATAACAGCATTTGGCTCAACGTTTTCAACAACTGGTATCCCAGTGAATGAGTTTGTTCGTCATATGCCATTAAAAAAAAGATACAGCATAGATTTACTGCGACAACTGCTTAGCTCATGCGTTGTGGGCAATATGTTTCTGCCAGGGCATCTTTCTACTGCAGATGTAGTATTGGACACTGATGGCTCATTGAAAATAAAAGGTGGTTACAGTAACAGTGTTCATGGCTTGCTGTCTGAAGCGGCTATCCGCTTGCGTAGATCATACTGGAAACTTGGTGCTGTGTTGCTGCCAAAAAGCTTCACTCAAGGCCAACCTGGTGGTGATATTCACTATTCCAGCACTTTACCGATGCACCACAATCCTATTCTTGGACAAACTGATGCCAATGGAGAGCTAGCTGGTTTAGCAGGTGTATATATCGTAGACGGGGCGTGCTTGCCTATGCTGACCGAAAAATCACACACACTGACAGTTATGGCTAATGCTGACCGGATAGGGAGAATTATGGCCATACAGATGGAAGGCAAGCTAGATTAATGAATGATAAAAAAGTACTTTGTGCAGTTGGCACACGCCCTGAAGCCATCAAAATGGCACCGGTCATCCATGGTTTAAAAGATTGTTCAAGCATCGATTGTCGAGTGTTGGCTACAGCACAGCATCGCCATATGCTTGATCAGGTGTTTGATGTTTTTGGTATTGAGCCTGATATTGACCTGGATATTATGCGACCAAATCAGGATTTGGCGACGCTGACAGCGCGTCTTTTATTAGATTTAGATGATGTATTGTTAGCTGAGAATCCCGATGTAGTGCTTGCTCAAGGTGACACAACAACTGTTATGACGATTGCACTGTCATGCTTCTATCGCCGTATTCCTTTTGGTCATGTTGAGGCTGGTCTTCGCACATGGGATATGCTAAACCCGTTTCCAGAGGAGATGAATCGTGTGATGGCAGGGCGGCTTGCTAGGTGGCACTTTGCACCGACAGAGAGTTCTCGTAAGAACTTATTACAAGAGGGCGTGCAAAACAGAGACATAATTGTTACAGGTA
>JALTJN010000511.1 GCA_027076405.1 Chromatiales bacterium
TATGTTTACTGTCATTATGCTGGTATTCTTTAAAAGGCGGTTTTTGTTGTCATTTTAGGTTCAATTAAATAAATTAGAGAATCCATGTGCTAACAAAACGTTTCACGCAGACCCAAAAAATTACGCGCCTTTTGTGGCGCTGCGCTATAATGCCACAAAAGCCACGAAATTTTTCGGTCTGGTGAACTCAGCGTTAGATTTCAAGAGAGAGAGTTTTAATGAAGGATAACAAGATGAATCAATGTCAATTCTGCTCAGATGATGCATCATCGAAAATATTTCTATACTCCAACAAAGAAGGAATTATCTGCAATAATTGTGTTGATTTGTGTAGAGACTTTCTTGAAGTTCTTGCTACTAGAGGGTACTCGATTGAAGATTTAGAGAATGTCTTTCATATAAATCTTAGAAAAATTGGATTGACACCAAGATTTGAAAAAATTGAGTTTAAGCTTAAGGAAAAGCATTGTTTCCATTTATGCCCATTCACTAAACCATTCAACACAATTTATAAAGACCACATAATTCCATCTGTTAAAAGTACAGGATTTAGTATTTCACGAGCGGATGATATGTTTAGCATGCGTCCAGTCATAAATGATATCTGGGAAGAAATTAACTCAGCAGAAGTGATTATTGCAGATGTGACCTCTAGAAATGCAAATGTTATGTATGAAATAGGCATGGCACATACCGTTGGGAAGCCAGTTATGATAATAACTCAAGACATTGAAGATGTACCATTTGATCTAAGGCATCATAGGTGCATTGTGTATGACTATACACCACGTGGCTGTAAAACCCTTGAAGCTAATATTGTGAATACATTAAATTATTTAAACCATGGTGAGATCTAACAAGCTCATCCAGCGGACAGTCAAAAGATTCACGATTTTTGCTGTCGCAAAAAGCCGCGCTCCTTTTGCCTGTCGCTGATGAGGGCGTTAGCGTTAAAAAACACACTGGAACAATATGAAGGGAACTTGCCATCTTTGCGATCAAAACAAAGAATTACGTGAAAGTCATGTAGTTCCAAGTTTTGTTTACAAATGGATTAAAGAGTCATCTGGCGGTGGCGGTCATCTCCGATTTGGAATGACCCCAAATAAAAGAGTACAAGACGGTTTAAAATATTATTGGTTATGTAATGAATGTGAAGGCCTATTTTCAAAATGGGAAAACAAATTTGCAAATAACATCTTCCATCCCACGGTAAAAGGAAGCTCTAATAGAGCTACATATACAGACTGGTTATTGAAATTTTGTGTTTCTGTCTCATGGCGCGTATTAAACCTATATCTCGTAGAACATGAGCTAGATAATTTTTCAACTGAAATGTTAGAAGAAGCAAAAAAAGCACACATAGTATGGAAAAAGTTTCTTCTTGGTGAAATCCCAAATCCTGGAAAAAACGAACAGCATTTCTTACCACTTGATGTAATAGAAAGCCATACTACTGATGATATGCCTGAAAACATCAACCGCTATATATTGAGGTCAGTAGATATAGATGCTGTAACAGGCGAAGAAAAAGCTTTTATTTATACAAAGTTAGAACGGTTTGTAATTATTGGCCTTATTGAATTTCCACAACCTCGTCAATGGCAAGGCACTAAAGTGCATGTTAAACATGGTACAGTTGGCCCAGGTAATTACGTGCTTCCCATTGAATTTGGTGACTATTTCATGGAAAAAGCACGCAGAGCATCAGCGGTACAAGGGAAAATATCTGCTAAACAAAATAAAAAAATTGAACGAACATTTAGGAACAATATAAATGGCATTGCAAATTCTGAAACATTTAGAGCTATGTCAGAAGATGTTCGCTTATTCGGAAATAAAGCATTTAATAAATCAAAATTAGATGAGTAAAAACACGCTAACAAAACGTTTCACGCAGACCCAAAAAGTTACGCATCTTTTGTGGCGCTTCGCATAATGCCACAAAAGCCACGTAACTTTTCGGCCTGGTGAACTCGGCGTTATCGCGGCAAAACATTTATTTCCTGTTAACCTTTTAATTTTCGTGACAACCTGATTTGAAAACGTTTTGCATTTACTTTAACGGCTTTTGTTTTTTATCTGTTATTTTAAATCATTATTATTTTGCCAATCCGTTTCTCTTTAAATACTAGCTGGGTTGCGGTTAGTTTAAATCCTTTTTATCTTCCGTCATTTTTTTGGGTTTTTGTTAATCGGTAAAACATGAACGGTTAAATTGTATTTAAAGTTATTACTTCGTTGTAATGTTTTTTTGTTTTTCTTTTGTTTGAAACAGCTTAATTTAATAATCAGCTCTTCGTTTAATGCGCGAGCTTAATCAGTAGCATTTGCGCTTA
>JALTJN010000512.1 GCA_027076405.1 Chromatiales bacterium
AATGCTTAGGAGAACCACCATGAAAAAAGTACAACAAGGTTTTACATTAATCGAATTAATGATTGTTGTTGCTATTATCGGTATTTTAGCCGGTATTGCGATTCCTTCTTACAATAACTACATTGCAGCTAGCCAACAAACTAAAATGATTGGTAACTTTGATGCGGCAAGAACCTATGTTGCCAGTGGCTTTAAGAAAAACAGCTCAGAAGGTACGTTAGGTTACACAACCGCTCAGTTAACTTTTCCACAAACAGAAGCATTGTTAATTGCCGCGCTAAATAACAATGGTGGCACCGCTCCAGAAGGCAATGGCAATGCATTTGTTCAGGGCGCGGGTAGCGCACTTAATGGTGCAATTGGCGTTACTGCAAACCAGGCAGGTACAGGCTGGTTAAACGGTGATACTGTTGTTCTTGATTTACCAGCTTACGGTAATGCAACTGCTAAAACTTTAACAATCACTGTTAATTAAAGTCTAAACTTTAAAGCAGTAAAAAGCCCCTTACATATAATAAGGGGCTTTTTTATGCCTACAATTTATGTTTTATTAAACCACATATTTCACCATTTTCACGACAAATAGCCAAAGTCGCAGTTTTACTGGTTCCCCTCACAGGGTAAAAATCATACGTAGAAAAATCCCTGCCTTTTTGCTCTAAAAATTGATCCAGTATTGTTTTTTTTGCTTTGTCTTTCGCCACTTTTCCAACATCAATTGCAAACTCACTAGATTGTTTATAGCCTTCCTTCCAGGGTAGATACCGATCGGTTCGAATAGTAATTTCCGGCTTACCTTCTATCCAGTACTCTCTATACAATTTATCTAATTCTTCTGCGTTTTTGGGCGGATCTATAAAGGCCAGTTGGGGAGGCATCCAAAATTTAGGATCGAGCTCTTTTCTCTTTAATTGACTTAGATCCAGCTCGTCTCGAGCCAGCATATAAAATGTGCCATTTGAATAAACCAGAACCACTGGCCTTGAGGTATAAGTCACATACGCGCCCCAGATAAAGGCCGTTAATTGAAGTAATACCACTAAAGATATGTCCATTCTTAGTTCTGATGTTTTTTTCTTTACATTGTATAAAACCAGCGTGAGCAAAGGGCCAAGAACTAAATCGACACTTAGCACAATCTTCAACACGTCAAATGGTGAATAAAAAAAATCAAAAGGGAATGGGTACCATATAAATAAAACAACACCCATAAATATTGAAATTACACAGACACTTATTAACAGATGTATAAAAAACGCTTTAATACGTGGACTCATTATTTTTGCCTCTTATCTATCAAAAAAACACAACAAACCTAAAGCCCGTTTCAAGCTTTTTGCACATTTTGAAATAACAAACTAATATGCACTAAAAGTGCTCAAAAATCACAACAAATATGTAACCATTCCATCCCTTATTTACAGCCATTTAGCACACGGCTATTGTTTATGGTATCTTATAGTACTATCTTACGATATATGATTAACTCTAAGGTCTTTACAATGACTTCCCAAAGAAAAATTTCTGGCTTTACGCTTATCGAACTCATGATAGCCGTTGGTATTATCGGCGTATTGGTGGGTGTAGCCATACCTTCATACAATAATTATATAACGAACTCAGCAGAATCCACGGGGCAGCTTAACGCAATGCAGTTATGGTCTTCTGAGGAACATTATCGTATTGATGAAGATGAGTACTTACCTGGCACCCACACAGCAGGCGATACAAGCAGCACCCTTATGCAAGGACTACACTGGAAGCCTAATGATAAAAACAAATACACATACACAGTAACAGCCGGCTCTGACGGCGACATCAAAAAAACAATTGAAATTACTGTGACTTGTGATGAGTGTTCAACCCCTATCGTTGTTGGCAATTAATTCACTGTAAATATGAGACGTATTACCCCTTAAAACCCTTCTAATATAGTAATAGTCTGCTATCATTAAAACTAACTAAAAATATTCGTAAATATTTCAACTGTTTATGAATATTTTTTTGTTTATATAGAGACCTTTGCACGAGTGTAGGCAATTTTAAATAAGAATTTAAATTTCGTCATTCCGGTATACTTTTGAGCCGGAATCCAGTGATTTTCGGTTAATAAAGTCACTGGATCCCAGCTAGAGGCATGCTGGGATGATGAAGTTGGTTTATTTTTAAATCAGTTTGTACTCGTGCAAAGTGTCTCTGTATAAAATAAAAATAATATTTAATAGCGGATTCATTACATGGCATCAAACCAAAAGCTTAGCGGTCTCGCCAGAAGGCTAGTCAGTGAAGGCTTAATCGATGAAACAGCGGCACATGATGCCGTTACCCGTGC
>JALTJN010000513.1 GCA_027076405.1 Chromatiales bacterium
GCTGGTAGAGCATCGCCCTTACAAGGCGAGGGTCACAGGTTCGATCCCTGTACCACCCACCAAATCGCGGAGCGGTAGTTCAGCTGGTTAGAATACCGGCCTGTCACGCCGGGGGTCGCGGGTTCGAATCCCGTCCGCTCCGCCACTATTTCGAAAGGCGCAATCTAAACAGATTGCGCCTTTTTTTATACAGAATTTATAAGTACAAGAATAAATAAACGACGTATAATAGCGTTCAAATTAATCATAAATAGAAAAGTTTAAGTTATGTTGCAAGCCATTCGTAATAATGCCCAAGGTGTCTTTGTCTGGATCGTTGTGGGTTTAATTGTCATTTCCTTTGCGTTGTTTGGATTAGGAAGTTATTTATCAGGTGCTTCGAAAGTTGTTGCTGCTTCAGTTAATGGTGTTGAAATTAGTAGCACAGCATTAACTCGTGCATACCAACGTTATCAGGAGCGCTTGCGTAGCATGCTTGGTGAGCAATATCGTCCGGAGATGTTCGCCACCGTACAGGTTAAAAAAGAAGTCTTACAAGGTTTAATTTCTCAGGAAGTTTTAAATCAGGCTTTAACCGAGCAGGGCTACACTGCATCAGCGACACAAGTTCTCGAAAAATTAAAATCATATGAAGCCTTCCAGCAAGATGGTGTTTTCTCGCCAAAAAGATATAAACAAGTATTGTCTTTGCAGGGAATAAATGGCGAAGCTTTTGAAATTGATTTGTCGCGGGATATTGCCGCACAACAACTTCGTGCAGGTATTAGTGCCAGCGAATTTCTGACGCCAAAAGAACAAAAGAAACTTGCTGCGCTGGAAAATCAACAGCGTGATATAGGCTATTACGAAATATCAACCAGACCATATCGTAAACTGGTGAATGTTAGTGATGATGAAATTAAATCATATTACGAAAAAAACTCACAGTTATTTATGACGGATGAAAAAGTTCAGCTTGAATATATTGAGTTAAATATGGATGCAGTAGCGGCTCAGCAAGATGTTACCGATCAGATGATTTTACAGCATTACGAAAGCTCGCCAGAGAGTTATATGACTAATGACGATGCTGCAACTAAAAAGAAGATGGCTTCTCTGCGCAAACAAATTTTACAAGGTGCAGCTTTTGCCGAGTTAGCAAAAAAATATTCACAGGATAAAGGTTCAGCCAATCAGGGTGGTGATCTTGGTTATTTGACCCGCGGTGTTGAAGAGCAGTTTGATAAAGTTGTTTTTGCACTAAAGAAAGGTGAAGTGAGCAAGGTCATTAAATCTAAAACAGGATTCCAATTAATTAAAGTTGAAGATATTCGTAAAGGTGATCCGGAAGAACGAAGAGTTCGTCATATTTTAATTAAACCAAAGCGTATTTTAAAACCATTAGCTGATGTTAAAGCTGAAATTAAAAAAGAATTACAGTATCAACTTGCCGGTAAAGTATTTTTTGATGATGCAGATCAAATGAACAACCTTAGCTACGAGTCTCCGGATTCTCTTGAGCCTGTTGCAGAAGCATTAGGTACTCAGGTAAAAACAAGTACATATTTAACCCGTCGTGGCGGGAGCGGGCTTTTCGCCAATCCTAAAATACTGACAGCAGCATTTAGCGATGAAGTTTTAAAGCAGGGACGTAACAGCGAGTTACTTGAGCTGTCTGATACTGATGTTGTTGTTTTACGGGTGAAAGATCATAAGCCTTCTGCAGTGCTTGCTCTGGACAAAGTTAAGCAAAGAATTAAAGAAAACTTAATACAAATGAAGGCAAGTAAGAAATCTCAGGAAGTGACAGCCGATATTTTAGCAAAAGTGAAAAATAATGAGTCGATCGATTCGATTAAAAAGGCTTATCCTGAAATTAAATGGAATAAAGTGGGCTTAATTAAACGAAAAGCTGAAAAGAAATCAACATTATCGCCTTCAATACGACAATATGCTTTTGCCATGCCAAAACCCACTCAACAAGCCACATGGGGGAACGTTGCCTTGAGTGCGGGTAATCAGGCAGTCGTTGGTTTATTTAAAGTTGTTGATGTTACAGATGGCACAATCAATATTGCACGTATCACTCAGGTTCTGGGAAATGCAGATTATGATTCGTATATCCGTTATTTAGAATCTAAAGCAGATATATCTATTTCTCCTAACGCAATGGATGTGGATACTGAAGCAAATCAATAGCACTTATAATAAATAGAAATATGATTTGTTCTCGGTTACTGTAAACTTAATTATAATTAGGGAATAAATCATGTTTAAAACCATTCTCAATCTTAAGCTTCACTGGCAAATTTTAATTGCGTTAGTGCTTGCTGTACTTGCAGGTATTTTTGCAGGAAAAACAGCAGGTTTATTCGGTGTAACTTTCTACGAAATTTTTTCTTTCTTTGGTGCATTATTTATGAATGCGCTGAAGATGATTATTATTCCTCTCATTTTTTCTTCTATTGTTGTTGGTGTTGCCGGTATGGGCGGCGGTGAAGGTTTAGCTCGTATGGGCGGCCGCACAATTCTTTACTATGCTACTACCAGCCTTTTTGCCATATTGCTGGGATTATTTTTCGTTAATGCACTTACACCGGGGTTGATTAATGGAGTAGCAGCACAAGATGTACTTGGTCTGGATGTTGAACAGGGGAAAATAGCCGCAGCTAAAGTGGCTGAACGTGGTGTTGGTGATATCGCCGGTGTTTTTCTTGATATGGTTCCATCAAATGTTGTGGCTGCTGCTGCAAATGGAAAATTATTAGGTCTGATATTTTTTGCCATTTTATTCGGCTATTTTATTACTCGAATTCAGGAAGCTTACGCAGAAGCACAATACAATTTCTGGCAGGGCATACTAGAAGTCATGATGAAGATCACTGACGCGGTAATGAAATTTGCGCCTATTGGTGTTTTTGCCTTAGTGGCTAAAGTGATAGCTGGGATGAATGGAGAAGAAATACTTGGTCTTGCCTCAACGTTAGGCTGGTTTACTTTAAGTGTCATACTGGCTCTTGCGACACATGTTTTTGTTGTGCTGCCATTAATGCTGAAGTATGTCGCGAAGGTTAGTCCCAAACGTCATTTTCAGGCAATGTCTCCTGCATTGTTAACCGCATTCTCAACCGCTTCTTCTTCTGCAACGTTACCTTTGACGATGGAATGCGTTGAGAAAAATGCGGGAGTTTCTAATAAAACGACATCTTTTGTTTTACCTTTAGGGGCAACCGTTAATATGGATGGCACGGCATTGTACGAGTGTGTGGCTGCCATGTTTATCGCTCAGGCCTATGGACTTGAATTAAGTTTAACGGTGCAATTTACAGTTGTGCTAGTGGCATTGCTAACCTCAATTGGCGTAGCGGGGATACCGGCAGCAAGTTTAGTCGCAATTACCATTATATTGGGTGTTATTGGTCTGCCTGTTGAAGCTCTGGGATTAATCTTGGCTGTTGATCGGATACTAGATATGTTCAGGACATCTGTTAATGTCTTTAGTGACTCTTGTGGAGCGGTTATTATTGCTCGATTCGAAGGCGAGAAGGATATTTTACAGGAAGCAAAAGCACTTTAAGGTTGGCTCTTAAGCTTTCTGCTTCTCTCTGGATTTTGTAGGTCGGCTCTTCAGGCCGATTCAATATTTAAACATCAATAAGTCGCTCTAGAATGACACATGACTCAACTATAAGTTTGTGCCTATCAATAACTGCAGCATCGGCCTGAAGAGCCGACCTACAGAATAAAAAAGGCCGCAATTTGCGGCCTTTTTCAGGTTGGACAGATGTTACTATTACTCGGCATCAAGTGGTCGCATGCCAATGGTGCTGTAACCTGCATCAACATAAGTGATTTCACCGGTAATACCTGAAGCCAGATCTGAGCAAAGGAATGCAGCTGCATTACCGACATCTTCAATTGTGACATTACGGCGAAGAGGTGCGGTCGCTTCAACTTCATTGAGCATTTTACGGAAATTACTAATTCCTGCAGCTGCTAATGTTCTGATTGGGCCGGCAGAAATACCGTTTACACGAATACCATCCGGGCCAAGACTCTGTGACATGTAGCGTACATTAGCTTCTAAGCTTGCTTTTGCCAGTCCCATGACATTGTAATTTGGCATCGCACGTACTGCACCTAAGTAGCTCAATGTCAGTAATGAGCCATCACGACCTTCCATCATATTACGGCCAGCTTTTGCTAAAGCTGCGAAACTGTATGAGCTAATTTCATGTGCTAAACGGAAACCGTCACGGGTGACATTGTCGAGATAGTCACCTTCAAGTTCATTACGAGGTGCAAAAGCGACAGAGTGGATAATGATATCCAAACCATCCCAATAATTATCGAGTTCGTTAAAGACGTTTTCGATTTGTTCATCACTGCTTACATCACAAGGAACAACAATATCAGAATCAAGTTCTGCTGCCATTTTAGCCACTCGATCCTGTAATTTTTCGTTTTGGTAAGTAAAGGCAAGTTCAGCCCCTTCACGGCGCATCGCTTGAGAAATACCCCAGGCGATTGAACGGTTGCTGGCTAAACCAACAATAAGAGCGCGTTTGCCTTGTAGAAAACCCATAATGTATCCCTCTGATTCTTTATTTATATTTAGTTATTTTTACGTTAAAAACCAATGATAATGCTTTCGCGCCGAGTATTAAAGTCATGTTTTACTATAAATTTGAAGTTTGTTATGCATGTCGCCAGAGTACCATTTAGTGCTGAGTTTGCTTAACTAAGCAGGCGAAATTAAGGTAATATTAAGGTTATAAATATAAAAATAGTGATATAGGTAGCTTGGGTGCAAATGGTTAAATTGATAGTGTTGTTGAGTTTTTTGCTTTTTCCTCAAATACTGACATTTGCCTCGCCTTCTTTGGGGTTAGGCTATACCCCGAAATATTCATCTCATTTCAAACACTTTGACTATGTGAATCCGAATGCTCCGAAAGGTGGAAAAATAATTTTACCCGGCTTTGGAAATTTTGACAGTTTTAATCCGTTTATTCTCAAAGGTGTTGCGGTTGAAGGTTTGACCGATCTTGTTTTTGAAACGCTGATGGTACAAAGCAAAGATGAGCCTTATAGTTTATATGGTCATATTGCGAGTGATATTTATCCGGCAAGAAATAAATTGTCTGTTACTTTTAAGTTGAATCCTCTGGCAAGATTTTCAGATGGCAGTCCGGTTTTAGCTGAAGATGTAAAATTATCTTTTGATACAATAAAGAGTGATAAAGGCCATCCTCAATACCGTTTTTACTGGGCAGATATTAAACAAGCCGTGATCATAAATGATCGAACCATTCGTTTTGATTTTGTTAAAGTTAATCCGGAGTTGCATCTTATTGCAGCTCAAATCCCTGTTTTTTCTCACAAGTGGATAAAAGGAGAATCGTTTGACAAATTGTCTCGTAAGTTACCGATTGGCTCCGGGCCTTACATTATAAAGAGTTATACTTTAGGAAAAGATATTACTTATCAGCGTAATCCGGATTACTGGGCAAAAAATCTAGCAACACGTAAAGGTATGTTTAATTTCGACACTGTTATTTATAAGTATTACAAAGACAGTACGGTAATGTTAGAAGCATTAAAGGCCGGTGAATTTGACTTTAAGTTAGTTAATCATTCAAAACAATGGGCAAGAGATTATGTTGGCGAAAAATTTGATACTAAACAAATTATCAAAGAAGAAATAAAGCATCATAATAATGCCGGTATGCAGGGTTTTGTTTTTAATACGCGACGCACTTTGTTTAAAGATAAACGTGTACGTCGGGCATTAAGTTTAGCCTTCGATTTTAACTGGTCGAATAAAATGCTTTTTTATAATCAATATACACGATGTGACAGCTATTTTAGTAATAGTGAATTAGCATCAAAAGGATTGCCGCAGGGTAAAGAACTTGAGTTGTTAAACCACTATAGAAATGAGCTGCCAGCTGAAGTCTTTAATAATGTATGGACTCCTCCGAGTACTAAAAAGAAAGGGGGTTTACGTAAAAATTTAATTAAAGCGGCAGCATTATTAAAACAGGCGGGTTGGTTCGTTAAAGAAGGCGTACTTCAAAATAAAAACGGGCGTCGTTTTGAATTTGATGTTTTGCTGGCACAAAAAGGGTTTGAGCGTATTTTAGCGCCTTTCGCCTATAATTTACGTAAACTTGGTATCAAACTTAATTATCGAACGGTTGATGTTTCTTTGTATATTCGCCGTAGTCGAACGTTTGATTTTGATCTTATGGTCGCATCCTATCCTCAGTCACAGTCTCCGGGGAATGAGCTTTATAACTTATGGCATTCATCATCAGCCGAACAGGAGGGCTCTCGTAATTTAATGGGAGTTAAAAATAAAGTTGTTGATAAACTCATAGATAAAATTGTTTTTGCAAAAAATAGAGACGAGCTTGTTATTGCCGCAAGAGCATTAGATCGTGTGATGTTACATGAGGACTATTTAATTCCTAACTGGTACATTGCAGTACACCGAATTTCATATTGGGATAAGTTTTCTTACCCTAAAACATTACCTTTGTATTTCTCGGCAGAAAATTGGGTGTTAAGTACATGGTGGAAAAATCCAATGAAAGCATTGAGTAAATAATAATGGCTGCTTATATATTAAAACGACTGTTATTAATGATACCAACATTGTTTGGTGTCATGTTGTTGACCTTTGCTGTTACTCAGTTTGTCCCTGGCGGTCCGGTTGAACAACTCATACATAAAATGCAAACACAAGGGCAAGCTGGCGGTGAAGCAGGAGGGAGTAGCCAGCGTTTATATCGTGGTAACGCTGGTTTGGATAAAGAGAGATTAGCTGAATTAAATAAGCTTTATGGATTTGATAAGCCGGCTTATCAACGTTTTTTTACCATGATCAGTAACTATATTCGTTTTGATTTAGGTGACAGCTATTACCATCAACAATCTGTTATGCAACTTATCATCTCAAAACTTCCTGTTTCAATCAGTCTGGGTTTGTGGACATTTATATTAGTTTATTTAAGTTGTATTCCGCTGGGTATTATGAAAGCAGTAAAAGACGGAACATCATTTGATGTCTTTACCAGCACTATTATTCTAATAGGCTATGCCATACCGGGTTTTGTTTTAGGCATCTTTTTGCTGGTTTTATTTGGAGGTGGCAGCTTTTGGGATTTATTTCCCTTGCGTGGCTTAACATCTGACAACTGGGAAACATTAAGCTGGTTCGGCAAGGTTACCGATTATCTCTGGCATATTACATTACCTGTTATATCTCTGGTGGTAGGTAGTTTTGCAGTAATGACGATTTTAACTAAAAATAGTTTTCTTGAAGAAATTCGTAAGCAATATGTATTAACTGCGCGGGCAAAAGGTTTAACAGAAAACACCATTTTATATAAACATGTTTTTCGTAACGCCATGATTCCTCTCGTTACCGGTTTCCCCAGTGCTTTTATCAGTGCTTTCTTTGCTGGCAGCATTTTGATTGAAACCATATTTTCTTTAGATGGTTTAGGTTTGCTGGCTTATGAATCTATATTGAAGCGGGACTACCCTGTTGTGTTGGGTTCGCTATATTTGTTTACTTTATTAGGATTGATTGCAAAATTAATTACTGATCTCGGTTATGTTTTGGTTGATCCTCGTATTCAGTTTGAGTCACATAATAATTAATATGAATAATCAAACCAGCATCACGAATTCTAGTTCAGCTAAAGAAGCGGGGCAGGTCAATCGTTCATGGAAACGGTTTAAAGCAAATAAGCGTGGTTATTACAGTTTATGGCTATTTATTATTTTGTTTGGCTTAAGTTTGTTTGCCGAAATTTTAAGTAATGATAAACCCTTGTTAGTTTATTATCAGAATTCCTTTTATATGCCGATTTTAAAAGTCTACCCTGAAACCACTTTTGGTGGTGACTTCGAAACTGAAGCAGACTATGTTGATCCGTACGTAAAAAAATTGCTTAGTGAAAATGGTAACTGGGCCATCTATCCATTAAACCCTTTCCGCTATGACACTATCAATTATTATAACCAGCAACCTAATCCTGCTGCACCATCGAAAGCAAATTTATTAGGTACCGATGATCGTGGGCGTGATGTTTTAGCCCGCTTGATCTATGGTTTCCGGTTATCTGTTTTATTTGCCTTTGTACTGACTATTATTGGTATTGTGCTAGGTATCTTAGCCGGAGCAGTGCAGGGATATTTTGGCGGGAAGATTGATTTATTCTCACAACGGCTTATTGAAATATGGGGCTCAATGCCGGAGCTTTATCTATTGATCATATTTGCTTCTTTATTTGAACCTAGTGTATTTCTGTTAATTATTTTGCTTTCACTATTTGGCTGGATGGGACTGGCAGATTATGTGCGGGCTGAATTTTTACGCGGTCGAAATATGGAATACGTTAAAGCCGCTCGTGCATTAGGTTTGTCAAATAGAGCAATTATGTTTCGCCATTTATTGCCCAATAGCATGACACCGGTTATTACCTTTTTACCGTTTCGTATAAGCGGGGCAATTTTAGCGCTAACCAGTCTGGATTTTCTTGGACTTGGAGTACCACCATCAACCCCAAGTCTTGGAGAGCTATTGTCTCAAGGAAAAGAAAATATTGAAGCATGGTGGCTTTCTATGAGTACATTTGTGGTTTTAGTTGGCACACTGATGTTATTAATTTTTATTGGCGAAGCATTACGTGAAGCGATGGATACACGCCGTGGATAATAAAAACACATCGCCATTATTGTCTATTAACAACCTTGAAGTGGCTTTTGGGCTGGATTCGGAACCACTAACTTCTGTTGTGTGTGATATTAGTTTTGATATTTTTCCCGGACAGAAGCTTGCGCTGGTAGGTGAATCAGGTTCAGGAAAATCGGTTACAGCTCATTCCATTTTACAACTTCATGATCGTCGGCAAACTCATTACTTAAATGGCAATATTGAATTTAATGGCAATAATTTATTGTCTTTTGATGAAGATAAAATGCGTAAAGTTCGCGGGCAGGATATTGCCATGATTTTTCAGGAGCCGATGACAGCATTAAATCCTGTTTATCGCATTGGTGATCAGTTGGTTGAAAGTTTAATCATTCATAAAAATATGTCTCGTGATCATGCTCGCAAACATATGATTGAATTACTTGACCGCACCGGCATCATTGAACCGGAAAAGCGCTTTGACGCTTATCCTCATATGTTATCCGGTGGACAACGTCAACGCGTCATGATTGCAATGGCTTTAGCCTGCCAGCCTAGACTGTTAATTGCTGATGAACCGACGACGGCACTTGATGTAACGATACAGGCGCAAATTATCGAATTACTTGAAGATTTGCAAAAAGAATTTGGAATGGCTGTTCTTATGATTACGCACGATCTCAATATGGTAAAACGATTTGCCGATTATGTGTGCGTGATGAAAGAGGGTGAAATTGTTGAGAAAAATAATATTGATGATTTGTTCTCTAAAACACAGCATTCATACACGCAAAAACTCTTAAACAGTCAGCCAGGAAATCTGGTAAGAAATATTGATTTAAGTAACGAATCTGAATTATTGAAAGCAAATAATATTCGCTGTTATTTTCCTGTTAAAGCGGGATTTTTTAATCGAAAAATTGGTGATGTTAAAGCGGTTGATAATGTTTCTTTAACGTTGAAGACATCTGAAACACTGGGCATTGTTGGCGAATCCGGATCCGGCAAAACGACATTGGGGATGTGTCTGTTACAGCTACAAAAATATGACGGTCAAATTACTTTTAAAGGACAGAGTATTACTGGTCTGACTCAAAAGGAATTACGGCCGCTACGAAAAGATATTCAGGTTGTGTTTCAGGATCCTTTTTCATCATTGTCACCCAGAATGAATATTAAACAAATTATAGAAGAGGGATTGAAAATTCATTTCCCTGAACTTTGTTCAGAAGAAAGAGAGATAAAAATAAAAAATATTTTACATGAGGTCGGCTTGGATGAAGAGATGTTAACGCGTTATCCTCATGAATTCTCCGGTGGTCAACGTCAGCGCATTGCTATTGCTCGGGTGGTCGTTCTTGAACCGAAGTTAATTTTACTTGATGAGCCAACCAGTGCTCTTGATGTTTCTGTGCAAAAACAGGTTTTAACTTTATTAAGTGAATTACAGCAAAAACATAACATCAGCTATTTATTTATTACTCATGATTTGCGGGTAATACGTGCAATGTCTCATAATGTAATAGTTATGCAAAATGGTAAGGTAATTGAACAGGGTAAAACCGAAACATTGTTTAACACTCCAAAAGAACCTTATACCAAAACATTATTACAAGCTTCATTATTTAGAAATACAGATTAAATACTCGAATGTAAACACTTGTTTAAACTTTACTATGGCATTATTCTTGAACTGGAATTGGATTATACTTAAAACGTCTTTTTCAAAATAAAGTGATAAAGCTATGTTTTACGAATGGAGTGAAAATTTATCGGTAGGGGTCCCTTCTATCGATCGTCAGCACAAAGTCCTTATTGGTTTGATTAATGATTTACATGCTTCAATTGATGCAGGTAAGGGACAGGATGATGCAAAATTTATTCTGAAAAAGATCATTAACTATGCAATAGCACATTTCATTTATGAAGAAGGATTATTTACAAGTAATAACTATGTGGCAACAGAAGAACACCTGGCTTCACATGAAAGAATTAAAACTAAACTACTTGAATTAAAGACTAAATCCGAAGATGGAAGTTTTAATTTACCCGATGAATTAATGAATTTTCTAAAAGACTGGCTGAACAATCATATCTTGAAAGAAGATATGGGGTATTCAGAATTACTTGTAAAAAATAGTACGCCGTAATCTTAAGAACTACCTGACTGTCTGGCGACATCAACAATTAAAGTTAACCATTGTCCTGGCTGTAAATATTTTTTTGTTCTAACACTTCTGTTCCAGCGTTTTAACTGCCTAATTGATACTCTGAATTTACTGGATATTCTTGCTAAAGAATCGCCATGTCTTACTCGATACCCGATTCGTTTTGTTATGCTGCGACGTGGCGGAGCGGATAAATGTTCAACATCCAGAGATGATGAGACCGAGCTGCCACGGCGTGACCAGATAATGAGTCGCTGTCCAGCTTGAAGTCGATCGCGTGGTGCCATGCTGTTCCACTTTGCGAGCTGTCTTACCCCGACGCGGTGATATCGTGCCAAGTCCCAAAATGTATCGCCTTTTTGTACGATATGAGAGACCTTACGTCCCTGACGCGGGATATTCTGTAATTTACTTTTACGCTGGTTGGCGCTTAAGTGATACTCGTGTAATGAACGGCTTGCAACTGGAATCGTCAGGCCTCGTCCTACCCGAATCATTTTTCCACGTAAGCGATTAACCCGCTTGATTGTTCTAATGCTGGTGTGAAATTTTTGTGCAATGGTTCCGAGTGTTTCACCACTACGAACACGATGACGAATCCAGCGAATGCGTTTGTTTGCCGGTAGTTGAGCTAATTTAGTTTTAAAGTCATCGACATGCGTAACAGGTAATAATAAGTCATAAGGTCCGTTAGGTGAGGTTGCCCAACGGTTATAACCCGAGTTTAAACGGTACAGATCGTCCAGAGGTAAATCTGCCATGTCTGCTGCAAGCGCAAGATCAATCTGACTATCGAGGGAGACTTGTTCAAAGTAAGGTCGATTTGGAATTTCTTCTAGTTTGATCCCGTATTTTTCTGGGAACTCGATTAAATCTCTTAGTGCTAATAATTTTGGCACATAGGCGCGAGTTTCTTTAGGTAGTTTTAAAGCAAAGAAGTCGGTTGAGAGCCCTTTACGTTTATTACGACGTATTGCTCTTTTAACTCTGCCACCGCCGGTGTTATAGGCGGCTAAGGCATGCATCCAGTCGCCTTTAAAATTTGTGTTAAGATTTTTTAATAACTTAATCGCGGCTTTGGTCGAAGCATAAACATCACGGCGACCGTCATACCACCAGTTTTGTTTTAAACCATAACGCTTGCCTGTTGATGGTATAAACTGCCAGATACCGGCTGCACGACCATGCGAATAAGCAAAAGGCTGGAAGGCGCTTTCTACAATGGGTAGTAAAGCTATTTCTGATGGAAGTCCGGCGGCTTCAACAGTTTCTATAATGTAATGTAAATAAGGGCGGGCACGTTCGACAACACGTTTAATATATTCTGGATGACGCTTAAACCAGTTAAGTTCCTGCTGCACACGTTTGTGTTTAACATCAGGTAAGTCAAATCCATTTCGAATCCGTTGCCAGGTGTCTATTTCCGGTGTTTTGTCTTCTACCGGTTCGGCTACTGATAGCTCGGTTTCAACCGCCTGATTTGAATCTTCAATTACTGGTTGAACTAAGCAACCGCTTAAAAATACAATGAGAAATGAAAGTACTAAAAATCGTACTGGAAATTTTTTAGTATTAAATAGGGTTTTATTGAAAAACAAATTATTGAGCATTATAAAATTTCTAGTGATTTTAATAAGATACGGTTTATTATGTACGTATAGTATGAATTAAGCAGCAGCGGGTCAACTCTTCTGAAACAGAATGCCAACTGCATCAAAATCAGGGTGTTGAGATAAAATATGTTTCCTAAATTTGCACAGGGACTGAAGAAGTCATTTCATCAGCGACAACAGGCTCGTGATGAAATGAAGACGTGGCAACAATTTCAGTATTGGTACTCCTCGTTTTTGGGAAAACATCTGGCAGAGCATGAAAAACAACTAATGGATAAGTATCTGCCTGATTTGTTTGGTTATTATTTATTACAATGTGGCTGTCCTGAAGTTAAAGCTGAGCAAAGGACGGGGAACTGGACAGATAGTAGCCGTGTTTCGACACGATTTTGTTTAGATTATCATAATGAGCAAGGGGTTAGTTGTCAGGCTAATCTGGCACAGTTGCCCGTGAAAGCCGATAGTCTGGATATTGTTATTTTGCCACATGTGCTGGATTTTGCATCTGAGCCGCATCAGGTTTTACGTGAAGTTGAGCGTGTACTTATTGCAGAAGGGCATGTTGTTATTTTGGGGTTTAATCCGTGGAGTTTATGGAATATCTCTCGCTTGTTTTTATTTTGGACTAAACAGGCACCCTGGAATGCTCATTTTTTTAGTGCTGCACGTGTGATGGATTGGTTAGCGCTTTTGGGATTTGATGTCGTACAGAGGCAAGGTTATTTTTACCTACCACCACTTCAGAGTGAAAAAATATCTCAAAAATTGCATTTTTTAGAACGAATGGGTCGAAAATTATGGCCTAACTTTGGAGCAGGCTATGTGCTTGTAGCTAAAAAACGAGTAGAAACATTAACTCCAATCCGTCCTAGGTGGCGCAGAGCACGAAAAGTCGTCTCGGGTGGCTTGGAACCAATAAACAGGACTAAATGGTGAGCAAAGTGGTAGAAGCGTATACCGATGGTGCGTGTAGAGGTAATCCCGGGCCCGGAGGCTGGGGAGTATTATTGCGCTTCAACGATCATGAAAAAAGACTTTGTGGCGGTGAGAAAGAGACCACAAACAACCGCATGGAGTTGATGGCAGTGATTCAGGCTTTAGAAAGCTTAAAGCGGGGCTGCAAGGTAAAGCTTACGAGTGATTCGCAATATGTCCTAAAAGGCATTAACGAATGGATGGAGAACTGGAAAAAGCGGGGCTGGAAAACAGCAGCAAAGAAACCGGTAAAGAATGTTGATTTATGGCAACGCCTTGATAAAGCACAGCAAGTTCATGATATTGATTGGGTCTGGGTAAAAGGGCATAGTGGCCACACAGAAAACGAGATTGCTGATGAGCTGGCTAATCAGGGGATTGATGAGATGTCCGCTTAATGTCTTGCTAAGTAATATTGTATTAGAGCCGTCATAATAAATGAGAAAGAGATAAAAATATGCGACAAATCGTATTGGATACAGAAACAACCGGTCTTGAGCCTAGGCTGGGGCATCGCATCATTGAGATTGGCTGTGTCGAAGTGATAGACCGTCGAGTTACGGGCAATCGTTATCATCAGTATATTAATCCCGAACGTGAAATTGATGAAGGGGCTGAAGAGGTGCATGGTATTAGTACTGCTTTTTTAGCCGATAAGCCACTTTTTAAAGATATTGTTGATGATTTTCTGGGCTTTATTCGAGGTGCCGAGCTGGTTATCCATAATGCACCGTTTGATGTGGGCTTTATAGATCATGAGCTAAACCTGCTTAACCAGCAGAACAATCATATGGCGTCTATCTGTACGATTCTGGATACGCTGGTTTTAGCTCGAAAAATGCATCCCGGGCA
Organism: Chromatiales bacterium; assembly: GCA_027076405.1. Next base: position 14,295 of record JALTJN010000513.1, read on the forward strand.
GAAAAACAATTTGGATGCCCTTTGTAAACGCTATGATATTGATAACTCTCAACGAGATTTACATGGCGCGTTACTGGATGCCGAAATTTTAGCCGATACCTATCTGGCAATGACGGGGGGACAGACAATGTTGTCCCTTGATGGACAAAATGACAATTCAGACAGTGAATATACTGTTAGCAGACCCCGAAGAGTCAATATTGAAGCAGGAAAACTCAAAGTGGTGACCGCTTCTGTTGATGAGCTGGCCTTACATCAGGCTCGATTAACGGCTATTGATAAAATGAGTGGTGGTGCATGTGTCTGGTTAAAAGATAGCCCACAAGTTGAAAATAATAATTGATAATGACATTTAATTTAAAAAAGCGATAAATAACAACAGCTTAAATGTAATGAAAATATTAAAGGCAGGGCAGTTAGTGCCGATAACTAAATACATAGAACGTCGAATACAGTGATTATTTAGTTAGGTAGTTCCTCCCCTTGCGCAATAGCGCTAATTTTTAAACCTCACAAATTTGTGAGGTTTTTTTTGTTTCATTAAAGTTTATTATTTTCTTGTCGTTATACTTTAGTATAATCTGACGAATAGGTTACAGTTGGTATCAGATATATAGACAATAATTAAATATAGGAATCCAGTATGGCAATTTCAGGTAATGTAAGTGATGGTGGTAACTCGGTATTAATCAGTATAAGTGGTCGGTTTGATTTTAATGCACATCACGATTTCCGAAATATTTATCGAAATGAAAAATCTGATGCGGCATATACCATTGATATGTCGGGTACCGAGTATATTGACAGCTCTGCTTTAGGTATGCTTTTGTTGTTACGTGAACATGCCGGTAATGAAAGTTCAAAAATTACAATTAATGGTTGTAACGATGACATCAAGAAAATCTTTTCTATTTCAAACTTTGAGAAATTATTTACTATTACCTAGTGTTGTAAAATACTTCTGGTGCTCATTCTATTAAGGGTTTTATCATTATATGATAAAACCCTTTTTTAATTTTAGTGCATGTCGACTTGTCGAGATACTGTCTGATTAAATACGATATAGTGTTATAAGTTTTACCTGATGTATAAATTTATTTTAAAGCTAAAGGTTTTTCGCATTGGAAAATAAAAGCAGTATTCATAATGTTTTTAAAAAAATTAACCTGCTTAATGAAGTTGGGATAGCGCTTTCTTCTGAAAAAAACTTCTCAAGTTTGCTGGAGCAAATATTAATTGGTGCGAAAAAAATAACTAATGCTGATGGTGGCACAATTTATCTAATCAATGCAGCTAAAAAACTTGAAATGGTTGTTGTGCAAACCGACTCTCTGAATATTCACCTTGGTGGTAACACGAATAAACCCATCACTTTCAAACCTGTTAGCCTTTACGATGAGAATGGTAAACCAAACTTAAGTATGGTTGTGACGCGTGCGGTTATTGAAAATAAACCCATCAATATTACCGATGCTTATAATACAGAAGGTTATGATTTTTCAGGTACCTATGAGTTTGATAAAAGTACAGGTTACCATTCCCAGTCTTTTTTAGCCGTACCGATGAAAAACCATGAAAATGATGTCATTGGTGTGCTGCAATTAATCAATGCAAAGTCTGAAAAGACAGATAAAATCATTCCTTTTAGTAATGAAGACCAGCATTTGGTTGAGTCTTTAGCCAGTCAGGCTGCTGTTGCCATTTCGAACAAACAACTTATAGACAGTTTAAATGAACTGTTTAATTCTTTAGTACAACTTATTGCAACCGCAATCGATGAGAAATCACCTTATACCAGTGGTCACTGTAAGCGCCTTCCTGTTATTACCATGTTAATTGCAGATGCTGCACATAATACAAAAGAAGGTGTATATAAAGATTTTTTACTGAGTAATGATGATCGCTATGAATTAGAAGTCGCCGCCTGGTTGCATGACTGCGGCAAGTTAACTACGCCAGAATATGTGATGGACAAATCAACCAAGCTTGAACGCATCGTTGATCGTATTGAGTTGATAGATTTACGTCTGGAAATAATAAAGCGCGATGCAGAAATAGAAAAATTAACGGCCTTGTCTCGTGGTGATAACAAAGATGAAGTCAATAAAATATATGAAGATAAAATTAAAACAATAAAAGAAGCGGGTGACTTTATACGTCGTCATAACAAAGGCGGTGAATTTATGCACAAAGAAGATATCGAAAAAATTAAAAATTGTGCAAAACTCAAATGGAAAGACAAGCAAGGTGTGATGCAGCCATTACTTAACCAGGATGAAATTGATAATTTATGTATCGTTAAGGGAACGTTAACCGAGGAAGAGCGAAATATTATTAATAACCATATTGTAGCAACGATTAAAATGCTTGAAACCCTGCCTTTTCCAAAACATTTACAAAATGTTCCTGAATATGCCGGTGGTCACCATGAACGTGTTGACGGTAAAGGCTTCCCTAAAGGACTGGTTAAGGATGAAATGTCGGTACAAGCCAGGATGATGGCCATTGCTGATATATTTGAAGCGCTGACTGCGCGTGACCGGCCTTATAAAGATCCGATGAAACTTTCACAAGCCATTTCAATCTTGAAGAAAATGAGTGAAACAGGGCATATTGATCCTGATCTCTTCGATGTGTTTATTAAGCAATCAGTGCATACCCGATATGCTAATGAGTATTTATTACCTGAACAGAATGATTTGTAAATCCTGTCTTTAATTAAAAATCAAAAGCTCAAGTCGTGTAATTTTTTCCGAGGCTGGTTACAATAGCGACTTATTTATCTGTAAGATTATTTATTGGAGAGTTTATGTCCATCCGGACCCGTTTTGCCCCCAGTCCAACCGGTTATTTACATATTGGTGGTGCCCGTACAGCCCTTTTTGCCTGGCTTTATGCCCGCAAGCATGGCGGTAAATTTATTTTACGTATTGAAGATACTGATCTTGAGCGTTCGACAGAAGAGTCGGTCAATGCCATTCTTGAAGGTATGGCATGGATGGGGCTGGATTACGATGAAGGTCCTTTTTACCAGACCCACCGTTTTGATCGCTATGAAGAAGTTATTCAGCAACTTTTAGATGATGGTAAAGCATATCGTTGTAACTGCTCAAAAGAACGCATTGATAAGTTGCGTGAAGAACAAATGGCGGCAAAAGAGAAACCGCGTTATGACGGTCATTGTCGTGGTAAAGATATTTCAGCTGACGAACCGCATGTCATTCGTTTTGCAAACCCGCAAGAGGGAGCTGTACAGTTTGATGACTTGGTACGCGGTTCAATTACCGTACAAAACAGTGAGCTTGATGATTTAATCATTAAACGTACAGATGGTTCACCAACCTATAATCTTTCTGTTGTGGTTGATGATCTGGATATGAAAATCAGCCATGTTATTCGTGGTGATGACCATATTAATAATACACCCCGGCAAATTAATATACTAAAAGCCATGGGGCACGAAGCACCCACTTATGCACATGTACCGATGATTCTGGGAGAAGACGGTGCACGTTTATCGAAGCGTCATGGTGCAACCAGCGTCATCGATTATCGTGAAATGGGATATTTACCTGAGGCGGTAATGAACTATTTAGTACGCCTAGGCTGGTCATCAGGTGATCAGGAGCTTTTTACTCTGGATGAAATGATTTCATTGTTTGATGTGGTTGATGTTAATAAAGCACCATCAACTTTTAACACGGAAAAATTACAATGGATTAATGCGCAGTATCTCAAAGAAGAAGATGCTTCACGTGTTGCACAATTGTTGAGTGTGCATTTAGGTAATCTTGGCATTGATCCTTCCGAAGGTCCTAATCTGGAAGAGGTGGTCGTTGCCCAGCGTGAACGAGCACAAACACTTGTTGAGCTGGCTGAAGTGAGTCAGTTTTATTATCGCGACTTTGAACAGTTTGATGAAAAAATGGCAAAGAAGCAGCTTCGTCCGGTTGCTGTCGAAGTACTACAAACGGCACAAGCTGATCTAAATGCATTAGAAAACTGGGACATAGAATCTATTCATGATGTGATTCATGGTGTTGCAGAAAAGCTTCAAGTAAAAATGGGCAAAGTTGGAACCCCATTACGGGTCGCCGTCACCGGTGGAGCACCATCACCCAGTTTAGATTTAACCGTCTATTTAATTGGTAAAGAAGCATGCAGCAGGCGCATTGATAAAGCATTAGAATATATAACAAATAGAGCAGAAGCATAGTATTGGCCACGAAGGCCACCAAGAACACGAAGAAAAAGATATAAAAACGACTGAGGCTCGGGACACAATATTTCCCTTTTATATTCTAGTGGTTAACGATTTTTTTTCCTTTGTGTTCTTCGTGGCTACACAAATATTTAAGGTTTAATAATGAGTGATACAGAAACTACAAAGCCCCGCCATTTTATTCAGCAATATATTGATGCTGATATCGCTGCTGGAAAAAATGACGGTAAAGTGGCTACCCGTTTTCCACCGGAACCTAATGGTTATTTACATATTGGGCACGCAAAATCTATTTGCTTAAATTTTGGTATCGCTAAAGAATTTAATGGTACCTGCAATTTACGTTTTGATGATACCAATCCGGGTAAAGAAAAAGAGGAGTTCGTAAGAGCGATTGAACAAGATGTAAAGTGGTTAGGTTTTGAGTGGAATAAAGAAGTCCATTATGCCTCTGATTATTTTGAACAGCTTTACAATTTTGCTATTGAGCTTATTAAAGCGGGTAAAGCCTATGTTTGCGATTTAAACGCTGAAGAAGTGCGTGCTTATCGGGGGACGTTACAAGAAGCCGGTAAAGATAGTCCGAACCGAAACAGAAGCGTTGAAGAAAATCTGGAATTATTTGCAAAAATGCGGGCAGGTGATTTCGCAGATGGTGAACGTGTGTTGCGTGCAAAAATTGATATGTCTTCACCTAATATGAATATGCGTGATCCAACATTGTATCGTATTCGTCATGGCATTATTCACCATCAAACAGGTGAAGCATGGTGTATCTATCCTATGTATGACTACACACATCCTATCTCGGATGCATTAGAGGGGATTACTCATTCATTATGTACGTTAGAGTTTGAAGATCATCGCCCTTTGTATGACTGGGTACTCGATAACATTACGATTGATTGTCATCCGCAACAGATTGAATTTTCCCGTTTGAATTTACAGTACACCATTGTCAGTAAACGTAAGCTGACCCAGCTGGTCGATAATAATCATGTCTCTGGCTGGGATGACCCGCGTATGCCTACTATTGCGGGGTTACGTCGTCGAGGTTTCACGCCTGCATCGATTCGCGATTTTTGTGATCGAATAGGGGTGACCAAAGCAGATAACTCGATTGAAATGGGCGTACTAGAAAACTGTATTCGCGAAGATCTAAATGAAATTGCACCACGCCGAATGGCGGTAATGAACCCATTAAAAGTGGTCATAGAAAATTATCCCGATGACAAGGTAGAGCTGTTAGAAGCGCCGAATCATCCGCAAAAAGAAGAGATGGGAAAACGTACCATCGAGTTTAGCAAAGAAGTATATATCGATAGAAATGACTTTAAAGAACAAGCTAACAACAAGTACAAACGCCTGAAAACGGGCGGAGAAGTGCGCTTACGTAATGCTTATGTGATTCGCTGTGACGACGTTATTAAAGACAGTAACGGCGAAATAACAGAGCTGCGTTGTAGCTATGATCCTGACACGCACAACAAAAATCCGGCAGATGGCAGAAAAGTGAAAGGGGTTATTCACTGGGTTTCTGCCTCTCGGGGGATTGAGGCTGAAGTTCGTTTATATGACCGTTTATTTACGCATGCAAACCCGGACGCGGCCGCTAAAGAGTGTAAAGAATTTACCGATTATATTAATCCAGAATCATTAGTGACGCTGGAACCATGTTATCTCGAAGCGTCACTTGAACATGCCGAAGCGGGCGAACGATTCCAGTTTGAACGTGAGGGGTATTTCTGCCGAGATAGTGAAAATTCAGTCAATGGTAAACCCGTTTTCAATCGTACAGTGACATTGCGCGATACCTGGGCAAAAATCGAGGCTGCGGGCTAATAAACATAAAAAGTTATGAATTTTGAAGAAATTTATTGACATAATTGGTCTGCTAACGTAAATTGCGCGCTCTCTTACAGGGGCTATAGCTCAGCTGGGAGAGCGCTACACTGGCAGTGTAGAGGTCGGCGGTTCGATCCCGCCTAGCTCCACCAAATACTGGGAAATGTTTACATGACTATGACCTGTATGAAGAAACGAGCAAATGCATAAAGCAGGAAGATTTTCTGTTATAGCAGGAATTTTGCTCATCGTTATTGGTATGGTGATCGGTTTTACGCTTCTTTTTAAAGAAGGCGAAAAAGCGATAATATGGCTTGGCACCATCATACCATTAGGATTTATTGTCTTGTTAACCGGCATGGTGACAACACTTTTATCCGAACGAAACGACGAAGACTAGTTTTAGTCCCCATCGTCTAGAGGCCTAGGACACCGCCCTTTCACGGCGGTAACAGGGGTTCGACTCCCCTTGGGGACGCCATATTAACCCTATCTGCTACCGGTATGCGGTAGCAGATACGGCAATTAAGGCTTTCAGAGTCTAATTCAATGTAATCAACGAAGGCGGCAATAGCCTCCTTCTTTGGTTCATCTAAACCTTCGGCTATGTTTTGTAACACGGTTTTTATATTCTCTTCGGTAATTGTTGCGAGTGCTGTTTGTGAGGCGTGTTCACGTTCTAGCTCGGTAATTTCATCTGCATAAGCTTTTCTTACTTTTTCCAGCTCATTAACTTTACGCAAAGCGGGTGCAGGGTCATCGAGGTCTGCTGCTAAATCCATTGTTCTGGAGATACGCTTATTAGTATCGTTTAGTAGTTTCTTGGTTTCAGCTAATTCAGGTGGTGGTTTAATATCGTTGCATTTTTTAACTTCTTTCAACATGGCTTCCATAAAGTTAGATGAAATCATGTCGTCGGAAAGTTGTTTTAATATTGGTTTATCAATATCTTTGCGTAATACATAGCGACCTTTTTTACCATCTTTAGCTTTTATTCGGTAATGCTTACCTGAGCCTTCCCAAGATCGCCCATTGGGTGTTTTTAATAGCCCTGTTAGCAGACAAGAAGAACCTGCTGCTTTGGCTTTTGCTCTGGCTTGGCTGGCTGTACTTGTCTCTAAATGAGTGATTAATATTTCAGCTTCAACATCAGAAATTAACGCTCTATGTGTTTTTTTTTTATTATCCAATGGTCGCGTGGCTTGCGTTTACGGCCATTTTTATAACCCTTGTCTATAATAAATTCATTTCTTACGTTCCACACGGTATGGCCGGCATAGGTAAGGGCATTCCACTCTAAATCCACTAATGAGCTAACAGAACCTTGAATGCCTGAGCTGTCTTTTGCTGCCTTGCGAGTGGCACCATGTGCTCGTGCTTTCAAGTATCGTTTAACTGATGGGGCTTGTTCATCTAGTTCAAGTGTAGATTTTTTGACTTCTTTTCAATCACGAACAGCGCCTGTTGAAGTATGCTTTAATTTATACCCTCGTGGCGCTCGACCCCCGGCACGAAAGCCCTGATTAATATTCTCAGCCATACCAGCCAGACCTTTTTCTTTCGACATCATCGAGTGAACAACGTCCATTGCTTCAAGCACATTTTCTAGTATAACTTTTGATATTGGATCAACATCAGGCATTTTTGCATAAATAATATCTATATCACGGCGTGTTAATTCATATTTGAAAACAGGAGCAAAATATTGTTTACGAGAAAGACGTGATGTATCGAGCATTAATAATGTGTTCCAGTTTCGGCTGGATGAACGCATATCAACAAGTAGTTTTTGAAATTCAGGTCTTCGCTCATCTTTTGCTGATACAACTGGATCAGCATATTCATGAACAATGGTTATATTTTTTTCTTTAGCAAGTTTTGTAAGTAGTCGGCGTTGTGCATCGATAGAAACATCTGATCTATCTTTGGAGCTTCGAAGGTATAATGCTGCTTTTATATTTTTTTGCATGAGCGTGATTTTCCCGATAGGTTGATTTCTGTTTAGGACAACTCGGTTTGTTAAACTCCATTTTGATAAGCGACCTTACCACATCATCAACAATAGGCTCTACTGGAGGTACTCCTATAGAAGGTAATATGTTGATTTTATTTTTCATATCGTAGTAACTTACTTATTTTTATCTGTTGTTGCCTTTAAAAGAATATAGTTTTTATACATTCCGTAAGAGGTGGAAGTTGTTAAAACTATTTATGGTTTATTTAAATATAATATTGAATAGATGATCTGTTAAGGGCTTTTTTATTTTGAACTAAAATAAAAATGTAGTTTGTGTATTTAAATATATATTTAATGCGTCATATTAATAATCGACAAAATATTTCAGCCTTGTTGAAGGTTGGCGTTCAGAAAAAAGTGAAGTTTTTTAAACTACAATTAATATTGTTAAAGCAGGAAATGGATAGCTGGTTTTATAATTATAATGTTCACGCATCGATGATTTTAGAATGTTATACTTAAACGTTAACTTAGGCAGTTACACAGAAATGGTTATTAGTCTCATCATTGTGGTTCGATTTATTGTCCATTTTTTAATTTATTAAATATGCCTATTGCCTTTTTCTCACCAATTGTTTTATTGATGTATACCTTAACGTTATCATGCTCCACAGCTTTGAGTGATTGATGAAGCTTTGCTTGTTTGTTGTTTTTTTCAAACAACTTTTCATCTGCAATATCCCAATTTTTATAATCATGTAAATATTGACAGCCACAAAGAGGGCATGGCATTTTAGGTGAGAGATCAAATAAAGTGAACTGACAGTTGACACATACCAAAACATTATGGGTTGCAGTGCTTCTCGCCCAGTGCTCAATAATAGCTAACTGGTTTCGTCTTCGCTCATGATGCCCAAGTTCTTGCATGGGTTGTTGAATTATATCCTTCCCTTTAATCCGATATTGTTTGTCAAGCAGATTGGCTTCTTGCATCATTTCAAAATACTGGTGAATGACTTGATTCAAGTACACAAAACACTGACTTTCCTGCCCAGATAAATAATCCCGGTACGCCTCGTCTTTATCCAGCCAGCATTTTTGATATATTGGCCAGATCGCATGATATGGTTCTATAAGTCCATATTTATCAATACACCAGCGTAATACCTCCCTTGGATATAATGTTTGCCCTAGGTATTGGGCTTGATGAATAAATGTTAAATAGATATCCGCCCGCCAAACACTTTCAACACAATTAATGATGGTAGAGCTATCAAGATTTTCTCGCGTAAACAACTCCGGTAACGTGTGTACTTCGATCCCCGTCGTTTTGATAAAGCCTGACCAAAAAACATTTTGATCCTGCTGATTTACTTCATTTTGTCTTTGTTTGACTTCATCAGGAGCGGTTGTCTCACATAATATTTTTAGTACGTCTTTATGTGCCTCTCGCCATTGAACTCGCTCTTGTTCAACCTTTTCCGCGAGCACTTGTTTGTTTTTTTTCTGTGATTCTTTAAGCTTTTTGTGAAATTGTTCGTCGTAGTTTCGAGTATCTTTTTCTGCCTGCAGTCGGCGCTCTATCCTCGCTTCTCTTTCTCGTTCTTTTGCCAGCTGCCTATTTAAAACGGCTACTTTCCTTTCAAGTTTGTTTCTTAGTCTGGAACGTATGTCTTTCTCATCGGTATTAACGATCCAATGACGTGGCGCCCACCGTAACACATCGCTTTTAAGTGATTCATAATCAGATACATTGTGGCCATACGTCTTATAATCCAATGATACCTCAATACAATTCGTGTTCACTTTCTTTAGTTTTGCAGCTTTTTCTTCATTAACCGCATTGGTGACATGAATTTCAATAAAGTATTTTTCCTTGTCCTTTGTTATGGCCTCGATATCAGGTTTAAATTCAGAATAATCGACTTCAGCAATAACTGATTCAAAACTAATCCATTTTTCATTGACCTGCTCTTTCTCAGATATGATGTCTCCATTATCTGCTTCAAGATCTTCCCAATATGATTCTGCTGGTAAAATTATCCGCTTCTCTTCTTCGATAATTTGCTTACCTAATCGATGCAGTATGGTTTCTAGCCCACCTTTGCAGTCTGTCGTTACACTATGTGCAAAATGGTGACGTTTTTTATTCTTTGGGTTATTTCTGGCAATTAACGCTGTCCCACATTCGGCACAAACACACCCGCAGGGCTTTCCATTTGGCACATCATCAACGTGCACCAAAGTGTCTCCTAGCAAGGCGTATTCATTTAGCAGGGTTAATTTTTTTCTCACATCTTTTCTCTATTGTATTTTATTTCTCAATATTATCATGTACCTGATATGATATTGTATTTACTCATTTATATTGTTTATTAATTACTACGCATGCAAGAACCTCGATTTCTCAATACATTACAGTCCCTAATCCAAAACGGATTCAGTCGCCGTGAGGAACAGGTGGGCATGATGCATGTTGTACATGATTGTTACCAACAAAAACGTATTGGTGTGATCGAGGGAGGAACAGGTATTGGAAAGTCTTTTGCCTACCTAGTCCCCTTACTCGCAAGTCGTACAGAAGAACAGTGTGTTATTGTGGCTACATCCAATACCACTTTACAAAACCAACTCATAAACAAAGATCTACCCTATTTAAGCATTAATTCTGATCTTCAGTTCACAGTTGTGATGGTGAAAGGACGTAATCGCTACCTGTGCCCCTATCGACTCTATGATAGTGCAGAGTTTGAACAACAGAACTTGGATAACTTTTCACAGGCCGCTTCCTCGGAAATTGACTCAAATGATGAGGCTGATGATATTGAGTTTGATGAATTAATTAGTGCGTTTGAGTCTGGAGAATGGAATGGTGATCGGGATGCCTACCCTAAAGTTATCCCTAAATGGCTTTGGCGAGAGATATCCACCACACGACATGAATGCACGGGTAAACGTTGTTCTCATTATGTTGTTTGCCCCTATTACAAAATGCGTAATGATATGAAGAACGCCAATATTATTGTGACCAATCATGATGTTCTTCTCTCTGACATCAATCTTGGCGCAGGCAAAATCTTACCCAAACCTGAAAATGCCATTTATGTCATCGATGAAGCACATGCTTTCCCGCGCATTGCCGTCCGTGCTTTAAAAAAAGAATCCTCGTTTAAAGGCACAATAACCTGGTTAAAAAAAATCGATAAGTTCATTACTGATCTTCCAGGCTATATCCAAGCTATAAAACTTTCGCCACTAGCCGAGCAACTTTCCGAAGATTTAAGTAATGCCTACCACATCATTAATCGTAATTTTCTGTCGCAACAAGACGATAATGAGAGGTGGGTTATTGAGAAGCTTCATGATGATCTACAGGATGTTGCAAAGAATATTGAGAATACCGCACGTGAGATGCAACAACTAATTATTTCCCTGCGAAAAGAGTATGTTGATTTTATCAGTGGCGTGATAAGTAAATCAGAACTCAAACAACTTATTCAAATGGGATTCTTTGAGTCAAAACTTGGCACACTAGCCGATAACTGGAGAAACCTCCAAACAGAAATGGTGTTAGGTCAAGCACCAATCGCGCGCTGGATCAGAAAATCTGAATCTAAAAAATCACAAGACTATCGTCTGGTCACCGCCCCAACAAGTGCGGCGAATGATCTTTGTGATAAATTTTGGCACAAAGCCAAAAACGGAATCATCTTGTGCTCGGCAACGATTCGTGCCCTGAATAGCTTTCATCATTATCTACGTATCACCGGTTTATCTCGACTTAAGGAAGATCAACGCCTGACGTATGTGGCACCGAGCCCATTTGATTACGCATCATCTACCTTGTCCATCCCTAAAATGAAAACGCGTGCTGGGGGTAAAAATAATGCAGCACATGCTGATGAGGTGACAAATTATTTACCCCGTATTATTAAAAAAGATGCTGGTACATTGGTAATATTCACCTCGGCCACTATGCTGCAACAAGCTTACGATGCACTACCGACTAATCTTAAACACCATACGCTTTTACAAAAAGATTACAGTAACCTGCAATTACTCACCGAGGCTCATCGACTTTACATTGAAAAATACGGGTTTAGTATTATTTTTGGTCTTGATTCATGCGCTGAAGGTTTTGATTTACCCGGTGAGCTCTGTGAGCATGTGATCATTACCAAACTGAAATTCAACACACCAACCGATCCGGTCATGGCCATAAAAAGACTGTACCTTGAGACCCATGGGCATAACGTGTTTCATGAACTCTACATGCCTGAGGCCTCAATCTGGTTTACACAGGCGGTAGGACGTTTAATCCGTACGGAAACTGACCGAGGTAATGTTACTGTACTTGATACACGCCTCACTGAGATGGGTTACGGAAAACAACTTCTTGATTGTCTGCCGGATTTTTCTCTAAAAACCGGATAAACACTTTGGGACCTTTTCTTTTATTTATTTCCTGTTAATCAGAATACGTTTCGTATTTTATTCAATAAAAAAAGAATGTGACGAACCTGCTAAAACCATCAAATAAAACACCAGCATGTGCGCTCTTAACGTGGTAACAATAGAGCGAAAAATCAAATTTCGTAGTGAAAGTTTTTGAATGCGAAATTATACCGATATAACTTATTGAAATTACAGTATAATTTTTCACTACGAGAATTTATTTTTCACTACGAGATTTTTTACGGGTTAAGGTGGTTAATTTTGTGCATGACGGGAGCAAAAGTAGGTCGTATAAATGAAGTTTTATGAATGCTGAGATCGATGTTTAATTGTGCCGGTATGCTCAACATTCCGTTTTTCTATAGGGTACCTTTTTTATCTGGTGCCCTTTTTTTATCACCCTACGTCTATTTGGTGCCGTAATTATTTGGGGGCGGGGTTATTTTGCGGGTCCCCGTTTTAAGGATCCTTTTACCAAAATTATATTAGTTTACCTATTGAATGTGATCACATTTTAAATTTTTTTGAAACGACCCACTTACGACCCACTTACGACCCATTTTCAACCCACTTTCAACCCACTTTCAACCCACTTTCAACCCACTTTCAACCCACTTTCAACCCACTTTCGATAAAGGTATACGCATTAATTTAGTGGTTATTTGTAAAGGTAGGTAAAACAGAGTATTTAATCAAGGATGCGTCTGCCTGTTTGAGCGACAAATAGGGGAGGGGAGGTTGTTAAATATATGGTTGTGGCAAGTGACTAAATTAATGCTATGAACGTAGATATTAAAAAGGTATTTAATTAGAAGGACTGCAATTTTTTTGTAAATTTTATTTTGTCACCAGAAGAAAGTTTGCCAAATATTTTTATTATTTTAGCCAAGTCGTCATTTTCTGCATAGAAGTAGCAAGTTGGCACGTGAAGCACTTTAGCAAACCGTTTTACAGTGGCAAAGTCTGGAACATGCTTACCTTTCTCATATTGATTGACGCGTGCACTCGCTGAAAACTCATCAATTCCTGCAAGAATCCCTAATTTTTTTTGGCTTATACCTTCATCTGTTCTCAGCTCTTTGAGTCTCTTTTTAATGGGAATACGCTCAGTCACTATTCATGTTCTCTATTAAATAATGACTAAGATTTTCTTAGTATTTTTCTTGACTAGATACTAAGGAATCCTGAGTATTTAATAGTGGTATCACTATAAAAAGTAATTTTTAATTGGTGAGTGATGAAAACTACTCAGTAGAAAGCTCAAACAAAGTTGCAATTTGAACAATATAAATACTAAAGCAGTATTAAGGAGTTTCATAATGGATTGCCCGCACTGCAAATCTGAAAATACGGTTAAATGTAGTGTGTTGTGTGACAATAATACTTCAGACTCATTATCGACTATTCAAACAGGATTTAAGCAAGCAACAGTAAATACAACTAATCGTAATAAAATTGTACATCGATGTGATAAACCCTACGCAAGCACGATAAGTTTTGAAATATTTACCCTTGGGTTAATTTTTTCAGGAATATTAGTTTTTGGGGCTTTTAAGACAAGAGAACCAGTAGATTATATTTTCTATATCGGCTTTCCTGCTTTATTTGTGCTTTATTACTTTTTCAGATTTAGGTGGTTAATAAAAGTAATGCAACCAGAATATAACAAAAAAATGATATTGTTCAATAAAAAATGGTTTTGTATGCGTTGCGGTGAAGTTTATATTGAAGAACGTGATTCGGTATAAAAAAGTGAAATATTATTTTTTATCGAGATCTTTTTATTTTTTTATTGCAGCTTTCTTTCTTTACCTTGCAACAAAATTTTCTTATGACGTTGTTGGTCACGAAGCAAATTTAACTTTTTACTTAGATACTGATTCTAATTACTTTAAATATGTCATTTTAATTTTAGCTACTTTAGTGATGTATGATGGATTGCGTATTCATTCAGAAGAAAAGCCACCACGTACTATTATCGAGTTTGCTGCACCCATGATTATTTTGGGGCCACTATATCTCACGATCATCGTTTCCATTCCATTTGCAGTGTTTAATACCTATGAAGAGTTGAAGTTAGACTATGCTAATTCTCAGTGCAAACAGTATAAAGACTATGCGCTGAGTGAATGCATGTATTTTGTTCTGAAAAGCGATATCACATATGAAGAATATAAAAATAAACTAATCGCTCAAAATTATTGATAACGTATTTTGCTAACTTGAAACATGAACTATGAGATTTTTTAATGCTTTCAATATTTATTGGTGTTGAAGCTTCAAAAATTTCTTCAACAGGTTACCCTGTTGAAGTGTCTTGTAATAACCTAGAATAAAAATTGCAAGTCAAGAATTTCATGCTATACATAAAAGACATTGAATTATTTAAGTTGATGTCTGTAATCAGGTGGTTTTAGGAAAAGAAAGCGCGCATAAACCACATTCCCGAATGTGTGTCAGGAATGTAGTATCGTTAAATATTATTTGTTTGGTTTAACTTGAAATTGAATTAAATTTTTGATTTTTGCACTTGCCACTAAGCGGGTTAAATAATTTTTTGCGGCCTGTTGTTCTAATTGGCGACGTAAAATAATTTTTGCATTCTCGTAAGGCATAGGTTTGGCAAGACGAATATCTTCGAGTTTAGCGATGTGCCAGCCCAGTTTTGTTTTAAAGGGTTTAGATACCTTTCCTTTTTTTAATTTTAAAACGTGCTTCTCAAATTCAGCATTTAATGTTCCGGGTAGAACGTAACCAATATCACCACCGCGCAGGCTTGTTTTATTATCAAGCGAAAAAAGTTTTGCCAGTTCATCAAACGGTCTTTTCTTTAATGCTTTTATTATTGTTTTCGCTTCTTTTTTATCTGCAAGTAAGATGTGGCGAGCACGAAATTCTTTTTTACCTTTAATTGACGCCGCTAATTCATCGTACCGTTTGCGGATGTTTTCTTCAGTCACCAGTTGAGGGGCAAGCTGATTTAAAAATGTTGCTTTCACAATACGGTTTTCTGCTTTTTGAAATAAAGCTTTCATATTTGGCGTAGAGGTTATTTTCGCTTTATCAGCCGCAAGTCGAACTAATTTGTCTTGCGCTAAATTTAATAACGCCGCCTCATAAACCTTAGGTGGAACAGCATCAAGCGTTTTCCATTGTTGTAATGCTTCAGGTCGAACAATTTCTCGCAAGTAGGGCAGTAATTCAGACTTATGAACTTCGCTCTCATTAATTGTTGCTATAACAGGATCTGCCTGATTTTCAGGTTGTGATGAGGTCAGTTTTATAACTTCGGGTGTTACATAATAACCCGCTGCCGCCGCAGCGATAATTAAAATAGCTAAAAGTGATTTTTTGATTGTCATTTTATTTCGATCCCTTGAAGTAGTAGGTATAACCTATTTTAATGCTGTTGATTCTTCGTATTGTATTTGTGTTTATAGTAATTGTATTTAATCCAACCGTTGATGTTGAATTCGTTGATTCTTTTATATTATCAAACTGTGTTAACTCTATATTTAAAGATGTGGTGTTACTGATGCGGTATTCTAACCCTAAGGTTAAGCTTAACCGGTTGTCAGTAAATTTTTTAATTCGGCTTACGCCAAAGGATGTATATATTTCATACGGGGCAAACTCATAACCAAATTTTAAGTTAGTCCCGTATATAATGCTGTTATCAAATGCCGCTAACGACAATTCCGGTGACCAGTAATAGTGATCTGTTAAGCGACTTTTAAATTTATAGCCCATTCGTCCGCCTAAATTAGTATAGCGATTAAGCGTATTACCATAAGAGGTTGTTTGAGATACGGGGCTGGTTTGATTGACAACGGTTGTACTTGTCGTTTTTAGATTAGAAAGAACAGCGTCGGCACCATAATACAAGCCGCTACCGGCAAAGGCCGGTGTACTTGTTAGAAGTATTCCTAAAAAAAATAAAAATATACGTTCCATCGTAGTTCTTGTTTGATTATGACAGGGTAGTCAGTATAGAATAATTTTCAAAGGAATTCACAGGATTTTTATCAGGATAAAAAATAACCCAATGAAAGCTCGCCATCTCATACTCTTATATATTACTACGTTGTTATTTATCCCTGTTTCAGCCTTTGCGCTTTCAATTAATGACATTGCGAATCAACAAAGTGAGCAAATTCTGCGTGAACAGCAACAGCAATTAAAACTCCAGGAACGCAAACGTAACCTTGAAGAGCTCGAACGCTCCTTGTTTATTATTGAACCGCCTTTACCTCAACAAAAACCCTCTGCAGAATCTGCGCCGAGTGTGTGCTTTAATATTAAAGAGATAGAATTAGAAGGCGCCGATAATTTATTTGGTTTTGAAAAAGACGCACTTGTTGAACCCTACCTAAACCGTTGCTTAAATGCGACTGATATTGATCAGTTACGCGTGAGTATTGATCGCTTTTATATTAAAAAAGG
>JALTJN010000514.1 GCA_027076405.1 Chromatiales bacterium
AAGTCCTTCTCCCAACTTGGATTTTATTCTTTTTACTTTGAATTAATGGAGAGGTTGATTTGAAATTTCGATTAATTAGTAAAACAGAAATGGAGTCGTTACAAGGAAAGTTACAAGTGTTAGGTGAATACATAGAAAAGTATTACCCACAAGTTGCTATCGCAATCAAGCAGTGCAGTGAATGCCCTACTCATGAAAAACCTATCGTATGGGGAGAATCCAATAATGCCTTGATGGTCTTCGATGAAAGTGTGTTGCACAATCTACAATTTGCAATTCTTGGTGATGATCAAGAGAACGAAACTTATACTGAATTTTGCCAAACCGTGCTCAACGACTGTTTTAGTCATTTTTTCGGCTGTCAAACTTTGGAAGCCTTGCAAAACCACAACCATAAATCGTGGTTTTACCCAGGCAGCCCTAATGTAAAGATAACTCTGACGATCAATGAACAACAATACCATCTTATTCTTAATGGTCAGTGGGTATTGAATCATCTAACATCTATTCAGCAAAAAGCTGAAACACTAGAATCAATTGACAAGGCCTTGTGCAATGAAAAAATTCCACTCACCGTCAACCTTCTTGACTTAGAGATTAGCCTCAAGCAAATCAATCAATTGCAAGCTGGCGATGTTATTCAATTAGAGCAAAAGGTTTCACAACCCTTGCAGCTTTGTTGTAAAAACATCACCATTGCCGAAGCCATACTTGGTCAAAACAAAGAATTTAAAGCAGTGAAAATCGTATAAAAAATAATGGAGATTAACATGACAACAGAAGTAGAACACATCGAATACACTCAGTTGAAGCAAGGTGAGTCAAATGAATCCGCTTCACAAACTAACGATGTCTTATCGTTAATAGGCGATGTCACTATTGAACTACAGGCCATGGTGGGACACTGTGAATTATCTCTACAAGACTTACAAAATTTAAAGAAAGAACAAGTCATCACACTGGCTGAAAAAACCAATGAGCCGGTAAG
The DNA here is from genome assembly GCA_027076405.1 of Chromatiales bacterium. Next base: position 989 of record JALTJN010000514.1, read on the forward strand.
CTTACTACTCAATGGTAAAGCCATCGCCTGTGGAGAATTAGTCGTAGTCGATGATAATTTCGGAATCCGAATCACCGAACTCACCCCCAAATAGGTGATCAATTGATATTAATTTTCGAAGCCGGTTGCCTACTAATTATCGATCTTACAATACGGGCTTTTTAAAAATATTGGCTCTTTATGGATTCCAGGGGCTTATTTAATTAACAAGCTAATCAATGATCCTAGAAGAGCTTTACCTCGTTTCTTTGTGTTATGTATAAACTCGAAAAATCCTAAATATTTTGGCAAGTTTTCTTGTGAGATTCCTCTATGAGGACGAAGCCATGATCGCAATAAAGACCAAAACCCCTCCATTGTATTCACATGAACTTCATGAAAACCATCTCCATCTTCGTCTCTAGCATATTCACCTTCACCATGGCATACAGATTTATGTTGATAACCCCAATCAGTTAATCGTAAATAAATATTGTACTCATCAGTATAAATCAATGTGTTTGATTCAATCGTCGACTTTATTATTGGTTCAATTGTTTTTTGTTTTACATTAGAAAGCATTTTAATAACAACCGAACCGGAGCGTTGAATCATTCCAAAGATAGGAGGCTTTTCTTTTTCTAAAGTTCCTCTTCCTCTGGCTCCTCTTAAACGGTTGCGTCTTCCTCTGCGACCCTTTTTTTTACCGCCTCAGGATTCCCTTTATGACCAGCAACAACATAAACCTCATCACACTCAACCTCACCACTTAACGTTTCTTCTGGTTTCTTTTCAACGACACCACTACGAAGTACGCTAGCCATCTTTTGTGCATCATCTTTATTTAAACCTAACTCTTTAGCAATCTGACTTGTCGATAAATTAAGACCTAAAAAATATAGAAATATAATCCAAGTCTTTAACGGCTGATGATGACCAGAAAATACAGTACCACTTAAATCGTCAAACCGCTTATTACAACTCTTGCATTTATATCGTTGTCTTTCATACTCCTTACCTTTTTTTACTACTTTACAACTCTTGCAGTGAATGCAAAAAACACCGTTAGGCCATCGGATTTTTCTGACTGTTTCATAACAACGTTTGTCATCAATCAGTCCCTGAATATTTATTTCCATCAAAGCTTCTTTAGTACAGTTATTTTGCGCCTAGTATATTAATTGAGCTTGTGGTGTCAAGCCCCTGGAATCCATAAAGAGCCAACATCAATTAAAGACTTTACAGCTTCAGGGGTAGGTATTTGTCGTGCTTCTAACAACAATTCAAGCGCATCAGCAACTTGCTGCTCTGTCTGTAACTTAGCTAAATGCAGTACTTTT
>JALTJN010000515.1 GCA_027076405.1 Chromatiales bacterium
TCTTCATGCTGACACGACTTGAAGTAACATTTGCCACACAGCCGTTTTCAAAAGTGATACGTGCATTGGCAATATCAATTTCCTGAGAGATAACCGAAACACCGTTAGCATCAATACTCTTAACCGGCGAACGGGCAAAGTCCAGAATAATATCAATATCGTGAATCATTAAATCGAGCACCACATTTACATCAGCACCACGAGGATTAAACGGTGCGATACGGTTAGATTCAATAAATAAGGGTTGCTCTAATTCATTTTCTAAAGCAAGGACGGCAGGATTAAAACGCTCTAAATGTCCGATTTGAAAAACACACTTATTAGCGTCTGCAATTTCTACTAATTCTTCTGCTTCGGCAACTGTCGAAGTAATGGGTTTTTCCAGTAAAACATGGACTCCGTTTTCAAGGAAAACTTTTGCCACTTCATAATGTTTTTGAGTGGGAACAACAATGCTAACAGCATCTACTTTGCCGATAAGTTCATTGTAATCAGTAAAGGCGGGGACATTGTGCTCATCAGCAATACCTTGTGCAATTTCTATATTAGCATCACAAACGGCAATCAGCTCAGATGACTTTAACTGGGCATATTTTTGTGCGTGAAATTTACCAAGATAACCTACGCCAATGACGGCAGTTCTAATTTTGCTCATTATTATTCCGATTTTATCCGCATAATGGGGGGTGTTAGTAAGACATGCGTATGATCGCATTCTCCTATTTTAAAATCAACACGGCAGTTATGGGCTTTTGAGGGTAGAGATGAGGACGCTATTCAATTAAGTGATAATATATACAGTATTACAGTTAAATTTGACTCCGTTTCACCAATCTTAACCCCACTTCAAAATAAGGCTTAAATATTATGGTTAAAAAACAAGCACTTCCCCCCATTCTTGACTGGCATGAGCGTGGACAATATGTCGCAGGTGTGGATGAAGTCGGCCGCGGGCCTCTTGCCGGCCCGGTTGTAGCCGCAGCGGTGATTCTGGACCCTAATCAGCCGATTGAGGGTTTAATGGACTCAAAGAAAATAACCGAGAAACGTCGGGAAGTGCTTGCAGAAGAAATCAAAGAAAAAGCACTTGCCTGGGCTATCGCCCGTGTTGATGTTGATGTGATTGATGAAATTAATATTTTACAGGCCAGTTTACGGGCAATGAGTATTTCAGTGTCTGAACTCACGCAGCAACCTGATTTTGTCATGATTGATGGCAATAAAATTCCTGTCGATTTAACCATTAAAGCCGAAGCTATTGTGAAAGGAGACGACCGCGTTCCCTGCATTAGCGCAGCCTCAATTATTGCCAAAGTTGCCCGTGATCAGGAAATGATTGAAATGGATGACATTTATCCAGGTTATGGTCTGGCAAAACACAAAGGCTATCCTACTAAAGTCCATATGGAAGCGTTACAAGAACTTGGGGTGACAAAAATTCATCGACGTAGTTTTGGTCCGGTGAAAAAAATCTTGGCGGTATTAGAATAAAAGAGAAACCGACAACTCATTGTTTGAGTCTATTATTATTCAAGGTTATACCTTGTTTAAAACCTTAGACACATAATGGAAAGGTTTAAAAATTATTCATCCTTTCTGATTTATCCAGCGACATACAATATTAAAAGCTGCGCGAAATTTAACCAGAGATTAAGTCCGATTCCGGCTTGCGTCTGCTCGTAAATAATCCCAAAATAGCTGAATGTCTGAATCGTTTGTCCATCTTTCCCTGCACACCGAATATTCCATTGTTGACGGCATTGTTCGGATAAAACCGCTTGCAAAAGCGGTGGTTGAGGCGGGCATGCCGGCTGTTGCGGTAACCGATCAAAGTAATATGTTTGCTTTGGTGAAGTTTTACCGAGCTTGTCAGTCTGCAGGAATTAAACCTATTATTGGAGTTGATTGCTGGGTAACCAGTGAGGACGACCCGGCACATCCTACTAAACTCACTTTATTGTGCATTAATAATCAGGGGTACCTGAATCTTACAGAATTAATTTCGAAGGGTTACACAGAAGGGCAGCATCGAGGGATTCCCATGTTGCAAAAGAGCTGGTTTATTGGTCAAACAGACGGCCTGATTGCTTTGTCCGGTGGCCGTTTAGGTGATGTTGGCTTAGCATTACTTAGTGATAATAATGAGCTTGCAGTATCACGCCTGACTCATTGGATGACGCTTTTTCCAAATAGTTTTTATTTGGAACTACAACGCACTGGTCGGGAGAATGAAGAAGACTATCTGCATTTGGCGGTAGAACTTGCTCTTAAGCATGATGTTCCTGTTGTTGCGACAAATGAAGTGCGTTTTATTAAAAGTAATGATTTTGATGCGCATGAAGCACGAGTCTGTATTCACGATGGTCGTACTTTAGACGATCCACGCAGGCCTAAGCTATATAGTGATCAACAATATTTACGCTCGCCTGAAGAAATGGTTGAGCTGTTCAAAGACATTCCTTCTGCAATCGAAAACACCATTGAAATAGCAAAGCGTTGCACAGTTGAATTAACTTTGGGAGAAAACTATTTACCGGACTTTCCGATACCCGAAGGTTTAACGATTGAACAGTTTCTTGAAGAAGAGTCCCGTAAAGGCTTAGAAAAGCGTTTGCACCAGCTGTTTGATGTTAATGACGACGACTTTGAAGAAAAACGAAAGCTGTATTATGACCGCTTGCAGATTGAACTTGATGTTATTAACAACATGGGGTTTCCCGGTTACTTTTTAATTGTTGCCGACTTTATTCGCTGGGCAAAAGAAAATGATGTGCCGGTTGGTCCCGGTCGTGGTTCCGGTGCAGGTTCTATTGTGGCCTATGCGTTGACCATTACTGATCTCGATCCTATTAAGTATGATTTACTGTTCGAACGTTTCTTAAATCCCGAGCGGGTTTCGATGCCGGATTTTGATGTTGATTTTTGTATGGATGGGCGTGATCGGGTTATTGATTATGTTGCAAGAACTTATGGGCGGGATAAAGTTTCGCAAATTATCACTTACGGTTCGATGGCGGCAAAAGCTGTAATACGTGATGTTGGTCGTGTACTGAGTCACCCTTATGGTTTTGTAGATCGTATTGCAAAACTGATTCCGTTTGAAATTGGTATTACGCTGGACAAAGCGCTTGAGCAGGAGCCCCAGTTACAAGAATTATATAATGAAGATGAAGAAGTCGCAGGGCTGATAGATCTCGCCAAGTCATTAGAAGGGATTGTACGTAATGCCGGTAAACATGCCGGTGGTGTTGTGATTTCTCCATCAAAGCTGACTGATTTTACACCTTTGTATTGTGAAGAAGATGCTTCGAATCTGGTAAGCCAGTTTGATAAAGATGATGTTGAAGCCGTTGGTCTGGTTAAGTTCGATTTCCTTGGCTTACGAACACTGACCATTGTTGATTGGGCGGTAAAAACAATTAACAGTATCAAGGCAGATAAAGGTGAAGAGCTCATTAATATCGAGAGTATTCCACTTGATGATGAAGCCACCTTTGATTTATTAAAAGCCACTAATACAACCGCGGTATTCCAGCTTGAATCACGCGGTATGAAAGACTTAATCAAACGTTTACAGCCAAGTGATTTTGAAGACATTATCGCACTGGTTGCCCTGTTTAGACCGGGGCCACTTGGTTCGGGTATGGTGGATGACTTTGTGAATCGTAAACATGGTCGTGCCCGTGTTGTTTATCCTCACCCTGATCTTGAGCAAATATTAAAACCGACCTACGGTGTTATTTTGTATCAGGAACAGGTTATGCAAATTGCTCAGGTGCTTGCTAACTATTCGCTAGGTGCTGCAGATTTATTACGACGTGCCATGGGTAAGAAAAAACCGGAAGAAATGGCAAAGCAACGTCAAATCTTTACCGAAGGTGCTGTTGCGCGTGATGTTGATGAAAAAACCGCAACCTATATTTTTGACTTAATGGAAAAATTTGCCGGTTATGGTTTTAATAAATCTCACTCGGCAGCTTATGCATTAGTCTCATATCAAACCGCCTGGTTAAAAGCGCATTATCCGTCAGAATTTATGGCTGCGGTGTTATCTGCAGATATGGATAATACAGATAAAGTGGTTACCCTTATTGATGACTGTAGCGAAATGAAGTTAAAAGTTTCGCCACCTAATATCAATCTGTGTAAACATCAGTTCACGGTTGATAACGGTACCATTATATATGGTCTTGGTGCGATTAAAGGCGTAGGTGAAGCAGCGATAGATGGCGTAATCGAAGAACGTGACAAGAACGGCGAGTTTAAAAATCTGTTTGATTTTTGTCAGCGTGTTGATTTACGTAAAGTGAATCGTCGTACTCTTGAAGGCTTAACTATGGCCGGAGCAATGGATGTGTTTGGACAACATCGTTCTACCATTATGGCTACCTTACCGGATGCACTAAAAATAGCCGACCAGAAATCACGTGACGCTCAAGCCGGCATACAGGATATGTTTGGTATGGCTGCTGTCCCCGATGATGACGGTAATGCAAGTGGCCCCGAAAGTTATACAGTGCAAAAAGACTGGAGTGAAGAACTTCGTTTAGCGAATGAAAAAACGACGCTCGGATTATATTTAACCGGTCATCCGATTAATCGTTATTTACCTGAGCTAAAAAAAATAGTCAATGGTCGTCTTTCTGAAATGAAGCCAACAAAAAACACAACCGTCATTGTGGCCGGTTTAGTTGTTGGTATGCGCGTGATGACAACCAAGCGTGGCGACAAAATGGCCTTCCTCACTCTGGATGATCGAAGTGGTCGTATGGAAATGGCCGTGTTCTCAGAAGAGTTTAATGCTAACCGGGAAAACTTGGCTAAAGACAAGTTAATCGTGGCCAGTGTTGAAGTCAGTATTGATGATTATTCGGGCGGCTTTAAAATGCGCGCAAAAGAAATTTATGACATTAGCCAGGCTCGTGAACGCTTTGCCAAACACTTAATGGTTACGGTTGATCAAGTCAGTGCAGCAAATGGTTTTATTAACGATTTACAACGCGTACTCACACCTTTTAAAGAAGGTTCTTGTCCGGTTGTTGTTGATTATCACAAAGATGATGCTGTAGCTGAAATTCCTCTTGGTGCAGAGTGGCGAGTACACCCAACGGATGAATTATTAAATCGTTTACGAGAGTCGATGGGTGAGAAGCAGGTAAATATTATTTATTAATATGACAAACTCATTTAAAGGCTTATTGGCGGTACATTCTGCCGTATTAATTTTTGGACTTACGGCTCTTTTTTCAAAACTGATATCATTAACAGCATTAGAAATTACCCTCATACGTAGTCTCTTTGCTGCTCTGATTATTTTATTTCTTTTTATTAAACAAAAAAACGCTCTTCGCTTAGCGCAAGCTAAAGATTATGGCATTGTTATTGTCTTAGGTATTTTACTTGCTTTGCATTGGGTAACGTATTTTCATGCGATGCAGGTTTCAAGTGTTGCTGTCGGTGTTATCGCTCTTTATACCTTTCCGGTTATTACCGTTTTTTTAGAACCGTTATTTCATGGTGAACATCCACATATAAAGGATATTGTCAGCGCATTTACTGTGTTGTTTGGTATTTATTTGCTGGTACCGGAATTTTCTTTAACTAATGAGACGACACTTGGGATTATATGGGGGGTATTGTCTGCCTTGTCGTTTGCTTTAAGAAATATTATTCAAGGTCATTATTTTAAAGGCTATACCGCGAAGCATAGTTTGTTTTATCAAACGCTCGTTACATTTTTGGTTTTACTTCCTTTTTCTTTTTCGGTTATTCCCGAAATTAGCGGACAACAGTGGGGACAGTTATTAATATTAGGCATTTTTTTCACCGCAGTGCCGCATACTTTATTTGCGTTTAGTTTATTAAACTTAAAAGCTAAAACAGTCAGTCTGGTGGCTTGCGTTCAGGTGGTTTATGCAACACTTTTTGCAATGCTTTTATTGAGTGAATGGCCACAGCTTTCTACCGTGTTGGGTGGTGGTATTGTGCTTATTGCTGCCATGTATGAATCCTATACAGCGGGGCGCAAGGGATAAAGTTACTGAAAATGTGACAATAATACTGGTTGTCACAGTCAGAATTCGTTAAAATCAGCCCATATTACTAATTATAAGATGTTGTATTTATTATGAATTTAAATTTTCTTGATTTCGAACAACCCATTGCTGAACTTGAAGCTAAAATTGAAGAGTTACGTTATGTCGGTTCAGATAACGAGATTAATATTGGCGATGAAATTCAGCGCCTCAAGGGCAAGAGCCATGACTTAACCAAGTCGATTTTTTCCAATTTAAAAGCGGCACAAATTGCCCAGTTATCACGTCATCCACAACGTCCTTATTTTATGGATTATGTAGAGCGTGTGTTTACTGATTTTGAAGAACTCCATGGTGACCGAGCTTATGCTGACGATGCAGCTCTTGTTGGTGGAATGGCGAGATTAGATGGGCGTCCGGTAATGATCATGGGACAGCAAAAAGGCCGTGATACCAAAGAAAAAATTAAACGTAATTTTGGTATGCCGCGTCCCGAAGGTTACCGTAAGGCATTGCGCTTAATGAAAATGGCAGAGCGCTTTAAATTACCAGTTTTAACGTTCATTGACACACCGGGAGCTTATCCGGGTATTGGTGCAGAAGAACGAGGCCAGAGTGAAGCGATAGCGCGTAACTTACTGGAAATGTCAGAGCTTAAAACACCAATCATCAATACGGTTATTGGTGAGGGTGGTTCAGGTGGCGCTCTGGCGATTGGTGTCGGTGATCGTTTAATGATGCTGGAGTACAGTACTTACTCTGTTATTTCTCCTGAAGGTTGTGCCACAATTTTATGGCGCAGTGCAGAAAAAGCAGCAGAAGCGGCTGAGGCGATGGGTTTAACAGCGCAACGTTTAAAAGAGCTTCAACTTGTTGATGAAATTATTCCTGAACCTCTGGGCGGAGCACATCGTGATATTGATGCCGTTGCCACAAGTGTTAAACACGCCTTAATTAAGAGTCTGGATAATTTGTCTAGCACATCAATCGATAAGTTATTAGATCAGCGTTATGAACATTTAATGGCGTATGGTAACTACTCGGAATAATACTTTATTAATGCCTACGATTTATGCAGGCATTCTTCTCTTTAGTTTTTTTCAAAAATCATTATGAGTTTTACTTCTGCATTATTAAAAGAAAAGGTGATGCAGTATGCTCATGCAAAAGTTTTATGGGTGGCTTATAGTGGCGGTTGTGACTCTCATGTTTTATTACACTCCTTAGCTGCATTAGGTTCAGAAATTTCTGTAGAAATCAGAGCTATACATATTAATCATGGTTTGAGTCCACTTGCTAATGAGTGGGAAGATCATTGTCGAAAAATTTGCTTAAATTTATCGGTTCCGTATTTAGCGATCACCGTCAATGCAAAAGCAAAAGATACCAGCCCTGAAGAAGCAGCACGTCATGCGCGCTACTATGAATGGAAAGAACTTCTAAAAAAAGATGAAGTTCTCATGCTGGCACATCATCAAGATGATCAGGCGGAAACGCTGTTGATTCAATTATTACGCGGTTCAGGGGTAAAAGGTTTAGCGGCCATGCCCGAGAAACAGGATTTTTCTCAAGGTTTACTTTGCCGGCCACTTTTAGGTTTTTCTCGCGAAGAAATTATGGCTTATGCAGTTGCAAATAATCTTAACTGGATCGATGACCCGAGTAATTTTGATACTGATTTTGATCGCAATTTTTTACGTCATGATATCGTGCCTTTGCTAGAAACTCGCTGGCCTGCGTTAAAGAAAACCTTGTCGAGAACAGCCACTCATCAGGCGGAGGCCAGTCAATTATTGACTGAATTAGCTTTTCAGGACTGGCATCATGTCCAGCACAATAATCAAATTAAAATAGCGGCATTGTTAAAACTCACACCGCAACGGCAACGTAATGTTTTACGCTACTGGATTGCTGATATTTGTGATTTACTTTTGCCGAGCACTATTCAGTTACAACGTGTATTAGATGAAGTTATAACAGCTGCGGAAGATGCTAACCCCGAGGTTATTTGGCGTGGCGGAGAGATTCGTCGTTATCAGGGAATGCTTTACGCACAAGAAAAACAGGTTGAATCCGAGAGCAATACCGAGGTAGTTTGGTCTGATATTTCAATGCCGCTGGTACTTAATAATGGCCTAAAGTTAACCGCAACTGCATCAAATGGAAAAGGTTTAAGTCAGGAAAAACTTAAAAATGCCAGAATTTCGGTCAATTTTCGTCAGGGAGGGGAGTCTTGTCGACCTGTCGGGCGAGGTCAGACTCATCAGTTAAAAAAACTTTTTCAGGAGTGGCAGATACCGACATGGCAGCGTGCCTCGATTCCTCTTATTTATGTTGATAATGAGCTGGCTGAGGTTGTTGGTTATTGTCAATGTGAGCCATTTGCAGCGACACAAGATGAAGCAAGCTGGATTATTGCCTAGTATTCTTCTCGCTTTTTAATGCTTAAGGATTGAAAAGTAAGGCAAAAACACTCACAATAGGGCTCAATTCAACGGCTGGATTTCAATCCCGTAAAAAGGGTGATTTCAGGCTACCATCTCCACATATTTGGCGTATTAATGACGAAATTTGTTTTCATCACAGGCGGTGTTGTGTCTTCCTTGGGCAAAGGCATCGCTTCAGCATCTCTTGCCGCAATTCTCGAAGCACGCGGCTTAAAAGTCACCATGATGAAGTTAGATCCCTATATCAATGTGGATCCTGGCACCATGAGTCCCTTTCAGCATGGCGAAGTTTTTGTCACCGAAGATGGTGCAGAAACCGATTTGGATCTAGGCCATTATGAACGATTTATTCGTACGCCTATGCGTCAGTCAAATAACTTTACCACCGGCCGGATATATGAGCGGGTTATCAGTAAAGAACGTCGTGGTGATTATTTAGGGGGTACGGTTCAGGTTATTCCTCATATCACCGATGAAATTAAAAATAGTATTCATGCCGGTTCAAAAATTGACGGTGTCGATGCTGATGTTGCCATGATTGAAATTGGCGGTACGGTTGGTGATATTGAGTCGTTGCCTTTTCTTGAAGCGATTCGTCAGATGGGATTTGAGCTAGGGCATGATAATGTTTTATATATGCACCTAACCTTGTTGCCGTATATTCCAACTGCGGGTGAGCTTAAAACCAAGCCAACACAACATTCGGTAAAAGAGCTTCGCTCTATTGGTATTCAACCCGATGTTTTATTGTGCCGTTCAGAACGCTCAATTCCAATGAGTGAACGCAAGAAAATTGCCCTGTTTACTAATGTTGAAGAACGAGCTGTTATTGAAGCATTAGATGCCGATACAATTTATCGCATTCCTTTATTACTCAACGAACAACATCTAGATGATATTGTGGTTGATAAACTTCGTTTGGATGTCCCGACAGCTAACTTGTCAGAGTGGCAAGATGTTGTTGATGCAATGGATTCACCAACTGATGAAATCACTGTTGCCATGGTGGGTAAGTATGTTGATTTAACCGAAGCGTATAAATCTTTGTCTGAATCTTTGATTCACGCCGGTTTACATACTCATACTAAAGTTAAGATTAAATACATTGACTCGGAAGATATAGAAAATGAAGGTACAGATTGCCTAAAAGGTATGGATGCCATTCTGGTTCCGGGTGGATTTGGTTTGCGTGGCGTTGAAGGTAAAATTGAAGCGGTACGTTATGCCCGTGAAAATAAAGTACCATACCTTGGTATTTGTTTAGGTATGCAGGTTGCGGTTATAGAGTATGCGCGAAACATGGCAGGCCTTGCAGATGCTCACAGTACAGAATTTAAACAGGCGACTAAAGATCCGGTTATTGGTCTGATTACTGAATGGACGAATGCAGAAGGTCAGATTGAACAGCGCGATGAAAGTTCCGATCTTGGTGGCACGATGCGTTTAGGTGGACAGGATTGTAAACTTAAAGAGGATAGTCATGTTCGTGAAGTCTATGGTAAAGATGTCATTATTGAACGCCATCGTCATCGTTATGAATTCAACAACAACTATCGTGACACATTAGAAAGTGCCGGTTTAACGATTTCTGGTACTTCCATAGACAATAGCTTGGTTGAAGTTGTTGAAGTAAAAGAACACCCTTGGTTTATCGCATGTCAGTTCCATCCGGAATTTACATCAACACCACGTGACGGGCACCCGTTATTTACAAGTTATGTTGCAACAGCACGTGAATTAAAAATGTCAGTGGCTAAGCAAAAGAAAGCCAGCTAAAACTAAATATACCTATTAAAGAAAGAGAGAAAGTAATGTCAGCAAGCGGTTCTATCATTAAAAACATCATTGGTCGTCAAATTATTGATTCACGCGGTAACCCAACAGTAGAAGCCGACGTCATTCTAGAGTCAGGAACAATGGGGCGTGCAGCGGTTCCTTCCGGTGCTTCTACCGGAGCAAGAGAAGCCATCGAATTAAGAGATGGTGATAAATCCCGCTTTATGGGTAAAGGAGTGACTAAAGCTGTTGCCTTTATAAACGGTGTATTGCGTGAAGCTTTAATCGGCAAAGATGCCAGTGATCAGGCTGCTATCGATAATTTAATGATTGAACTGGACGGTACGCATAATAAAGAAAAATTAGGTGCAAATTCATTATTAGCTATCTCAATGGCCTGTGCTCATGCTGCTGCAAATAATCTTGATATGCCGCTTTACCGTTACTTATCTACAGAAGACCATTTCACAATGCCTGTGCCGATGATGAACATCATTAATGGCGGTGAGCATGCCGAGAATAGTGTTGATCTGCAAGAATTTATGATTATGCCTGTTGGTGCCAAAGACGAACTGGAAGCGATTCGTATGGGGTCAGAAGTTTTCCATACATTAAAAGGTGTCTTATCGTCTAAAGGATTAAATACTGCAGTTGGTGATGAAGGTGGTTTCGCACCGGACTTACCTTCGAATGAAGCTGCCATTACAGTGATACTCGAAGCGATTGATAAAGCGGGATATAAAGCTGGCGAAGATATTATGATTGCCATTGATGCCGCAAGTAGTGAGTTTTACGAAGATGGTAAATACAATCTTAAATCAGAAGGTAAAATTTTATCGTCTTCTGAGTTCATTGACATACTTGAAGACTGGGTAGACAAGTATCCTATTATCAGTATTGAAGATGGCCTTGATGAAGGTGATTGGGATGGCTGGAAAGAAATGACCGAGCGTTTAGGTAAAAAAGTTCAGTTAGTCGGTGATGATTTATATGTTACAAATACTTCAATCTTTAAAGAAGGAATTGATAAAGGCATTGCCAACTCAATTCTGATTAAGGTAAATCAGATTGGTACTTTAACTGAAACCTTTAATGCAATTGATATGGCAAAGAAAGCGGGTTACACCGCAGTTATCTCTCATCGTTCTGGTGAAACTGAAGATACCACTATTGCCGATATTGCTGTCGCAACATGTGCCGGACAAATTAAAACAGGTTCAATGTCGCGTTCCGATCGTGTGGCTAAATATAATCAGTTAATTCGAATTAATGAACAATTAGGTAAAGATGCAATTTACCCCGGTAAAGATGCTTTTTATAATCTAAAATAATGTAGGTCGGCCTTCAGGCCGACGCGGTACTTAAAACATCTAAAGTGTTAAATATTAGTATGTTTTATGTCAAAGATAATTATTGGCTAAAGAGCCGACCTGCAAATAAAAGGAGAAAAAGTTGATGCGAATACTTGCTGTCATACTTGGCCTCCTTTTTCTCGTTCTGCAATATGATCTCTGGATAGGTGAAGGTAGTTTAAGAACCGTTTGGCGTTTAAAAGAAGATATTACAGTACAGAAAAAAGAAAATAAGAAAATTTCTCAAAGAAACGATTCGCTACTTGCTGAAGTAAAGGATCTTAAAAAGGGTGATGCTGCAATTGAAGAACGTGCCCGTAATGAGTTGGGAATGATTAAAAAAGGTGAAACCTATATTCAGGTCGTAACCGATAAACCACAGCATTAATAATGAGGAGCCAGATTACTTCGTTAAAACTTCTTCAAAATGCTCATGTACATTGAACAAGGATGTTCAGGTGCAGTGAAGCACAGGGATGTGCGAGAACTGCCTGACTGTACATTCCGCTTTTTCATCAGTTTTGCCTCGTTCTCTGAACTCTTCATTATCCATGCAAAGGTTTTTAGAATAAACATATATAGATATGAATAAAAAACAAAAAATATGGGTGATTATTCCTGCTGCGGGTGTTGGTATGCGTATGCAATCAGACTCCCCTAAACAATATTTAAAGTTGAATAATAAAACGATTATTGAGCACACGTTAGCGGTGTTTAATGAACATCACTCTATTTCTGAAATTGTTGTTTCTATTTCAGAAACAGATGAATATTGGCGTTCTCTTAATCTTGATTTATCAAAACCACTTCATGTTGCTAATGGTGGTAAAGAACGTTGTGATTCAGTGTTGAATGGTTTGGAGTGTTTAGAAAATAAAGCCTCAGATGATGACTGGGTTTTGGTACATGATGCCGCTCGCCCTTGCTTAAGACAAGAAGATATCACGTTATTAATTGAGACACTAAAAGAACATGAAACAGGTGGGATTTTAGCTGTTCCGGTTAAAGATACAATGAAACGTTCGGACGACAGGAATAGTATTAAAGAAACTGTTGAACGTGATAATTTATGGCATGCATTAACACCGCAAATGTTTCGTTTTAAACTTTTAAAAAATGCACTTAAAACTGCTTTGGATAATAATAAAATGGTTACTGATGAATCATCTGCCATCGAATTAGCCGGCTATCATCCTATGTTGGTGGAAGGGCATGCAGATAATATCAAAATCACACGACCTGAAGATCTTGCTTTAGCTGCTTTTTTTCTTAAAGAAGCAGATACAACTCATTAAAGGAAAAAATAGAATGCGTATCGGTCAAGGTTATGATGCTCACAAATTTAAAGAGGGAGGCAAACTTATTTTGGGTGGTGTTGATGTCCCTTATGATAAAGGTATGGAAGCTCATTCAGATGGAGATGTTGTGATTCATGCTTTATGTGATGCACTACTTGGTGCAATGGCATTAGGTGATATAGGTAAACACTTTCCTGATACAGACAAGTCTTTTAAAGGTATCGATAGCCGCATTTTGTTAAAAAAAGTGATGGATAAAGTACGTCAGGGTGGAATGAAACTAGGCAATGCAGATATTACAATTATTGCACAGGCTCCTAAGCTGGCACCGCACATTGAGAGTATGCGTAAAAATCTTGCTGCTGATATGTCTACTGCAATAAGTAATGTCAGCGTAAAAGCAACCACCACTGAAAAGATGGGCTTTACCGGGCGTGAAGAAGGTATTGCTGTCACCGCTGTTGTGCTACTAGTTTAGTTTTATGTAAGGCTGATTGGACCGACACGGTATTAATTCATCCTGTTATCTAATACGAGTAATAGTGATTTTTGTAGCGTATTGTCGGCCTGAAGGCCGACCTGCAGGTAATTTATATGTTTGATTTTTCTTCTTATCACTATGCAAATAGTGAGCCTTCGTTATCTGGTGTCATCCGCACACATTTTTCTGATTTTAAAGTTGATGAAAAATTCGCCTTTGCAGCTACAGGAGAAGGTGAACATGCTCTTTTGCATATAAAAAAACAGGATACAAATACAGATTGGTTATCCCGACAAATATCAGATTTGGCAGGTGTTAGAAAAGTTGATGTTAGCTATGCCGGATTGAAAGATCGTCATGCAGTGACAACGCAATGGTTTAGCGTTTGGCTTCCTGGCAAACCTGATCCGGACTGGTCTCAATTAAATTCTGATAATGTCGAAATACTGGAAACGATTAGACATAATCGTAAGCTACGTCGGGGAAGTTTACGGGGTAATCAGTTCACTCTAATCATTCGTGAAGTTGAAGGTGATGCCTCTGACCTTGAACAGCGAATGGAAGTTATTCAACAAGAGGGTGTACCTAATTATTTTGGTGATCAACGCTTTGGTATTGATGGACAGAATCTGGAAAAAGCAAAAATTATGTTTGCTGGAAAGCGGGTAAAAGATCGTTTTAAACGCTCTATATATTTATCGGCTGCACGCTCCGCGATGTTTAATGATGTTTTGTCGCAGCGAGTTGATATGGATAAATGGTCTAACGGACTGGCGGGTGATGTCATGTTACTCGATAATAGCCATAGTTATTTTCTTGCTTCAGAAATTGATGATGAAATTATTCGGCGTTTACAAGAGCATGATATTCATCCAAGTGGGCCACTCTGGGGCCGGGGGGAATTACTGTCAAAAGATACTGTTGCGCAACTTGAAAGTGAATTACCGGGCAAGTTTGAAATTTTTGATTTGGGTTTGAGAAATGCCCGTCTTGATCAAGAACGTCGTTCATTACGTTTGTCTGTAAATGATTTACAATGGAATTTTGATCGCCAGAACAGGCTTCTTGAGATAAGTTTTTTTCTTCCTGCCGGCGGATATGCAACGTCTGTTTTACGTGAAATTATAAAGATTTAGGCTTGTTTTAAATTGTTTTTTAATAATACATAAAGTGCTCCGGTTCCACCATCTTTAGGTAATGCTGAAGAATAGGCGAGTACATGATTAAGTTGTGGTAGCCAGTAGGAAACATGACTTTTGAGTACCGGTATTTTTTGTTCTGAACGATAACCTTTGCCATGAATGATTTGTATGTAACGTATATTTTGCCTTCTACATTCATACAGAAAATCCAGAATCGCTATTTTTGCTTCTGCCACAGTATAGCCATGTAGATCGAGTACTTCTTCAACCGGTAGTTCTCCTCGTCGAAGTTTCTTTTGTAATTTCTGCTGGATACCTGCGCGAGCAAAAAATAGAACATCATTTATTTCAAGATCACGTAAATCGACCGGATCAGACAAGAATGAGTTTTCCTGAAGATTATTATCATCAAAATCATTTTGTCTGCGTTTAGGTTTAGGTGCAGGTTTTTGTTTAACCGGCTCAATGCGTTTTTCCGTCACTAATGGACGTACACCCGACATTTCATCCAGAAAAAACTGCTGCTCTTCTTCGCTTATTTTATTGTTTTGTCGGGGTTTTTTATGGGACATACACACTATGTACTATGGCTAATTAAGCGCTTAGTGTACCATTAAGGCCAATTAATTTTAGTAAATTAGACTCGCATTTATAGTTGGTTGTTATGCAAATTTTGATTAGTAATGATGATGGTGTTGATGCTCCGGGTATTAAAACTCTGGAAAAGGGATTGTCAGATATGGCTTCTTTGCAGATTGTTGCCCCCGATCGCGATCGTAGTGGTGCAAGTAATTCCCTGACATTAGATAGTCCTATACGCGCTAAAAAGGTCGCAGATAATATTACACAGGTTGCGGGCACACCAACTGATTGTGTTCATCTGGCTCTTACCGGGCTTTTGCAATCTGAGCCTGACATGGTCATTTCAGGTATTAATGCCGGTGCGAATATGGGGGATGATGTTTTATATTCAGGAACAGTCGCGGCAGCTATGGAAGGCCGTTTTTTAGGTTTACCTTCTATTGCAATATCTCTGGCCAGTAATGGTGATAATAGTCCCTTGCTTCATTATGAGACTGCAGTTCAGGTTGCTCGATTTCTTATTAAACGGCTTGAAGATGCCCCTTTTCCATCAAACACGATATTGAATGTAAATGTGCCGGATTGCCCTTGGGATGATATCAAAGGCATTCAATCGACACGTTTAGGCCACCGACATAAAGCGGAGCCTGTGATTAAAGAAAAGGATCCTCGTGGTCGAAATATCTACTGGGTTGGACCGCCGGGAGCTGAGCAAGATGCGGGAGAAGGTACTGATTTTTATGCTTTAAAGCATGGCTTCGTATCTGTTACTCCATTACAGGTTGATTTAACTCGTCATGAAGCTCGCGATGGGCTTTCAGATTGGCTTGATAAAGACACTTCCTAGTATGAATTATAACTTAAACGGTATTGGAATGACTTCTCAACGTACTCGTGATCGCTTGATCCAGCGATTACGTGAAGAGGGAATTCATAGTGAGCAAGTACTTGAAGTGATGCGCCAGACTCCTCGGCATATTTTTGTTGATGAAGCACTGGCAAGCCGTTCGTATGAGGATACTGCTTTGCCGATAGGCCATGGCCAGACGATTTCACAGCCCTATATTGTGGCAAGAATGACTGAATTGTTGATTGCGAATGGACCGGTTAAACGGGTACTTGAAGTTGGTACAGGATCAGGTTATCAAACGGCAATTTTATCGCCTTTTGTTGAGCAAATATTTACTGTAGAACGAATAGCGCCGTTACTGGAGCAAGCAAAGGAAAAACATCGTGCTTTAGGCTTGCCTAATATTCGATATTTACTGAGTGATGGTAGCTGGGGCTGGCCACAACATGCGCCGTTTGATGCCATTATTGCTACGGCTGCCCCTGAAGAAATTCCTCCTGAATTGCCTGAGCAGTTAGCAGATGGTGGTCGTTTAATTATTCCACACGGGGCACACGCACAGCAGCGCTTGAGTGTGATAGATCGAGATGGAGATTCATTTACTACAACAGATTTAGATATGGTGAGTTTTGTTCCATTAGTGAGGGAGAAGTAGGATTGAAAGTATTTACCCGTATGTATGAGCTTGCCATGAAATGGTCTGTTCATCGCTATGCACCCCGTTATTTAGCTGGAATGAGTTTTGCGGAATCTTCATTTTTTCCTGTTCCTGTCGATATTATGCTGGCACCTATGTCGCTCGCAAAACCCGAAAAAGCATGGAATTTTGCTTTTATTGCGACGCTATTTTCTGTGTTAGGCGGGATTACCGGGTACATTGTGGGCTACTTTGCAATGGATTTACTGGAGCCATGGATACAAACATTTGGCTACTGGGAGCGTTATCAACAAATTATTTTATGGTTTCAGGAGTGGGGAATTTGGGTGGTTTTTATTGCCGGTTTTTCGCCTGTTCCATATAAGTTATTTACTATCACCGCCGGTGCATTAAATATGGCATTGCTGCCTTTTATTCTGATCTCTATTATTGCGCGTGCGGCACGTTTTTATGCTGTTTCTGCATTGATGCTGTGGGGTGGCGAAAGCATGGAACTGAAGTTAAGAAAATATATGGATGTGATAGGCTGGGCAGTTGTTGTACTTGCTGCAATTGCTTATGTCAGTATTAAATTAATATAGATTTTATAATGTTGTTTAATTATTTAAAATATTTCATTCTTTGTTTATTATTACTTCTAAATTCGGCTTGTATTTCATTTGTTAAACCGGATTCCAGAAATAATAATCATTCATTTCGTCACACATCAAAAGTTGTGACTCATCACCGGGTAAAAGCCGGAGAGACCTTATATTCTATTGCATTCCAATATGGGCGCGATCCTCGTGATGTTGCACGCTGGAATCGAATTACAAAACCCTACACCATTTATCCAAAACAGCGATTACGCATCGTTCCGGTACGTGGTGACAAAATAAGAATAAAACAGAATACTAAATCAGTTACAAAATACAGAAGCACGACAAAACGACCGATTGTCACTAAAGTACATACGGTATCAAATGCAAAAAAATTATTCTGGAAATGGCCAACCAGAGGTAAAGTTGTCAGCACTTTTTCTATTCGCGATCCGGGGCGACGTGGTATTGATATCGTTGGCAGAAAAGGGCAACCTGTTAGAGCGGCAGCGGCAGGTCGAGTTGTTTATCGAGGTAACGGATTAAGGGGATACGGGAATCTTATTATCATTAAGCATAATGATACTTATTTTAGCGCCTATGCCCATACGGAAAGTGTGGTTGTAAAAGAGAATGAAAAGGTAAAGTTAGGGCAAAGAATTGCCGATATGGGTAATACAAGTTCAGATAAAACGAAATTACATTTTGAAATTCGTCGTAATGGCAAACCGGTTAATCCGTTGAGGTATTTACCCAAAAATTAACCAAATCAACCAGCGACGCTAACTAAGATTACAAGGTTGTAATAGAAGTATGCCGCAACAAAGTAAGAATAATAAAAAAAATAAAGTCGAAGATGATAAGGTTGTTGAATCAGACGATGTAATCTTGCTTGATGAAGAAGAGCTTGATGAAGAACCTTTGGGAAAAGAAGTTCCGGATGATGAAAAGAAATTCACTCCCGGTACCATTCCTGCCAGCCAACTAGATGCAACACGTTTATACCTTAATGAAATTGGTTTTTCTCCTCTACTGACAGCAGAAGAAGAAGTTTATTATTCACGTAAGCTTTTGAAAGGTGATGAAGCTGCACGTAAAAAAATGATTGAATGTAATTTACGTTTAGTTGTTAAAATCTCTCGTCGATATCTTAATCGTGGTTTAGCATTGCTAGACCTGATAGAAGAAGGGAATTTAGGTTTAATTCGAGCCGTTGAAAAATTTGATCCGGAACGTGGGTTTCGTTTTTCTACCTATGCGACATGGTGGATTAGACAAACAATAGAACGTGGAATAATGAACCAAACTCGTACTATTCGTTTACCGATTCATGTTGTTAAAGAAATTAATATTTATTTGCGAGCAGCAAGGCATTTGGCGCAAACGCTTGATCATGAACCAAGCCCTGAAGAAATTGCAGAGATGGTGGATAAGCCTATCAAAGATGTAAAACGTATGCTGGGTTTAAACGAGCGTACTGCATCGGTAGATAGTCCAATGGGGCCAGACTCGGAGTCTTCTTTACTCGATGCGATACCGGATGAAAATAATATTGATCCTGTTGTTCTATTGCAAGACGATGACGTAAAAGCCAATATTGATAAATGGATTGATCAGCTTACAGAAAAACAACGTGAAGTTGTTACCCGTCGTTTTGGTTTACACGGACATGATGTTTCTACCTTGGAAGAAGTTGGAAATAATATTGGTGTTACCCGTGAACGTGTACGACAAATTCAGATTGAAGCATTACGTAAATTAAGAGAAATTCTTGAGAAAGAAGGTTTTTCAGTTGATGCGTTAATTAAATAAGCTTTTATTGATAAGTTATATGAAATAAAAGAGGCCGTAATGGCCTCTTTTTTTATTGTTTAATTAATTGAATAACTAAACTGGCCTTCATCTGAAACATTAACCCGAATATCAGAAATATCTTCTTCATTAGCAAGCATGGATAAACATTCAGATGCCATTTCAGGTAACATTGTGCGGGTTAAAATATTTTCTATGTTTCGTGCACCGGTATCCACTTCTTGACTGCGCGCGACGATATGTAACATGACTTCATCGTCATAACTAAATTCAGCGCCATAATGTTCTTTTATGCGTTTTTCGATACGACTCATATTTATTTTACATATTTTCATTAAGTTTTCATCATTCAATGGATAGTAAGGGATGACCGTGGTTCTGCCTAAGAAGGCCGGTTTGAAATATTTTAACAATTGCGGGCGGAATGTTTCTAACAAAAGTTCCGGATCCGGCAGCTCTTCTTCCTGAGCACAAATTGCACGAATATGTTCTTCGGCAGCATTCGATGTCATGATAATAACCGTATTGCGGAAATCTATATCACGACCTTCACCATCTTTAATTGTACCTTTATCAAACAGGTTATAGAAAATATCCTGTACACCCGGATGTGCTTTCTCCATTTCATCTAAAAGAATGACGCTGTGTGGATTACGACGTACAGCTTCAGTTAATACTCCGCCTTCACCATAACCGACATAACCGGGAGGAGAGCCAAGTAACATAGAGACTTTGTGTTCTTCCTTAAATTCAGACATATTAATAGTCGTTACGTTCTGTTCACCTCCATAGAGTAAATCTGCTAATGCAAGAGCTGTTTCTGTTTTACCGACACCACTCGAACCGACCATAAAGAATACACCAACCGGTTTTCTGGGATCGGTTAATCCGGCACGAGATGTTCTAATGCTTTCAGCGATGGCATGGAGTGCATGGTCCTGACCGATAACGCGTTTTGCTAAAGTATTACCTAGATCAAGAATAGATTGAATTTCATCTGAAACCATTTTTCCTACAGGAATACCTGTCCAGTTGGCAACAACTTCTGCTATCGCCTGACTATCAACATTAACCTGAATTAACGGTTGCTCACCCTGAATGTCGGTTAGTTCATCCATTAATTTCTGTAAATTATTTTTAATGCTTTTTCTTTCGCTATCGGTTAAAAGTTTAGGTGCATCTTTTTTCTTTTGTTCTTCGGAAGATAATTTTTTTGCATTAAAATCTGCTTCAATTTTCTTTTGTAATTCATGAATTTGAGAAACTTTTTCCTTCTCTTTATCCCACTGTTCATTTTGTTCTTTCAATGTTGCTTCGAGAAGAATTTTATTAACCTGAATTTCCTTGATGCGCTCTTCGCAGTTTCCTAATGTTGCATTTTCTCTTTCAAGAGAAGTGATGTTGGTTTCTGACTGTTCAATTTGGCGCCGGGTATTTTCTATTGAAGCAGGAGTTGCGCTTTGGCTTAATGATACTCTGGCACAAGCTGTATCGAGTAAACTGACAGATTTATCCGGAAGTTGGCGAGATGTAATATATCTTGTTGATAGTTTTACCGAGTCGACAATGGCTTCATCCATGATTCGTACACCATGGTGACTTTGCAGCATAACAGATATTGCCCGCATCATGTTAACGGCTTTTTCTTCGTCTGGTTCTTCAATTTTAACCACTTGAAAACGACGGGTTAAGGCAGGATCTCGCTCAAAATATTTTTTATATTCTGCCCATGTCGTTGCAGCAATTGTACGTAATTCACCACGCGCTAATGCGGGTTTTAGTAAGTTTGCAGCATCACCCTGACCTTCTTTACCGCCTGCACCGATCAAGGTATGGGCTTCATCGATAAACATAATAATGGGTTGTGGCGATGCTTTAACTTCTGCGATAACAGATTTTAATCTGTTTTCAAATTCACCTTTTACACTTGCGCCAGCTTGTAATAATCCCAGATCTAAACTTCGCACAGAAACATCTTTTAAAGGTGCAGGAACATCTCCAGATGCAATACGTAAAGCAAAACCTTCAACAACAGCGGTTTTACCTACACCAGCCTCACCGGTTAATATCGGGTTGTTCTGGCGACGACGAATCAGAATATCTATAATTTGACGTATTTCTTCATCACGTCCAAGTACTGCATCGATTTTTCCCTGTGTTGCTGCTTCAGTAAGATTAACTGTGAATTTGTCCAGAGCAGGAGACTTACTCGGTGTTACTGGACCATCAGATAAAGATGAGTCACCTATATCAACATTGGATGATTCACTGGTGCTACCTACGATTGAACCAACAACAGCTCGTAATGATTCGGGTTGTATTTTCTTCAATTCACCAGATGAAGCTTCGGTGGAACGGCGTAGATTTTCATCCAGCATTAATGCTGCAAGTACATGTGCTGAAGTAGCTTGTGGGTGTCCATATTCAATTGAAGCTAGCATCCATGCATTTTTTGCCAGATCTACAATCGTTGGTGATAGTGCCGGTGCACGTGTATTTCCTGTTTTTATTAGATCGAGCTCTTTGTTAAGATCTTGAGTTAATTTTCCATAATTAATTTCATATTTGTCCAGCAGTGCCAATATATCACTGTCCGGTATCTCAAGTAATTTAAGTAACCAGTGTTCAATTTCAACATTATAATGTGTTCGCGATAAGCACAAACCTGCTGCGCCTTCCAAGGCATTCCTTGTCGGCTCATTAAGTTTTCCAACGAGTGATTTTAAATCAATTGTAATCATGAATAATCCCTTAACTTGTTATATTATTTTTAACTAATTCTGTTTGCCGATACTTTAATATCAAGCGTTTCTTTTTTATTTCTTGATGTTTTTGAATGAGTTGATAGCCAGGTGTTCCAGCCCATTACGGCGTTATTATTTCCGAGTTGTATCTTGTCAGGAATATCTGAACGTTTAACTTTAATAATGAAATCATAGTCATATTCCATACCGAGATAAATTTGCACAATTTCATTTAAGGCTTTTAAAGCTCTGGTTCCTGGGGAAAATATTTTTAATTGTTCTTTTGTCAGCGGACCTAACACAATTGTTATTTTCCCCTGAGCAAACCATCCTTGTCGACCTAACATAACAGAACGTCCAATACGATTGTTCTGGCCGTTTGGTATTTCGCTTCCGGGTAATCGGGTTCTTACATCCTCTATCAGAGTTTGCCACTGTCCTACAAATTCATTAATTTCAATTGGGATTTTAAAGTAACTACCGAGTATCTGTTTTAGTCCAGATGTGGTTTTAACCTGCTGAGATAATAATCCGCTGTAGAAAAATAAAGACTCGTCCCGAATATAGAGCCGGTCATTAAGATGTTTTGTCCCTAGTCCTATTAATGATAAAAGTGCTTGTGAATGATCATCTCTCGTTTTAGTTTTTGACGGGTTGAGCTTTTTTCTTTCATATTCTATTGGTAAATTATATTTACTTGAGGCCTGATAAAATAATGAAATAGTACGATGGTTAAATAAATCAAGAAATTTTGATAATGATTCATCTTTTAACTTGAGTCGTTTAAGTAATAATTCGGTATAGTGATAAGGGAGAACACCCTGAGAACCAGTTAGCCCCATAAAATTAATAGATAAATCCCACTTTTTTGTTTTTTTGTTAGCACTGATTGTAGAAATTTCAGATGAAGAAAAACTTAACGCATTATTCGTTCTAAAGCGGATTGCTTCCGTGTTTGGTGGTGTGAAAATAGCAACAGGCTGTTTATTGAATTTATATTTATCTTTTGCACCGTTATTAGATGCGGGTGATTCGAGCACCGCCGAACGTTCCAGCAAGCGAACAGCCTGAAGGAAGGGGAAGTTATACGGTGTTTCTGTTAATTGTGTAATTACAGAAGTATTTTTTCGCCAGCCCTGGGTGGACATTTTTTAAGGTATCCTTCTTTGCTTTTTTGTTTAACAAGTAAACGGGTAAATGAGTTAATAGAACAGTAAAGCCCAAAGAAATGTTCCAGAACAGAGGCAAATAAATAGGCGCTACTGCCGGACAGTTGTCTGTCATCAACTTCTACTTCAACTTCTATTCCCCGACACATTGTTGTATGGCCATCAATTGTCAGAGGTGAACTGATTGAATGCGCTTTAACCGATGTTATTGATTCAATTAACGCTCTGGTGACAGATGATTCTTTAAAGTCATAGAGTCGGAGTATTTCCTTTAAAGCTTGAGTAGCATCATCTCGACCAGTTAATGAAAGATGATTTAAATTTAAGTGTGAAATTAGTCGCCAGCGAGCATGATTACGCAATGGCGCTCTGACAGTTTGACTTGGTTGAGTTAAGCAACGTATTTTTTCACATGGTGGTGCACTATCAACACTATGAAGCTTGGGTTGATCAGAGGAAAACGGCAATTTAGCGGGTAAATCACGGTTACTGCAAGTTGTTTGTATAACCAAAGTCCGATCATCCGGAATGTTGGGATTAAAATCTAAATCAACCAGGTTAAGAAACACATCTGTACCATCATCACGTTCATAATTGCTCATTTTAGAGTCACGTCTGTTAGCAAACCAGAAAGCGTGGTCTTCGCTATCCTGATGCTCATGATTTAAGCCATAAAATGGATTGTAATCCATCTCATCACCTGTTGAGGTAGATGCTGTTACTTTATCAATTGAATAAATCTCGTAACCGGTAGGACGTCGTGCGTCAGCAACGACCTGATATTCTAATTGGGTGTGATCAAGTTTTATCGGATCTGCACGATGTTCAAATAAATTAACAACCGGACATGCCCCCAGAACAAATGTTTCTGCTGAAATATTATGCTCAAGTTCTATATTTGAAGACTCTAAATAGATATAAAGATCTAATGTATTTGACGCATCAGCTGGCAATTTTTCTTTAATACCGACAAAGTCGATAAACATAAACTTTTCTGGAAAGATGAAATATTCAGTTAATAAGCGATAACCGATAAAGGATGAATCGGGATAGGGTAGTATTCCTTCATCTATATTGAATCCAACCGGATGAATACAATCCTTACCTAAATAGAGCGGTTTACCATCAGTTTCCGATAAGCTTGCAATGACGTTTTTGCAATTATTTAATAGTAACTGATATAAGGGATTAATGTGTTGTGGTTGCCCTTTGAGATAAAATCTGATTTTCTCAAAATCAAGATCAGCAAAGGTGATATCTTCACTAAAAGTTTCAAGTGAAATTTTTAAAACTGCACCGGCACCACGAATGTCAGCTGAACCCGGAGTTGTAAATGGACTACCGATGAGTGATGCAGAGGTGACTTTTATGGGAAGCAATTCATTATCATAAGCTGTTGAAAAACGAACCGTTTCACCTTGAAATTGCTCTGTTTCCAATAAGGAGTTTTTCTTTATTTTATATGCGCTTTCGAGTTGTTCTTCATCTGCCATAAAGTGAACAATAGACATTGACGGAATAGGGCGTTGATAATGCGGGAATAAAACATTTAATAATGCATCAGACAACTCAGGAAAGTCATCATCAATTTTATGTTGAATACGTGCGTTTAAATATGCAAAGCCTTCAATTAATCGTGATACATGAGGATCATCTATGGTATCGGTATTAATCCCTAAACGACTTGCAATTTTTGGATGTTCATCCGAAAATTCAGCGCCTAGTTGACGTATAAAAGCTAATTCTTTTTCGTAGTAGGGGAGTAATTCGTCAGACATGTCCGGGTTCTTCTATGCTTATACTTCTTGTTACAGGTTCTAGTATAGAATCAAAAACAACAACTTCAGGAGACGGATCTGCATAAAGCGTTGCGTCTATTCTAAAGCGCAAGGTACGATCTGTATTATCTTTATTTTCAAGATAGGAAACATTAACTTCTTTAAAGCGAGGCTCAAATTCCTTTAATATATTTTCCATCTTAAAAGTAAATTCTTTACGTTTATCAAGATCGGTAATATTGATTGTAGCTAAATCCGGTAATCCGTAATTGAGTAATGATTTATCGAGTTCTTCAAACTCATCACCCGGCTGCATTACGCGATATCGTGCATTCATCAGGTTTTCAAGATCTCGACGTACACTTCTTCTTAGTTGTTTGATTTTCTGATGCTGCCCCGGATCTATTTCAGATGTGTTTTCTGGTTCGTCATCAAATAAACGATCAAGAATAGATGGCCGAAGTTTTTTCTTTTTATTAACGCGCGCCATATTATTTCCCTGACTGTGCAAGTTCTGTTACTAACTCGAGTTCTGAAACCATTTGATCAAGTTGATAATGTGGTTTTAAATGAATAACACAAAGATAACTTCCCGGTTTAGCGGGGTGTTCCCTGACTTGCACGGCAGCTTCTTTTAATGGATAGCGTGCCTGCTCTTCCCATTCCAAATCATCCCTACCGGTCGTATATTTAAATAACCAGTCACGCAAATAGTCTTCACAATCGCTTGCTGTCAGAAAAGAACCTATTTTATCGCGTATCATAATTTTAATGTAATGAGCGATACGTGAACCACATAAAACATGTTGTAGCATACCTGATAGCTTGGCATTTATATTGGCTTCTTTAGAATCATGAACTTTTGGTGCTTGTACAGACTGGTTATTATAAAATGCGGCAAAAGGCATGTCGTAACACTGACATAAAGGGATTAAACCAAGATCACTAATTTCACGTTCTTTAGTGTCTGTTATTAAAACATCAGTGACAGGTTTAATTGCAATATTTTCTGCATCTGTTTCAAAACAATCTACAGGAAGATTAGTTAACAGACCACCGGCAACATGATTTCTGGGGACGCCTCTTATATGACCAAACCATCCAACATTGGCATATTCTCGTATTAATATGGCAGCAAAGCCATAACTAGCATTTCCCCACAGATAATTCTCATGTTCCGAGGTTGAAGATTTTTCGTAAAAAAAGATGCCTTTATACGAGCCGGGTTTTGTGCGGTAAGGTAAGCGCATTAAAATTCGTGGCACGGTTAAACCTAAAAATCGTGAATCAATTTTTTCACGTAAAGCATTCCATTTTAAATATTCTTGCTGTGTGAAAACTGAACGCAAATTAATTGGACTACCTAAACCGGAAAAATTGTCTAAACCAAAAAGTTCATAAGATGCACCAGCGATGAAAGGAGCAAATGCTGCTGCAGCAACTTGTGATATTCCTTCTAAAGTTGCGATATCATCATGCGGGTGTCTTTTGCTTATGCGATGACTAATTTCATAATCACCAATTAATACACCATAAGGTTCACCACCGGGAGTACCATACTCTTCACTATAAACTTTATGAAATAACTGACTTTGATCAAATTCCAGTGCCCGAGCCATATCCTTAACTATTTCTTTCCAGCTAATATCCAGTACTTTTATTTTAATATTTAAAGCACCTTCTGCCTGTACCGATAAATACCATAGCCCTCGCCATGATGATTCGAGTTTTTGGAATTTCTCATTGTGAATAATAGTATTCAGCTGAATATTTATTAAATCATCAATTTCCGCAATTCTTCTGTTAAGAGCATGAATAATGTTGTCGACAGAATTGATTTGAGAGATTATTTCATACTCTTTGATCCAGTAAACAAGAGCCTTTTTTAAATCATATTCGGTTAGAAAATCATTCAGGTTTGTTATATAAGCAGGTGTATCAATAATGTCTGCTAATTTAACAGGCGGAACCGCCGTGTTCACAGAAGAGGAGATGGGTTGACTACTTGAAACAGACACAAGGTTTTCATTTTAAAGAAAACGGGGATCAAGACTGATCCCCGATTAATTTAATTATCCTGCTTTTGGAATGTTAGCTACAAGGCGAAGAGATGCGCTGAGTTCTTCCATTTGTAACCATGGACGCATCCAGGCAATTGCGCTGTAAACACCTGGCTGACCCGGTACTTCTTTTACTTCAACACTGGCTTCAGCTAAAGGAAATTTTGCTTTCATTTCTGCACTTGCACCCGGGCTGCCGTTAACATAATTAGCAATCCAGCGGTTAAGCCATTCTTCAGCATCTGATGCTTCCATGAATGAACCGATTTTATCGCGTGCCATTACTTTTAAGAAATGAGCGATACGTGAGGTTGCCATAATATAAGGTAGTCGAGCAGAAATTTCTGCATTCGATGTTGCATCCGGATCATCAAACTTCTTAGGTTTTTGTGTAGTTTGTGCACCAAAAAATACAGCATAATCAGTATTTTTATAATGACATAACGGTAAGAAACCTAATTTACTAAGCTCAGCTTCACGGCGGTCTGTAATACCAATTTCAGTAGGGCATTTTTGATCAACATCACCATCATCACTAACAAATGTATGACTTGGTAAGCCTTCAACTTTACCGCCACCTTCGGCACCACGTATACTGGTACACCAGCCATTTTCAGAAAATGACTTGGTTAGTGTTGTACCCATAGAGTAGGCAGCATTCATCCAGCAATAGTCATCATGATCACTTTCAAGCTGACGACCATCAGAATCCATATTGGCTTCTTCAAAATTAAATGCTTCGATTGGCTTTGTCGCAGAACCATACGGCAAGCGGGCTAAGACACGAGGCATTGTTAATGTAACAAAGCGAGAGTCTTCAGAGTCACGGAAACTGCGCCATTTGATATATTCTGCAGAATCGAAGATTTTTTCTAAATCACGTGGCTTTGATAATTCGGTAAAGCTGTCAAAACCAAACATTTCAGGTGCCGCTGCAGAAATAAACGGACAGAAACCTGCAGCTGCAATATTGGACATGTTAGACAATAAATCTAAATCATCCGGGTGTCCTGAAAATTCATAATCGCCAATCAGTGCAGCATATGGTTCACCACCGGCTGTACCAAATTCACTTTCATAAATTTTCTTGAAAGTCTGACTTTGATCAAATTCAACAGCTTTTTCGAGATCTTTAGTTAACTCTTTTTTGTTCAGGTTAAGCATGCGAATTTTTAATTGTGAACTTGTTTCAGAGTTCATCACTAAATGATTCAGTCCTCGCCATGAACCTTCCAGCTTTTGCATTTTTTCATTTTGCATAATGGCTGATAACTGCTTGGACATAACCTTATCAATAGCAGCAATGGCGTTATTGATAGTGACGGTTAAATTTTTATCCCATTTAACCGAACCGCTCATAGCTTCTTTTGTTAACGTTTTAAGTAGCTCTTCAGTTTCATCACGAGTCGTTTGTTTAGTTGCACCAATAGCTTGTTCAAGGAAACTGACTTCCGTGGCTTCGGCTTCTTGTGCTTCTGCTGCTTGTTTCTTAGCCATTATTTATCACCTTTGTCATCATCAATACCAAGTTCACTTGAAAGTGATGCGATAGCATCTGTATTACTTAATACTTCTTCAAGTATGGTTTCTAAATCATCCGAACGATCTGCTTTTGTTAACAAATCGCGTAATTTATTACGCGTATCGAGTAATTTTTTTAATGGTTCAACCTTATCGACGATTCTGTGTGGTTCAAAGTCTTCCATGCTTTTAAAAGCAAGGTCGACAGAGATTTCACTGCCATCATCTTCAAGTGTATTTTCAACTTTCATCGAGAGTTCAGGAGCAATATTGTTCATCACTTCATTAAAGTTGTCCCGATCGATTTGAGAAAACTTACGATCTTTGAGTGGCTTTTTATTCTCGGTGTTGTCACCTGAATAATCGCCCATCACACCCATTACAAAAGGAATTTCCTTTTCTGATACCGCGCCATTTGTTTCGACATCGTATGTAATATGTACGCGTGGTTTACGTACTCGTTTTAATTTATCGTGAATACTATCAGCCATAATCCTTTACCTCATGTTATGTTGGTGGCTATTATTCTTCATCAGTTTTAACACCTGTTAACGAACTGTAATAGTTCAAAGATGAAGAGTCTGGAATAAGTTCTCGCATTAATTCACTCAGTGACATGTCACCCCATTTAACCGCTTTTTCTAAAGCGTAAGAAATAGGCGAGTGAGGTTCTGTTTTTCTAAAAAATTCAGATATTTCATTTAATCGTTTAAAAGCATCAACACGCGTTTTAATTGGTCCGGAGGTGCTTTGTGGTTCTGAAGACTCTGCTGAAGCTGTGCCATCTTCATTAAATTCTTCTTCGTTTGAAGATTCATCGGGTAATTTATATTTGCCGATATGGTTGATGACACCAAGTGTGTCTTCAAGTGTATTGATAATATTACTTGTTGGAGGAGCATCTATATTGCCGCAATGCTCGTCAAGCATACGGCTAATTTCACGATAATCTGCCAGACACGTGGCAACGTCATCTCTGAGGTTTACAAAGAAGTCTTCACTCGAACCGGAAACAACATTCTCGATATCTTCTATATTGAAACCGATTTTATTAGATTTTTCAGCCCGGCTTTCATCATCAGAAATTTTTTGAATATCAAGGGCCTGCTTGTATTGCCAAAAATTAAATGGGCCGGGTTGAACATCATCGGTTATATTGACGTTTCGTATCGGTGCAATTAAGACACCTTCTGCACCTTCACCATTTAAACCGGTTAAAGATGACACGCGAGTTTCAATACCGTCTTCATCTGGAAGGGGATAGAGGTTGTCCCAATATTTTTCTATCATTTGCTTTATGATTGAAAAACCGGCTTTTAAACCGGAAAAGCCATAACGTCTAATGAGTGCTTCGGTATACCAGCTGGCAATTTCTAAATCTTTTGAATTGTTTTTAAGAATTTCCGGGGCAAGCTCAAGAATTTTACGCCAGTTTTCATCTGCTTCGGTGCTGCCACCGTCAAACATACTGTTTCGTTCGGCAGCACGAGCTGAATTGCGAGCATCTTTAATTGTGTAATAGGCGGACGAAGGTGATGCGTCTTCACGAATATCTATACCGACGGGATTATCTTCGGAAACAGGCTCGAGTAAACTATTAATGTCAATGATTGCTTCAGATGGCATCTTTACGTCCTTGTTAATAAAATCTTACTTCCTGGTAACTCTACATTAGCTCGAATGTGGAGATGTGTTATTTATAAAATATTGCAGCGTCATTGTCAAAGCAAGATTGTGAAATAGTTCTAAAAAGGCACAGATTTATTGTATTAATTATATTTTCAATGTTGAGAAAATATTATTCTATATATATCTAATCAAAAATGTGAACTGATGCACATATTATTTATAGAAGATTATGCAAAAGTGACTTGGAACGAGAAGCAGGTCATTGTACTATATGTCACAGATACAAGATTGCTGCATGGGATAAGAGGTTGTTGATCTTATCCTTATCAATAAGGATATTCGGTTAGCTTACTTAAAAGTTTTTTGATTTAAGTGAAAGTAAAACCGAGCTATTTATCAGGATGATAGTTTGTATGTCTATAGTTATTTCAATTGTTAAGTTGCCCGAAAATTCGGCAGACACAAAATCAACCCATACTTTTGCACAACAAGGCGGCACTATCGGGCGCGGACCTGATAATGAATGGGTATTGCAAGATCCTGAACGCTTTATCTCCTCGCAACATAGTAAAATTTCATTTGAAAATGGTCAGTATTATCTGACTGATTTAAGTACTAACGGGACATTTCAAAATGGTTCTGCAGAACCTATTGGTAAAGGGAATACCATTAAACTCAATGATGGCGATAAATTTTCGTTAGGTGACTATGAGTTTTTAACCAGCGTCTGGCAACCAGAAGAGCAAAATATAGATACCAGTGCTGGCCCTTTTTCGAATGCAGTCGTTACACCTGAAGCACAACCTGCACAAGTCACTAATTCAGCAGCAGAAGAGGATTATTTTAGTTCTGCAAATTCCTCTTCTATTGATAATTTTGCCAGCCCATTAGCTGGGCACGTTCAAAATGCTGACGCTTTATTTAGTCCGGAACCGATTCAAACCGATCCATTAGCAGCGTTAGACAGTGCACAAAGTTTTGCACCCGCCCCCGAATTTGATTCATTTAATCAGCAACCTGCATTTGGACTGAGCCAGTCTGATCAAGCGGATCCTATGCAACAGGCTGTTAGCTGGCCGAATGCAACAATCGAAGCGGGTGCTATTCCCGAGAACTGGGAAGATGATCTTTTAGCTGCCGTTCCACCGCCAGCCCCTATCAATAAAGCTAATTTTCTTGATAACGATTCTTTTAAGACAAAGCCTGTTACTGACAAAGCTGCTGTTGATAAGAAGAGTGCCTTAGAAAAAGCCAATGAAAAAATACTGGCCGAAATTGCTATTCTTAAAAAACAGGCACAAAAACAAGCGTTACAAGAACAAATTAAAAAAAACACGTCACAGCAAAATGCACCTGTTACTGCGAAACAAGATAATGCTCAGCAAAAGGTAAACAGATCATCAACAAATAATGAACAATTATTAATTGATGTATTGGGACTAGGGCAACACAAGCTAAATGATGAAAAAGTCATTGAAATCAATCAGGTGGTTGGAGAATTAGTGAGGGAAACGATAACTGGCATGATGCAGGTTTTAAGTTCTCGAAGCACGATTAAAAATGAATTTCGTATGAATGTGACAACAATTCAACCTGTAGAAAACAATCCTTTAAAATTTTCTGCAAATGTTGATGATGCAATTGAAAATATGTTTATTAAAGATGGTAATGCCTATAAAAAACCGGTTGAGGCAATCAAAGAAGGCTTTGAAGGAATTGCTGAACATCAGGTTGCTATTCTTGCGGGTATAAGAACAGCATTTAAAGGCGTATTAAACCGTTTCGATCCTATTGTGTTAGAACAAAGATTTGAACAGTTCAATAAGCCTGGAATTATACCGGGGATGAGTAAAGCTAAAAACTGGGATTCATATAAACAATATTACAAAGAGCTGGTAGATGATATGGATAATTCATTCCAGCATCTATTCGGTTATGAATTTGTTCAGGCGTATGAAGAACAACTACAAAAAATTGCAATTGCTCGAAAAACAAATCAATAAAACAGGGTGAAACATGAAATATATGATGTTTATTAAGGTCGTTCTTTTATCGTTGTCGATGCTAGCTTTATCTGCATGTTCATCAATTAATAGTTCTGTAGGTAGCTTATTTAATATGGATACCGATCTGGAAATTAAATTTAAAGTGGATGCAGATGTGAATCCTGATGATGATAAAAAACCTTCTCCTTTGTTTGTCAGAATGTATCAGCTTAAATCAACAAAAATGTTTAGCCGGGCAAACTTTATTGACTTGTATGAAAAAGATAAAGAAGTACTGGGTGCCGATATGATTTCCAAGCAGAAATTAAGACGAATTAAGCCTGGCGAAAGTAGAAATGAAAATTTTGTGTTAAATAAAGAAACTCGTTATATCGGTTTATATGCCGAGTTCTTACGTTTTAAAAAGTCATCTTATAAATTATTAATTCCGGTTGTGCCAACAAATGTTATTGGTACAACTGAAGAAGTGTTAATTGCAGGAAATAAACTTATTCACTTGAGTAAGCGTTCAGAGAAATAATTAACAATAATTATTTTGAACGACAAATAAATATACATTAAACAGGCAAATAATTATGTCTTTAAATAGTAAAGTAGTTTGGTCTGAAGGGATGTTTCTTAATCCTCAGCATTTCCAACAACAAGAACGTTATTTTGAACGTTATGTTGAGGGCAAGTGTTCTGCGTATGGTGCATATGGCTGGGGCTTACAAGAGTTTGAAATTGATCAAGAATTACTCAAGTTAGGGAAGATTTCCGTACTGAGTGCCAAAGGGGTATTTCCTGATGGAACACCTTTTAGTTTTCCTAATATTGATGACGCGCCAGCAGTATTTGAAGTGCCAGAGAACACACATAATACCATTGTATATCTGGCTGTTCCGGTTAAACGACCTGGTGCTGTCGATGTACTTGCTGATCAGGATGCTCAAGGGCTGGCTCGATACTATTCGAGTGAACAGGATATTCGTGACGTTACCATTGATAATGGCGACAATATTTCAATTAATGTTGGAAAATTACGTTTTAGATTATTGCTGGAAACAGATGATTTAAGTGGCTATGCTTGTATTGGTCTGTTAAGAATTGCAGAGTCACGTGAAGATAAAAATGTCTTGCTTGATGATCAGTACATTCCTACTTGTCTTGACTGTAATGCATCACCAAAATTAACCGGGTTTATTTCTGAACTGGTTGGTTTACTTCATCACCGTGGTGAATCGATTGCCGGGCGTATGGGGGACTCTAATCGTGGCGGTACAGCTGAAATAGCTGATTATATGATGCTACAGCTGGTAAATAGACTTGAACCGATGGCAACACACTTATCACAAGTGCAGGGTTTACATCCGGAACAATTATTTTCAGAATCGGTACAAATGATTGGCGAGTTGTCGACCTTTGTTGCCAAGAATAAAAGGCCTCCTGTTTTTCCTCAATATCTCCATGATAGTTTGCAGGAAACATTTGTGCCTGTTATGAGTTCACTGCGTCAGTGTTTGAGCATGGTCTATGAACAAACGGCAACCTCCTTAGCATTAGTCGAAAAGAATTATGGTATCCGTGTCGCGCAAATTCCCGATCGCTCCTTTATCAGTAGCGCATTATTTGTTCTGGCTGTTAAAGCGGATATTCCTGAAAATACATTACGAACTCATTTACCTGCGCAAATTAAAATCGGTCCGGTTGAACGTATTCGCCAGCTAGTCAATGCTGCAATGCCGGGTATACCACTTAAAGTATTACCGGTAGCTCCGCGACAAATCCCATATCATTCCGGTTACACCTATTTTGAATTAGAACGTCAAAGTGAGTTCTGGAAAGAACTGGAAAACTCAGGTGGTTTTGCTTTCCATATTGGTGGTGATTTCCCGGGGCTGGAGCTTGAACTATGGGCAATCCGACAGTAATTAATTTTAGTAGCAAACTTATTTAGGTTTTTATTATGTCGACAGATAATCAGGATAAAACAGTTTTTCGCAAACCGGCTGGTGCTGCAGATCGTACTGTTATGCGCCCGCGACCAGGTAGACGTGCTGCGCCTCCGGCTAACCAGCAGGCACCGCTACAACAGCAAGCATATAATCCAAGTCCTGTCCCCCAATCAGCCGCTCCTTCATTCGATACTCAGGTAGCATTTTTTAGAACAGGGAAAGGGTTAAATCCACTGGTCAATGCCGCATCTACACTTATTGCTGTTTTTGAAAAAACGCACAAGTCAATGAGTCACCCCAATGTCGGTGGCTTACATCAGCGTTTGGTGAATGAGATAAAAGCTTTTGAATCAAAAGCAAAAGAGATGGGAATAAAGCCGGAAATTGTTTTATCCGCAAGATATATTTTATGTACTGTTTTAGATGAGGCTGTACTTAATACACCGTGGGGTGCAGAAAGTGCATGGACACAGCGTACATTGTTAAGCATGTTTCATAATGAAACCTCGGGTGGCGAGAAATTCTTTTTAATTCTTGATCGTATGCGTGATATGCCTGCTGAGAATTTAACGATTTTGGAAATGATTTATATCTTTTTAAGTTTAGGATATGAGGGTAAATACCGTGTGGTACACCGAGGTAAAGAATCTCTTGAACAAATTCGTGATGAACTTTTTAGAATAATCAGAAACCATCGAGGTGAATATGAGCGTTCTTTATCACCAAGCTGGCAGGGCTTGGGGCAAATAAAAAATTCATTAGCTGAATATATTCCCATGTGGGTGATCGCCAGTGTAGTAGGCGGCATTTTATTGGTTAGTTATAGCGGCTTTCGGTATTGGCTGTATCAGTCCTCCGCTTCAGTTGCACAAGAGTTAACAGATATTGCTGATAATAAACCAGATAGAAGATTAAAACGTTTTAGTCCGGGGAAAAGAATTTAATTATGTCAAAAATTATTGAGTTTTTTAAAAATAGAGTTGTTGTCTCTATTATTGGACTAATCATACTGTCATTACTAATTTGGTTTGCCGGGCCACTCATTAAATTTGGTGACAGTAACTCCGCTCCATTGGGTAGTGCGATTGCTCGTCTTATACTAATAATGATTATTCTGGTTGCCTGGGGATTAAATAATTTACGTATCCAGCTTCAGGATAAAAAACATAATGAAGAACTTGTTGATGACTTGAAAGAGAATCAGGTTGTTAATGCAACATCAGAACAAACGCTTGAAGAAATGCATCAGATTAATGATCGTTTTACCCAGGCTTTGTCAACATTAAAGAAATTAAAGTTTAAAGGGCGAGGAAGTAAAAAAGCACTTTATGAATTACCCTGGTATATCATCATCGGGCCTCCGGGTTCAGGAAAAACAACCGCTTTAATTAACTCTACTCTCGACTTTCCGCTTGCAGAACAATTTGGTAAAGGTGCTTTGCAAGGTGTTGGTGGAACACGTAATTGTGACTGGTGGTTTACAAATGATGCCGTTTTAATTGATACGGCAGGCCGATATACAACTCAAGACAGTCATAAAGTTGTAGATAGCTCGGCATGGGAAGGTTTTTTAAATCTATTAAAGCGAAACAGACGTAGACGTCCAATTAATGGAGCCATTATTGCGATTAGTTTACTGGATCTGCTTTCGCAAACAGATGAAGAACGCATTATGCACGCAAAAACCATTCGCTCACGCATAGATGAGTTGATGGAAAAATTAGAAATTCGTTTCCCTATTTATCTCATGTTTACAAAAACAGATTTGGTTTCTGGTTTTTCCGAGTTTTTTGAAGACTTGGGCAAAGAAGAAAGAGAGCAGGTATGGGGTATAAGTTTACCTGATGCGCAGGGTGCATCACAAAGTCCAGATTTTGAGTATCTTGAAAATGAATATGAAAGTCTGTTTCAAAGGATGTATGACAGGGTTTTACCAAGGATGCATCAGGAACGTGATGTCACCAGACGTGCTGCAATACAGGGTTTCCCTCAACAGATGGAAAATCTGAAATCTATTATTGATAGTTTTATTAAACAAACGTTTGTTAAAAACCGTTATCAATTTCAGCCCTATTTACGTGGAATGTACTTTACCAGTGGTACACAAGACGGTACTCCGATTGACCGTATGATGTCGTCAGTTTCTTCAGATTTTGGTTTTGCAAGAGAAACTGTGCAGCAACCTAATCAGGAAGGTAAAAGCTACTTTATTGGGCATTTATTTAAAAATATTATTTTCCCCGAGTCCGAGCTTGTTGGTTCGAATAGAAAGTATGAAACGGTTATTCGCTGGTTGCAAAGAGCAAGTTATGCAGGTTTTGCCGGCATTACATTAATTATGTTTGTGGTCTGGGCCGGAAGTTTTACGCGCAATGAAATCTTTATGCATGAAGTACAAACCTACATTGCTGATTATAAAGCGGAGAAAAAACGTTTAAATAAATGGTCGGGTGATTTAAGAACAGTACTGCCTGCATTAAATGCATTAGGTAAAGCCAGTATTGTTTATAATCAGGAAGAACACCCATGGTTGTCTAGCATGGGAATGTACGACGGAAATGTTGATGCAGCTGCTGATAAAGCCTATGAGTCACAGTTAAAAACTTTATTTTTACCACGGCTGCTTAATTATCTTGAGACCTATTTACAAAAAGGCCACCGCGGAGGTGATCTATATAATACTTTTCGTACATATCTTATGTTTCAAAAAGTTGAACATATGGATCGACAATTAATTACTGACTGGTTCAAAACAAACTGGAAATCACAACTCCATGGTCAGGCGACTAAACGAAAAGAGCTGGAAATTCATCTGGATGCATTACTCGCATTAGATTTGACGCCATCATCATTAAAGCCAAGGCTTGTTAAGGCAACACGTTCTTTATTATTACGTGTACCGGTTTCTCAGAGGATTTATAGTAGAATTAAAACTAATCCGAAATACACAACTAAAGTTAACCTGCTAAATGAGTTTGGTGAAGCAGTAAGAACAACTTATGTAAATAACCCTCGGGTCAATAATAATTTGTCGACACCTTATTTATTTACACTAGAAGGTTATGAAAATATTGATTTGTCGCCTAAGTCAGATGTGATTGCAAATATTGTGAATGAACGCTGGGTACTTTCTGACGATAAAACTGCAAAAGTTGATTTCATAAAAGCAGACTTAAATGAAATTAGTCGAAAAGTAAAAGAGCACTATTTATCTGACTATAAACAACACTGGAAAAAAATATATCGAACACTACAGGTAGGTGCATTCAGAAATCTTAAAAATGCCAATGATGTTCTAGCGACCTTTACAGATCCGGTTTATTCACCATTAATTACCATTTTACAAATTGGTGCTGCAAATACTCAGTTATCCAGCCAGATTTTCGCCAATATGGCTGACGATAATGAAAAAGGTGTTACTGGAAAATTAGCCGGCTTTGCAGCAGCTAAGACAAAGTGGACAAAAGTTGATAAAGAATTCCGTACCTTAAATCAGTTAATGCGCGATGCAAAAAATAAACCTGCGCCTATTAATGGCATAATTGCAAAAGTTCAGCAGTTATATGACTTTGTAAATGAAATCTCTGTATCTCCTGATCCTGCAAAAATGTCATTTAATATTGCTAAGGCTCGTTATCAAAGTGGATCCGGAAATCCAATTACCTCACTTTATGCTTATGCAAAAAACACTCCTCAGCCGGTTAAACGCTGGTTGATTAAATTATCAAGTGAAACATGGAAGATCGTTTTGCAGTCTGCACATCAATACGTTAACTCTGAATGGCGTACACAAATTTATGAACCTTATATGCAGGGGCTGGCAGGACGGTATCCCTTGAAACGTTCATCAAATGATGAGCTTGCATTATTTGACTTCACTGAGTTTTTCAAGCCTCAAGGGACGGTGGATAAATTCTATACGGCTTATATGAAACCCTTTGTTAACACCAGAGGACGTCACTGGAGCAGCAAGGTTATTGACAATTATAGTCTTGGCTTTTCTAAAGCAACTTTAAAACAATTGCAAAAATCACAGTCTATAAAAAATATATTTTTTCGTTCAAATCCTGCTGTGCCAAGTTTATCGTTTCAGTTAAAGCCTCATCAAATGGATAAATCCGATGCACGATTTACCCTTGAAGTGGGGAGTAAGAGTATTGCTTACAGCCATGGTCCCAAGTTTTGGAAGACATTGAAATGGCAAGGGGATGATGAAAACAACCGTGTAAGAATTATATTTGAAGATCTGGATGAGCGTGAACATTCAAAAGATTTTGATGGTCCATGGGCATGGTTTAGGTTGCAAGATCATTCTGTATTGCGCAAAACAAGAAAATCGAATGTTTATCTGGTCACGTATAACCTCGATAGTAATAAAAATAATCTGTCTTCTGCAAAGAAGGTTGCACATACGGTGACATATCAAATAAAAGCCAAGAGTGTGAATAATCCTTTTAGTAAAAATCTTTTGGGTTCTTTCAGATTTACAGAGCGAATTTAAGAGGATGAAGTCTCAAACAGATATAAGTGGTGTATTTGGCAAGTTGCCGGCACATGGTGATTTTGTGCAGAGAAATCTACCTGCCGGATTTATTAATGTCTGGGATGGCTGGTTGCAACACTTTATTGCCGGTACTAAAGAGCAGTTAGGCGAAAGCTGGTTAGATGTATATTTAACGAGTCCTTTATGGCGCTTTGTTTTTTCTGCCGGAGTGATTGATGAAAACGTGTGGACAGGAATAATGATACCAAGTGTGGATCGGGTTGGTCGTTATTATCCTTTTTCAATAATTAAAAAATTAGAGCAGTCAGTCAATCCATTTGTTGTTATTCAAGAGCATAGTAACTGGTATACGAATATTGAAACTTTAGCGCTGGATGCATTAGACGGACAAATATTGATAGATGATTTGATGACGGAATTAGAAAATTATTCAACAGAATATAATTGTGATTATTCCCCCTCTGCTTATAGTTTAGAGGGAGATGCACACCAGTTTGATATGGCCTTTGAAGAGCAATCAATTTCATCTGTCTATCCATTATTACTAGACACAATGATGACTAAAACATATCAAAGTTATAGTGTATGGCAAACAACAGGCTCAGATTATGTGAATCCATGTTTACTTGGTTCACAAGGGTTGCCCGGGGTTCAACAAATGCCAGCTATGTTAAATGGTGAATGGAAAGAGTCTAACTGGCAACAACCATTTTCTCTGGATAGTTTTATTCACGAACAGAATATTAGAGAAGAAGCATGAGTGATACCACGATCAGGCGCCCGATAAAGTGGCACACTTCATCAGATACAAATGTTGGAATGGTTAGAACTGTCAATGAAGATTCTATTATGTCAAAACCTGAGGTTGGTCTTTGGGCTGTTGCCGATGGTATGGGGGGGTATGAAGCGGGTGATGTAGCAAGCAATATGATCGTAACCTCATTATTGGAAATTGAAAGAACAGAACATCTGAATACCTTTGTCGATAATATTGAAGACAAAATTATTGATGCGAATAACCGGATTCTTGAATATGCCGAAATTATGCATGATGGCAGGATACTTGGCAGTACTATTATAAGTTTAATTATTAAAGGTCAGGTTGGCATTTGTATGTGGGCTGGAGACTCCAGATTATATCTTCTGAGAAACAACCAGTTACAACAATTGTCTCGTGATCATAGTTACGTACAGGATTTGCTAGATCAAGGTTCTATATCTCAGGAAGAAGCATTGAATCATCCCGATGCGAATGTTATTACACGCGCTGTTGGTACGAGTGATGATTTGTTTATTGATATTAGCGCTTTCAATGTTCAGCTTGGAGATACCTTTTTATTGTGTAGCGATGGACTCTATAACGCAGTTGATGAATTTGAAATTGAAAATCATATGAAAGATCACGATACAGATAATGCGGTAAAGCAATTGATTGTTAAATCACTTGAAAATGGCGCGCCGGACAATGTTTCTGTGATTATCGTGAAAAATACCACAGAAATAAATTCACATAATAACAGGGTTGCACATTAATATTTTGTAATCGATAAAATGAAAGATATTAAAGACAAACAAAAAATTACAGCTGCGGACGATAACTCGGATAAAACAGTGTTTCGTGGTATTGATTCGACACGTATGCGTGAAAGAAATGCAACTGCAAAAAATGACGCCACACAATTTAAACAGCCTGTTCAGTCTGCAAATTCGGATTCAACACGCTTTGCACCGCGAAAGGTAACGCCACAAAAAGCACAGCAAGAAAAAACAACACACATTAATATTCCAAAATCTCCACAATCCACTGACGCTGCACAACCACAGATACTAAAAGGGCGTTTTTTACTGGAAAAAGTGCTTGGTGTTGGTGGAATGGGGGTTGTTTATAAAGCAAAGGATCGTTTAAAAGTAGAAGCTCAGGATCGTGATCCATACGTTGCGATAAAAGTTTTAAGTGAAGAGTTTAAATCACATCCTGAAGCGTTTATTTCTTTACAGCGTGAATCAAGAAAGTCACAACGTATAGCACATCCAAATACGGTGAAAGTATATGACTTTGATCGTGATGGCGATATCGTCTTCATGACCATGGAGTATATGGATGGAAAACCACTTGACCAATTAATTCGTCAATATAAAGCAACGGGTTTACCGCGGGAAGATGCCTGGGCCATTATTAATGGAATGGCATCTGCTTTAATCCATGCACATAAAGAAAATATTGTTCATTCTGATTTTAAACCCGGTAATGTGTTTATTATTGGTAATAATATGGCCAAGATTTTTGATTTTGGTATTGCTCGTGCTGTTGCAAGTGTAGATGGTAGAGGAAGAAATTCAGGTGACAAAACTGTTTTTGATGCGGGTAATTTAGGCGCATTAACTCCTGCTTATGCCAGTCTGGAAATGTTGCAGGGAGAGACTCCTGATTTTCGTGATGATGTTTATGCTTTAGGTTGTGTTGCCTATGAAATTCTTACCGGTGAGCATCCGTATAATAAAATGCCTGCTGATGAGGCATATAAAAAAGGACTTAAATTAAAAAGAATACAAGGGATAACCAAAAACCAGTGGAAAGCGATTGAGAAAACACTTGCTTTTAAACGTGAGAACCGCACTGTATCTGTTGAGCAGTTTTATAAAGAATTAAATTATACTTATAAACCCGGGTTTAAAAGTATTGCTGCATTATTTCTTTTTTTAGCTATTAGCGTGTCAGCTTTTGTACAGTTCACACAAGATCAGGGTATTAATTATTCAGAAGATGATATTCGAAATGAGCTTGAATATAAAATCAGACTTGATTTATTTCAGTCAGAATTAGCGAAGCTAATGAGTAATCCCAGCTTTTCGATAGATTGGGAAGAAAATATATGGAATGAATTTACCGGCGTATCAAAATTATTAAATAACCCTGATGATGAAT
The DNA here is from genome assembly GCA_027076405.1 of Chromatiales bacterium. Next base: position 41,283 of record JALTJN010000515.1, read on the forward strand.
GGTTGCTCAATACGAAAAACACTATTTATAAATTATATATTTCTAAAATTAGAGAATTTATAAAAAAGAAGCGTTTTGCAAGAGTTAAATTAATGATAACAAATGGTTATCGATATACCAGTGATTATGCAGAGATAGAGCATGAAAAAGAATTGCTTGCAAAAGCGATTATTGAAAATAAAAAAAATAAAGCACTTACCTTGAACAGGCAAAGGACACAGGAAGTAGCAAGGCTAGAAAACAAAAAAGAAGAAAAGAGAAGGCTTGATAGTTTTAATCTGGCAATGAAAAATGTAAATCAGCAGTTAAAATGTCAGGGCAGATTGAATATGCGAGATTTTGATGTGGCGGTTAAAAAGTTACGCTCATTGAATGTTTCTCGTTACAACAAGTCCAAGAGTAAAATTGTCAACACGCTGGCAGCGTGTATTACAAGTATTGGTAAATTACGACCTGAACGTGCAGCCGAATCTAAAAAATACGCTTCACGCATTTTTAAAGGAAATCGGGTTATCAGTTCAATTAAAATTTCACCCAGAGATGCGTGTGACATTTCGATTGCAGGTTTGGGTGCTCGCGGTAAAAGAACATTATGTCGAGATAAATTACAGGGGTTAAGTTATGGCCCTTCGATGGTGGTTATTCCCGGTAAACAAGGAATAAAACCATTCGCTTTAGGAAAATATGAAGTTTCTATAAAGGAAATAAATGAATTTTGTCGAAATACAAAGATGTGTTCGGTTAAGAACAATAATGAAAATTTACCTGCAACCGGCATTTCTATTTCTACAGCAAAAAATTATTTGAAATGGTTAAGTAAAAAAACCAGACAAAAATATCGATTACCAACAAAACATGAATGGATTTATGCTGCAAAGTCTAAACGCACAGTGAGAGATCCAAATCGAAACTGTCAAATGAGTACGCGTGGTATTTCAAAAGGTAATGAACTTATCAAGGTTACAACAGGTGAACAAAATCCATGGGGTATTGTTAACTATTTAGGTAATGCCAGAGAGTGGGTGTATGGAAGTGGAAGAACACTCATTTCGATGGGGGGGTCATATAAAGATGCCATGGATAAATGTGATATTACCTTATCAACCAGACACAGTGGCAAGGCCGACAATATCAGCGGTTTTCGTGTCCTGCGCGAAGTAAAAGAAAGGTTGTAGTCATGAAGTTTCGAGAAAATATGGCATCGCTTCGAGAACTTTCAAATAGTTACTATCAGGACAGATTGTCGTTATCAGAATACCGGCAAAAAAGAAGTTATCTTTTAAATCTACTTGATGAAGATTTAAACGGTGTGAAGTTTGAAAATGATGATGTTATCTTAAATGAAAGTAATAGAGATTCTATCGTCGATAAGGCATTGTCATTTCTAAAAATAGCAAAGTAGTAATAAATTAATTTTAATATTTAAGTAAAGAGGTAAGTTATGGAGTTCGTGAGATTTTTTCAAACAGGTGGGCCTTTCATGTATCCAATTTTGATTGTGTTTGCAATCGGTTTGGCAATTGCGATGGAAAGGTTTTTATATTTATCTCGCACAAATTCTCGTACTAAGAAAATATGGGGAGAGTTAGTGCCAATGTTAAAAGCAAATGATTTCCAACGTGCAGTCAATTTAACGGAGTCTATTAAAACACCGCTTGCACTGTTACTTAATTATGGTTTTGCCCGTCATCGCGCAAATAAAAATCGTCAATTAATTGAGTCAGCAATGGAAGAAGGCATGATGGAAGCATTACCCAGTCTCGAGGAACGTACACATTACCTGGCGACATTTGCAAATATTGCCACTTTACTTGGCTTGCTCGGTACGATTGTTGGTTTAATACAAGCGTTTACCGCGGTGGCTGCTGCAGATCCGGCAGAAAAAGCGGACTTACTCTCAGCCAGTATTTCAGTTGCAATGAACACGACCGCTTTCGGATTATTAGCTGCTATTCCTTTACTATTATTTCATTCATATCTTGTTACTAAAACAGCACGTATGGTGGATAACCTGGAAATGGCTGCTGTTAAATGCTTAAACTTAATGGATAGAGATTAAACATCGTCATGAAACGAATTGGCAAAAAACGTGTTGAAGCTGCGGTAGAATTAAATATCACTGCTTTCATGAATTTAATGGTAATACTTGTTCCTTTTCTTTTGATTACGGCAGTTTTTTCCAGAATTACTGTTCTGGAATTGAATTTGCCTGGTCTTAATGCAAAAGAGAACCAGCAGGAAAAAGTGAAACTACAGCTTGAGCTTGTATTACGAGATAATAGTTTTGATATTCAGGATGCAAACTTAGGTGTTATTAAACGTTTTCCACGTAGTAATGAAGATACTCAATGGAAAGTCTTTACCGATATTCTTGTTGAAATAAAAACCCGATTTCCCGATGAAAAAAATATTACTCTATTATTAGAGCCCGGGATTAATTATAAAACGCTTATCAGTGTAATGGATCACGTTAGAAGTGCAGATGTGGTTCAATTTACCTCTGTAGAAACAGTAGAGTTATTTCCTAATATATCCATTGGTGATGCACCCGTTATTGATAATGCAGCAGCGAATGTTGTAACGAACTCAAAGGTAGGGACATAAAATGATGACAATGTCTCGCCGTGCTAAACGCATGGAACGCAATCATAAACGTAATAAACAATCTGCACTTAATCTTGTTTCTTTAATGGATATATTTACTATCTTGGTATTTTTCCTATTGGTTAGTTCTTCTAATGTACAGCAATTGCCTAATAGTAAAGATATTAGTCTTCCTACATCTATTGCCGAAAAGGCACCTAAGGAAACATTGGTTATTGCGATTACACAGGACAGTATTATTGTACAGGGTGAAAAAGTATCTAATATCAATGATGTATTACAAAGTTCAGATACATTAATTCCCGAGCTGGAAAAAGAATTAAAGTTTCAGTCTTCCAAATTACGTGTTACATCAAAATCTCAGCAGGGACGGTCAGTGACTATTATGGGAGATGAAAATATTCCATATCAGCTACTCAGAAAAATTCTGGCGACATGCCGCCAGACCAGTTATACCCATATTGCTTTTGCTGCAGTACAAAAGGCTAAAGGAAAGGGATAATGAGTGCATTGACGTATGATAATCTGGCTTTAGGATGGAAGCCGGAAAATAAGCGGGATAATTTCTTTAATCGTTTGACTGTTTTTATTGTTATTCTTGCTGTTATTTTTGGTTATGTAATGATGTCAATTAATCTGCCAAAGGAAGAACGTAAAGCGCGTACTGTTATACCTGAGCGAGTTGCAAAATTTATTCTGCAAAAAGAAAAGCCAAAAGTTATTAAGGTTAAACCGAAACCTAAGCCTAAACCGCCGGCAAAAAGAATTGTTAAGCGTATTAAGAAGAAAACGAAATCGAATAAACCATTAACAAAAACACAGAAAAAAGCTCGTAAAAAAGCAGAGTCCAGTGGTCTGTTAGCATTAAATAATGAATTATCTGATTTAATGGATACATCTTCAATTAGTGCGATGGTAGGCAAGCGTGTCTCGTCTCGTTCTTCTGCACTGAAAGTTGCTAGTGTTAATACAAAAATGCTAACTGCTAATGCTGCAAAAGGTAGTGGTGGGGTCAGTAAGGACAAGTATTCAACTCGTGTTAGTAAAACAGTATTATCACAGTCAGAAAAAATTGCTTTTAGGCAATCACTTGCTTCTAACGGAAAACTAAAGGGTAAAAATCATAAAACACGCCGTGGAGATAATGTTCGTTCCGAGGAAGATGTTATTTTTGTTATGGATCAGAATAAGAGCAAGCTGCATTCTATTTATCGCCGTGCCAGAAGAGCGCATCCCGGCTTAAAAGGTAAAATTATTCTGGAAATTACGATTGCGCCTTCTGGTAAAGTCTTGAAAGTGAGAATTAAGTCCAGTGAGCTTAATGATCCAAAGCTTGAATCAAGATTAGTTGCACGAATTAAGCGTTTTGATTTTGGCTCAAACAGTGTCGAGGAAGTCACCGTTTTATTCCCGATAGAATTCTTACCTTCATAACCTCTTAAGAGCTATTTACACAATCCTTGTGTAAATACCTTTTAAAATGCCAACAATATACTCGTGTAAAAAGTAAGGATATATTACTTATTTACTAAAGACGTAGACATAAAGGATAGGTATCATACGTCTTTTAAGTAATTGTAATTTAGAGGATAAATCGTGGATTTTTTACCTATTTTTATGAACGTGAAGGGCGAAAAGTGCCTGGTAATCGGTGGTGGAAAAGTCGCCTCTCGTAAGGTATACATGCTTATACGGGCCGGTGCCTCTGTAACAGTTGTGTCTCCCGAGCTGTGTCAGGATCTCACTATTCGTAAAAATGAAGGTGAGATAGAGCATATTTCACGTAAATTTGAAGATAATGATTTGAATGACTGCAAGGTCATTATTGCAGCAACAAACGATGAAGCACTTAATAGCCATGTTTCAGTACTGGCTAAATCTAAGGGGATACCGGTTAATGTGGTTGATGCACCGGATTTATGCAGTTTTATCGTTCCTTCAATTATTGACCGAAATCCTGTTCAAATAGCGATATCAACAGGTGGGGCTTCACCTGTTTTAGCGCGTTTATTGCGTTCAAGATTAGAAACTTTTATTCCTGCAGCCTATGGGCGTTTAGCAACGCTGGTTGAATCTTTCCGTGAGAAAGTAAAAGAAAAATTTTCAAACACTGATGAAATTCGCACTTTCTGGGAACAAATTCTCGAAGGCCCGGTTGCCGACAACCTGATTGCCGGTAAAGATAAAACAGCACGTGAATTACTGGAAACAGCTGTTGATAATGCAAAAGCACCGGCAGAACGCGGAGAGGTATATCTAGTTGGTGCAGGTCCCGGTGATCCTGATTTATTAACATTTCGGGCGTTACGTTTAATGCAACAGGCAGATGTGGTTGTATACGATCGACTTGTATCACAAGGCGTGATGGATCTTGTTCGTCGTGATGCAGAATGTATTTATGCGGGTAAAGAACGTAACAAACATACATTACCGCAGGAAAGTATTAATGCATTACTGGTTCGGTTAGCTCAGGAAGGTAAAAAAGTTTTACGCTTAAAAGGCGGTGATCCTTTTATTTTTGGCCGTGGTGGCGAAGAGATTGAAACATTAACCGAAGAAAATATCAGTTTTCAGGTAGTGCCTGGTATTACTGCAGCAGCAGGTTGTTCATCTTATGCAGGAATTCCATTGACACATCGTGATTATGTTCAGTCGTGCATGTTTGTTACCGGACATTTGAAAGATGGAACAACAGATCTTAACTGGAATGCGATTGCCCAGCCAAATCAAACTGTCGTATTTTATATGGGGCTGCAAACGGTAAAAGAATTATGTAAAGAGCTGGTAAATCATGGTTTACCTATTACAACCCCTGCTGCTTTAATAGAGAAAGGAACAACCCAGGAACAAAAAGTTCATATTGGCGATCTCGAAACACTCCATGAAATTGTAGAAAAAAATAATGTTAAGGCTCCCACATTGATCATTGTCGGTGAAGTCGTTCAGTTACATGATAAATTGAACTGGTTTGTTCCCAAAGGAATAAAATAAACTCCAGTTACAGGCAGTATGCATTTATGATGTGTACTGCCAAACTATCAATCGCTCATTCAGATTGATAAAAACAGATGAATATCTTCAGTCATATATTTAAAGCTCCTTTCTTATGAAATATGTTCCAACTTAAATTCAGGTAAACTATGAGTCAGTTTCTTTATACAAGTGCACCAGAGGGTGGCAGGCAGGATATTCGTAATCTTAAACGTATATTTCCGTATATATGGGAATATCGTGGACGTGTACTTATTGCTTTATTGAGTCTTGTTTTGTCTAAAGTGGCAATTGTTGCTATTCCTCTTGTATTTAAAGAAATAATCGACCTTTTAGTGCAGGATGATAAAAGTGCAATTGTTGTTCCTGTTAGTTTATTTCTTCTATACGGTGTTCTCCGCTTATCCGGTTCATTTTTTAATGAAGTCCGAGATGCTGTTTTTGCGCGAGTACGTTATCGTGCAATGCGGCGGCTATCAAATAAAGTATTAACTCATCTGCATAAACTCTCGTTGCGTTATCATTTAGAACGACGCACAGGAAATGTTGTTCGTGATTTGGAGCGGGGAACAAGTAGTATTAGTCAAATATTAAATTATCTGGTCTTTAATATAGTACCGACATTTGCAGAGTTTATTTTAGTCGCTTTTATTTTGCTCGGTCGCTATGAAGCCAAATTTGCTTTAATCACTTTTTCAACTGTGTTTGTGTATATTATTTTTACTTTATTAGTCACTGAATGGCGTATGCACTTCAGACATAAAATGAATGCATTAGACTCTGAGTCGAATGGGCAGGCGGTTGATAGTTTAATCAATTATGAAACGGTTAAGTATTTTAATAACGAAGATTTTGAAGTTAAGCGTTATGATACAACATTATCCTCATGGGAAAATGCTGCAGTAAAAAGCCAGACGTCAATGTCAATTTTAAATTTTGGCCAGGGAGCCATTATTGCTGTTGGTCTAACCTTTATTATGCTTTATGCCGGTATCGGTGTTGTAGATGGGAAAATGAGTATTGGTGATTTAGTGCTTATTAATACGATGATGCTGCAACTTTTTATTCCGTTAGGATTTTTAGGAATTATTTACCGTATGTTAAAACATACTCTTGCAGATATGGACATGGTATTTAAGTTATTAGACGAGAAGCTGGAAATAAAAGATAAAAAAGATGCAAAAGATCTAATACATCGGCATGGAGAGATTAGTTTTGAACATGTGGATTTCTCTTATCAGGAAGATAGAAAAATATTACATGACATCTCTTTTTCGATTAAACCCGGACAAAAACTTGCCATCGTAGGGCATTCCGGATCTGGTAAATCCACATTAGCACGCTTGTTATTCCGTTTTTATGAAGTAAACAAGGGAAGAATTTTATATGATGGACAAGATATTTCGCAAGTAACACAAAGCAGTTTACGAAAAGCGATTGGAATAGTTCCTCAAGATACCGTGTTATTTAATGAGTCTATTTTATATAACATTGAATATGCAAAGCCCGGCTCAAGTAAGGATGAAGTGATCAATGCGGCGAAGCTGGCAAATATACATGATTTTATTTCAAGCTTGCCTGATGGTTATGATACTGCAGTAGGTGAACGCGGATTAAAATTATCGGGAGGAGAGAAACAACGTTTGGCTATTGCCCGAGTTATATTAAAAGGCTCGCCAGTTTTAATTTTTGATGAAGCAACCTCATCATTAGACTCCAAGTCCGAAAAAAGTATTTTAGAGGCTCTTAGTTCTGTGGCTCAAAAACATACTACACTAGTGATTGCCCATCGTTTATCAACTATTACCGATTCAGATCAAATTCTGGTGATGGATAAAGGCAGAATAGTTGAACAGGGGACACATCAGCAACTGTTGGAAAAAAATGGACTCTACGCTGATATGTGGGCATTGCAACTACAGGATTCATCAAGTTAAAACCTTTTGATTGCTATGGTTTAATCCGGATTTATATCTGGATATGATTTTGTTAAGTTGTAAAAAATACTATAATACAGATTATATTTATTAAGTTTGATTAGAGGTGAAGTAAGATGGAACAATCCAAAGGTACTACGGTTAATTTTACGCCGGATATTAAAAAAGAGCTAATGGAAAGTAGTTGTTCTGGCACTGAACCTTTTGCTTTACAGGTTCTTGACGATAGTATGGAGCCTGAATTTAAGAAAGACTGTATTATTATTATCGATGCTTCTGCAACTGTGAAACATGAAAGTTATGTTATGGCTTCTGTTGAAAATGGCTATATTTTTCGTCAGCTATTAATTGAGGATGGAAAATATTTTATTGCTCCTTTAAATGAAGCATATATGCATGAAAAACGCGAGATTGATTTTGATGCATTAGAAGGTGTTATTGTGCAGCAAGCCAGCCCTAAAGGTAAACGCAGTGAGCGTAAACGCTACGAATAAAAATCATATGTTGGTTTTTATTTGCATAGATATAGCTAGGGGCGTTAGCAAGAGATAAATCTTCAGGCTAACGCTGTACTGAATATAGAATTATAAAATAAAGTAACTAACTGCTTACTTATGAGAGTGATTTATTTGCAGTCTCTTTATTTAGGTGCCATTTGGTCTGGACGAATATTCGCTGTAAAGTAATCAATGGCTGTGTCTTCGTCTACTTCTTTACCATCTTTATCAATTAATGGTTGCTCGTAGTCACTCCAGCCACGTAGTCCGGTTTTAAGTGATACTACATTCTGATAGCCCATCTTTTGCATAACTTCACAAACAAAAACACTTCTGTTACCGGAACGACAGGCAACAACAACTTCTTTATCCCGTGCGTTAACTAATTGAGCAACGGTTTCTTCATAATCCCATTCACAGGCTGTTTCAAGTACGCCACGAGGAACATTAAGTGAATCTTTGATATGCATAGCTTCAAATTCATATGGCTCTCGTATATCGAGCAGCAGTAAAGAGGGATTTTCTTCCAATCGTTCTTCAAGATCCCAGGGGAATATTTCTGTAACGTTTTTTGCGCTTTCGCTAACCAAGTCATTAAATTTTTTCATAATATTAATTTGTTTTGTTAAATCCGCGTTCAACTGCCATTACTGCAGCTTCTACGCGTGAGTGAACATCAAGTTTTCGTAAAATTGCCTTTACATGAAGTTTAACTGTACCATCAGAAATTCCAAGGTTTCTGGCGATTGCTTTATTACTTTGGCCTTCAGCCAGCAAGCCAAGAATTTCTGTTTCACGCGGTGTTAATGCAGAGAAGGGACTATCGTCTTGTTCTTCTGATTCTGCACTTTTACCTTGTACTGCTCTTGCAAGTATTGGTGCCAGATCGGGAGCAACTACCGTTTTACCTGCAACGATCTCACGAAGTGCTAATACCAGCTCGTCCGGCTCCATATCCTTTAATAAATAGCCCTGTGCACCTGAACGTAGTGATTTTAACAAATCATTTTCTTCTGTGCTGGTCGTTAACATAACAATAGGGAGTGATTCGTTTTTATCACGTAACATTGTTAAAACATCCAGACCATTAATGCCGGGCATTCTCATATCGAGTAATATGATGTCAGGCAATAACTCATCGACCAGACGTTGAGCTTCATGCCCGCTGCCAACAGATGCAACAACCTCAATGCCTCGACTCGTCAACAGGCCCTCAAGACCGACCCGAAACAGAGTATGGTCATCAATTAGTAATGTACGTAAATTCTTCATGGTAGTAAATTCGGTGTTGGTGGAGAAACGAGAACAGGTTTTTTATTCGACTTTTGTGCTGGAAGCTCGGCATGTCCAAAGTGCAACAGGATACGAGTTCCTTCATTTGGTTCGCTTTCTATTTTCACTGTGCCACCAATTCTTTTTGCACGTTCGTGCATAATGCTGAGTCCGAGATGATCGCCTAATGTAACATCAGAGTCTGGTACTTCCGGGATACCGATGCCATCATCTTCGATAAGTATTCGACAGTCGCCTTGAGTGTCACTACGTAATATAACACGAACTGTATGTGCCTGACTGTGTTTGCGAATATTGTTCAATGATTCCTGAATAATTCTTAGTGCCTGAACTTCTATACTGGCGGGCAGGTTAAGCACATTCCATTCTTTCTGTAAGAAAATCGAGATATCTGTTTGATACTGAAACCTTTCTATAAGATGCTCTACAGCAGGGATAAGACCGCGTTTATCGATTGGCGCGCGGAAATGAGTGATCAATTCCCGTAACTCAGAATAAGCCTCATCAATATTATTTTCTATTTTTTCTAACTCATGCCAAACATCAGGTTCCTGACCACCGCGCAATGTCTCATCTAGAACACGAACCTGAAAGCGTAAGCTTGCGAGTGTTTGTGCAAGAGAGTCATGTAATTCATGAGCAAGCCTGTTACGTTCTTCCATGAGTGACAGGCGATTAGCTTCATCTTCCGAACGCGCCTTATCAATGGCCATACCAAGGTGGCGTCCAATACTGGTTAACAGATCTTCAATTTCTTCCTGGTTATGAAATTCACGGTTGCTGACAAACAGGTTATAAACACCTAGTGTTTTACCACGATACTGCAACGGTACTGCTATCATACCTGTGTCACTTTCGTTTTTATCGAAAAAGTTACGGCCAATTATTTTGTCACATTGATGAACACTATCTTGAAAATGAACCTTGCCATCTTTATAAGCAATTCCACATAAGCATTCATCAGAGGGGATGAGTTGCTCTTTTTCCATTAAATCATCGTCTAAACCAACACTAGCTACCAGACGCATTTGGTTATCATCGGTTAATAGTCTGACGACAGCGGCACGGGCATGTACTACGTCCCTTAATGTAAACAAAAATCTTGATAATAGATCTTCCAGATCACGCGAGTTATTTATACTTGCAGCAACGTCATAAATAATTTCCAGTGAGTGAGTTTTGCGCTCGATATGTTTTGTTTGCTTCTTAACCTGACTTTGCATATCGAGGGTTAGCGTTTCAAGGCGATCACTTAGAACGTTAATACCTTTGAATAAATTGGTAAATTCCCCCTTGTCTTTAATAGATATTCGAGCGGAGTGATTATCTTCCAGCATTTCTTCTGACCACAAGCGAAGACTATTTAGAGGAGAAAGAAAGTTATATCGAATTTGTTTGACCAGAATAGCTAACAAAATAAATGAAGTAATAACTAAAAAGGTAATAATATATGGATAGATAGTGCTATGAGATATATTTGTCATAACTCCTGATATTGCTAACAGGAGTATCACAACAGCAAGACTAGCAATGGTTGTACATAGCGGTCCTTTCCATAGTGGAATCTGACCTGTATTGACAAAGTTATTAGATTTTATTTTGTCTTGCTTTGTTGATAAAGTAGTCACGTGCTTAGTAGTGATGCTCTGTGCCTGTATCAGTGTCTTCCGCTTTATAGTTTGGATCATTCGGGTTTTTGAAGATAAATTGCATCTCTTCATTATCATCCAGCTTTACGAAATCAAGCTCGGTATTTTTAAGTAACTCATAACAACCTGCTGATACGATAATTTTTACACCTTCACTTTCAAAGAAAACATCATCGTCCATATCTCGATCTGCAAAACCCATTGCATACTCAAGTGTTCCATCATCTTTCTTCTGGGCTGCAAGACGTAATCCTAAACCCTCTGCGCCACTTTTTTTAGCGGACTCTTTAATTTGTTCTGCTGCTGCTTTTGAAACTGTAATCATGATAACTCCAAATAACGTGGTGTGAATATGCTAAATATATAACCTAGTAAATTAGTCAATTATATCAAATTATGATTTAACCTGTCGAATAAATTCTACGAATTCCGATACCCAATGATAATGACTTGTATCACGTAAATGAGCATAATTTGCTAATAAATTTTTATATATCAAGCCATCATGTTTACCGCTAATACCGCTACCACGCTTCATTTTATAGGCATATTTTATTTCAGAATGTGATTCAAGCTCGGTAAGGTCAGTAAAGCCGGAATAATGAAATTCATGAGCATATATATCAGATTTGCTATTGTTTTTGTTCCATAGTGCATTTATAGTTTGTTGCAGTGAAACATATCCACGCCCTTGTGGCCGATCATTCATCTCGATATGAGCTGGGATTGCCCCTACCATTTCTGAATATTTATCTTTCCATTTGATACTTTTAGACAAGTACATTAAACCACCACATTCCGCATAGACAGGAAGGCCAGACTCAATTTCTTCTTTAATCTGTTTTCGTAACGTCGTATTTAATTCAAGTTCATGCATCCAGCTTTCAGGAAACCCACCTCCGATAAAAAGACCATCAACATCAGGTAATTTTTTATCATTTATAGTGTCAAATTCAACAAGTTCAACGCCTTCAGCTCGGAAAGCATTTAAGTCGCCGGGATAATAGAATCCAAAAGCAGCATCTCGTGCGATGCCAACTTTTAACGATAGGGGCTTGTCTTGTTGAGTTATTTGATAAGTTGAATCAGGCAGCGCTTCGGCTGAAGCTGCTAATTTCACTAATAGATCAAGATCGACATGTTTATTGATGACTGTCGCTATTGCAGCTATTAGAGCATCGGTATCCATTGTTTCGTTACTTGGAATCAGCCCTAAATGTCTTTCTGTAATATTAAGTTCTTTTAATCGCGGGACAGCTCCAACGACAGGAATATCTGTGTATTGTTTAATAACATCACGTAATTTTTTTTCGTGGCGTGGGCCGCCTACTTTATTAAGAATAACACCCGCAATATTTAAATTTTTATTAAATGCCTGATAGCCAAGAAGTAGGGGAGCAATGCCTCTTGTCATACCCTGAGTATCAATAACTAAAATAATAGGTGATTGTGTTAATTCAGCAACAGCGGCATTACTATTGCTTCCATCAAGTGCAACGCCATCAAATAAGCCTTTATTACCTTCAATAAGCGAAATATCAGCTCTTTTAGAGTATAAGCTAATAGTGGCTAATATCTCGTCATCCGTCATAGTTTGAAAGTCGAGATTATGACAGTCATGATTAGATGCGCGTGACAACCACATTGGGTCAATGTAATCAGGCCCTTTCTTATACGGGGCTACAATTAACCCTCGTGCCTTTAAAGCAGCACAGAGGCCTAGAGTAAGAGTTGTTTTGCCTGAGGATTTATGTGCGGCAGAGATAAAGAGTCGCTGCATTTTAGACCTCCCTAAAGGCTAAAAAGAGGACAGATCAATTGATGATCTGTCCTCTTTGAAGAGGGATTAAGTTTGAGTTACTTGCTGTGGTGTGGATCAATTACTTCGTCAGATAATGACTCGGGTAAAAAATGTAATACTTTTACAGCAAAGGCAACCAGAAACAGTGCTACTGCAATACCACCTACACCTAAAAGAGCTTCCGCAAGTGTCGGGCTATAAGAATTAACAATACCGTCAAAGAAAGAACTGGACACTTCTTTACCCGGGAATAACTCTAAAGGATATGCCTGACCACCAATGATAATGACATACATCTGCGCTAAGCCACCTAGTACAATAAATATTGAAGCAACTGAAATAGCTGAACGAGAATTTCCTGTCGCAGGGTGATAGATTATAGCCAAAGGAATCAAGCTGCCTAAAATAACCTGACCATACCAGAATAGCTGTGTGTAGATACCACCATCCCTAAGAATAAATGCTTCTACACCATGGTGCTCTGTGGCATATAAATTAGTTAAGTGCTGTACGATAACAAAATAAAGTACACCTGCAACAAAGACACCTAAAAGGTTCTTTAAACGTTTGAACGTTGCATCACCCAGCGGACGATTAGTCCATTTGTAAGAAGCAATAACAATAAGCAGGAATATAGCTAAACCGAAAGAGAATGACATAACAATAAACATAGGTGCCATAATAGCTGCATCATATGCCTGACGAGCGACCAGAAATCCGAAGATTGAACCGGTACCTGTTGTTAATGTTAAACGCCAGATAAATGCAGAGAAGCCAGCAACTTTACTATATTTATTCATACTCCGTTGCAACATAGTCCACATATAGATACCAACGATTGCAAAGAAACCGTTATATAGGATCATGTTCCAGGCAAAAATAGATTTGAAGTTATAAACTGTCATCGCAACAATCAAACGATCAGGGCGACCTAAATCTAAAACCAATACCATCAAACCACCAGCCAGAAGTGCCAAAGCAACAAGTGTTGAAAGTGGCGCAAGAGGCTTGTATGCCGTTTTGCCAAATACTGATGATATAGAAGCGACATTAAGTGCCCCTGAAGCGGCAACAATAAGGAAAACAGCAAATACGTGAGGTAAACCCCAAACGATTTGGTTTGTCATGCCAGTCACATAATGACCACCATGTTCCATATAAAAATGGGAACCTATAGCAGCAAGTACAAAGCTACCTAACAGGGCAAGCAACATCCAGTAATTTATGCTGTTACCATCAATTTGTTTGAAAACTGGTTTTTTCATCTGACGTCTTCTCTTTACCTAATTTTATAAAAGGTATTTATTATTAAAGGCCTTGATAACGTACACCGGTATTTAAACCGAGATCCGCACGTATTTCTTCGCCGCCATTCTTCTTTAATTCAATTGAAATTGCACTGTTAGCATCTTTCAAATCGCCAAATAGCATTGCACCATGTTCTGCTTTGCTACAAGCTTCAACACATGCAGGGTCTTGCCCTTTGTCTACGCGACTAACGCACATGTTACAGCTTTCTACAGTGCCTATGCCTCGTGGATCAGTTGGCTTTTGAAATTCAAGTTTTTCATGTATGAAAGAACGAGCTTTATATGGGCAAGCCATCATGCAATAACGGCAACCAATACAAATATGTTTATCAACCTGAACAATACCGTCTTCACGCTTCATTGATGCACCAGTAGGGCACACATCAACACATGGCGCTGTTTCACAGTGCTGGCACATTAAAGGTAATGATTGAACATGGCCTGTCTGTTTGTCGGTAATTGTAACTTTACGAATCCACTGTGCCTGCTGCTCTTTACTTGAGTGAGTTTCAGCAGAGACTTGAACGCCTTCAACAGTACCCCAAGCATTTTCAGTTTTACAAGCAGTAATACAGTCAGTACAACCTTTGTTGCATTTGTTTGTGTCGACTAAAATTCCCCAGCGATTTGCGTTTGATGCCTTGTCGGTATCCGGTTTTGCATGTGCTACCTGAGTTAAAACTAACCCGGGAGCAATTGTTAAACCTGCAATAGCAGCAGATTGCGTGAGGAACTTACGACGATATGTATTGGTATTTTCTGAATTAGACATTATTTCTTGCCTCCTTCAGTCAGAATATTTTTATGAGGGTTTGACTGTTTTAATGAACGAAGTTTTTTTGCACCATCTTCAGGAACATCTGAATGACAGTCAAAACAATCGACATTTACCGCAGCATAGTTGTGGCAACTACTGCAAAAATGCTTATCATCGCCATAACGAGGGTATTCGCCTTTAGCATTTGGCGTGACATGACAAGCAATGCATTCAACAAGGCTATGCTCTTTAGTACGCACACCTTCACGTAATGTTAAATCACGCTTATGCTTTAGAAACTCCATATGGTTTTTACGCATAAGGGGTACGGGCTCAACACACTCGGTCTTTTCTGATGCTTTTTGCTTGGCCTTTGGTGGTACGGGGCCTAATTCACCAGCGTTAGACATTAGTGGTAGGGCAGTGAGCCCTACCAAAATGACGAGATGTTTTGCAAATTGTCTTAATGACATCATTTACAGCAATCCTCAGTTTATTCTTATACTAATTGACTATCTAAAATTAAGCGTCGCCCATTGCCATGTCGATATAGCCTGTTGGACATACATCAGCACAGATATGACAACCTACACATTTTGAGTAGTCAGTTGCTACATATCGGCCCATGGTCGCTTCATTCTTAGGTACACGATAAACTGCATCTTGTGGACAGTAGATAACACAGTTATCACACTCGAAACACATACCACAACTCATGCAACGATCAGCTTCTTCTTTCGCTTCTTCTTCAGATAGACCTTTCATACGTTCTTGGAAATGGCCTAATACTTCATCAGAATCAGGAACATCTTCAGTCCGTACATGACGAGGTGTATATTCAAAATGACCTAAGAATAAATGTTCAGCAGTAATAATTTCATGTGCAGAACGGTCTTCGTAGTTATGTATAGAGAATTTTTCAGAGTCAGTATGTTCTACTGTTCCATGTTCATATTCAGTTGGTGCTAAACCTGCTTCGTTCAACTTATTTAATAAGTTAAAGAAGTGCTTATCAACTTTAGGACGCTTACCCATATCTTCATTTTTGAAGAAGTGCTCTATGCTTTCAGCAGCAATAGATGCCTGACCGATAGCGGTAGTTAGAAGGTGAGGACGAACAATATCACCACAAACGAAGTGACCAGGTTTATTTGGAATTTGGTAGTTTTGATCTGCATCAATCAAACCACGGTCATTTGCCAGATCTTCATACCCGTCAAATTTACCGCCTTGGCCGATAGCTGATACTAACAGGTCAAGTTTGATTTCATATTCAGAACCTTCGATAGGTGTCTTGCCGTCATCTTCAAGTTTACATACTTTAAGAGCAGTTGCACGACCACTGTCATCAGTAATAATTTCAACAGGGCTAACGCAACCAACGATTGATACACCTTCACGTTCCGCATCATCAATTTCATGTTTTGCTGCAGGCATGTTCTCGATTGAAGAACGTGATAGAAGCATAACATCGGCACCTTGACGAACAGCAGACGATGCAACATCGTGTGCAGTTTGGCCTAGTACAACATTTTCAGGGCGATCATTTTCATGCATTTCAGTAATATGACCTAAACGACGTGCAACGGATGCCACATCGATAGAAGTATCACCACCACCGATTACAACAACTTTTTCAGTAACAAGTTGTAAACGACCATCATTAAATGCTTCAAGGAAATCTACACCTGTTAAAACGTTTGCTGCTTCATCAGCACCAGGAATAGGTAATTGGCGACCTGCTTGTGCACCGATAGCCCAAACTACAGCATCAAAATCTTTATCGAGTTGATCAACAGTAATGTCTTTACCAACCCAAGTGTTCATTTTAACTTCAACACCCATCTCGATAATACGATCGATTTCACCGTCTAAAACATCACGTGGCGTACGGTAGCCAGGGATACCATACTTCATCATGCCGCCAAGTGTTTTGTGATTATCAAACAAAGTTACAGCATGACCTTTAAGGCGTAATTGATATGCTGCTGCTAAACCAGCTGGACCACCACCGATAATTGCGACTTTTTTGCCAGTATCTTTGCCAGCAGTAAACTTCAGTTTCATTTCTAAAGCTGAGTCACCAATAAATTGCTCAACTGCGTTAATACCAACGAAGTCTTCAACTTGATTACGGTTACAACCGTCCTGACAAGGAGCAGGGCATACACGACCCATAACTGAAGGGAATGGATTCGCAGCCGTTGAACGACGGAAAGCATATTCTTGCATAGTCGTATCAGCAGCAGGTTTCTCGATACCACGAACGATATCTAACCAACCACGAATATCTTCACCTGAAGGGCAAGAACCCTGACAAGGAGGAGTACGGTTTACATAAGTTGGACACTTGTGTGAAGTATCTTCTTTAAAGATTTGTGAAGACCAGTCACCTGTTCTTTTGTCACCTTCTTTAAACTTACGGAAGGTTAGTTTTTGGTCTTGCATGTCATCACGGGATGTAGCCATGTTTTTTCTCCTGATGAATCCGGTTAGGATTTAAATTTATTCTGATTCGTTAGTATCTTCGCTAGTGTCATCTTCAGAGCCAGTAAGAATAATTGCCTCACTTACTAATTGATGAACACTAACAATGTCGGTCATACCAAATTTATAATAAGGTAAGATCTTGGTAAATTGTGCTTTACATATTGCACAGATCGCAGCGAGATTAGTTACGCCATGACTCTCTACAACAGATTTATAAGCTTCCATACGTGGTTGTGCACCTTTAACACGTAATTCCATAAGGTCGTCAGTTAACAGACCACCGCCACCGCCACAGCAGAATGTTGCTTCGCCGATGGTATCAACAGGCATGTCAACGTAGTTATTGCATACGGCTTTAATGACTGCACGAGGAATATCCATTTGACCACCTGGCTTGTCGCCCATACGTGAAGCACGTGCCACGTTACAAGAGTCGTGGAAGGTTAAAGTCATATGATCATTTTCAGACTTATCAAATTTAAGTGCATCTTTTTCGATTAAGTCATGTGTATATTCACAAATATGTTGTGGAATAGGGTAGTTCTGATCAAGGAAGTCAAAAGGTCCAGCTAATGTATGCAAGAAACTGTAAGCAACACGCCAGGCATGACCACACTCACCAAAAACAATACGTTTAACGCCTAAATCAAGGGCTGCTTTACGAATACGTAGAGAGAGCTTACGCATATTTTCGTATGAACCGATAAACATACCAAAGTTAGCTGCTTCAGAAGCATGCGAACTCATGGTCCAGCTTGCGCCAGCTTCATGGAATACTTTTGCGTAACCAATTAATCCGTCAACATGAGGTTCTGCGAAGAAATCAGCAGAAGGGGTGACTAATAAAATATCAGCACCTTTTTGATCAATTGGGAATTTAACGGCAATGCCTGTATCTTCTTCAACTTCTTCTTCAAGACCTTCTAATGTATCAATAAGTGCTTTTTCTGGCAGACCAAGGTTGTTACCAATGGTTTGAGCCTTACCAATGATCTCATTACAGTATTTTTGACCAACACCGATAGAGTCCATAATTTCACGGGCAGCCATTGATATTTCAGCTGTGTCGATACCATAAGGGCAAAATACAGAACAACGGCGACACTGTGAACACTGGTGGAAATATGAATACCAGTCGTCTAATACTTCTTTGTTCAAATCAGCTGCACCAACAAACCCTGGGATACCTAATGCACCAAAGAATTTACCGGCAAAAGTGCTGTAACGACGGTAAACCTTGCGTAAAAGATCTTGTCGGGCAACAGGCATGTTTTTAGGATCTTTAGTTCCAAGATAGTAATGACACTTATCAGTACAAGCACCACATTTAACACAGCTATCTAAAAAGACCTGAAAACCGCGATATTTACCACGTAAGTCATCCATTTTGGTAATGACTTTTTCTTCCCAGTTATCAACAAGCTCACCAGGAAAACCTAAAGGTTCCTGAAATTTAGGCTTTGCAGTAAAGGATTTGATATGCGCCATTGTTCCTTCTTCTAACTTAGGAACAACAGTGTATTCTTGTAATTCTGGTGTATCGAAATCTGCCACTTTAATTATCCTCAAAGAACCTTTCGGTTTTCTT
The DNA here is from genome assembly GCA_027076405.1 of Chromatiales bacterium. Next base: position 60,200 of record JALTJN010000515.1, read on the forward strand.
ATTCCCCAGCTTTACGATCTGCTTCTAACTCTGCCGCCCATGGCGCCAGATGACGTTTTGTACGTGAGTTATCAACCTGATTACGAGTAGGACTAAAGAACACACCCGGTGCATGCAATAGCTTACTAATCGGGAAAACAATCATTAGTGTAATAACAAGTCCTAAATGAACGAGTACTAATAAGTCTGATGGAAGAGTTTGTATATTGAATACAAGCAATCCAAGCATAAATTCTTTTAGCATAACAATGTCAGTGTGCTCGACGAATGACATCAGCATACCTGTACCTGCTATGCCTAATATAAGCAACAGCATGAGATAGTCAGAAGGACTTGAAATATAACGTACGCGGTCAACAAAAATACGACGAGCAAGTAAGCCTGACAGTCCTAGTAGCATGGCAAAGCCAGCGTATTTACCAAATGCCTGAAGTATCTCAAAACTAATAATGGGCATTAAGAATGAGTCAGGTGATATTACATATCGTAAATGACGGAAGAATGCGAGTAATAACGCAACGTGGAACATCCAGCCAAAGATCCAAATCCACTTATTAGATTTGAATAAACTATTAAATAAAACAACTTCACTTGCCATGCGCACGACAACCCCACCCTGAGTAACAGGTGCAGGCATTGTAGGGATTTTTAAAGGCGCAGGCGTTTTTGCGTATTGCACGATCTTGCGAGCAACACCAATAATAAATATGGCGGAGGCTAAATAGAATGCTAGTGCATAGACTACGGATGCCGACATCTAACCGTTCCTTTTATAAATAAAAAACAAAAAATAATGAATCTAACTATTATTGTAAGAAGAGGGGTCAAAACCCCTCTTAATACAAACTTTCTGCCTGCGTTATTATACGCAACCAGTTGGCTTAGGCAGACCTGCATACTTACAAGCTTGCTTACCTGGGCCGTAAGGGAACAATTCGTACAAGTACTTGCTGTTACCTTTATCTTTACCCAATTTTTTACCAATCGCTTTAGTCAGTACACGTACTGCTGGTGCGATTTGGTATTCTTCGTAGTACTCACGCAAGAAGTTAATTACTTCCCAGTGTGCGTCAGTTAATTCTGTGTCATCGATTGCAGCCATTACGCCAGCTACTTCAGGAACCCATGTTGTTAAATCTTCTAAGTAACCTTCTTCATCAACTTCAAAACTCTTGCCGTCTACTTCAATAGCAGCCATGATAATTCTCCTAGTTAAATATAAATTAAAGCCAAGCACTAACTGAGTCGTTAGACACAGATAACTCAACAAAACCTTTGTAATCGACAACTTTGATACCGTCGATTAAACGATCTTCGCTTAAGCCACGAGCCTTAATATCAGGACCGAGCACATAAAAGCTTAAATCTTTAGCGTTTTCTATGACGCTAGATTTGCTACCACCACTCATCGCGCTATACACGCCATCTTCAATCAAAAGAACAGAACCGCCTTTTGCTGCAAGACGAACGCAAGCTTCTAATGTGTCGCGTTCATAAGTAGATTTATTTACAGTATGTAATATAGACATTTTCAATTCCTCGCTTAGAAACTTAGCGTGATATCTTGCGTTTCTAAGATCTCAGCAAGTTCAGCAGAAGTTACAACACGGATTGAATCTTTTTCAGCCCAATCTTCATCTTCGTCTTCCCAGACTAAATGTTGAAGGTCATCTAAAGTTAAACCGCGCGCTTCAAGAGACTCTTTTTCAACGTAAATTTTGTTTACATCGTAGTCACCTAAAGCAGCATAGGTAGGCGAGAAGTTTTTAATACCAACTTCAGTCGTATCCTGACCCTTCATTAATTGGTAAACACCATCATCAACAAAAGCCAAAGAGACTTCTTGATCGAAAGCAGCGCCAATCAGTACAACTTCGAGGGATTCCCAAGCGTAAATTGTACCGTAGGGTGCCTTGCGGTTGATGTACATAAATTTCTTTGCATCAGACATTTTTAAACACCCTTAAATTAGTCGCCGAAAACAACAAGACGGTCAGATTCAATACCAGCTTCAATTAACTGACCTAAGCCAGAAATACGGAAGCCATCCATGATGTTCATGCCATCTTTCTTGTTACGTTCCATTTCACCCTGGTCAACAATACCGCGACGCTGCGCAGCTGCAACACAGACAACCAAGTCTATGTCGTGTGCTGCTGCTAACTCAGACCACGTTTTCTGGATATTCATATCATCCTGTGGCGGAGTTGCGAATTTAGTGCCGTTATTAACACCATCGTGGTAAAAGAACACACGAAAGATATCGTGACCCGCTTCAACAGCAGCTTTAACATAGTTAATCGCTGTTACTGAAGCTTCGTGGTTATATGGGCCTTCACTAACTTGAATACTAATTTTCATCGTCAGATCCTTTATTAGAAACGGATATGAGTTGAAGCGTTCAAGCTGTTACGAGCACCGCGCCAGTTATCAATGTGATACTTAGTGAACGGTAAACCAGTAACTTCGAAGAAACGAGGCCAACCGATGCGGTCGATCCAGTCGTTGATACGTTCCCAATCTTTCGCGCCTTCTTTGTATTCTTTAAGAATGCGTTTAACGATAGCCGTTGCTTCAGGCCAACGTGGTGGGTTATTTGGTACACCAGCAGCAACCAGTTTCTGGAATGAAGGTTTGCTACGAGCATTTGAGTGATTACCACCAACCCAGATAGCAAGCTTAGAGTTTTCCGGATCATTGATTTGCATTGGAGGACAAGGTGGGAAACATGCACCACAACAGATACATTTCTTCTCATCAACTTCCAGTGAAGGACGACCGTTAACCATTGCAGGACGAATCGCAGCAACCGGACAACGAGCAACAACTGTTGGACGCTCACAAACGTTAGCAACTAAATCATGATTGATTTTAGGTGGCTTAGTGTGTTGAACATTAATCGCGATATCACCTTGGCCACCACAGTTAATCTGGCAGCAAGAAGTTGTGATATGTACACGGTTAGGCATGTTACATTCTCTGAATTCGTCAATTAACTCATCCATCATTGCTTTAACAACACCAGATGCATCAGTACCCGGGATATCGCAATGTAACCAACCTTGCGTGTGTGACATCATAGCAACAGAGTTTGCAGTACCACCAACGATGAAACCTGCATCTGTAAGAGCTTTGATTAAAGGTTCAACCTTAGCTTCTTCTGTTACCATATATTCAATGTTTGAACGTAAAGTAAAACGGACATAACCATCAGCAAATTTATCGCCGATATCCATTAATGTACGTAAAGAGTAAACATCAAGGATACGTTGAGTACCGCATTTTACAGTCCAGATTTCGTCGCCACTATGAGCAACGTGTAATAAAACACCTGGACGTGGATGTTCGTGATATTTCCATTGACCGAAGTTTTTACGCATTGTTGGATGCATGTATTGGAAGCCATCTGGGCAACCAGATTCAATCGGTGAACGCATGTCTTCAAGAGCCATGTTAATCTCCTAGTTCTTTAAATCAAATTCGTTAATAGTAAATAGTTATGAATTAAGCAGAAGCTTCTTCAGCTTTGCGTTCAAACCATTTTTCAGCTTCTTCGTCCCAGCCGTCCATACGAACGTAAGAACATTGACGAGGAGAGCTAACCATATGAGGGTTAACATCGATGTCGATGCCTTCAAGGAAGTTAACTAAGCCGATACGCTCAATCATTTCACCAGTACGCTCATGCTCAAGAGCATTTTCAGCGAAGAAGTCAATGATATCGCCAGCCATTTCAACCAGCTCTTCGTAATCTTCAGCAGTATCAAGCTTCTTAAATGGAACAACTACTGTACCCATTAAGTCACCAATCTTCAGTGTGCGCTTACCACCGATAAGAATCGATACACCTTTATCATCACCTGGAGATAAAGCTTTAGTCATAACGTTTAAGCAATGCATACAACGTACACAGTTGCTGTTGTCTACTGTTAATTCATCGTTGTCTGCTAAAGTCATGCAGTTAGTCGGGCAACGAGTGATTACGTTATCGATGATGTATTGACGACCTTTAGCTTCGATGAAGTTTTTAACTTCAGCCTGATCAATTTTCATTTCGTCACGCCATGTACCGATTACAGCGAAATCCGCTCGTTCGATAGCATTTTGGCAATCATTTGGACAACCTGAAACTTTAAACTTGAATTTGTAAGGAAGTGCTGGACGGTGAACGTCATCAGTAAATTCGTTTACAAGGTGACGGTGAATTGCATGTTCGTTTGCACAAGATTGCTCACAACGCGCTGCACCAACACAAGACATTGCTGTACGTACACAAGGACCTGCTCCACCTAAATCCCAACCATAGTCATTGATTTCATCGAAGAAGTGCTGGATGTTATCAGTGTCAGTACCGATAAACATGATGTTACCAGTTTGACCGTGGAAAGTGATAAGACCTGAACCGTATTTTTCCCAGCTGTCTGCCAGTTGGTTCATCATGTCAGTTGTGTAGTAGTTACCTGGAGTAGGTTGTACACGTAATGTGTGGAATTCTTTTGATTCTGGGAAGGCATCACCAACTTCAGAAAAACGTGGAATGATACCACCGCCGTAACCGAATACAGATACGGTACCACCTTTCCAATAACCTTTACGAGTTTCGTAAGAGTGTTCTAATTGGCCAATCATATCGCCAAGCATAGTGTTAATACGTTCACTTGGATGTTCATCACGTAGGCGTTTAAAACCTGAAATGAATGAAGGCCATGGACCTTTTTCTAACTCATCAAGCATTGGTGTGTCATGAATTGTTGCTTTTGACATTGCGTTCTCCTAAATCGGGTTACCCGTTAGCGCGTTACAAAATTTCAAATAAAAGTTTATTAGTATAGCTCTTCTTTTAAAAAGAACTACCCACTTCTTGTGTTGTTATATTTTCAAAGACACCACATATGGGGTCAACAAAAATATAACGTAAGTACTTTTTCAGTTGCGACGAAGTCTATGTGTCCCGCGTCTCAACGAAAATCACACTGATGGGGGGTTAAACCAGCTTAATTTATCCCTTTTGGGATATAAACAACCTAGCCTAATTCCCATCACAAATAACGTTACTACAGTCTCATTCATCATCAATAGTGATTAACCATCATTAAAACAAAGGGTTAGCTGCTACTGCATGCTAGGTATTAGTTGCTTATCAGGTCTATGCTTTAATCTCTGCTTTAACAACTTACTTAAAAAACTGAGTTGTTTTACGAGTGACTACCGGAGCCAGATATAAACATAGCGCTGGAAATAACCTAGTAAAACACTCGGAAATACCGTATAGTTCGTGGGCGTATTTTACTGTTGCAAGCAGAGATTGCAATACTTTGTTGGGTATAAATTAAGTTTATCTATTATTATGGTTATAAAACACTCACCTTTCTCGTTACATCCGGAAGCACAAACTGCATACCAGCAATGGCGAGAATGGAAAATTTCTCTGTATCCGATAAAGGTTGAGGAACTGGTTGTCACTGTGGATAATCCTTTCGAACTGACAGAAATTGAAAAATCTCAAATGCTGACCTGTTTTTCCCGTTTCAATATGGCTATTTATACTATTAATAATAGATTTGATTTTGGTGATAAGAAAATTGTTGAGTCAATAGGGCAAAACTTCGGCTTAGTACGTCTCGATAATAATCTGGGTTCGGATAGTGACAGTATTACTTCTTTACAGGTTATTGAGGGGGGACGTAAACAAAGCTATATCCCGTACAGTAATCGAAAGTTAAGCTGGCATACGGATGGTTACTATAATCTTCCTGAAGAACAAGTAAGGGGAATAGTTTTACATTGTGTGAATAATGCTGCTTCGGGTGGAGAGAATGCACTTTTAGATCATGAAATGTTGTACATCCACTTGAGAGATCAAAATCCCGCCTATATATCAGCGTTAATGAAAGAAGATGTTCTCACTATTCCTGAGAATATTGAGAAGGGGGTGAAAATTCGTGATGCACAGACGGGCCCCGTTTTTTCTATAGATGAAAATACCGGAGCACTGCACATGCGTTATAGTGCTCGTAAGCGCAATATCATTTGGGCTGAAGATGAAACAACACAAAAAGCAGTGAATGCAATAGATGATTTTCTTGCCAGTGATTCTTGTTGGATATTACGCCATCGTCTTGAACCTGGGCAGGGGCTTATTTGTAATAACGTATTACATAATCGTACTGCTTTTGAAAATGATGATGGTGAACATCAGCGACTAATTTTTCGTGGTCGCTATTATGATCGTTTGGCGGACACGACATTTAGTGACACTGTAAAAGCAATGTCACAATAAATATTACTATGAAGTTTGTATAAAGAAATTTAAAGGTTAAATAATATGTTGTACTTAAGTGAAGTATTAATGGAAGGGCACGCACTGGAAAGTTTTAAAGAACTTTGTAATGCCGTTTCCGAAAAAGGTAAAGCAGGTGAAATGTTTTTTCGTATTGATGTAAAACCTCCTTTTACGGATACACCAGAAAACTGGGAAGAACAACTTGAGGCCGCTTTTACCTCTATTTAATGCTTGTATATAGGCTTAATATTACATACTGGAATTATTTTATGTACTGGAATGAAGAGAAAAAAAGAGAGAAATACCAAATCCCCGATGACGTGGTAGATCTTTCTTTCACAATTAAGTGCAAGTGTTTGCCTCTTGAACACATGCAAGAACTTTCTGACAGCTTAACGAAAAGTTTACCCTGGCTTGAAGATAATAAATTTGCAGGTATTCATCCGATTAATGGCGCCGAATCAGGTAATGGTTGGGAGCGTTCAAATGATCCAAATGAACTTATTTACTTATCTCGTCGTCAGAAATTGACGTTACGTATTCCAAAGGAACATATTGCTGATGCAGAAAGCCTGGTTGGTAAAACCATTAATGTTGCAGGTTATGATATAGATCTGGGTAAAACATCAATTAAAAAATTGAGTGATTTGCCAACGACTTTTTGTCGTTCAATTTTAATTAGTGAACGCATGAATGAAGATGATTTTTTACAATGGGCATTTGATGAACTTAAATCACTGGATATTGCGGTACGTAAAATGATGCCCGGCAAAGAACGCGTGATCAATTTACCTGACGGCAATGAGAGAATTACACGCAGCTTAATGGTAGCGGAATTAACACAGGAAGAATCTGTGCGCTTGCAGCAGCATGGAATGGGTAAAGGCAGAAATTTAGGCTGTGGAATATTTTTGCCGCAAAAAGACATTAAAGCGGTAAATTCTGATGATTAAAGGCTTTAAATTGGTTGGGTTTTCTGATTAAATAAGCGCCCGTTAATATAGCGCGAAGTTAGTTAGACAACGCTGCTGGAAAGATTTTTAATAATTTTAGATAAACTCGTTAGAGGACATGAAAATGGCTTTAGAAGTAAACGGAAAATCAATTGCAACAACAGAAGATGGTTATCTTGAAGATTTAAATGATTGGGACTTAGATGTTGCTCAAGCAATTGCTGATGCAGATGAACTTCCTATGACTGATAGACATTGGGACGTTGTAAAGTATTTACGTGATGAGCATGTAAATAACAACGGTGCAGAGCCAAATGAACGCGGTATTTTGAAAGCAATGAGTAAACTATGGGGCGAAAAAGTCAGTTCTAAAGTTATGTACGAGATGTTTCCAACTATGCCTTCAAAACAAGGCCGTAAAATTGCCGGTTTACCAAAAAGTACTCGTAAAGGCGGTTATTAATTCGCCAAATAGTCGGCAGCGAGTTAATTCAAGCCTGATCTACACCCAAATGGGTATAGTCTGAATTAAATTAGCCTGTTAAATTTCGGTTTAAGGATATGTTGTCCAACCAAATTTTTCGTTTTTCGACTATACTCGAAAAGCAAAACATACTGAGGATTTAAAAATGAGTGAAAAAGCAAAATTAATCGCAGAAATGCTCGAAATGCAAAAGATGTTTCAAGACTACGAACATAAGAATGGCGTTGATTCTGCGGATTACTTCGCAGCTAAAGAAGGCCATCCTTTATTCGGTTATACTGAAAAATATCAAGAGTTAGCAAATAAAGTTGATGCTATGGCTCATGAAGAAAAAGGTTCAACTCGTTGGTTCCAATCTTAATAACGAATTGAATGCTAAGAAAAGGCGCTGCTGATTTTATTCAGCAGCGCCTTTTTTTATGACTAAAAATATTTATAGCCACGAAGAGCACCAAGAAAAATAATCTACAGGGAACATGCTGCACAGGGGAAATATTTGATCTTCTTGGCGTTCTTCGTGTCCTTAGTGGCCAAATTTTTTAGAGTTCAGACCACATACGAAATAAATTCACGTATGACACATCCACTTGTTTTGTCTCAACTTCATCAGGCCGATTTTTAAGTAAGGATTCTCGCGCCTGATTAAGCTGATACAGTAATTCACGTTTAGCCGGATCACGTATCATGCTTTGAGACCATGTTACAGCCACTAAACGAGTTCCTTTAGTGACTTCTGCGACATGGTGCAGGCTTGATGAAGGATAGACGACAGCCGAGCCGGCTGCGAGTTTAACTTTTTGTTCACCAAAGGATGTTGTGATAACAAGCTCACCACCTTCGTATTCTGAAGGCTCATTTAAAAAAACAGTTGTGGAAATATCCGAGCGGTATTGTTGACCACCCGTTCCCATAATAGGATCATCAACATGATCACCATACGTCATACCCTTGATATAACGTGCGTAATAGGGTGCAGCAACCCGTAAAGGAATGACAGCAGCTTTGAATTTATCATGCTGAACCAAACTGCCCATTACGATATTATTAAGTTGTTGCATTTGTTTATCGTCTGCAGCAAGTTCTTCGTTATTTTTTACACGCTTGGCAGCCATTCCGGCAGAGAACGTACCATCAATAAACTGAGCTTTATCTAATACCTGAGCGATAAAGTGAAGTCGTTCTTTATCAAGAATATTGGGGATTGTAATGAGCATAAATGATTACCTAATTCAAACAGTGATGTATAATAATACCTTATATATTAAGCAAAAACCTCATGGTTTGAAGGAATTAAAATGTTATTAAATGTTGCTATAGACGGTCAAAATGTTGATATCAATGTACCGGATTCGATGTTGTCTGAAGCTCGGGATTTTTTTGCGAAAGTCGATTCAGATTTAGATAAAGGATATCAAATGGGACGGTTCTGGGTTGAAAACCCGAATGGAGAACAGCGCTGTCAAATTGCTGCAGATAAACTGGTAACAGCCATTGAAAATGAGAATAAAAATATGGCAACGATGATGTCTGCTTATATTTTAAGCAAAGCGCCCCATATTGAAAGTGTGGTTGTAGATTCCAGTGATGAAATTCAGGAAATTCATTTTATTTAAATACAAATTTGGTTAAATACTTTCTTAAGTTGTGAATAAAATCACAGCGTCCCACCCCTTTATAACTTTATTATTAGGTTTATATACGTTGTTGTATAGGCCAGATATGAATAATGAAGCGATTATCGATAAATCAAGTAGCAATCCTTCTGCTGTAATGTCTATCATTCGATTTACAATTAAAAGCTCAAGTAAAATATTTTACTTGAGCATTTTTATTTTAATCTATTTCGGCTGGAAAAATAGAGAGTTTAGCAATCTTACCCCTGAGTCCGGTGCCGGCTATTGGCTTGGCATCATAGGGGGGAGTTTAATGTTGCTTCTCCTTCTTTATCCCTTACGTAAAAAAATCCGCTTTTTTGACTTATTTGGAAAAATCAAATACTGGTTTAAGTTACATATGCTTTTTGGCGTACTCGGACCAGTAGCTATTTTATTTCATGCAAATTTTTCGTTAGGCTCTACAAATAGTAATGTTGCCTTTTTTTCTATGGTTGTTGTTGCTACAAGCGGGCTTGTCGGTCGCTATTTATATGCAAAAATTCATCATGGATTATATGGACGTAAAGCAAGTTTAAAGGAATTACGTGAGTCTTTGAAGGAATCAAGAGGTAAGCTTGGTACTCATCATTCGTTAACCAAAAATGTTGTTGAGAAAATTAAAACTGCTGAGAGGCTATTATTACGTAATAGAAATATATTCGTTTCAGTATTGTTGTGGCCGTTCATTTTTATTAAAACTGAATTGTTAAAAAGATCCGTCGGTAAGGCAATCTATAAAACTTATCAGCAACTTGCTACTGAAAGAGGCTGGGACAAAGGTATGGTGCGTTCATTGAGCAAGGATGCCAATAAAGAGGTTCAGCCTTATATCAACGGTCTATATGAAATGTATGGTTTTAGAATATTTGAAGGATTATTTTCTTTTTGGCATTTTTTGCATTTACCTTTATTTATTATGCTTGTTTTTAGCGGTATTTTACACGTTATTGTAGTGCACAGCTATTAAACTCAAATGCGATTTTTACAAAATACATTTTTTATATATATTGCATTATTGCTTGGTTATAATTCAATAGTTTCTGCCAATCCATTTGAATCATTGGTGATGCCTGGTAAAGTCATTGAAGGCCATAAAAAATATGAATCAGACTGTAGTAATTGTCATGAACTATTTAGTACACGAGGACAAGAGAAGCTTTGTCTGAACTGTCATAAAAAAGTCAATAAAGATGTTAACAGACGAAAAGGTTTTCACGGGAAAAATAAATCAGTCAGAATTGCACAATGTAAATCTTGTCATACAGAACACAAGGGAAGACATGTAGATATTATTAAGTTTGAAAAGGAGATCTTTGATCATAATAAAACTGATTTTAGGTTAAAGGGGCGACATACTTCAATTGAGTGTCATGCTTGTCATAAGAAAAATAAAAAATACCGTGAAGCTAAATCACAGTGTCGTGGTTGCCATTTAAAAGAAAGTCCGCATAAAAAAGCAAAAGCGAAGAAAAACACCTTTAAAATATGTTCAGCCTGCCATCGTGCAACAGGCTGGGATAAAATGGTTTTTAATCATGCTCGAAAAACTAAATATAAATTGACTGGGGCACATAAAACTGCATTGTGCCAATCATGTCATATTAATCAGCGCTATAAAAAAACACCCAAAAAATGTATTTCATGTCATAAAATTGATGATGTTCATCAAAATAAAAATGGTAGTAAGTGTAATAAATGTCATACAACAAAACAGTGGGGCAAGATAACATTTAATCACAATCGGGATACAAGTTTCAGGTTAAAGGGGAAACATAAAAAAACACCTTGTAAATCCTGCCATAATAAAATTTCTTTTAAGAAAAAATCAAAGAAGAAGAAAAAGGCAAGAAAATGTTATTCATGTCACAGCTATGATGACAAACATAATGGGGTCTTTGGTCAAAAATGTAATTCTTGTCATCATGAAAAAGACTGGGGTTGGGATAAGAACAGATTTGACCATGCAAAAGAAACCAAGTTCGCATTAGAGGGGCAGCACAAAAAAATTGGCTGTGATTATTGTCATAAGGTGAATAAGAAAAAGAAAAAATTAAAATCCGGTTGTATAAGTTGTCATAAAAGTGATGATGTTCATCATGGGAATTTAGGTGAAAAGTGTAACTCATGCCATACCCCGTTTAGTTGGAAAAAGAGAGTGAAATTTGAACATGATTTAACCCGCTTTCCTTTAATAGGCATGCATAGCGAAGTGGCGTGTGAAGAATGTCATAGCAGCACGGGATACAAAAAAATTAGCAAATCATGTGTTACGTGTCACAAGAATGATGATTTTCATAAAGGAAAATTGGGAAATAATTGCGATCGGTGCCACACTCCTAATGATTGGGGAGTCTGGTTTTTTAGTCACAATAAACAGTCAAGATTTAAGATAAGAAATAGTCATAAAAAGGTTCATTGTCACTCTTGTCATAATGTACCGATAGAAAAAGTTGCTCGCATACCGAGAGATTGTCAAAGTTGTCATTCAACGGATGATCCTCATAATGGTCAGTTTGGAGCACGTTGTAACGATTGCCATAATACAAAAGATTTTAGTCAGATAAATATGAAGTAGGGAAGCTCGGTATATGCAGGCTGGATTAAATATGATGAATGGAAACACCAAATCTTTAAATTTCACAACAAAATTTTTATTATTGATATTATTATTCACGTTTTCGTTTGTGCTTGATGCAAAAGAAAGCACATATAATCATGATAAAACAGGCTTTGAGCTAACTGGTCCGCATGAACGTTTAAGTTGTGATTCCTGTCATATACGTGGCGTATTTAAAGGCATTCCAAAGCAATGTGAAGGATGTCATGATAGTGGTAGTCAGATAGGTTCAAGTATTAAACCTAATAATCACATTCAAACATCGGGGAGTTGCGAAGGTTGTCATGCAGGTAATACATGGGTAGTTACAGGTTTTAATCATGACAGTATTACCGGTTCATGCATAAGTTGTCATAATGGAACAACAGCGACTGGAAAAACAACTAATCATGTTCAGAGCACTAATACTTGTGATGATTGCCATAGTCAGATTTCCTGGATCCCGGCACGTTTTGATCATTTAGCCATAACGGGTAGTTGTGTCTCATGTCATAACGGCATAACGGCGACCGGAAAATCACCTAACCACATCAGCTCATCAGACACCTGTGATAATTGTCATGTTACGGTTACCTGGTCAACGAATCGTGTAGATCACAATGATGTTGTTGGTGGTAGTTGTTTTACATGTCATAACGGTACAACTGCCACTGGAAAACCGTCAAATCATATTTCTAGCGGAACAGTATGTGATGATTGTCATAGTACCAGTGCCTGGATACCGGCTAATTTTGATCATGATACTATTACTGGTTCATGTACAAATTGCCATAATGGTGTGACTGCGGTTGGTCCATCAACAGGGCATTTTATCACCTCATTACCGTGTGAAACCTGTCATACAACTATTTCATTTATTCCTGATATTTATAATCACGCCAGTACTGATTTTCCGAATCACCCTAGTGATCCAACATGTATAAAATGTCACGCTGGTAATAATAGTACTGTTACGTGGAATACGACTTATTCACCAAATTGTGGTGCATGTCATGAAGCGAAATTTAATACCAAGCCACATAAAAAAGTCGATGGTGTTTCAAATTATACTATTAGTGAATTACAGGATTGTACGAATAGTACATGTCACCTGCTAAATCCGGATCTTACGATTAAGCAAACATATAATCCAAGGCATTTTTTAAGTGGCTGGTAATATATTTAATTAATCTTCTATGTTTTCGATGTATCCTAAATTTAAATTAAAGACATTCAGTCTTTTTCTGGTTCTTTTGTTCCCGGGGATGCTGCTGGCGAAAACGACGCTGTATAAATATGCAGTAAGCCTCGAGTCTAGTCAAAAAGAAATTCTTTCTTCAATTAATTCGAATGATCTTAAACTAAGTAATAAGTATAAAGTCTATCAGACAAAAGTTCGGCTTGGGAAAAATAAATCGCTATATCGTCTGCGAGTGGGGTTTTTTAAATCAAAAAAAGAAGCAAATCGTATAGTAAGAAAGCTTAAATTTAAATATCCTAAATTGTGGATAGATAATATTCGTAAGGAAGACAGGAAAGTAATGCTAAGCTGGTTAGCTTCGGTTAAGGAAACAGGAAAAAATAGTAGAAATAGTAAAAGGAATGTTTCAGTAAAACAATCCTTAACTAAAGAGAAAAAGGCAAAGAAACTGATGGCACGAGCTAACCTTGCTATGAAAAATAAAAAATACCGATTGGCTGCCGGACTTTATACACGAATTATTAGTTTAAAGAACACGTCACAACATCAGCAAGCAATGGAGTTTTTAGGGTTAGCCCGTGAAAAAAATAACCAATTGATTCATGCTCGTGCTGAATATCGGCTATATTTAAAAAAATATCCGAAAGGTGAAGATTCTATGCGTGTAAGGCAACGTTTGTTGTCTTTAAAAACATTATTACTAAAACCGAGAAAGCGATTAAGAAATCGGAAATTAAAACTCTCTAACTGGCAGTTTTTTGGCAGTTTGTTGCAATATTATCGCTTGGATTCTTTCAACTCCAATCAGGCCAACACAAATAATGAAACATTTTCTACTAACGTCAATTTTTTATTACGAAAAAGAACTGAGTCATTAAATATAAAATCTCAGTTTAATGCCAGCGATCTGGAATATATTAATAACCCTTTACGTTCGGGTAAAGGGAGGATTAACGTTTTTTTTGTAGATATAGCAGATCTTAATAGTAATAAGTCAATGCGGTTAGGCAGACAAACACAAAGTAAAGGTGGCGTGTTAGGAAAAATGGATGGTGTCTGGTTAGGTTATAGAATTAATCCTACATGGAAAATTAATCTGGTCTCGGGCTATCCTGTTCAAACGAGCTCGTCAAATTTGGCCCAAACAAACCGTCCCTTTTTTGGTGTAAGTGCAGATATTAACTCGGCAGCAAAGAACTGGAATTTTAATATTTATACGATCAATCAAAAAGTGGATTCTATTCTTGATAGAAATGCAATTGGTGGCGAAATTCGATATCGAAAAGGGAAACAGAATCATTTTATGCTTGTTGATTACGACACTTATTTTTCAGTATTAAATACATTGTTTTATGTGGGTAATTGGCGTTTTCGTAACAATAATTCTATTGTGCTAACTGTAAGTCATAGGAATAGTCCGATCTTAACATCCACAAACGCGATAGTGGGTCAGACCACTGCAAATATAGAGGGCTTATTATTAACTTACTCTGAAGAACAATTAAAACAATTTGCAAAAGATCGAACGTCAAAATATAACTCGGCAGTTATTTCAACATCAATACCATTATCAAAAAAATGGACATTTTTGGCTGATGGAACAATATCAAGTTTGTCTTCATTACCTGCATCTGGTGGAGTGCAAGCGATTGAAGGTACTGGAAATGAGTTTTTTTATATCGCACAATTAATTGGCTTCAATGTTTTTAATTCGGATGAGACAACCCGATATGCATTGCTTTATGATGATACAAAAACATTTCAACGAACACGGTTCAGACTTAGTGCACGTTTTAGACTGAAAAATAAAAAATGGCGTTTTCGACCTCAGTTAACATTGGAAAAAAGAAATAATAGCAATGGTGGCACAACAAATAAAATTAAAGCGGCGCTTAAATTTGATTATAAAATAAAGAGAAAGCTTAAGATTGAGTTTGATATAAGTTATGAAGCTGGAAAAACTACTTTCCCGGTGAGTTTAACTGAAAATAATTATTCTATTTCTGCCGGGTATATTTGGGATTTTTAAAAGATCCCTAAAAATCCGTTTGCGTTTTCTGCTTTTTCAATTAGCTTGACAGTATTACGATACCCCTTCGATTTTGCAATGTCATATGCCGTTTTTCGGTTTTTATTTCTAATTCTGATATCAGCATTAGATTTTATCAATAATTTAACCAGTTTGTATTTCCCCGCTTGTGCAGCAGATATTAAAGCTGTGTTTCCATATTTATTTTTTGTGTTTATACGGGCTTTATTTTCCAATAAGTATTTACATGCATTGTAATATCCTTTGCCAGCAGAAATTATTAAGGGGGTATTCCCACTGTTGTCAGTTATATTTAAATTGACCCCTTTACTTATTAGCAGCTTGATAGTGTTAGTGTGTCCGTTTGCAGAAGCATGAAGTAGTAGTTGTCTTGATTTTGATGTGCTTAGGTTTGTTAAATTATTTTTAATTAGATAATTGATAATGTTTTGACGGTTGTTTGTCTGGGCTATGTCAATTAATGTTCTTTTCTTTTTATCTTTAAAAGAAGTTGCCGCATTAAATTTAATAAGTTTTTTAAATGGACGTATTTTTCCTGCGTCAGCAGCATGCATTAAAGCAGTCATTCCATTTTTATCTCGTATATTTATTTTTGCTTTTTTATTTAATAAGTACTCTAATATTTTATACTTGCCTTTAGAAGCGGCTATCATTAAAGGGGTTAGTCCGTTCTTGTTACTTTTGTTAATTAATGCAGAATGCTTTATTAATATGGCAACAGATTTTAAATTCCCTCTTTCTGATGCGCGCATTAATGCAGTATTACCATCCTTATCTGTTATATTAGGATTTGATTTTTTCTTTAGTAATGATTTTAAAAGGTCATTTTTCCCTCTCCAGGCTGCAGTAATGAGTATTGGCCACTGACCTTTTGCAAGTTTTGTTTTTGTGTTGATTTTTCTTTTAATTTTGGATGAAGGTTTAGCTCCATAACTCTCAAGTAAATCCATTATTTTGGAATGTTGCTTTACCTCGGCAAAATGGTAGGCTGTATTTCCATTGACATCTTTTAAGTTTATTTTAGCGCCTTTGCGTAACAAGTAAGATGCCGATATTAAATCGTTTACAAGTACAGCTTTCATTAAGGGAGTAATACCTTTGATTGATGCGGTATTAATCGTAGATCGGCTTTTTTGCAATAGTAGTTTAACTGTGTCTGTTTTTTTGGAATGAATAGCTATTAGTAGAGGCGTGTTTCCGGAGCGATCTTTTATTTTTAGATTAGGTTTACATTTTAAAATTAACTTTGTGATCTTGTTGTTACTAAATTTAATGGCTTCTATTAATGGTGTGTTCTTATCAGTGTTTTTTATATTGATTCTGGAACATTTCTTTGTGAGTTTTTTGACGGCTTTAGTATTTTTGTTTTTTATTGCGTTAAATATATCTGAAGGTTTGAGTTTTTTGCTGTTTCCATTAAGTAATACACCGGATTTGATTTTTAGGATTGATTTTTGATGGCCCTTTTTAGCAGCCATTTTATACCAGCGTAAAGCTTTATCATTGTTTTCTTTTACTCCATAACCATTTTCAAGAAAAATCCCGCAATTATATTGCGCTCTAACATTTCCATTTTTTGCAGAACGCTTAAACCAGTAAAAGGCTTTTTTGTAATTCTTGCGGGTACCTTTTCCATTTCGGTATAATAATGCCAGATGGTATTGAGCATCTGCATTATCTCTTGCTGCTTGTTTTCCAAGTAATTTTAGTGCTTTGTTGTAGTCATGTAGACGTAAAGCAACTTTAGTTTGATATGAAATTGCTGCGTAGCTTTGATGTGGGAATGAAATGAGAATTATGAAAAAAACAACCAGTTTCATCATGTTATGCTTGACCATGTTTAGTTTCAACTTCAATTCCGATTTCTTTGAGAAACGGGGTAGGTAATATACCGCCAGCGCATACAATAACGCCATCATTTTTGACTTTTTCTTCATTATCACCAACATTTAAAACAACATCATTTTCTTCTATGGTTTTAACTGTTGATGGTAGTACCAGTTTTAAATTTCCATCCTTAACGGCTTGCTTTATTTTGTCCTGGTTTTTTTGTTTTGCGCGAGAGAAAGATTCGCTGCGATATGAAATAGTTACTTGTGTCCCTTTTTCTGCTGCAATACTTAATGCGGCTTCAAGTGCACTATCACCACCACCGACAACAAGCACATGCTTGTTTTCATATTGAGCAGGATCTATTAATCGATATACGACTTTAGGCTGCTCTTCTCCGGGAACACCTAATTTCCTTGGTGTACCACGTCTTCCAATTGTTAATAATACTGAGCGCGTTTTATAGGTGTTTTTATTTGTTGTTACTTCAAAACCATTAGCTGTTTTTACTATGTTGTCCATTTTTTCTTTGTAATTGATTTTTAATTGCGTTTTCTTTTCAATCGCCAGCCACATTTTTAATAAAGCTTCTTTTGTTGTCTCCCTGATTTTAATTTTTCCAATTACCGGTAAGTTAACCGGTGCCGTCATTACAACTTTACCGCGAGGAAAATTAAAAACTGTGCCGCCTAAAGAATCTTGTTCTAATGTTACAGCCCGCAACCCATGTTGTTTTGCTGCTAAACTTGCCGAAAATCCGGCAGGGCCTGCTCCAACAATAATAACATCAAGATCTTTACCTTTGCCTATACCGCTTAATTTGCGTATAGATTCCATTGCCTGACGACCTTGTTCAATTGCATTACGAATTAATCCCATACCACCTAATTCACCGGCAATAAATATTCCTGGTATATTTGTTTCAAAATTTTCTGTGACATGAGGAATATCAATACCCCGTTTTTCGGTTCCAAAAACGAGTGTGATAGCATCAAAAGGACAAGCTCTTTTACAGGCGCCATGTCCGATACATTTAGTTGGATGAATCAGATGAGCTTTTCCTTTAATGAGGCCTATCACTTTTCCTTCCGGACAAGCTGTCGTGCAGGCACCACAACCCAGGCATTTACCGGGATCGATAACAGGATGCAAAGAAGCTGGCTCGGTAAGGCCGGCCTCAGTTACTTCGTGGAGTGTCTTACGGCTGGTTTTGTGTTCTTTTTTAGTAAATGAATAATAAACGAGAATAAACACGACGGGGATAAGATAAAATAGCCACGTAATGAGGTTTTCTGTAAGCATTACACTATCAACTCCATTTTAATTGTGGAGTTATTATGGTGAATTTTGCTGCGAAAATCCTTTAAATAGTGAGATAAAATACAAGTTTATTAAAATATTGAGATTAAAATCACATAACTATTATTGTAAGTACGGCTCAAGAGTTAGGCAAAAACAATCCAGGTTGTTGCAATATATTTTACCCCTTCGTTTAACGTGACAGCACGGTGCTCATGTGTCCAGAAAGGTGGAAATAGAACTAACTTTCCTTTTTCCGGTTTGATTTTGATATCTTGAAATAAAAATTCTGTTTCGCCGCCGGGCCCCGGTACATCATTGAGGTACCAGAGTGCGACTAATTGTCGCTGGCTAAAGTCATGAGAGCCACCATCAATATGCCAGTGATAATATTCACCCGGGTTATAGCGTTGAATACCATAACCCATGTCTTTGAAAGGCCCTTTGAAATATGGGTAAGCTTCTCGAAACTCTTTAATTGCAATGCCCATAGAGCGAAATAAATTATTATCAACATCTTTCCAGTGCTCTTTACCGCTGACAACGAGATCGGTCGTTTTTTTCACACTGCTATCTTGTGAGACTGTCTGGCCAATTCGCCCCTGATATTGATCTTCAGTATGTTCTTCAAATCGCTTTATCATATCGTCACATAATGCGGCCGGTAGGGCGTTATGCTTTTCAAATATAAAGGTGTTTTCTTTTACTTCTTTGATTGTGGTGAGTGCATCAGTTTGAGACATGGAAGATCCTGTGGAAATAATTATAAACGACTTTGCTCGATGATATTTTCAATTTTAGTTTGGCGTGACTTAATATCTGTTACTTCAATTTGCAACACTTGCTGGCACAGTGACAACCAGTGTTGTTGGGCTATTTCAATGTATTTAGACATTTTACTTAATGAACCATTTTCATACCACTCATCATAGCTTTTAATTAACGATGGACTGAGATCTTTACGCATATTATTCAAATTACCAAAATAAAAATGCCATGAAGCTGCAGAATCTGAATTTAACAGGGCTGGAAGGGTAGTCAGGCTATCTGCAAGGTGGTCCCGGATTGCTCGAAGCATAATAGAGGCTTTAGAGTGTGGTAATGAATACAGTAACTGATGCCATGCTTCCCCCAGTAATTTGCCTGCCTGAATCTCTCCCCGTTCATGTTGAATGACATTACCGACTTCAGCTTCGGTCATTTGAACTAGTGCTATATCGAGATTATTTTCACAGTCATAGCAGGCAAATGCACGGCCTAGCGCATTGTCTGGTTCATTCCAGCGCCAGGTCTCCAGCTTTTCCCATAACAGTCTTTGAAAACTTTCTTTACGAATAAAAATGTTATTGTTATGAGACATTGCGGGTGGTGCCGACATGTCTCGTGCATACTCTTTACCTGCAATATAAAGCGTATAGTCATCATGCTGTTGTGTTGATTCAAGATCAGCAAGAAAAAAGTGAGGCCGGTTATTGAGCCCCATACCACCGCTATAAACGAGCTGAAATTGCTGCAGTTTCCGGTTTATAGAGTCTGATTCAAAAGGTGAAATTTTGTCATCTTCAATTTGAATCTCTTCGTATTCATTCTCCTCTAATTCCTCCCATAATGCTTCTCGTTGTCTTAGCCATTTTCCTACAGACTGATTGGGTAGTGCGGTTGAAAACGTTTCTTTACATTCCCAACGATATAACTCTCTCATTTTTAGCAAGTAGATACACAAGGTATAATCACCGGCATGATTAGCATCTGCAATGTGGCAATTTTGCTGAACCGTTTTTGTTATTTTAGAAAGAATGTTTTCTTTAGATTGCATGTCATTAGGTTACCTTACTTTTGAGGTATTGAAGCAGCTAAATAGTTGAGTAAAATACTACACTTAGTTGATTATATGCTCAAATGGTTAAATTAAGCGTATAATACCGAATAATTACATATAGTATTAACATTACAAAAATACTTTATCTTATTGTTTTTAGAGGAATAAATGTGAGAATCAAAAGTCGCTGGAGTAAAAGAGGCAAAACCCATACGGTGGAAGAAATTGCTGGTGCAGTTGCCTTCATCACATGGCGCATAGCGGGAAATTGTTTGCTGAGTCTTGAGAATAATGATTTCCAGACAGATACTCATGAGCAACGCCTTAATATCATCACTGAATTCCTGATTTTTACTATTCATATGATCGATCGAATGACCATCGAGAACTTTGATGACAATGAACGAGTTCGTTTTATTACTGAGCTGGTGACTAAAACATCAAAGCATCTAGAAGATAACAAACGGGATTTAATTGGTAGCGGAGAGTATCGCGATGAATTTGTGACTCGTTTGAATGAACGTATCAATGATTACTCTGAATTCTCATATGACGAAAAGGATGGTCCGAGCTTTCCTATGAAACGCTTTTTTGGTGATAAAGTAGCGCTCATTATGGGCGAGAAAAATCAAAAATGGGTAGCCGATCAGGTCATTGAAATTGAAGTGCGCGATATTATGCAGCATTTGAAAAAGTCTGTTCCCAATTTATTTAAATAAATTAGTTCACCAATTTATTTACGGCTTTCATTAGTCTGTCGGGATCAAAAGGTTTTTGTAGCCAACCTGTTGCGCCCATTCTTTTTGCTTTGTCTTTCTTAAAATTACTACTTTCAGTGGTTAGCATGATAATCGGGATGTGTTCATAGCCGGCGAGTCGGCGCACTTTGCTGACCATACTAATCCCGGTCATATTCGGCATATTGATGTCAGACAAGATCATGTCAAACTTCTGATTTCGTGTCGCACTTAAGCCTTCTACACCATCATTAGCCGTGGTTACAGTATGTCCATTTTCTACAAGAACAGCTTCGACTAAATCACGTATAACCCTGGAATCATCGACGGTCAGTATTTTTGCCATGATATTTAACCTTTTTTCTTTGATTGAATTAAGTTAATTATCGTCAGAATATCAATAAACTTTAGAAGGTATTATTTGATAAGGCGAAGAAAGAGTTTAAATCAGCGACTCTTCATTTATAATTTTTTGTGTGTCGATATTATATTCTTTAGGATCGGCAATACGGCGAATCTCTGGCTTGCCATCTCTCTTATCCCAAATTGAGCTGGCAAGATTGATTAACTTTCGACGTGGATAAAACTCTTTATCACGGTTCATGACTAATATAATAACAGGCTTAAGGCGCTGGTTATCATTAAGTTTAACGACGATGCCGATATGCCCGGTTTTAAGCTCAACCACACTTCCAATTGGGTATATGCCTAATGTCCTTATAAAAACTTCCATTAATTTTTGATCAAAGTTTTCGGGCATCCATTCATATAACCGTTGCATTGCTTCATGTGGTGTCATGCCATCGTGATAAACTCGATCGCTAGTAACGGCATCATAGACATCAGTTATCGTTACAATTTTTGTGAAATAGGTAATTTCCTGTTTAGAAAGGCTGTCTGGGTAACCACTCGCATTAAGACGTTCATGATGACTTTTTACAATAGATAAAACTTCTTGAGATAAACTATTATCTTTGAGTAGCATTTCATAGCCTTTTTGCGGATGCGTTTTCATAATTTCAAATTCATCCTGACTCAATTTACCCGGTTTGTTGAGTACTTCTAAGGGAACCTGCATTTTTCCTATATCATGCAATAAGGCACCTAAACCCAGTTCATGTAACTCTTCAGTGGATAAGTCCAGGGCACGACCAAGTGTTAATGATAAGACACAGACATTCAGACTATGAATTGCGGTATATTCATCACGTTTTTTTAGTTGCGTTAACCACATCGAAGCATCAAGGTTATTTACAATATTGTTAGCTAATTCCGCAACTAGAGTTTTAGCTCGTTCAGTATCAACAACTTTCCCCATTTTGGCTTGTGATAGCATTTCTTCAATATAGATGCGTGTCTTGTCACGCGATTTGCGTGCAGAAATTAAATTATCGGTAAAAGCATTTTTATCAAACTTGGACCTTTTTAGCGTAACAGTATCTGTGAAATCTATTTTAGTTGGCTTACGCTTTTTCTTTCGAGCTGGTTTTTGAATGGTTTTAGAAATGGTTCTTAACTTACGAGTCAGTTCAATCGGGGTCTTTTCAGTATCAACATAAACATAGTTACATGTTGATTGCAGCTGCTGAATTTCTTCAATTTCCTTTATTTTGAACCCCTGAAATAGAAAGGGTGACTCAATCCATGGAATATCCAGATCAGAAACATGCATCCCTAATTTTAAGTTTTCACTGAATACTTTTATTTTCATAATTTAAGAATTTTTATACTAAATTGCACTGACATTTATCGGCAATCCCATTTGTTTCTTTAAAACTCAGGCAATAAAAAAGCCAGGGCTGAGCCTGGCTTTTTTTAAAAACAAAGGGTACGTACAGGCTAATTACTTAGTCCAGTTACCAAAGTTTTCAGTTGTGTGCGCTTGCCCATCTTCAAAACCAGCTGAATAAGCTTCGTTTACACGTTGTTCTTCACGCTCAGGGTTATTTACATAACCACCTTGCCATCCTTGTATGTATTCAGCGTCTACGCCCATTTCTTCCATTTTAGTGCATGCATCATAATATTCTGTGTTCATTGGTGTATCTCCTCGGAATAATCCGGTAATTATCTCAAATTTATAAACAAATGTACAAATTCTTTATCAGCTTTTCCTGTTAATTATCAGGAAATCTCCAATTACAGCGTACAGTTACTTCAATGAGACGCTGCTTCAACCAGAACTGATTTGTCTAATAACCACGTAAAAAGCATGGTTAAAATAGTTATGTTCGCAAGTATACAAAGCTAGGAAGCCAGACAATATATCCCTATAGGGCAGGTTTATGTTTGGATAACCCTATCCAAAAGATAATAACCAAGTTGGTGCGTCAGGTATGGGTTTCAGGATATAATAGAGCGCTATTATAGACCATTTTGAGAGAATTGAAGATATGACAACAGAAGCTGCAGAGATTGTAGAATTTAACAGTGCCATGACAGCATTTGACACCAAGCAGTTTTCAACTGCTGCCCAGCTGCTTACGCCTTTTGCAGAAAAAGGTAATGCCGATGCACAACATCGATGTGCAATTATGTTTCAAAATGGCTTAGGCGTAGCACCAAATGAAGAGAGAGCTCTTAAATATATGAAGTCTGCTGCAGAACAAGGTCATCCTGTTGCTCAACACGGGCTTGGCTTTATGTACATGGAAGGTGAGTGCGTAGAGAAAAATGCTGAAGAAGCACTTAAATGGTTTATGAAAGCAGCAGAGCAAGACATGGTGGGTTCAATGACAACCATTGCGATGATGTATGAAGAAGGCAAGGGAGTGGAGAAAAATCCTGAACTAGCCAAAGAGTGGTACGCCAAAGCAGGCTTTTAATTTTAAAATTCCTTCTGTCCATTTTGGGGGCGTTAAAAAGCATATGCGAAATGCTCATTTACTGATCGTAAACTCCGCTTTCTCATATACTTTTTGCCTTCCCAAAAAGAACATAAGAAACTTTAAAAGGCTTTTGTAAAAAATTTAGTTATAAGCAGTTATATTAAAATAATTATTAGATGGTATTTATGAAATGCGTCCTGCACATTTAGTTTCGGTTTTAGATAAAGAATTTTTGAGTGTTCATGACGGGCATCATACGCCTGTTATGTTGTGGGGTGCGCCGGGTGTCGGTAAGTCTCAGATCATTTCACAAATTGCGAAGCGACATAATGCGCCATTAATTGATATACGTTTGTCGCAAATGGAACCGAGTGATTTACGTGGTATACCTTTTCGCGATGGTGATAAAGTGGAGTGGGCTATTCCTTCGATGTTGCCAAGTGTTGAAACACACGGTGAAGAAGGCATTTTATTTCTCGATGAAATTACTTCAGCACCACCAAGTGTTTCTGCTGCTGCTTATCAGTTAATTTTAGATCGCAAACTTGGTGATTATGAAGTTCCAAAAGGCTGGGCAATTTTTGCTGCAGGTAACCGTCAGGGGGATCGTGGTGTGACATACACCATGCCAGCACCATTAGCAAATCGTTTTTCGCATTTTGATTTCGAAGTCAATGTTGATGACTGGGTCGCCTGGGCTTATAAAAATAATATCGATGATCGTGTGATTGCTTTTGTTCGTTTTCGTCCTGAACTTTTATTTGAATTTGATCCGGCTCATAATCCGGTTGCCTTTCCGTCACCTCGTTCATGGGAATTTGCACATCGTGCAGTACAAAAGTTTGAACATCAAAATGATGTTCGTTTAGGTGCTTTACAAGCCTGTGTTGGTCCAGCTGCGGGTATAGAGTTAAATGCTTTTATTGCAAATCTGGATCAACTTCCTGATATCTCGGCAATTTTAAAAGGTGAGCAGGTTAGTGCTCCAACAGAAATTGATTTGCAATATGCGGTTGCTTCTTCATTGGTGGGGCATGCAATACGTGTTCAGGACAAAGAGGAAGCTCAAACTGTACATGGACATATATTAAATTATGCTTCTGTTTTTCCGCAGCGGGAAATGGGTGTTATGCTGGTTTCAGATATGCATCGTGCAATTGGTAATGATATTTTTGCTGTTCCCGAATTTGCACAGTGGTCGAATGCAATAGCTGACGTGCTTTTGTATTAAACATTATCAATGTCAGCTCAGTTGGAACAGGAACAATCTAAGGTTGAGTTAAAGTTAACAGCCGCGCGTACGCGTTTAATTATTGATAAACCCTTCCTGGGCGCTTTGGTTTTACGTTTACCGATGATCGAGGCCGATCCGCAGTGGTGTAAAACGACTGCAACTGATGCGCGTACGTTTTATTATAATGCTGAATATATCGATTGCTTATCCATAGAAGAAACCCAATTCATGTTATCGCATGAAGCACTGCACTGTGCCTTATCTCATTTTTCCCGCCGCCAGCATCGTGTAACACATAAGTGGGATCTTGCCTGTGACTATGCGATTAATCCTTTACTGGAAAAAGATGGTCTAACACCGCCGCCGGGTACCTTGCGTCTGCGAGAGTACGAAGGTATGACGGCAGAAGAAATTTATCCTTTAATTGATGATTTAGATGATCAGGAAACTCTGGATCAGCATATTTATGATGATTCAAATTCTGACAGTGAAAACAATGTTGCGCCGCCACCAAAAGATGATTCAGAAACGGATAATACGCGCAAAGAAAAATTACCGAGTCAGGGTAAAGGCAGCCAGAATAATCCTGAACAAAAAGAAAAAAGCGGAGGAAGTTTACCTTCGTCTGAAAGTGAAGGGGAGGGTAAAGAAAAATCTGAACCTAAAGACTCTAATGACGGCAAGGGCGCAGAAAAACCACAGCCATTGACCCATCAGGAAAAAGAAAATTTAACAGTGCAATGGCAACAGCGATTAGCCGGTGCGGCACAACAAGCGATGCAGGCTGGAAAGCTGGATGGCGAGATGGCGCGTATGGTGGATTTTTTATTACAGCCTCAGTTGCCATGGCGTAATTTAATTTCACGTTACCTTAACTCACTTGCCAGAGATGATTATAGTTATACCCGACCTTCAACACGCCGGGGGGATCCGGCAATATATCCGAGTTTGCGAAGTGCGCAGCTTGATATTGCCATTGCCATTGATACCAGTGGGTCGATAAGCTTATCCGAGATTCAGGAGTTTGTTTCTGAAATTGATTCATTAAAAGCGCAAATGCGTGCCCGGGTAACACTCATTGCCTGTGATTCTGAATTAGCAGCTGGCTGTCCCTGGGTGTTTGAACCATGGGATGAATTTACATTACCTAAAAGTATTAACGGTGGTGGTGGTACTCGTTTTAGCCCTGTTTTTGACTGGGCGAACCAGCAAGATAAAATTCCGGATATTTTAGTTTACTTTACCGATGGTGAAGGTGAATTCCCAAAAGTTGAACCACACTTTGATGTTCTGTGGTTGGTTAAAGGTAAAGCTAAGGTGCCATGGGGACAGCGGGTTCAGTTGAACTAACATAAAAAATGCCTGCCATTCCTGCTGTGAAAAGCTTGCCGGAATGACGTTATAATAATACTTGTCGTATGTACTTCGAATAATAATATTAAGTAATAGTAAAAATGAATCTATCCAATGAAGATAATTTAAGAATGAATGTATTACTGCATCAGGACTTGCAGGCAATACGTATTGATGAATCTAAAATGATTGTTTATGGTTTGTCTGATAAAGGTGAAGCCAAGGTTCCTTTAAAAGCAAACTGCAAAGATGAAGTTTATATTAAACAGGTCAAGGAACTTATTTCTACTCATGTTCTGGGTTCACCCGGTGGCTATCCTATATTCCTTCGGCGCTGGACTCGAATGGGACAATCCCGCACAAATGAAAGTTTGGAACGCCTGTTACTGCTTGGTGAATCAGAAGCTATTGTTGCAGTAGTGAATTCGGATGACGTAACCAATGAAATTGCTCGACGTGCATGGTGGGCAATGCCAACATCAGCAAATGCGCGTTGTTTACTTCGACATAAAGATGTTGTTGAAGGAGACATGGGTAAAGAGCTTGCTGAATTTTTAGTTGAGTTCTTACCTTTTGAGGAAGAGCCTCTGGCTATGATTGAATCAGCACGATTAGTTTTGCAGGAAAACCTGATATCTGAAGACGTAAAGAATAATTTATGGAAAAAAGGTTTAAGGAAAAATGCGTTACACGTTGGTTTTTTAAAAACACTGCCTGATGATTTACCTGTCGAATCTGTCGCGCATTCTCTATTACAACAATATAACGAGATACTGGTTTCCAAACAGGATAATGTCTACGCCAATATTTTATTGCGAATATTAAGTGCGAAAGGGCAGGCATATATCAAAACAATTGAAGCTGTTTTAAAAAAACCTTCAAATCAGGATGTAGTGATCTCGCTGTTTAAAACGATAAGAGAGTATTTTTCATCAGTTCGCCCGAATAATGTTGGCTATCAGGATGTCAAATTATTAATTTCTGACGTTGATAAATATATTGATATTACGGCAACTCAAACTGATGCACTTAAAGAAATCATTAATCAGGCAGAAGAACTTTTACCTGTTATTAAAGCTATTCTGGTTTTATCCCTTATAGATGAAACACTCCTTACACCGGTATTCTCACGTACAGATGCAATTGGTTCACTCATGAGGCGTAAACTGGAGCACATTATTAGTCCCTTGTTAGAAGAAGTTTTAATTCTGAATAACAAAAAGTAATTTTATTTATGTGTTAATGGATACATTACTGGCTTTAATAACATTGTATTTATGTGTTATCTGATTAAGTTTTGTAGATTGTTTTTGTTATTATAGTTTGTTTCAGTAAAGTGTTAACAACTTCCGGTTTCAAGATGTGACCCGTTACTCAGTTTAAATATTCGCGACTTACATTAGTAATAATCACCGAATACAATAGTCCTCATCACTTTTCTGTAAAAGAAAATTAAGGGACTAACTATGAAACTTAACGGAAGATATGCAACCAAAGCCGGATGTATTTCTATATTCATACTTGCGCTATTTATGGCAGGTTGCGGGGGCGGAGGAAGTAGTAGTTCTTCTGACTCATCATCGGGTGGTGGCGTCTTATCTGTACAGGCCGTTGCAGGTGATATTATCGGAATTCGAGTAGGTGATATTGCGCATCTTGATGGTAGCGCTTCTACAACCTCAAGCTCTGACGCGTTACAGTATACTTGGTCCTTTACTCATAAACCTCAAGCAAGTACCGCCACATTAATTAATCCCAACTCTTCAAACCCTACTTTTAAACCTGATGTTGTAGGTACCTATATGGTGCAACTCACCGTTACTTCCGGTGGATTGACGAGTAAACGTGCTATAGCACTTGTTGAAGCATCTATATCAGGTAATGTCACAGGTAATGTTCGAGTTCATACTTCTTTTCCATCCAAGTGTTCAAATTGCCATGATGGCAGATATTTAGATCCCAAAATTAATCCGGGTTTTATATTACCTAAATCAGGTAGTCACGTTGGTACGACGAATGTATGTGAAGCTTGTCATACTACCTTTGGTTTTAAGCTTGTCAATTATGTTGATCATAATGAGGTTTTTGGCAAATGCAGCACTTGTCATGATGGTGTTAAAGCTGTCGGTAAATCCCCGTTTCATGTGGCAACAACAAGTGAGTGTGATAGTTGCCATAATACCACTAGTTTTCTTAATCTGGATGCTAATGGAAAGTATGATCATACGGGGATAAGCAGTGGCTGTGCTACTTGTCATAATGGCAAAACAGCGATAGGAACTAATCACAACCCGGATACTTTTGCCAAATCAAATAATGATTGTGTGTTTTGCCATAACACAACATCTTTTAAAGGTGCATACCCTGATCATAGTGTTATTTTAGCTGATGTAACCGCGGGTACAGCGAAATGTACAGATTGTCATGGTAGCACTGCTCAAGGGCCTAAAAGCGGACACCCGAATATCGCACCGGCTGATTGTGTTGCTTGTCATTCTGTTAAAAAGTTTTCTCTTGGTGGTGTATTTAATCATCGTGTAGATGCTTCTGTCGTGGCATGTCAGGCTTGTCATACTGAACCCAATTCGATAAATGCTATTGGTACTGCATCTTTCCCTGCCAACGTAGCACCGGGTATTCACGGCGCAACCAATGGAAATGATTGTGGTGTATGCCATGGCACATCAGTTGTACGTAGCTTTAAAAATACAGTTATCGACCATTCGGCAGCGAATGTTATCGCGCAGCGATGTGACTCTTGTCATGATGGTGCTGGTACAGCATTACATAAAACCCCCAATCATATAACAACACAAACTACGCCTGCTGTTGTAGATTGTAATGCCTGCCATACACCGGGGAACTTTGCGACGGGAACATTTGATCACTCAGTCAATAATATGGTTGGGCTTACTTGTTCAGGTTGTCATAATGGTACTAATTCGGTCGGTAAAATTGGTAACCATATTCCTACAACACTGGAATGTGATAGTTGCCATACTGCTGATACTCCTACTACACCGGCAACATTTGCGGGAACGCAATATCATCCAAATAATAATCCGACAAGTTGTAGTTCTTGTCATGATGGTGTAATTCAAAAAGGCAAAAACACAACACACCTTGCAACAACGCGAGATTGTTCTAATTGTCATAACACGGTAACGCCTTTGACTTTTAAAGGCGGTACTTATGACCATGCTGATTCTGGAGTGAGTACAAATTGTGCATCATGCCATAATGGTATAACAGCAATAGATAAGACGAATAAAGGTACTAAGCTAAATCATATTCCGGCGAAGAATGAGTGCAGTGAATGTCATAATAATACTGCTGTCCCTGGTGGTTTTACTAGCAACATGTTTTTGGCAAATGTGCATCCAAATAACATAAACGGCTGTGCCGGCTGTCATACTGCAAAGTATCTTTCAGCGCGTCCTGCACTTTTAAAAACGGGATCTGTAAAACACTTACCAACAAGTCAGGATTGTCACTCGTGCCATTCAAATGTGAATTTTGCTGATAAGACGCAATTTACGCATGATGGAATAACGGGGAATTGTGCTTCATGCCACGATGGAAGTTACTATGCTTCATCAGGGGCAAAAGGTAAATCAAATCCTGTTCCAGCAAAGACTCATCCTGTTACAACAACAGATTGTGGATCTTGCCACGGAATTGGTAATGGCTTCCTGGACGGCGGGTTTGATCACACGGGTACAATTGATAATTGTGCATCGTGTCATGGTGATAATGCGCCTGCACCTCCAACGGGTGCTGTGACGCGTAAATCCAGCTTCCCTGGCCATGTTGTGACTACGCAGGATTGCAGTATCTGTCATATCCCGGGTACGTTTAAAACAGCAGTGTTTAATCATAACCAAATAGTTAAAGACTGTGTGTCTTGTCATGAGAATCCGGGCGCAACAGCAACAGTTAAACCAAATCCAGGTCACGTTGCGACGACTAAAGATTGTTATGAATGTCACAATAAAGATAAGTTTGCCGGTGCAAAATATGATCATACCGGAATTACTTCAAATTGTGCCACATGCCATGATGGAGTAATTGCATTAGGTAAAAATGGTACCCATGTTCCAACCGGGGATGATTGTAGTGTGTGTCATCAGACAACAGGAATGAAACCTGCAACGTTTGATCATGCCGGTATTATCACAAATTGTGTGTCCTGCCATGATGGAACATTAGCTACAGGGAAAAAAGCAGGGCATGTTGCAACAAATCTTGATTGTGGTTCATGCCATAGTGTGCCCAAAAAGGTCATTGTTGCAAATGGTCCAACGAATAGCTGGATACCCGCATCACACGTTGCAGTAAGTAATAATACTCGTTGTGATTCCTGTCATGGTGTAACGGCAACAGGTAAAGATGCCAAGACAAACCCTAACCATTGGCTAACAAGTCTTGATTGTCGTGACTGCCATACAACAGCAGGGTTTAAACCTGCTGGCTGGAAACATGAAACAAGCAGTAAAGGAACGTGTAATACTTGTCATTCGCCTAGCGGAGGTGCAAGAGACAAGACAACGGCTCCTGGTGGACATATGACAACAACTTCCCAATGCGATGAATGTCATACTACAACAGCATGGGCGCCAACGAACTTTAGTCATGATCCCAACAAGATAACCCAGGATGATTATCCTGGTGATCATAAAGCGGCATTCGGATGTGTTGCATGCCATGGGAACTCAATTGATAATCCTTTCGTTTATCCTGCTGCGAAATATGCGCCATTCTGTGCAGCTTGCCATGCAAAAGATTTTAAAAGTGAAGGCAAGCATAATGGCGGGAAAAATGGAACTGTAGATCAGAATAAAGATTGTAGTGGCGGTGGCGCCGGCTGTCATAAAGTCGGCGACAGAAAGTTTGGCTAATGATATATTATTTTTTAATTAATAACTTCATGCCATGCAATGACCGAAGTTATTAATTTATCTATAACATAAGCCAGTCTTTCTGATTATTGCTTGTTTCTACATCTGGAGCTTCGACAAGCTGTAAATAACATGTCGTTAATTCTGCAGCTTTGAGAGTTAGATTAAATACGTTTAGTTCATCACGTCTAAAAGCATGAATTATTAGTTGGTCATTAACCGAGTAACTCTCTATTAATGTATTAATGTTAGTCATGTTAACCTGAATATGGTTGATAGCGATAATCACATCGCCGGCAGACAGCCCGGCAAGTTCGGCACTCCCTTCACTAAAAACCTGAGTCAGTTTGACATGTGAGTCATGTTGTTTAAATCGTGCACCAAAAGAAACGGGGGACTGCTGTTTGTTGGTCTTTTTTGCGGTTCCGCCTTTATCATCTACCGAGAGAGTGGGGCGTAATTTAAATGCGACTCCTACATTCGATAGCAAGTCTTCCAAAGGAAGCTCTTCTGTACCATATAAATATTTTTCAAAGAATTCTGTTAAATCACTCCCTAAAATTTTACTACAGATCTTTTCTATTTCTCCTTCATGCACCCCGGTCGATTTTTTACCGTAGTTGAGCCAGAGATAGCGCATAACATCATCAAGTGATTTTTCATTATGACTGTTGGTTCTAATCGTTAAATCGAGACACAGCGCAAGCAATGCGCCTTTAGCGTAATAACTGACGATAGTATTCGGAGCACTTTCATCCTGTTTATAAAATTTTGTCCATGCTTCGAAGCTTGACTCTGCAATACTTTGATTAAAACGGCCTTTACCACGTAAAACCCGGGTTATTGTTTGTCCGAGTAGTTCGAGGTAGCTTTCTATAGAGATGACTTTACTGCGAACAAGAGCGAGTTCATCATAATATGAGGTGATGCCTTCAAAAGCCCAAAGTTGTCTGGTATAAGTTTCACGAGTTAAATCATAAGGTAAAAAGACTTCAGGTTTAATTTGTTTAATATTCCAGGTATGAAAATACTCATGACTGCATAAGCCAAGAAAATTTCGATATTTTTCATTGGGTTCATCAGGCTCTGTTGTTAAAGGCAAGTCATCACGGCTACACAATAAGCTTGTAGAACTACGGTGTTCTAAACCACCATAACCGTCTCCTGTCACCATCGTTAAGAAGATATATTCGTTTAACGCCGGAATCTCGCCAAACATTGTGCAATGTGTTTGACATATTTTTGATAAATCTTTTTTTATTCTCTCTTTGTCTGCTCTTTGAACGCCAGTTAAGGCAACTTTATGAGGCGTGTTTTCTACAGTAAACTCAAATTCCGTTTGTGTACCTACTTCCACCGGATGATCGATCAGGTCATCGTAATCGATAGCCTGATATAGCCCAAACCCTGATTCATCAACATCATTTTTTGTGAGTGACGTTGTTGATTTCCATTGATGATATTTTTTTTCTGCAGGTTTGTTGAGTTTTAGAGTACAAGCTTCATTCTCAAATCCGTGAGGCATTAAAAACAAACTGGTACCGTTAAAAAAAGCGTGAGTCATATCAAAATGGGCTGTACGAACAGACAAGTCCCAGGCGTAAACATGATATTCAATTAGAAGAGGTGATGTGGTTGGCGCTACTTTCCATGTGCTTTTATCCATTTTTTCAAGTTCAACGGGGTTGTTGTTTGAGCTTGCCTTTATGTTAATAATATTTTTAGCAAAGTCTCGTATCATATAACTACCGGGAATCCAGGCCGGAAGAGATAATATTTGTCCTTGCTGATCGGGGGTTGGTATTTCGAGGGTAACTTTAAAAATGTGTGCATGAGGGTTAAATAGGTCAACCGTATATCGAATAGTCATTTAATATCTTCAGTTTGTATTTTGTTATTAATAAGTGTTTCAGCGGGAAGTTTATTTTTTAAAACTTTAACGTATAAAAAAATATCAGCAGAGTGTGGGCGATTAGTCGAATAGGTTTGGCCACTTTGCTCATGAATAACCGGATTGCTCGATGTGACTTCAAGCCATTCTCCGGTTTTACCTATAATTGTTGTGTTGAGTTTTGTATGTGCTATAGCTCCGGCAACATCTTCACTCACCGATGAAGAGTTTAAACCTACCTGGATAACGGACCAGCCACTAAATTCATGTACTTTGAATACATATTGCTCGCTAATTTTTTTATAATGAAATGACTGTACCTCGGTACCATCAGCGTAACGTCTTCGTTCAGCAACCGGGATTGATAACCCTGTGTTTAACGTTACCCACTGGCGTTCTGTAATCGACATTGATTGAGATGTTTTGTTTCTGCTTTTACCTGATTGATATGTTGTACCGGTGTTTTTGAAATCAATTTTACGGTTCGATGCAATAAATTGAATGGTTAAGGGAACTGCTGGTGTGTCGATTTTATTAATTATATGTAAAATGTTTTTTGTTTTATCAGGTGTACCATTGATAAATAAAATATTATCTTTCTCGGTAATTGATATAGACTGATCGACAAGTGATTTTAAAACAGAAAGAACTTCGCTTCCGGTAATGTATTTTAAATTAATGGTCGTTAATTGAGGCTGATTAGTGTCTGCTTGTTCCGCATGAGTTTGAACTATCGGCAAGGATAAGAATAAAACAAGAAAGAGCCGGATGCTTAAGTTGATCATATGTACAATCTACGTAAGTTTGAGTCGGGGGCACTGCGTTCCCAAACTTCATTAAAGAAATTAGTGAGTTCTGACACCAGGCGTGGGCGGTTGAAGTTAGCAAAACCTTCATATCGATCTGCATAGCGTAAATAAATAACGCCTTTTCCATCATAGAGTGAAAAGGCTTCGTTGTATGATTTATATTCTTCTGCTATTTGCCTTACTTCAATACTGCTGGTGAGTTGCTGTATTAAATCAGTCATTCGATGACCCTTTTGAGTGATTGGGCTTGAATCTTTAATCAGTATGCGTATTTTTGTAAATTTACTGGAGATAGACAGCTGTTTTACCGCTTCAATAAAATCCGGGGTATCAAAAACAGCGGAATCAAGATGTTTAGAGATAACATCAATATTCCTTACAGTTTGCTGGGTGAGAGCAATATTAATAATCTTTACCTCATCTTTTGATGCTAAAGAAATATCATTATCACTTTGTTTAAACTTATAAAGTTTGTGGTCTGTTTTCATTTATAGCAACCGTATCTTATTTTGTATATTCCATATCATAATGAGGTATTCCGGCATCCATATAAAGACTGCTTGTTACTTTAAAACCATGTTTTTCATAAAAACCAATAGCATGCTCCTGAGCGGACAACCTGATTTTATTATTTGAGTCTTTTTTCGCTATTTCAAGTAAAAAGTTAAGTATTTTAGAGCCGATAGCACGGCGTCGATATTCAGGTAATACAGCCATTCTTCCAATATAACCGTTCTTCAATAACCGAGCCGTTGCGACAGGCTTAGTATCATAATAGGCTAAAACATGAGTAGAATCATCATCAAATTCATCCCACTCGAGTTCTACCGGCACTTTTTGTTCATTAATAAAGACGGTAGTACGTATTTTTTCTATCTCAGAAAAGTGTTTATGAAAATCTGCAATTTTGATTTCGATATTACTCATCTGATAATTCCAGATAGCCTTTAATATAAAGTTGATATAAAAAATCGGCATTATTGGTCTCAGACAACATTGTTTGTAAACTCTTGCACTGAATTAAATGCTGATTACAGAAAATTTTAACCAATGCTGCTGTATTTTGTATTGTGTTGAGTTTATTGCCATTAACAAATAAAACAACTTCACCATTTTGAGATGTTAGATAATTTGCTTTTACCGTTGCCGGCCTTCTCAGGTAATTAGCTTTGTCCATTTGATAAAAAAAATCTTCATAAGGTAATGTGTTGCAAACAGGTTCTTCATCATCGGTGAGATATTCCGTTATATAGCGGCCAAACCAGTCTGAGATTTTATCTTTATTTTTAAGATGTGAAAGAAAAATACCTTGTATCTGTTCAATAGTATCTGCTGATATTTCCCCCGGGCTTTGTATTGCAGAAAATGCCGGATCCTTGTAGCGTATTTTATCGCCAAGACTTGTTATATAGTCATCAATATAACCTGATAGTAACTCGGCATGTGAGGGAGCTCTAAAACCAATAGAAAAGGTCATACAGTCTTCCAGACCTATTCCATAATGGGCTACATTTGCAGGCAGATAAAGCATGTCGCCAGCCTCAAGAACCCATTCTGATTGAGCATTAAAGTCTTTAATTAGTTTTAAAGGCAGTCCCGTTTCGAAGTTATCATCAGCGATAGCTGATTCACTAATTTGCCATTTTCTTCTTCCTTTTGCCTGTAATAAAAACACGTCATAATTGTCAAGGTGTGGACCAACACTACCTTCTGGTGCTGCATAACTTGCCATAAGATCGTCTACACGCCAGCTTGGAATGAAATTAAACTCATGCAGTAAGTCATCAATTTCCGGAAAAATTTTATTCAAACCCTGGATTAATAATGTCCAGTGAGTATCCGGTAAATGATTGAATCGTGATTCGGAAAATGGACCGTTCTCCAGTGTCCATTTAGGCGCTTTACGTTGTTCGTAAATAATTCTGGATTCAATGAATTCTTCGCATGCGAGTCCGGCGAGTTCTTCAGGGGAAAGGGGGGATTGATAATCTGGAAATGCAGACTGAATTAATAACGGCTTTTGTTGCCAGTAGTTTTCTAAAAAATCAGGAATGTCTAGGTTTTGTATCAATGGGAATATTTACCGCTATGTTTATTTTATGTATTTACTATCAGTGTTAAAATAACTCGACATCACCTTCAAGAATTTCAGTATCTTTTAACTCATTATTGCTTACTAAATATTCGAATCCGCTCACTTTATTTCGGCCATGTTCTTTAGAGTAATATAAAGCCTTATCTGCGCGTTCAATAATCGTAGTTAATGGTACTTTATTATTAAATTCACAATAGCCAATACTTGCCGTTACTTTGTTTTCCATAGGGAAATTAAAATTTTCGATGTTTTCTCTAAACCTGTTTAATACCGAGTTTGCCTGTTCTAAATTTATATTGCTTAACAGTACCGCAAATTCTTCACCACCATAGCGAAATAGCATATCGCTATCCCGAAAGGTTTTTTTCATTAAGTTAGAAAATATTAACAGTACTTCATCACCATATACGTGCCCGTATTTATCATTTACTTTTTTAAAAAAATCAATATCGAGAAGGGCAAAGCAAAGATTAGTGGGTTCATCATTAACCCGGTTTTCTATGCCAAAGTTTGCATGAATCTTTGATAGTTTTGAATCAAATGATTGCCTGTTTAATAAACCGGTAAGAGAATCCGTATCTTTGTTTCTTAATAAATGCACCTGATGGTTATATGCACTTAGCAAAGTATAAATATAATGCTCATCAATCACGCTTTCATTAATGGTAATAAGCAAGCCTCGGGTAGAGCGTTCGCTTTCTACAGTAAAAACCTGTACATAATCATCCGTAGGTAAATATTTGAAACCGTCAAACTGTATTGACTTGGAGTCACCAGAAAGCTGCATGGATTTGGCTTTTGTTAAGCAGTCATTATTTTTACTTCGACATGCGAGTAATGAGGGTGAAAATGCTTTATTGTAAGAGTCATATAAGCCATATCCCTGTTCATAAAGGTATAATTCTATGTCAGGGTAATGTTTATTTATTCCATCGAGCAATGCGTTTCTTAACTGTTCAAGATCATCCTGTCGAATTAAGCATAACAGGTCTTTAACAGGGCACTTAATAGTATTGTTAAACTCATTATTCATTCTATATTGTAATATTAAATAGAATTAGCCTGTTCAACGGCATTACCAATATATGACATTGGAGTAAGAGAGATAAGCTGATCTTTGGCTTCTTGCGGTATATCCAGATTTGTGATGAAAGCTTTAAAATCATCTTCTGTTACACGATTACCGCGGGTTAATTCTTTAAGCTTCTCGTACGGCTTTTCAATTCCGTAACGTCGCATAACTGTTTGAATCGGTTCTGCAAGCACTTCCCAATTAGTGTTCAGAGTTTTATTCAGTGCTTCTGCATTAACCTGAAGTTTACTAATCCCTTTAAGAGTAGACTGATAGGCAATCATGCAATGCGCCATACCAACTCCCAGATTACGTAAAACTGTAGAATCGGTTAAGTCACGTTGCATTCTTGAAATAGGGAGTTTGGCTGATAAGTGAGAAAAAATTGCGTTAGCAATACCAATGTTTCCTTCCGAGTTTTCAAAATCAATCGGGTTAACTTTATGTGGCATTGTTGACGAACCCACTTCACCGGCAATTGTTTTCTGTTTAAAGAAACCCATTGAGATATATGTCCAGATATCACGATCAAAATCCATCACTATATTATTAAAGCGGGAAAATGCATCAAACAATTCTGCAATATAATCATGGGGTTCGATTTGAATGGTATAAGGGTTTTGCTCTAAACCTAAACTTTCAATAAAGTTTTTACTGATCTCTGCCCAGTTTAAATCAGGGTAGGCAGATAAGTGAGCATTATAATTACCAACGGCACCGTTAAGTTTGCCTAATAACGGTACAGCTTTAATTTGTTCTATCTGGCGCTGTAAGCGGTAAACCACATTTGCAATTTCTTTCCCGACCGTTGTAGGTGACGCGGGCTGGCCATGAGTATGAGCAAGCATGGGTTGAGCAGCTAATTCTTTAGCCAGTGTTTTCAGCGCAGTCATCAGTTCGTCGATAAGTTTTAGCATCACGCCGTCACGTGCTTCGCGTAACATCAGGGCATGAGATAGATTATTAATGTCTTCAGAAGTGCATGCGAAATGAATAAATTCATTCACCGCTTCGAGCTCCTTATTGCCTTCGATTTTTTCTTTCAGTAAATATTCAACGGCTTTAACATCATGGTTAGTGGTACTTTCAATTTCTTTAACCCGTAAGGCATCTTGCTCATTGAAATTATCAACCAGATTATTGAGTAAATTTTGAGTCTCGCTTGAAAAGGGAGAGACTTCAGTAATGGCTTCTTCAGCAGCCAAATGTTGTAACCAGCGCACTTCAACTAATACACGATGACGAATAAGACCATATTCACTGAAAATAGGGCGTAATTGTGTGGTTTTACTGCCATATCGTCCATCTACTGGTGAAATTGCAGTTAGTTGACTGAGATCCATTGTTTTTCCTTACAAACGATAAAAATGAGGTGGATATTCTACCCGTAATTACGAATAAATGATATTGGGGGACAACTGTGAAACAGGGTAATTCGCAATGAAATCATAGGGATAAAGAGATATAGGTTGTTTTGTTGATGTTGGTTTGCTTTTTGGTTAGTCTGATTAAATAAATTTTAAGAATCATAGCAATGGGGAAATCATATGATCGTTACTAATCTTGAAGTTGTGCCTGGCAAAAGGACAGTTAAGCATTTTGGTCTTGTACAGGGCAGTTCAGTGCGCGCAAAACACGTTGGACGTGACATTATGGCGAGTTTTAAGAATATTTTTGGTGGCGAACTAAAGGGTTACACTGAATTATTACAGGAATCCCGTGAAGAGGCATACGAACGCATGCTTGAGCAGGCAAAAGCAACAGGGGCAAATGCGGTACTTAATGTTCGTTTTTCAACCTCAAGTATTGCAGCTGGAGCAGCCGAATTATTTGCTTACGGTACAGCTGTTACACTCGAATAAGTAACGCTAAATAGGAACAGTATTATGGCTGATTTAATTATATTTGTTACTTTATTAGCATTTGGCTACGGTTTTGGCCGTTATGCAGAAAAAAAACATTACAAATCTATCTTCAAGCGCGAAAAAGAACTCAGTAATATTCCTGCAATTGCATCTAAAATTCCCCCCTTCAGACGCAATGACTTAAAAAGTCAGTTGGTTGCAGGTAATGTTGTGATTTCTGTCGATTTTTTTAAACGCTTTATTGCCAGTTTACGCAATATTTTTGGTGGGCGGGTGGCATCGTATGAAACCTTGCTTGATCGCGCTCGCCGGGAAGCCATTTTGAGAATGAAAGAAGAAGCTAAAAATTTAAATGCCGAACTTGTTTTTAATATTAAATTAGAAACATCCAGTATTTTTAAAGGACGTAAAAATGCAGTAGGTTCGGTAGAAGTTCTTGCCTATGGTACAGCCATGTATCCAAAGTAAATCTTAATGGAATATTCAAATCCCGAATTACCTGAAGGCATTAATACCTCTAAAGAAAACCCGTTAAAAGAGTTTTTTATTTTAACCACGGGGTTACTCGCTTTTGTTTTCTTATCTATTTTACTACTTATTATCTTTGTTGATAACTTTGCCGATAAAATTCCCTTTGAAATGGAGAAAAATTTACCGGTTACAAGTTTTCTGGACAATATGAAAACACAAGAGATGCCGCCATATCTTAAAAAAGTTAGTCAGAAAGTTTTAGCCAGTATTGATTTACCCAAAGGAATGAAGATAACTTTTCATTATGTTAATGATGATACTGTAAATGCCTTTGCTACTCTGGCCGGTCATGTTGTTTTATACCGGGGCTTGTTAGAAAAACTAAAGTACGAAGATGAGCTGACTATGGTTATTGCGCATGAAGTCGCTCATGTGAAATACCGGCATCCTATTTTAAGTGCCAGTCACGGCCTTGTTGTTGGCATTGCTTTAACCGCAATCAGTAACTCTACAGGTAGTGGTATCATAAACGATCTTGTTGGTACGACAGGAACTGCTGCGTTAATGAAATTTTCACGAAATTTTGAATACCAGGCCGATAAGGAAGCGATAAATAGTTTAATAAAAATTTATGGTCACGCAGATGGGGCTATCGCCTTATTTGAAGTCTTTAAAACAGTCGCCGCGGACAATATATCTTTTGAGTTTTTAGCCACTCACCCGTTAACAGCTAATCGTATTTCTCAAACAACTAAAATGATTCAACAAAACAGCCTTTCTCATAAAAATAAAATGCTGTTATTTCCAAAAAAATTCCAGACTTGGTTGAAATCACAAAAAGATAAAGAATGAGATAGATACTGTAATTAATTTCATTCAAATTAATTATCAATAGTTGTTACATAATAAAATTGTAATCGTTATTACTTTTAAATATAATTTTTCCTAATCATTTGTTGAAGTATAAAATTAATATGGGGGCGATATGAAGAAAATTATTTTAATTTCTATGATGTTTATATCCGTTACGATTTATGCATCTGATTTAAAGGTGGTTTATAAAGGTAAAACATATACAACAACAACTAAAATACCTGCGAAATATATTGGTATTTATGAAGATCAGTATAAAAGAGTTAAGGATATCATTGTTATTAAAAAGAACGGGAGTTGTACATTATCCGGTGAACCGTGTCAGTGGGGTGTGAAATTAAA
The DNA here is from genome assembly GCA_027076405.1 of Chromatiales bacterium. The sequence goes on from JALTJN010000515.1 coordinate 100,838, forward strand.
AAATGGAAAGATTGCAACGACAAGAATAACACCGCCAAATCCTGATTTTAAACCTTATGATCAAATGATAATATTTTATCGCTCTAAAAATACAGGGCAGGTAACTTCAGGTAAGCTGTATACAGCGTCATCTAAAAAATGGGGAACTTACCAGCAAATTAATTATTTGAGAAAAAGAAAATAAAAAAAACCTGCCTTAAGGCCGGTTTTTTATTTAACACATAAAAGTTCTATAATGCGAGCTGGCGTAATACATAATGTAATATGCCACCGTTGCGCATGTAGATAATTTCTTGCGGAGTATCAATACGTACTTTAGCGGTAAAGGTGATGTCACCCTTATCGCCTGATGCTACGACATTGACTTCTTTCGCTTCACCATTATTTAAACCGGTAATTGAGAAAACCTCATGGCCGATTAAACCAAGACTTGCTGCGGTATCACCCTCATTAAATTGTAATGGTACGATGCCCATGCAAACTAAGTTAGTACGGTGAATACGCTCATAGCTTTCAGCAATAACTGCTTTCACACCTAATAGGCGAGGGCCTTTTGCTGCCCAGTCACGAGATGAACCTGAGCCGTATTCTTTACCTGCGATCACAATACTGGCAACGCCTTCTTTCTGGTAATCCATTGCAGCTTCATAGATAGAGGTTTGCGTACCTTCAGGTAGTTTAAGTGTTATGCCACCTTCAGTTCCCGGTGCAAGCAAGTTACGTAAACGAATATTGGCAAAGGTACCACGCATCATAACTTCATGATTACCGCGACGTGAGCCATAGGAATTAAAGTTTGATTTAGTAACGCCATTGTCCATCAGATATTTACCTGCCGGGCTGTCTTCTTTAATGGCGCCCGCGGGGGAAATATGATCGGTTGTTACAGAGTCACCTAGTAAAGCAAGTACGCGTGCACCGGTAATATCTTCAACACTACCGGCTTCTTTACTCATATCGGTAAAGTAGGGAGGATTTTGTATATAGGTAGAATCATTCGCCCAGTCAAACAGCTGTTCTTCAGGCGAAGCCAGATTTGCCCAGCGTTCATTACCGGCAAATACATCCTGATAAGATGAAGTAAACTGTTCACGAGTTACGTTTGCACTGACCACATCTTGAATTTCATGCTGAGTTGGCCAGATATCTCTTAGGTAAACATCATTACCTTCTTTATCTTTACCGAGTGAATCGTTTTGTAGATCAATATCCATAGTTCCTGCAATGGCATACGCTACAACTAAAGGTGGTGATGCTAAATAATTCATACGCACTTCAGAATGAACGCGGCCTTCAAAGTTACGGTTACCGGAGAGAACAGAAGTTACCGTTAAATCACCATCACTAATGGCTTTACTAACTTCAACCGGCAGCGGTCCTGAGTTACCAATACAGGTAGTGCAACCATAACCGACAACATTAAAACCGAGAGCATCAAGATCATCCGTTAGACCGGCATGATCAAGATAATCTGACACAACACGTGAACCGGGGCCTAAAGATGTTTTTACCCAAGGCTTCACGTTTAAGCCTTTTTCGTGAGCTTTTCGTGCAACCAGGCCTGCACCTAACATAACAGACGGGTTCGAGGTATTTGTACATGATGTAATGGCGGCAATAACCACTGCGCCATCTTTAATTTCCACATTCTGACCATTAATAATTGTTGATGATGACCCTGTGCTTGTCGAACCACGTTCTTCTTTTAGCGATTTTAATGAATGGTTAAATTTAACTTGTGATTCTTTTAACAGCACTCTGTCTTGTGGGCGCTTTGGTCCGGAGATACACGGTTCAACCGTTGAAATATCTAAAGTAACCGTTGAGCTGAATTTTGCCTGCGGCATATCTTTTGTTCTAAAGAAGCCCTGTGCTTTTGCATAGGCTTCAACAACGGCAATCGACTCTTCATCACGACCGGACAAACGTAAGTAGTTAATAGTTTCGTTATCAATCGGGAAGATACCGCAGGTAGCGCCATATTCAGGTGCCATGTTTGCAAGTGTTGCGCGATCAGCCAGAGGTAAAGAATCTAAACCTTCTCCATAGAATTCAACAAATTTACCAACAACACCATGGGCACGTAACATTTCAACCACTTGTAATACCAGATCGGTTGCAGTTGTTCCTTCGGGTAACTGACCTTTTAATTCAAAGCCCACAACTTGTGGTATGAGCATGGAAATAGGCTGACCTAACATGGCTGCTTCTGCTTCAATACCGCCTACACCCCAGCCTAATACGCCGAGGCCGTTAATCATGGTGGTGTGAGAGTCTGTCCCGACCAGGGTGTCAGGATAAACTTGTAGTACACCATCATTTTTTTGAGTGAAAACTGTTCGAGCGAGGTATTCAAGATTAACCTGATGAACAATACCTGTTTCTGGCGGGACAACTTTAAAGTTAGAAAAAGCTTTTTGCCCCCACTTCAAAAATGCATAGCGTTCCTGATTACGTTGATACTCTAATGATTCATTTTCTTCAAATGCAGAACTGTTACCAAACTTATCAACTTGTACTGAATGATCGATAACGAGTTCAGCAGGTTGTAATGGATTAATTTTATCCGGGTCACCACCGAGTTTTTTCATTGCATCGCGCATTGCGGCTAAATCAACAACAGCAGGTACACCGGTGAAATCTTGCATGAGTACGCGAGCAGGGCGGAAGGCTATCTCCTGAGTCGGGACGGCTTGCGAATCCCAGTTTGCGACAGCTTCAATGTCTTCTTTACTTACGGTTAAGTCATCTTCAAAACGTAATAGATTTTCCAGTAATATTTTCATGGAAAATGGGAGTTTTTCACTGCCTTGAATAGCATCAAGACGATAAAACTCATAATCTTTTCCGTTAACTGTAAGGGTATCGCGTGAATTAAAACTGTTTTTATTACTCATTAGATTTCCTATATTTAATTCCACCTCTATTATGAGGGGCGGGGCAGGGGATTCAATCTCATACCCTAATCCTCCACTTAAATGGAGGGAACAAATGGTTATTTATCTAGCTAATACACTATTATAGCGTGGATAGGCTTGAAATGTGAGCTGAATTTTTATCGGCGTATTGAATCATTTTTACGAGCTGCGTGCTAAATATTGTGCTGTTTTTAAGTATTTTTGCCGACTAAACAAAATATGCCAACGTCGTCCGCCGAGTTGTTGCCATAATACAGCACTGCGAATCCCGCCGAGTAATACAGAGCGTATTTTGTTCGATATTGAGGTGGTTTCAAGGTAACTTTGCTCGCCATTAACCATAATTCGCGGGCCGAGCTCACTAATTGTGCGGCTATATAAATCTGCAAGATTAGCGATCACATTTTCATGGATGGTTGAAAAGTGTTCAGATTGACGTGAGGCCAAGTCCACCCCGTTTGAAAGCGTCTCTAACATAGCGGGGTTTTTCATCAGGCGACGTTCGAGAAATAATAAACTCACTACATAACGGGCAATATCCATATTTCTGTTACTGCTGTCTTTACCTAATTGATTGATCATCGTACTAAAGCCAATGGCAAGGTTTTCAATGTTGCCAAAGACTTCAATCGCTTCATCGGGGTCAGTTTTAAAAATACTCTCGATGCTAATCGTTAACTCATCATTCGAAATAGTGCCTTCATTGGCGAGTGTATTAACGAGAGCAGCAGCACGAAAGACACCGGCTAGAGCAATGGTTCTGGATTCAAAATTATTCATTATTTAATATTCTTTGATTAACTAAACGGACTGTTAGAGATAATTGTTCCACCACCTAAACATTCTTCACCATCATAAAACACAATGGCTTGTCCGGGCGTGATTGCCCATTGTGGATCATCAAAACGAATGTGCCAGTTTTGATTTTCTTTATTGTATTCAACTAAACAAGCGGCGTCTTGCTGTCGGTAACGGGTTTTTGCGGCACAGCGAAAAGACTGGGACGGTGCTTTACCCTGAACCCATGACATTTCATTTGCTGAACATGCTTTATGATGAAGCAAAGGATGATCATTTCCTTGTACAACAATAAGAATATTATTGTCTAAATCTTTGTCGGCAACATACCAGGGAGTATCACTAAAATCTTTTAAACCGCCGATACCTAAACCCTGACGTTGACCTAAGGTGTAATACATTAAACCATCGTGCTTTCCAACAATCTGACCTTCGGGGGTTTGCATTTCGCCGGGTTGAGCCGGTAAATACTTTTGTAAAAAGTTTTTAAAGTCACGCTCGCCAATAAAGCAAATACCGGTGCTGTCTTTTTTATTAAAGGTAATTAAGTGATTTTCTTCTGCTAAAGCTCTAACAGCAGGTTTTTCTAATTCACCAATAGGAAATAAACTTTTTGAAAGTTGATCCTGTCCGAGCGTATATAAAAAATAGGTTTGATCTTTATTATTGTCGATGCCTTTTATCAACTTATAAACACCGTCTTCAAATCGGATGCGCGCATAGTGACCGGTGGCAATTTTTTCTGCCCCTTGTGATACTGCATAATCTAAAAAGGCTTTAAATTTGATTTCTTTATTGCAAAGAATGTCCGGGTTGGGTGTTCTGCCGGCGGCATACTCCTGCAAAAAATATTCAAAGACTCTGTCCCAGTATTGATCGGAAAAATTAACACCCTGCAATTCTATTTCTAACGTGTCACAAACTTTTTGTGCATCACTTAAATCTTCTTCTGCGGCACAATATCCGTCTTCATCATCACCTTCCCAGTTTTTCATAAAAAGGCCATGCACAGAATAGCCTTGCTGTTTTAACAACAAGGCGGCAACGGATGAATCAACACCACCGGACATGCCAACAAATATATTTGTACCTTTTTTCAAACTCATCGACTTTTATTCTATATCCTGAATTAACGATAATGGATATTTTTGTCCGGCTAAAAAGTCATCAATTGATTTAATGACTAACGGACTGCGTAAACTCGGGTGTTCTCTAATTTCTGTTTCGCTTAACCAGACTGCCTGCTCAATACCGGTATCAAGTTTTAATTCAGTATGTTCTTTTATTATATTTCCTGCAAAACACACGCGTAAATAAGTTTCACCATTATCATGAATCCAGCGATAGATAGCACTAATATATGATGGCACAAATTCGAAGCGGGTTTCTTCCAGAGTTTCCCTGATTACGGCATCAATAAAGGATTCATTATTTTCCAGATGTCCGGCAGGCTGGTTGATAACATGTTTTCCATTAACGGTTTCTTCGACCAGAAGAAATTTTCCGTCTTTGTGTATGATGGCCGCGACGGTGACGTGAGGTGCCCAGTAGTTTAATTGCATCTGCCTGCTTTGTGAGTTGTGGTGGAATCGGGATTTTACGCCATTCTCCCGGTGATAAGCCATCAATTATAAATTCTCCGATTGAATAACGTATTAAGCGTAATGTTGGAAAACCCACAGCGGCTGTCATTCTTCTTACCTGACGGTTTTTACCTTCAGTAATGGTGAGCTCAATCCATGAGGTTGGAATTTCTGCACGATAACGAACCGGTGGATCGCGTGGCCATAACTTTGGTTCTTCTATTTTTTTCGCTTTTGCCGGTAAGGTTAACCCGTCTTTTAGCTTAACGCCTTTTTCCAGCTCAGCAATGGCCAACTCGGTTATTTCACCATCTACCTGAACCCAGTAGGTTTTTGCTTGCTTGTGTTTAGGGTGGCTTAAACAATGCTGAATTTTACCTTCATCGGTGAGAATTAATAACCCTTCGCTATCATGGTCAAGTCGACCGGCAGGGTAAAAGTCTTTATTTGTTATGTATTTTGAGAGGGGAGTGTGTTTTTCATGCTCACTGAACTGGCTGATGACACCATAGGGTTTATTGAAGAGAATCAAAGACATTAGTGAATCTTACAGACAAGAGAATTTCAACGCAAAGGCCATAATGTAGGTCAGGCAACCTACACGAAAAACTCTAAAACCTTCAGGCAAAAATATACCCCGGCCGTAACTGGACGAGGTAATTTAAACTATCAAAATGCTTTAATGTTGAGTGTCGCTTATTTCATGCTCGGGAATATCACCGAGTTTAATTTCAGTTGCATGTTGTCCTTTTGGACCGGCGATAACTTCATACTCAACGAACTGTCCTTTTTTGAGAGTTTTATAACCGTCCATAGTAATCACCGAGAAGTGTGCAAATATATCTTCGCCGCCTTCTGTGGGTGAAATAAACCCGTAACCTTTACTATTGCTGAACCACTTTACTGTACCTTTAGACATTGCTTCCTAGCCTCCGTGTCATTGAAAAACTACATTTGAGCCCATACATTCCCAATGAAGGTTTGAGTGAATATCCACAAAATTTGTGAAATAACAACTCACCAAATTGAAAATACGACTATCATGATAAATATAGACAATTTTCAATATTATGCACAAAATATCATCATCATTTTGAAACAGTGATCACAAAATAAGGTCTAATAAGTTAGAATTTAAATTATGAGTAAAGAGTTACAACAAATTCCCGGTGACGATTTCGATGACGGCGTCGCTACCGCAGAAGCAAAACCCAAGTTAAAAAAACCACCTATGTATAAGGTGATTATTTTGAATGACGATTACACCCCAATGGACTTTGTGGTGCATATTTTGCAAGCTTTCTTTAACCTGAGTCACGAAAAGGCACAAAACATCATGTTAAATGTGCATACCAAAGGCAAAGGCGTCTGTGGCGTCTATACTCGTGATGTAGCCGAGACAAAAGTAGATCAGGTAAACGAATATTCGAGACAGAATCAGCATCCATTACTTTGTACATTAGAAGCTGATTCATAAACTAAAAGGCCATTTAAGATGTTGGATAAAGAACTCGAACAAACTTTAAATCAAGCATTTCGTGAGGCGCGAGGAAACAATCATGAATTCATGACGGTTGAGCACTTGTTACTTGCGTTACTCGATAATAATGCCTCACGTGAAATATTATTGGCATGTGGTGCCGATATTCCGGCACTCAAAGAAGAGCTGGATACTTTCTTACAGGAAACAGTTCCACTGCTACCGCCAAATGATGAACGTGATACTCAGCCAACGTTGGGTTTTCAACGGGTATTACAGCGCGCTGTATTTCATGTGCAATCTTCCGGCAAACAAGAAGTGTCTGCGGCGAATGTGTTAGTGGCTATTTTTAGTGAGCAGGAATCACAGGCTGTTTTCTTCCTGAAAAAACAGGATATTAATCGTTTAGAAGTTGTGAATTATCTTTCTCACGGTATTAATCGTTTATCTTCTGATGAGGAAATGGAAGAAGATCTTGAATTGTCAGATGATGAAGAGGAATCAAGTGCACAAAATCCTTTAAATCAATATACGATTAATTTAAATGCGTTAGCAGAATCCGGAAAGATCGATCCACTCATTGGACGAGCCGAAGAAGTTGAACGGACTATTCAGGTTTTGTGTCGTCGCCGTAAAAACAATCCGTTATTTGTTGGTGAAGCGGGTGTCGGTAAAACAGCTTTAGCTGAAGGCCTGGCAAAACGTATTGTTGAAGACGATGTACCGGATATTATTAAAGATGCAGTGATCTATTCACTTGATCTTGGTGCTTTGCTTGCTGGCACTAAATACCGTGGTGATTTTGAAAAGCGTTTTAAAGCGGTCATGGTACAACTGAAAAAAGAAGATAATGCGATTTTATTTATTGATGAAATTCACACTATTATTGGTGCCGGTGCTGCATCGGGCGGTGCAATGGATGCGTCTAATTTAATTAAACCTGTTTTATCAAATGGTGATTTAAAATGCATTGGTTCAACCACCTATCAGGAATACCGGGGTATTTTTGAAAAAGATCGCGCTTTAGCCAGACGGTTCCAGAAGATTGATGTACCAGAGCCTACCGTTGAAGAGTGCATTCAAATCTTACAAGGTTTAAAGACTCGCTTTGAGTCTCACCACAATGTTAAATACACACAACCTGCCTTACGTGGTGCTGCTGAATTGGCTGAACGGTATATTAATGATCGTCATCTACCCGATAAAGCGATTGATGTAATTGATGAAGCTGGTGCTTATCAGCAATTACAACCCAGTTCTAAACGTAAGAAGACGATTGGTATTAAAGAGATTGAAAATATCGTTTCTAAAATTGCGCGGATTCCTTCTAAAACCGTGTCTAATGATGATATGGATACTTTAAAGAATCTTGAGCGTAACCTTAAGCTGGTTATTTATGGTCAGGATCAGGCTATCGACAGCTTATCAACAGCAATTAAACTCTCAAGAGCCGGTTTAGGACATGAAGATAAACCGATTGGTTCTTTCTTGTTTGCCGGGCCAACGGGTGTAGGTAAAACAGAAGTGACGCGCCAGCTTGCACGAATTATGGGTATCGAACTGATTCGTTTCGACATGTCTGAATATATGGAAAGACATACCGTTTCGCGCTTAATAGGTGCACCTCCTGGCTATGTTGGCTACGATCAGGGTGGTCTGCTGACAGAAGAAATTAATAAACATCCGCATGCTGTTTTATTGCTGGATGAAATCGAGAAGGCGCACCCTGAAGTCTTTAACCTGTTATTACAAGTTATGGATCACGGCACCTTAACTGACAATAATGGTCGCAAAGCGGACTTTCGTAATGTCACTATCATTATGACAACCAATGCGGGTGCCGAAATGCTGAGTCGTGCTTCTATGGGCTTTGCTTCTCAGGACCATTCTACAGATGGTATGGAGTCGATTAAGAAAGCCTTCTCTCCGGAATTCAGAAACCGTCTCGATGGCATCATTCAGTTCAAACAGCTTGGACAGGATATGATTGCTCGCGTTGTTGATAAGTTTGTCATCGAGTTTGAGCATCAGTTAGAAGAGAAGGGTGTTACCTTGTCTATTGATGATGAAGTTCGTACATGGCTCGCACTTAAAGGCTATGACCCTGTCATGGGGGCTCGACCATTAACTCGCGTGATTCAGGAAAAGCTGAAAAAACCACTTGCTGAAGATTTACTCTTTGGTGCGTTAGCCAAGGGTGGACATGTTACGGTAATGGTAAAAGATGATGAGTTAGTCTTTGATTCCCGGAGCAAGAATTTGCCCGCAAAGCAGGATGCTTAGGCAATTATTGTAGGTCGGCTCTCGTAGTGCCCCACATAAAAATAATCGAGAGGGTATCAGGCCGACACGGCGGTATATTGAAACCACTTAAATTTTAGTTAAAAGAAATTACTATTGGAAATAAGTGTATTGTGGGCTAAATCAAATACCGCGTTGGTCTGATACCCTCTATAGCATTTCTTGATGAGGGGTACTATGAGGGCAATCGACAGGTATCAGAAATTTAACGTCCGCGGAAAACGATACGACCCTTGCTTAAGTCATAAGGAGTTAATTGAACCGTGACCTTATCTCCCGTTAAAATGCGAATATAGTTTTTGCGCATTTTTCCAGAAATATGAGCTGTCACAACGTGACCATTCTCCAGTTCAACTTTAAACGTTGTATTAGGCATTGTATCTACGACAGTGCCTTCCATTTCAATATGTTCTTCTTTAGCCATTCTAAGTTTTTATAACCACAGTTAAAAATCAGGCGCAATAATGCCTGAATCAGGCCAAATTATCAAAGCATGATTGCTTTAGTATGATAAAAATGACCAAAATTCGTGTTTTTATTATTAAGCTGTGATTTTTGTCCACTCAATCGGTTGCCAGACAACGTGTGGATGCGTCGCTTCCTCGGAAAAAACGAGATCCATTCCTAAGAATTGGGACAGTTTTTCGAGATTGTTGATTTCTTCTAACTCATCACACAATGCAGCATAGTGACGCTGGTTGATGTAGAGAAGATTTGCGCGATAGCCGTGGCTTAGTTCAAAGTCATGGGCTAGATTGTAAAGGAAGCTTAACATGGTGAACCTCCGTTCATCCTTTTCAGGATAGTTGCTAGGTTGTCATTACAATGCAGAATAATTGGGACTATTACTGCATTAATTGCTATATCGGCTGTTTTTCTCCCTGTTTTAATAAATATAGCCAATATTTATGACATTTTTGTTAAATATTGAAAAAATATTGTGATCTGGCACAAGATATGGTGTTTTAATTATGATATTCCACTAAATGTAGTGTGTTCGTGGTTTTAACGAGCGGTTTTTAACCATTGCCAGTTTTGGCCATCAAAGAATTCCATTGGTTGGTATTGACTCTTATACGACATTTTATGAGTTTTTGGATTCCAGTAACCCAAATAAAGCCAGTCAAGATTAAGCGTTTGTGTGTAGTTAATTTCAGACAAAATACCAAACACTCCAAGGCCACGACTGGAATAATCCGGGTCGAAAAAGGTATACACAGCCGAGAGGCCGTCATCAAAGCAATCAACAACGGCTATCATTACCAGTTGACCATCTAAACGAAACTCCAGTAACTTCGATAATGACCAGTCGGCACTAATCAAGCCTTCATAACTGTCGGCATCATCATTATCCATACCGCCACCGGCATGACGACCTTTCATATATTTACGATAGAGGGCGTAGTGTTCCTGAGCAAAAACAGCATCTTTAATCTCATAGCGAATATTGCGATTGGCTTTCTTATTACGCCGTTGGCTGCGGTTAGGTTTAAATTCTTCAACAGGAATTCGTACAGGAATGCATAAACCACAATCGGAACAATGCGGGCGATACACATTTGCACCACTTCGTCTGAAACCCAGCTGTGCAAGTTGACTGTATTGCTTCATTACAATGGGATAATCTGGATCAACAAAGAGAGTAATGGCTTCTTTATTATCAAGATAACTACACTCGTGTGCAGGTGTGATACGAAAACCTATTTCTTCAAGTAGGGGAGTATCATCATTCATTATTATGCCACTTGTTTTTTTCAAAAGGGTGGTTTGTGTATTGATGCAGCAAGCTAATGAACTCCTGACGTGTAATCATGCCTGCGCCGAGACTTTCTAAATGAGACGTGTAGACCTGACAATCAATAAGCTTGAAATCCCATTGTTGCAGCTGTTGAGCTAAGGTGACAAAAGCAACCTTTGAGGCGTTTGAAAGTCGTGAAAACATTGATTCACCAAAAAAGACTTTACCAATTGCAACGCCGTATAAACCTCCGACAAGTTGATTGTCCTTCCAGCATTCCACACTATGCGCATAACCTGCTGCATGTAACCGAACATAAGCTTCAATCATCTCATCAAGAATCCAGGTTTCATTTTGTATTTTGCCTTTTTCCAGACGAGCTTCTGAACAGGCTGTAATAACATCCCTGAAACATTGATCAAAAGTAACATGAAATTCTTTTTTACGAATAGTTTTTGCTAAGCTGCGTGAAATTTTAACATCGGCTGGTGCCAGCACCATACGTGGATCGGGTGACCACCAGAGAACAGGTTGACCTTCACTATACCAGGGAAAAATGCCCTGTTGATAAGCGGCGGTTAAACGTTCAATAGACAGATCACCACCGACTGCCAGTAAACCATCGGGTTCTGTTAAAGCTAATTCAACATCCGGAAAAAGAGTTTTATGGTTGTTGTCGAGTAAGTAAGGTGCCGTCATTTATCTTTATGTGGGTCGACCTTGAGGCCGACATGATATTAATTTAATAGAACGATAATTTCTCGCATGGGCATGATGTTGTCTTGAAAGACAATAGACCTCTAAAATATAGCATATCTAAAATTATCAGGTTTCTGTTTTAAAAGGACTATGTTGATTCAGCTCATCTATATAAGTCAACATACCCTGTGTTTCATGATTTAGAAAGTGCTTAATGCTTTCACTAAACTGTGGATGTGCAATCCAGTGGGCTGACCATGTTTTTGTTGGCATAAAGCCACGAGCAATTTTATGTTCACCCTGAGCCCCAGGCTCAAAGTGCTGTAATCTATTATCAATACAATATTCCAGCCCCTGATAATAACAGGCTTCAAAGTGGAGGTTATCAAACTCTTCAAAACATCCCCAATGCCGGCCATACAAGGTATCTGTTCCTTTAAGGTTAAATGCACTGGCAACATATTCATTTTTTTGTTTAGCTAAAACCAGAACAATATTCTCTGGCATGGTGTGTGCAATTTCTTTAAAGAATTTTTTTGATAGTGTTGCCATGCCACTTTTACGCTCAAAAGTACTTTCATAAAAACGATGGTAAATATCCCAGTGCTCATCACTTGCGTCATTGCCGTTTAATATTTCAAACTCTATTTCCTGTTCTTTTACGATACGACGTTCACGCTTTATTTGTTTACGTTTTTTTGAAGTAAGATGTTCTAGATAATGCGTAAAGCTTGTGTAATTATTATTAGACCAGTGAAACTGGCAACCCAGCCGCATCATAAACTCAGGATGATTTTTAAAATACTCAGTATCGCGTTGACTGGTAAATAAACAATGATATGAAGAGAGCTGATTTTTTTGTGCAAATTGTAAGGCCGCCTCGGTGAGTGCATCTGCAATTTCTTTGTATTGCTGCTGCGACTTAATTAAGAGTCGGGGCCCTGTTGCTGGCGTGTAGGGGATTGAGGTCACTAGTTTTGGGTAATAGCGAAGTCCGTTTTGCTGGTAGGCATCAGCCCATGCCCAGTCAAAAACAAATTCACCATATGAATTAAACTTGATATAAGCAGGTAGGGCACCTACTAGTTTATTTTCATCATAAGCAAGAAAAAAATGCGGTATCCAGCCAAACTCTTTTCCAACGGCACCATTGTTTTCTAAAGCAATAAGAAATTCGTAACGGCCAAAGGGGAATTGTTCGCCAGCGATATGGTTCCACTGTTCTGCAGAAACATGACGAAGTGAATCAATCGTTTTGATTTTAATATTCATTTAAACAAATGAAATAAGATAAATTAAATGGAAATATTCAACATTTGCTCATAAATAAAGCCATGCAGAATGAGTTTGTCGGTATCATCCGGAATGGTGAATTCAATACCGTACTCATACTTGCCTATCTCGGCTTCTTCGTTTTCATTTATACGTCTTATAATACCTGTGATATTTAAATATTGTTCAAATTTGGCAACATTAACTTTACAGGTTATCGAGATCTGTTCTCCAAGCTCACCAATAGGATCATTTGTAGTGAGTTGTGCACCAGCTGTACTCAGGTTTTTCATTGCTGCACTTTTTCCCTTGGCAAAGGCTTTTCCTTCTTCTTCATTTTGTACAGAGACGATAAGTTTACATTCAACGCGTTCTGCTTTACGGACGGTTGTAGATTCAAGACTGTCGGGAAAAGTAAGGTGAAGATGAGGGTAAGGGTGTTTTGTTGTATGTATTGCTGTGGCATTAAACCCTTTAGCTGAATTACCACTGACAAGTCTAACAATGAACTGTTGGTCATTACTGATGCGTAAAGCCGCTCCCTGATCTCTGGGGGTGGTAACAACTATACTTTTACCGTCTAAAAAGCCAATAAGTTTGACGTAATAACGATCATCTTCGTTACCCGGATAAAATTGCAACTGTACTGTATCGCCAATGCTGTGCTTGAGATCCAGATTATTTTTATTATTTTCAGCCATTGTTTATTTAAGCATTCCTTTTTTAATGAGCAGCCCCTTTAATTTTCTTATGCAGTGATAACTTACTGGAAAGAATATTAAAAACACACTTCTGAATATCAGAAGTGTGTTTAAGGAAGCTCAATATTACTTTTGATTATCCAGAAAGCGCTCGGCATCAAGTGCAGCCATACAACCGGCACCGGCAGAGGTAATTGCCTGACGATAAACATGATCAGCAACATCACCCGCAGCAAAAACACCTTCGACACTTGTCATGGTTGAATTAGCTTCACGTCCGCCTTTTGTATTCAGGTAACCATGTTCCATTTCGAGTTGACCTTCAAAGATACCGGTATTCGGTTTATGACCAATAGCAATGAAGATACCCATTAATTCGATATCTTTAGTTGTGCCATCTTCACGATTTTTTAAACGTGCGCCGGTCACTCCGGTTGCATCGCCAAGTACTTCATCGAGTTCCGAATTCCATTCGATAGTAACATTACCATTTTTAGATTTTTCGATAAGCTGTTCGGAGAGGATCTTTTCCGAACTGAATTTATCACGACGATGAATAACCGTGACATGTGATGCAATATTGGAGAGATAGAGCGCTTCTTCAACTGCGGTATTACCACCACCAACGACGGCAACATCTTTTCCGCGATAGAAGAAACCATCACACGTCGCACAACCGGATACACCACGTCCTTTGAATGCTTCTTCTGACTCCAGACCAAGGTACATAGCAGAAGCACCGGTAGCGATAATTAAAGCATCGGCTGTATACACACCATTATCACCCGTTAGAGTAAAAGGGCGTTTGCTTAAGTCTGTTTTATTAATGGTGTCAAAAATCATTTCTGTATCAAAGCGCTCAGCATGCTCTTTCATGCGTTCCATTAAGGCTGGTCCCTGTAAGCCTTTAACGTCTCCCGGCCAGTTATCGACTTCTGTGGTCGTCATGAGCTGTCCACCTTGCTCCATACCTGTGATTAATACAGGCTTCAGGTTAGCTCGAGCTGCGTATACCGCAGCAGTATATCCCGCAGGACCAGAACCAATAATTAATACACGACAATGTTTTGTTTCACTCATGGACTAAAACTCCGGTAATTCTTAATGTAAGTAGGGTTAATAATTAGGTTTTGCTGTCTCAGTTAAGTTGTGGACTGATTTTCATTATGCAACGCTTGAGGCAACATAATGGCTGAAAAGTTTACTGTATGTTACGGAATGCAGCTTAAGGGGTAAAGTGGAGGAGGAATTAATCTGACTTTTTCGGTAAACTTCACACTTTACAACGCTGTTAGGCTTGCATTTGCTTGAGAATAGAAATAATCTAATAATATTAGCAACTTAACAAATATTTCTAATAAATTATATTAACTAAAATAACGATAAAGAACAAATTTGTGGCTCAAGCAAAACAAACATTAAACGACAAAAAACCTCTCGCCAGCCATATCACCCGTGGCTTAAAAGAGGGCGCGCTATTTATTTTCGGATTTGTTGCGATATATTTCTTTTTGGCATTATTTACTTACAGTGCCTCTGATCCGGGCTGGTCTTATAGCGGTCTGGCAGGTCAAAAGCATATCGCTAATCTTGGCGGCCCAACCGGTGCATTAATTTCAGATATTTTCTTTTCTTTATTTGGATATCTTGCTTATCTTTTTCCGATTATGGTGGCGTACTCGGGGTTATTGATTTATCGCGATCGCCAAAAAGAACATGTGTTCGACAAACGTGCGCTGGCATTACGTTCATTAGGTTTTATTCTTACTTTGTTTTCCGGTTGTGCATTAGCAAGTATGCATGAAATAACCGCTGTTAGTCCGTTACCACAAAATGCTGGTGGAATATTAGGTCAAATTCTCGGTAGCAAGATGGAGCAGGGCTTTAATATCATTGGTGCGACTTTGCTTTTGTTGTCAATATTTTTTGCGGGCGTAACACTTTTTACTCATTTGTCTTGGTTGTGGTTAATGGATACAACCGGTGCTTATACAATTAAAGGTCTTAATTATATTAAACAGGCTTTTATCCGTTTATATGGTGTCTATGAAACCCACAAAATGAAGAAAGAACGTGACAAGCAATATCAGGTTACCGCTCAACGTCATCAAAGCAAAAAGCAAAAGCGAAAAGATCCTGTCATTAAAGCACCACCCAAACCGGTGCAACCCAGTCCTCGTGTACAACAGGAAAAACAGGCTTCTCTTTTTGTTGCTGATTCAGATGGTTCTTTACCGTCTTTGTCTTTATTGGACGATGCAACACCAAGTCAGCATGTTTTATCAGAAGATGCACTTAAAGCCATTTCACAACAAGTAGAAATGAAGCTACAAGATTTTAATATAGATGCTGAAGTAGTTGCCGTTCATCCCGGCCCGGTCATTACACGCTTTGAATTACAACCGGCTGCAGGCACAAAAAGTAGCCAGATTTCTAATTTGGCAAAAGATTTAGCGCGTTCATTATCTGCCATCAGCGTACGAATTGTTGAAGTGATTCCCGGTAAAACAACGATTGGTTTAGAAATCCCTAACGAACATCGTGAAATTGTCCGTTTAAGTGAAATCATCAGTTCTAAAGCCTTTGCTGATGCAAAGTCATCATTAACGATGGCGCTTGGTAAAGACATCAGTGGTGTACCTGCTGTTGCAGATTTAGCCAAAATGCCCCATTTACTTGTTGCCGGTACTACCGGTGCGGGTAAGTCAGTTGCTTTGAATGCCATGGTATTGAGTTTGCTCTATAACTCAACACCGAATGAAGTCCGTATGATTATGATTGATCCAAAAATGCTGGAACTTTCTATTTATGATGGTATTCCACATTTATTAGCACCCGTTGTAATTGACATGAAAGAAGCCGCCAATGCGTTGCGCTGGTGTGTTGCTGAAATGGATCAACGTTATTTGCTCATGTCGAAGTTAAAAGTGCGAAATATTGTTGGCTTTAATAAAAAGGTTAACGATGCCATTAAAGCAAAAGAACCGTTAAAAGATCCTTTACATCCGCAAGACTCGGAACTTCCTGCCGCAGATTTGCAACCCTTGCCTTATATTGTTGTCGTAGTGGATGAGCTGGCTGACATGATGATGATGGTAGGGAAAAAAGTGGAAGAGCTGATTGCACGTTTAGCACAAAAGGCACGTGCTTCGGGTATTCATCTGGTTCTTGCTACACAGCGTCCATCGGTAGATGTATTAACCGGTTTAATTAAATCTAATATCCCGACACGTATTGCCTTTCAGGTTTCATCGCGTGTTGATTCAAGAACTATTCTTGATCAAATGGGTGCAGAACAATTACTGGGGCATGGTGACATGTTGTATTTGCCGCCGGGAACAGCAATCCCAACACGTATTCATGGTGCATTTGTTGATGATCATGAAGTGAATAATGTTGTTGATAGCTTAAAGAAAAGTGGCAAACCTCAATACATTGAAGAGGTCACAACCGGGCCTAAAAATGATAATGCAATGCCGGGCTATAACGACGATGACGAAGGTGACGCTTTATATGACGATGCCGTTAAAATTGTCACCGAGACGCGTAAAGCTTCTATTTCCGGAGTGCAGCGACGTCTTAAGATTGGCTATAACCGTGCAGCACGTATGATAGAAGCAATGGAACTCGCGGGTATCGTCGGGCCGCCGGAGTCTAACGGTAGCCGGGAAGTGATTGCACCGCCACCCGTTAAAGATTAATAAAAACAGGCCACTTATATGGCCGTTTTAAAATTAGAAATATTAAAGAGTCAATAATGTTAAATAAAATATTACTAACCATTATCTTTGGTCTATTAAGTTTGCAGGCCAATGCAAGCGAATTAACAAAGTACTTAAGTAACCTTCATACTTTTAAAGCTGATTTTACCCAGTCTGTTTTTGCGAAAAACAATATTGTAAAACAAAAAAGTAAAGGCGTTATTATAGTTAAAAGCCCTAACAAGTTTTATTTAGAGTATAACGAGCCTTATAAATTACTTTATGTTGCCGATGGAAAAAAACTCTGGAGTTACGATGAAGATTTAGAGCAGGTTGTGGTTAAAGCTCAAGGCAACTTATTAATTAATACACCAGCCATGTTATTAGGTAACCCGAAAGACTTAACCAAATCTTATGAGATTGAAAAAACAGGATTCGTTGATGGCTGGTTATGGTTTGAATTAACCCCCAAGCAGGAAAACAATAATTTTGAAACAGTTGGGCTTGCTTTTGATAATGGCAATCTTGTTGCTATGGAAATGAAAGATAACTTTGGACAAACAACCCGTTTAGAATTTAATCATGTTGTTAAAAATCAGGGCTTAAGTAGAAAACAATTTAAATTTGTTCCGCCAAAAGGCGTTGATGTCATCGGTCAATAAAAGCTCAATAAAGTTTAATAAAACGCAAATATAATCTGTATTTCATTATGAAGCAGGAACAAAACCTTTTCCCGGACAGCGATAGCAGTGAGTGGCAACCACTTGCAGATCGCATGCGCCCACAACAACTCGATGATATTGTCGGACAACAACATTTATTATCTAAAGACAAACCACTTAGACAGGCCATTGAAAATGGCAAGTTACATTCTCTTATTTTATGGGGACCACCAGGTACCGGTAAAACGACATTATCACGCATGATTGCAAATTATTGTGATGCTGAGTTCATCAGTTTGTCAGCGGTATTATCTGGAGTAAAAGATATCCGGGAAGCAGTCAGCCGCGCACAACAATACCAGCAGCAGGGCAAGCCGAGTATTTTGTTTGTTGATGAGGTACATCGTTTTAATAAATCACAACAGGATGCCTTTTTACCTTATGTTGAAGATGGCACAGTGACTTTTATAGGGGCTACTACAGAAAACCCGTCTTTTGAACTTAACAACGCTTTGCTTTCCCGGGCTCGTGTTTATGTTTTAAAATCGATTAATGAACAAGAGATAACAAAAGTTTTAAAACGGGCATTAAAGGATAGTGAAAAGGGACTGGGGAATAAAAAGATACAGGCAACGGATGATGTTTTAAGTTTATTAGCTCAGGTAGCCGATGGTGATGCACGCAGGGCATTAAACTTGCTGGAAATTGCCAGTGATTTAACCGAAAACAATATCATTGATAAAGACATTATCAAAAGTATCTCTGGTGAAACACTTCGACGCTTTGATAATCATGGCGAAGCATTTTATGATCAAATATCTGCATTACATAAATCGGTGCGCGGTTCAGCACCGGATGCGGCTCTTTACTGGCTGGTAAGAATGCTCGATGGCGGCTGTGATCCGCTTTATCTCGCCCGACGTGTTGTGCGTATGGCAAGTGAAGACATTGGTAATGCTGATCCACGGGCATTAACACTCTCAATGCAGGCATGGGATGTATTAGAGCGTTTAGGCAGTCCCGAGGGGGAACTTGCTTTAGCGCAAGCCGTCCTTTATCTGGCAAGCGCAGCTAAAAGTAATGCCGTGTATAAAGCTTATAATCAGGCAAAATCAGATATTAAACAATATGCTTCGGCAGAAGTGCCGGTACATTTACGCAATGCACCGACAAAATTAATGAAAGAGTTGGGTTACGGAAAAGAATACCGTTATGCGCATGACGAGCCAGAAGCTTACGCAGCCGGAGAAAGTTATTTCCCTGAAAACATGCCCGAGATGAATTACTATCAACCTGTTGAACGCGGTCTTGAGATTAAAATTAAAGAAAAACTCGCTCACTTGCGAGAGTTAGATCAAAAAATGGGGAAGAAAGGGTAAACTACGCCAATGAATAACTTAATTGCCATTGCGATAGGCGGGGCGCTCGGTGCGGTAATGCGTTACCTGACGTCTATTAGTGTTTATCGAATTTTTGGAACCGATTTTCCGTATGGTACATTAACCGTTAATGTTGCCGGTTCCTTATTAATTGGTTTTATTTCTATCTTGTTGCTTGAACGATATATGTTACCGGAGTTTTGGCGAGCCATCATTATTATTGGTTTCCTTGGAGCATTTACTACCTTTTCGACATTTTCATTAGAAACTTTTAATTTAATTGAATCGGGTGAAATGATAAAAGCGCTGACAAATATTTTACTGAATATCTTCCTCTGTTTGGGGGCAACCTGGATTGGGGTTATTGCAGGGAGACAACTATGAAAATGCATGATGTGACAGTAGTACGAATCTATCTTAGTGAAGGCGAAACGCAGCTTAAAAATTTAATGAAACGTTTACGTGACTGGGAGAAATTGCGTGGACTGACGGTTTTTCGTGGTGTTTCTGGTTTTGGTGAGTCCGGTGTGATTCATGGTACAGACATTGTTGATTTGTCTTTGAACTTGCCGATTGTGGTTGAGTTTTTTGATGAAGATGAAAAAATAAATAAAATCATTGAACATATTAACGATCAAATTAAATCCGGCCACATGTTAAAATGGTCTGCTCAAATTAATCAATAAACATTAAATAAAGAATATAAGGTTTGCTTTGCCATGCTTGATCCACAATTATTAAGAAACAATCTCGAAGAAACTGCCGCATTATTAAAACGTCGTGGTTATGAATTTGATACAAAACAGTTTGCGGCATTAGAAGATCAGCGTAAAACCTTACAAGTTGATGCTCAGGCATTACAGGCAGAGCGTAATAAAAAGTCAAAAAATATCGGCAAGGCAAAAGCCGCGGGTGAAGATATTCAGCCATTGCTGGGTGAAGTGTCATCACTCGGTGCAAAACTCGAAGAAGCTGAAAAAGCGCTAGCCGCTGTGCAGCAGGACATGAACAATATTATGATGGCAATGCCGAATATACCGGATGACTCTGTGCCAAACGGGAAGTCAGAAGATGATAATGTTGAAATTCGAAAATGGGGTGAGCCAAAACAGTTTGATTTTGCTGTTAAAGATCATGTTGATTTAGGTGAAGCACTAGGCCAGCTAGATTTTGAAACCGGTGCTAAAATTGCGGGCTCACGTTTTGCCGTGATGAACTCGGGCATTGCAAATATGCACCGTGCTTTAACCCAGTTTATGATTGACCTGCATACAACAGAGCATGGTTATACAGAAACTTATGTTCCTTATATTGTAAATAGTGATAGCTTGCGTGGCACTGGCCAGTTACCAAAGTTTGAAGAAGACTTGTTTAAACTTCGTGCCGAGCAAGAATATTATTTAATTCCTACAGCTGAAGTACCTGTTACGAATATTGTGCGTGACACCATTACAGAAGAAGGGGCCATGCCTCGTAAATTTGTATGTCATACACCTTGTTTTAGAAGTGAAGCCGGTTCTTATGGGCGTGATACACGTGGCATGATCCGCCAGCATCAATTTGAAAAAGTTGAGTTAGTACAAGTCATTACCGCCGGGCAATCTGAGCAGGCACATGAAGAGCTTACTCAGCATGCCGAAACGGTTTTACAAAAATTAAACCTGCCTTATCGTTTGGTTAATTTATGTACCGGTGATCTTGGTTTTTCATCTCACAAAACATATGACCTTGAAGTATGGCTACCCGGTCAGAATAAATACCGTGAAATATCATCATGCAGTAATTTTGGTGACTTTCAGGCGCGGCGTCTAAAAGCTCGCTGGCGTAATCCGGAAACAGGTAAACCGGAACTGGTACATACAGTCAATGGTTCTGGCTTGGCAGTTGGTCGTACACTGGTGGCAATTATGGAAAATTATCAGGATGAAGAAGGGCGGATTCATATCCCCGAGGTGCTACAGTCTTACATGGGTGGGCGTACCGTTATCGAAAAATAATAACGGTACAAAAATTAAATTTAGCCTAAGTTTTTTTATCTTCGGGTCATAACGACAAGAAAGACCACAAAGAGAACCACACCTGCCATAGGTAAAAGAAAGCTTTTCCAGTCATCGCCGCTGGCTTTAGGAGAATGCTTTAACATCTGCTTTGCTCTGGGCCATAAATAAACCACCATTGCTCCGAGTATGATGGCTGAGAATATTTTCATCCAATCCATATTTTAATTTCCTGTTAAATATTATTTGTTAGCAAAAAAGAAAGCCCCGACATGCGGGGCTTTTTTATTATTTAGCACCAGTGATTAATCATCACCACTTAATGCACCCAAAATACTTAATAAGTGAACAAAAATATTGTACACATCCAAGTATAAAGCGGCTGTTGCGAGCAAGTAGTTAGTCTCGCCACCGTGGATAATACGGCTTGTGTCATAAAGAATCAGGCCACTCATAATAAAGATGACGGCAGCTGAAATTGTTAAAGACAATGCAGGAATCGCAAAAAAGATATTTGCAATCATCAGCATTAATACAACTAACAGGCCGATAAACATCATACCGCCGAGGAAGCTGAAGTCTTTACGTGTGGTTAATGCATAACCAGACAAACCGAGGAAAATAACACCGGTACCACCTAAGGCCGTCATAATTAATTCACTACCATTAGATAAAGCAAGGTATGAATTTAACATTGGACCTAGGCCAAAACCTAGCAAGCCGGTAAATGCAAATACCACAACTACACCCGAACTGGAGTTAGCCGTGCGTGGTAATACAAACCAAAGTAAACCAATGGCGAGCAGTGACGATATCATTGATGCACCAGGAGGTACGTTCATTGACATCGAAACAGCAGCCATAATGGCGCTGAAAACTAACGTCATTGACAGCATTAAATAGGTATTACGCAGTACCTTATTGGTTGCTAATACCGAATCAGCTGACCGTGAAACGACAGACTGGTTATCATACATAAAAGTATTCCTCTCTTTGAAAAAATTATTAACTTCGTTACAGTTATTGACTGAAGCATACGCTATTAGTTCCTAATATCAAGGCATTAGTTCTGAATTTCAAGGTCAATTATGACTGGATAATTACTTTTTCTTGCTGTATATTGCGCACCCTCAGAAAGGGCAAAAGCCCATTTTGAGCAAATTGGAGAGGTGACTGAGCTGGCCGAAAGTACCGGTCTTGAAAACCGGCGTAGGGCAACCTACCGTGGGTTCGAATCCCACCCTCTCCGCCATATTATAAAAGGCTGTCCTGTCAATGGATGGCCTTTTTTATTACCTGATTAGAAACAATGACTACACATAATTGGGTGTTTAGGTTATTGTTTAACCATAGTATCTAACCCCAATATTATAAAAATGATAAAAATTATTCTTGCAGATGATCATTGTCTCGTTCGGACCGGCCTTAGCCGTTTGCTCAATGATGTCGATGAATTTACGGTTGTTGCAGAAGCAAATAATGGTATTGATGCCATTGCCCGCGTTAAAGAACATTCTCCTGATGTCGCTATTTTAGATATTAATATGCCGGAACTCGATGGCATTAAAACCACCGAAGTACTGTGCCGTGATTTCCCGGAGTTAAAAATCATCATTATTAGTATGCATAGTGATGAGTTATTCCCGCAACGGCTGTTAAAAGCAGGGGCAAATGCTTATTTAACCAAGGACTCGAGTATTCAGGAAATTACTCATGCAATACACGAGGTTTTAGCTGATCATAATTATATTTGTACTGAAGTTGCACAAAAACTCGCTCTGGTGAATATAGGCGGAAATGGCGCATCGCCCTTCAAAAATTTGTCCAAGCGAGAACTTGAGGTTTTAAGTTTGATGATAAAAGGACTCAAAGTCGCCGATATTTCTGACAAGCTCTGTTTGAGCCCTAAAACAATAAGTACTTATCGCTATCGTCTTTTAGGCAAGCTTTCAGTACAAAATGATATTGAATTGACAAAACTAGCCATGCAACACGGTTTTATCGAAGAATCTCCACTTCCATAGTTTTAATAACCCACGTACTATCAATACCTTAGAGGCATTAGTTACAGCAAAAGTGATGTAATTTCGCTTGCTGTTGCATTAATGTGCGATAAAAGATGAACAACTGAAATGTTTGAATATACTTTAAGACAAACAGATGGTTTTTAGGGTAGCAGCGAATTATGACAACCACCTCAGACTTTGATGCTAAAGCAGCATTGCGTAACATCCCGCATAAGCCGGGGGTTTACCGTATGCTCGATGAAAAAGGCATCGTTATTTATGTCGGGAAAGCAAAAGATCTCACCAAGCGCGTTTCGAGTTACTTTTTAAAAAATGTGAGCAGCCCGAAAACACGGGTCATGGTCAGCTATATTAGAGACATTGAAATCACGGTGACACACACCGAAAATGAAGCGCTCATTCTTGAAAATAACTTAATTAAATCCCTCAAACCACGATATAACGTATTATTCAGAGACGATAAAAGTTACCCGTTTATTTACCTCTCAAGTAAACATGAGTTTCCACGACTAGGTGTGCACCGTGGCGCAAAAAAACGAAAAGGACGTTATTTTGGGCCGTATCCCAGCGCCGGAGCGGTACGGGAAACGCTTGGCTTACTACAAAAAATATTCCCTGTTCGCCAGTGTGAAGATAGTTTTTACAGCAATCGTTCGCGGGCATGTTTGCAGCATCAAATAAAGCGATGTACAGCACCTTGTGTAGGCCTAATTTCAGCGGAAGATTATGCTGTAGATGTTAATCATGCCGTGATGTTTTTACAGGGTAAAAGTAATATCGTAATAGAACAATTGATCTCGCGTATGGAGCAGGCATCGGCAGATCTTAATTTTGAAAAAGCCGCTCACTTTCGTGATCAAATTGCCAGTCTGCAACGTATTCAGGAAAAGCAGTATATCGACAGCGAGGGAGGGAATCAGGATATCATCGCAGCAGCAATACAAAATGGCATTGCTTGTGTCCAGATATTTTCTGTTCGTGGTGGTCGTAATTTAGGCAGTAAAACCTTCTTTCCGCAAAATGCCAAAAACAGTGAACCCGAAGAAATCCTCAATACTTTTATTACCCAATATTACTTAGGTGATGCACAAAGCCATGCCCGTGACATACCCTCGGACATAATTATCAGTCATGAAATTGAAAATATCGAACTGATTGAACAAGTATTAAAAGATCAAAGTGAACGTATCGTTAAGTTGCAAGCAAAGCCTCGTGGACAACGTGCCCGCTGGTTAGAAATGGCAGAACAGAATGTAAAACAAGCTCTTTTAGGCCGAATAAATAGTCATGCTACCGTGTTACAACGCTATGAAGCCCTGCAAAATGCGCTACAGTTAGATGAAATACCAAGTCGGATGGAATGTTTTGATATTAGTCATACCATGGGCGAGGCAACCGTCGCTTCTTGTGTGGTGTTTGATGATAAAGGTCCTCTAAAAGCCGATTATCGCCGTTTTAATATCGAAGATATTACCCCCGGTGATGACTATGCCGCGATGAAACAAGCGCTGATGCGACGCTATAAACGACTAAAAGAAGGGGAGGCTAAACTGCCTGATATTCTCTTTATAGACGGTGGAAAAGGGCAGGTTAGTCAGGCAGAAGATGTGCTCGAAGAGCTGCAAATCAATGATATTTTGCTAATCGGCGTAACAAAAGGCGAGGGAAGAAAAGCGGATTTAGACACTCTTTACTTGTCGGCAACTAAACGCAAGATTATACTGCCCGCTGATTCACCGGCACTACATTTAACACAACAAATTCGAGATGAAGCACATCGGTTTGCCATTAGCGGTCACCGTAATCGTCGTGCTAAAAAGCGCAAAACATCCGTTTTAGAAGGTATTGCAGGTCTGGGGCCAAAACGACGACAGCAGCTATTAAAACAGTTTGGCGGCTTACAAGAAGTGACTCGAGCCGGTGTAGAAGATATCGCCAGAGTCTCCGGTATAAGCAAACAATTAGCAAAAAAAATATATGATACCTTCCACATGGAAAATGAATAAAAACAATGAAATATAATATTCCAAACATCATCACTTTGTGCCGAATCGGATTAATGCCTGTTCTGGTTATAATCTTCTTTTTGCCCGAGTTTAAAAATCAACACGTTGTCCTGGCCAGTATGTTTTTTGTCATTGGGGTGACAGACTTATTTGATGGTTATTTAGCGCGCAAACTTAACCAGCAATCTAAATTTGGTGCGTTTCTAGATCCTGTTGCAGACAAGCTAACCGTTGGTATTGCACTCATTCTTATTGTTAGTGCACATCCGGGGCCGCTCGTCGCTATCCCTGCCGCTGTTATTATTGGCCGGGAACTGATGATTTCTGCTCTAAGAGAGTGGATGGCAAGCGTAGGAGATATAACGACGGTTAAAGTCTCTTTTATGGGCAAAGTGAAAACATCGGGGCAGTTATGGGCGATAGGATTTATGCTTTACGAAAAACCCATCGGTGCATTTTCACCCTTAGATTTTGGTATTTTATTGCTCTATATTTCTGCTGCTCTAACACTTTGGTCTATGGTGACGTATTTAATCGCCGCATGGCCAAGTTTTAGTAAAGACGGTTAAAAAAAGAACTAAAAATAACCTTGACACGCAGGCTCGTATCTATAAAATACCGGCCTTCAAAGCGGGAATAGCTCAGTTGGTAGAGCGGTACCTTGCCAAGGTACAGGTCGGGAGTTCGAGCCTCCTTTCCCGCTCCAAATTTAAAAACCTCGGCGCTGTAATGGCACTAAAACCGGGGTTTTTTTATGTTGGAGATGGCATATAATCTCTAACAAAAGAAATACGGCGAGGTAGCCAAACGGCTGGGCAAGTGATTGCAAATCACTCTTATGTCGGTTCGAATCCGATCCTCGCCTCCATTTCCTTTTAGGTAGTGGGAAACGATTGACAGAATATTAGGATTAGTTAACTGTCACAAATAAATAAACTATCCAGCTTACCTGCCCAGGTGGCGAAATTGGTAGACGCAAGGGACTTAAAAATTTGAGCACCCAGATTAGGAAACTACTGGTGTGAATGGTGTCAAATTCGGGGAAACCTTAACACGTAATGGTGATGGCAATCCCGAGCGAAGCTTAACGAAAGTTTTGAACGTGTAGAGACTTGACGGCACCCATCTAAGTTTGCAGCTGCAAATATGATGAAGAGAAAGTCCAGACCACAAATGCTTTGTTAAAGCAGCAGCAAAAGCTGTAGTTGGTAAGAAAATCCCTCGGTGGCAACACCGTGCCGGTTCGATTCCGGCCCTGGGCACCATTATTCTTAAATGGAGCAAATCTGTTTCCATTTCATAAGACGCTTTGCTATTCTAAAAATAGCAAAGCAATCTTTTTTTAAGTTTTCTTATTCCTATTTTTACTTCGATAAGTCGGCGTAAGCGCATGACAGTTAGGACACAACAAACGTAAGTTAACTAAACGATTATCTTTGTTATTCCCGTTGATGTGATCAAGCTCTAGAGGAATAGGCTCACCCAACCATTCACTTGCATCACAGATAAAACACTTAGCTTCAAATATCTTTTCTTTTAATAATCTGTTTTTTAGTTTAAATGATTGAATAGGTTTAATGTTTGAAAGGTAGTCTTCAATAGAAACTTTAGAATCAAGCGTTTTACCTTTATTCCATGCTTGTCCAACAAAGTGAGATGTATCTAAATTGAAGTGATGAATTGCTTTACGTAACACATCATAATTACCACCATAAGGTGCGACGTTCATTTTTATAAGTGTTTGACGCATTGAAGTAGAAGCTAGAATTGCTTCTTTAAGTTCTTCAAGGGTATATTTGTGTAACTTCATAATCCACTTTGATTACTGAATAATATAAGATTTCCCGTTCCATTGAATCAGCTCATATTCACCACAGTTCATACATTTATACCAACGGACACTTTTATTATCTTTAATTAATGCACTAAAGCCATTGTTGCTGCTGTCTGTGAAAACCTTAAGAAGCTTTTTCTTTTCAAAAACAGCTAAAAATATCCCTTTCTTATTTTTTTTGTCTAGATACACACCAACTCTGATAGTTTCATCGACTTTATTACCATTAATATCTTTATTTAACGAGAGTTTGAAATTTGAATTTTTTAATTCAGTAAACTGTGTATTTGTGACTCGTGTTTTGATGAGTTCATCATTAAGAAAAGCAGCACTGAGCCAATTTTTATTATATGAGGTTATATTGATATTATTTAAAATAGTTTTGTTTGGTGTAATTGATAAATTTAACCACCATGCCTGCTGAGGAGTTTTCTCCGCCATACAAGAAGAAAAAAGTAGAAATAATAAGAGGCCAACAAGCGGTTTCGTAGTGATTTTTTTCATATCAGTTAACTCCGTTATCTACCAGTCTACATGCCAGTGTGGGCCACCAGCAGCATTGGGCTCCCGAATAACAGATGCCCCTAAAGCTTGTATTCGAGTTTCTATTGTATTTAGTGTTGCGGGTAAACCTCTTGGTATGGAAATATCACGCGCAGTATCTGAAAGGTGGTTTGACACTTGAGCCCCCCTTAACCTTGCGGTATTAATAATAGCTTCGAACCGCTGAGTGGTATGGCCTAGTGTTGCACTGGGTTTATTAATAATAAACTGGTTCATTTCAGCTATATGTTGACGCCAGGTATATGTTTGTAAAAACTCAATTCGATTAGCAAGAATTCGTTGTGCCATTAATTCAGCTTGTCGATGAATAGTTCTTGCTCTACCTGTAATTCTTATAGATGCATCTGGAAATTCAGACTGAATGATTGAAATAAGTTGGTCTATATTAGCCGGGTTTGTTGAAGAGGCAGTATTTGCCATGTTGTGTTCCTTTTAACTACTCTAAGTCCATTAAGTATTAAACTATAGCAATAAAAGTTAGCAAAAACGACCATATATATCGAGTAGTATCACAAAGTTAGTCGAAATCCTCATTGGTAATAGACTGTCTACCTAAGTCGAGATTTTTATAACTTGTTTCGATAATAAAGACATCATATTCCATCGGGTTATGTTAGACTCTACCTATCGGTTCACCGAGCAGTGGTTTTCATTCGCTCATCTGTTTACCTTAGCATTCCCGGCCAGCTGATAAATCTCTAATGCTCCAAAATTTCTAAAGTTTATTACCTGTCACGCAGTGAGTAGGCTCGTTCTTCATTTCGAATCTTTTGTTTGTTGTGTACGCCTGAATGTCATCATGGGGTGTTTCGCTGTTCATTCAATTTTATTAATTATTGAGCCTGGTAAACCCTAATGCATATAGAAATAATCACGACACCAAATGACGCTTTAAAAGAGAGTGGATTTGGATCATTAAAAGCCTGTAACAGTGTTTTAAATGCAATTCAGAGAATTGGTTATAGCGTCAGCCTCAATGTTTGTAAATCAAAAGATGATTTAGATGATATTGTTAAAAGAGAACCTGAACTGGTTCTATTAGCAGTAAAGTATGTTCCTGTTACTAATGGTGATGATATCTGGTTGTCTGATTACTTTTCTCAGCGTGGTGTAAATTTCACTGGTTCATATAGAGACGTCTTGAAGTTTGATTCCAATAAAGTGCTCGCTAAAACACATTTAATGACAAAAGGTATTAAAACGGCGGATTATTTTATTGCTGTCCCCGGGCAGTTTAAAAAAGAAAGTGATTTACCGATTACCTACCCATTATTTTTAAAACCGTTAGATGCAGCAAATGGTAATGGCATTGACGATTTATCTTTTGTAAACAACTTTGCAGAATATGAAAGTAAAGTAACCTCGTTATACAAGACATTTAATCAGCCTGTTTTAGTAGAGAAATATCTCGACGGGCGTGAATTCACGGTTGCGATAATTGAGTCAACGAATAATAGATTAATTACTTCAGCTGTTGAAGTTATTCCACCCACATCAACTAACGGGCTTAAGATTTTAGGTGCGCAGGCGAAAAAAGATGATTCAGAAAAACTCATTGTTATTAATGATAAAAAAATTAAAAGCAAAGTAACGGCGCTGGCTATTGATGCGTTTAAGACATTGGGTATTAGAGACTTTGGTCGTGTCGATATTAAAACAAATAAAGACGGGGATTGTTTCTTTATGGAGGCAAACCTTGTGCCGGGCATGACTTATGGTTCAAGTTACTTCCCTAAGGCTTGTCAGATTGCGCATAAATTCGATTATGACAAAGTCATTGAATTATTAATCGCGCCTGGTCTTGCTCGAGTGTATTCAATTATTCTCGCTAATTTACAACCTGCCATAAACAAAAAAATTGCTGCTGTTTTATAAGTTATTTCTAACAAGCAATAATACAACTAAAAAAGAGTTTGATACTATTCATGTTTATAGATTAAAACCTTTGACGAGGTTCTTCATTAACCGTAAAGTGATTACTCTATGTTTATCAGAATATAAACACATTTAGGTGGTTTTGTTGTATGTCCCATGAGTTGTTAGTTGAAGTTACCCGTAATAATACGGTAGAAAGTCGGCATTTCGGTGCTGCCATTGTCTGTGATTTTAAGGATAACGTTATAGAAAGCTGGGGAGATATCGAACAATTGGTATTTCCACGTTCTGCACTTAAACCTATGTTAGCGATTCATTTAGTCGAGAGTGGTGCAAGTGAACGCTTTGGATTAAATGATGCAGAGTTATCGTTAGCGTGTTCATCTCATCAAGGTGAACAAATGCATCAAGATCTGGTCAAGTCGTGGTTAGAACGAATAGGTTTAACTGAAGATGATTTAGCCTGTGGTGCTGTTTTACCAGAACACACAGAAAGCGCGCATAAGATACTTGCCTCCGGTCAACAAGGGTGTCGAGTTCACCATAATTGTTCTGGTAAGCACACCGGGTTTTTAACCACTGCATTGCATTTAAATATTTCATTGGACAGCTACCATGAGGTGGAACATCCATTACAACAGTTATCACTCGATATACTTTCTGATCTGGCGGAAATAGAACTCAAACAGTATCCGATGGGAATTGATGGTTGTGGATTGCCTGCACCGACCATGCCTTTACGACAACTTGGGCACGCAATGGCGCGCTTTGCTAACCCTAGCGACTTATCGACAAGTCGTGCACAGGCAATTTATCGCCTTCATAAAGCAATTATTAATGAACCTCTTTATATTGCCGGTCATGGATCGGTGGTGAGTGAATTGAATGAGGCAACCAAAGGATCTGTGCTGGCAAAATCGGGGGCTGAAGGTGTGATCACTGCGGCTTTGCCTGAGCATGGTTTGGGAATAGCAGTAAAAATAGCAGATGGTAGTGAACGTGCTCGTTCAGTTGCATTATTAGCTATCCTTGATCATTTAGATGTTTTAACTAATGAAGAAAAACAACTGCTTAAGAATCATATTACTCCAACGATAGTAAATTCCAGAGGTGTTGAGGTTGGAGAGATTCGTCCCGCAAAATCCTGGCTACCAACTTAAGAAATATTCAGAATATTTAGGGTCAGAGTAAAAATCATAAATATACTTCTAAGAAACAGTTCTGGCGGACAAAACCGGCAGCTTCTGGCCGTAAGTTTTTTAAAGTGATTAGCTGGATGTCTGCTTTTGCTCGATACGAGACATTTTATTTATTTCCGACCTTAATATTAAGTGCCGCCTTAATTTTAAAACTCACTATTACGTATGATTCCATATAAAAAAGTTGTATACGTTGATTTATTCATCGACAAGTATTTAATAAGATTGTTAGTATTATTACTTCATGATGCCTTCTACAAAATTTAATTCAACGAACTACCCTAATGTAGAGCCAGCGGATGTCCTTTCATATCAGGTTGGGCAGCTCTATGGTTCGGCTTTATCTGCGCTTGTTGCTACTGTTGTTAATGCTTTAATTTTAACGGCTGTTATGTGGCCGGTTATTAACCATAGTGTTTTATTTGTATGGTTAGCAATGCAAATTATAATTAGTTTGTTACGGGCAATTCTTGTATTTAAGTATAAGTCGTCTCGCGATAAATATGATGCAACATTGTGGTATCAGTTATTTGTTATTGGCTTGTCATTTTCATTTGTTTTATGGGGCAGCGCTTCAATATTTTTGTTTCCTGAAACCGATATGGCGCGCCAGGTTTTTCTTGCTTTTGTTATTGGTGGTATGGTGGCGGGATCGTTAACAACGTTATCTCAGGTTCGATATTTAATATATACATTTATATCTATTAGTCTTATCCCTTTATTATTTCGTTTTTATCTTAGTCATGCTGAACTTGGGATTGCAATGGGAACAATGTTGTTACTTTATTTTATGATGATGATCGTTGCTGCTACCCGAATGCATAATTATATTATGCAAAACATTTATCTTCATCTTGAAAGTATAGAACGTGAGCATACTTTGCAGCATAGCGAACATAAATATCAAACGATTATCGATACGGCAACAGATGCATATTTTTTACATGATTTAGATGGCAGATTTATTGACGTTAATCAGGAAGCATGCAGAAGTCTGGGCTATACAAGAGATGAATTGCTGTCTATGTCTGTCTCGGATGTGTCGACTCCCTCAACACAAATGCCGACTGAAAACTTATTGCAGGAGTTGGCTAAACGAAAAAATATTCGCAATGAAAGAATTTATCAGAGTAAGGACGGCAGAACATTTCCTGTTGAAGTGAGTATTGGTTTAGTTGAGTTTAATAATGAAAAACTTTTTTCTGTTTCTGCAAGAGATATCACGGAACGGCAACGTATCGATAATATGAAGAATGAGTTTATTTCTACTGTTAGTCATGAGCTTCGTACTCCTCTTACTTCAATACGCGGTTCTCTGGGGTTAATTAGCGGAGGAGCGGTAGGAGAGCTGCCGGAACAGGCAAAAGAAATGTTAAAACTTGCCAGCAACAATACTGAACGATTGTTATTGTTGATTAATGATATTTTAGATATTCAAAAAATTGAATCGGGTCTACTTTCTTGTACTAAGTCCGCTGTTGATATTATGCGTAGTCTTGATAAATCATTGATAGATAATTCGATATACGCCGAACAGTTTGGTGTTGAATTGGTTATTACCAATAGAGTTGATAATGCGATTGTTGATGCCGATCAGGGGCGATTATCTCAGATTCTCACTAATTTGCTCTCTAATGCGATAAAATTTTCCAAGATTGGAGGTACGGTCGAAATTGGCCTTATTAAACAAGCGGATAATTACATTATTTCTGTAACAGATCATGGCTGTGGAATACCTGAAGAATTTTATGGAAAATTATATGAAAAATTCACACAATCAGATTCTTCTGACACGCGTGAAAAAGGGGGGACAGGCCTGGGTTTAAGCATCACTAAATTGCTTGTCGAAATGCATAATGGGAGAATCGAATTTACTTCTAAAGAGGGGAAGGGCACGACATTTTTTGTTTATTTTCCAGTCCACCGTACCACTTAAATTTAATTATAATTGATACAAATAATTATGTATTGATTGCTTGCTATTCACTGAATTCTCGTCTATTTCTTAATATAAGAATTAATAAAATTAAGAGGTAACAATTATGAATAGTATTACTGTTTACATCAATGAATCTCTCAGTACACGGGAAATGGTTAAAATAAAACATGAAATTAAGGCTATTCCTAATGTGATTGATGTGGAGCATCCGCGCCATGATGGACATGATCTAACCATTGATTATGAGCCAAACTCCACTATGCCTGTTGATGTATTAAACACTTTGCGAGCACGCGGTTTACACCCTGATATTACCTCTGCTTAAATAGAAATAATAATGACAAAGTTAGTGATTATTCTAACTTTGTTATGGACGGTTAGCATTAACCTACGCGCTGTATGCTCTTAACTTGATTATATGAGAGTGCCTTCCTGTGTGATATTTATAGCTTCTATATACAAAAGTTATATGCCTATAATAAATTTAATACCGATAAGTAACTATTAGCACATATATAAAGTAACTACTTTGATATGGTTTGCATAAATTTCTCATATACTTAACTTAACTTATGAAGATAGCATTATAACTACATAAAATTACTATATAAATTTGAGATATCGTATACTGATTTAAGTTAGATAATAAATACCATTTATCTAATGTAATTGATTCAATTTATGATCAATGTACATAAAACTAGAGGAAAGATAATGAATATTCGTGTCATCAGTTTATTTCTTGCTGTATTAGGGTTTGCATCTAATCTTCAGGCCGTAGAAGTGGATATCAGTGGTTATGCCACATTTGCAGGCGCATTCACTAATGCAAAAACAACAACAGGCAGTAATGCTGTTTATGTAAATGGGCTTGCGACCGAAGATTTGAAGTTTGATCAGCAAACTCATTTAGGGCTCCAAATAGCAGCAACAGTGTCGGATAAAATTGACATGACTGTCGTTCTTCAGGCGGATGGCAGCAAAAATAACTATAATGTTAATGCTCAATGGGCTTATGCAACATACCGCTTTAATGAAGATCTCAGTGTTCGGATGGGGAAATATAAAGCAACTTTCTACATGGTCTCTGACTATAAAGAAGTAGGTTATGCTTATCCTTGGGTACGACCACCGCTTGAAGTGTACAGCACTAATCCAATAGAAGCTTTCACTGGACTGGATTTGGTTTATCAAACTGATATTCGTAATATGTCGCTTCTTTTAGAGGTTTTTGCCGGCTCTGGTGACCACACCTCGAAATACATACCATCAACCACAGACGCACCAACAGGCACTCCTTATAATGGGCTTGGTGACACTACTAAAAAAGGCCAGACCATTGACTTTGATACTCCAAATGCCAAGGGTTTTAATCTGTCTTTATCCGGTGAAATTGGTACTTTTCGTCTTGGTTATTTTGAAACCGGTGTAAATTCAGCTGCCTTTGGTATTCATGATGCATTCGGTTCATTCGGTGGTATTGGTTTTAATATCGACTGGAGAAATCTGGTTGTATATAGTGAATATATTGTTCGTGATACCGCGGCAAATTTAGCAGGAGCCTTTCCGGATCAAAATGCTTATTACATAACAACCGGATACCGTATGGGTAAATATCTCCCATATATTACATATGCAAATCTGTCAAAAGGAAAAGATGATAGTCCGTATTCTCAACTTCAAAGTTCTATTGCCGTTGGCTTAAGAACAGAAGTGAGTGATGCTGCAGCACTTAAATTTGAAATAATGACAGTTACACCTAAAAAGAATGCTTCTGCTGGCTTTAATACCACAACAGCAGGCTATGGCTTATTCGACAACCCGGTTAAATCGGGCACAGTTGCAAGTGTAACTTTTGATGTTATCTTTTAAAGGTATTTCTAATGAAACTATTTAATAAGCAGGTTGCTAAAATATTATTAGCAACATCATTAATATTTTTTGTTCAATCCATTCAGGCTGGCGTTGCTGTTATTACGCATCCAGGCGTTAAAGAAATTGGTTTGTCAAAAAGTAAGTTAGCAAAAATTTATCTTGGTAAATTAAGAAGATTCTCTAATGGTCAACGTATTCAACCGGTTGATTTACCAAAAAAATCAAAAGAACGTAAAAAGTTCTATCAGACAGTAATTAATAAATCTGAAAGTCAAATGAACCGATACTGGTCGAAACGTAAATATACCGGCAAGGGAAAACCACCTAAACTTTTAAATTCGGCACGCGAAGTTTTAAAGTGGGTGGCTAACAATGAAGGTGCTATTGGTTATATTGATGGCAAGTATTTAAATAAGTCGGTCAAAGTTGTTTTAATTTTACCTTAATTTTTAAATTAGATTTTACTGATAATATATTTTCTGGTGAGTGCAAATGATTAAGCATTATTTTTCATTATTATTGTTATTTACATTGATAACAACAATATCCATTGCATCTGCAGCCAATGACCCTATGAAAAGCCTTTTTCATTTTCAGAAAAAAATGGCACAAAGCGGAAGCTCTTCTGCCATGATGAAAATGGGAGAAATGTATGAAAGAGGCGAGGGCACTGAGAAAAATTACTCTAAAGCTTTAGAAATGTATCAAAAAGCAAAAATTGCAGGTCATGCTAAAGCTGAGCAGGCAATACTAAGACTTAAAAACAGAAAAAATAAACCGAAAAGAAATACTTCTCAAAACAAAGCTAAACAAAAAAAGATTTTGGCAGAAGAGAAGATAAAAAAGAAAAAGGCTCTGGCCAAGGCAAAAGCTGCGGCTGAAGCAAAAAAAGAAGCCGAAAGAATAAAATTAGAAAAAGAAAAGGCTGCAATACAAAGAGCTAAAGCAAAACTTAGAGCTGCAGCAGCCAGGAAAAAAGCAGAAAAAGAAGCTCGATTAAAAGCTGCTAAATTAAGGGAAAAATTAGCAAAAGAAAAGATTGAAAAAGCCAATAAACTTAAAGCAGAAAGAGCTAAAGCTGCTGCAGCAAGAGTAAAAGCAGCAGAAAAGCGTAAAGCAGAAACAAAAGGTGCTTTTAAGTCTGATCCGTGTAAGGGTAAAGCTGCTCGCTTGCTTTCAATTTGTCGTTAAAATCATATTAGTACTTTGGAATTATTTAAATGAAATATTTTTATATATTCGTTACATTGTTTTTATCTCAAACAATATATGCAGACATTAGTCAGTTAAAACTTGAGCTGCTTCTTGCAAAACGTGGCGATCTGGCTTCCCAGTTTAGAGTTGCTACTGCATATGAATATGGTACGGACGTTAAAAAAAATCTTAAAGAATCCCTTAAATGGTACATAAAAGCGGCTAATCAATCACATGCGCCATCACAATATAAAGTTGGGTATTTTTACGAGCATGGACTTGGTGTTGCCAAAGATATGCGCATGGCAATGCAGTGGTATAAAAAAGCTAAAAATAATGGTAGTGACAAAGCAAGTCATCGGTTAAATAATGTTGCTCATGCTAAAAAGAAAGAATTAGTTCGGGCGCAACATGTAGTTTTGCAGGCTAAGTTAGATAAAGAAGATCAGGGGCGAAAAGAGAAACTAAAGAAAGCGCAAAAAAAGAAATATTTAGAAAAGCAAAAAGCGAAATACAAAGCCGTAAAAAAAATCGGCACTAAACAAGCAGATAAGAAAAATAAAAAAACAGTTATAAAACCGCCGGTAAAAAAGAAGTCTGTTGTTTTTAAAACCTCTGACTTGATAAAGTTGGTTTTGACCAATAAATGGAAAAATAGAGATGGAGATGCAGATTATTTGCCATCTGCTTCTACAGCATGCCTGGAATCTGGCGACGAAGAGCTTACCTGCTTTTCCAGTGAAAAATCACGAAAAATTAAAAGTTCTACCGTTACCTACACAACAAAGTCTACATTATTAGGGTTCAGGAAAAACGGCAGTTTTAAAGTTATCTATAACTATAACGCTATTAGTGTTTCTGGTGACAGATCTAATGTTATGGATAAATATGGTTTAACAATGAAGCAGGGCTGGCAAGAGCCAGCCATTGCTGTTAAGTGTAAAGTCTTAAATAGAAAAGATATAATGTGTTACCGGGGTAACACAAAAATTTCATTTAAACATTAGGCTGTTGCCAACTGAGAGATTTTATTAATAAATCCTGTTTGAAGCTTTCTTCGCTTTAAATCTTCAGGGTCTATCCTGGATGTGTTTTTAGATATAGCAGCTTCATTTTGTTGTTTAAATGAGTCGATATCGTTTTTAGTAAACTCAAGCTCTTTACCTTTAAGTATTTGCGTTCGCTCATAGCCAAGTATATCCATAACATCACCACAAATTGATTCAATGACTTGAATTTCTTCTGTAGTAAGCTCATTAAGAAATTTTCTTGAATTATTAGACTTTATCGGCTGACTGAGGTTTTCCCATAAAGAACTCGATTTTGCACTACGTTCAGCTTCTTTAGATGTATGGAAGTCCAGCATATTGGGTGAAAAATCTATATTAAGAAATTCACAGAGTTCCTTAACAATTTTTTCCGGGTTATCTAATAATTTTTCATAACTGATAGGGAAGACTGTGTCAGATCCGCTTTTAGTCATTTGTTCAATACAAAGTTCTTGTAATTTGTTCCATTGTTTTGCAATGAAGTAGGGGTGTTTGTCACCAATGACTGCCTTAGTAAAGGAAAGCGTAACATCACGAGGATCTCGATATAAATAGATGTATTTTGGTGCATCAAAATGATGATTTATTTCTTCTGCATACTGAATATTCTGCATGCTTTTACACATCCAAGCTGATGCATTATTTGCTTCAGCATATATATCCATAATTACACCGTATACGGCTACTAGTGAACGTTCGGTACATCTTTTTAATACTTCTTTCCTGTTTAATTTAACCTTATCCCAAGGTACAGGGTTTAGTTCAACGAGACGACAAGTATCATCAATTAATTTAATAAATGCTTTGTTATTATTTAAATCACCATATATAGGTAGTAATGGCATCATACGTTGCAGGATATGAGGTGGATGTGGGGCTGCAATATTGGATGATTCATTTAGAATAAGGCGTAATAAGTTTGAGCCAGAACGTTGTTCACCTACCATAAATATCGATTGCATTTTATTCTCCTGTTATAAAATTTATAAAAACAAATAACCAATTAGTCCTGCAGGAGGAATAATCCAGATAACATCGAGATTAAACCTAATTAAACTGATTAAAGAAAAAGTGAAAATCAATAAGACAGGCCAATTGGTATAAAGCTCTGGAATAGCCAAAGTATGAAGCGATGATTTGAAAATAATAAAAGCTGCGATACAAATCATACCAATGACAGCACTATGAATACCGTGCATCACTGCTTGAGTGGCTGACGACTTTCGAATGAAATCAAACCAACGTGAAACAATGACCATTAAAATTGCCGGTACACCAAATATTGCTATTGTTGATGCTAAGGCTCCCCAGAAACCTGCAACTTTATAACCGATAAAGGTTGCGCTGATGAGTATTGGGCCGGGTGTTACCTGACCTAAGGCAATACTATCTGTAAATTCTTGTGATGTTAACCAGCCATTTTCCAGCACAACAATACTGCCGATAACGGGGATAAAGACATATCCTCCACCAAACAATATTAAACTCATTGTTGCAAAAGTTAAGCTGAGGTATGCAATACTATTTTTGTCGACTGGCAAAGGTAATAGCCAGAGGGAAAGAAATGCCAAAACTATAATAAACAGTGTAATTATTTGCTGTTTATTAAATTTTATTTTATTTTTGCTTATGTTGTTATTATTTTGACTGTTAAATAGAATATAGCCAACCGCACCGGACAAAAAGATAAGTATAATAGGTGTGTAAATTTTATAGGTTAAAGGTATGAATGCTAGTACAAGGATTGCGACGATAGCAATAATGGCCTCATACGTGCCTTTAAGTGTTTTTTTACCTAACCTCCAGGCAACGCTAAATACAATTGCTGCAACAGCAGGCATAAACCCCTGAAAAACAGCTTTAAAATTGATTGCTTCACCATAATTAAAATAAACATAACTTAAGCTGAGAATCAAAAGAAAAGAAGGTAATACAACAGCGACTGTCGCCACCAATGCTCCCATTTTCCCACGAATTTTATAGCCACAAAATGCAACCACATTAACAGCCATAGGTCCTGGTAGTAAATTTGCCAATGAGATTCCATCAAGGATATCTTGATGACTAATAAGTTTTAGTTTTTTAACAACTGTGTTTTCGATGACGGAAATTAAGGCCATATATCCGCCAAAGGCAAGACTACCTATTTTTAAGAATGTAAAAAATAACAAAACGAGTGAATATTCATGAGTAGAATTTTTCTGCTCATGGACGGTTGTGTTTTCAATAATTGTTTCAGACATGATTATTATTTGTATTATCTCTTTTGTTAAAGTGCAAAATTCGTTTTAATAAATGCAACAAGCTGCATAGTACATTCAGCAATGTTGTTTTTAGAAGTATTAATTGTCATGTCTGTTACAGTTGGTTTTTCGTAGTCCTGACCGATACCGGTAAAGTTTTTAATCCCGTCACCAAACATGGCTTTTTTGTAAAGTCCTTTAGGATCCCGATCTATACAGTCATCAAGTTCAGCATGGACATGCACAAGATAAAAATTATCGCCAATAATGTTTTTAACTGACTCTCTGCCTTTGTGATGGGGTGAGATGAATGAAGCAAGTACAATATGACCTGAATTTGCAAATAGTGAAGCAACTTCACCTGTGCGACGCAAGTTTTCTTCGCGAGATTCAGTTGAAAAATCAAGATCGTTATTCAATCCTGAGCGAAGCGTATCACCATCTAAAATAGAAACTGTATAGCCTTGCTGGAACAACATTCTTTCAACTAGTGAGGCTATAGTGGATTTACCCGCACCAGATAAACCTGTCAGCCAGATAACCCCGCTTTTGTGACCCAACTCTTTGTTACGTTTTTCTCTTGTCACAAACCCCTGATGAGGGTGAATGTTATCTTCTATTGTCTTAGTAAAAATAGGTGATTGGCAGGTTTCGGAATTCATATCATATCTCTCTATTTGAGGAAGAAATAACAACATTTGATAATTACTTTCAATTACGAAAGTAAGAATAGACGTAGGAGAGAGTAGTAATCCACTTGATTTATGTGATCTAGCTAGCAGTATTTGTACGTGATTCATACAATAATAAACACAATAAAATTATTTATATAAAAATCAAAGACTGCTACTATTTATGTCAAATTTAGATGACTTAATTTATAATATGAGGCTCTCCCCCAAATGCCACTTGTTACAAATAAACTAATACCTAAAAATTCACCTATTAGCGAAGAAACGGTAAAACGTTTTCTTAAATACTGTAAGCGTAAAAAATTTCCTAAAAAAGGCATTGTTTTTCGTCAAGCAGATCCGGCTAAAACTTTATATTATATTGTTGAGGGCTCGGTCGCGGTGAGTTGTACAGATGATGATGGCAAAGAAATGATTCTTGCCTACTTGCATAAAGGTGAGTTTATCGGAGAAATTGGATTATTTATCTCTGATACAGAGCGTTCAGCCATGGTGAGAGCTAGAACAGAATGTGAACTGGCTGAAATCAGTTATGATTATTTTGATAAGTTGGTCAAAAATGAACTTCGTGAACAGCATGCAGAATTACTAACCGTAGTTGGTTATCAGCTTTCTGAACGTTTACTTAAAACCAGTAAACGGATCAGTTTGCTAACATCGATGGATGTCGCCGGGCGTATCGCAAGAACGCTGCTGGACTTGTGTCAGGAGCCTCATGCAATGACTCACCCTGAAGGAACCCAAATCCATATTTCGCGGCAGGAAATTGCTCGTATTGTTAGCTGCTCACGTGAGACAGTAGGGCGCGTGCTTAAGCAGATGACAGAAGATAGCATGATTAATGTTAAGGGGATGGATATTGTCGTCTTCCACAGTCGATAATTATGAGTTTATATTTAGAGCTCTAACATCATTCCAGTCTCTATCTACTCCTTTTTCAATACCTTTTAATCTGATTTTGTTCAGTAAGGCTTTACCTATCGGGTCTTGTTCCATCTCTATTAATGCATTTTGTAATTTTACTCTCACTTCTTTGGGTAACCGAGGATGCACTGCAAAGGCATGTGGTGTATAGCCTTTTGATTTCCACAGAATTTTTAGTTTGTTTCGGTATTGCGGGGACGTATTTTTGAATGTTCGCATAACACCGCCACCAGCAGGATACCTTCCTCGAGCAATATTTCGATATACCGAATCGTGAGATGAGACAAATTTAGATGAAAAGTTTAGATCTGCTTTATGAAGTGCTGCTGCTGGTACCAGATTAGCGGCAAAAGCATTAGAAGGAAATGCCAGTTCGGTATTATTTAAGTCGTTAATTGAGCTGTAAGGACTATCTTTGGCAACAACAATTATACCTTTGAGTCTTTTGTTTTTTGCCTTTGCAATGGCAATGTATCCCTGACGTTCATGAGCAAGTATATAATGATATGGGTTCATATAAACAATATCATACTTGCCGGATGAAATTCGTCTTTCAAAGGAGTTAATGTTTCTTGTTGTTGCGAAGCGTAATTTTAAATCTGTATGCTGTTCAAGGTACTGTAAAATTGGTGACCATAATTTAGATAATTTACTGCCGTTAGATTGAGGTACTATACCAAAAGAATATTCCTGTGCTGCTTGAGATAGCATAGGGGAGAACAATAGAGCAGATAGAATCAACATTAAAGAAACTTTTATTTTATACATACTATTCTCCACTAATTTACAACTAATAATAAATTCTGAATATTTTCTAATAGCTCATCTTCAGAAAAAGGTTTTGTCAGATAGGTACTCACACCGGCAGCATCTGCCATTTCTCGGTGTTTTTCAGTTGAGCGAGATGTGATCATAATAACAGGGATATCTTTTGTACTCGCCTTGCTACGAATATGTGAGGTTAATTCCAGACCGTTCATTCTTGGCATCTCAAGATCAGCAAGTACAATATCCGGTTTAACCGTATCAATCATTGCAATGGCTTCTATGCCATCTCTCGCCATTGCTACTTCATAACCAAGATCTTTTACAAATTCAGCCAGTGATCGCCTTGCACTTAATGAGTCATCAACAATTAATGCTTTTATGTTTTCATCTGCTATTTCTGTACTTGCAAGTCGTTGTTCTATAATTGGTATCGTAGTAGTTTTAGAAATGGTCCTTATTAAACCGGGTAAATCCAATACAGGTGCAACACTGCCATCACCTAAAATTGTTGCACCTTCAATACCAATGATATCCGGAATAAATTCACCTAGCTGTTTAACAATGAGATCCTGATTTGAAATAACCTGTTCTACAGTAATCGCAAATTTACGACCACTTTCATCACGTAAAATAAATACTGAGCGTTCTTCACGATCGTCATTACGCTGGTCTCTGGGTTGATGGAGTAATGTTTCAATATCATAAGCAGTATAAACTTCATCATTAAGATGATAGCTATATTTCTCATTGTTACGAATAAGCTCTCCATCGTCGGGACAGAGTATTTGTTCTATACCACGGTTTGATATTGCTATCATTTGTTTGCGTAACTTAACAATGATGGCATGTACAGATATTAAAGTAAGGGGAAGACGTATTTCTACAATACAACCTTTATCTTTTTCGGAGCTGATATTAATCGTTCCTTTCATCGCGGTGATCTGGTTATATACTGCATCCATTCCAATTCCGCGTCCGGAAACTTGAGTTGTTGTTTCTCGAGTGGTAAATCCTGCTACCCAGATTAATCGAGTCAGTTCTTCGTTAGATAATGTCTCTATATCGGTGATTATTTTCTTTTTGAGCGCCGTATTTTTTATTGCGTTATAGTCAAGCCCCTGACCATCATCCCGGCATTTTACAACAATGTGATCACCATCTCGCGCAAAGGACAATTCTATTTTTCCTTCCGTATTTTTATCTTTTTCTTGTCTGATTTTCTCAGGTTCAATTCCATGATCTACTGCATTACGCAATATGTGCATAAGCGGGTCAATTAAATCATCCAGAACATCACTATCCATGAGTGTTTCGGAACCAATAACATTTAATGATACTTTTTTATTAGTGGTACGAGATGTTTGACGAATATTCCTTTGCAGGCGCGGTACAATGTTTTGTACTGGTACCATTCGCGTTTGCATGACAATATCCTGATTCTCCTTATGCAACCGACTCTGATCGACTAATAATGTATCCAGCGAATTTAGTTCATCTTCTATATTATGTGTTAGCTCTTTTGAATCTGTCGCAGCTTCTACCAAACGGTGTGTTACCGTATGTAATTCATTGTATTGTTCTAATTCTAGAGAATCGAAAATTTCATCTGCTTTAGCATCTGTTTTTTTAGCGGTTAAACCTTGTACATCAACAATTTGTTCTAACTCAAAGACCAGTTGTTGATAAAGCAAGTTTTGCTCGTGTACCAGATGGGTTTGTTCCACCGCTTTTCGTAAACGTTCCTGTAACTGTCCGCCTAAAATTATTGATTCACCTGCAATTCTTAATAATTCATCCATCAAAACGGCCGGAACACGGAGCATAGTCGGGGCAGCAATATCATTTAAATGACTTGTGTCATCTTTACCTGCCAGTTTATCGGCACCTGTGCTAAGCTGAATATGCGCATCGTCTTCAGGGATACCTTCTTGATCGATAAGGTTAGCCCAGTCCAGAATTTGTTGTAATACTGTTTGTGCCTGATCAGGTTCTTGTCCCTGGCCAAGTAAAGCTTCACTCATCATTTCAAGCACGTCGGCCGCATTCATTAATATATCGGATAAATTCTTTCCGGGAAGTCTTTGATGAGTTGTGAATGTATCAAAAATATCTTCGATATGATGTGTTAATGTCGCTATGCCAATAATGCCAACCGTATTAGCCGCTCCTTTTAATGTATGAGCAATACGTTGCGCTTTTTCTACATCCTGAAGCGTTGCATTTCCTTCAACCAGTTGTGTGATTGACTGCGTAAATTCTTCTGTTTGCATGGGTAGCTCTTGAAGCAAAGTACTCAGTAATTGCTGGTTTACATCCTCCGGAAGTTTTAAAGAAATATCTTCGCTTGTAGCGAGTGTTGCACGAATTTCTATATCATCTTCAATTAATAGTTGGGGTGATAATAATTCTTTTTCCAGTTCATTTTGTTCATCATCCAGTTTTACTGGCCAAGATTCGTTGTAATAGGGTGATACAAAGCGGTGTATTAATTCTGAATTATCCATATCGTTTAGATAATCGAGAGATAATGTAGAAAAATCCTTTAATGCTGAAATAATGGAAGATTCTAATATAATACTGTTTTCGCTGTTAATAATATGATTTAAATTATTAACAATATGAATCAGGACTTTATTTAAACCCAATAGACCAATAGATTCGGTAGCGAGAGAGAAACGTTCTATCATTGTATTAAATTTAGATAG
Organism: Chromatiales bacterium; assembly: GCA_027076405.1. Next base: position 144,961 of record JALTJN010000515.1, read on the forward strand.
CGCTTCAATGTTGTCTTTGTTTATTTCTGACTCGGTGTTTACAGAGTTTATTGCTTCATCTAACGAAAGTTTTTCTAACTCAAACTCGTCTCGAATAAGTTGAATGAGTTCCTGACCAAGAAAATACATATCTTCTGATACAGTAATATCTTCTAAACCTTCAGTACTTTCCATTTCATAAACAAGTTCTTCTTCTGGATTGACAGTTTCTTCTACCAGAGTTTCATCTGGTTCATCTATGTCAACAGGGGCTGTCACTTCAATATCTTCCGGAATTAGCATGAAACGTAATGTATCCATTTCATCTTCTGACATTGATTCAGACCAGGGTAATTTATTCAGGTAGTCAACAAAGTGATCGACGACTTCATGATCAGTAGGGTAACTCAAATATGCGATAAAATGAGAAGTCCATTCTTCCATGATAATTTGTTCATCATCACTCAGAGGTTTTTCACGTCTGGCAAGCTCTCTTAAACCGGATTGAAATATTGTACAAACATCCATCAATCCCATCAGACCAGCAGTCGCTATCGACATACCTAATAGTTCGATACGATCAGCACATAAAGAAAAAGCATGTCCAATACCAAAGTCATCATCGGCATCTGTTGAAGCCAGATCTGATAAAAGTCCTGTCATTGAATCAATGACTTCTTCCTGTACTGATTCAAATAAATCACCATCAAAGGCGCCTGTTGACTCTTCCGTTACTTCGTTATTTTCTTCTACTGTATTTGTTTCTTGTTGTTTAGTGACAATTTCACTATCAATTATTGTCTGTTCATTTTTAAAATCAGTACGGAGTTGTTCTAAATCACTTTGTTCAATTTTTCCAGGCCATACAGTGTCCTCCAATAGTTCCATTATTGAATCTATATGCTGGTTATTTTGTGGATCTGAGATGTATGCCAAAATTAGAGTAGGCCATACTTCAAACAAATGAAATTGATCATCTGTTATATCAATATTTTCCTTGTTTAATTTTTCTAATATCTCATGAAATATAACGCAAGAGTCTCGCAGCGCAGTAAAACTTGATTTGCTTAAGCGAAATCCTATTCGAGTAACCCGTTTAATATAACTCTCAATAAATTTATGAATCGCGTTTTGATCATTGTTTTCATGAAATAGAGATATTGTGTCATAGAGTTCTATAACAGTATTAGAGATCTCTTCGACAATATCTGTATTGTTATCTATGGAGTCAGACATAATGAGTATTTACGATGCTTTTTTATGTTGTTTGGTAGACATAACTATTTCTGGAATAGTTGCGTTCGATTTAGCTGGTGCTTCAGCTTTAGCTGTTTCTTTATTTTCTACTGCACCGGGTAGTTTAAATACTTGTACGGCTTTTAATAAGCCTTTTGCGTAATCAACCAAGCGTTTTGTTTGAATAGTTTGTTTATTAAGTTGTTCACTGGTTTTTTTGTTAGATTCAAGAATTCTGTCTGCATTTACCTGAAGTTTCTTGGTAATAATCACCTGATCAGAAGAGCTTGAAGCAATCTGGAGTACAGATTCTACAAGGCCTTGTGTACTGTTTTGAGTGTGACGCATTTGCTCACCGGCTTTTTCAGCTAATCGACTACCTTCGACCACTTGTGTGATGACATTATTCATGGTGTCTACTGTATCTACGGTTTCAACCTGAATGTTTGACACCAGGGTAGAGATCTGTGAGGTTGCATCACGTGCATTTTCCGCTAGTCGTTGTACTTCATCTGCAACAACGGCAAAGCCACGTCCAGCTTCACCTGCTGATGCGGCATGCATACTCGCATTTAATGCGAGAATATGAGTTCTTTCAGAAATACTGTTAATGAGGTTTACTGCTCGGCTGATTTCTTGTGAACGTTCACCAAGTCGTTTAATACGTTTTTCAGCTTTATGAATTGTCTCGCGAATGTTATTCATACCTTCACTTGAACGATCTACAGTTTCCATTGCGGTATTGGTCGTCTGTATGGCATTTTCTGCTTCCTGACTGCAAGATTTTGCCAGATCTGCAATATGCCCCATGGCATGAATCGCATTTTTAAGTTCTTTTGTCGTATTAAGTACCGATTCTTGTTCGCGTGCAGCCACGGCGATTACAGAGTCTGACTGGTTTTTAACCAAACTGGTGGCACGTGCCACTTCTTCTGATATAACTCGTACACCTTTGAGTACTTTAGAGGTTTCAGCCGTAAACAAATTTAATGCATCGGCAACAGGGCCGGTGACATCTTCTGTTACAGGAACTTTGATGGTTAAATCCCTTTGGCTTAGTTTTGATACCGCTTCAAGTAGTAAAATTACAGAATCATTGAGTATTTCATTGCTCTTTTCTGCTTCTACCAGAGTTGCTACTTTTTCTGCTAACAGACCATCAAATGCTGAACCTAACTGACCGAGCTCATCATGACCGGTAAGTTTAGTTCTTGCATAGTAATCACCTTCAGACACTTTCTTAACCGTGTCAGAAATAGTTTGTATTGGCCGGGTAATAGAGCGGAAAATGATATAACCTAATAAACTCGCGAATAATAAGCCGAATACCATAATCGCAGCACTGGCATTAAAGAATAATTTATTTGTTGCAATAGATTTTTCAAATAAGGCTTCTGATATTAACTGGTATTCATTGACCCGTTCATTTAACTCGGTTAAAAATGGAAGAATTAATTTATTGGTTCGAGTTTCAATAAAGGTACTAAGTGCAACAATGTCCTGTTGTGAAAATATTGATTCCAGTTCTTTAAACGATGAGAGAATATTACGGTAATCATTACCAAGTGATGCTTCAATTTCTTTCTTTTCTGACGCGGTTTTTTCTTCTTTATACTCAATCCAGTTATTAACAAAGATATTTTTTGCAGCAAGTAAGTCGGCAGAGCCTTGTTCCCAGTCAATTTTTCCTGATGCAACTTTACCAATCATTTCTAATAAATCGGTTCGTACAGTACTGTTTAACTGATTTAATGTTACTTGTTCAATAACATTTTTATTTAAGGATTCCGTTGTATCTGTTGCAAAGTTTAAACCATATATTGCAGTCGCACCAATGATAGCCAGCACAAGTGTTTGTGTGGCAATAAGCAGCACGAGCCGAGGCCCAATTCTCATCTTATTAAGCATATCTACATAACCTCATTTATTTAATATATGTATCTAAATATTATTTTTCTGATAATTTTTTAAATAGCAGATGCGGGTTAAATTCAATCCAGTCACTGTTGTTTTGTCTAAAACCGTCTGAAATATAATCTTGTAACTCATTAGGGTAATTCTTGGTTGTTGTATTACTATCATTTAGTTCTAGAGAAACAGGGAGGTCATCAATCATAATCGCGATTGATTTTTTTTCTTCTGAGTTATTCATAACCAGGATAGTTGTTGATTTGTTGTTGTTATTTTTAAGTAACTTATCTAAATTCATTACAGGGATAATATTTCCGCGTAAATTAATTAGGCCTTCTATCCATGAGGGTGAATTTGGTAAACTGTAAATATTTGCATCCTGAATAATTTCACTCACTATTTCTTCAGGTATAAGAAAAAACATCTGTGATATCTTGTAACCATATCGTGTATGTGGACGCTCAATATTTTCATCAGGAAAAATAATTTCATTACCGGAAAACAGGGGAGTGGGATTCTCCTCTGCTTTAGGTGTTATTTTTTCTTCTGAATTATTGGCAAAAGCTTGCATTTTTTAACCTGTTCTAATTGAATGATTTTAATTGATCGATTATTTTATCCGCTGTATAGGGCTTGGTAACATACCCTTTACCACCCTGCATCTGAGCCCATAATTTGTCTGCTTTTTGACTTTTACTGCTAACAAAAACAATTGGAATATCACGAGTGCTTGGATCATTGTTGAGCTTTCGAGTTGCTTCATAACCATCCATGTCTGGCATGATAATATCCATAAAGATGATATCGGGTTGTTCCTTTTTAGCAATTTCTACTGCTTCTGAACCACTGCTTGCACTTAATACAATACAACCCGTGTTACTGACGATACCTTTTATATTGGTTAGTTCAGTGTCAGAATCATCAACTACGAGTACTTTATTAATGGCCATTTTTATTCTCCTTGATTGTATTGAATAACTTATGCTTGTATTGCTGTATTTGTATTTTTTAACAAAATGTAATGCTTAACTGCATTTTGGAAGGTTATTCTTCCAACGGGTTTTATTAAATAATCATCACACCCGGCAAGAGAGCCTTTAATTTTATCGGCTTGTGTTGCTTTTCCTGTCAACATAATCGCAATGGTCTCTTTGCTGGTTGTTTTAATATGCTTACATATTAAAAAACCATCTTTATCAGGGAGAACAACATCTAGTAATGCAAGATCATAAGTATTATTTTTTAATAATGCTAAAGCAGCTTTAGCGGTATCTGCAAAATCGACAGTTACGTCAAATAACTCAAGCTCAAGCTCAAGTTGTTTTCTCACGGACTGACTATCGTCTACAACTAATACATGATGTGTTTTACCTGATACAACAGGAATAGAGTTTTCATTTTTAATAAGAGTTAATTCAGGATTAGCGGCTGGAATAGCATCTTCCTGATTCGCCGGGTTTTCTAAAATTTCATCATGAACAATTGCTAATTCAGATGCTTCTTCTTCAGATAAATCCGCACTAGTTTCTGCGGGGAGAGAAGGTGCAGGATCTTTTTCGAGGTTTTTAGTGGTAGACAGGGGCTCAATATCTTTAATGATTTCATCAAGAACGTGAAGTACACGTGTTGCAATGAGCGGTCGTGAAATGGTATTTGACTGTTCATCTTTTTTATCCTTTATCCAAACAAATTTAGCTCTTTGCTCAGATATCTCATGTGCATGCATATTTTTAACATCATTAATATAAATATCTGCGTCATTATTATCGGTCTGTAATGTGTAAGCACAATTTCTACTCTTTGTTCTTTCTGATACAGAGCAGATTAGCTTGAATATGATGTTTTCATGAGCAAGGAGTCCATCAAGTGAGATGGTGTACTTTTTTAGCGTCATTTGTCATTGGCTCTTATATAATATTTTACTAATAGCAAATTTAGTTTGTTGAGTATTTTTTCTTCAGTACTAGTATCGACCTTAATTACGATTGCGCGATGTTGCAAAAAGGAAAATGTGATTCAGCTCACAAAAATACACAGCTTAAAATTGTTCGTATAATTTATTACAAATGTGTGAACTATCAGTAACAATTAGTCACATTTTGGCCGCATTACTAAACAGCATATAATATATTATTGAAATTTTAATCTGGTTTAACGAGTCGTTTATATTGACAAGTTTAGTTATTATTGTTGATTGAGTTATAACAAAAATTATCGACTTTATAAGTTATTACTTAAGGTATAAACGGTAAAAGATTGTTACTATTAGACTGTCTTTTATATAAAATAATAGTCTAAGAGGTAAAGTGTATGTTGTACTCGACTGAGATTATTGATGAATTAAATATTTTAAACCTTTTTGATTTAGCAAATCATCAGGAAGGAATTAAAATACATAAAGAAGCGGAAAGTCATGTTATAGATGCCGCGAAGCGTTTACATGATAAAGGTCTCGTTACACAAGAAGACGGTGGTTATTTAACCGCGCTGGGACTGGATGCTGCAGAACATGCCCAATCTCTCTTGATTATACTGACTACCAAAAAAGAAGTTTAAATATTGATTGGTGGAACGGGGCAGTTTAAACTGGCGGCGACAGTTCTGAATAACTCTATTCCTTTTCGTGTTGTTTTTCCATCCGTCATAATTATAGTTGCGCATGCTTTTACAATACGAGACTTAAGAAGTGGTTTGAGCTGCATAAGCCGATCGAGAGATTCATTTAGTTTGTTTAACGTAATTTCATCTTTTTCAACAAAGTTAAATGCTTTAGCGCCTATTTGATTGCGGCCACGATCAAAAGCTTGTTTTGCATTAGTGTCATCGACATCATCTTTATGCTCAGTATGAGCAATAAGTGATAATAAAACCTCAGCCTCGCTTTTAACCGCCCCCAAGTAAGCATATTTTTCTTTTGCAGGCTTTCGTAATAAAAAATACTCATCAAGTTGTTGTATAACCAATCTTTGGATAACCCATTCATTTAAATCGACAGATTTGTCTGATGTTATTACCTCATTAATCGTATATCTGAATTGTTTATATTGTTTTTCAGAAAGCTCGCGTAATGTTGTTACACATAATTCCAACAAAGGTAATATGAGCCGCTCATCTATTTTTTCGAATTCAGGGTAGAGTTTTCTTGTCAGTGCCGGCATTGCACTGTCTGCATATTTTTCAAGTAAGCCCCAGGCTTGTTCCTTGTTATTTTGCTCTCTTATCAATATAGAATATAAAACAGCTCGAGCTGAAAATGCATCTTCAGATGCTGATTTTAGTTTTTGTGGAATATTTATAATTATTTGTTGAGCATATTCTATATTCTCTTCAGTGACTGTCCCTATCTGATTTATTACCTGATCAATTGCTGCAAGAACAACAGGAGTAGTTACTCCTAATCCTTTATTAATAGATGTTTTGTCGTTTTCTTTTTTAGATGTACTTTCAGCTGTCACATTTGGAACAATATAATTCCCATCCCAGGTAGGATCAATTTTTTTAATTCGTTCATCAAGTGGTGGATGAGTTGCAAGCATTGAACCTAATAGAGAGCTTATACCTGTTGCAAAGTAAGCATGACTGTATTCTGAAGCAGAAGGTGTTTCGAGAATAGAACCTTCATCAAGTCCGCCAATTTTCTTTAAAGCACCGGCGATAGTGTCTTTATTACGAGTAAATTGAACCGCAGATGCATCGGCTAAAAATTCTCTTTGACGACTCACTGCTGCTTTTATCCATGAACCAAAGAAGGTACCGGCATAACCGATGACCATTAATCCAATTCCAATAATAATTATGCCGCCGCCATTATTCTTTTTTCCGCTTGAAAAGCGAATTGTGCGAAGCATGTATTCGCCAATGATGCCAATTAACAATATGCCATGAAGAATACCAATCAATCGCAAGTTTAATCGCATATCACCGTTAAGAATATGGCTGAACTCATGCGCAATAACACCTTGCAATTCATCTCTGGAAAGCTGTTTTATAGCGCCTCGTGTAACCCCGATGACCGTATTGTTATGTGATTGTCCTGCAGCAAAGGCATTAATACCGGGTTCATCTAACAAATAAACTTTAGGAATTGGCATGCCCGCAGCAATTGACATTTCTTCAACAATATTAAGGAGCGTTCTTTCATCAAGTTCTTCTGTGCTTTGGGGAACGAGTTTGCCTCCAAGCATTTCTGCAACTGCAGAGCCACCTTTTGACAAAGAAATCACTTTATAAAGACTACCTAAAAGAATAAGTAGACTCACACCAATTGTAATAGCAGCGGCTAATTTTGGATCAAAGCTATAAATTAGAGTATCAACTAAAGGTTCGGCTTCATCTGCCTGCATGTAAGCAAAAGTTCCAAACAACAGAATGTTAGTTAATATAATTAAAGATATAACAGCCAGAATAAATAAAAAAACAAGTTGTGTTGTATGTTTCCGAGCCTTGTCTTGTGCTGTAAAAAAATTCATTCGGCTATTTAAAATGAAACTTTAGGAGCAGCTTGAATTTGTTCGCTATCTTCAAACTCAAGTAAAGAAGCATCTTTCATATGTCCAAACATGCCGGCAAAAATATTTTGTGGGAATGATTGTTTGTAAGTGTTGTATTCCATCACCTGATCATTAAATGCCTGTCGTGCAAATGAGACCTTATTTTCTGTGCTGGTTAATTCTTCTGTAAGTTGCATCATATTCTGGTTAGCTTTTAGTTCAGGATAAGCTTCGACAACAATATTCATTTTACCCATTGCTCCCGCAAGATTTCCTTCTGCCTGACTTAAGCCTTGCATAGTTGTTGCATCGCCTGGATTTTTTTGCGCTGCGGATAAACTATTAGAAGCGGTATTCCTTGCCTGAATAACAGCATCAAGTGTTTCTCGTTCATGCTTTAAATAGCCTTTAGCTGTTTCAACTAAATTAGGTATAAGGTCATAACGTCTTTTTAATTGCACTTCAATTTGTGAAAAAGCATTTTTAAAGCGATTACGTAATGCAACCAGAGTATTAAAAATAGAAATAATGTATAAAATAATTGCACCGATGATAACGAGTGTAACAATGCCTGAAATTTCCATAGTGACTCCACTTTTTTGTTTTATTTTATATTTTTTTAGGATATCTAAACTATACAAGATATAGTATATAAAGACATGATGGTTTAACTCAATTTTTTGACTTTAAATTTTCGACCTTTAATTTTCCCTTCAGATAATGTTCGTACCGCTTGTTTTGCTACAGAGCGCTCCACTGCAACATACGAAAAGGTGTCAAAGAGATCAATTTTTCCAATTTGTTTACCTTGCAAATCGGTATTTGCCGTTAATGCACCTAAAATGTCACCTGCACGCACTTTATTTTTGCGCCCTCCATTGATACTAATTGTTGCCATAGGCGGGCTTAACCTGAAATTCTCTTTACGTTTAAGTGTGTCGGGCTTAGCTATAGTAAATGTTGTTTTCAGGTATTCTTCAATCCGGTTTACTTTGTGAGACTCTGAAGCGATAAATAAGCTGATAGCTATACCTTTGTTATCTGCACGTCCGGTACGCCCGATGCGATGAACATGGATTTCAGGATCCGGAGATAATTCAAAATTAACCACTGCTGTCAGATCTTTAATATCAATTCCTCTGGAAGCGACATCTGTTGCAATCAATATTGAACTACTTTTGTTTGAAAACTGTACTAGTACCCGATCGCGGTCTTTTTGCTCCAGATCACCATGTAGCGCTAGAGCATGAAAACCTTCATGCCATAGCGACTCGGCTAGTTCCTGTGCCTGTTGTTTACGATTACAAAAAACTACAGTAGATTCCGGTTTAAAATGATGGAGTATCGAAATTAAGGTTTGTGTTCTTTCACCTTTTTCAACTTCGTAAAAGATTTGTTCTATTTTACTTTCACTGTGCGAGCTTTGCAGACGTAGTTCAATGGGATCAGTTTGAATTTCGTCACTGATTTTTCGTATTTCATCCGGATAAGTGGCTGAAAACAACAGGGTCTGCCGTTTTTTTGGCGTGTTATGAATGATATTCATGATGTCTTCATGAAAGCCCATGTCCAGCATGCGATCGGCTTCATCTAATACCAGTATTTTTAAGTCTGACAGGTTTAAAGATTGCTTATCAAGCAAATGTTTGAGTATTCTGCCTGGTGTACCAACAACAATATGTGGGCTATGTTCGAGTGAAGCAAGCTGCGGTGCGATAGGTTTACCCCCGCATAATGTCAGGATCTTGGTATTAGGAATGGCTCGCGCTAAGCGGCGAATTTCTTTACTTACCTGATCGGCAAGTTCACGGGTAGGGCAGAGTACAAGTGCCTGAGTCTGATACTTTTTAATATCCAGATGATTCAGTAAACCAATGGCAAAAGCTGCTGTTTTACCACTGCCTGTCTTGGCCTGTGCAAGCAAATCTTTACCTTCTAATATTGGTGGAAGCGCCTGAGCCTGTATCGGTGTCATCTTCTCATAACCGAGAGACTGAATGTTTGATAGTTGTTCAGCAGGGAGAGAAAGCGTAGAAAAGTCAGTTTTTATCACGAATTAAGTCTTTTAATAGTTAATAGAAGGTGAATGATAGCAGATTATCAAGTAAATCAGTCATTTAGAGGGCTCTGTGCCTCGTTTATATTAGAAAATAGTGATATAATACGGCGCTTAATTGCTCCTGAGCAGTTATATCTTCGCATTACACCCAAATTACATAAAATTTAAGAGAAAACTAAGAATGACATTACAGTCCGTATTCCCGTTTTTGCAATGGTTTAAATTAATAACTAAAGAGTCAATAAAAGCCGATTTCATTGCCGGTTTCACCGGGGCAGTTATTGTATTACCTCAGGGCGTTGCTTTTGCAACAATTGCCGGTTTACCGCCCGAGTATGGCTTATATACTGCAATGGTCACACCTATCATTGCGGCCTTATTTGGCTCATCACGACACCTTATTTCCGGACCAACGACCGCAATATCGATAGTCGTGTTCTCGGCAGTCAGTAATCATGCCGAACCTGGGTCAGCTGAGTTTATCTCATTGGCTTTGACCTTAACTTTTCTTGCCGGTGTTTATCAGCTTGCTTTCGGTCTGGCCAGATTAGGTTCACTGGTTAATTTTGTTTCTCATACCGTGGTCATAGGCTTTACAGCAGGCGCTGCTATATTGATTGCAACCAGCCAAATTAAGAATATTACCGGTATTCATGTTCCCAAGGGTGAAGCTTTTATCAATGTCTGGATAGATGTATTTACAAATATTGGTCAAACCAACATGTACATTTTTATCGTCGCTATTGTGACTTTAATCTCTACTGTTTTAATTAAACGCTACTTACCAAAAATACCAAATTTACTGGTTGGTTTAATTATAGGGAGTTTTGTTGCGCTGTATTTAGGTGGGGCAGAACATAATATTAAGCTAGTAGGGGAGATACCGGCACATTTACCACCGTTATCTACACCTGACTTTTCTTTTGCATCAATCAGAATGCTGGCACCAGAAGCATTTGCTGTTGCATTACTTGGTTTAATTGAAGCCGTCTCAATTAGTCGGGCTGTCGCCAACAAGTCTAATCAACGCATTGATTCTAATCAGGAATTTATCGGTCAGGGCTTATCTAATATGACCGGTAGTTTCTTCTCCAGTTATGCTGGTTCAGGTTCATTCACACGTTCAGGCATAAACTATGACGCAGGTGCTAAAACACCTTTATCTGCCATTTTTGCAGCTGTTATGCTTATGTTGATTGTTTTACTGATTGCACCATTAACGGCTTATTTACCTGTTGCAGCCATGGGTGGGGTTATTTTAGTTGTTGCGTACAATTTAATTGATGTGCATCATATAAAAGAGATATTGAAATACAGTAAATCTGAATCTTCAATTCTTTTAACAACGTTCTTTGCCACTCTTTTCCTTGAGCTGGAATTTGCCATTTACTTAGGTGTTATATTGTCACTGGTTATCTTTTTGGCCAGAACGTCAACACCGGAAATTGTTACTCTAGCACCAGATGAAGAAGATTCTACAGGCAAGAAAAAACTTGTTAACATTAGTAAGAAACCATTAAATCAGTGCCCGCAATTAAAAATAATTCGTGTTGATATGTCGATGTATTTCGGTTCGATTAATCATATACAGAACCGTTTGCATCATTTGATCGAACAAGAAAATGTAAAACATATTTTAATTATTGGTACCGGAATTAACTTTATTGATTTAAGTGCGGCAGAGGCTCTGGTTACAGATGCTAACAGACTTAAAAAAATGGGTGGTGGACTGTATTTTGCTGAGTTAAAAGCAAGCGTCTATGAATATATTAGTCGTAATTGTTTTGTTGCTAAAGTCGGCAATAAAAATTTCTTTGACTCTAAACGAGATGCAATTAAAGCCATTTATAAAAAGCTAGATCAAGAAAAGTGTGCAACCTGTGAAGCACGTGTTTTCACTGAATGTCAGTAACACTAAAACTAAAACACTAATAGCACATATAAAAAGGGGCCTGACGGCTCCTTTTTTATTTACGGGCTTATATTACTCTATTTAACATAATATATATTATACCGCCATTATGTGTTTGTTGTGTTTATCGGACACTTTGACGGGAATTAGATGAAAACCACTGTTCAACTTGATGTTGTTCTAGAGGTTTACTAAAGTAAAATCCCTGTATGGTCACACCATGAATCTGTTCAACCATTTTAAGTTCTTCTAATGTCTCAACACCTTCAAATACATTTTCAATACCTAAACTTTCGCTCATAGTAATAATTGCTCTAACAATATCTTGAAGATTTTTGTTCTCATGAATACCTGTAATTAGCGAACGATCAATTTTAATAACATCAATCGGTAATTTAGTGAGATACTCAAACGAAGTGTACCCAGTACCAAAATCATCTAGAGCAATAGTACATCCAAGATTGCTAATATCGCTCAAAAACATTTGAGTCTGACTAAAATCATCAATCAATACTGATTCAGTAATTTCAAATTCAACTAACTCTGGTTCTATACATGCTTCGTTAATAAAGCCCTCAATCTTATGACTAAAATTATTAACTCCACATTGTAATGCAGACAAATTGATGGACACCTTAGTGTTATTATTTTTTCCAGATTTTATGAATCTCAAGACTTCCTCAATAATCCATTCACCCACAGAGTAGATAAGACCTGTTTCTTCTAGTACCGGAATAAACTTAAAAGGCGATACAACACCAAACTCAGGGCTGTTCCAGCGTATTAATGCTTCAAACCCGGTTGTTTGTTGTGTATGTAGATCGACTTGAGGCTGATAAACGAGAAAAAACTCATTATTATCCAGAGCCTTACGTAAAGCATTTTCAAGATTTAAACGATCGGTAATTTTGCTGGACATAGCATTAGAATAAAACTGAAAATTGTTTCGACCAATATTCTTTGCTTCATACAATGCTGTATCCGACATTTTTATGAGCTCCAATGCATCATCACCATCAAGTGGATACATAGAAATTCCAATACTCACTCCAATATGGACGACATGTCCTTCGATATCAAATTTTTTGTTAAGTGATTCAATTATTTTATTAGAGACAACAAAAGGTTCCCGAGCATCATGCATGTTTTCTAAACAGATAATAAATTCATCCCCGCTATTTCTAGCAATCGTATCACTATCTCTTAATAAATTTTTTAATCTGTCGGCAACACTTTTTAGTAATTTATCACCTATATAATGACCATAGCTATCATTGATTGTCTTAAAACGGTCTAAGTCGATAAACAATATGCCTAATAACGACTGGTTTCTTTTTGCTTGTAGTAAGGACCTCTTTAATTCTTCAATAAATAAAGAACGGTTGGGCAGCTCTGTTAACTCATCATAATAAGCAAGATATTCCAGCTGTTTTTCGACAATTCTTCTTATTCCAATTTGGTCATTGAGACTTTCATTAATCGTTTTAAGTTCTTTTGTTCTTTCGTTAACTGTTTGTTCTAAAAGTTTCTGGTGATTTTCTAACTCAATCTGAGCTTTTTTCCTGTTTGTAATTTCAGTTTGCATTTCTGAAATTAATTTAATATTTTCATCTATTAGCGAACGCCCCTTTTTAAATTGAAGGTTAAAATTCTTGGCAATCGTCAACATAAACCATGAAAACACAATCGTGGCCACAACCACTGAAGGCGAGTCATTAAGTATGAAAACAATAATTAATGCCGCAATCTGGGGTAAAGCAAAGGCAAGATAAGCCCTTAACCAAACAGATAAAGTCCCAACAGCTGCAGTAATGAGGCCTAGATTTACAATTGTTAAAAAAATCCTTAAATCATTATTATCAAGATCATAATAAGCAATTGATAAAAGAGAAAAATCCAGTCCTAGCAAAAAGCTGGCAACGACATAATAATGAGAGTAAACAATTAAATGCTTCTCACCATTTTTTTGTATGTTATAAACAAGTAAAAGACGAAAAGATGTCGCAAGTAGTATGACTGAAATAAACCACCCCATGTACATCGTTACATCTGAATATAGAAAAGTCCCCCAAACTAATACACCTGCAAATAAAATAGCTAAATTAGCAATGATTGCTTGACTAAAAAGAGTACGAATTTGATTTTTTTCAAGTGAAGTAATGGTGTTAATCCTCAGATAAATTCTACTATCGTGTATTATGTCGGCATATCTACATTTCTCTTTAAGGTGTAATCTATTAAAAATTAATATTTTGCCCATATATTAAGTATGTATTATCTGACTAAGTTATATTTACAATCAGTGTGATTATTACTAAAGTCAGATTCAGGATGACCGATATATACTAATATTCATCATGAAATTTATAAGGAACCATTTATCGATCTCATAATCAAAGTAAATAGCTTAACTACCTTTAGTTAATCATAAGGATTTGTAATGAATAATAAAAATGATAACTGGCGCATCAAATGGCTTAGTGCTCCTTTAATGAAATTATTTCGAAAAGTGACACCAACCATGTCACGAACTGAACAGGAAGCACTTGAAGCAGGTTCAGTCTGGTGGGATGGAGAGCTTTTCAGTGGTAAACCTCAGTGGAATAAACTTCTTTCGCTACCTAAACCAGTACTCAGTAAAGAAGAACAGGCCTTTATGGATGGCCCGGTCAACACGCTATGTAATATGCTCGATGACTGGCAAATTACTCAAGAAGATAAAAATCTCCCCGAAAACGTCTGGCAATATATTAAAGACAATGGCTTTTTTAGCATGATCATCCCCCGCAGTTATGGCGGAAAAGAATTTTCTGCTTATGCTCACTCTCAAGTTGTTATGAAAATATCAACTCGTAGCATCTCAACAGCAGTTACTGTGATGGTTCCAAACTCCTTAGGTCCCGGAAAATTATTACTTGAGTATGGTACTGAGGATCAAAAAAACTACTACCTCCCCCGCCTGGCCGCAGGTAAAGAAATCCCCTGCTTTGCTTTAACTAATCCACATGCCGGCAGTGATGCGGGTGCTATTCCTGATTTTGGAATCGTCTGTAAAGAAAAATTTGAGGGTAAAAAAGATGTTTTGGGCATACGCTTAAACTGGGATAAACGGTATATCACTTTAGGCCCTGTCGCTACTTTATTAGGTTTGGCCTTCAAGCTTTACGATCCTGACCATTTAATCGGTGATGAAGAAGAGCTTGGTATTACCTGCGCCCTTATCCCTACAGACACAAAAGGAGTCGAAATTGGTAATCGCCATTTCCCGTTAAACATGGTATTTATGAACGGCCCTAATTACGGTAAAGATGTCTTTATTCCTATGGACTGGATTATTGGTGGGCAGGAACAAGCCGGACAGGGCTGGCGAATGTTAATGGAATGTTTATCCGATGGTAGGGCTATTTCTTTACCCGCTTTAAGTACCGGAGCAGGAAAATTAGCAAGTTTATCTGTAGGTGCTTATTCCCGGGTAAGACAACAATTTAAAATGCCCATCGGTAAATTCGAAGGTGTTGAAGAAGCATTGGCTCGTATCGGTGGTTTAACCTATGTTATGGATGCAGCACGTTCATTAACATTAGCGGCATTAGACAATGGTGAAAAACCCTCGGTTATTTCTGCTGTTGTAAAGTATCACTTAACCGAATCAATGCGGAAAGTCGTTAATGATGCGATGGATGTTTTAGGTGGTTCTGGTATTTGTCTTGGACCAAAAAATATTATGGGGCGTGCATATCAGGCCATTCCTATTAGTATTACCGTTGAAGGTGCAAACATTCTGACTCGCTCAATGATTATATTTGGACAAGGTGCCATTCGCAGCCATCCATACATATATAAGGAGCTGGAGTCTTTATCTGAACATGATGAAAATGAAGCATTGGAACAATTTGACCGCGCCTTATTTGGTCATATGCGGTTTTTTATTTCAAACACCCTGCAATGCTTCTTTAACGGTTTTACTCATGCATGGTTTATTCGAGCACCTTCACGAGCCAACAAAAAAGTAAAACGCTATTACAAACAGGCAACCAGAATGAGTGCGGCGTTTGCGCTGGTAACTGATATCTCATTAATGATTCTGGGTGGCTCGTTAAAACGTCGTGAAAAAATATCAGCACGACTAGGCGATATTTTAAGTCACCTCTACTTACTCTCTGCTGTGTTAAAGCACTTTCAGGATCAAGGAGAAAATGAATCGGACCTTCCATTTGTGCATTGGGCTTGTCAATATAACTTACAACGTATTCAAACCGCATTTAACGGTTATTTACATAACTTCCCTAATCGTCCTATTGCCCTGCTCTTGCGCTGGATCATATTCCCATGGGGACGTTTATATGCACCACCGGGCGACAAATTAGGCCATGAAATTTCAAGTTTATTAATTAACCCTTCTGAAATGCGTAATCGTTTAACCGCTGGCGTATTTATTCCCGAAGATGATAATGAAGCTGTTTCACAACTTGAAAGTGCTTTGCATAAAGTGGTTGATGCGGCCCATCTGGAAAAGAAAATCCGTCCGTTCCAAAAATCTTTTAAGCCTGAGTATGCAGGTTATGAAACTATGGTTAAAGCCGCCTTGTCTGAAGGTATTATTGATAAGGATGAAGAGTCGCTCTTGCTTATGGCAAATGAGGCACGAACTAAAGTGATAGGGGTAGATGATTTTACTTTTGACTTTAAAAGAAAATAAATTTATTAGTCTGGCAATCGTAACCTCAAGCTAATAAATCAAACAAAATACAATATATAAATAATCAGGCGACATTATGGATAACCCAGAACAAAAAATAAGCTTACCTAAACCCGTTTATATTGTTGATGGTAGTCGAACCCCTTTCTTGAAAGCGAAAGGTAAACCCGGAGATTTCGCGGCAGTCGATCTTGCTCTTGGCTGTTCACGCCCATTAATGGCGCGACAACCCTTCTCTGCTGAAGAGCTCGATGAAGTTATTGTGGGTTGTATGATGCCGGGACCAAATGAAGCAAATATAGCCAGAGTAATTGCATTAAGATTAGGTTGCGGAAAAAAAGTACCCGCATGGACGGTTCAACGTAATTGTGCCTCAGGAATGCAAGCACTGGACTCGGCTGCCAAAGATATTTCATTAGGTCGAGCTAATCTGGTACTTGCCGGTGGTGTTGAAGCCATGAGTCATGCTCCGGTACTTTTTAATAATGATATGGTCACCTGGTTAGGCCGTTTAGCTATGTCTAAAAAACCAATGGATAAGCTGAAAACCTTCGCTGCATTACGCCCTAAATATTTTAAACCCATCATTGGTTTATTATGTGGTTTAACCGATCCGGTTGTCGGCTTATCAATGGGGCAAACGGCAGAAAATATTGCCCATCGTTTTAAAATAGACCGATTAGCTATGGATACTTATGCGGTTCAAAGTCATCAACGATTAGCTGCTGCCCAGGAAGCTGGTTTTTTATCTGAAATCGAAGCCCTGTATGATCAAAAAGGCCATGTTTACTTAAATGATGATGGCGTCAGAAACGACTCATCTGTTGAACGTCTGGCAAAATTACGCCCGGCATTCGATCGTCAATTTGGTAATGTCACAGCAGGTAATAGTGCACAAATAACCGATGGTGCTGCAATGTTATTACTTGCCAGTGAAGAGGCGGTAAAAGAACTTAAGCTCCCTGTTATGGGTAAGTTAATGGATAGTCATTGGGCAGGATTGGAACCTGCTCAAATGGGACTTGGACCAGTTCATTCAATAACACCGATTCTCCAACGCAATGATTTATCACTCAAAGATATTGATTTCTGGGAAATAAATGAAGCTTTTGCCGCACAAGTCTTAAGCTGTTTAGCCGCATGGGAAGATGAAAAATATTGTAAAGAAGAACTGGGACTTGATGGTGTGCTCGGTAAGCTCGATCAAAATCTCCTCAATGTTGATGGTGGTGGTGTCAGTTTAGGTCATCCTGTTGGTGCTAGCGGGGCTAGAATTGTTCTTCATCTGCTAAGTGTTCTGGAACGTAACAAGGCAAAACGCGGTATTGCTAGTCTTTGTATTGGTGGTGGTCAAGGCGGAGCAATGTTAGTAGAACGTGGTAAATAAAAAGAAGATTAACTTAGAGAATATATTATGGCTAAAACAAAATATAAGAACTGGAAGGTCAACCACGATGAAGATGGTATTGCATGGTTGCATTTAGATGTTCCTAAAAGAAGTGCAAATACATTAAGTGAGCTAGTGCTAAATGAGTTAGACAATATTATTACCGCATTAACAGAAAAAATCCCCACCGGTGTTGTCATATTGTCAGATAAAGAAAGCGGATTTATTGCTGGCGCAGATATCAATGAATTTACCACCTTCGAATCAGAAGATGCAGCATTAGTAAATATACAACGTGCTCATACAATATTTAATAATATTGAAAAATTAAGTTGCCCTACTGTCGCCTTGATTCATGGGTTCTGTTTAGGTGGCGGTATGGAGCTTGCGCTAGCGTGTCGTTATCGCATTGCCGAAGAAGATTCTTCACGCTTAGGTTTACCGGAAGTGAAACTGGGGATTCACCCTGGTTTTGGTGGCACTGTTCGTAGCATCGAAACAATGGGCAGTTTTGCTGCCTTGGATATCATGCTAACTGGACGCAGCCTGAAGTCACGACCGGCAAAGAAAATGCGTTTAATTAATTATGCCGTACCAAAGCGTCATTTAATTACAGCCGCAAGAAAAACTATTCTCTCTCCACCAAAAATCAAGTCCCTGCCCTGGTGGGAAAAAGTAATTAATCATGGTCTGGTGCGACCCTTTATTGCAAAAATGATGGTTAAAAAAGTCGCCGCACGTGCAGCTCGTGCACACTACCCGGCTCCTTATGCCATTATTGATTTATGGCTAAAGCATTTAGGCAACCGATCCAAAATGCTTGATGAAGAAGCGAAATCAATTGCCCATTTATTATTGGGTAAAACAGCACAAAACTTAATTCGAGTCTTTAAACTTACCGATACTCTTAAGGGGCTGGCTAAAGATAAATCTGTCTCTATCAACCATATACATGTGATTGGTGGGGGTGTCATGGGTGGGGATATTGCTATCTGGTGCGCGCTTCAGGGCTATGATGTTACTTTACAAGATCATCGTCATGAAACATTAGCCGCCGTTATAAAGCGTGCTGTAAAGTTATATAAGAAAATCCTCAAACAAAAACGATTAGTGAATGCAGCTCTGGATCGGTTAACGCCAGATATTAATGGTAATGGTTTAGTAAAGGCAGATATTGTTATTGAAGCAATTTTTGAAGACGCTGAAGTCAAATGTAACTTATATAAAGATATTGAACCCAAGCTTAAGCGTACAGCTATTATTGCAACGAACACATCAAGTATTCCGCTTGAGCAGTTAACCGGCGCATTAAAAAAACCGGATCGCCTTGTTGGTCTACATTTTTTCAATCCGGTTTCTAAAATGCCACTGGTAGAAATTGTTATTGGAGAAAAAACCAGCAAGAAGGCACAACAGGTTGCAGCAGCACTAACCAAGAAAATAAAAAAACTACCTTTACCTGTAACAAGCACCCCTGGCTTTCTTGTTAACCGAATTTTAATGCCTTACCTGACGGAAGCGGTTACCTTATTTGAAGAAGGTGTACCTATTACAGTTATTGATAAAGTTGCGCTTGATTTTGGTATGCCAATGGGACCGATTGAGCTAGCTGATACAGTTGGTCTCGATATTTGTTTACATGTGGCAGAAAACTTAGCAGAATCAATGCCAATTACGGTTTCGGAGCATTTACGTGATTTAGTCAATAAAAAAATACTGGGCAAAAAAACGGGACAAGGATTTTATCAGTTCAAAAAAGGAAAGTTGGTCAAGCCGGATACAAAAGCAGGCTATACCCCGCCCACAGATATTGAAGAACGTCTGGTACTGAGAATGATTAATGAAACCATGGCATGTTTACGTGAACATGTCGCCGAGTCAAAAGATTTAATCGATGCAGGCATTATCTTTGGTACCGGTTTTGCCCCTTTTCATGGCGGACCGTTGCAATATGTTAAAGAAAGAGGACAGGATCAGGTATTAATGGCTTTGGAAAAGCTGGAAAAAACTCATGGCTCTCGTTTTAAACCGGACGAAGGCTGGAAAAATATTGTAATTGAGTAAACAACATGAATAATAAACAAGATTACATTACACCAATAACGGCAAAAAATTTATCCGATCTGTTTTATGAGCGTGTCAAGCGCTCTAAAGATGAAGTTGCATATCGGTATTATGACCATAGCAATGAAGTCTGGAAAGATCTGACATGGCACGACATATCTAAAAAAGTTGAACGCTGGCATACTGCCTTTCGCCATGAAGGTTTGGTTAAAGGAGATCGCGTTGCAATAATGATGGGGAATTGTCCTGATTGGGTTATATTTGATCAGGCAGCATACAGTTTAGGACTTGTAGTTGTTCCCGTTTATACTAACGACAGAACTGAAAACATTCGCTATATACTTGAAAATGCAAATGTAAAAATATTCTTTATTGAAGACCCTTCTCACTGTAAAGCGTTATTAAATAATAATGAAAACGAACCAAAAGAATTAATTAAAATAGTCACAAATGCAGCAATAGATTCTTATAATAATTCTCGTTTATCTCTAGTCGATGACTGGTTACCTTCTTATACAGAAACAATGGATCGCATTGATGTCTTACCCGATGACCTTGCAACCATTGTTTATACCTCGGGCACGACAGGACGCCCAAAGGGCGTCATGTTAAGTCATAACAATATTTTTTCTAATGCTCACGCTGCTGCGATATTTGAACATTTTGATACTGAAGATGTATTTCTCTCTTTTTTGCCTCTGTCTCACATGTTTGAACGGACAGCAGGTTATTACATGCCAATGCTTATCGGTGCAAAAATAGCTTATGCGCGTTCAATAGAAAAGCTCGGGGAAGATTTGATTTCCATTGCACCAACAATACTTGTGACTGTACCGAGAATATTTGAACGTGTTTACAATAAAATTCATGACCAACTAGCAAATAAATCTATCATTGCACAGAGCTTATTTAAACTTGCAGTTAATATTGGCTGGTACCGGTTTTTATATCAGCAAAAACGACATAGCTGGCATCCAAAATTAATACTGTGGCCTATTCTTAAAAAATTAGTCGCCGGAAAAATACTTGCAAAACTTGGCGGTAATTTACAATTGGCTGTCTCTGGCGGAGCTGCACTTTCACCTGAAATAGCAAAAACATTTATTGGTTTAGGTTTAACAATTTCACAAGGATATGGATTAACCGAAACAAGCCCTATCGTTTCTACCAACAAGTTAGATAACAACGATCCTTTCAGTGTCGGACAACCTCTGGGAAATATTGAAGTTAAATTAGGTGATAACGATGAATTATTGGTTAAAGGTCCATCTGTGATGATGGGCTACTGGGATAATAAAGTAGCAACCAAAGAAGTGATCGACAAAGACAACTGGTTCCATACTGGTGATAAAGCTAAAATAGAAAACAATCATATTTATATCACAGGCAGAATAAAAGAAATCATTGTTTTATCAAATGGTGAAAAAGTGCCTCCATCAGATATTGAATTAGCTATTGGTACAGATCCCTTGTTTGAACAAATTATTGTCATGGGTGAAGCAAAGCCTTTTTTAACGGCCATTATTACCATAGAAGAAGCTAGCTGGAATGAGTTTGCTAAAAAAATGGCTGTGTCGCCAGATGAATCCTCTCTTAAACTTGAAAAAATTAAAACCATTTTACTGGAACGAATAAATAAACAACTGGCTGCTTTCCCCGGTTATGCGAAAATTATTCGTGCTCACTTTGTATTAACGCCGTGGGATATTGAAAGCGGACTTATTACCCCAACATTAAAACTAAAACGCTCGGAAATTTGTGACAAATATCACAATGAAATTAACGAGCTTTATCATGGTCACTAATATTAACAAGCAACCGGAAATAAGAGTTTTACCGATGCCATCAGATACAAACGCATCAGGTGATATTTTTGGTGGCTGGTTAATGTCTCAGGTTGATATCGCGGGAAGTATTGCTGCGCATCGCCAGGTAGGTAATCGTGTTGTTACTGTTGCTGTAAATGAATTTATTTTTATCAAACCTGTATTGGTAGGTGACTTAGTCAGTATTTACGCCGATGTTATACATATAGGGAATACCTCTATTCGCATTGGGCTCGATGTAATGGCCGAGAGCGAAAGAGGAAAATCTAAAGCAATAAAAGTAGCAGAAGCTATTCTCACCTATGTTTCTCTGGACGAGAATAAAAAACCAAAAGTGATAGAGAAAAAACAATAATAACTGACGAGCTGATAATTTTTGATTATCTAATTTAGCTCACCAAACAAATTAAAATAATTTTCAGTCGTTGCTTTGGCAACATCATCAACTGACATATCCCGTAATTCTGCAATTTTTTCTGCAACATGTACAACATATGCAGGCTGGTTACTTTTCCCTCTAAAGGGTACCGGTGCCAAATAGGGTGAATCTGTTTCTATCAGCATTTTATCTTGCGGGACATTTTTTGCTACTTCATGTAAAGCTTTTGCATTTTTAAAAGTAACAATACCTGAAAAAGAAATGACAAAATTCAAGTCCAGTGCTTTTTGAGCGACTTCCCAGTCTTCTACAAAACAGTGCATGACACCACCGACTTCATCCGCCTTTTCTTCTTTTAAAATTCTTAAAGTATCTTCTGTTGCATCGCGCATATGAATGATCAGAGGTTTCTTTGTTTCTCTTGAGGCTGTGATATGTCGACGTAGTCTATCGTGTTGCCAGCTCAAATCACCTTCACTACGAAAATAATCTAAGCCTGTTTCGCCAATAGCGACAATATTTTTATCATCAGCTAAGGCAATGAGCTCATCAGCACTCGGGTCATGACCTTCTGTTTCATTAGGATGTACGCCAACAGAGGCTGAGATAAAATCATATTTTTTAGCGGTACCAATAACCGCCTTAAAGTTTTCCATATTAATGGAGACGCATAACATATGACCGACACCAACATCCCTGGCATAGGTTAGTGCATTCGATAGGTTGTCATCATAAGAAGACAGATCTAAACGATCTAAGTGACAGTGAGAGTCTATTAAAAACATGATTTTTTTCTCTTCTGTTAAACAAAAATCGGGCTAAAAAGCCCGACTGATATTAGTGTGCTTTGTTGAGTTACATTGTATGTGTTTGTCTGTCCGATTTTAATGCACCGGCAAGATACGTTTCTATCTTAGTACGTGCTGCACCGCCATCCTGATCACTGAACTGAACACCAATGCCTGCTGCGCGGTTACCTTGTGCACCTTTAGGCGTAACCCATATAATTTTACCGGCAACGGGAAGTTTTTCTGTTTCTTCCATTAATGTTAAAAGCATAAAAACTTCATCACCAAGTAAATAGCTTTTATTTGTTGGGATAAAAAGACCGCCATTTTTAACAAAAGGCATATAAGCGGCATAAAGTGCACTTTTGTCTTTAATAGTTAAAGATAAAATACCTTGCCGACCAACGGGTGCTACCATAATCAATATCCTGCGATTATTTAACTACGAAGTTATGTACGTTTTAAACCTGCCCAATGTAACAATAAGCCTTCTATTAATATAAGTTGGTTTGCCGAACTGCCACTTAACCGTAAGGTGTCATTTAAGCGGTCAACCAATCCATATAGAGACTTCAAGTCTACCTGTCTTGCTAATTTCTGCAAGTTTAGAGCGTAATCTACATTAGCCATAGTTTCAATATGTCCGCCTTGCAGAGTCCGAATCATATCCATCAGCCAACTACTTACCCAATTTAACGGCAGATTGTCAAAAACCTTAACCCCCTCTTTCAACCACATTGCGGCACTGTCCAGAGCATCATTTTTACCCTGAGCAAGAGCTTGCCAGTCATTGAAGAGCTTATCCCGAACCTGAAGAGCATCATTATCTGCCATTGCAGCGGCCATTAAAGGTGCGCCGGCACTCAGTTTTAAGAGTAATTCTTCCTGATTAATCCCCTGATCTTTTAACCATTGCAGACTTTGCTCTGTGGATGGCAGATCAAAACGGACCATTTGCGAGCGACTACGTATAGTAGGCATTAATTGTGATGGTTTATCTGAAATCAGGATTAAAATCGTATTTTCAGGAGGTTCTTCGAGTGTTTTTAATAAACTGTTACTGGCATTAATATTTAAAGCATCTGCAGGAGATATGATGACAACGCGATAACCCGCGCTATGACTGGTCAACGAGATTTTCTGGATTAATTCCCTAATCTGATCGACTTTAATTGCTTTACCTTCTTCTTCGGGCTGTAAAAATACTAAATCAGGATTAGAGTCTGCCTCAATCATCTTGCAAGACTTACATTCACCACATGATTTCTCGCTTAAAGGCTGTTCACAAAGTAACCAATGGGCAAACTCAATTGCAAATGCTTTTTTCCCGGTACCTTTCGCTCCATGAAATAATAAACCATGAGCAAGTCGTTTATTTTGTTGACTCGAAGTCAATGTTTGCCAGTTTGTCTTTTGCCATGGAAACATGAATTAGACCATTTTCTCAAGGATGCTTTGAATAGATTGCTGAACCTCTGTCATTGAGGGTGAAGCATCAATGACCTCATAACGCTCGGGATTCGCTGCTGCGCGTGCAAGATAAGTATCACGCACCTTATTAAAGAAATCATGCTTTTCAAGTTCAAAACGATCAGGCGCACTACGTTTACCCGCTCTTTCCAAACCAACATCAACGGGCAAATCTAAAATTATGGTCATATCCGGGCGACGATCACCCTGTACCCATTGTTCTAATTGCGCAATACGATCCATTTCAATACCTCGTCCGCCGCCCTGATAGGCATAAGTGCTATCTGTAAAGCGATCACAAAGTACCCATTTTCCTGCATCGATAGCCGGAAGAATAACTTCTTGTAAATGCTGTGCGCGTGCAGCAAACATTAAGAGCAACTCAGTATCGTCACACATTGATTGTTCTTTAGCATCTAACAATACGTCACGGAGTTTTTCTCCTAAAGGGGTGCCTCCCGGCTCTCGGGTAATAATTAATTCCTTACCTGAATCTTTAAGCCAGGACTCAATAAATGCCATATTGGTACTTTTGCCAACGCCTTCAGTACCTTCAACGGTAATAAAGCGGCCTTTTAAATCTGTATTATTCATTGTCATAATTATTTTTTGTTCTTGTGCTTATAAGAAGAAAAAGAACGAACACGCCCTTTTAACTGATATTTAATCACAGCACGATTATGCTCTTGTAATGTATCAGAAAACTGGTGACTGCCATCACCACGAGCAACAAAGTATAAAGCATTTCCTTTAGCAGGATGTAAAGCCGCATGTATTGCATCTCTGCCCGGTAGTGCAATAGGTGTAGGAGGTAATCCACGTCGCCGGTATGTATTATAAGGCGTGTCACGCAGTAAATCTTTCTTACGTAAATTTCCTTTATATTTATCACCCATTCCGTAAATTACAGTGGGATCTGTTTGTAAACGCATTCGTTTAGCCAGTCTCCGTAAAAACACCCCGGCAATTTGCTGACGTTCACTTGCCAGCCCAGTTTCTTTTTCAACGATGGAGGCCATTATCAATGCCTCATAGGGTGTTTTATATATCAAACCAACAGCACGATTTTCCCACTCTGTTTCCAATACTCTTTGCATTGAGTTGTATGCGCGCTTTAAAAACTCCACATCACTCAACTGGTTAGGAAAATGATAAGTATCTGGTAAAAATTGTCCTTCGTAATGCCCTTTTAACCCCAGCTTTTGCATTATATTTTCTTTCGCGACATTGGATATGGTATGCCTTAGTTTGGGATGGTTGTTTACAGCGTCTAATAACTGTTGAAATGACCAACCCTCGATAACCGCTAAAGAGTACTGTAAAACTTTGCCGCTAAATATATGATCAAAAAATTCTTTTGTCGTTAGCTTACTGGTTAATCGGTACTCTCCTGTTTTCATTTTACCGGAAAGACCATTGAATCTGGCATACATAAGTAAATAGCGCGGATGATGAATGATTTTTTTATTCGCTAAATCATAAATAACAGCGGACAAGGAGCTTCCTGACTTTATTTCATAGTCAAGCATATCTTCTTTTAAATTCAAGGTGTCATTAAGACTAGACTGATACGTCGACCAAACCCATGCTAATAAAATGATACTGGATAAAATGCCGACTGTTATTATTCTTCTTTTCATATAAACCTGTTTTTAAATTCGTTTTGTAATTGCCTGGTCACCGCCCCAACCTTTGTAAAACGTGTTTTAGCAATACTTTTTACGGGCCAGATACCAAACAAACTATTCGTTAAGAATAATTCATCTGCATCCTCGAGCTCATATTTTGTAAATATTTTTTCATAAACTGAAAAACCAAGTTCTTTTGCTATTTTTATAATTTGTTCACGCATCACTCCCGAAACACCACATCTGGATAGTTCAGGGGTAAATAAAATATTATTTTGAACTGCAAATATATTGCTCATTGTTCCATCTACTACATGACCCTGCGCTGTTAACATTAACCCTTCTTGAAACTCATCATTCCATTCATTTCTTGCCAACACCTGCTCAAGTCGATTTAAATGTTTAATACCCGCCAACTGACTGTTTTCAGATAACCGTGTTTCGCAGTAACAAACCTTTACTCCGCTACGATAACTATCTTGCTTATACTCCGGCCATGGATGACTTGACAATATTCTTGTGGCCGGTTGTGTATCATTAAAGCGATAACCTCTTGCGCTAATACCTCGAGTAACAATGAGTTTAATCACAAACCTTTCATCGTTACGACCCTGACAGAGTTGCTCAATATCTTTTGAGATTAACGCTTTATCCGGTAAATTAATCGACAGTTTTTCACACCCTAAACTCAGACGCTGCCAATGATCTTCCCATAAACCAATCTTATTGTTAGTAACAGCCATCGTTTCAAATAAACCATCACCATATAGCAAACCACGATCATTAATGCTAATCGTTTCTTCATGTGTCCCGTTGATTAAAACTGTCGTCATAGTTAAAAACTCTAATAAGGCTCACTTGTTAATAGCAAGCAACATACCTCTTGCTTTATGTCTTGTTTCTTCAAGCTCTGATTGAGCAACCGAATCAGCCACAAGGCCTGCACCGGCACGAAATGAAAGTGTATTATTTTCCAGAGTCAATGTTCTAATTAATATATTTATATCCATATCACCATTATGATTCAGGTATCCCATAGAGCCGGTATATGCACCACGTGCTTCTGTTTCTAACTCGGAAATTATTTCCATACATCGAACTTTAGGGCAACCGGTAATTGTACCACCGGGGAAAACGGCTTTAATAACATCGCCAGGTAAAACATCACTTTTTAACTGACCACAGACATTAGACACGATATGATGAACATGTGCATATGTTTCCAGTATCATGAGTTCATCAACTTTAATACTGCCGGGAATGCATATTCGTCCTAAGTCATTCCTTTCGAGATCGATTAGCATAATATGTTCAGCACGTTCTTTCGGATGAGCAATCAACTCGTCTTTTAACTCGTTATCTTTTTGTTTATCTTGTTCACGTCGACGTGTTCCTGCAATAGGCCGGGTTTCAGCCAGACCATTTTTTACACTTATCAAACGTTCCGGGGAAGAACTGATAATTGAGAAACCATTATGAACAGCCAAACCTGAAAAGGGTGCCGGATTAGTTTTACGTAAGTTCTGATAAATATCAGAGGCTTCACACGTAATATTATTGACTTGCCACAGACGAGAAAGGTTTACCTGAAAAACATCACCTTCAATAATGTATTGTTTAACTTTTTTTATAGAACCTAAATATTGCTGACTTTCTTCTTCATGTATTTTTTTAATTGCGGAAGAGTTATTATTTTTAATTGCGCTGCTTTGTTCTGCGTCTTGTTTAATTTGAGGAAGAAAATCAAAATTTTCTTCACAGAGATAATAGGTAATATCTGACTGATGATCATACATCACAGCAGAAGGAATCCGGGTTGCATAGGCAATCGGTGTAGTTGATGATTTTAATTTAAGATGTGGTTCAACCTGTTGCGATAATTCATATCCAAGATATAAAAACCAGCCTCCGGCAAAAGGAAGACTATCGCATTTTATAGCGGTATTACGCTTTGTTTGCCACCAGTCGTTAAGATTTGACAGAAAATTATTACCCTTACTTTCAGAGTATCCTGTTAGCTCTTCCTTATTTGTTAATGTGAGTGTTTCTTGTGGAAAGGCAAAAAGAATATCGAAATGAGATGAGTCCGAGCTTGCTACGCTTTCCAGTAAAAAAGGGTAACGTTGTGGGTTTGCCTGATGCAAAGCCAACAGATTTTGTTGGCCTTGTTCCTGAATGATTTTAAGACCAGTAGATTTGATCATGTTAAATGGAAGTTATATTTTTATAGAATATAAATACAACTCCTCCTTTATCCTTACCATGTTACTCAGAAGACCAATCTACATAAAGCCCTGAAGACCATACTGAAAAAAGTAGCGTAATTTACAGTATGGCAGTTAAATAACTAATTAAATTTTACGAAAAACCAAAGTACCGTTAGTACCACCAAAGCCAAATGAATTCGAAATAGCAATATTAATTTTCATTTCTTGAGGTGTATCAGGCACAAAGTTTAAATCACAACCTTCATCAAGATTAAAAATGTTGATGGTTGGTGGTGCAACCTGATCTTTAATCGCAAGGACAGAGAAGATTGCTTCAATGCCACCGGCAGCGCCGAGCAAATGCCCTGTCATTGACTTTGTTGAACTCATTGCTAATTTATTCGCATGATCACCAAACGTTAATTTAGCGGCTTGCACTTCAACAATATCACCGGCAGGTGTTGATGTACCATGGGCATTAACATAATCAACATCTGTTGGATTGATACCGGCATCATTAATCGCATTGTTCATGCAACGGCTTGCACCTTCTCCGCCAACTGATGGTGTTGTCATATGATAAGCATCACCACTCATTCCAAAACCTAATACTTCAGCGTAAATTTTTGCACCACGCGCTTTGGCATGTTCGTATTCTTCAATCACCATTACACCGGCACCATCACCTAAAACAAAACCGTCACGGTCTTTGTCCCAGGGACGACTTGCTGTGGCAGGATCATCATTTCGGGAAGATAATGCTCGCGCTGCAGCAAAACCACCTAAACCTAATATGGTTGTTGCATTCTCGGCACCACCGGTAATCATAACATCTGCATCACCATGCTCAATCATTCGAGCCGCATCACCAATACTATGTGTTGCTGTTGCACATGCGGTAGTGATTGCATAGTTAGGGCCTTTGTAGCCATAACGGATGGACAAGTTACCGGAGATCATATTTATGATTGTTGCAGGAATAATAAAAGGTGAAATTTTACGTGGATTATTATCTGCTTTTGAATATTTTTCATAATTCGCTTCGATAGTTCCTAAGCCGCCGATACCTGAACCAATTGAAACACCAATACGGTGAGCATTTTCTTCTGTGGTTTCAAGTCCGGAATCTTCAATGGCTTCAATAGCTGCTGCGATACCGTAATGAATAAAGGAATCCATTTTTCGTGCATCTTTTGCAGACATAATACTGGTAACATCAAAGTTTTTAACTGATGCACTAAACGTCGTTGCAAAAGCAGAAGCATCAAAAGCAGTAATTGTTTCAACACCACTTTTACCTGCAAGAATATTCTTCCAGCTTTCTTCAACTGAATTGCCAACGGGAGAAAGCATTCCCATTCCTGTTACAACTACGCGACGATTAGACATAATCTTTACTCAATATTGTTAATTAATTCTTATTAGTTTTGTCCTGCTATTTTCTTAAAGCAGAAAATAAAAAACCGCTACCATAATGCATGACTGCATAATGGTGCGGTTCCATATTACGATAAAACAGAATTAGCCGTTAGCGTTAATGTAGTTAACTGCTTCTGCAACCGTTGTAATCTTTTCTGCATCTTCATCAGGAATCTCTGTTTCAAACTCTTCTTCAAGAGCCATAACGAGTTCTACTGTGTCGAGAGAATCAGCACCCAAGTCATCTACGAATGAAGCATCTTTCGTCACTTCTTCTTCTTTAACACCCAATTGCTCAATTACGATTTTTGATACACGTTCTTCAATGCTGCTCATTTGGTCAATTCCTCCAATTTTTATTCGATTGACGCTGCGGGCGCTATTGTATTGGAAACACCCGTCAGATTCTAGTTTCATGACCTATTTAGCCAAATAAATCACATATTTAATTAATATTTAACCTTTTCAATAGCTTAAATCAGAAAACGCTTGATTTAGCTCATATGCATGCCACCATTGACATGGATTGTCTCACCGGTGATGTAAGCCGCGCCAGGAGAGGCTAAAAAGGCCACTGCATTAGCAATTTCTGCTGCGTCACCGAGTCTTCCCAGTGGAATTTGGCTCAATAAAGCGTCTCTTTGGGCTTCTGGTAAGGCCCGTGTCATATCGGTATCAATAAAGCCCGGAGCAACGACGTTTACAGTAATACCACGAGAGCCGACTTCACGTGCTAATGACTTACTAAAACCAATGACACCTGCTTTTGCCGCTGAATAGTTCGCCTGCCCTGCATTACCCGTCACACCCACAACTGAAGCAATGCTAATAATGCGGCCTTTTTTTGCTTTCATCATGCCGCGTAAACATGCTTTACTCACCTTAAAAATTGAACTGAGATTAGTATTCATAATGTCATCCCACTCTGCATCTTTCATACGCATAACGAGATTGTCACGAGTAATACCCGCGTTATTAATCAATATTGTCGGTGTACCAAAACCTTCAGTAATCGCTTTAACTGTTGCAGTAATACTGTCTTGATCAGTCACATTCATGACCATTCCCTGACCTTTAATATCGTTTTCTTTCAAGTAGTTAGAGATGTTATCTGCACCATTTTCTGATGTAGCTGTACCCACAACAATAGCGCCTTGTGCACCGAGAGCGAGTGCGATTTCCTTACCAATGCCGCGACTGGCACCAGATACAAATGCAATTTCATTTTCTAAAGACATACTGTCATCCTCTTATTTTTACAACGCGGCTTCAATTGTTGCTGTATCCAGCAATGCATTTGAAGTCAGCGCTTTATTAATTCTTTTGTTCAATCCAACCAAGACTTTACCTGGCCCACATTCATAGAACTGATCCGCTCCATCTGCTGCCATCTTTTCAATGGTTTCAACCCAGCGTACCGGACTGAAAAGTTGACGTTTTAAAGCATCACGAATATCTGCTTCTGATTCAGCAGCAACAACATCGACATTATTGATAACAGGAATTGAAGGCGTATTGAATGAAATGGAACTTAAAACCTCGGCGAGCTGATCCGCTGCCGGTTTCATTAATGCACAATGAGATGGCACACTCACCGGTAATTCGAGAGCTCGTTTAGCCCCCTGCTCCTTGGCCAGCACACAAACACGTTCTACAGCTGATTTGTTTCCTGCAACAACGACCTGACCGGGCGAGTTATAGTTAACTGCTTCAAGTACTTCACCCTCAGCGGCATCTATACAAACTTTACGGATAGCGTCATCATCCATTCCTAAAATGGCTGCCATTGCACCAGTACCAGCCGGTACCGCTTGCATCATAAACTTGCCCCGTTGTGAAACTAGTTTAACGGCATCGACAAAATCTAAACTGCTGGCACAAACTAAAGCCGTATATTCACCCAGACTATGACCTGCCATCATTGCCGGCATTGCGCCACCTTTAGCTTGCCATACTCGCCATGTTGCAACACCTGAAGCTAACATGGCCGGTTGTGTAACGTCAGTCGAATTTAATTTTTCTGCAGGTCCTTCCTGAATAAGTGACCACAAGTCATAGCCTAAAGCATCCGAAGCTTCCTGAAAGGTTGCCGAGACTTCTGAAAAATTATCCGACAAGTCTTTTAACATACCGACAGATTGTGAACCCTGACCGGGAAAAATAAATGCTAGAGACATTTTTGATCCTTTGTTTATTATTGGCCACTAAGGACACGAAGAATACAAAGAAAAGCTTTAATCACAGGGGACTCAAGAAAAACATTTATTAATGATGACTCTAATAATTATTTCCCGGTGTTCCCCGTGTTTTTTTAATCTTTTTCTTGGTGTTCTTCGTGTCCTTAGTGGTGAAAGTTAATATTTAATTAATGCCGAACCCCAGGTAAAACCGCCACCAAAGGCTTCAAGCAATATTGTTTCACCACGTTTAATTCTGCCATCACGCACCGCTACGTTTAACGCAAGAGGAACAGATGCTGCAGAGGTATTACCATGTTCATGTACAGTCACAACAACATGATCCATCGACATGCTGAGTTTTTTGGCCGTCGCATTAATAATACGAATATTTGCCTGATGCGGAACCAGCCAGTCAATATCCGTTTTTTCCATATTATTTGCAGCTAATGTTTCATCAACAATACGGCCTAATGTATTAACTGCCATTTTAAATACTTCGTTGCCTTTCATTTGCATGTACGCTTCACCTGACTGGAACAACGCAGGGTTTTCAGAAACACCAGCAGGCACAGTTAATAACTCTTTATACTTTCCATCGGCGTGTAAATGGGTGGATAAAATACCCTGTTCTTCACTTGCTTCAAGAATGACTGCACCAGCGCCATCACCAAATAACACGCATGTTGTACGATCATTCCAGTCAACAGTGCGAGACATGGTTTCAGCACCAATGACTAATGCTGTTTTATGGGTGCCCGATTTAATAAATTTATCAGCAACACCCAAGGCATAAACAAAACCTGTACATACCGCTTGCACATCAAAGGCAGCACAACCATGAATATCCAAACGATCTTGTAATAAACACGCTGTACTGGGAAAAACCCGATCTGGCGTCGTGGTTGCAACAATAATAAGATCAATATCATCTTTAGTAATGCCGGCAGCTTCCATTGCATTTAGTGCAGCTTTTTCAGCTAAATCACAGGTTGTTTCACCATCGACAACAAGATGTCTTTTTTTAATACCGGTACGAGAAGTGATCCACTCATCGGTTGTATCGACCATCTTTTCAAGATCAGCATTGGTGACTACTCTTTCGGGTAAATATCCACCGGTTCCTGTTATTTTTGAATAAATCAAATTGCTTGCCTCGTTGCCAGTTGGCTTTCCAGTTTTTCACTAATTAAAGAAGGGACATCTTTTTCAACTTCAAGCATGGCCACGTGTATTGCATTATAAAAGGAATATGCATCTGCGCCACCGTGACTCTTCACAACAACCCCCTTTAATCCTAAGAAACTGGCACCGTTGTATTCACGCGGGTCAACACGACGTTTGAATTTCTTTAAGATAGGCAATGAAATTAATGCGGCTAATTTTGAAAATATATTTGCTTTGTATTCGTCTTTGAGGAAACCGGTCAGCATTTTAGCTGCGCCTTCCGTTGTTTTTAACATGACATTACCAATAAAACCATCACAAACAACAACATCGACTGAACCAAGAAATATCCCGTCACCTTCAACAAAACCGACATAGTTAAGATTGCTATCGGTTAGCAAACGTGAGGCTTCTTTAACAATTTCATTACCTTTAATTTCTTCTTCGCCAATGTTTAATAAACCCACTGTTGGCGCATCAAGATCGAAAATAGCTTCTGCTAACGCATCCCCCATAAAGGCAAATTCAAGTAACGACTCTGCCGAAGAGTCAACATTCGCGCCTAAATCCAGAACGTGAGTAAAACCGGTTGGGTTGGTTGCATTAGGTAATGTACTGCAGATGGCTGGACGATCGATACCGGGTAATGTTTTCAAAACAAAACGTGCGGTTGCCATTAGTGCGCCTGTGTTTCCTGCACTGACAGATGCCTGCGCTTTACCTTCTTTAACAAGGTTGATAGC
Organism: Chromatiales bacterium; assembly: GCA_027076405.1. The sequence goes on from JALTJN010000515.1 coordinate 178,502, forward strand.
AACACGCATGGAAGAATCTTTTTTGCCACGCAAAGCTAAAGAAGGTGCTTCAGATGAACCAACTACCTGTGTTGCATGTTGTATATCTAAACGGGTTGAGAATTTTGCTGCTTTATCACCTAATTCGTTTTTGATGGCGTCTTCATCGCCGACAAGAATTAAAGATAAATGCTTATATTTTGATAAGGCATCAAGTGCTGCCGGTACCACAATGGATACGCCGAAGTCGCCGCCCATACAGTCAAGTGATATCGTTACTTGAGATTTACTCATAAATTTTGATGTCCATTTAAGCAAAGACGGGATATGGTTTCCCATATCCCGCGTAGTATTATTACTCTGCTATATCTGTTTTATTCAGCAGAACTAAAGGAATTTACTCAGCAGAGGAGTTTTTATTCGCCTTTAGTTTCAATAACTTTTTTGCCACGGTAAAAACCGTCTGCAGTAACATGGTGACGTAAATGTGTTTCACCTGATGTTGAATCGATTGATGTTGTGCTGCCGGTTAAAGCATCATGAGAACGACGCATGCCGCGACGTGAAGGTGTTACTTTGTTCTTTTGTACAGCCATGATAGAGCCTCGTAGTATTACTTATCAGTCTTTAAACTTGCAAGAATATCGAATGGGTTATCCCGTTCAACACTCTCAGTGTCTGGTTCTTGTTTTTGGCTGCTCCACTCTTCCTGCATATTATCAGCTGAACATTGTTCATCCTGATGCTTAGGAATGGGGGGTAAAGCCAGGAGGATTTCATCCTCAATAATATCCGATAACATCATCGGGGTATTATCTGTCAGTGTTGCCTCATACCCTTCGGGTAATCTTTCCATTTCAGCTTCAGATCGTACAAAAGCAAGCTGGAAATCAATAGCCATAGGAAGTTCCATTTCTCCCATACAGCGTTGGCATATCAGCTTCGCTTCTATTGAGATTTCACCAGCCAAAATAACAACATGGTTAGTATCAACATAAAACGCGACATCAATTTTTACGTCCCCCTCATTCGATGAAAGCGCGTTAATTAATCGCTTCATCTGCTTAAGAGGAATGGTACCCTGTAGTTGTTCCCCTCTCGCCGCGAGACGTATGGGATCGACTTCCAGAGGTAGTCTTTGATGCTGCCCTGACATAAGCCGCGGATTGTATCGGGGTGATACCTTTATGTCAAAAAAAGTCTCGCAAATTAAGTAAAAAAGCCTTAATAATCCGCCTGTTCCGTGAAATACGTCTAAATATTGACCAGCTTGTAATTTAAGCTTCACTTGACAGTTCCTTGTGATTTTCATACAAAAGTAGATGCATTTCAAAAGGACATAATAAATCAATGATTAAAAAGCTACTCATTGCCAATCGCGGGGAAATTGCCGTCCGTATTGCCCGGGCATGCGCTGAAATGGGGATAAAATCTGTTGCTGTCTATGCTGAGGCTGATCGATATGCCTTACACGTCAAAAAGGCAGATGAAGCTTATAGTCTGGGGCCAGATACGGTTGCCGGATATCTCAACGCCCATCACTTAGTTAATATTGCGGTCGCAACAGGCTGTGATGCATTGCACCCCGGCTATGGCTTTTTATCAGAAAATCCGGAGCTGGCTGAAACCTGTCAGCGGCGGGGAATTTACTTTGTTGGTCCCGATGCAGAGACAATTCACAAACTGGGGGATAAAACCATTGCCCGTCAAACCATGACATCAGCGGGCATACCGGTTACCCCCGGCAGTAACGATAATGTGGCTAATATTGATGAAGCAAAGAAAATTGCAGCCGAAATCGGCTATCCGGTCATGCTTAAAGCAACCTCGGGGGGCGGCGGTCGCGGGATTCGACGTTGTGATACAGAATTAGAACTTAGCAGAAACTATCCCCGAGTTATTTCTGAGGCGGAAAAAGCCTTTGGTAATGCCGAGGTATTTATAGAAAAGTTTATTGCCGATCCTCGTCATATTGAGGTGCAGGTATTGGCAGACCATCACGGGAATGCAATTCATCTGTTTGAACGAGATTGTTCTATACAGCGCCGTCACCAAAAATTGATTGAAATTGCCCCTTCCCCCCAGTTATCAGACAAACAGCGTCACTATATTGGCGATTTAGCGGTAAAAGCCTGTCTAGCTTCCGGTTATAAAAATGCCGGCACGGTCGAATTTTTACTCGATGAAAATGATAACTTCTATTTTATGGAAATGAATACACGGTTGCAGGTTGAACATACCATTACCGAAGAAATTACCGGAATTGATATCGTGCAGGAACAAATTCGTATCGCATCAGGTTTAAAACTGCGTTATCAACAATCGGATATATCTCGTCGCGGTTTTGCTATGGAATTTCGAATCAATGCCGAAGATCCTAAAAATGATTTTCTACCCAGCTTTGGAAAAATTAACCGATACTTTGCTGCTGGTGGCCCTGGAGTGCGTACCGATGGTGCCATTTATAGTGGTTACGTTATTCCACCCTACTATGATTCGATGTGTGCAAAATTAATCGTTTGGGCAATGGATTGGGATGCGTTAATTGATCGTTCTAGACGTGCATTACGTGACATCAAGCTTTATGGTGTAAAAACAACCATACCTTATTATATAGAAATTCTTGCTTCGGCAGATTTTCAAACAGGTCAATTTAATACCGGCTTTGTTGAACAACATCCGGAGCTGGTCAATTATTCGGTGAAGCGTTCTAATCGAGAAGTCGCTGCCGCTATTGCTGTGGCATTGGCAGCAAATTCAGGGATATAAATAACACATATTCATGTCGATTTTAGAATTAAAATATACAGCTATAAAACACATAGGTAAGGACATTAAACAATGGCAAAAGTAAACATAACCGATACGATCTTACGTGATGCTCATCAATCACTGATTGCAACTCGAATGCGTACCGAAGACATGTTACCTATTTGTGAGCGTCTCGACAAAATTGGTTACTGGTCACTCGAAGTTTGGGGTGGTGCAACTTTTGATGCTTGTGTTCGGTTTTTAAAAGAAGATCCTTGGGAGCGACTGCGTTCTCTTCGTCAGGTGTTACCTAACACACGTTTACAAATGCTATTACGGGGTCAAAATCTTTTAGGTTACCGTCATTACGCTGATGATGTTGTCGAAGCCTTTGTAAAACAAGCCGCTGAAAATGGCATTGATGTTTTTCGTATTTTTGATGCCATGAATGACCTGCGTAATTTACAAACATCCATTAAAGCTGTTAAAGATGCAGGTAAACATGCACAAGGTACACTCTGTTACACCACCAGCCCGGATCACAACCTGCAATACTTTATAAGTTTGGGACGTGAGTTGGAAAAAATGAATTGCGATAGTATTGTGATTAAAGACATGGCGGGATTATTAACACCCGCTGTTACCGCAGATTTGGTAAAAGCACTTGTTGATCAAGTCAATATCCCTGTTCACTTACATTCACATGCAACAGCCGGACTGGCCAGCATGTGTCAATATAAAGCGGTTGAAAACGGTGCATTTGGTATAGATACTGCCATCTCCTCTTTTTCACAAGGTACCAGTCACCCGCCAACAGAAAGTATGGTCGCAGCATTTAAAAACACTGAATTTGATAGTGGGCTGGATTTACCTGCGTTACAGGAAATAGGCTTTTACTTTTATGAAGTAAGAAAAAAATATCATCAGTTTGAAAGCGAGTTCACCGGACTCGATACCCGCGTACAGGTTAATCAGGTTCCCGGCGGCATGATCTCAAATTTATCTAACCAGTTAAAAGAGCAAGGTGCATTAACCAGAATGAACGAGGTACTCGAAGAAATTCCTCGCGTTCGTAAAGAATTAGGCTACCCACCTTTAGTTACCCCTACTTCGCAAATTGTTGGTACACAAGCAGTGCTCAATGTTCTTGGTGGTGAGCGCTATAAAACCATCACCAATGAAGTAAAACTTTATTTACAGGGTAAATATGGCAAAGCACCCGGGAAAATTAGTCCGCAAGTACAGCTCATGGCAATTGGCAATGAAGATGTAATTGACTGCCGCCCCGCAGACTTACTTCCTAATGAAATGGATAAGTTACGTAAAGAAATTGGCGTGCTCGCACATAATGAAGATGATGTTTTAACTTATGCAATGTTTCCCGATATTGGTCGTACTTTCCTGGAGGACCGTGAACAAGGTAAACTTGTGCCGGAACCTCTGGAACCTGTCAGTGTAGATAGCAACGGTCACAATGCAGCGACAGAATTTAATATCACCATTCATGGGGAGACTTATCATATCAGTTTGACTGGTGCGGGACACCGTACCCAGGATATGCGTCCCTATTATTTAAGTATCGATGGCGTACCTGAAGAAGTGATGGTTGAAACCCTAAATGAAGTTGATTTAGATACTGATGCGAACCAAAAAAGGAAATCATCTGCCAGTGGTAAGCGACCTCGCGCAACCGAACCTGGACATGTTACTGCATCTATGCCCGGTGTTATTGTTGAGGTGTTAGTGAATGTGGGGGATGAAATAAAAGCTGGTGCCCCTGTTCTTATATCTGAAGCTATGAAAATGGAAACAGAAATACAGGCAGCGGTATCTGGCACAGTAAAGGCTATCCATGTAGCAAAAGGTGATAGTGTTACACCCGACGAGACCTTGATTGAAATACAATAACTAATCATTATACTCGTAATTGCTTATAATCTTTTTTTTAATAAAAACTGCCTATTTATGAAACTTATTCTTGCATCCACATCACCGTTCCGAAAAGCCATTTTAGAGAAACTTAATGTTGAATTTGAAACCATCTCACCCGAAACAGATGAAACAGCATTAGATAACGAGACACCGCAACAGCTGGTAGAACGATTATCTATCGCTAAAGCAGAAGCCATTGCAAATAAAACAACGGATGCATTAGTCATTGGTTCTGATCAGGTTTCAGTTATAGATGGAAAAATTATCGGCAAACCCCATACTCATGAAAATGCCGTTAAACAACTTAAAAATGCCTCAGGTAAAACAGTAACTTTTTATACAGGTCTTTGTTTATTTAATTCTAAAACAAAAGAATTTCAATCTGATGTTATCCCTTTTAATGTCGTATTTCGTGATTTAACCGATCAGCAAATAGAAAATTATTTAAAAAAAGAGACGCCTTATAACTGTGCCGGCAGTTTTAAGTCTGAAGCACTTGGTATTGTTTTATTTGAGAAACTGCAAGGTGATGATCCCAATACATTAATGGGGTTACCTTTGATTCGATTAGTGAAAATGCTTGAAAAAGAAAACTTTACCATTTTGTAATCAAGCCGAAAACAACAGAATATTTCAGCATTGATGACTGCTGAAATATTCGTTCTCCGTCTAACTAACACAATTAATTAATAACTATAATTAACCGTCACAGACGTGTAATTATCTTGATCTGATGGTGTGTTTAAATATTTTCCAAATAATAAACTCACGCCCCAAGCATCTGAAAAATAATAATCAAGCACAGAATATATATAGTCACTACTCGTATTATCAATTGCAGAAATACTTCTGTTTTTACCAAAAGAAATTGAAAAAGAATCATAGTCTAAACCTGTTTCAAGATTATATGATTTTTTCAGTAATCCTGATGATAGCAACAGTGTTTTCACATTAAAGAACCTGGTACTGGCAAATGAAGCCAGTTTGCTGACATCGGCTGAATAAGTGTAATTATACACATTTCCACTTAAACGAAAATGTTTACCGACATAGAACCCTGCCTTAAATCCCATCGCTGTACTTGATATAATCAAGTTCCTTTTTGTGAGTGTTGTTAAACTAATTCTTCTTATTGCAGGAGCAAATTCAAGGAAATAATTATCCTGACTATAACGAATGCCTGCACTTGTAGAAAACATAGTGTATGCACCTTTTAAACCGGAGGACTCTAAAGTACCTGATAATTTCCAGTCTTGATTATAATTTGAAGAGAGACCAATAAAAGCAAAATTACTTTCTATCGTACTATTGCCTGAAGGAATTTTACTTTTACCTAAACCAAAAAATATTCGCTTTTTATCACTTAGCCCTATATCTGCACTTATTAAGGAATTGGTGTTATTTTGTTCATCCTTACCGACATCAAGAGAAATGGTTGTATCACCTGATTCTGCATTAACAGATAAACTAAATACCATTAAACAAATGGCATAAAATATGGATTTATTTTGCACTTTATTCTCCCTAGGATACTTTAAATTGTAACATTCCTATTCAATAACGCAGAGAGGTTGATTAGGTTGACAAATAAATGAATAAAATAAGCTATTAATCATAAAGTAACCCTAAATAAATTATCATTTTAGCCGATAATAAAGTGTGACAGACATGACATACAAGTAAACAATGAAAAATAAAACATCTCCAAATCAAACTGAAATTATTTTAGAAGATAATAAGTTGCTCATTACCAAAACTGACCCTAAAGGGTTAATCACCTATTGTAATTCTGTATTTATAGAAACATCAGGATATATCGAATCAGAATTACTTGGCAAGCAGCATAATATTGTTCGTCACTCGGACATGCCACGCGTGATCTTTTATTTGTTATGGGAAGCATTAAAATCTAATCGTGAGTTTAATGGATACATTAAAAACCTGAGCAAAGACGGCAGATACTATTGGGTGTTTGCAAATGTGACACCTAGTCATTCATCAGACAATGAATTACTTGGTTATTACTCCGTACGACGAAAACCGGAAGCTGAAAAATTAAATTATATAAAAAACCTATATGAAGAATTACTTGAAATTGAGCAACAAGCACCTGTAAAAGAGGCGATTGAAAATTCCAAATATAAACTAAATTGTATTCTAAATTGTAGAGAGATGATATACGATGAATTTATTCTTTCTATTTAAGTTAAAGATTTTTATAGCTCAGCTTTTTCTTCTATTAGGGATGATAGCTTATCTGTTTACTGCTTATCATTTTGATCCGGTTTTTGTAGTTTTTATATTACCCCTTGTTTATTTAATTATAAAAAGCCAGCTTAAAATTCATCACCAAGATTTACGACATAAAAATGTCAATCGACTTGCGAAAAACATCTCCCAGGGCAAACTAAACTATCGTATCACCCACTATAGTGCAGATGAAAAATCAAATGAGACTATTAACAACCTAAACACGGTAGCAGATCAAATAGAAACATTTATGCGAGAAGTAAATACTTGTTTTAAACTTGCCCAACAACATATTTATTACCGAAAACCTTTAATCACCGGTTTAAATGGTTCATTTGCAAGTACGTTACATAACATAAGCTACTCTTTTCAAATTATGAAGCTTCGTGACAGAGAAAAAAAGGTACACATTTTATTCTCAACATTAAGTAAATTAAAAACCGACAACCTGCTTAGTAAGCTTATTACTAGCCAAAATGATATTAATGTTGTAAATAATGAACTAACCACTGTTGAAGAAGAGACTAAAAACGCGGCTAATAGCGCTTTGGCGAGTAAACTTTCAGTTTCAAAAGTAATGGAAAATACAGGGCAAATTGTTGATCGAGTTTCACAATTAAAAAACTCTTCGATTGAGCTTGATAAAAGTAGTACCGAGATATCAGATATTATAACTTTTATAGCAGGCATTGCCGATCAAACCAATCTTCTTGCTTTAAATGCAGCAATTGAAGCAGCTCGCGCCGGTGAACATGGACGTGGATTTGCTGTTGTTGCCGATGAAATTCGTTCTCTTGCAGATAACACTAAGGAAGCAACGGCAAAAATATCAAACATCATTGGGCGAGTTGTTGATTCTAGTAATAATATTTTAAAAGAATCCGCTCAAATAGAAAAGTTCAGTAGTATTTCACACCAGCTTGTTACTGAGTTTGACCAAAACTTTAGTGAGTTTTCTGATGTTGCTCAACGTACTTCTGAATCTATTGCACATTCACGAATGATTAGTGCTCTTACACTATCTAAAATTGATCATATTTTATATATGCAACGCGCATATCGCGCTATAGAAATGGGGGCAGATTCTGAAGAAGCGCGTTCAATACAAATTGATGAAACACAGTGCCGCTTTGGTCATTGGCTAATTAGTGAAGATGGGGGTGCAGCTTATAGTCATTTGCCTAGCTTCAATGCAATCACTGAGCCACATAGGGCTGTCCATCTTTATGTTACAGTTATGTCTAACATGCTTAGAGGTGAATGGAGGAAAAGCACTGAAGTTCAAGAACAATTACTGGTCAATATGCAATATGCGGAAAAATCTAGCACACAGCTATTAGAATTATTAGGTAAACTTGTTGAGGAAAAACAACGCTTTGAAAGCACAGCTGATGATACAGTCGGAGATATTGATTTATTTTAAAAGACTAGATACAGCTTGGCCCTCTAATGACCAAGCTACATAACATTCTCATTGAACGAGTTAACCTATAACTTATTGTAAGTTGAAACCACGTTCAAAAATCCCGGCCATTGCGACCCCTAGACGATCAGCAAAACGATCTAAATAATTAGGCCGTGGAGTATAGTCAATAATTTTTTCTGCTTCGATAATTTCTCGCGCAACAAAACTACTGCTTCCTAAACCGTCAGTTAAACCTAGTTCAACACTTTCTTCGCCTGTCCATACAAGACCTGTAAATAATTTATCGTTATCAGCAAGACGTTTTCCCCGCCCTTCTTTTACTGTATCTATAAATTGTTTATGAATAGTACCTAATAAATTTTGAATATGTTCCCGATCTGATTTTTTTACCTTTGAAAAAGGATCAAGAAAACCTTTGCTTGCTCCTGCTGTATACAAACGACGCTCTACGCCAATTTTTTTCATGACTTTGGTAAAACCAAAACCGTTCATCAATACACCTATAGAGCCAACAATACTGGCTTTGTCTGCATAAATCTCATCAGCGGCAACGGCAATATAATAACCACCGGAGGCACACATATCAGAAATAACCGCATAAACTTTTTTATCTTTATACTTTTTCCGTAGTCTTTTTATTTCATCGTAAACATAACCCGCCTGAACAGGACTCCCCCCTGGACTGTTAATTCGAAGAATAACGGCTTTTGCTTTAGGTTCTTTAAATGCGTCACGTAACCCTTTAATAATATTATCAGCACTAGCTTCTGCACCGGCAGCAATGACTCCCTGCACTTCTACTAATGCAGTATGCTCAGATGCTTTTCCAAGCGCAGCAGTCGTATCTGATGATGAATAGGCCATAATAAACACAACGAGTAAATAAACGAAGAAAAGTGATTTAAAGAAAATACTCCATTTACGTGCACGACGTTGTTCATCTACAGCGGCAAAAGCAAGTTTACTTAAAACTTCTGATTGCCATTCCTCTTTCTTGTTTGTTTCATCTGTCATGATGATATTCATCCTGTGTATTTAATTTAAAGAATTCATTTTTGAATTCAAACTGTAGTTTCATATTAGCCTGGTGGGTAATTAATTTACCAGCCACTCATGTAAATCGTTAACATTATCTAAACAAGTTAAAGGGTTGCAATTAAGCAATCGTTGTTTATCGTGTACGCCATATGATACGGCAACTGAATGTGCCTCTGCATTGTTTGCCATCAGCAAATCATATTCTGTGTCACCAACCATAATTGTTTCTTCCGGGTTCACGCCGTAGTAATCAATAATGTCTAATATCATTTGTGGGTGAGGTTTAGAATGTGTTTCATCTGCGCAACGTGTAAAAGGAAAAAACTGCCCCATCCCTGTTTCAGTTAAAACTTTATCCAGTCCATTGCGCCCTTTGCCTGTTGCTATGGCTAAAAAATAATCTTTTTCGGCCAATTCTTCAACCAGTTCACGTGCCCCGGGAAATAATTCACAGGGAGTGGCTGTTTGGTCAAAAAAATGTTCACGATAACGAAGTGTTAATGATGTAAGTTCTTCATCGTCAGCCTGAGGATACAAGGCATAAAAAGCCTCTCGTAAACCTAGGCCAATAATGTTTTTTAGCTCGTCATCTGTTCGTGGCTCTAAATTTAGTTCGGTAATTGCATTTTGTAAACAGGCGACGATATGGGCAGCGGAATCCATCAAAGTGCCATCCCAATCAAAAACAATGAGTTTAGCTTCGTGATTTAGAACTTTAGACATCATAAATTAGACTTCATAGTGAATATTCAAATTATTTAATACTTTTACCAGCGTATCATCGAGTGGCGCTTCAACTGAAATGGCAATATTTTCTCCGGTTTCAGTATCCGGTAAATGAAATGTCAGTGAAAAGGCATGTAAAAATAAGCGCTTTAAGCCTTTGCTTTTTAAATAGTGGTTAAACTCATTATCACCGTATTTATCATCACCAGCAATCGGATATCCCAAATGTTGGGCATGTACCCGGATTTGATGTGTACGCCCCGTATCCAGTTTTACACTCATTAGGCTCGCTTCTTCTCCAACTAAATAGGGAATAAATTGAGTACGAGCTTCTTTGCCCCCCTTGTTACGCTCAGTATCAACGAAAACAAGACGTTCACCGGATTTAATGACATTTTTTATCAAGGGGGCATCAACCCAGCGACTTCTGCCCTTCCATGCTCCTTTTAATAAGGTTAAATATCGCTTATCCATCGTGCCTTCACGCAGCTGCTCATGTAATCTTCTCAGTGCGCTGCGTTTTTTGGCAATGATCAGACAACCGGAGGTGTCTCTGTCTAAACGGTGAACCAGTTCGAGCTGTTTATCGTTTGGGCGAAGTTCACGCAGTGCTTCAATAAGTCCATAACTCAGCCCGCTACCACCATGAACCGCCAGCCCAGAGGGTTTGTTGATGACGATAATTCGCTTATCCTCATATAAAATACTCGATTCAATCTGCTTTAATACATGGTCAGAGGCTTTACCCGGTTCTTTTTTCTCAGTCTGCCGAACTGGTGGAATACGCAGCATATCCCCTTCTTTTAGCCGATACTCGGGCTTAATTCGCCCTTTGTTGACTCTTACCTCACCTTTTCTCAATACTCGATAAACCAGGCTCTTTGGAACCCCGTTTAATTCGCGCATTAGGTAATTATCGACACGTTGACCGGCATAATCGGCACTTATCTCGACAAATCGGACTTTTGGGGACTGAAATTGTTCATTTAATGACATTTGCGCATTGTAACAGTATTAACAGCTGGTGAATCAAACATTGATGCTTCATGCTAACACTGGTATATTGTTCACAAGTGTTTGGAATTACACATAAAATTTTTCCGGTCTGCACCTCATCTACCTGTATTTTAAGGTCGTAAAAACAGCAGATTTAATAAACACTCAATTAGAGTTTAGCAACATACGAGTTTTCGGATGTTGATAGAAGCAAGAGCTCCGCAGCATGCATTATAAATATCTAAACATGCTGCTGGAGTAACATAAAAAAATTAACAGCGCTCCCACGGCCAGAATCGAAACAGGCCGGTGGAGACTGAAAGTAAATTATAATCTGGCGATTCCTTCGGGAATATTTTAAGTGCTGAAGTTTTTATTAGCAGCGGGTTTTAGTTTTCATACAGTCCAACTGATCGGCTATGCCGACTCCCCGCTGGTTGAGCGCCAGGTAAAGGTTTAACAATGAAGAGAATGCTATTTAATGCAACTCAGTCAGAAGAGTTGCGTGTGGCGTTGGTTGATGGCCAACGTTTATATGACCTAGACATCGAAACCGCGATTCGCGAAACCAAGAAGTCTAATATCTACAAAGGTAAAATCACCCGGGTTGAACCCAGTCTTGAAGCGGCATTTGTCGACTACGGGTCTGAGCGACATGGCTTTTTGCCTCTCAAAGAAATCTCACGTATTTATTTTAAAGAAGGCGCTGAAGTATCCGGACGTGTCAATATTAAAGAAGTCATTCGTGAAGGTCAGGAAATTGTAATTCAGGTAGCAAAGGAAGAACGGGGAAATAAAGGTGCGGCACTTACCACGTTTATTAGCCTTGCTGGTCGCTACTCTGTTTTAATGCCTAACAACCCGCGTGCCGGTGGTGTTTCACGTCGTATTGAAGGCGATGCCCGTAGTGAAGCACGTGATGCACTCTCTGCGCTCGATATTCCTGCTGATATGGGTTTAATTATTCGTACTGCCGGTATTGGCAAAAGTGTTGAAGAGTTACAGTGGGATTTGGATTATTTAATGAACCTTTGGAGTTCTATTGATACTGCGTCTAAAAACCGCCCTGCTCCTTTTTTAATTTATCAGGAAAGCAGTTTAATCACGCGAACGATTCGTGACTATTTCCGTAACGATATTAATGAAGTGATTATTGATGAACCGGCTATTTATGAGCAGGCGCGCCAGTTCATGGAACAAGTCATGCCAAATAATTTACATAAAGTTAAACTTTATGATGATCCGGTTCCTTTGTTCACTCGCTACCAAATTGAAACCCAAATTGAATCTGCTTTTCAGCGTGAAGTCCGTTTGCCCTCTGGTGGTTCATTAGTTATTGATCATACTGAAGCTATGATTTCGATTGATATTAACTCGGCTCGAGCAACAAAGGGCGGAGATATTGAAGAAACTGCTTTAAATACAAATCTTGAAGCAGCTGATGAAATTGCACGTCAATTAAGACTGCGTGACTTAGGTGGTTTGGTGGTTATCGACTTTATCGACATGTCCCCAGCTAAAAATCAACGTGAAGTTGAAAATAGAATGCGTGATGCATTGAAGCTGGATCGTGCCCGGGTTCAGGTGGGTCGTATTTCACGATTTGGTTTACTTGAAATGTCTCGTCAGAGACTACGTTCATCTCTCGGAGAGTCCAGCCAGTTAGTCTGCCCTCGTTGTAGTGGTCAGGGGACTATTCGTGGCGTTGAATCAAGTGCGCTTTCAATTCTTCGTATTGTTGAAGAAGAATCGATGAAAGAAAAAACAGCGCGTATCGTTGCTCAAGTACCTGTTGATGTTGCAGCTTTCTTATTGAATGAAAAGCGTGAAATGTTATTCGATATCGAAAAACGTCAGGCGATTAAAATATTACTCATTCCTAATCGAGATATGGATACACCTCATTATACTGTCCATCGCGTGCGTGATGATGAAACGTCTGACGATTCAGAGTTAAGTAGTTATAATTTAATTGATACCTCGACAGATAAATCTCTCGACAACATGGTAACACCAGAAACTCGCAAGGTTGTTAAAGAAGAACCTGTTGTTAAAGCTGTTGTGCCTGCAACACCTCGTCCAGCAGTAAAAACTAGCCAACCCAATATTCTGGTACGGTTGTGGCGTTTGATTTTTGGTACTGATACTGCGAAGCAGACAGCCCCCGTTAAAAAAGGTCAGCGTCGTCGCAATAATAACGGTCGCAACCAAAACCGCCGTAACACTCAGCAAAATCGTCGTCCAAATAATCAGCAACGAAACAAGCCTGCCGAAAACAAACAAAAGCAGCATGCTAAAAAAGCACCAGAGGCGAAAGACAATAAAGACAATGCTAAAGACAGCAATCAGGGTCAATCTCAAAATCGTCGGGGCAAACGCGGTGGACGTCGTCGTGGAGGTCGCAATCAAAATGACAACGCTAACAGCAATACAGTTCAGCAAGAGGCTACAGCCGCAACGCAAAATAAGAATACAACCGCAGCTTCTGATGAAAATGTGGCAAATAAAGCCGAGTCCAAAGATAATACTAAACAGACTAAAGCTAACCCCGTTTCTCAACAGGCAAAACCTGTCGAAAAAAAATCAGATACCCCTGTTTTTCATGAAACCCCTAAACCTCAGAAACAACAGGTTGAAACAGGTAAGCCTGAAAAGGTACAGGCAGATACATCTAATCAGGTTAAACCGGCTAAGGAAACAGTTGCTGAAACTCCAAAGCCTGTTAAAGACACTACAAGTAGTACCAGTGCCGTAAAAGAAAGCCCAAAGTCGGCATCACAAACTGACACCGACAAGGCAGATTTACAACAAGTTTTTACAAAATCAAATGAATAATTAATATCTATGCTATACCTGATTTATACAGGTATAGTATTAGACGCTGTATGTAAGGATACGATGAAATGACGTTACAAGAAGCTCGTCTCGCAATAATCGGTTTAGGTTATGTAGGTTTGCCGTTAGCGGTAGAATTTGGAAAAAAAAATAAAGTTCTCGGTTTTGATATCAATAAAGCCCGAATTAAAGAATTAGAGTCCGGTACAGATAACACCTTAGAAACTTCAGCGGAAGAATTAAAAGAAGCGATACATTTATCGTTTACTACTGACATAGATAAGTTAAAAGACTGTAATGTTTTTATAATTACAGTCCCTACTCCCATCGATAAAAATAAAAACCCTGATTTAACTCCTTTAATAAAAGCTAGTGAAATGCTCGGTAAGATCATTTCTAAAAACAGCATAATTATTTATGAATCAACCGTCTATCCAGGTGCAACCGAAGAAGTTTGTATTCCGGTTATAGAGAAAGAATCAGGATTAAAATTCAATCAGGATTTTTATGCCGGTTACAGCCCTGAACGCATTAATCCCGGCGACAAGGAGCATAGAGTCACAACAATATTAAAAGTCACTTCAGGCTCCACTCCTGAAATAGCAGAATTTGTTGATGACTTGTATAAATCAATTATTACAGCAGGTACACATAAAGCAAGCTCCATCAAGGTTGCTGAAGCCTCTAAAGTTATCGAAAATGTTCAACGAGATGTCAATATTGCATTAATTAACGAGTTTGCAATGATCTTTAGCCGTTTAGGCATTGATACAGAAGAAGTTTTAAAAGCTTCCGGTACTAAGTGGAATTTCCTGCCCTTTCGCCCCGGCTTAGTCGGTGGTCACTGTATTGGTATAGATCCTTATTACCTCACACACAAAGCGCAGGAACTTGGTTATAACCCGGAAATTATTCAAGCAAGTCGAAGACTCAATGATGGTATGGGTGAATATGTTGTAGCGCAGGCATTAAAGTTGATGCTTAAAAAACGCATTCATATCAGCGATGCTAAAGTACTTATTTTAGGTTTAGCATTTAAAGAAAACTGCCCTGACTTACGCAACACACGAATTGTGGATATTGTCGAAGAACTGCAAGAATTTGGTGCAAATGTTGACATCTATGACCCCTGGGTTGATAAAGATGAAGCAATGACCGAGTATGATTTAGAGTTACTAGATTCTCCTGACGATAATACTTATGACTGTATTCTTGTTGCTGTAGCGCATGATGAATTTAAAGAAATGGGCGCAGACAAAATACACCAGCTAGGCAATGATAATCATGTCCTTTATGATATTAAATATCTTCTCGATAGCTCAAAAGTAGATGGACGATTATAAATAATATTCTTAATCAATAAAAGGAACGTCTTCGATGCCAAAAAAATCATTTCAGGTTAATGGTAAAGAAGTTACATTAGATTTACCAAACGACATTCCCCTTTTATGGGTACTGAGAGATCATTTAAAGTTACTTGGCACTAAATACGGCTGTGGAATAGGCCAATGTGGCGTATGTACTGTGCACCTCAATGGTGAAGCCATTCAGTCCTGTCTCATTCCTTTTTCATCTCTTGAAGGTGTTAATGTAACAACCATCGAAGGCTTGTCGTCCGATAACAGTCACCCCGTTCAGAAAGCCTGGCTTGAGGAAAGTGTTCCACAATGTGGATACTGCCAATCAGGACAAATTATGGCTGCGGCAGCCTTACTATATAAAAACCCAAGTGCCACCCCATCCCAGATTGAACAGGCCATGGATAAGGTTTTATGTCGTTGCGGGACATATCAAAGAATTAATAATGCAATTAAAAAAGCCCAAACGCTAATAAGTATGAAGGGAGATGCATTATGAGTTATAAAATATCAAGGCGTGAATTTTTAAAAATAAGTGCGGGAGCAAGTCTAACACTAGCAATAAGTTTACCAGCACAAAATATAAGTGCAAAATCATCAAGCCTGAAAAACGGCGAATTTTCTCCCTCTGTCTGGCTTGAAATTAATAAAAATAATATTGTAACCGTAACGGTAGCAGAGTCAGAAATGGGACAAGGTGTTCTTACAACTCTTTCTATGATGGTAGCTGAAGAGCTTGATACAAAATGGGAAGATATTCGAGCCATTTTAGCTGATGCGGATCAAAAATATGGGGATCAGGCAACAGGAGGTAGTACTAGCTTAAGGAAAAACTGGACTCGTTTACGCATGGCCGGTGCGGCAACTCGTAAAATATTGATTCAGGCTGCAGCAAAAAAGTGGAAAATAAAAGAAGAGCAATGCAAAACCAATGAAGGTACAGTAATAAACTTATTAAACAATCAAATACTATCTTATGGCGAATTAATTGAAATAGCAGCATCCATTCCTTTGCCGGAAGAAGTCATTCTTAAAGCAAAAAAAGATTTTAAATATATCGGTAAACCAATACCAAGACTGGACTCACCGATAAAAGTAAATGGTAAAGCTAAATTTGGAAATGATATATTAATTGAGAATGCACTTATAGCCACGGTAGTACATCCCCCAGTTATAAACAGTTCTATTATTTCATTTGATGCAAGTAGAGCAAAAAAAATTCAGGGTGTCACTCATGTTTTACAGATAGATGAAGGCATTGCAGTTATTGCTAAAGATTTCTGGTCTGCTAAAAAAGGGGCTCAGTTACTCGATATAGTATGGGGTGATAAGAAAAATAATAAAATCAATTCTGCTTACATTAAAAATTTATTAACTAAAACATTAACAAATACCAAGGAACATAACATAGAGCAGGATCTTGGTAACGCGGATAAGGTTATAGCTAATTCAGAAAATACGCATCATTCTGAATATTTTTTACCCTATCAGGCACATGCAAGTATGGAAGCTATCAATTGTACCGCTTTTGTAAATGGAGATAAATGTGAAGTATGGGCTCCTACACAAACACCTACCCGAGCCAAAGACGAGGCAAGATCAAGAACTCAATCATTTTTTTCAAAAATAAAATATAAAATCCTCAAGTCAGACGATAACAGTATCACATTACACAATACTCTAATTGGAGGAAGCTTTGGTCGGAAACTCCAAACTGACTTTGTTTCTGAAGCAGTTCAGATTTCAAAATTAATACAAAAACCCGTAAGGCTTATTTGGGAACGTGAACAGGATATTAAAAATGATTACTATCACCCTGCTACACTGCATTCATTGTCAGCGGCATTAAATAAAGATGGTTTCCCCATTGCCTGGTGGCATAAAGCCACAGGACAAAAACAACGCTTCGGCGGTGCTTTTCTGCCTTACAATATCCCTAACATTAGATTACAGGGTAAAAGAATCTCATTACCAATTAAGGTTGGTCCCTGGCGTTCTGTCAATCATTATTATAATGCCTTTGTTGTGGAATCTTTTATCGATGAACTGGCCGCTAAATCTAAAATTGATCCTCTTGAATACCGGTTAAAACTGATTGACGATCCTCAATTTATCAATGTACTTAAATTAGTTACATCAAAAGCTAACTGGGGTGGAAAATTACCAAATGGTCACTACCAAGGCCTCGCTATGCACAAAGGATTTGGTTCTTATGTAGCTCAAGTAGCAGAAATTTCACTTAAAGCTGATGGTTCAATTAAGGTTCATAAAGTAACAGCAGCAATTGATGCAGGAATTGCAGTTAATCCGGATACGATCAAAGCGCAGATGGAAGGTGCAATTGTGTTTGGATTAAGTGCGGCACTTAAAGGGAAAATAACTTTTAATAATGGTAGTCCTGTTCAAAGCAACTATCATGATTTTCCTATCCTTAAATTCAGTGAAATGCCTGTTATAGAAACCATCATTGCAGATAGTGATAAATCACCTGAAGGTATTGGTGAACCTGGTGTTCCTTCAATTGGACCGGCAATTGCTAATGCCTATTATGCTGCTACTGGAAAAAGGTCTTATACATTACCCATTAAAACATCATAATTTTATTTCAACATCAAACCATCCATAAAAAGATAAACCGGTTTGGTAACTCCAGTTAGAAATAGACTAAAACTTTTAATATTGGTTATATTCATTTTTCTATTTTCAGGTGCATTAATAATCTCGGATAGTGGTAAGCTGATATCATTCCATCCTGATTGAAGTACGATTACCTTATTAAAGCGGTCATTATATCGATAATCATTTTTGATGTGTGCTTCATCATATATTTTTAATTCAATTGTTCTTTGTTTCTCTACGTACAAACTAAACACAATTTCTTTATAGTTACTCCAGTCCCTGACAAAATGTTGTAGAGTAATATCTGAAAACTCACCAGGATAAAATATTGCGCGTATTGAATATTGATGATTTTTGACATGTATTTTACTTTTTTTAAGGCTTGTTAAATGAGTGTCCCAGCGGGTAAGTTCAAATGGTGACTCGAAATCAGCGAGCACAGGAAATTCTAGCCTCATATAATATTCATCAAATATGACTTTAATGAGAGAAGATAAGCTCAGTACAACAAGAAACACGGTTAAAAGGATAATAATTCGTTTTTGAAATACAGATAATATCAAAGTTCTGTATCTACTGATTAAATACCCTATCATTGCACCATAAACATCATTTAATACATCAAAAAGATCAAAACTACGCTCAACCAATAACTGTATAATTTCAATGAGTAAGCCCAAAAAAAGACTTAAACTTAAAATTGTTAAAAATATGTAAATTTCTTTAAAGTTATTTAATGGTTTGAATGACAAAAATATGCTAGTTAAACCAAAAAATAAAACGACGTGCCCATAATCCCAAATATTCGTTACTATTCTATGGCTTTCATAACCTGGCCCGCCCACAAAAAGCAGAACAATTAAAACAAAGATAAATAAATATATCGTTTTCATTTCACTTACCACCTGTTAGATACATATACTTTAACACAATAATAATAAGTGTTAATGCGATTACGTTCGTCAATCATGAAAACTGTATTTATCCAAAAAACTGAGAGTTCGTTCACAAATATAAAACGTGCTAACACACATCTTTTACAAACTTGATCTATGCACAGTTAAAAATACATTTAAGAACTATAAGTTAATTATAGTAATTTTATTTTTTAAGAAGTGTAATGCGTTAAGGATTAGTAAATGAAAGTTCTAGTTAAAAAGTTACAAACTGTTAAAACATTATTGATATTGGTCACTTTATCAATATTAACCGCATGTGGTGGTGGAAGTGGCGGCAGCTCTACAACGACGACACCAACCGGCGCAACTATAACTCTCTCTCCTGCAAGTAACGCATCAAAAATACCTGTAAGTCTTAATCAAATAACAGTGAATTTTAACAAAGAATTTGACTCAACCACAATAAACACTAATACATTTATCGTCAGTAATGGAATAACAGGAGTTATAACAACTTCAAATAACAATAAACAAGCTACCTTTACGCCGAATAATACACTAGCAAGCAATATGACATACACTGTTACACTTACCGGTATAAATGATGCAAATGGGACCTCTATTTTACCAGGTAATGCTCAGGTATTTAGTTGGGCATTTACCACTTGTGGCACGACCCCCATCGCCACGTATTCTGTTTCATGGAGTCCGGTTAATGATAGTGATCTTGCTGGCTATAAAGTTTATTACGGTACAACGACTCCTCTAACCAAGGTAAATTCAACCTCGGTTAATCTTGGTAATGTAACCTCTTGGACTTTAAATCCAACAAATATGGGGTTCAATCCCTGTGATAAGGTTCAGGTGGCTATTTCCTCAGTAGGTAATACTAAAAGTGAATCCAATTTGTCTCAAGCAGGCACAATAACTATTGATTGAAGGAATAGATACGATGAAGACAACCTATTGGTTTTTATTAACTTTAGTATTAACTAGTAAAATAGTATTAGCAGATACACACTATATAGCAACAACAGGTTCAGATAACGGAACTTGCACTAGTATATCAAACCCATGTCTATCATTTCGTTATGCTTTTTCACAAATGTTAGGTGGTGACACGCTAGAAGTCGAGAATGGAACGTATTCTGGAGTCAATAATACTATTGATGAATTAATTCCTTCGGGTACCTCAGCAAACTATACCGTAATTAAAGCACGTAATATTGATGACAGTACTTCACATGTGACTATCACAGCCCCATTCGCAATTGGCGACGGAGCAGGAACTCCCCCCCATCATTATGAAATACACGGGCTAAAATTCAAGAGCACCAGCGGGAAAGGACTTGTTGGGCATGATATTAAAATATTTAAAACAGCTTTCGAAGGTGGTGCCGCAACAGGTAACCAAATGACATTTTCAATTGGTGATAATACAGCTGGTAAAACATATAATATTTTATTAGAAGATATCTGGTCATACGGATTAGGTGGTCGATACAATATATTAATTTATAATTCACAAAATATTGTAGTTCGACGTGCGGTTATTCGCCATGATGGTGGCTGGGCATGTGATGGTAGTAATCCGGAATCTGCAATCACGATATATAACTCACGATTTATTGAATTACAAAATGTTATTGTACTTGACGGTGTTTCTACTGCAGGAGACTGTCAGGGATTTAATTCTTTTTACAACGTTAGTAATAATGCAGGTGGTACACAGCATGAAAATGTACGTATCGTAGGAAGTATCGCAATAAATAACTCCTCTGGCTCAGGTATGTCATGGGATGCACCTAATTCTATAAACAATGCCGTATTAGAAAATAGCGCAATTATGAACAGCGGTAACGGAATTATTGCTAACGGAAGCTCTAAAAATGTGACTATCAAGAATGTAACTATTACTGGTAACGCTGATGGCATTGCAAAATATGATGCAAGTGATAAGTTTACGATATCTAACACCATTATATATAATAATAGCGGTGAATCATTAAGAGGGGTTCCGGGCTCAGATGTAGTTGGCGGTGTATTATGTTACTCAACTTCTGGCACTGGTTCCTGCTCAATTGCAAACATCGACCCTTCTTCAGCAGGATTAACTTATCTTGCCCGAATAGAAACTACTTCATATTTATCAACCGCAGGTACTGGCGGTAACCAAATTGGCGCCCAAATCGTCAATAAAACAGGGGTTAGTGGAACACTTTATGGCGAATCGGGTTTTAATGTTTCACAGAGTGCATTATGGCCGTGGCCGAATCAAAATAGAATTGCAGCAGATCTATGTGCAGTGAGAAATACAGGCTTCTGCAATAGTAATATTACTAATTACATATGGAGTGCACTTGGTACCGCAACGCCCTCAAACATTAATATAGTGCCAATGCCAACACCAACAGGAATACAGGTCATTAAAAATTAAGAATACAACTCATAAATTCGATATCTGTCATTATTATACAGCTCAAAAAATTCTCTACTATATGAAATAGAGGAATATAATTGATAAATATTTTATAGCATGAAGCTTATATATAGTTATATACTCGAGTCACCCCATTTTTTATGAAATATTATGGTGAAATAACTTTATGAGCTTCTATAAATACTTAATAACAACGATATTAATCAGTTTACCACTTGTTGTTTACTCAAAAAGCTATTATGTCGATGCAAAATCAACAGAAAGCTGGCCAGATGGTTCGTCAACAAGCCCCGTTAATACTATTAATGATGGAATAAATCTCATGTCATCTGATGGCGGTGATGTTTTAATCATACGTCCCGGCATTTATTCTGAAGATATTTTATCAGTGCAAAATGGTGAAGCTAATTCATACAATATTATTAAAGCAGAGAAAGATGGTACGGTAATACTGACAGGCGCATTTTACCTCCCCTTTTCAACTGAATATATCCAGCTTGAAGGTTTAAAATGGGATAGCCGGCATACAAAAGCGATTACGGGACACCATATCAAATTTTTAAGATGTGCATTTAAAGGTGGTCCACTAAAAGATAATACTGTGAATGTTGGTATAGGATCTAATGATCAGACACCCGGGGCACATCATATATTAATTGAAGATAGCTGGGCTTATGGAAAAGGCGGACGCTATAATTTTTTAATTTACAACTCAGATTCTGTTGTTTTTCGAAGAGTTATAGCAAGACATGATGGTGGCTGGAAAGGAAGCGGTTATGATCCTGAAGCAGGGATCACCATATACAACTCATCAAATATCGAAATACAAAATAGTATCGTTCTCGATAGTGATTTAAAATACCAATACTGGGAAAGTGCTTTTTATAATGTTAAAAATGAATCTAGTCAGCTTGCTTACAAAAATACTCGTATCGTCGGAAGCATTGCTTTAAATACTCCCGTCGGCAATGCTTTTTCATATGATGCAGGAGGAATAATGAAAAATACTATAATTGAAAATAGTGTTGCCTGGTCGTCCGGTGGTGGCATAGCATTAAATGGAAACAACAAATCAGTTACTGCAAAGAATTTAACCTTAGGTAAAATTATTGGTACAGGGGTTGCAATATGGGGCGGAGACAAAAATAGATTAGATCTATCTAATAGTATTATTTATAAAAATAAAAATAGAGCAATAAGAATTAATGCCGGCCGTGCAATATTAAATAAACTTAACTGTTACCCTAAAGAATATAGTCCTTGCGGAAAACATGCATTATTCATAAACCCGATTACTCATGGATTAAAACATCTTCCCGTAATCGATAAAAACAGCAAATTGGATACATTAAAAATCGGGGCAAATATATCTAAACAAACCGGTAAAAATAGAAGTCTTTATAATGATGCTGGTTTTAATACCACCACGGATATTTCTTTATGGCCATGGCCGCTAGAAAGACGGATAAAAAATGATTTATGTGAAAATACGACACGAGGTCTATGTGCATCATCTAAATCTTTAACAGAGTATATTTGGTCTTATCTTGGTTTTGATACACCTAAGGCTATTTATTCTAAATAATTTTTTATGTTAGAACAGGTAATCTAATGATTAAATTTTTTTTTACATTTATATTGGTTTCTCATGCCACAATATTATCGGCAGCGACCTATTATGTTGCCACAAATGGCAACAACAATAATAACGGATCAAACTCAACCCCCTGGAAAACTATCCAGTTTGCGGCCAATACCGCAATCGCTGGAGATACGATTATTGTCAGAGATGGTACATATCAACCTTTTCATATAGCTACTAGCGGAACTTCTACCAATAAAATAACCGTTAAATCCCAGAATAAATTAGGCGCTAAAATTAATGGTAACGAACTTTTTAATGGAAGATATGCCGGTATACATATCACTTCCGATTATGTCACTGTAGATGGTTTTGATATAAATTGTACAGGAAACCCTGCCGTAAGCTCTGGAGAGCGAGGGATCCGTTTATCCGGTGATCCAAGTACATATAGACAAGGTGTAACAATAAGAAATAATAAGGTTACTGGTGCCGGCTGGGTTGGTATTACCACATCATATGCCGATGATGTACTAATAGAATTTAATGAGGTTAGTAATACAGTTAACCAGCATGGAATTTATGTGGCCAATAGTGCTGACCGTCCTATTGTCAGAGGTAATATTATTCATAATAACAATCAGGCTGGACTTCATATAAATGGGGATGGAGCAAGTCCTGGCGATGGAACAATTAGCAATGCTTTAATTGAAAATAATATTATATACAGTAATTCTTCTGGTGCTAGTAGTTCCGCAATCAATATGGATGGGGTAAATAACTCTATTATCAGAAACAACCTGCTATTCAATAATTTTAGTCAGGGAATAACAAGTTTTAAGGCTGATGGCACACTCCCCTCGAGTAATAATAAGATATTAAACAACACGATCATCATGGCTAATTCAGCCTACCATGCACTTAAATTTAGAAATGCTAGTATCAACGGCTATGTCAGGAATAATATTATAATTCAGCAAGGTACTGGTGTTGCATTAGCACTTGATAATGCAAGTATGTCCGGGATTGATAGTGATTATAATTTAATCATTCATACTACATCACCTGGATCAGCCATCGAAAATTACTCTGGACTTTCGGACTGGCAATCATCCACAGGAAATGACCAAAATTCAATCACTGTTACAGGTGTAAATACTGCTAATATACTAAGTAAAATATTTGTAAATCCTTCTACATTAACTCCATATGATTATAATTTAATCAAAACAAGCCCCGCTATTGATATAGGTATTGCTTCAGCAGATATTTCTACAGATATTAATGGAACAAACAGACCATTAGGTAATGCAGTTGATATAGGAGCTTATGAGTATATAGGCTCAAATATTATGCCAACACCTCAAAATGTAAGTATAATAAGAGATTGATGATTATTTTAAGGGAAATTTAGCTAGTAAAATACTTTAACACTCCAAACAGAGTATAGAGGTATTCCAATAAACTGGTTAAAAGTATGAAATGTGTGGAATTTGCGGAATATTAAACCTTGATACAGAAGATACTGTAGACAAAGATAAAATTGTCACAATGAACGACTGCATGATACATCGGGGCCCCGATGCATCCGGTATCCATATAGATAAAAACCTTGGATTAGGCCACAGACGGTTAAAAATTATTGACCTGGAAGGTGGTGTCCAGCCTATGTATGACAATAATAAAAACATTGTTGTTGTATTTAATGGTGAGATTTATAACTTTAAAGAAATACGTTCAAACTTAATGAAAAAAGGTTACATATTTAATACAAAATCCGATACCGAAGTTATTATTCATGCCTATCTGGAATATGGTGAAAAATGTGTCGAACATTTTAGAGGGATGTTTGGGATAGCACTATATGACAATCGAATTAATAAATTATATTTAATTCGGGATCGACTTGGCATTAAACCCATTTATTATTA
Source organism: Chromatiales bacterium (assembly GCA_027076405.1). The sequence goes on from JALTJN010000515.1 coordinate 203,264, forward strand.
TCAGGATAAGAACAGCTTCATTTTTTCTTCTGAAATTAAACCGATATTAAGTACATTAAAAAACAAACCTGATGTCAACTCATCCGCGCTAGACTTTTATATGTCAGTCGGTTATGTGCCCGGAGAAGAGACCCTCTTCCAGGATATTAAAAAATTAAAACCAGGCCACATATTGTCACTTGAAAATGAAACAGTAACAATTAATGAATACTGGGATTTAAAAAACACACCTGAATCCAAGATTAGTTTTCCAGATGCACTAAAAGAGTTTGAAAATATTGCAATGGAAAGTATTGAGCTCCGATTAAGAAGTGATGTTCCACTTGGTGCATTTTTAAGCGGAGGATTAGATTCAAGCGTTATCGTTGCCTTAATGAATAAAGTGAGCAGCAATCAAGTTAAGACATTTTCCGTTGGTTATAAAGATGAGCCTGATGCCAATGAGCTTGGCTATGCAAAAATAGTAGCTAACAAATTTAAAACAGAACATCACGAGTTTATACTTGAGCCATTAGATTTTTTTAACTCACTAGATTTATTATTAGAGCACACGGAAGAACCAATAGTTGAAAGCGCAGCCGTTGCATTATATCAGCTATCCAAGCTCGCCAAAGAACATGTTACAGTAATACTTTCGGGTGAAGGCGGAGATGAAATACTCGCCGGTTACCCTTTACACCAGCTTTCACCAAAAATAAACGCAACTCATAATGTAGTTAAATTTTTACCACAGTATATTAAAAACAAAATAGCTTCAAACATAGACAATGAAAAAATAATGAAATACTGGGACTGGGTAAATTTACCTCTTGATATTCGTTATCAAAGCATTTCTAATGATGTTACATCCGGAATAAAAGAAAAGATGTATTCATCTGAAAACTACCTTAATCGAAATACAAAAACGATAGAACATTATAATAACTTATTTCAAAAAATGAGTAACGGTACAAACTTACGTAAAATGACCTACTCGGATATTAAAAGCTGGTTACCCGATGATTTACTTGTTAAAGCAGATAAAATGACAATGGCAGCCTCTCTTGAGTTAAGAGTCCCTCTTCTTGATCATAAACTTGTGGAATATTGTACAGCCCTTCCTGACAATTACAAACTTAACGGTAAACAAGGAAAGTACCTGTTAAAAAAATTTGCTGAAAAGTATTTGCCAGATGAAATAATCTATAGAAAGAAAAAAGGATTTCCTGTACCAATCGCAGCATGGTTCAGAGGCGAGCTTTATGAGAAAACATGTGAAATTTTATTAGATTCAAAAACCCTTGCACGAGGCTATTTTAAACCAGAGTATATTGAGTCAATCCTTAAAAAACACAAAAATGGAAGTCAGGATTTAAGCAGGCGAATTTTTTCATTATTAAATCTTGAATTATGGCACCGTAAATATATTGATTAAAATATAATGAATTTATTAATTATTACAAACTTATTCCCTACTCCAGCTGACCATGAAAGAGGCATATTCACACTACAACTGGTTAAAAGACTACAAAAACATGCCAATGTTACTGTAGTCTGCCCTCTTCCATGGTTCCCGAAAATAAATTTTTTAAACAATATAAAGGTATTTAACAAATGGTCAACATTTTCAAATGTTCCATTAAAATACATAATAGATGGTGTAGAAGTACATTCGCCAAAATATATTTTGCTACCTAAAATATCAGAAAATATCCATGATAAATTAATGATGGCAGGTATTATAAGATATGTTAGAAAGCTACATAAGAACATTCACTTTGATGCAGTAAATTCACAGTGGCTCTACCCAGACAGTGTTGCAGCTGGAAAAATCACAAAGAAACTTCAAATACCTCATATACCAACAGGGTTAGGATGTGATGTAAACCTTGATATTTACCAACCGGTAAAAGGTAATAAAATACTTGATATGTTACATCATTCCAGAGCAATAACTGTTGTATCTAATGGATTAAAAGAAGAGTTAATAAAAAATAACATAGAAAATAATAAGATCACCGTTATACCAAATGGTATTGATATTGATAAATTCAAGATACTGAACAAAGATGAATGTAGAAAAAACCTGAATATTCCAAAAGAACAGTCTGTTATTTTATATGTAGGTCGTTTAAGTGAAGAGAAAAATGTTTCAACATTAATAAAAGCAGCTTCTAAACTAATTAAGACAAATCAAACATTGCATGTTTATCTTGTTGGTGACGGACCATTACGTAGTGAGCTAGAATTACTGGCCAATAAACTAGGCACACTTAAAAACATCCACTTTATTGGAAAAATTGTTCATGATTTAGTAGGCACATGGATGGGTGCTACGGATTATTTTTGCTTACCTAGTCTTCGAGAAGGTTGTCCCAACGTAATTTTAGAATCGTTAGGATGTGGCAGACCTGTTATTGCCAGCAATGTTGGTGCAATCCCGGATATTGTAACAAATGAGTCGGGGATTTTATTTACACCTGAAGATGTCACCGGTCTAACTAATGCATTGAGCACGGCACTAAGAACAAACTGGAATGAAGAGATTATTAACAAATCCGTTAAAAATCTTTCATGGGAAAATGCAGCAAAAAAATATACAAATGTATTTATCTCGGCAATATAACTATCTTAATAGTTGACATTTTAAGCCGTATTTTGAATAATTATTTAGAATTTGTGGAAGAGCCTCAACCGTTAAATCATAATCATCGTGAAATAATAAAATATCTCCCGCAACGACATTATTATAACTAACATTATTGATTACATTAGCCTTACTTTCAAAAGAGTCCATGCTATCTACAGACCACATTACAACTTTAAAATTATATAAATAAAGTAATAATAGTCCGAGAATAGTCAAATCTCCGTAAGGAGGTCGATAAAGCTCAAATTTAAAATTGAATTTTTTCTCAAGTTTCCTCGATTTATTAAAATCATCCTTTATCTGTTTAAAGCCAATTTGTTTTAAGCTATGATGTTTATAAGAATGGTAACCTATAGCATGCCCTTCTTCCAACACAGCCTTTACAACATCCGGATATTTTTCCATATCACTACCGACCATAAAAAATGTAGCTTTAGCATTATTGTTTCTTAATGTTTTTATGATCTTCAAAGTATTATACGGATGTGGGCCATCATCAAAGGTGATATAAATACCAGACTTTTTACCCTTACGTATAATCAAAAAAGGTAAAACCAAATATATAACTTTCTTTATAAATTCTTTCATTTATTTAGTTAAAAACACCGGAGGTGTGTATAATATTTTCTGCATTTCTGCTCCATGTATGCTCTGATACCAATTTAGTGTATGCAGCAGTTGATAATCGCTTTCGCATAGCCATATGATTTATCATACTGTTTAATTTTATTTCTAAATCATTCATATCAAGAATATCAAACAGCAAGGCATCTTTATCATGTGTCAATACATCTGTAATTGGCAATAATTTGGGGGCAACAATAGGTATACCTAACCCCATAAATTCAAACATAACAACGGGTGAGCCAAACTCATTTGAATGAGTGATTACGGCTATATCCAGCAATGATAAATATTTTCTGATTTCACTACGCTGAACTGCTCCTGTCAGGATAACATCATCTTCTAAATTTAGTGTTACCATCTTTGTACGTACTTCGTCTAAAACAGCACCATCGCCAATTAATAGTAATTTTAAATTTTTGTTATTCACTTTTAATTTAGCAAAAACATCAACTAGTAAATCAAGTCTATCCCAGTTATCAAACCAGCCGGCAAATCCCAATACTGTTTTATCTGTTAAATTATATTTTGTTGCAAGATTATCCACATGTCTGCAACCATCGAAGACATCGGGGTTGATAGCATTTGGGGTAACTTCAATTATATCTGCGGCAACACCCTGTTTTACAATCATATTCTTAAGATACGATGAAACAGTATGTATTGAAGTACATCGCTTAAATATATATCGCTCAAATAAACCACACAATTTCTTAAATGATTGCTTACGCGCACGTTCTTTAATGCCACTTACTTCATTTGCCTCTAGTACAAAAGGAATATCATATTTTTTAGCTTTACGTGCACCTGCAAACATATAAAAAGCGTAACGCTCGTAAATAATATCATAGTTGTTATTTGCCAGTTCAGACTCCAACCTTCTTGAAGCTGGAATATTGTACAACACTTCAATTAGTTCAAAAGCCATATTCGGTATATGCTTACTTATGAATTTCCATAGCGAATCAATACCTGAAGTTTTTACATTTGATTTATCAACAGGTGCATTACCTGCATTTTGAAGAGGATCTACTCCGGGAGGTGATAAAACCGTAACAGTATGCCCAAGCTTTTCCAGAGCATTAACTATACTTGATATATGTACACCTTCTGCTCCCCGCCCCTGAGTCCTATGATGATACAAGATGTGTAAGTTATTATTATTCATTATAATCTTCCAGACATTGCAGATACAATGCTCTATATTTCTCTAAAACTACTTTTTCATGAAACTCATTATTAAAAAGTTTATATGCTTCAACCCCTAATTTTTTAATTAGATCTGGAGCGTTAATAAATCGCAGAATTTTTTCAGAATAATTCTTAACATTGTTTAATGTAACCAAATATCCGGTTTTATCATCAATAACTGTCTCAGGTATCCCTCCAACTTCAGTTGCGATAGAAGGCATCCCAATACGCATTGACTCAAGTAGAGCAATGGATACACCTTCATAATTTGATGATATAACATAAACATCATTTTCAGATAATATTTCATGAATGTCATCACGAAACCCTAGAAATGTCACATTATCTTTAATATCAAGAGTATTGCTATACGTTTCAAGACGCGATTTTTCTGGTCCATCGCCAACAATTGTTAAATGAAAATCTGACGATTTTTTAAAAGTCTCATTAAACGCATCCAAAAGGTAAAAATAATTTTTAATTTTCGCCAGACGTCCAGTTGTTACAAACCTGATTTCTTTTTGATGGTTATACTTATTACAGTACTCAACTCCATCAATACCATTATGTATGGTAGCAAGAAGAGAATCATCGATTTTAATATCGCTAGCAATATATTTTTTAATAGAGTTTGAAACTGAAACAATTTTACACACATTTTTAGAATAATATCGTTCAGCATAATGGCGAATGTACATTTTTATGCTGGAAATTAAACCGCCAGGATATTCCATATAAGACCCATGTACTGTATGAATCATTTTACAAGGAGTTTTATTAACAGCAATTGCACCCTCTAAATAAACACCCCAATCATGTGTATGCAAAACATCAACTTGATGGTGCTGTATTAAGTCACGTATTTTAAAAGGCAGATGAAAATTATTGCCTTCTGGACTATTTAAACAATAGACATTCACTTTACTGGTCAGATGCTCTATTAGCTCGCCTTTTCGTTTTGTTAAACATATACTTACTTTATAATCAACGCATAATTTATTTGCATAATGAACAACGACTTTTTCAGCCCCACCAAATTCAAGCGACTCGATTAAATGCATAATGTGGATCATATAGTTTTCTCACACTGCGAAAGACTTTTTATCTTTGTGTACATTTCCCAGGCAGTAACATAATGTAGTTTGTAACCATCCTTCTTATATTTCTCTTCTAAAGTAGTCCATAATACTTTGAAGCCATTTTGGCTAAAAAACATATCAGGTGTTTCATCCTGAAGGCCATGTGTATGCAACTTAATAAAAACATGGTCATCAGCACCACTGATAGAAATATTACAACTCTCCCACAAATCAACCCGAGAAGCAGATGGTGGGTTATCGTAAGATAACTCACTGGATTCAATTCGGGGAATTAAACCAAATTTTCTGGATTTCCAATTTAATGTTAATGGGCCTTGTATCATTAATAATTCGTTATATTTTTTCCAGTCACCTACTTTTAATTTTTGTCCCTTGTTATGAGATTTAGATTTCCCATCCTCTTTCGCCAAATAAATGTTATTTATAGTTGATGTCTGAGTATCACTAGGAGCAGACGGCATAGTCATATCATATTCACAGCCAGTATTTATTAGCACATCAATCTCATTATCCACGCCACACCATTTTCCATCTGGCCTGGAATTGTCTAATGCCCAGTTACCGTGTATAAAACCATATACAATTTGGCCATTTTCATTCTTTCTTAATAAGTTATGTTTGTTGTATAAAAGCTCTTTAAAGTCATTTAACGTTTCTGATAAATTTTCTGCCGTATCATTATCATGGTGAAGGTGAATTTCTACGTCACCTAAATTAGCTTCTTTCATTTCCTTTAGTTGATCTAAAATCCATTCGTCATATTCTTCAATAGGGTAAAAATAACTATGCTGTGGATGTCTACCATTGCTATCTGTATGGTCAATCGCAATCAGCTTATACTCTTTAACCCATTTTTCTACTCTCGAGCGAGCCAGTTCTTTTGTTGCAGAGCCATAATATGGTTCATAATGGTCTGCCAAACAAAAATAAATATGCTTGGTCTTAACCGTGGAGTTTATTTTTGAAAATATCTTTTGTTTAATATATGAAGATATCCATATTTGCATATTTCTTGCTTTAAGTGTTATCCAGAATAAAATAATAACAAGCAATATAAAAATGATAAAATAAATCATCTTTCTGCCTTCTTCCAAATTGACTGGGTATTTTTGCTAAGAAAGCGTATCCCGCCACGGAGTAACGCAAGATTCATAACTGTAAAATACATCGGCACATATAATAATGTGTTTAATTTTTTATCACGGTTTAACCAGGCGTACAATGAAATAACATAGAATATTACCTGCAAGACAAAAAAAATAAGCATATCAATACGTTCAAGTTTTAAAATTGGAAGAAAAAACATGAGAAGCAAGAAGTATGGCGCAAACCATCTCAAAACTTTATGTGATATAAAAGTAAATGAAAACCAATTTTTCGGAGGAAAAATATATTTTTTCTCAATAGTTAAAGTCTGAAATGCGCCTGCTGCCATTCTTACTTTTACATTAAAATCGTCAATAAGATCCTTTGACGCTTCTTCAAAAGCTTTAGCATTTTTTTCATAAATAATTCTATGTCCGGATTTAATAACACTAAATGTTATTGCGGCATCATCATTAATTAGATTTACATCTATTGGTTTAAACAATGATTTTCTGATTGCAAGAATTTCTCCCTCAGCACCAGTGATTGACCCCAAATCACTCTCGGCTTGTTTTATTTTCGATTCATATTTCCAATACAAACCATCTCCTTTTGAGGATTGTCTGTCAGAACTATCATAAATGTGTTTTGCTCCGGTAACAGCACCAATATTTTTATCTGAGAAATGTTTAACAAGTTCTCTAACAGAATCCCTACTAAAATCATTATTAGCATCAGAAAAAATGATGATTTCACCCGTCGATAATTCTACACCACGGTTTAATGCTGCAGATTTACCTTTTCTTTCATCTTCATGCAGACCAATTACTGATTGTTCTGAATATCCGGATACTATTTTATTAGTATCATCTGAAGAGCCGTCTGAAACGACAATTATTTGAAATATATCCTTTGGATAATCTATAGCTAAAGTATTTTCAATTTTTTTAGCGATTACCTTTTCTTCGTTATAGGCAGCTATAATAAAACTAACGGCTGGCAACTCATTGTCTTCCAACATTTTAACCCTGGTGTCTTTTTTAAACCATCTGGACAGAGAAATAATGAATACAGGATAAAATAAATAATTATACAAAAATAAAAATATTGATGTATAAATAACGATCATCACAACATCCGTCATAACTCATCTCCATCAATATAATTTAGTACTGTTTCTAATGAAATCTTGTAGTTCTCATTATCATAACTATCCTTGTAATTAGAATGAAACCTGCATGAATAATGATGAACAAAAAACAAAATAAGCAAACGAGATTTTTGTTTTTCATTTAACTTCAATTTTGAGCAATATATATCTATCATTTTATTTTCATAATACTCGATCCGGGAGTTAACTAAAGCGGCAAATGCTTGTGAAAAATCACAACCATATTTAATCTGGTAATTATAAACGATCAAATAATACAGATCGATCAAGGGATAGCCGTTAATCATTGACTGTTCCCAATCTATAACCCCGGATACATTATGTTTTTTATCTAAAACAAAATTTTCAATTTTTGCATCACCATGCATAAACACAGACAACTCCAGATCTAAATCAGAAACATAATTCAATATTATGTTGTGAGATTTAATATCGTTTGGTGAGCGCGCATTTAAAATACTAAACCAATTAGGAATTACATTTAAAATGGTTTTATCTTTTTTTAAGGTTCCGTTTGCCAATTCAAGCAAAACATCAAAAATACTTAATGTCATGTCTTTTATATCTTTAGCAAGTGCGTCGACTGTAATTCCCTTGCTACCTTCCATTGTAAAAATATTGTACCCAAAGTATTTGAATTCAAAATAATCATGTGAAACGTATTTTGATATAGAAGGTGTTTTGGCTAAATATTCAATTGATTTCTTTTCGTTAACCCTTTGACTGTAGGCTTCTTCTTCATATGTCACAATCACTATTAAGGTTTCACTTCTTTTCCTAGTATGGATATATGTGAATATTAACTTTCCTCTTTTATATAAAATACTCGCAATAACATATTTCTTATTATTTTCTGGTAATTGATTTGTGATAAACTCTAATAGATCATCATGAAAAAACTTACTCTTGGCATTTTCTTTTATTAACCAAATGTTGCTACTGACAAAAAGACGAGACAAACGGGAGTTAAACAAAAAACTGCGGAACTTTTCTTTTATTAAAAAAGTATTTTTATTAGAGAAATATGATCCTTCAGAAAACGATTCATAAGGTTCATTATCATAATAAATTGTAGGAAGTTTTTTTATGGTTGCATTGCTTATTTTTTTGCTTAATGAATGATATCTGCAATCATAAAAAACATTGATGATTTTTTTGACAAGGGATCTGGTGCGAGATTTTATACTGTAATAATTTTCTTCTAAAAAACATACAACACCATCTGTACAAAGATTGTTACTAATCAAACTGATAATATGCTCTTCTTGAAATATAACAGGGTCTTTGATGGCATCCACAATAATCGCATTGAACTTAAGTCCCGTAAACTGATCGCAGGTTATATTAGTTACTTTGTTATTAGATGAATGAACATTATTACCAAATACATAAAGCTCATCACAATATTGTGTTATATACTCGATCGCATCATGATTAAAGCTACCAACGATCAACACTCGTCCTTTCAAATGAGGCACTAAGTGCATCCACCATGCAACCACCATATATTCAACCCATGATTTAGTGTTTTTTATTATATAATTCATTTAATTTATTAAATCAGGTTAAATTAGCGGAGAAACAATTTTTGTACACTCAACATACATTTGAATAGTGATGTGCTGATATATCTTTCAATATGATATCTGTTAATGGTAAATTCATTTTTCAATGGCCATTTATTCGCACCACTTAAATATGAAAAACCTAACTTATATCCTGCCAATCTTGATTCGCTAATCACTTCTTCATTGAAAGCAGACCGGGTCCCCACCGGATACGCGATCGTATCAATTGAATGATTTATGTTTTTTTCAATAACTTTTTTAGACTCTGTTAACTCATGTGTTAACTCAGCAGCATCCAGCTGGGAAAGTATTGGATGACTTAACGTGTGTGAACCAAAACTAACACAAGACTCATCCATTTCTTTTATTTGTTGCCAATTAAGGGTTTCACTATAATGCATATGGTTTTCGCTGTACGAAAAATCGAATTCTTCATATAACTCTTTTAGCAATTTTTCTCTATCCGAATTTGGAATTATCTTAACGTACTCCATAACCTCTTCCAAAATTTGTCGCCTACTTTTTGCTGTACAATTAACTTTAAACTTTTCTCTCACAGCCACCTTCATTAAACCTTCATCATAATTCATAATAAAGTACGACAGCCTGTCGAACCAAAGAGTATTATCAGATGAAATAAAATCTGTACTTAAAAAAATTGTTGCAGGAACATTATATTTTTTAAGGATAGGGAATGCATTTTTATAATTATCAGCAAAGCCGTCATCAAAAGTAATTAAAATTGATTTTTTTGGTAGCTTCAAATTATTGATATAACAATTGACTACCTGTTCAATTGAGACTGGTACAAAATTCCTGCTGACAAAAGCCATTTGTTCATCAAACTGCTTACATGATGCGCTGATCAATTCAATATCAAATGGGTAGTTATCATCCACATCCATGATACGATGGTATGCCAGTACAACAAAATCATTCTGACAAAGCTTAGTCAAGTAACCATAGAATGAGTTAGGTATTAATGTATCAATACATTTAGCTAAAATTTCCTTTTTTGACATAATTGAATCCTTAATAGTATAGAGATACAAATATCTTTAATACAACTACCCAAGCAATGCAGATCGAGGCAATGATAACATAATCTTTTTGGCCAATTTTAATTTCTTTACCGTAAGCATTACCAAAGACTGCTGCAAGCGCCAGTAAGAAATACATTGTTTCGTACTCAAGCGTGACAAACATTGAACTTAGTAAATATCCAATTAAACTTAATGCAGTCGCATTTGAGTAAGAAACATACAATGCATTAGTGCTTGTTGATGAAAATAAGTATAAGTAGCGAAAAGCAATGTAAAGAAATCCCACCCAAAAGAAGAGTCCTGGCATGCCCAATTCGCCCATATTTTCAATTGATGAATTATGTGCAATCAGAGTGCCTGTGTACGAAGCATAATTTCCCTTGCCAATACCAAATAACGGATTTTGTTGTACCATTTCGATACCCTGCATCCACATATCAACACGATGTTGTGCCGAATTATTATCGTCTTTAACTTGTGTGAGATGACTAGGTGCAAGCATTAAAGCAGAAAAAGAAAGCGCCCCTACCAATAAAATTCTTGATATTGATATACCCATTGTTTTCGCTACACGAATAACACCATATGAAGCAAAAATCCCCAATGTCGCCAACAATCCGCCTCGAGAACCCGTATACCAAATTGCCATGAGCAGGGGTATAAGAGCTATAAAGGCAAATATTTTTTTCTTAGAGCTATAGTGTTTATCAAAATACTGAATAATAAAAGGCAAACCAATTGTGTAAAGAACACAAAACACACCAGGACCATCAAATATATTTATCCATTGCGTTCTTCCTGTACCACCAGCATCGAGCACACTCTGATCTACCCAGCCAAGTGGTTGTCCAGCCCAGCCCAAACCATCATTACTAAATTTATGATCAAAACCTTCCCAGACTATGATATAAATAAGAAACAGCATCTTCAATACTGATGACTTTAACTTTTCAATATCATCTCCTATTGTCGTAACAACAAGTCTGTACAATATAAACCATTTAATATAGTCAATAATAATTTTAGTTGTATGCTCATTTTGGTCATTAACTAGTGCAGATAATATAACCCAAAAGATAAAAAAGAGAATAAAATAATCCAGAGATTTAAATTTGAAAAAATAATTCAATTTCCCGCTTATTATTATAACGATAAACCATAATGGATATAATAAAACATCCGTACGTAGCCCTACAAAAGGCTCTATCCACAATTGCGGTGCAATTATTAATGTAATCAGATAAAGAAATATCATTTTTCAGTTCTTAAAATTTTTTTCGAAATAAAATCATAGACATGATGTACCTCAACATCAGTGAGAAAATAATGACTTTTAAATAAAACAATAATATATATAAAGACCAATATTAGCTTTATCAATACTGAATAAAATATGTTCACATCAGGAAATAATAATGAAATCAAAAAGATTAAAATCGCAACAAACAATGCAGAAAACAATTTCATATAGTCATAATTAACATGGAAATATTTTTGTGATTTTATATGCATTAAAATAAGAGATAGCACGTCTGTTAAAATCAAAGCATAACAAGCCCCTAATAAACCATATAAAGGTATAAGTGTCAGATTCGCAGATACACTAACAGTTGCAGTTACAATACTTATATAGAAAAAATATTTTGTTTTTTTAGCAAATAATATCCCCGTTTGAAGCGGGTAATTCATTATCTTCATAATCGAAGAAAAAATTACAATAGGAACAATATTAGCAGCGGTCCAAAAAGACTCATCTGATAAGACTTCCAATATTTCGTTTATTAACAGACTTACCGAGAGAGAAATAGTTAATGTTACATACAGTAGGTACCTGACAATTTTTGCCTGTATTTGTGCAGCATTCTCCTGTTTCATAATGGAGAATCTAAATGAACCGTATGAACGACTAAATGGCTCTCCAATTAATTGCTCAATTATCATGCTAAATTTAATAGCCAGCATGTATATCCCAACCATTGAAAGAGAGTCGTAATAATTAAGACCAAATTTGTCAACATTTGTAGAAATCAGCTGGGTAATAGTCCCTAATAAAAATGGAAAACTGTAATGTAAAATTGGTATCAGTTTTTTAAAATCAACTTTGACTCCACAGTTTTTAAGTGTAAATACGCTCAAAATAATCCAGCCAATAAAGACAGCAGTAAAGTTACCTGCGAGTACGCCAACTACTCCCTGCTCAGCATAGATAACTAAATATATATTAATTGAAACCTGAATTAATAATTTTGCAATCGCAATATAAACGAAAAATAATGACTTCTCGACAGCTCGCACATATGCAAGACATATTTGTGAAGATAACTCAAAAACAATAGTTGCAAGTATAAACAATATCCCTAAACTGTATTCTTCAGACGAGAATATAAGAACTGAAATTTCTTTATACCAAAAACCGACAAAAGCCACACCGATAATACTAACAATGAGCGAGCTAACATAGTTTGTACTAACGACCTGATGCTTATCTTCTAATTCGTCGTATTCAAAATAAAACCTTAATGTAGCATGTGCAATCCCCATCGAAAGGAACCCAAATACGACCGCACTGACAGCATAAAAAAGTTCTATTGCACCGTATTCTGAAGTCGTTAAATAGTTAGTATATACAGGCAATAATAAAAACGCGCCAATTCTATTAATAATATTTCCAACAGCATATATATAAGAATGCTTAAAGAAACGTGATATATCTTTTTTTTGTTCAGACACGTAAGTTAACCCGCCTTTAATAAATCAAGATCTTTCAAGACAGATTCCATCGTAGAAAATTTAAAATCATCCAGCAATGTGTTTAAACGCGAATGACAACGTTTTAAATTTGTATAGTGCCTGAAACGTGAAAAGGCAGATGTGCCTTCAATGACAGGCTGCCCCGGATCAACCTCCCAGGGATGAAGATAAAAAACAAAAGGTTTATTTTTAGAATTTAATGTGCCCAGCCCCCATTTTGTATATAAATACGGGAATATTCTAAAATATCCTCCACCTGCAACGGGTAAAGTTGCAAATTTTGTTTTAACAGTAGAAATTGGAAACTCTATAAGCTGATTCCCCATAGGAGTTGTTATAATATGAGGATCAGGAAAAGCATCAGCGATGCCATATTTATCATGACGCATTGGAAATATACTTGAGTCATACAGAAATCCCGACTCGTATAAAACATCCAGTGCCCATAATGACTGTTTGGTAATTGAATATGTTGCTGCTCGATAGCCAATAACATCTTGTTGCGATAGATCTTGCAACAAAGCTCTCGAATCTTGAGTCTCTTTACGAAAAACCTCTTGAGTTTGTTTGTAAATTAACTGGTGCGTCATCCCGTGTGATGCAACCTCGTGTCCCTCTTTCGCTATTAGTTTTACAACATCAGGATAACGCTCGGCAATCCAGCCGAGTATAAAAAAAGTCCCTTTAATATTTTTTTCGTCTAGTAATTGCAATATCAAATCTGTATTTTTTTCAACACGACATTCAAAATCGTTCCACTCTGAAAAATCAATATTATTTTTGAACGCTTCAACCTGAAAATAATCTTCAACATCAACAGAAAAAACATTTACTACACTCATTAGCATATACCTGCTCTTATCTTTTTAGACAGCATCTTCATCCCACGCAGTCAGAAATATCTCCGGTTCTTTTTCGTTAAAAACAGAAGTTTTATTAAATTTGTAAAAAACAGGTCGTGAATCACGCAGTCTAAACCCTGTCGATCTAACTGAAGAATCAATGCATTCAGTACCAGTATATTCCACGGATATAGAAACAATGTTATTTCTACGCACATTAAATACAAACATTGAAAATAATATCCTTGTATATTTCTCTTGATCTAAAGCAAAAAAATCAACTATCAATATAGTCTTGAGTTTATTGTCCAATATATATGCAATATAGCCAACGATACCCCCGTTTTTTTTAATGATAAAATAATTCACTTTTGCAGAGGTACATTCCTTTTCTCTCCAGTCAATATAATTCTTGTTACGACGCTGTAATAGGCAGTTGTTCTTATACCCTGCTTTATCCCATAAATCATTAATAGCGACATTCATATCCTTACGAAATTCGTAATTAATTGAATTTCTATAAAAAGTAAACCGCATACCATCAACAATATAAATTGAACCATCAATTAAAGGAGCAAGAAACAGCGATACTACTTTGGGTAAAATCTGCTCAAGATAATGAAAGCTTTTAATAATTTTTACATAGCGGTTAATATTCTTGTGCAATTTATATCCTGACCGTTTAACAACAGGTACCGCTTTTGTATTTGGAAAAGAATAAATAAAATCATTATCACTTAAAGCCGCAGTCATTGTTGACTTTAACAATTTCAGACCAGGACCAAGCGTTCTGTGATCTTTACTAACAGCAAAATCTCCTACTAAACCGGTCGATATTACTTCCCCATGAAATTCAAAACATCTGGCGCTAATACCCTGTATACCTACACGTTGCTGACTTTTGCCATGTATTAATACATATAGCTGTGAATTTTTATAAATATTTTTTTTATATAACCAGTTATATTTATGTTCAAAATATCTGGTTTTTGGAAAACTTTCATGCCAAAGCTTTAGAATATCATTCTTATCACTATCAACACATGCTTCTTGAACAAAATAATCTGACATAGTTAACCGTGTGTTGTATACGGGCCATCAACTTTTTCCAGTAATAAAGCTGGCCAATGCTGCATAGCAGTCGTTCGACGTTTATTTTCAATATCTTTAAAAATAAACTCAACATGTTCCTTATCAATATCTAACCATTCTGAGGCTTCATCTGATGATTTATTATTATTGAACGCCCATAATGCGATATCCATTTTATCGTATGCTAAAGCGAAATAAAATTCATCCTGACCTTGAGCAAGGCTGTATGTGTCAGTTGTTGGCTGAGCATTGCAGACTTCTTCAGGTAGCCCTAAATATCTTGCCAAGGTATATACTTGTGTTTTATATAAATGAGCAATAGGTTTAATATCAGCAGAACCATCACCATTTTTAACAAAAAAACCCTGATCATACTCCAGCCGGTTGGGTGTACCTACTACAGCATAATTTAATCTGTCGGCATGAAAATATTCAATATTCTTTCTTATTCGTTGTTTGTAATTAGTTGATGCAACAATTTGCAAGTAATCTTTTAAACTTAAACGATGTTCTATGATTTCACCATCAGGCTGCTCAACAACTAATGCAAAGTGATTTAATGTTCCTTCTTTACCGCCTTTGATTATAATTTTATTTTTCCATGTGCCATCATATTCAGGAAAAACATTTTTAATTGATGCATCACGCCATTTATAACAACCAATTTCTTCGAGTGTTTTTGCAATATTCTGAATCTCATGCTCAAGCTCTAAGCTTTTAACTACCTGACTACCAAGATTCACACTGTCTCCGGAAGAATCATGTTCTGGCAGTAATAAGGTGAAGACTTTTCTCTTTCCTACAGCTTGTGCAGCAAGGCCAGCACAAACGGCACTATCTACACCACCTGATACCGCAACGACCAGCCCTCTTTTACGTAAATCCTGTCGCAATAGTTCAACAGTCTTTTTACTGATTTTCTCAACTTCCTGTTCAGGATCAAATTTTACCAAGTCATTCAAGTCCATATTATTTATCCTTAACTACTTTTATAATTGTTGATTACTTCTGCATGAGAATGACACGAATATTGCCATTTTCATCTTTTACTGATTCAAAATTTTTGTATATGTTTTTTTTCTTTTGACGTTTAAGAATCGCTTCACCCTGCCCCAAGCCAAGTTCAAAAACTAACCAGCCATCAGGTTTTAAATATTCCAGTGATTCCTGACAGAGGCGGTTAATAATTTTTATTCCTAGCGCTCCACCATTAAAAGCAAGTTCGGGTTCAAATTTAATTATCTCATCAGGTAAATCATCCAATTTCCCCGAAGTAATATAAGGCGGGTTACAAACAATGACATCTACCTGACCTTGTAGCTGCATATCTTTAACTGGCTCAAGTAAATCGCCTGCAAGAAATTGAATAGAATCATCAAGCTCCAATTGTTTCTGATTAGCTTTTGCAAGATCGATCGCATCCTCAGAAAGGTCCATTGCGATAAATTTAACGTTATCTTGATGACTTGCTATTGCTAATGCCAGGTTTCCACATCCGGTACACACATCAAAAACTAAAGCACTAGAAAACTTCTCTACAGATTCTTTTACTTTACTCAAAGCTGCATACCCGAGTAACTCCGTCTCTTTACGAGGAATTAAAGCCTGATCATTTACCTGAATATCAATTCCCATAAACTCTTGTACACCGGTAATATGTGCTAAAGGAATGCCATCTAATCGTTTCTTTATTATTCCATCTAAAATAGTTTCTTGATGTTGGTCGAGATTTGGTAAGGGATAATTATTTACTTTTTGAGAAGCAACAGATTGGCCTGCAGCAACTAACCAAAGTGCCTTTAACGTCGTCATGACAGTGTCTTCAGGTTTGTCTGAAAGTACAACCAGATTTTTCTCAAGTTTATTTAATGCTGATTCAAATATTAGCTGCGATTGTGAGTTCATAAATTCACCTGCAACATTTTTTTATCAATCTTTCCATTAGTAGACTTTGGTAAATCATCAACAATATGATATTTAGCTGGCACCATAAAATTCTCAAGTTTTTGTACGCAAACTTTTTTAATATCTTTAATCGCAATATCTTTATCTCCGGTTAAAGACACATATGCATGAATAACCTCTCCTAAAACATCATCTGCAACGCCAATAATTGCCGCATCTTTTATTCCATTAATGCCGTGCAAAACATTTTCAACTTCTATTGGACTAACTTTTTCACCTCGTGTTTTAATAATGTCATCACTTCGACCTATAAAATAATGTAAGCCATTTTCATCAACTTTAAATAAATCATGTGTGCATAATATTTTTTCACCCGGCCAGAGTCCGGCTTTCAACATTTTTTTACTTTCATCCGGCTTATTCCAATACCCCATCATTATATGAGGACCGCGAACGTGAAGTATGCCCTGCCCTCCTCTCTTAACGGGTTTATCATTTTCATCAAACAAGAATATTTCCGTGCCCGGTATTGCAGTCCCCACTGAAGAAGGGTATTGGTGCACCAACTCTGGCTCAAGGTAACACACTCTTTTGCACTCAGTTAAACCATACATTTTGTAGATAAGTGCATTTGGAAATATTTCCTGTAACTGGGAAACGTATTCTGCCGGTAAAGCTGCAGCAGTATTCGTTATCCGAGTGACATCAGGAAATGTAAGCGCTTTTTTAGCATGCGATTTAAGCAGCATCGAATATATTGTGGGCACTCCGGGAAAAACGGTTGCTTTTGTATCTCTTAATAAATTATAAACTACAGCCGGGTATGTAAAAGACCGCTCAAGAATTAATGTTGCACCAAGATAGACCGTAAAGAAAAGCTGATATAAACCATAATCAAATGCAAAAGGAAGAAAATTAATAATTCTGTCTGAATGCGAAAGTCGTAAATACTCGACAAGGCTTTCTATTGAAAATAATATTGACTGGTGTGATTGCATAACACCTTTAGGAAATCCTGTACTACCGGATGTGTATATCAAAGCAGCAAGATCGTTTCCCAGTGCCTTACTGCCACAAGCCAGACTGGCATCATTATTTGTTACTGTATTCTCAAAAATATGATAATTAGCATGAGTAAAACTTATTTTTGTATCATTACCTGAACAATACACATCGGTAATCGAACTCAGCTGATTAACAACATCAACAAATACATTTTGTAAATGTGCATCGGACAACAGTACTTTTGCACCGCTATCTTCAAGAATGTACTTGAGCTTGTCATTTTTGGTTTGCGGATTTATCAACAAAAAAACTGCACCACTCATTGTAATCGCAAATAGTGCTACAACACAGGGCCAGGTATTGTCCATGTAGATTGCTATACGGTCTCCACGTTGAATCCCCTGTTTTTCTAAATCGAGTGCAATAGAACATGCTTGCTCTAATAATTGCTTATAAGAATATGATTCTCCGGAACACTGAATCACCGTTTTATCCGGATATTTATTACTCGTTGAAAGTAAAATATCTGCTAAATTTCGATTTGGAGTAACAGTCATGTCTGTCTTTACCGTGCCTTAAAGCCTGTTTAGGCGAGCTTTTTAGCAATAAAAGCAAGGATATTATCTACAGAATCCAGGTTCTCTGGTACCATTTCATCGTCTTCTATCGTTACGTTAAAATCGTCTTCAATAAAAGTGATGATTTCAAGTATTCCTGTTGAATCAACCAGCCCTTTTTCCAAAAATGAGTCACTGTTATCAAGCGCAGATTGATCATCTGTGAATAGAAAGTTTTCTAAAATATAACCTCGAACCTTGTCTTCTGTTGACATTTAAATCTCCATTTTTACTATATAATACAAATAGTTACGCTATTTTTATTTATTATTTTCGACAAATAGATGATGCCACATTTGTGTGGATATTACACCCATGAACGACATATTGTCCTTAAAGCCAATAGCCCGGCCAGCCTGAATTTTGCGTAACAATAAGGCGACTTTAGCAGTATCAAAATACCCAAATTGCTTAATTTTTGACTCCGAGAGCAAATCAGCCATAATCTCCTGACCTCTTGCAGTCGAACTAAAAGCAGGTATATCAGGTGCACGGTACGGTTGCTTGTGGCGCCTTGTGATTGAATCTGGAATATATTGCCCCATTGCTTTCTTTAACAAAAACTTTTCATTCAGTGCTTTCATTTTTACTTTTGGATGAAGTTTTTGTGCAAACTCAATAACGCGATGATCCAGAAACGGAAATCGTCCCTCAACCGAATTCTTCATTAACATCCGATCCCCTTGCGAGCAAAGCAGATAACCAGCCATAAGTGATTTTGCTTCTATATATTGTGATCTGTTAAATGTATGCCAGCGAGACAACTCTTGTGGAAAAGTTTTTTCAATGTCCTCGATAGCTGTGTCATTCAGAGTGGATTTCAGTGAATCTGAATAAAAATCTTTAGTTTTAGCGGTTGTTACCCATCGGGGGATATGGGAAAAATAGGAAAGCTCAGGATTCTCAAGACCTGCCCCGAAAAATGTCTGTAGATACACCTGTGATTTTCCTGGTGAAATATCAAGATACGGATATAAACGCTTTAACAGCAGTGGTCGAAATGTCGAATTCTTATCTTTAGCCCAAAATTGACGTATTTTTGCTTCTTTGAAAATATCATATCCACCTAAAACCTCATCAGAACCTTCCCCTGTTAAAACCACTTTATATTTCGACTTGTGTACAAGTGATGACAGCATTCCCATCGGTACCGGAGCTGTCCTTAAAATTGGTGCTTCAGTGTGCCAGATAGTCTTCTCAAAATTCTCAGCAATATCATTATTAGAACACTGGATCTTTGAGTGCTCTGCATTTAAATACTCTATCAATTCTTTTTGATAATTCGACTCATCCATTTCAGCTTCATCGAATCCAATTGAAAAGGTGCGTAGCGATGTATCAGTGAAGTTTTTAATAATAGAAACGAGTACTGATGAATCAAGCCCGCCGGAAAGGTAAGCCGCTACAGGGACATCAGAGCGCAAACGAATTCTTGTTGCATCGATTAACAACTCCTTAAGTTCATCAGCCAGATCAGCCTCAGAATCCGTTCTATACTCACCATCAGCAGGATACAGCCAGTCCCAGTATTTTCGACGAGTCATTTTATCGTTCTGGAAAACGATGATTTCTCCGGGTGAAACTTCTTCAATTCCACTAAAAAGAGTATGAGGACTAACAGGTGACCAAAAAGTAAACAATTGATCTAAGGCGCGAAGATTTAATGATGGTGTATGAGTTAAAGCAGGCAAAATGGCTTTAATTTCAGAGCCAAAAATGAGTCTTTCATTCTCTTTGGTGAAAAAAAGAGGGGTAATGCCGATACGATCTCGAGTAAGCATTAAAGTTTTAGATGTTTTATCCCACAAAGCAATGGCAAATTGGCCATTCAGGTATGAAACAAATCCTTCACCATATTCTTCATACAAATGAACAATAACTTCAGTGTCTGTTTTTGTATAGAATTGATGACCTTTAAGCTCTAGCTCTTCTCTTAATTCAACGTAATTAAATATCTCTCCGTTAAATACTACCCAAACCGTCTTGTTTTCATTGTGAATTGGCTGTGTACCACCAGTAATGTCAATAATACTTAAGCGAGCGTGTGCTAAACCAATGTCGGCATCGCTATAGTAACCACATCCGTCAGGACCACGATGCTCGATCCGAGAAATCATTGATTTCAATAATAATTGTTCTGTTTGATGAACAGCAGATGGATGAAATATTCCGGCAATTCCACACATGAGAGCAAAAGTATCCTTTCAAAAAATTAGAAAAATGTTCTGATTTTATATCTTATCCATGCAACAACATAAACAAGCTCATTTGGGGGGATTCGTATTATAACCTGTATCACTTAGAAATTGTATTAGTGTTAAAAAATACTAATATATTATTAAATAATTAACGATTGATAATCACATTACGGTTTAATCCAGCGATAAATATACGATTTTAATAGTAAAATAACAGTAATAAGCTTGAATTTGTATTTTAGAGAAACAAATAGCTTATTTGTCGCATCACTATATTGCCTAGACCAAAGTAAAGAACGAGCATATTCATTATACAACTTCGACATCACTTTGTTCACAAGCTGCTCTTTACCATTAAATTTGAATCTATTCTTTCTTTGTAACTCTTCTAATACGAATATATTGTCAATGTAACTATCCATCCCGGCACTAATACTGTCATTACTGACATGTATTTCAGTCAGTATATTATTGACAAGACCTACATTATATTTAAGAGCCACCCGTAGAAACAAATCAATGTCTTCAGCTGTTTTGAGTTCTTCATTGAATCCGTTCATTTCATTAAAGACATCCTTTAACAGAACTACATTTGGTATTCCCAAATAGGGATGACAATAAATATCAAAGAAATCAAGAATTGAAAATTCTGGTATCGAATCATCATATATAATTGTTCTATTTCCAGTAATATCGACTAATTCTGCATTACAAGCCATTAACGCAATATTATTATTTTCGAATTTTTCTAATTGTATTTTGAGTTTATCTTTATGCCATGAATCATCGGAATCTAAAAATGCGATATATTTACCATTAGCATTTGCAACACCTGCATTACGAGCACTGGAAACACCTGAATTATTTTGGTAAATAACCTTTATATGGTCCTTGTAGTGTGAAAGAACACTTTTTGTATTATCTGTAGAACCATCATCTATAATAATAACTTCTAAATTTTGATAAGACTGATTTAAAACTGAATCTATACATTTACCAAGTACATGAGCTCGATTAAAGGTTGGGATAATGACACTAACAAGGTTTTTCATATTTATATTAAAAATTGGCAACACGGTGTTTTAAACGGAAAAGTGACAAAGCGAGTAACTCTGGAGAAAATTCACCATTTTTTCTCGTTACGTCCATTTGATTGATAGCCGTACGACCAAAAAAATAACTATTATTATTTTTTAAAATAAGATTTAAGTGGTTTCTTCCTGCAAACTGAAATTTATATCCCTGTTTAATCGCAAGCTTATAAATAGATTTATTAACTGAAGAATGAGGGTAAGCCATCGACTCAATATCAGCATTTAGAATATCCGCTAAAATCTGTTTACTTTCTTCCAGTTCAAACGCTGGATCTTTTATATCCAACAATGGTTCATGTGTATGTCCATGCGCGCCAAATGAAACCAAACCGCTTTGATTCATTTCAATGATTTCAGATGCACTTAACATTTGATTAGGTTCACCAAGCAAATAGAGCAAATTATTTATTTCAGCAATAATTTTTTCTTTATGATCCGATAGCTGAACCGCAGAGATGATTTCAGACTCTGAAATATCCTTACACAGGGATATGTTATATTTAGACAAGGTTTCAAAAACATATTTTAAGAGATTTTTATCCAGGTTGCTTAAAGCATATATAACATCACGCCAATTTAAATACTTATTATTGATAGCTTCTGTAGTACAAAATATTGTAATTGGAACCTTCTGTTCTAGAATTAATGGAAAAGCATAATCATAATTATCTTTCCATCCATCATCAAAAGTAATTAATAATGGGTATTCTGGAAGTGCTTTCTTACCTAAAGAAGCATCAGAAATATCATTAAGAGAAACAGGCGTATAGTGATTTTTAAAAAAACCTAAACATTCTTTAAAAAAAGTGTCCGAAACACTCCATTCTTTATCTGTCTGTGGCCAGCGGTAATCTGATTTTTTAATAACCCGATGAAAAACAACAACCGTGAGTGCTTTTTTATTTTTTAATAAATGAAATACGGACAGTAAACCAGAATTATAAATGAGTCTTTTTAATATATTTTTAACCATATCCCTATTCATTTTCAAATATAAATTACTAACACTTAGAACAAAAAATAATCAACTTGTTTTTAAATATTCAACCCATATTGACTGGTGTTTTTTTAACCACATTTTAGTCAAAAGTAAACCAGCCCCCCGAAAGGTAGAATTATCATACATTCATTAATACATTGATATAGGTATTTATTTATATATAACTAGATTAAATTATCTACAAAAATGCTATTATATTTCTTATAAATATATCAGGGATTATATATGTCAACCTCCAGACAATACCATTTGGATTCAATGCGTGGACTAGCTGCATTTATTGTCATCATATTACATTTTTTAACTGTATTTTTTCCTTATACTTCTTTTGGGCAACAGCAAGGGTATATTCAGCACTTCAACTGGGAAAATATATTTCACTACTTTCCTTTTAATATTCTAATCTCGGGACGTTTTGCAGTATGTTTGTTTTTTATATTAAGCGGATATGTACTAAGTTACAGCCTACTTGGTGAAAAAAATAATAAAATCAGGATATTATCATCAATAATCAAACGGCCAGTACGTTTGGGCGGGCTTGTGATAACAACGATTATCATCGCTGCAATTCTTTGGGATAATAATCTCCTATACAATTTAAAGGTGAGTAAACTTACTCATTCAACACCCTACTTTAGCAGTTTGTGGCCAGATCAATTTAATCTACAGCATTTTATAGAAGTTATTTTATTTTCACCGTTTAAAGATGGAACTATTTATAACCCTCCTCTTTGGACAATAAGTATCGAATTATATGGTTCAATATTGGTATTTACGCTTGCTCTATTAACCGGAAATTATAAATACAGACTGTTAATATATTTGGTAATATTTTATTTTTTACGCGGTTCGCTATATCAGGGTTTTATCATTGGAATGTTGTTATCTGATCTGGATAAAAATTATAAGCAGTATTACATTAATAAAGTGAACACCATAAATATGACCGTTGTGTTAATTATTGGTTTAGTATATGCCTCAACCCCGGTTTTCTTTAGTGATGATTTATTTAAGCAATCACTTTATTCAAAAATACCCGAATTTTATTTCCTCGGCGGTACCTATGCTATGAACGGAGCGGCTATTGTATTTTTCTCAATAAATCTGCTTTCACCTGCAAAGAAAATTTTAAGTCAGCCTGCATTTAGGTTTCTGGGCGATATTTCATATAGCCTATATGTAATCCATTTTTTAATTATTGGTTCATTTTCTTCGTGGTTATTTTTACTCTTAACACAACATACGACATACCTCACAGCAAGTTTATTGGCTATTTTTATCAGCCTCCCGATCATTGTTATCATTTCATATTTAACCACTATATATATCGATCAACCAAGCGTACTGGCAGCATCAAAACTTAACAAAATAATTTTAAGCAAGTTTGAAAAACAGACTCCCAACAAGAATCGATAATCCGCACAGCATGAATAATAATTTATATGACATATCATTTAATTCAAATATAATATTTTTATTTGATCGTATAGAAAATATAAAAGGAGAAATATCAAAAGCAGAATACTCTTCGATTAATAATTCTGTCGATAAAAGAAAAAATGAATATATTGCAGGCAGAATACTTACCAAAAAAGCATTAAACCAGCTTCACTTTGATCATTATGACTTATTACCCGGAAAAGATAGACAACCATTATGGCCTCCAGGAATTACAGGTAGCATTAGCCATAACAACTCCTATGTTTGTACTGCAGTTTCATTATTAAAATATTACGAAGGAATAGGAATAGATGTTGAGGAAGATGAGCATATTGATGCATCTCAGCACAATATAATATTTACAAAAAATGAGCTGGTATGGATAGAAAGTCTGAACAACGTTAATCAGGAAAACATATACAAAATCATTTTTAGCGCAAAAGAATCATTATACAAATGCATATTTCCTATTGTAAAAAAATACATTGATTTCAAACAGGTCGAAATGCAGGTTGATTTATCCAATAAAAATATCAAACTCATCAGCTTAGATAAAGTAGATGATGTTAATATCGAAAATATTAGTATTGGATACAAATATATCGACAAACAGATATTCACTTATGCATTGTATAATTAAAACTATTTTTTAGTATTTTTAATTATCATCATAAAGAACTTTCCTATTTTTAATCCATAGCGTGTCAATAAACACTTTAATAACGGTATTAGTATACGATTTCTCGATAAAGGTGAAAGTAATAAAGAAGGCGCTAAATACGAGATTCTAAAATATTTTATAAATGCTTTAAAATAATGCTCTTGTTCGTATAACCCTTCAGCAACAGGTAAAATAGCTCTCGCTTTTAATACACCTTCACCCATTCGTTTTTTATAGCCCGAAAGGCCTTTAACCGCGTCAACACGTAAGTCATCCATGATTTGATTTTGATTTTCAGGTCGCCATTGTCCATGAACACGATACTCCAGAACAATTTCAGGAATCAACACAACATTTTTATTCTGGGCAAGTTTAAGCCAAAGCTCATGATCTTCCGCAAAACTGCTACCCTCGTTCCAACCTCCTATTGACTTAATAGCTTGAGATTGAAATAAAGTATGGCCGGCAGTAGCCATCCAACCAAGTAGAAGATCATCAAAGATATTTAAATAAGTTATTTTATTAATTATACGATAATTATCAGTAGCTCCATTTTCATCAAACGTCATATAGCTACCGATACAGGCAATTGCTTTAGGGTAAGTGATTATAGAATCAAATAGAAACTGAAGTGAATTCTCGGTTAATAAATCATCATCATCAAGAAACAACACGTATTCACCGTTACTTTTAGCCAAGCCGATATTACGTGCTTTTGACCGCTCGACATTATCAGCCATCTTTAAAACATGAATATTCTTATGATTAATTGAACTTAGGTATTCCCATGTGTGATCAGTTGAACAGTCGTCAATGACAATCAACTCCCAATTTGAGTAAGACTGATTTTTAACACTGTTTATCGTCTCTTCAAGAAGGTTTCTACGATTATGTGTCGGGATAATTATAGATATGGTTATTTGATTAATCATTTTCTCGTGTACAAATGTTGTTTTATAGGATTATACTTTAGCTAATTGAAGTTCAATATAGTAAATTAAATATGATTCTTATATTACATGGTTGGCAAGGCAGTAATCCGGGACACTGGCAGATCTGGATGAGGGAAAAACTAGAAAAAAATAATATTTCAGTATGCATGCCTGATTTACCAAATAAAGACTTCCCTATTTTATCCGAATGGTCTGATTTTGTTTGTTCTTTATTTACCAAGTATCCTATCAATAAAGTTGTATGTCATTCTTTAGCAAATGTATTTTGGGTTCATTTCTCTAACAAATATCCAGAGATACATATACAGAGATTACTACTTGTAGCTCCGGTAAGTTTCAATAAAATAATACCTGAAGCAAAATCATTTTTTCCTTTACCATGTAAACAAAATATCATTCATTCATCAGATAAAAAACTGCTTGTTTTAAGTAACAATGATCCTTATTGCTCATTAAAGGATGCATATTACATAGAAAAATACTTAAACATTAAAACAAAATGGTTGCCTGACTCAGGTCACATTAACATTGACTCCGGTTTTGGTGTCTGGAACTTCGGCTACAAATGGATCACAGATAACTAATTATTCTTTATCCTCTTTGCAATACTATCTGCAACTCTTAATGCTTGTGCCATAACAGTCAATGACGTATTTACGCTACCGGCAGAAGGTAAAAACGAACTATCAACTACATATAAATTATCAATGTCATGAGTTTTACAATATGTATCCAATACAGATTTTTTCTTGTCATTCCCAAAACGTAAAGTTCCAACAGGATGCCAGACCATACCACCAACCGGATGACGGGAACAATATGCCCCTAGATATCCCGCTCTCCAAAATACTCGTAAAAATAGCATACGCAACTTTCTAAATGTTTTTATATTATTTGGAGTGTAATTAATACTAACGTGACCTTGCTTGGTTATTGATACAAAATTATCATATCTTGGTACTACTTCACTCATAATAAAAACAATAATACTTCTTTTAGCAATAAATTTGGCAATAGGTCTGAACCATTTATCAACTTCCAGCCAGACAGGCAACCGCCCTCCGGCCTGTAACAAACCTAATGGAAATTTATTTTTTCCTTTTCCAAAGTAGAAATCATTTATAGCAAATGTTTTTTGATGGATTTCAGGTATTTTTTTCATAGTTGGCAATAGAAAAACGCCTGAATTATGACCACAGAAATATCTACCAACAAGTCCAGATGAGTTGGCCAAACCATTTGGATTTTTTTCCGTTGCTGATTTTAATAAAAGTGCTGGCGAATCCATAACACCACAGGCAAGTACGTAGATTTTAGACTTTAACTTGTATTCTTCGCCATCCGTATTTACGGTAATTGATGATACTTTATCATCATTGACGCCTGTATCAATTCTTACACACTCAGTATTTTTTAATAAATCAACATAGCCGGATTTGAAAGCAGGTGTTAAACAGGCTTCTTCCGTATCCATTTTTCCACCTAACTCACATGCGTAACCATCACAATTTTGGCAAAATTCACATTTTCCATTTTCAGAATAGTCTACTGCCTTTGGAATATAGCTGACATTTAACCCTTGTTTTTTAAATTTATTGATAAGGGGCTTGATATATTCCTCATGCTCTAATTCTTTATAGGGATACGGTTCAGAGTGATATGGTTCGGTAATATCTTCATCAACAGAGCCATGAACTTTATAGAGCTTTTCTGCCTGAGTATAATATGGTTCTAAATCATCATATGTAATTGGCCACGCAGGTGATATACCATCTAAATGTTTTATCTCGGTAAAATCTTCTCTTCTAAACCGGTATAAAGCTGCACCATAAAGTTTGGTTTGGCCTCCAACGTATGAATGACTATATGAATCATATAGGTGACCATTAAATTCCAATTTTGCAGGACTACGATACTTAATTCCAGAAACGCCTTCTGTACTTCGATTTTCAATTTCTTTTGGCAGAAAATCACCCTTTTCAATTACGAGCACATTAATTTTCTGCTGACTTAACGCATATGCAAGTGTACCTCCTCCTGCACCACTACCAATAATAATGACGTCATATATTTTTTCTCTATCAATTTGCATGAGGATATTTATCTAGAAGCCAGTTTCCCAAGAACTCAAATAAAAAATCCCTGTCTCGTTGTAATGTAAAAGTATGATCAACTTTACTAAACAACTCAACGTCAAGATGGTTAGAAAAATCAACAGATTTAAATGAATCACGAAATTGATTTCTATAATTATAATAATATAGTGAGCCACCTGTATAAATGTAAAGCAAATCAACCTTTCTGTTAGCTAACTCTTTTAGTTCTATTTCCAGTGACTTTTTATCAGGCAGCTCCCAGTATGAAACCTCATCCATGTGTGAAACATCTTCATTATGTGGCTTTTTATGGAAACGTTTTATAAGCATATTAAAAATGAATACAGGATTTAATAATTTAACAAGTTTATGAGCATATCTTTTGTATAAATATTTGATAGTAGGATATGCATAAGCATCTAACATAACTGCGGAAATTATGCGTTTATCATTTACTGCAATGATATGAGAATTCATTGCTCCGGTACACAAACCGATTGAGATAAATCTTTTTGTCTTATATCTGAGAGAAATAGTATCAATAGCAGCCTTTATCTCATTAATCGTTCTCTGCTCGTAATTTTCAGATGTCTTATAGCCCTCACTATCACCAACATTTGGCAAATCAAATCTGAATACAACAAAGCCCTGTTTTGCCATATTCCTTGCCAAGTCAACAGACATGCGATAAGGACCTATTCTGTGAATTAATCCAGAGTTCAGTATTAAAATAGCAGGTTGATTCTCATCTACAATATCCGGGAGAGTAACAAGACCAACCATGTTGTTTTCATCACCAAATTGAATAATCTTCTCTATCACTTCTCGAATATCTCCACAATGACATTAACAATCTTGTTTGGTATTAATGTCTCTTCAATTCTTGTTAAATCAAGCCAATCGCCATCATCTTCTATAAGATGGTATTCCACATCATTATTATCGTTTATTAACATTACTGATAAATCTTTAGCTTCTTTGTTTTCTTCTGAAGATATAAAATGAATCTTTCTGCTATTAGCAATAATCTTATTATCAAATTTTGCTGTTTTAATGCTGTTTAATAATAAATCAGGTAGAGTAAAACCAAGTAATTCTGTATAACCTTCAATTTCGACATTTTTTCGAGGTACTGGAAAACGATCCAGATCATCTAACATAACCTCATGCATATTTTGTAATTCTTTTATATAACGATTCCCATCCAGTACAGGGTCCCATAAAATAACGTTTTCAATATTTTTTATATTCGACAAAGAGCTTAGTAATGCCCCCATTCTTAAAGATATTATAGATATGTTGTTAATACCTGATAATTCCCTTAATTCATCAACAGCAGTTGTTATATTATTTGTCCAGGTATCAAAAGTTGCTTCGGCAAGTGCGCCGGATGAGTCTCCTGTACAAAGGTAATCAAAGCGAAACACATGGCAACCAGCCTTTGCTAATTTATCTGATAAACTTTTAATTGAGCGGTGAGATCGAATATATTCCTGAAACGTTGGATAACAGATTAATATAGCTGACGGCTTAATACTTTGCGATATTGGTGCCTGATAAATACCAAATAACGGTTTATCTTTTAAACCAAAATAAGTGGGGTCCATTTATATAATCTCAGTTATTTGGAGTTAGAAAATCTTGTTTTTATTACATTAGTTAATTTAGCAAAGAACGATCGAGCATCATCATGTTTATTACTATTTTTTATTATTGTTGATTCTGGGAATTGTGATGCAATTTGTTCTAATGTATCCATAACCATTGCTCGTAATTCCATTTTTATTCCTAACTCTTCTCTTATTTTAGATATTACCTGAACAGACAGTAATGAATGCCCACCTATCTCAAAAAAATTGTCATGAATACTCACTTTATCAATTTTAAGGACATTTCTCCATATTTCTGATAATAATATTTCATTTTCTGTATTTGGCTCAACATAATTATCTTCTACACTATCTAATTTAAAAGGCACAGGTAATGATAATCGATCTATCTTTCCATTTGGTGTTAAAGGTAGCTCATTAAGTTCCACAAAATGTTGTGGAATCATGTAATAAGGAAGTTTAGAACGTAAATATTTTCTCAATGTAGTCACTGAAATAGAATTGTAGTCATGAGCAATATAATAAGCAACTAAACGAGCATCTCCGTCGTTATCATCCCTAGCAACAACAATAGCTTGATTTATATCATCTACTTCCTTAAGCACATTCTCAATTTCACCAAGCTCGATTCGATAACCACGTATTTTTATTTGATTATCCAGACGATTAAGATACTCGATATTACCGTCAGACCTATATCTCACAAGATCGCCTGTCCGATATAACCGTAAAAGTTTACCTGTAATTTTATCGTTTTGAATATATCGTTCCCGGGTAAGTGTGTCACGATTTAAATATCCACGAGTAACACCTTCACCACTAATGTACATCTCTCCGGCAATACCAATTGGCTGAGGTTGAAAATTTGAATCTAAAATATGGATCTGAGTATTGTGGATCGGTTTACCAATTAAAATTTCCTGATTACTGTCTTGCACTTGATAAACTGTAGACCAGACTGTTGTCTCGGTTGGACCATACATATTCCATACACTACTTGCATGTAACACAAGTTCGGCAGCGAGATCTTTAGGCATGGCTTCACCACCACATAATACCTTCAATTTCATCTCCGGATTCCAATCGGCAGATAACATTAGGCGCCATGTAGAAGGAGTTGCTTGCATTATTGTCACATTTTCATTTTGAATATTTGTCAGGAGTGCAGCTCCGTCAGAAGCGGTAAAACGATCAACCAGAATAATTCGAGCACCTACCGCTATAGGTAAGAATAACTCCAATACAGCAATATCAAATGATAATGTGGTGACAGCCATGAGAACATCATTTTGATTAATGCCTGGTGCGATAGCCATACTTTCAAGAAAATTGGAAACTGATGAATGAGGAACCTGAACACCTTTAGGTTTACCTGTTGATCCTGAAGTATATATAACATATGCAATATCTTGAGGTGTTAATATTATTTCAGGGGAGATTTCATCGTACTCAGATATATTTGAGTAAAATGATTCTAAAAAGATATAGCTACTGTTTGTTTCAGGCAAATTGTCTTCAAGATTTCTTTCTGTAACTAAACTTGATACTTTTGCATCATTTAGAATAAAATCAATCCGTTCTTTAGGGTAATCAGGATCCAATGGTAAATAAGCTGCACCAGATTTAAGAATACCTAACATAGCGATCAACATATTAGGTGAACGATCAACATATAAGGCAACCAGTTGATTGTTCTGAATTCCTGATTTAATTAAATAATTTGCAAATTGATTAGACTGTTTATTAAGTTCATCGTAGCTTAATGATTGTTCCATATATGAAATTGCTATTTTTTCAGACGAACTTTTAGCTTGCTTATCAACAATGTGATGTATAAAGTTAAATTCGAATTCCTTGTCTGTTGAATTCCACTTTTCTATTAATTTAGATTCATATTCAGTAATAATATTTAAGCTGCATAACTTCTCATCAGGATTAGTAGTAACACTTATAAGAAGCTCTTCTATATGTCCTAATAGCCTCTCAACCTGAACAGAATCAAACCTTGCAGCATCAAATCCAATGTCTATTTGTATCTGTTTATCTGGCTGAATAATAATATTTAAAGGGAAGTTAGTCTTTTCAAACAAACTAACATCAAACATTTGTAACTCAGAATGCATACTTTCTTCAGAAGGATAGTTTTCAAAAACAAACAAGCTTTCAAATAGAGGAACACTCTGGGCTACATCACTCCAGCTATGAATATCAACCAATGAGCTATACTCATAATCTCGCATTTCTAATTGGAGATCTTGTATCCTTTTTGCCAGATTTAAGAATGTATGTTCACTATTTATTTTAATATGCATTGGCAAGGTATTTATAAAAATACCTATCATTTCTTCAATACCATTAATTTGAGGCGGCCGTCCCGCTACTGTCGTGCCAAATACAATATTTTCCTCACCGCAATAACGATTTAATATTATTGCCCATGCAGCCTGAAAAATGCTATTTAGTGTTATGTTATTTTTTTGTGATAATAATTGTAATTTTTCAGTAAGCTCTTCTGATATTTCAAGTTGTGTTTCACTAAAGATTTCTTCTTCTTTTGCTTTATTGAACTCAATTGCTGAAAGAGAGTTCGGTACAGAGTAACCAGATAAACGTTTTTCCCAGAAAGACTTAGCTTTTTCCTTATCTTGTTGAAAAATCCAGGCAATATAATTTCTATAAGGTCTTGTCGGCTGAATATGAACTGCTGTATTTGCGCACATCATTTCATATGCTGTAAAGACTTCATTTAGCAATAACGGTACCGACCAACCATCCAGAAGTAAATGGTGGTAACTCCAGATAAACTTGAAAGTATTATAATGTAATTTAAGAAGTTTAATTCGCATTAAAGGTGCTGAATCAAGCTCAAATAATAATGACTTATCTTCTGATAATATTAAATTCAGTTTATCATCCTGATCATCTGAATTATATGCAGACATATCATGGTAACTAAATGATATCTCACGTTGAGAATAAACCACCTGTAAATTTGTTTTCAGCCCATCCCAAAAAAAACCTGTTCGTAAAATTGGGTTACGATCAACAACATATTGCCAGGCATCTTTAAATATTTCAGCATCAATATTAGCTTTAAACAAACATTGATACTGTTCAAAATAATAACCGGAGTCAGGTTCGAGCAATGAATGATATAGCATACCTTCCTGCATAGGAGATAACGGGTATATATCTTCAATGAGATTAATGTCTGAATCAGACTCTAGTACTAGTGATGCAAGATGATCAAGCTGTTTTATATCAAGTCCAGACAAGGGAAAATCTGATGGTGTTATACCGCCTGATTCAGGCAGCATACAATGCTCTATGATAGACTGTAAATTCTTAATAAATGAACGAGCAAGTTTATCAATGGTTTTATTTTTGTATATGTTTCTACTAAATGACCATTCAACACTTAACTTGTCATCTACAATAAACGCATTTATCTCAAGTAAATGTTTTCTATTGCCAAGCAAATCACAAGTCCTGCCGCCAGATTCTGGTGCAAGTTGAAACAAACTATTTTCAGAAAACAATTGATCATATTGCCCTAAATAATTAAACAAAACTTGAGGTTCAGGAATATTGCGTAATTCAGTACTGACATCTTTATTAGATAAATATCGTAATATCCCATATCCTACACCGTGATTGGGAATTGCACGTAACTGCTCCTTTATCGACATAAAAGATTTTGCGATAGAGGCAGGTTCCTCTAATTTTAATACAACCGGATATAATGCTGTAAACCAGCCTATAGTACGCGATATGTCCAGATGCTCTCCTAACTCTTCACGACCATGACCTTCCATATGTAGATAAAGTTCATTATTGCCAGCCCAGGCAGAGAATGTTTGAGTAAGGGCTGTTAGCAATACATCGTTAATTTGAGTATTGTAGACAGAAGGAACATCCTTAAGTAACGAGTTAGTCTCCTCTTTTGTTAATGATACAGAGATAATATTCTCGGAGTCACGCGTATTTCCATCCTTCTTATTGAAGTCTATCGGTAATGTTAACAATTCACTTTTTGATTCAGTCCAATAATCACTTTCACTGATTAAAGTATCAGACTGAGAATAAATATTTTGTAATTCAGCCCATTTCTTAAATGACAAGGTTTTATCAGGAAGAGAAGGTTTATCTCCAGCAATAACTTGATTATATACAGTTTCCAAGTCATCAAGAAAAATACGCCATGAAACCCCATCAATAACAAGATGATGAATCGCTATTAATAATCGTCGTGGCACTTTTTGTCCTAAATCAAACAGTACGGTTTTAACTAAAGTGCCCGTTTCAAGGTTTAACTGTGACTGATACTCGGTACATTTAAGTTCAAGAATTTCTGTTATTGTATCGCCATCGAAATGAGATAAATCAACTTCATCAAGGTTTACACTAACGGTTGTATTATTATGCTGTGTCCAGACACCATTTATATTATTATAGGACATGCGTAATGCATCATGATGTTCAAGAAGAAAAACCAGACTCTTATGTAAATCTTCTTTATTAATATCGTTAGGTAATTCCAGTAAATAGGATTGATTCCAGTGATGTTGACTTTCGATATTTTGTTCGAAAAACCACTTCTGAATTGGTGTTAGAAATACATCACCTGAGACTAGCCCCTGTTCTGCCTGACTGGACGATTCTTTATTAGCTATTGCAGCCAAATCTGCAATAGTTGGATGCTTAAATAATAATTTAGGTGTTAAATGAATATCATACTGATTCGCCCGCGAAATAATCTGTATACTTAGTATAGAATCACCGCCTAAATCAAAAAAGTTGTCATATATACCAACTTTATCCAGTCGTAAAACGGCACACCATATTTCAGACAAAATTTTCTCGGAACTATTCCGAGCCAGAATAGCATCTTTATTTATAATAAGTTGTTTAGTATCTGGTTTCGGTAAGTTTTTGACATCAACCTTTCCGTTAACTGTAATTGGGAGTTTATCTATTTGTATGTAATAAGTCGGAACCATATAATCTGGAAGAAAATCTTTTAAAGCATCCCGTAAATTTGAGCTAGAAGGCATCATTTTATTGTCTGGAATAATATAAGCGACGAGTTTTTTTGCGCCCGGGTCATCTTCACGAGCAATAACAATCGCATGTTTAATCCCGGATTGTTTAGATAAAACAGTTTCAATCTCACCAAGCTCAATTCGATAACCGTGAATTTTAACCTGATGATCCATTCTTCCCAGAAAAGAAATACTTCCATCTGTCAGAGAGCGAACAAGATCACCTGTTTTGTATAGACGCTGTACGATGCCATCAGTAAAAGAATGTTCGACAAATAAAGAAGCTGTCAATTCAGAATTATTTATATAACCACGAGCTAAGCCTGTTCCTGCTACATATAGTTCACCAGGAACACCATCAGGCAATAGATTTTTATTGCTATCTAATATGTAGGTTTGGATATTATCAATTGGAAAACCAATACTAGGAAGAGTATTTTGTGATTTTATAAGATTTACTTCAATAGCAGTTGAAACAACGGCATTTTCTGTAGGGCCATAATGATTAACCAGTTTAAATGGGATATTACTTGCATTCGTTTTATGTAGTTTATCTCCACCCGTTAATAAATACCGTAAACTAATATCCTCTGGTAAATTCTCTAACAAAATAGCTTCAACCATCGGAGTAGGCATAAAGCACATTGTAATATGATTAGTAGCAATCCAATTTAGTAAATCTGGTGGAGATAATCTTGTGCCGTCTTCCGGAACATATAAAGTCGCGCCGGAAGAAAGGTATGGCCAGATTTCCCAAACTGAAGCATCAAAACCTAAACCTGCCAATAAACTTGCTCGGTCTGATGAAGTTACTTTGTATGTATGCTTATGCCAATTAATTAAATTATGCAAACTCTTGTGTGTAATTTCAACACCCTTAGGAACACCGGTTGAACCTGATGTATAAATTACATAGGCTAAGTCATCTGAAGATATTTCAGAAGTAATGTCTGGCGAGGGTTTATCTAATGAATCCCACATTTCATCTACAATAATCTTTTTTGTACCATCGCACAATTTAACATCAGATAAAACGTTTTCAGTTATTAAAAGAGGTACATCTGCATCATTTACAATATAATTTATGCGTTCATCCGGTGTTTTAGGATCTAAAGGTAAATATGCTGCACCAGTTTTCAAAATTGCGAGTAAAACAACAGGTAATTTACAAGAACGATTTAGATATACAGCAACAATATGACCTGAAGCGATACCATTATCTTTAAAAATAGCAGCTAATGAATTTGCTCTTCTGTTGAGCTCACTATAAGTTATTTTGTATTCATGTTCTCTTATGGCAACCGCGGATTGAAATTTATTTGCAGTTATTTCAACAAGAGTATGTACACAAGAATTTTCATCAAACTCACGATTAGTGTTATTTCTCTCAAACAATATATTTGATTTTTCACTTTCACTTAAAAGAGAAATATCCTTAACTTTCTGTATAGGGTTACAAGCAATATTATCAAGAATATTTTTAAAATTAAGCAACATCCTTTCAACCATTTCTTTACTGTATTTTGAAGTATCGTATATACAGTTAAGAAGCATTTCATCATAAACTTCTACGCCTATTGATAGAGGGTAATTAGTTTCTTCATGCGTAGTGATATTATCTATATTAAAACTTAATTCGCTTATAAAATCGTCGACTACCGGATAGTTTTCAAAGACGAGGATACTCTCAAATAAGGATTGACCTGGTTCTAAATCACTCCATTTTTGTATATTAGCCAAAGGGCTGAATTCAAATTCTCTTGACTCCAGCTCTTGTGACTGAATTGCTTTAAACCAGTCAAAAACATTAATGTTGTCTGATATTTTAATTCGAACAGGTAACGTATTAATAAACAACCCTACAATATCCCCAACACCGGGTAATTGTGAAGGACGACCTGATACAGTACTTCCAAAAACAATATCATCTTCTCGACTATACTTACTTAACAATAAAGCCCAACTTCCCTGAATTATTGTATTGAGAGTAATATGATTATTTCGTGCCAAATCCTGAAGTTCAGAAGTGGCAAACTCGGTTAAATTAACGCTAGCTTTATCATATGGCAGGATATTACAATTACGAGCCTGAATATCCTCACCTAGATCAATTGATATAGGAGATTGAAAACCGGAAAGATATTTTTTCCAGTAATTTTCAACTACTGACATGTCCTGTTGCTGTATCCATGAAATATAATTCTGATATGGTGGAGTTGGTTTTAACTCAAAAGAATGAATACCAGTACAGAGCTGTTTATATGCATTATATACCTGATTAAAAACCAGCGGCCCAGACCATCCATCTAAAAGCAAGTGATGAAAATTCCAGACAAAAATATATTCTTTATCTGATATTTTAATTAAAGCCATATCCATTAACGGAGCCTGATTAAAATCAAAGCCTTTAACACGTCGATGAAACAAAAACTGACTTAACTTATCAGAATGCATATCTCGTGAGACATTACTCCAGTCTTCATCAATCCATTTAAGGTTGACATGTTTTCTAACTACCTGTAGCGGTTGAATGTCCGCAGACCACATTACAAGTGTTCTTAAAATCGGGTTGTTATCTATAACTCGCTGCCATGATGCCTTAAATACATCAGGTTCAAAAACACCGGTATATGTACAAGTATACTGTTCAAAATATGCCGTTGAATCAGTTTCTGATATTGAATGAAAAAGCATACCTTCCTGCATTGATGATAATGGATATATTGCATCAATATTATCTTCTCTTTCACTATCAGTTGTTGGAGCATCTAATAATTTTAACGTTGAAATAATATCATCAAGTTCATACTGCTTTAAAGTAAGCTCAGGGAAATCTGAGATCGAGTATCCTCCGGCATCATCAGTCTGGCAATGCTTAATTAATAAGCGAAGAGTGCAAATAAAGTTATCTGCCAGTACTTGAATTGTTTGTTCTTTATGAACATTACTGCTGTACAACCATTCTAGTATTAAACGATCATTAACAATCATTGAATCAATTTCAAGCAAATGACTTCTTGCGCCTGACAAATCATGATCATCACCACATTTTTCATTTGTCATAATAAACAATGATTCACTATCTGGATTTGATGTAAACTGACCAAGATAATTATATAAGATGTTTTCTTTGTTTCGTTGCTTCAACTTTTCAGCAATACCTGAATCATTAGAAAGGTATCGCAAAATACCAAATCCTATACCATGATGAGGTACTTGTCTTAATTGATCTTTGACGGTTCTTATTGCATCTCTGGGATTTTTAGAGTCGAGAGTAATGGATATTGGAAAATAAGATGTAAACCAGCCAACAGTTCTCGACAAGTCTACATTATCACTGATATATTCACGCCCATGCCCTTCCATACCTAAAGATAAGGAGTCATAGCCTGTCCATTCATTAATGGTTAAAGTAAGCGCCGTTAGTAAAATATCATCAATTTTAGTATTATATACTTGTGGTATTTCTTTGAGCAGAACTTGAGTTTCATTTTCACTCAATGAAACCAACACAGAACATTGAGATAACTCACTATTATTATACCCATTAAAGTCTACAGGTATGTCAAAAATATTTTCATGAGGCAAAGATAACCAGTAATCAATCTCTCTTTTTAGTTCATCAGATTTAGAATACTCGTATAGAATTCTTGACCATTCTTTATAAGAGGTCGTTTTCGCTGGCAAGTTTATTTCGACATTCGACTTAAAAGATTTGTAAATTTTCGTGAGATCTTCAACGATAGGTCCCCACGAAACCGTATCAACGACAAGGTGATGAATGGCTATACAAAGTTTATTTAAAGAACTATCACTTCCCGTTTCAACATAAGCACAGCAAATGAGTCTACCTTCATTTATATCTAATGATGACTGAACTTGTGTGCAAATATCGTTAAGCCTGAAATCCTTTTCACAATCAACAATTCCAGATAAATCGTAGCTTGTGATTAATGGTGTATTCACTGATGTTGGTAATATTTGAGTCCAGATGTTATCTGTCTGCTGAAAACGCATACGTAACGCATCATGATGTAGTAATAAATATTCAAAAGACTTGCTTAGAATATTAATATCAAGATCTTTGGGAACCTTTAATAAGGCAGCCTGATTCCAGTGATTAGGGCTAGGTAGATCTCGTTCTAACAACCAGTGCTGAATAGGAATTAAAGCAATATCTCCAGAAACTATACCCTGCTCAGTTTGAATACTTTTTTCT
Source organism: Chromatiales bacterium (assembly GCA_027076405.1). Next base: position 242,201 of record JALTJN010000515.1, read on the forward strand.
GTTTCAGCAACTCTGGCTAACTCGGCTATGGTTAAATTTTGAAATATTTGTTTTGGGGTTAAATTAATCCCTGCATCCTTAGTCCTGGCAATAATTTGAATACTTAATATTGAATCTCCGCCAATCTCAAAAAAATTATCATTAATACTGACTGATTCAAGGCCTAAAACTGAACACCATATATCAACAAGTTTTTTCTCAACTTCATTCCCGGCCTCAGCATGGTTAGATGAGGAAATAGATTTGTTTGAATTTAAATCAGGCAGTGCTTTTAAATCAACTTTACCATTAGGTGACAAGGGTATTTTATCAATAAAAACAAACATCTGAGGAATCATATATTCCGGCAAAGACTGTTTCAGTAAGCCTCTAATTGTATTTATTTCAATTGGTGATAAATCATCAGTAACAATATAAGCGACAAGTTGTTTCGTTATTAAGCCATTATTATTTTTTGCAATGCTATCTCTGGCTAAAACAACAACTTCACTAATGCGATTAACTTTTAATATCGCAGATTCAATTTCACCCAACTCAATTCGATAACCACGAATTTTTACCTGATGATCTGTTCGACCACAGAAAAGTATATTTCCATCTTTAGTATATTTAGCAAGATCTCCCGTTTTATATATTCGATCATTATTTATATCAGTATGTGGGTTAGTAATATATTTTTCATTCGTTAAATCGTTACGATGTAGATACCCTCGCGTTATTCCTTTACCACCTATATATATTTCTCCTTCAATACCAATTGGTACCGGATTCATATATTTATCTAATATATATATTCTGACATTTGGAATTGGTTTACCGATAGGGACTTGTCTATGCGTGTCATCTTTAGTTATTTTATATGCGGTACTCCAGACACTACCTTCTGTAGGGCCATATTCATTAAATAACAAAACATCAGGTAAAACAGTATTATGCTGCTTCACAAGTTCAGATGAACACGATTCGCCTGCAACGATCACAGTATTCAAATGCGCTAATTGTTCAGGTTTTGCAATCGATAACAACAAGCTATATATCGATGGCAGACTTAAAATATGGGAAATTTTAGATTCCCCAAGTAATTTTGCAACCAGTGTTAAATCTTTCTCAACCCCCTGCTCTGGTAGATGTAATTGTCCACCATCACAAAGTGTCCAAAATATACCTGCTACAGAGCTATCAAAAGCAAAAGACGACAACAGGAGGAAACGCTCAATTCTATTATCGTAATATTCTATTCTGGCTAAAGTAGAATGAACTAAATTTTGATGGCTAACCATAACGCCTTTTGGCTTACCAGTTGAACCTGACGTATATATTATATATGCAAGATTTTTGGGGGTTGTTTCCGGTGTAACATTCGAATCTGGCTGTTCTTTGATTATATTATTATCACGGTCAACACAAACAATATTTGTATTATGTAAAGGCAATACATTCAGTAAATCTTCTCGAGTGATCAGTATGCTTGCACCACTATCATCAAGCATATATAACAACCGTTCTTGCGGATAAGAAGGATCGAGTGGTAAATAAGCTCCACCTGCTTTTAAAACAGCTAGAATTGAAATAAACATTTCAAACGAGCGCTCTAAACATATACCAACTAAGTCATCTGGTTTTATGCCTTTATTTATTAGATGATGAGCAAGTTGATTTGCCTTTGCATTCAGTTCTGCATAAGTTAGTGAATTTTCTGCATGGTATATAGCGATTGAATCAGATTGCTTACTAACTGTCTGCTCAAAGAGTTCATAAACACATTGATTGTCATTATGGTTACTGTTACTAGCCGTTTTATTCCAGTCATAAATTAATTGTAAATGTTCGCGTTCCGAGATCAAATGTAACTGACTTATTCTTGATTTAGGATTTGCTACCATACTTTCTAATAAAGTTAGATAATGCTTTTGCATTCTATTTATGGTATCAACTTCAAAAAGGTCTTTACAATATTCAAAATATCCATATATACCATTATTTGAATCATGTAGATTTAGTGTGATATCAAAAACACTAGTGTCATTATCAAGTACTTCAAGCTCTATATCTGCATTACCTATTCTTTCTGGCAAATCAGGCGTATTCTGAAAAGCAAACATAACTTGAAAAATCGGGTTATGGCTTAAATCCCGTTCAGGTTGTAATTCATCGACTATAAGGTCAAATGGAACATCCTGATTATTATAAGCATTTGATGAGGAACTACGTACTCGTTTTAAAAGTTCTTCTACGCTAGGGTCAAAATTCAGCGATGTTCTTAATACCAGACTATTTACAAAAAAACCTATTAACTCCTCAGTTTGCTGGTGGTTTCGATTTGCTACTGGCATACCAACCAGAATATCCGTTTCATCAGTATAGCGATTTAATAAAATCTTAAATGCAGCCAGCATTACCATTGATAACGTACAATCGTTTTTAAGAGCAAGTACTCTAAGAGATTCCGTTAAGGATTCAGATAGATTTATTTTAAATAAACTACCTGCATAGCTTTGATTGGCTGGTCTTGGTTTATCAATAGGTAATTCAAGAACAGGTAAAGAACCCGAAAGCGTATTTTTCCAATATTCAAGTTGCTTCTGTATTACAGAACTTTTTAAATTGTTTCTCTGCCAAAGTGCAAAATCAGCATATTGTATTTCAAGTAGAGGTAATGGGTTCGATTCATTTTTTAAAAAAGCCTCATACAATACTTTAAGTTCATTATACATAACTGATAGTGACCAGCCATCGTATACAATATGATGTATAGTTTGCAGCACGATATGATGCTTATTTGACATTTTAACAACACACATACGCATTAGCGGTGCGGTTTCCAAATCAAATGGTCGAGTCGACTCACTATGTGAAATTTCTTCAAATTTCACCTTTTTATCAGATTCATTTAATGATGAAATATCAATTAATGGTATATCAATCTCGATATTGCTAAAAATTACTTGATGAGGGATTCCATTATCTTGCTTATAGCAAGTTCTGAATATTTCATGACGATTAACTATAGCCTGATATGATTTGGACAAAATATTTAAATCAATTTCACCATAAAAGTCCACTTTATTACAAAACACATATGCTGCGGTATTAGCTGTAAACTCTTCAAGAAACCAAAGTCTTTGTTGTGCACTTGATAAAATTAAATGATTATTATCTTTACGTGGAGTAATATCTTTACCTGAATCAACAGATGATTTATTGATCCCTTTCTTTTTAAGCATTAGCTCAAGAAGACGTTTTTTGTCAATCGTTGAATTTTTATCTTTAGATGATGTTGTCATACTTAATTCGCAATTCTATACAATCTTCTATAACAACATTTATGTTACAGAATAACCCGGCAAAGGATATTTTTGACATAGCTCTTTTATTTGTTTAGAGATATTTTTCTGAACTTTAATATCAATTTTATATTCTTTATCATTTATCACTTTAACTGAAGACAATACTTCATCCATAAATCCGGCACATAATGACATTTGCTCTGGCCCCATACCGCGCAAAGCAAGGCTATTGCTTCCTAATCGGACACCACTAGTTACCATTGCTGATTTTTCATCTGCATAAATTCTATTCTTATTAACAATAATATTACACGACTCTAATGCTTGTTCTGCAATAACACCTGTCATTCCTTTTGATTCAAGAATATTCATTAAAACAATATGGTTATCTGTTCCACCAGTTAATACCTGATAATTTTGATTCACAAAATATTCTGCAAGAGTTTTTGCGTTACTCACAATTCTTTGACCTAATTCCTTAAATTCGTTAGTTGACACATAATCAAAGGCTCTTGCTTTAGCAGCAATAGCAGCTAAGTTAGGCGTACCTTGAAAAAAAGGAAACACACCACGTTGTACTTTGGTCGCTAATTTTGTTTTGCCATCTTCAGCCAGACTAGAAAAGTCTTTCCCCATTAAGATCAACCCGCCTCGTGGTCCATATAATTGTTTATAAGTACTAGTCGTTGTAAAATGAGCATGATCAATAGGACTTGGATGCGAACCCGCAACAATCAAACCCGCAATATGAGAAACATCAGCAATTAGATATGCTCCAACCTCATCAGCAATTTCACGGAATCTTTTAAAATCAATGGTTCTCGGGTAAGCACTTGCACCAGAGATAATAACTTTAGGTTTATGTTTTATTGCCTGGTCACGAACCTGATCATAATCTATGTAACCTTGAGCAGTTAAACCATATGAAACGGCATTAAAATAACGACCAGTAACTGATGCACCTGATCCATGAGTAAGGTGGCCACCACAATCAAGATCAAGACCTAACAATGTATCTCCTGGACTCATCAGGGAAAAAAGTAATACACCGTTCGCTGATGAACCAGAATGCGGCTGCACATTAGCATATTGTGCATTAAAAGCATTTTTAGCTCGACTAATAGCTAAATTTTCAATCTCATCTACGACTTCACAACCTGCATGAAAACGAGCACCAGGATAACCTTCAGTAGTAACATTAACTGTCGCAGTACCTTCACAAACAAGAACAGAAGGATCTGCTACACTTGATGCAGCAACCATGGCAAGAACTTCATTCTGCCTGCTATTTTCACGTTCTAATAAATTAAATAGAGTTGGATCCTTCTTTTCCAATAATTCAAAACCATATTCAGCAAGTTGTGCCATAGTTTTAGCAGAAGACTTTCCATTCATATACAATTCCTTTATCTAAAATAAAAACATTTTATTTATATAAACCAAACAGACGTTTAGTTTTATGATATATCGCAGCCATAATTTCTGGCGTTTCCTTTGTTACCTCATATAAATAATCCATTAAAAATGGTAATGGAGGCATACGTCTAAAATGTTTTTCACCCCAAAAAGTTACAACTGCAATGTTAAAATCTTCATTTGTTATTGCATGCCACCAGTATATTGGTATAAACAGCATCTCACCTTTCGAAAGTTTGACATCAATGTATTTAGCTTTTGAAAAATCCGGGAAATCAGTTTTATCAGGGATCAGCTTTGTAGTTTTACTCATATTATGATTTTTAGAGTACCATGGGTATTTTGAAAGATATTTTGTTTGATCCGGAGCGTAAAGCCTCACTTTTTTATATCCATGCATAGGAGAAAGTGTCGCACTACCACAATTGTGGAAATGTAACTGTGAAAATAAAGATTGTCCCATATACAAAAAACACTGAGGCGAGTCTTCTGTTTCATCAAAATAATCAGGGATTTTAATATCATCTAATAATTCAGGTAAATATTGAGAAATAGATAATTCACCAAGATATAATTTGTTGTCTGTATCTGCATATTCTTTTAAATAGGAAAGATAATCTTTCATTGTCATCTTTCTGTCTTGAGAATCAACATATTCACCATTTATCATACTACTAACATTCAAAAGTCGGTCAGCAGATAATTCTGAAAGAAATTCTTTATCCCACTTAGAGAATGCGGGCCAAGACTCAGTAAAACCAGTTATTATTACCGGTTTATTAGCCTGTAAATATTTTTCCCTGAATAGTTCAGTTGTAGGAATATTTATTCTATCGATAGATTCCAATTTAAATTCCTCTCAATGTTTATTGTTCTAACATTGCCAGCATTTCATCTTCACTTAAAAGACTCATTTCAACAACAGCATCTGCTATCCCAACAACATCTATTCCTTCATTATTAGCAATAGTTTTAATTTTACTCGCTAAATTTTTAATATTTTTTTGTTCAAAAATATCATTAAGACCAATCTTTATTTCAAACAATTCATTTACTCTTGTTACAATCTGGGTTGCTTTTAAAGAATGTCCGCCTAAAGCAAAAAAACTATCCTCAACACCAATTTTTTCAAGCTCAAGTATCTCAGACCATATAGTTATAAGCGATTCCTGCAATGAATCCGATGCAGCAATATAATTTTCTTCTAGATCCGGTCTTACTTGATCAGGTATTGGCAATGCTCGACGATCGACCTTGCCATTTGGTGTTAATGGTAACTGGCCTAAAAGCATAAAATCCTGCGGCACCATATATTCAGGTAAACTATCTATTAATAACTTACGTAATGCCGGAACTAAACCTGCACTTGTTTTTTCCTGATAAGGTTGATTTGCATAAAAATAATCAGCTTTACGTTCTAATTTTTTACTACTTGATTCAGATAAAAGCTCAATCATTGATATTGAATCAGAATAATCTTTATGTAAAAAAACTGCGTCATAGCCCCCATCTTCATGTGATTCAGAAATACAAATATCAATATTAAACGGAAATTCGGATTCCAAAGACCAGATATCAACAGGATCTACACCCTCAATATTCTTTTGTGATTTATTTAATTTCAATAGATCTGCTACTGTAGACAAACCTTCATTATCTTTGAGGGTGCGCATTAATTTAATATCATCAACCAATCGTAAATTAGAAATCCTTTGTATACGAACTACAGGGGTTGTTGCTTCTGATAATTTTAATTTTATTTCTTCTAAACTATGAATATCTCGCATCCAGGTATAAGTGCTTACATCCAGTGCTTTATTTGGAGATAGACCTAACCGTATGTACACCTCATAATGATACTTGTTGAATTCATTGTGGTATTGACCTTTTTTTAACACAACAGCAACATTACTAATTCTCGGATTATGTTCAGCAAGCGTTAAAAAATACTCAGGATCAACAACCAGTTCCTTTTCATTTTTCATTCGCCGTTGTATTTTCTGTAACAATTTACTCAGAGGCAACTTACTATCGGCAACATAACATTCTATTGAGGTATGAAAAGTTTCCAGAAGAGGACGACTACGTACATCACCAATAAAAAAAGTTCCGCCATCTTTTACAGCATCGATTGATTTATCAATAACATGAGTTAGATAATCAATATTGGGGAAATGTTGTAACACAGAATTGAGGATCATGGTGTCGTAATATTTGTGTTCAGCAGCACTAAAATCATCTGCTGTACCCTGTTTAAGGCTAACATCACCAAATCTTTCAATATTGCCATTAACTTTCTTCTTTAAGTCTTCAATAGCTACGCTCGAAAGATCAGCGGCGTGATATTCTTTAACATGTGGTGCGACACTTAATAAAATTAAACCGGTGCCACAACCTATTTCCATCGCCAACTCCGGTTTTGTGTCCAGAATTCGCTTTACAGAATGCCCTAACATGTCTGTTAGCTCTTCGTCTTGAAAAGGCTTACCAGTATAACTACTATTCCATCCTATAAAATTTAGTTCATTACCTGTATGAGATTCTGCTGTGTATGTTTGATTGTAGACATCAGCCCACTGTTTGACCTGTTCACTACCAATTTCCATATCATTTTGATCTGATTTGGACTCAGATTCTTCAGGTATAATATATGCAACTAAACGTTTATCTCCGGGTTCATCTTCCCGCATAATTACAACAGCTTGTTGTACATCAGTGTGCTCCTGAAGTTTTGAAGTTATTTCGCCCAACTCAATACGATGACCTCGGATCTTAACCTGAAAATCAATACGGCCAACTAACTCAATATTACCATCAGGCATCCATCTTGCGAGATCTCCAGTGCGATAGATACGCTCCCCTTCACTAAAGGGATGTTTAATAAATTTTTCATTTGTTAATTCAAGACGTTCAAAATATCCACGAGCTAAACCAATTCCTCCGAGATGAAGTTCACCCGATACACCAACTCCGACAGGATTTTGGTTTTCATCAAGAATGTAAGCTGTTTGATTTTTCATTGGCTTCCCGTAAGGAATACTCTTCCAATCAGACTTAACCTCACCAACAGGATATACAATTGAATGTATAGATGCTTCTGTTGCTCCACCTAACACAACAACTTGTGCTTCAGGGGAAAGTTTTCGTAACCGATCAGGTAAAGTAACAGGCTCCCAATCACCACCTTGTATAACAACTCTAATGGTAGATATATCTAATTCATGACGAGGTTCTATATAATCCACCAACATTTCAAGTAATGCAGGTGCAGAATTCCAGACTGTCACACCATGCAGTTGAATAAGCTCAGCCCAATGTGAAGGATCTTTCAATCCCCATTGTTCAGGCATAACTATAGCTCCACCTGCAGCAAGCGTACCTAAAACCTCATACACACACATATCAAAACCCAAAGCAGATAAAGCAATTACTCTGCAATCTTCTTTAATATTAAAACTCGTATTCAAGTCATATATATTATTAACTACTCCAATATGACGTAAGGCAATACCTTTGGGTAGACCTGTTGAACCTGATGTATATATGACGTAACATAATTTTTCTGGAGATACTTTTATTTCAGGTTGTTTAGATGGACTCTTATCAATCTCATCCCACTGTTTATCAAGTAAAATAATGTCGGCATCGAGTTGAGGTAAATGATCAACTAAACTTTCCTGTGTTAATAATATCGATACATTAGTATCTGATAACATAAAGTTAATACGATCTTTTGGGTATGCAGGATCAACAGGGACGTAAGCTGCTCCCGCTTTAAGAATACCGAGAATACCAATCACCATTTCAATCGAACGTTCAGTACAAATACCTATTAGTGATTCTGGTTTTATATCCTGTGAAATCAAAAAATTAGCTAACTGATTAGCCCTTTTATTTATAAAAGAGTAAGTATAAGATTCATTCTTATAAATTAAGGCAACATTATCAGGTGAGTTATTAACATTGTCCTCAAATAGTTGATGTAAGCATCTATCAGAGGGGAAATCTGATTTGGTATTATTCCAATCAATTAAAATTTTATGACGTTCCTGTTCACTTAGTTCTAAATTTGCCATCACGGCATCTCCATGTAAAAATATTTTACTTCAAAATAAAAAAACTACTTTTTGCTAACTTTACTCTTCTGATCTAAAGATTTAGAAATACTATTAACAAAATCATTCTTTTTTTCTAAAGAATCTGCAATACGAGCCATTTGTCGAGCTATCTCAACCAATGCGGGCAAGAATGCCCTATCCTGATCTGAACTACGATCCCTAGCATCACCAGGTACACCGCGTTCGTCATATAGGTTTTCTTCAAGTAATGAGAGTTTTTTGTTTTTATGGCTTTCTGAATACGTTTCCCACTGCAGCTCATCAATAACACCTGTGAATTCTTTATTACCAACTTTAACTTTATCTTCAGCAAATGCACATGTAAGTGCTGTATCACATAAAGTATTTATTAAGCGAGGTACACCACCACTAAATTCATAAATAGTATCAAAAATTTCATTAACGAATAACTTTTTACCTGTGTAGCCGGCAATTTTTAAACGGTGTATCACATAGTCCTTAGATTCTTCTTTCGACAATGTTTTAATCTGATAACGTAAACCAACGCGTTGTAAAAGCTGCTCCATATCCGGAGCTTCAAGTTTTTCATTTAATTCCGGCTGACCAACTAATATGACATGCAATATTTTTTCTTTTTGAGTTTCCACACCAGAAAGCATTGTTATTTCTTCCAATGCTTTTTTATTTAAATTTTGCGCATCATCAATAATAAGTAATACTTGTTTTCCCTCCTGATAGCAGTCAATTAAAAATTGATTCAACATATTCAGAAGCTCTACTTTTTTTGAATTAAATGGATTAAAACCAAACTCAACTAATATAGCTTGCAATAGTTCAACTTCGTCAAGTTGCGTTTGAAAAACCTTTGCAACAACAATATTTTTATCTAGTTCTATAAGCAACTTTTTAATTAAAGTTGTCTTACCTGAACCAATTTCACCCGTGATAACGACAAACCCATCTCTATTAAGTACTGCATATTCCATATAAGCCAAAGCACGAGAATGAGATGGACTCATAAATAAATAATCCGTATCAGGCGTAATCCTGAAAGGAAAATCTGCTAAACCGAAATGGTCTAAATACATATTGGATACCTTATCATCTTGATGTATATGTAAAAGTTAACATAATATTATTATTTTCATAATTCCGGCTTATATCAGTACTTTCTCTTTTAATGTGAGTTGCAGCCAGGCTCAAAATTATATTTCTTCCTGAATTATAGTTATATATAACACGTAAACGACTGTCAGTATCTTTACGTTTAGGCGTCGTATTCTTATACTTTATTAAAGTTTGACTTGCTTCAAGACTCAAAGAAGAGATCTGACTAAAATTATATCTAGGCAATATTGAAGCCGTAGTTGATTCAACATCAAAAATATTTTGCGTCCTGTAATCCTGAATCGAATTTGATATATTGAAAATAACTCCACCTGTTGTTGTTGTTTTTGTATATATAAAGGTTAATCTGTTATCAGTATATACATCTCCAGCCGGAGTTAAACTGGAAGTAGAATTAACTATAGTTTGCGTTGCAGGTACTGTTAATAATGCTGTCCCTGTATCAGTTATGCGATGTGAGTACGAAAATAGAATATTAGAATTTCGCGTACGCTGATTTTGAATAGAAAGCAAATACCTTTGACCACCTTGCTGCCCTTGAGAAGTATAATTAATATTAGTAACCCCAGCCTCAGCAGTATAGGTATTTCTAGCACGAATATAATTAATTCTTGCATACAAATTTTGACGAGAATAATCACTGACAGAGGTATCAGTAAAATTTAATTTTTCAAGCTCCCAATTTACAGAATTTGTTGTAGTACGATTTGCCTTATACAACCACCTGATAGCAGATGTAGTCCGATCATTATTCCCTACATTATTTGTAAAAGTAACACTTCCAATTCTCGCTTCAAAATTTAGATTATGTCTGGAATTCAAACGCCAAAAATAATTTGGCCCGGTTAAAAATGAATTAGTATCCTGACGATTAGATTGAGTATTGCTCTGTAATGGATCTATTGCAGTTTGGGATAATACATCAGAAAAAAACCATTCAAACTGACTTGGCTTAATTATCCAGCGACCAAGTGCATTTAAACCCGCTACAGTCGCATCTTGCTGCTGTTTATTTTTATAATATAGCGCTGAAATATTTGTACCAATATTTGCAACCAGAGAAGGAGAATTTTCTGTAATAACCATGGTTCCATTAAGTGTAGTCACCCACTCTTCAGATACAGGATTTGCAACAAGATTTATATTATCGTGCCTTGCAATAGAAGTACCTAATGTATAAGTCATCTCTAACGCATTAACATTAAAACTACCCACCACCAACATGACAAGATAAAATATTATATGTCTACGCCGTAATATCAGCATAGCTTGAAACTCCCTAAAGATCTTGTCATGTTGTTTCATAGAAATTTGCAACATAACATCTGGTTATCGTAAATGGTTTTATCGACAACCATTAAAATTTATTTTTATATTTTTTTACTATTCCGAATAGCTGAAAATTGCGGTACCGCCGGCTTGTCAACAAACACAACCCCTAACAATTTATCCTTACCAATTGATTTAGCCGCATCTAAAACCCTGTTTTTCGTTGCTTTAGCATATGGAACCACCAGTATTACAAGATCACAAAGTTCAACAAGAATACGTGTATCTGCAGAGTCTACTATCGGAGCAGCATCAATAAACAAATATCTATCAGAATAACGTGCTAACAAGTCCGACATTAAATTACGCATACGTAAAGAAGTAAAATATTCAGTTGCTGTTTCTCTAGATTTACCAGCAGATATAATTCTTAGCCTCTTTACTCCACTTGGCTGTAATATCGAATCTACTGATACATTCTCGTCTTCTAGATAATCAGTTAACCCCAAATTCCCTGTTAAATTTAATTTTTTATCTAACTGCGGGCTATTTAAATTACAATCAACCAGTAAGGAGGTTTTACTTTCATCTAGTGAAAATGCTGCCGCCAAGTTCAAGGAGGTCATACTGCTGTAGTAACCGGGAACACAGGAAGTCAGCATTACACTTACATTTTTAGCATTACTTTTTTGTATTAGCTTCGTTCGTAAATCCCGATAAACATCGGCGATTTTATTATCTGGCATATCGGAGAAAATAATTTTTAATTCAGAAAGAGCATTATTCTCAAGTAAATGACCATCATCCATTAAAGCAATTTTTTTAACTGATGTAGTATGATTAATCGTTGAAATATGAGAACTACCAACAACATTTAACCTTGTTGTCATCGACATGGAAGCATCGGACTTTTTTTCAAATCTCTGCTCTGACTTAACAACTGTTAAACCTTTACTTCTGGAAAGTTTAGCTTTATTTAAAGCATCTTCTATTTTACTCATTAGAGTTTACCTGTCACTTTGAGCCATGCAACATATCCATATATAACAAAAACAACGGTGAGGACTGAAACAAGTATTAATAAATTAATTTTTGTATTATACAATTCACTATAACTAGTGATTGTTCTCGATTCTACCAGTACAGGAATATCAAGCTCAGATGAAATAATTTGTGAAAAACGAATTCGTGGATCAACCTGCAATACCATGAATATAATACCAACCGGAATAACAATACCAAGAACTAACCCGGCAAGAGCAAAATGTAAGAAACGTATTCCTGTTGGTATTAATGGCAATTTAGCAGGTTCCTGAATTTCAAAGGTTAAGCCTGAACGCTCTTGATCAAGACTTTTAGATACTCGGGCATTTTCCCTGCGTCTGAGTAAATCCTGATAGATACTCTGGTTTACATCATAGTCTCGAGTTAATTGAGAAAGCGCAGCTTTACTACCATGAATATTTTTAGCACGCTCGTACTCTTTCTTCAGAAGTTTTGTCATTTCCGAAATTCGAGCTTTTAATGTAACTATTTCTGTTTCAGTAGACGCAGCCTTACCACGTAACTGTTGATAAATAGGGTTTAGTAAAATAGACTCGTCAATAAATGTTCCACCTTTAAGCTTCGCATTTTTTTTCGCTTCTTTACGTCTTGTGATTTCCTCTGCCATTGAGCTTTTTAAGTCAATTATTTGATGTTTGATTCTTACAATATCAGGATAAGTATCTTTATAGTCTAAGCGCATTCGCTCCAGCTTTTCTTGTAGTTCAGCAATTTTTGAGCGATATTGCCCTTCCTTTGACTGACTAATTGTTATTGCTGCTTCACCTGAGAGTTGTTTATCTAAGGACTTTTCTCTTATTTCAGCTTCACTTAGAGCAAGACGAGCCCGTTCTATCTCACGTTGATATCGACTTATCCTTGTTGAAACCTCAGCTTCAAGTCCTGGACGACTATCAGGGTTATCTGATCTAAAATTACGCAAGCTATTTTCAACAGCTGTTAATTTTTCCAGATAGGATTTTACTTGCATATCAATGAAGTCATATGCTGCCTGACTTTCTTTACTTTTTGCTTTTTCACCTTCTTCAATAAAAAGTTCAGCTAAACGTTTGGCAGTAACAAAAGCACGTGATGGAAGACTGTCGCGATATGATATTTTGAGCAGATTCTCACCCAAATTTTCTACTTTTATTTGTTTTTTAATATCCTGTTTTAATTGCTCTTCTTCAACGTCGGTTAATTTACCACTAAGCCAGCTTGCATCTTTTAATATCCCACTGATAATTCTATCTCCATAGATTATCTCTCTAGCATTAGCACCTTGATCAACAGCCTGAGTAGCTTCAGCTGTTCCACGCATTAAAGATTGAAGAATATTGGTTTGATCAACATGAATAATACTAAATGAAGTATATTTTTTTGGCCATATTGTACCAACAGCTAAGAAGGACAAACTAATAATAACAAATGCTGTCACTATGGCATTTCGTTTATTATAACATTCTGCAATTAATGCTTTTAAAATTTCATCAAAAGGTATTTGCATAATTAGAACAATCGCTCTGGTACAGTGATAATATCACCCGGTCGTAAATCAATATTAGTTTTTAATTGACCATCATTCAGTATGTCACCCAGCTCAATATTAATAACATGTGTTTTACCCTGAATTTTACGATACAATTTTGTATTATTTGGGGAAGCAAAATCATTCACTCCACCAGCATCTAAAACAGCATCTAAAACAGTCATTCCAGGTCGGTATGTAATTGAGCGAGGAGCATTTACAGCTCCTGTAATTCGTAAACGGGTTAAATATGTATGACTTTGTAGCCCAGTCACCATGACTGTCACATTAGGATCTCGAACATATTTATTTAACTTTTTCTTAATCGATTTCGCGACAGCCTCTGGCGCAAGACCAGCTGCTTTTACATCGCCAATCAAAGGCATTGATATTTTACCATCAGGTCGTACTGGTACACTGATTGATAGTTCAGGATTCTTCCATACGTTAATCTGAATTGTGTCATCGACCCCAATATAATACTGAACAGCAGTACCACCAGCATTTTGATTTACCACTATATCAGAGTCTGCTGATACACTAATATTTGAGGAACAACTCACAACTAATAATGAAAAACAACAAATAGAGATTATTATTAAGACTTTTTTCACACCTAACTCCATCAGGTTACACCATTCATTCCATACCCTGATATCTCAGAGACAAGGACACATAATACTAATTAATTATTCATATAAGGGGGACCCCGTAGTTTAACGACGTGATGAAAAAAAATCTATAGTAATTTTAATGTGATTTAAAGAAAATTGATGTCTCTGCAGATAAACATTATGATGAATGAATTATAATCATTACTTAATATTTAATATTTCTGCGAAATTGAACTAAATAATGTGCTAAATATAATACATTTTCTTGCGTATATAAAATTTATAAGATCATATGAATCACTCCCACTCCTTTAAACAGTGCTATGAAATACTCAATATCCAGTCTGACAGTGACTGGAATACTGCAAAAAAATCATACCGAAAACTCATCCAAAAATGGCATCCAGATCGTCAATCTGACCCCGAAGAAAAATTACAGGCTACAAATAAAATAAAAGATCTCACTACGGCTTACTCTCAGCTTTCTGATTATTATCGCCAAAATGGAGAGCTTCCTCTAAATAAACAACCCAAACCAATAATTGAAGAGTCTAAAACAGATACTGAAAAATCAGTGAAGAAAACGGATAATGATGATCTATCTAAAACAAATCCCTCTCAACAAAAAGAGCCCCCCTCTGACTACACTATCAAAAATAAAACTCATAAATCAGCAATTGTTCTTTCAATTATAGTCGTTAGCTTACTAGTTATTATTTATCAAAACATTGATATTGCTCTAGAACAAATAGAAAGGGATATTGATTCACCAGCTAAAGCTCCTAATGCAATAAGTAAGAAGCAAAAAACTATTAAAGATTCACATAAAAAAATAGTGAAAAAGAATGCAGTTAGAGAGAAGTATTTTTCTTATGGTTCTAGCATAACAGAAGTCATCACCGTGCAAGGCCCACCAGATAAAACTAATGGAAATATATGGTACTACGGAAAATCAGAAGTTCACTTCATAGATGGAAAAGTAAGTTACTGGTTTCGCTCAGCTGACAGACCGCTTAAAGCAATTATGATTAAGCAAAAACCAGAAAAAACTAATAAAAAAAATCTAAAAAGTCAGCTTTTACAATATTAAAATTAACGAGCACCCTGCCCAAACACAACTACCTGTACAGTTTGAAAAATAATCGTTAAATCTAAAAATAAACTATAGTTTTTTATATAATATAAATCGTACTCCAGTTTATTTTTAGTGTCTTCAATATTTTCTCCATATGGATAACATATTTGCGCCCAACCTGAAATACCAGGCTTAACAACATGTCGCAATTCATAATGAGGGATATCTTTGATAAATCCATCTACAAATTCCGGCCTTTCCGGTCTAGGCCCAACAAAACTCATATCACCTTTTAAGACATTAATCAGTTGAGGAAGCTCATCTATTCGTGTTTTTCTTATAATTCGACCAATTAATGTTACTCTGGCATCTTTCTTTTTAGCAAACTGCGCACCGCCATCCTTTTCTGCATCTACTTTCATACTTCGAAATTTTAAGACCGAAAATTCTTTTCCGCCTAACCCAACTCGTGTTTGTTTGTAAAAGATAGGTTTAGTACCAAAGCTACTAAGCCAGATAAGTAAAGCTGTTGTAATAAAAATAGGACTTGTCAGTATTAAGATAATTGAGCTAACCAGCAAGTCAAATAAACGTTTGTTTTTTGTTGCTTTAACAAATCCCGGAGAAAAAATCATAACACTTGGATGAAGAACATCCAGCTCAATGTTTCCCTTAACTCTTTCAACAAAATTAAGTAAATCGCGAACAAACATACCATGCATCTTGCAGCTCATTAACTGAGATGCAGGAAACCCTTGTCGCCGATCAGTCATAGCGACTACTATTTCATCAGTTTCATATTCTTGTGCTAGTTCAAGTAAGTTAGTTTTAATTTTTAAAATTTTATCTGTATCAATATATGGAATTGTCGAATCCACACATACATATCCAATAATTTCCTGACCTCGCCGACTTGCTTGCTTTTCAAGTTTTTCAATAATTTTTGCTTTTTTACCTGCACCTACAACAAGTACACGCCGTCTGAATAATTTATTTTTGTCAATATTTTGAAATAATGTTCGAGTAAACAAAATACCAAAAAAAGCGATAAACATGGTAAATACAAAAATACCCCGACCTAATACAAGGTGGGGAGCAATATAAAAAAGCAATGTGTTAGCAATAAAGCCAAGGCCAAAACTTAAGAATATCCGGATCATCATTCCCGAAAAATCATCAACAACATTTCTTGTATGTAACCCCATTGCAGTCATACAAGTCCACATTACCAGAGTAAAGGAAATAGCTTTAACAGCAAGAGGGCCAAGAAGTAATTTATCTGCCGGATCACCAAACGGTTCAGAAAAACGTAGCTCTACGCCCAAATAAACTGAAGCGTATAATACACTTAGCTCTATAATAATAAGCCAGATAATAGATGACGGAATATAATGATGAAAAAGTCGCAACACGAAGATAAATCCCTTTATTATTTAATTTTAAACCAAGTAAATATAAACATTGTTTTAATATTGAGCCACACAACAATCACTCACTTATAGTAGATATTTCAACATTTGACAATACAATTATTATATTTTTTGCAAATAAACTGATTGTAATAAATTTTAGTAATTAGTTGGGGGAGAGAATACGTCAATTGTAACATTATTTAATATAATTTAATCTTTCTTTATTCATTAATACTCATCAATATCACCAATTATTATTTAAATATTTTCTTACTGGATTTTCAAAATAATAATAAAATAAAAATCCGAGCGCTATGACAAAAGCAATTAGTGAGATACGTGTAATTATCATAGCAGGTTCATACTTTACAAGATAAAAATAGAAAGGTTGTTGCCATATATATATAGAATATGACCACAGCCCCAGTAATTGAAGATTTTTGTTTTCCAGAAAACTTTTTACTGTTTTAGGAATTTGGTTTAAATGATTCACCGTAAAAGCTAATAAAAAGGGAGAAAAAAACCATGCGGCATATTCATGTGCATATTTACTGTAACAAAACAAACCAAGAATAAAAGTTAGCAGCGGCATCCATGGAAGTACAAACCTTTCAAAATGTTTTTTTATTAAAAAATAACCAGAAGATATTAATAAATGGCTGGCAACTATCTCTGTTTTAATTTGATAATTTGGTGTTTCCCATCCAGGATATGTTACATACAGATACTGTAAAAAAACAACTGCCCCCCCCATTAATAAAAGAGGAATAAATTCAAATTTCCGAAAAAAACCGATCAATGTAATAAAACCAAGTAAAATATAACAATGCTCCTGAACATTTAACGACCACATATGACCAACAGGTATCCCAGTGTTCCATAAATCAGGAGTAACAGGCAAATAACTCCTTAGAAAAAATAAGGTGTACAAATAATTTTCACTCTCATCAGATAAATTGAATAAATAGCTGGCAAGATAAAAGCCTGATATAAAAATAAAAAACGTAGGAAAAACTCGACTAATACGACGCTTATAAAATTTTAATATAGGCATTCTATTAATAAACAATATTTTACTCATTAACATGCCTGATAATACAAAAAATATATCAACTCCAAAACGACCAATATTTATAAAGGGAATTTGTAAAAAATGATCGAACAATACAAATAAAATAGCTAACCCCCTCCAACCATCAAGGTAGCCAGTTCTGTTATCTGGTAACAAATTACTCATATTATTTGTTAAAAAGTTCCATAAATAAAATACATCTATAATATACTACTGCAACTACAAGGTCTTTTTCAATATAAGATTTTCACATCAAAAATATAACTAAATAACAACTCTCATTACGAACTATATTTCTATCAAATCTTAACATTTAATGTGATTAGTTAATTATCATATAACAGTAACAAATCAGTATCTTACAACATGAAAGCTCATCTCTTAATAGCTATTTACAAACACAAAATGTATCCTTTAAGATTGGAGTTTCTAACAAATGAAAGTAAACATCTAAATATCAATCATAAATTTTGATTTTTGGTAGGATGTTTCTGGTCATTTATTGTCAGCAGCTCAAAATAATATTACTTGAAGAAGGAACCACAATGAAAACAATCTTACTTACCGGCGGTACTGGTTACATAGGTAGTCATACTTGCATTTTATTGTTACAAGCCGGGTATAAAGTTGTAATTGTTGACAATCTATGCAATAGCGATATTTCTGTTTTAGATAAAATTGAAAAATTAGCTGATCATAAGCCTGAATTTATTGAAGCTGACATTCGTAATGAAACAGCAATGAGTAAATTATTTAACGAACATGATATTTATGCTGTTATTCATTTTGCAGGTTTAAAAGCAGTTGGGGAGTCAGTTGAAAAACCGTTACTTTATTACAGGAACGGTGTGGAAGCTTCTATATGTTTGTTTGAACAGATGAATATACACAATGTAAAACGAATTGTTTTCAGCTCATCAGCTACTGTTTATGGTGATCCAGCTTCTTTACCAATCACAGAAGATTTCCCTCTTTCAACCATCAACCCTTACGGCAAAAACAAATTAATGGTTGAAGACATTTTAAAAGATATTTCATATGCAGATAAAGACTGGAGCGTCATATTATTAAGGTATTTTAATCCGGTAGGTGCACATGAAAGCGGATTAATTGGTGAAGATCCTAATGGAATACCAAACAATCTGATGCCATATGTTGCACAGGTTGCAGTCGGAAAGCTCCCCTATATTAATGTTTTTGGTGATGATTATCCTACACACGATGGTTCTGGTGTAAGAGATTATATTCACGTTCTAGATTTAGCCGCTGGTCACATTAAAGCTCTGGACGTTATTGATACTGAAGAACGTTTTCAAACATTTAATCTGGGTACCGGCAAAGGATATTCAGTATTTGATGTGATTAAAACCTTTGAAAAGATTTCAGGAAATCCTATACCATACAAAATTACTGAACGTCGTGAAGGTGATATTGCAGAGTGTTATGCTGATCCAGCATTGAGTAAAAAAGTGCTTAACTGGCAAGCTAAATATGGTTTAGATGAAATGATAAGAGACCATTGGAACTGGCAATCAAAAAATCCTAACGGCTATAAAAAATAACTTTAATTAAGAAGCTTTATCCAGACGATGCATCATATTAATAAGCTCTGCTTCCGAACGGCTTAGCCCACAAACATTCACGATATCGTCTACACTCGCCCCTGTTTGTGTCATTCTAATGGCTTGTTCATATGGCTGGTTTGAAGCAGTGTAAAATTCAACAGGAGCATTAGAATTGGTCTGGATATTTTCTTTTGTCTCAACCAATGATGGACGTCTACGTTGCTGGCGTTCAAGTTCCATAACACGCCCTCCTACCCCTACAGCCGCATTTGCTAATGCACGTAAATCTCGCTGTAATAACTGCATTGAAACAGACTGTAATTCCTGTATTTTTCTTTGACGTTTAAATGCATACAAACTCATAATTAATATCGCAGCCACAGATAGCATAAAAGCATCAGTAACAGTAAAAAAACTAAAAATTTGAATAAGTTGTTCCATAGCCATGTCTCGCCGTGATTAAGATTTATAAATTTACTTTAAGCATATTCATCAATATTTTTACCCGGTCCATCTTCCACTTTGTTCTTTCGCTTTCTCTTTTGCTGCTGATCTTTATTTGCTTCACCTTTGTGTGCCAACTTTTCAGCCGGGCGTCCTGACGGTACTGGCCATAAATTAGTCACTTTGTCTGAAGTACCAATATTTACCATTTTCCTATAATGGCAAGTTTTATTGCTTCACTTATAAAGAAGCAACCTCCTGCCATTCCTCATCGGATAATAATTTATTTACATCAACCAGAATTAATAATTCATTTTCACGACTTGAAACACCCTGAATATATTTCGAACTTTCATCATTACCAACATTAGGCGCTGTTTCAATTTCTGACATTTTTAAATCGACAACTTCTGCAACACTGTCAACCAAAATGCCAACGACATTATTATTTGCTTCTATAATAACAATACGTGTCTCATCATCATTTTCTACATCAGGTAAGCCAAAGCGACGACGTGTATCAATTACCGTGACAACATTACCACGTAAATTAATAATACCGAGTACATAATGTGGGGCACCTGGCACAGGGGCAATCTCTGTCATGCGAAGGACTTCTTGCACCTGCATAACTTTAATACCATATTTTTCACTTTCCAGATGAAATGTTACCCACTGGATAACCGTGTCATCATTACCTTCTACCACATCATTCATTTATTGCTCTCCTGGTTCTCCAAAAGCCGGCTTGAAAAAGGGTCAATTTAATGACACCACCAGCCTTCTTAATAATTAATAGCATTAACCATGCCAATTAACAGAATTTAGTCTTTATTCGGGCTATCAGCCCCTACTTCCAGCATTGCAGCGAAGCCTTCGCTGTTTAAAAGTGCGCACATATGTTCAATAACTGTACCGGCTAGCCAGCCGCGCGTGGTTTTTGAGGTTCTCCACTTCACTTCATCAGGATTTAGAGTGATCACTTCACCAATACTGTCACAAGCTAATCCCCAGCGATAATCATCAATTAAAACAATATGATTGACTCGTTCACGAGGATCATCTCCGGCTAACTGCGATAACTTATTCTCGGGCAAAATCATTCTGGCGGTATCAATAACTGCTACTTTATTACCTAAATGTTGCAAAATTCCCATATAAAAATCTGCATGTCCCGGCATTTCGGTCACAGAATCTGTCCACTCGATAACACCACATAATTCGATCAAAGGTACTGCAAGCTTTATACCTGCGACTTCAAAAAGTAGTACCTGAAAAGGTTCATTAGCCCATTGTGGTATAAGAGAATCTGCATCAACGGTAACAGGAGATTCAACTTCAGTTGCAACAACCTCATCCTGAATTTCTATTTGCGGTGTTTTAACTTTAACGTCAACTTTAACTTCAGGAGTAACTTTAGCTTCTATATTCGGTTTAACTTCAACAGCAACAACAGGTTTAATTTCTTCACTAATCTGTTCTGTTTCAAGCTCAGGCTCCATGAGCAAAGAATCTAAAAATAAAGATATGGCAAGTTTCTCGTCCACCAGCGTATTTGAATTATTATTTGCCATATTATGAACTCACCAGCTTTAAATGCGGTTCTTGTTTAGGGTTTAATAAGTAAGTTAACAATGCTTCATATGCCTTTGAGCCTCGCGTAGATTTATTCATCAGCGAAATAGGTAAGCCCTGTCGACTGGCTTCTCGAAATTGAGTATCAACTGGAATAACGGAGTCCCATACTGTATCCGTATATTTTTCACGCAAAGCACGTAAACTCTCTGATGAGGCGCGTGTTCTGCGATCGAACATAGTGGGAACAATCGTTCTGTGTAAAGGTGCTTTTCTCGATTTAGAAATCATATTCAGGGTATTCATCATGCGATCCAACCCTTTTAATGCTAAAAATTCAGTTTGTACCGGTAATAATAAGCTGTCACAGGCAGCCAATGCATTCACCATTAAAATTCCCAGCATAGGTAAACAATCGATTAAGACGTAATCAAAATGTTGCTCAAGTGCAACAAGTGATTTTTTAAGCACTAGCCCTTTTCCTTCTTTAGTACCAAGTTGACGATCCAAAGTGGCTAAAGCCGTCGAGGCAGGAAGAAGTGTGAGTTGATCTACTTTAGTTTTCGTTAAAACTGGCGAAACATTTTGATAGGAAAAACTATCCAATTGAAAAAGAGAATAAATACTTTGCGGCATATCATCCGGATCCAAACCAAAATACGATGTCATAGAACCTTGTGGATCCATATCAACCAGCAATACACGAGCGCCCTGCGAAACCAAATGGCCAGCGAGAGAAACTGCTGTCGTCGTTTTACCGACACCACCTTTTTGATTAGCTATTGCCCAAATTTTCACAAACCACCTACTTTATCTGTTTTGGCATCAGGGGGGGATGCACCTACATCCTTAGCTTGGCTGATATTACGGTCAATTTCTACTATTCGGCGAGCATTTTTATCCGCTAGTATCACTATTTTTACTCTGCGATTACGTAACCGTCCTGCCGCAGTCGCATTACTCGCAATGGGTCGGTATTGAGCATAGCCAATCGAAGAGAGACGACGAGGATCAACACCATATTGAGTAAAAAGGTGCACCACACTGGCCGCACGTGCAGCAGACAACTCCCAGTTCGATGGAAATAAATCATTATTAATTGGCACGTTGTCAGTATGGCCTTCAACATCAATAGAGTTCGGTAATGTTTTTAAAACACCGGCCAATGCTTTTAATGCAGGAAAGGCTTCTTCTTCGAGTTCAGAATCTGCACTGGAAAAGAGAATTTTACTGTTCATTTCAATTTCTACCCAAAGTTTATTCTGGGTAACTTTAATTAAACCTTTATCAATAAGAGGCTGAACAGATTTGCTGACTATCTCGGCAATTTGCTTCATTTCTTTTTCATAAGTTCGTTGTGACTTAGGTAAAATTTTGATTGGTTTAATGATGTCGTTAGAAGGTTCTGAATTACTGACCACTTTATTTTCTTTCCCAATTTGTATCGGGTCAGGTGACTTCGGGGCGACTTTAAATGCTTCGGTCATAGTATCTGCAAGCACACGGTATTTACCTTCATTCACCGAAGATATTGCATACATTACAACAAAGAAAGCAAATAAAAGAGTTACAAAATCAGCGTAGGACACCATCCACCGATCGGTGTTTTCTGATTCATGGGATATGGATTTTCTTCTGGCCATTATTCATACCTGATATCAATTAGCGCAGAAAACCTAATAACTTAGTTTCAATATTTCTGGGGTTTTCACCTTCGGCAATTGAAACTAAACCTTCAACAATCATTTCATTAAAATGAGCATTATTAATAACAATACTTTTTAATTTATTTGCTATGGGTAAAAAAACAAGATTGGCCAATGCAACACCGTATATTGTTGCTACAAAAGCCACCGCAATGCCTCCCCCCAATTTACTTGGATCAGACAAATTACCCATTACCTGAATTAAGCCGAGTACCGCACCAATGATGCCAATTGTTGGACTATAGCCCCCCATACTTTCAAAAACACGGGCAGCCTGAATATCAAAGCTTTCGCGGGTATGAATATCAACTTCCATAATAGTGCGAATAGCATCTGGTTCACTACCGTCAATGAGTAATTGTAATCCCTTTTTAGAAAAGGTATCATCTTCAGCATCCTCAAGATTCTCCAAACCTAAAAGACCTTCACGGCGCGCAATATTACTCCAGCTTATAATTTTACTGATAACGGCTTCACTATCAAATTGTGGCGTGCTTAAAGTCCACCACAACATTTTTATTGCACGCATAAAAACTAATAAAGGCGACTGCAGCATAACAGCGCCTAAAGTACCACCAATAACAATTAATGCAGCTGGCCCATTAATTAAAGTTGATAAAGTACCACCTTCGAGTTGTTGACCAACCAGAATAGCAGATATACCAACCGCCAAACCCAGAATTGTTAAGTAATCTATTTTCATATACGTTTTATTATTGCCGGTGCAACATCATGAATATCTAATACTTTATCTGCAAGACCACCATCAATAATTGCAGCAGGCATTCCATACACAACACAACTTGCCTCATCCTGCGCCCAGATTTCTGATCCTTGTGATTTTAATGTTCGGGCACCTTCCCGACCATCTGCCCCCATACCGGTTAAGACAATAGCTAAAGTATTCGACGGATATACTTTACTAACAGAACGAAAGGTAACATCAACTGAAGGTTTGTAAGTTAAACTTGGTTCACTATCAATAATACGTACATGAGCATTACCTTCCCGGCCATCAATGAGCATTTGTTTTCCTCCCGGTGCAAGCAGAGCTAAACCGGGTTGTAACTTATCTCCATCTTCAGCCTCTTTAACAGATATTTTACAAAGCTGATCCAACCGTTTTGCAAATGCAGGTGTAAAAGTCGCAGGCATATGCTGAATCATCACTATCGGTTTTGCAAAATCGGCAGGTAAGTTGATCAGAACATTTTGTAGAGCTAATGGCCCCCCCGTTGATGTACCAATCGCAACCAGACTAATACCACCTGATTTACTAACACTAACCGGTCTTCTTTGAACAGGTTGAGCTTTTGCAACCGAGCTAGCTGAAGATGTCAAAGCAGAAGACGGTGTAATCTTACGTAATGTATGTTTCTTTTGTGCTATGGCACGAACACGCTGGCAAAGTAACTTTTTTGCTTCGTCTCTATCCTGAGATATATCTTCAAACCGTTTCGGTAAAAAATCTAATGCACCCGCTTCAAGTGCATCTAATGTTGCCTTTGCTCCTTCTGTAGTTAAAGAAGAAAACATCACAATAGGTACAGGGTTTGACGACATAATCTTTTGTGTTGCCTTTATACCATCCATAACCGGCATCTCTATATCCATTGTTATCACATCCGGCTTTAGCTCGGCCGCCCGATCAACCGCTTCTTGTCCATTAGCAGCATCACCAATCACTTCTAATAAAGGATCTTCTTCTAAAATTTCTTTAACACGACGTCGAAAAAAACCAGAATCGTCTACAACCAAAACTCGGGTTGCCATTTAACTTTCCTCTAAAATTTTTATTATCATAAAGATTAAAACTTAAGCATACATTTTCATTAAACCGGGAATATCGAGTATAAGAGCGATTCCGCCATCACCGGTAATGGTTGCGCCAGCAAGTCCTGAAATACCATGTAACATGGCTCCTAATGGTTTAATCACAACTTCTTCCTGTCCAATAAGTTCATCAACAATAAAGCCGACCTTCTGAGTTCCTATATGAACAACAACAACATGGCCTTCTTTAGGTAATGGTGCATTACTTTCACCGTTAACCAGCCAGTTATTTAAATAATAAAGAGGTAATGTCTTTCCACGAACAAGCACAACTCGCTTACCATCCATCACATTTGTCTTGGTTAAATCAAGATGAAAAATTTCATTTACATTAACTAAAGGTAAAGAGAATAACTGATCTTTTAAACGCACCATTAATGTAGACATGATTGCCAAAGTTAAAGGCACTTTAATATTTATAATTGTGCCCTTACCCAGTTCAGAATCAATTTCAATTGAACCATTCAAAGAGGTGATGCCGGTTTTCACCACATCCATTCCAACTCCTCTGCCAGAGATATCTGAGATTTCTTCTTTAGTTGAAAATCCTGGCGCAAAAATCAAGTTATAACATTCAACATCCGTTAGTCTTGATGCGGATTCCTTATCATGAATGCCTTTTTTAATGGCAATGTTACGTAATACATCAGCATCCATACCACCACCATCATCAGCAATTGAAAGTAATATATGATCACCTTCTTGTGAGGCTGATAAAGTAACAGTGCCTTGCGCAGTTTTACCATTACTAACACGTACATCCGGCATTTCAATACCATGATCTACCGAGTTACGAACCAAATGAACCAAGGGATCGGCTAATGCTTCAACAAGATTTTTATCTAAATCGGTATCTTCGCCAATCATTTCCAGCTTTATATCTTTTTTTAAGCTCCGTGCTAAATCTCGTACCACACGGGGGAAGCGGCCAAATACTTTTTTAATTGGTTGCATACGTGTTTTCATAACAGATAATTGTAAATCCGCCGTCACTAAATCCAGGTTTGCAATAGCCTTTGTCATTTCTTCACCTGCAGCATCGGCTCCCTCGGAGCCAAGACGAGTAATACGATTACGTACCAATACAAGCTCACCCACCATATTCATGATTTGATCCAGTCGACTTGTGTCGACACGAACCGAAGTCTCTGCCGTAGGTTTTGCATCTTTCGCCGGTTTTGGTTTTGTTTCTTTAGCCGCTTTTGTGTCTTTAGCCGGCGTAACGGCTGTTTCTTTTTTAACCGGTGGTTTAGCTACCGTTTCAGGCTTAACTTCTGATGTTTTATTATCGGAAGAATCAACTGTGTTGTTACTTGCAGAAAACGAACCCTTACCATGAATATCATCAAGTAAAGCTTCAAACTCGTCTTCAGTTATTTCATCATTCTTTTTGTTTTCTTCATAACTATTACCACTTGCAGGTTTACTTGCTTCTGAAGAAGTTGCATCAGCAGAAAATGAGCCTTTACCATGAATATCATCAAGTAAAGATTCGAATTCATCTTCAGTTATTTCATCATTCTTTTTATTTTCTTCATAACTACCCGCAGTAGTACTATCATCTTTAGATGGTGGTTTACCATGTAGTTCATCTAATAAAGCTTCAAATTCTTCATCGGTTATTTCATCTGATGAAGTCTTATTCTTTTTAGCTTCAGCTTCATCTAACATGGCTTCAAACTCATCATCAGAAATATCTTCTGATGATTTTTTAACTTCGGCAGCAGTATAATTAGTCGAGTCAGATGCCGTGTCACCGGAAATAATTCCTTCTAAACCACTTAATAGCGCTTGTTCGGCAGCCTGTGGCTCTTCACCAGCTCTCAACGCATCAAACTGATCATTCAATACATCAAGAACAGGTAAAACGGTGTCCATAAGATGATTATTAATCGTTAACTCATTATTGCGTAACATATTGAAAATATCTTCAGTACGGTGACAAATAGCCACCATGACATCGATAGAAAGAAATCCTGCGCCACCTTTTATCGTATGGAAACCACGAAAAACAGCATTTAGCAATTCTGAATCATCGGGACTATTTTCCAGCTCGACCAGCTGCTCATTCAGCTGCTCAAGAATTTCTCCCGCTTCAATCAAAAAATCCTCTAGTAGTTCATCATCCATAGTACTTTTTTTCCGACTTAAATTTTAAAAACCTAAACTTGATAACAAATCATCAACTTCATCTTGCCCTGAAACGGTGTCCTGATGTGCAATCCCTGGAACAGGAGGCCCATCAAGAGATGAGGAATCTTCCGAATCTGTTTTGATTTGAGGTGCACCAGTAAGCTGGATTAAACCAACCAATTTATCTTCTACTTCACCAACCAGATTAATAACCTTTTTAATGATTTGTCCGGTTAAATCCTGATATTCCTGAGCCAGTAAAACCGTTGTTAAATGTTCTTTTACCTTTGCTATTTCATATGTACTAACAAAAAAGTCATTAATATCCCTGCTTAATTGACGAAATTGATCCGCCGATAATTCACGGTTTGTAAACTTCTGCCATGTAGCATGCAATTCTAATGCCTGTTCATTAAGGTCATTACAAATAGGGACAGATTCTTCAATCGCTTCTAAAGTGGTATTTGCGGCTTCATCCGTTTTTGAAATAACATAGTTCAAGCGTTCTCTGGCATCGGGAATACTTTTTTCTGCCAAGATGTTGATTGAATCATCAATGCCAAAATTGGAAATAGCATCATGCAGTTCACGGGTTAATTTACCCATATCCTGATATAGCTCAGTTTCTCGGATGGTAGTGAGTTCATCAATAATTTCGATGGCATCTTCTTCGTTTCCTTTTTCCATGCAAACTAAAAGATCTTTCACTCTTGCGATATTGTCGTCCGTAATTAATTCATAATCTTCAAGCATGTTAAAACCTCTTACGCATTTAACCTATTCTGGCAAAAATCTTCTCAAGCTTTTCTTTTAAGATTAAAGCGGTAAAAGGTTTCACTATATAGCCATTAACGCCCGCTTGTGCTGCCTCAACAATTTGTTCTTTTTTCTGTTCTGCTGTCACCATCAATACGGGAATGTTTTTAAGATTTTCATCCGTATCGGCTCTCACTGCTTTCAATAAATCTATACCTTGCATGCCGGGCATATTCCAATCGGTCACTAACAAATCAAATTTACCTGATTTCAACATGGGTAATGCCGTTAAACCATCATCGGCTTCACTTGTGTTGTTAAAACCCAAATCACGCAGTAAATTTTTAATTATTCGACGCATTGTAGAAAAATCATCTACAACAAGAATTTTCATATCAGTGTCCACAAGTAATCCTCCGCAGTACACATTTAAAATGATTGGCTCCATGATACAAAGCAACATCACAGAGCCGTATTGTTACTAAAGTTATCGGCCAACTTAATAAATTTCTTGAGGAAAAGAGGCAAAACTAAGGAAAAAAATAGAGAATTTATTTTGAAATGGTAGCTATAGAAGCTTAATCAGGATTATTTGATTAATTAATAATCATTACTGCAATTAAAAGTATGGATACTTGAAAAACTGAAATATTTGAAAACCTTATTTAAGCAGGCTTTGACATGCGGGACTGTAAACGGATAATAGCCTGACTATGTATTTGGCTAACGCGTGATTCACTCACACCCATAACCGCGCCTATTTCACGAAGGTTAAGTTCTTCATCATAATAAAGCGCCATGACTAATCTTTCACGTTCTGGCAAACCGGCAATAGCTTCAGAGAGCAATCTTTGCAGGTCATCCTTATGCATACCATCAAGGATGCCAGGCGCATTATCAGACATACTATCGAGCATTGATTCGCCGGTAATCGCACTCGTATCATCAACACTTAAAACCTTGTGATAGCTGTTGTCCTGAAGGATTTTGTAATACTCACCTAAACTCATATCAAGCGTTTCGGCAATCTCAACATCACGTGCATCACGCCCATGTTGATTTTCTATTTCACGAACTGCTTCTGCAACTTCGCGAGCTTTACGATGTACCGAGCGGGGAGCCCAGTCATTTTTGCGAATTTCATCCAACATCGAACCACGAATTCTGATTCCGGCATAGGTTTCAAAACTTGCCCCTTGAGTTTCATCATATTTACCCGTGGCTTCTAACAAACCTATCATGCCAGCCTGAACCATGTCTTCAAGTTGTACACTTGCCGGCAAACGGTTAATCAAATGACATGCAATACGTTTCACTAATGGCGCATGACGCTCCACCATTTCATTCGTATAGTTGGGCTGTTGTTGTTGTGCATATGCCGCAATGCCGCTCATGGCAGAACCTCCATTGTTGTTCCTGAGACTAACCTTTCCACAAAAAACTCAAGGTGTCCACCCGATGCCACGGGGACAGGCCAATTGTTTACCTTTTTTGACAATGTTTGGAATGCTTGTGCGGAACGACTACGTGGAAAGGCTTCAACGACGGCTTTTTGACGCTTTACAGCTTTCTGAAGATGCTCATCATAAGGGATATGCCCTATATATTCTAAAGCCACATCAAGAAATCTGTTCGATACTTTTGATAGCTTGTCGTAAACCTCACGACCTTGCTGTGGACCGGAAACCATATTTGCTAAAATATGAAACTTGAAAATGCCCTGCTCTTTACTAAGCAGTTTAATCAATGCATATGCATCTGTAATTGATGCTGGCTCATCACAAACAACGATCAAAACTTCCTGTGCCGCTCGAGAAAAGCTGGTCACACTATCCGAAATACCGGCAGCTGTATCGACAATCAGAACATCAATTTCATGGCTTAACTCACTGAAGGCACTGACTAACCCGGCATGTTGAGCCGGAGTCATTTCAGCCATGTTTTTAACGCCTGAAGATGCAGGTATGACTTTCACACCAAGTGGACCATCAAGTAAAATTTCATCCAGATCACATTCACCATTCATTACATTTGAGAGGTTTTGAGTGGAATGCAATCCCAACATAACATCGATATTTGCCAAACCCAGATCAGCATCAAGAATGGTGACATTCTTGCCCTGAGTAGCCAGAGCAAGTGCGAGATTGACTGACACGTTAGTTTTACCAACGCCACCTTTACCGCTTGCTATTGTTATTACACGAACTGGATGTGGTTTTGCCATACGTCTTAATCCTGCGGCCTGGTCAATGTGTTTTGATTGTGTTGTAAAAGTAATTATATCAGCCCCGTCCATTTGCAACCATACCACCGATAGTTAATGAAGTCGCCTCGTCAAAGGCGCTGGTGGATGCCATATGTTGCATGACAGAGACACTTCGACTCACAATACTATGTGCTCTTGCCAGGTGAATATCTTCAGGTACTTGCTGACCATCACAGAAATAGGTAATGGGTAAATTGTTTTCAACTGCTACCGTGATCGCGCCACCCATGCTGGTAGTTTCATCTACTTTAGTTAAAATACAACCTGATAAAGTCATTTCTTTAAACTTGTCACCCGTTTCAGTGAGTACGCCACGCTGACAATTTGTTGCTAAAGTAAGGTAAGTTCTAATTTTTGGTAAACCTTCAGCCTGTAACATGGCAAACTGCTTATTCAACAGCATGTCACGCTGACTCATACCTGCCGTATCGATAAGAATGAGCTCTTTATCCTGCAAGCTATCCAGTGCTTCTCGTAAGCTATCGGCATCACCGGTTACCCGCATAGGCACACCCATGATGCGAGCGTAACTACGCAGTTGTTCATGAGCTGCAACACGGTAATTATCTGTGGTAATTAAAGCAACCCGGTGCGGGCCGTGTTTTAAAGTATAACGCGCGGCCAGTTTTGCAATGGTTGTGGTTTTACCAACCCCTGTCGCTCCTACTAAAGCAACTATACCGCCTTTCTCAATAATCTCGTTATCAGAAACCGGGATACGATGAGCCAGCTCACCTAACGCCAGACGCCAGTTATGATCAAAGTCCTGCTCTTCATTAACATGCGCAGCAATATCTTTAGATAGTTTCGGGCTTAAGCCTAAAGACATTAATCGTTGTAACAGACGGGCACGTAATGGATGGTATTGAACTTCATTTCCCCAGCTCAAGCCTGATAGCTGGTTCACCAGCAACCCCCTTAATGATTTTAACTCTGACTGCATTTCCATAAATGCGGGTTCTTCGGTCCAGAGATGTTCATTGCTTTGTGCTTGCTGAGTTGATTTTGTATTTTTAAAGGTTTCGCTATGTTGATAGCTTTGAGACGGGGCAAAAGAAGCAGCCGGAATATTTCGGCCATAACGGATATCATCTAATGCTGCTTCACGATTGCGTTGTTCAATATGTGAGCGTGTTAGTGTTTCATCTTCTGAAATAAAAGGATTGGCTACCTTTGTTTTTGACTCTGTATTTTCTGCAGGTTCGTTAATTAATGATTCGTCGTAATCAATTGCAGCGACAATTTCTATACCTTTATCAATACGGTTATTTGACAGGATTACCGCATCGGGTCCCAGAGTCTCGCTCACTTTACGTAATGCGGTACGCATATCTTCAGCTACAAAACGTTTTATTTTCATCTTACCCGGCCTCTGTTATTCAGGCTGTTTAGCCCAAGCCTATGTCATATTTTTTGATCCCTGTGTAGTTGTTATTGACCTACTGTTGCAACAATACGAATTTGTTTGTCACTTGGAATCTCGTTGTATGACAGTACGTGTAAGTTTGGAATCGTGTGTCGCACAAATCGCGCTAACATGGTTCTGATTAAACCGGATACCAGAAGCACTGCAGATTGACCCATTGCTTCTTGTTTCTGAACGCTTTCCTGTAATGCGGTAAATAAACGTTCTGCTAAACCCGGCTCAACACCACCTACTCCGTCTGCCTGTACAGCTTGATGCAACAACTGTTCCAGATTTGGATCGAGGGTGATAACAGAGAGTTCAGCCGCCATGCCATTGATTTGTTGGACGATCATACGGCCTAACGAGGTTCGAACAGCTGTGGTTAATTCGTCAGGATCCTGACTTCTGTTCGCATGTTCTGCCAATGTTTCGGCGATTGTACGGATATCTCGGACAGGAATACCTTCAGCCAAGAGGTTTTGTAATATTTTTACAATAATGCCCAGGTTCAGCGTATCAGGAACAAGATTCTCTACCAGCTTCGGTGCAGTCTCGGCTAACTTGTCGAGTAAGTGCTGTACTTCTTCATGACCTAGTAGCTCATTTGCGTGAGTTTGAAGTAACTGACTTAAATGTGTTGCGATAACCGTATTGGCATCGACAACGGTATAACCTAAAGTCTGTGCCTGATCACGTTGTGAACTATCAATCCACTTGGCTTCTAAACCAAAGGCCGGATCCTTGGTTTCAGCGCCGGAAATAGTGCCATATACCTGTCCCGGATTAATCGCCATATCTTTATCCGGTTGAATATCCGCTTCACCGACACTCACCCCCATTAAAGTAATCCGGTATCCGTTTGGCGGCAGTTCCAGGTTATCCCGAATATGAACTGCAGGAACAAGAAAGCCCAATTCCTGTGAAAGTTTTTTACGTACCCCTTTAATTCGTGCCATTAACTGGCCACCCTGATCTTTATCGACCATTGGAATAAGGCGATAACCTACTTCTAAACCAATCGTATCAACAGGCGTCACATCGTCCCAGCTAAGTTCACGGCTTTCGGGAGTTTGTTCAACCGTTTCAACCGGTGCTTCTGTGACTTGCGGTTGATCTATTTTCTTTTGAATAAAATAAGCTGCCAGCCCACTTGCAAGCGACAGCATAAGAAAAGCGGTGTGAGGCATGCCGGGAATAATTCCCATTACCCCTAAAATGCCCGAAGTTACCGCTAATGCTTTTGGGTTTTTAAATAGCTGGCTTAATACCTGTGCACCCATATCCTGTGTACTCGAGACACGGGTAACAATAATACCTGCTGCGGTTGAAAGTAATAACGCAGGAATCTGTGCAACCAGTCCATCACCAATAGTTAATAAAACATAGTTTTTGGCCGCCACTGCAAAGCTTAAATCATGTTGTAAAACACCGATTACCAAGCCGCCTAAAATATTAATAATCAGAATCAAAATACCGGCAACAGCATCACCTCGAACAAACTTACTGGCACCATCCATCGAACCATAAAACTCTGCTTCTGCACTAATGTCATCTCGACGACGACGTGCTTCATCGGCTTCAATCAGTCCGGCATTTAAATCTGCATCTATCGCCATTTGTTTACCCGGCATGGCGTCCAGAGTAAAACGTGCACTTACTTCTGAAATACGAGTTGCGCCTTTAGTGATGACAACAAAATTAATAATCACCAGAATAGCGAAAACAATAATACCTACCGCATAATTACCACCAATAACAAATTCACCAAACGCTTTAATAACCTGACCGGCAGCATCACTGCCGGTATGTCCTTCAAGTAAAACAACACGGGTTGATGCAACATTTAATGCCAGCCGTAATAAGGTAGTAACAAGCAAAATGGTTGGAAATAATGAAAAATCCAGAGGACGTAAACTATAAACACTGACAAGCAAAACAACCAAAGCGAGAGAAATATTAAAGCTAAAAAACACATCCAGCATGAATGGCGCCAGAGGTACGACAATCATTGCCATCATGACCATTAATAATAATGGTGCCCCCAAACCACTTCGGCTAGCGGATTTCATATTATCTAAAAAAGCTACTTGTTCTGCCACGTGACTTACCTTTCAAAAAATAATTTATTTATCAAACTTCATGTCTTCAGGAATAGGAAGATCATTGAGTTTGTGTTCTTTTTTACGTTTATGCCAATTACGATCTGTACGTAGTTTAAAGATGTATGCCAATACCTGAGCAACTGCCAGATACAATGCTGCTGGAATTTCTTCATCAATTTCAGTGGTGTGATGTAATGCACGAGCTAATGGTGGCGCTTGCAAGATAGGCACTTCGTGTTCACGTGCAATCATTCTGATTTGCATAGCAATAATATCAACACCTTTGGCGACAACAACTGGCGCAGCCATATTCTCCTGATCATATTTAACCGCAACAGAATAATGTTCCGGGTTAGTGATAATGACATCAGCCTTAGGTACTTCTGCCATCATGCGGCGTTGTGCTATTTCACGCTGGGTATTTTTAATTCGCCCTTTAACATCCGGGTTACCTTCCGTATCTTTATTTTCATCTTTAATTTCCTGGAAGGTCATTTTCAACTGTTGTGTATAATCATAAATCTGGAACGGCACATCGATTAACGCGATCAAAACCAAAGCTGAGGCACTTGCAAGAAACGACCAAATCAACATATTTGCCATATGAGGAAAAGCCTGTACCAGAGGCTCACTGCCTAACCCAAGATACACGTCAATTTGCGAGTACAAGAATAAGATAGCTGTTGTACCGATGATAAGAAATTTAATTAATGCTTTTATTAATTCTACAAAGCCCTTTTTCGAAAAGACTCGTCCCATACCGGTGACCGGATTTAACTTATCCCATTTAAAAGAGAGCGTCTGAGTACTAAAAGTAATTCCCCCCATCATTAAGGGACCGGCGATAGCGGCAAGTGTCATCAAGGCAAAGAATGGTGCGATATAAATTAACGCATCAATGATTGCGCTTTCCAGCATCACAGGCATGGCAGTTATATCAAAAATATTTTCACGACTAATATTAAGATGACGACGAAACAAACCGATGAAGTTATTCGCAATACTTGGTCCAATGAACAAAATGCTGGTTCCTGCCATTAACATCATCAACATGGTATTTAATTCACGCGATGTTGGTACCTGCCCTTTTTCTCTGGCTTGTTGTATTCGCCTCGGAGTGGGTTGTTCGGTACGTTCCTGACCGGTATCTTCTGCCATTATTTAATACCTAATATGTTTTGTATTAAATGATAAACTTCACTGAATAGAGAAATTGATTTTGGTGAAATATTGGGTAATGTCACCATGACCAAACTAAACCCTAATAACATCGTAATCGGAAAACCAATCGCAAAAATATTTAACTGTGGTGCTGAACGTGTCATCACGCCAAAAGCCAGGTTAACAACCAGCAAAGAGGCAATAGCAGGAAGAGCAATGGCCATACCTCCTGCAAAGATATTCCCTCCCCACTTTACAATTTGCATAAAGTCGTCCGCAACTAAACCTTGTGCAGAAATAGGCATCGTTTTAAAGCTCTCGGCAAGCACTTCAAGCAAAACTAAATGACCATTAATCGCAAGATAAACCAGCATGACAAAAATAATATAGAACTGACTCAATACCGGTGATTGCTGGCCATTTTGCGGATCAACCATTAAAGAAAACCCCAGTCCCATTTGCATGGCAACGATCTGGCCACCTGTTATCACCGCACTAAATACAAGTTGAACAGCAAAACCGATAATTAATCCAATAAGTATTTGTTGGGCGATAATTAGAATAGCGAGAGGCGTAAACACATCAACTTCTGGCACAGGTAAAATAGGAACAAGCACTGATGTAATTGCAAGCGACGTCATAACTTTGACTTTAGTCGGTACACTACGGGTACCATAAACGGGTGCTGCCGCAACCATTGCTGACACTCTGAACAATGGCCAAAGATATGCACCAATAAGTGCAGTGATTTCTGTGGCAGATATAATCACTTTTAACCTACAATATATGGAATATCATGAATCAGCTGTAAGGTATAATCCATTATTAATCGTAGCATCCATGGCCCGGCTAACATTAAAGTAAAAAGCGTAATAATTAATTTCGGTATAAAACTTAATGTCATTTCGTTAATTTGTGTCGCAGCCTGAAACATACTCACCATTAAACCAACAACAAGTGCAGGAATAAGAATAACCAGCGTCAACATTAACAATACATGCAGGGCATTTTGAAAAATTGTTAGCACATCTTCAGGACTCATTTCTTTTCCCCTTACACATAAAAACTGGAAGCCAAAGTACCAATAATTAAATTCCAGCCATCAACCAACACAAACAACATTATTTTGAAAGGCAAAGACACCACCATAGGCGAGAGCATTACCATACCCATCGACATCAATACACTGGCGACTACAAGATCAATAATTAAAAAAGGTATAAATAACAAGAAACCAATTTGAAAAGCTGTTTTCAATTCACTGGTAACAAAAGCCGGGACTAAAATAGAGAAAGGGACATCTGCCTGTGAATTGAATTTTTCATGCCCCGCGATTTGTGAAAAAGTTAAAATATCCGTTTCTCGCGTTTGACCAAACATAAAATGCCGTAAAGGTTTTCCTGCAGCAACTGCTGCATCTTGCAATGTCATTTTTTCAGAAAGATAAGGTTGTAAGGCTTCATTATTAATACGATCAAAAACGGGAGCCATGATAAAAAAGGTCAGAAACAAAGATAAGCCGATCAGCGTTTGTGATGAAGGTGCCTGCATAAGGCCAAGCGCTTGACGCATAATGGATAGTACAATAATAATTCGTGTAAACGAGGTCATCATCATTAACGCTGCTGGCAAGAATGTTAACACCGTCATCAGTATTAAAATTTGAATACTTACGGTATAGGACTGCTCTCCATTAGCGGCGGTTTTAATGGTAATAGCCTGTAAGCCGACTTCAGCAAACACACTTTGTAGTGGAGCCAAACCAATCGATATTATGGCAATAAAATAAACGAGAGTTTTTAACTTAAACTTCATACCTTGCTCCGGTTTTTAATCGCAGCATGTAATTTTTCAGCAAAACCGGAAGAAACTTTTGTAGTTTGATTTGCATTGTCTTGCGTTGCAATCGGTTCATCCATAACATGTAATGTACGAATTTCACCAGGAGCAACTCCAACTAATAACTGTGTATCACCAGCCTGAACCAGAACAATACGTTCACGTTG
The DNA here is from genome assembly GCA_027076405.1 of Chromatiales bacterium. The sequence goes on from JALTJN010000515.1 coordinate 279,080, forward strand.
TCCAACTGATACTCCTCCAAGGACTTTCAGGTTTCCTGCAGTGACGCCGTTTAAATTCCCCATACGACGCATGAACCACGCCATACCAAAAACCAGGGCAACGACAACCAGTAAACCAAAAAACATTTGTAAATAATTACCAACACCAATTGGTTCGCTTGTAAGAGAAGTAATTACTTTTTTCTCGCTTGCTGCATAAGAATATTGTGCAGTCAAAAACAAAAATAAAGTAGTTAGAGTACGCATAAAAGAATCCTGTTATTTTAATTTTTTTACTCGTTCAGCCGGACTAATAATATCTGTTAGTCGAATACCAAACTTTTCATTAACAACAACGACTTCACCATGCGCAATTAGTGTTCCATTCACAACAACATCCAATGGTTCACCGGCCATACGATCAAGCTCAACAACAGACCCCTGATTAAGTTGTAATAAATTACGTATATTAATTTTTGTGCTTCCAATTTCCATGGAGATTGTGACCGGAATGTCTAATATCACATCCAGATTCACATCATCTCCAGCAGAAGAGTTTGAAGAATTTTCTATCTTTTCCAGAGGAACGTTTTTAGCCTCTGCAGCAGAATCTGTAGCAGAGTCATCCATTGGTGTACCTGCTTCCTCCATTGCTGCAGCCCAATCATCCATTGAATCGTCCTTATCATCACTCATGATGCTCACCTTCTTTTTTAATATTTGTTGTACTTAAAACTGCCAGCTCTTTATCAAACTTATGATCAACAGCTTCAACAATTTTTATTGCTTTACTACCTCTGGACTCGCCGACCTTGCCTCGCAGCACAGGAATATCTTCTGCTGTTAAGGTCACGAGATCTGGCATATTAATTGGCAAAATATCTCCTTCCTTGAGATTAAGCACATCAATAAGAGGTAATTCTATTTCAGTCAAATTACATGAAAGTTCCACTTTCGCTAATTTAATTTCTTCACGTAATGAAATGACCCAACGTTCATCCTTATCTGCAATATCACTTGCAATGCCGGCATCAAGTAAATCACGTATTGGCTCAACCATTGAGTAAGGAATGGTGACTTGAAAATCACCTCCTCCACCATCCAGTTCAACATGAAAGGTCGATACAACAACCACTTCAGTCGGACTAACGATATTGGCAAATTGCGGATTAACTTCCATACTATTAAATTCAAAATTCACGTGCATAACCGGCTTCCATGCATTTTCGAGATCTCTAAACGCATCTGTTAAAACAATATTAATGACACGCTGCTCGGTTGCAGAAAAGTCTCGACCTTCAATTTTTGCATGACGACCTACACCACCGTAATAATTATCAACCAATATAAAAACCAGCTTTGGATCAAATACACATAAAGCTGAACCCCGTAGAGGATGTATTTTGACAATATTTAAACTGGTAGGAACATACATACTATGAACATATTCGGAAAACTTAACCATCTGTACGCCACTAACAGAAATTTCTGCTGAACGGCGTAGCATATTGAACAAACTGATTCGGAAGCTTCTGGCAAATCGTTCATTGATCATTTCAAGAGTCGGCATACGCCCGCGAACAATGCGATCGTGAGATGCAAAATCAAATTCGCGGGCGACACCGTCTTGTAATTCAAGATCGTTTTCTGTTTCTACATCACCATCATCAACGCCATGTAAAAGAGCATCAATTTCATCTTGTGATAGTAGTTCGCTTGCTGACATTTTTATTCCTTACTGCATAATAAAACTGGTGAAATAAACATTCTCGATAGGACCATCTATTTTTTCATCTTCCGAACCGGAATCGTTACCATGCTCATCGCCATGCTTTTTAGCTGAGCCATGCTCGGCTTTTTTGTTTGATGAGCCATGACTGGCAGCAACCACGACCTTATTAATAGTATTTAACAACTTCTTTTGTAAAGCTTCTTTACCCTGTCGATCTTTAAGATCATCATATTTCACACTACTTAGAACGACCAGGATGTCATTTCGTATGACAGGCCGATAAGTATTAACAATTTTTAAAGCCGCTTCATCTCGCGTTGCTATTTGTAAATCAACTTGTAAATAACGTACTTTTGATTGCGGACCAAAATTAACAATAAACTCCGGCACCATGGTTAAGTATTTAAGCGGCCCCAGTACCGGCTCCGCCTTTTCAGCAGAATGTGACGAAGAAGCATCGTCTTTGCCTAAAAACAACCAGGCACCTACGCCTCCAACCACCAACACAAGCACTATCAGAACAATCACCAAGATCATCATCATCTTGCTGCCTTTCTTCTGGTTTACATCAAGTTCAAGTTCTTCTTCAGCCATTATGGTTACATTCCTATTCTTGGGGCTTTAACCTTTTCATTACTGTAGTGCAAAACGCATACCAGAAAACAAAAGACCCATTAAAGCCAGTTAAAACAATAAGTTAAGACGCGTAATTCAATAAACGCCAATGATTTGACGAAATTTCAGGGGGATGAGATGACAAATTCATGACCCTATAAAAATCTGTGTTCAAAAAACGACCAAAATCAACACAATAATGATGTCGATTTACATTTTGAAGAGATGCTCACGATAATGACGTAACTCATTAATAGAATCACGAGTATCATCAAGAGCAAGATGGGCACCGGATTTCACTACCCCTTTTGCCACATCGGGAGCCCACCGTTTAGCAAGTTCTTTTAACGAACTCACATCCAGGTTTCTATACAAAAAATAATCCTCAAGTTCTGGCATTAGACGCGCCATAAAGCGGCGATCCTGACAAATGCTGTTACCACACATCGGTGAAGCACCTTTAGGAACATATTGACGCAAAAATTCTAAGGTTTGCTGCTCCGCATCACTCACAGTCAATGTGCTCTTTTTTACTCGTTCAGTCAGCCCAGATTTGCCATGTTGATTGGTATTCCACTCATCCATACCATTCATTATTTCATCGCTTTGATGAATAGCTAGCATGGGACCTTCCCCCAACTCGTTAAGATTACTATCTGTCACAATCGTAGCGATTTCGATAATGACATCATTTTGTGTATCTAAACCGGTCATTTCGAGATCTATCCAAATTAAATTTGTTTCATTTTGACTCATAAAATTACCTTTAATATTTATACTTGCTAATCATTCTAGCAAACGCTAACCTGCCTGCCGATCTTAATTTAATGATATAATATGGTTATTATGGAAACGTTTAGCATTTTATTTATACTCGCACTTATACTCTCGTTAGCCGTCCAGCTTTGGCTATCTAATCGTCAGACAAAAATGATTCAGGCTCATCGAGCAGCCGTTCCCGAAGACTTTGCAGAACAGATAACATTAGAGCAGCACCAGAAAGCGGCTGATTATTCAGTCGCTAAATTGAAAGTCAATAAAATCGAGCTGATGTATGGCGCACTCTTATTACTTGGCTGGACTCTCGGTGGTGGACTCGATTATATCGACAACATTATTCGTAGTTATCAGTATGGTGCTATAGTCACTGGACTTGCTGTGATATTTAGCATCATGCTGATATCAGCCATCATTGATATGCCATTTACTCTGTATCGTACATTCAAGATTGAACAGCGATTTGGTTTTAATCGTATGACAGCGTCTCAGTTTATTAAAGATATGCTGATGCAAGTTGTACTCACCCTTGTACTCGCAGTACCTCTCGTTGCAGGTATCTTATGGTTAATGCAGGATGCTTCACCACTCTGGTGGGTATATGTCTGGGCAGTCTTGCTCAGCTTTGGCTTGTTAATCTCATGGATTTTTCCAACATTTATCGCTCCCCTTTTTAATAAATTCATGCCGCTGGATAATGCAGAGTTGAAAAAACGCATCACCGCATTGATGGATCGTTGCGGTTTTGCAAGTAATGGTATTTTTGTTATGGACGGCTCAAAACGCTCAAGTCATGGCAATGCCTATTTTACCGGTCTGGGTAAAAATAAACGGATTGTCTTTTTTGATACCCTGCTGGAGACGCTCGATGCCGATGAAGTAGAAGCGGTATTAGCGCATGAGCTTGGGCATTTTAAACACCACCACGTTCGGAAAGGATTGATAGTCAATGCGCTTATGATGTTTGCCGGTCTGGCTATTCTGGCATGGCTAATCAAACAGGAAGCTTTTTATCATGCACTAGGGGTAAGCCAGCCGTCGACATATATGGCACTCATTTTATTTAGCATGGTTATGCCATTGCTGAGTATTTACCTGCAACCTATTATGTCTTCGCTAAGCCGCAAACATGAATTTGAAGCAGATGATTTTGCTGCACAGCAAAGCAAACCACAAACGCTGATAAAGGCACTGGTAAAATTATACCGTGACAATGCCAATACCCTGACTCCTGATCATTTGTATTCGGCTTTTCATGACACACATCCACCCGCTCCCGTGCGCATCGCCCATTTATCAGCTAAAATAAGCTAAAAGAAAATTAAGGATACCTTAAAATATGAATCATCTTTTAAAGTACGCAAGCCTGTTTAGCCTTTTAGCGACTATATCTACAATCTCACATGCAGATATTGCAAATGGTAAAGAACTGCATGACAGTAACTGCACAAGCTGCCATATTTCTATTCAAGGTGGTGATGGCTCCGGAATTTATACACGGGAAAATAACCGCATAACTTCATACCCCGCGTTAATTAAACAAGTTAATCGTTGCCGGGATAGTTTAGGCATGGAATGGCCTAAAGAGCATATTGATGATGTAGTTGAATACCTGAATTCTACATTCTACAAATTCAAAAAATAAGATACATGCTTTTAACCGAACAGCATTGTTCAGCACAAACAGATAGTTCTCTCCTTACCGAAAAAGAACGTAATATATTACTAAAGCAAATTCCTGAATGGAGATATTCAGATAAAAACGCAGGTATAATTCGCTCGTACACATTTAAAGATTATTACCAGACCCTTTCTTTTATTAATACAATCGCAAAAATAATTCACACTGAAAATCATCATCCACAAATTTCTTTTGACTACAATAACTGCACTATTCATTACACTACTCATTCTGCAGGTGGAGTCACTCTTTTTGATTTAATATGTGCAGCATATATTGAAAAATCATTTTTACACAAATAAACTCATGACGAACAAAGCATCAGAAAAAAATAAATCGATAACTGAGCCGGAGCAACTCAAGGGGACTGTTATAGCCGCATACCGCCGTTATACTCTGGTTAAAGGACAGGATAATAATCTACTTCAATGCCAACAACGAAAATCGGTTGGTCAGGTTGTTTGTGGTGACGAAGTCAAGTATCAAAAAGAAGATGCAGACACGGGTGTTATTACGTCAGTACAACAACGCCACTCAATATTACAACGTCCCGACATTAACAATAATTTAAAAATTATTGCAGCAAATATTGATCAGGTATTCATTGTGGTTGCCAATAAACCGGCACTCAATGAAGGGCTGATTGATCGCTATCTGGTTGCAGCTGAACATTACCATTTAAAACCGGTTATTTTATTAAACAAAACAGACTTATTTACCGAGCAGGAATTTACAGATTTAAAGCAGCGATTACAGCTCTATCAAGACATAGGGTATACCGTAATATATACCAGCGCTAAACAGGAGCATGGGTTAGATTCCCTTTCTGAATTTTTAAAAAACAATAACAATATCTTTGTTGGGCAGTCCGGTGTAGGAAAATCATCCCTGATTAATACACTTCTCCAGTCAGATGCCCGTATTGGCGAGATTTCTGAATCGACAGGTAAAGGTAAGCATACAACAACGACGGCATATCTTTACCCGTTAGAAAATAATCAGGGGCATATTATTGATTCGCCCGGGGTTCGTGAATTTGGATTAATTAAATTATCAAAAGAAGATGTTTTTGAGGGCTTTATTGAGTTCAAACCTTTTATCGGTCATTGCAAATTCAGGGACTGTTCGCATACGAATGAGCCGGGCTGTGCACTAAAGAATGCTGTTAAAGAAAATAAAATCACAGCACAGCGCTGGAAAAGTTGCCATCGAATAATCGAATCTTTAAGTGAAAGCCGCTATTAGACGTTAATGCGTCGTTGCGGCTGCGGGATGTGCTTTATTTTCAGTCACCCCTTCATTTTCAATAATAGAGTTCACTGTCGCTTTATTCATCACTATAATACTAATACGACGATTAATTGGACTAGCCGGATTTTTTTTGTCAAACAAAACAGTCGAGGATAATCCCACTACCCGTCCAATCTGTGCAGCTGGCATACCGCCTTTTATCAGTTCACGGCGTGCGGCATTAGCGCGATCAGCAGAGAGTTCCCAGTTACTGTACTGTTTTCTTAAAACTTCACCATCAACAGTTTCATATTCAATAATCCCTTTACCGAAAGCAGACACGTCAGTATGACCAGTAATACTTATTTTATTTGAAGCGTGTTTGGCAATAGTTTTCGCCACTTCGTGCAAAATTACCCGAGTATAGGGCTTCAGCTTTTCACTGCCGGCTGAAAACATCGGACGCTTTTTCTTATCAATAATCTGAATACGTAACCCTTCAGGCATGACTTCCAATAAAAGTTGATCCTTAAAATCTTTAAGCATATCGCTTTTTTCAATTGTTTCTTTTAATTTAATCAGCAGTTGATCTAATACAACTTTATCTTTTTCTCGTTGTTTTTCTTTCTCGTCCTTATCTTCATTGTCATCAGAAATGACATCTTCCATTTGCTCAACTTCTGCCTGCTTATTGATTTTTTCCCCGTCACCATGCGGAATCTCTTTTGTACCACCGAGCTTAATCATACTGGTACTTGCCCCGCCGGGACCGATTAAGGGTGATGGGTTTCTGAACATATCAGATATACCACCACGCATGGCTTCGTCACTGATTCCAAGTAACCAAAGCAAGAGGAAAAAGGCCATCATTGCCGTTACAAAATCTGCATATGCCACTTTCCATGCGCCACCATGATGACCGCCGCCTTTGACGATCTTCTTAATGACTATCGGTTGTTTTTTATCGTCTGCCACTTACTGTACTTTATTGTTTGATAGGTTGATTAGCAAAATATTATTTTTGCCCTTTGACGTATTCTTCTAATTCGATAAAACTTGGACGTAAATCACTGGTTAATGCCTTACGACCAAATTCAACGGCAATTTGAGGCGTGTAACCATTTAAAGTTGCGATAATACATGTTTTAGCACAGCCAAAAATTAACCCTTCCTCTTTAGCCTGTTCCCCCATTGATGCGGCCATTGGACCAGCAAAACCATAGCCCATCAAAATCCCCATAAAGGTACCCACTAATGCTGCACCAACATGGTGACCAAGGACTTCAGGTGGTTCGCTAATGTAGCCCATGGTGATTACAACCCCCATTACTGCAGCAACAATACCAAAAGCCGGTAAGCCATCGGCCATATTTTGTAAGGCATGACTCGGAGCTTCTGCCTCATGGTGATGTGTTTCCAGTTCAAGGTCCATTAAGCTTTCAAGTTCAAAAGCATTCATGTTTCCGCCAACCATGAGGCGTAAATAATCACAGATAAAATCAACCAGATGGTGGTTTCCATTTATTTTTGTAGCCGCTTTGAATATTTCACTATCATGAGGTTCTTCGATATCAGCTTCGAGAGCCATTAAACCTTCTTTACGTGCTTTCGAAAAAAGATTAAATAACAGTCCCAGTAATTCCATATAGGTTTCTTTTTTATATTTTTGCCCTTTTAATAATCCTATAATGCCTTTGAGAGTACCGATAACAACTTTTGCCGGAAAAGCCACAACGAAAGCACCGATTGCACCACCTAAAATTATCAATATCTCAAACGGTTGCCATAAGGCCCCCATGACACCACCGGATGCGAGGTAGCCAACAATAATACTAGCAATCGTAATAACAAGCCCAAGAATAAATTTCATTTTCTAAATCAATCCTAAATTTAAGTTCGATGATCTATTTTTAAATACCATATCACGGTAATCACTAAAAATCATATCGACCAATCATAATAAATACTTTAGAAAATTCTTAACCTGACCGATACATCAGTAGAGTTTGTACAAAATGAATAATATCTGTTAAATATGAATATGTTTAACGATTAATTAGCACAATAAAACAGCGTGAACTTTTATTCACTTTTATATCACAAATTTTGAGTATTGAATGGGCAATAATAATATTAACAAATGGGTAGAACTTGCAGCTAAAGAACCAATCCCGGTGCTTAAATACACAATTAAACAATTGCGTGATTTATGTCGTAAAGAAGAAATACCCTTAAAAGAAATTACCCATGTTGTTGAGCGTGATCCCGGCTTAGTTGTACACATTTTGCGCACGGCCAATAATCGACCTAAAAGCAGACTATCAACAGAAATAACCCATGTAAATCAGGCGTTTAGATTAATGGGTACTGAACAACTCACAAAACTACCTGATGCTTTACCTGCTATTGGTGACATATTAGATGGCTCGGCTAAAGTAAGACTACTTGCCACTTTTAACCGTGCCTACCATGCAGCACGTTTTGCGACAGATTGGGCAGCCATAAGACGTGATATGACACCTGATGAAGTTTTTGCAGCCGCCCAGCTTCATTTTATGGGTGAAATGATCCTCTCAATACATGCGCCTGAACTGCTTGAAAAAATCACCGCTTTAAGAGTAAAAGATCATATTGCTTCAGAAGAAGCCCAGTATATCGTTCTTGGATTCACACTGAATGAACTAACTAAAAAAATTGCTGAAAAACTAAAATTTCCGCAACTCGTCACAGAAGCATTATCTGCCGAGAATGCAAAATTTCCTCGAGCTTATGGCATTATGCTGGGTGTTCAGCTTGCACGTAATATTACCTATGAAGGTTGGTATGCGGAGCCGACGTTTCAAATCCAGGAACAAATTGCAGAATGGATGGATATTAGTGTTGATGAAGTCATTGCTCGGACTCATGTCATCGCCGCTGAAGTAGCGCGAGAAATTCCACAATATGATACCGAGCCGGCAGCTCGACTACTTCCACTTATCAGAGAATTCCCTGCTGAAAATTCAGCAGATCAAGACAGCAGTGCTCATGAACATGCGGCTATTTGCCTCATTCCACAACTTTCTTTATTGCGAGATGCTGTACAAAAGATGACAAAATTTTCACCTAAAGACATCAGTGTTGATGAGTTTATTCAGCATGTAGTATCAACTATGCATGATGGTATTGGACTAAATCGCGTCGTGTTTAGTCTTTATAATGATGAAGAACATTTATTAGAAGGACAGGTTTTCAAAGGTGCAGAGAATGATCCGGTGTTTAACCGGTTTGAAATCAAACTCGGAGACAATAATATATTTTCTCACCTGATAACTAAACCTCAGGCTGTTTTAATGAATGAAGCAAGCCGTCCAAAGTTCTGGCCACTTGTGACCAGTGATTTTCAAAAACTAATCAATACAAATTCATTTGTGGCTATGTCTATTTTTGTAAAAAATAAACCTTATGGATTGTTTTATGCAGACAGACATACATCTACCTGTCAGATAGAAGAAAGAAGTTATAATTACTTTAAAACACTTTGCACGCATGCGACTAAAGCATTAGAACAATTGATCTAAGCAATAAACCTTAAAAAACCTGTCGTCCAGTAAAGGCATGTGAAAGAGTGCTGCTGTTTACGTATTCAAGCTCACCACCAACCGGTACACCATGTGCAATTCGGCTAGCTGTTATATTACGGGAATTCACCATTTCACTAATGTAATGAGCCGTTGCTTCACCTTCAACAGTAAAGTTGGTCGCTAAAACAACTTCTTTAATTTCACCTGCATCAAGTCTTTGCGCCAGCAGATTCAAACCAATTTCTTCAGGCCCTATTCCATCAAGCGGCGAAAGATGCCCCATTAAAACAAAATACAAACCTTTATAATGTGTAGATTGCTCTATCACCTGAACATCGGAGGGCGTTTCAACAATACACAGTAAAGATCGATCACGATGATGACTCTCGCAAATATCACAAAGTTTTTGCTCACTTAAACTTCGACATTGCTCGCAGTGACCGACCTCTGCTACTGCTTTGGCAAGAATGCTACTTAAATTTTCTGCACCAGTACGATCACGCTCAAGCAAATGATACGCCATACGCTGAGCAGATTTTGGACCTACACCGGGTAAACAGCGTAAGGCTTCTATCAATTGATTTACAAGTGCACTCCCTGACATAGTATTTAAAAAGGAAGTTTCATCCCGCCAGGTAAATTTAAGCCGGCTGTCATGCCTGACATTTTATCTGCTGATGTTTTTTCAACCTGACGCACCGCGTCGTTAACGGCTGCAGCAATTAAGTCTTCCAACATATCTTTATCATCACTTAATAAACTGTCATCAATAGAGACACGTTTAACATCATGACGACAAGTCATAACCACCGATACCATACCGCCACCTGACTGCCCGGTAACTTCAATATTTGCCATTTCTTCCTGCGCTTTAGCCATATCTGCCTGCATTTTTTGCGCTTGCTTCATCAAGTTTCCGATTCCGCCTTTCATAGTTTTACCTCAATATATTCTGTTGTTAAATTTTTAAAATTCGTTTTAATTTTCATCTAAAGCTGTGTCTATTGGCTGAACTGATTCAATATTAACATTTGCATTAAATGCATCCATAATATTTTTTACATTATCATCATTAATAATAGAGTTTTCTGCTTCTGATTGTCGTTCTTGCTGTTCTCTTCCACTACGCGCTGCTGGCGTTTCAGTTTCTACTTTAGTTGTTTCAATATGTAGTTTTAATTCTGCATTAAAATATACTGACAGTTTTTCTTGCAGTTGAGATGAACGTTCGGGTGTCAACATAGCAGCATGAGATGGTGCTACGGCTAAATTTAATTGCATATTACTAACACTAACGAAGGCACTATGTTCAACTAACTGCTTAAGAATACCGACAACATTTAATGACGACACCACTTCATGCCAGTTGGTAGCCGATAACAAATCCAGAGATAATTTGTTTTTTGTAACAGCTACCTGACTTGATGTAACAATATTTTTTGCTGCATCAATATCAATATTATCTCCCGGTTTTGATTCTGAAAGTGCTTTAGTTTCAGTAGCAGGTGCCGCCTTGGTTTGTGTTTGTGCTTGCTTTGCAGCCGACACATTTCTTGATGGTGCAGTTTGTGACTGACCTTTGCCATCATCAGGCTTAAAAGCCAACATACGTAACAAGACCATCTCCAGCCCATTACGTGGATCGGGAGCTAACGGTAAATCACGTCGCCCTAGTAATGCGATTTGATAATATAACTGAATATCTTCTGCACTTAATGCGTCTAATAATTTAAAGTAACGCTCTTTGTCGCCCATATTAAAATCATAAGCATCCGGTACCTGTTTCAATAGTGCCAAATAATGCAAACTGGTAATAATTTCGGCTAACACGGCTGAAAAATCCGGTGCCTGTTGTGCCAGTTCCTGTACACACTGAATAAGTTCAGCGCCATTTTGAGAAACAAGAGCATCTAATAAATCATAAACATGATGCTGTTCAATACTTCCCAGCATTAAACGTACATCGGCATCATTTACATTGCCATTACTAAATGCGATAGCTTGATCTAACAAACTTAGTGCATCTCGCATACTACCATCAGCAGCACGCGCTAATTGTAATAAGGCAGCATCTTCGAAAGATAAATTTTCTTTTTCTAGAATAAGCTGCAAGTGCGCCTGAATACGTTCTATCGACAGCCGTCTTAAATTAAATTGTAAACAACGGGATAAAATAGTAACGGGTAGTTTTTGCGGATCTGTCGTTGCAAGCAAAAATTTTACATGGGGTGGTGGTTCTTCAAGTGTTTTAAGCAAAGCATTAAAACTATGGCCAGATAACATGTGCACCTCATCGATGAGGTAGACTTTATAACGACCTCGTGTCGGTGCGTACTGAACATTATCTAAAAGCTCACGAGTATCTTCAACTTTGGTTCGCGATGCAGCATCAACTTCAATTAAATCAACAAAGCGACCTTCATCAATCTCCTTACACGTGGCACACTCTCCGCACGGCGATGCGCTTACGCCCTGCTCACAATTGAGTGATTTAGCCAAAATACGGGCAATCGTCGTTTTACCAACACCACGAGTACCGGTAAACAAAAAGGCATGGTGCAACCGTCCGCTATCGAGAGCATTACTCAAAGCGCGTAATACATGTTCCTGTCCAACCATTTCGGCAAAACCACGGGGACGCCATTTACGCGCAAGTACTTGATAACTCATGAAATTCCTTAAAATTATTGGTAATTCAACGCAGTTTAATATTGTAACTCAAAAATGAACATTTTCGATGTTGCAGGGCACAAGAAAACAAAAAAAATTGGCAATACTTGAGGATTGTAAGGCGGCGACCTGAACAAGCCACACCCCGGCACACAAGTCTACCGCTGTGGCTGCTCCCTTCCAGGCCTGACCAGGTTCACGGTTTATCGTTGCGGGGGGACCCATCCAAGTCACCATTGAAGTTACAACAGATAATCTAATAAAAGCTAGATTTTATCGGGCGTGATTATGAAGCCTGAGGATTACACGGTCAAGATAGATATGCTGAATATATTAACTACGAATCCAGTAAATGACGTATTGTTGAGCTAAGCTCTTTTGCCGAATAGGGTTTAGATAATAGTTTATCCGCCAACTGCTCGTCTTCTTTTGTTCGCTTGCGGTCATCATCATAACCACTGACTAGTTGAATCTTAATATCAGGGTATTTTTCCCGAACAATAGCGGCTAGTTTATAGCCATCCATATTCGGCATAATGACATCAGATAGTAGAAGATCAATTTTATTATTTCTTATGACTTCTAATGCCTCTTTTCCACTATGAGCAATATATGTTTTATAACCTTTCGTCGATAAAATGTTATTCGATAGATCACAGATAGCAACTTCATCATCAACAATTAATATTGATTCATGTCCCTTTGTGTCTGTAACCGTCTCGATGCCACCAGTAATATCACCTTTATGCTTATCTTCAAAATAACGTGGAAAATAAAGCAAAAGATAGGTACCGACATTTACACTTGAATCAATGGTAAGAATTCCTTTTGCTCTTTTAACAAAACCATAAACTTGTGTCAGACCCAGTCCTGTCCCCATATCCCCTTTAGTTGTGAAAAACGGATCAAATATTTGATTGAGCATATTTTCACTAATGCCACAACCCGTGTCAGAAATAGATAGTTGAACATAATCACCAGGAGTAAGGTTTAAAACCTTTGCCTCATCTTCTGCAAGCGAACCGTTAAAAGTCGACAAGGTTAAGTCTCCGCCATCGGGCATAGCATGCATCGCATTAATGCAAATATTTAATATAGCATCTTCTAAATCATTTTTATCCAAATATACCGGCCAGATAGAACTGACTAAATCAAAGGTTAAATTAACCCGAGCAGTAAGTGTTTTCTCCAGCATGTTTTTAGATTCACTTAATAACTCATTTATATCAACTTGTTCCGGCTTTGCAGATTCTTGTCTAGAGAAAGAAAGTAATTTTTTAGTTAATGATGCACCTCGATCAGCGGCATGTTTTATCTCTCCAATAAATTCTTTTACTTTATCGCCACTATCTTCTGTAAGAACCATTTCCAGTAATTCAGTATAGCCAAGGATAACATTGAGCATATTATTATAGTCATGAGCAATACCTCCCGTCAGTTTTCCTAACGAGTCCATTTTCTGACTACGGCGAAGTTGTTGTTCAATTTGTTTTTTATCGGTGATATCGGTTTGTACACCAAGGTAGTGTGTAATTTCACCTTTGACATTCGTAATCGGAGAAATCTTTGCCTCATCCCAAAACAAATCACCATTGCTTCTCTTGTTATGAAAAACCCCTTCCCAAACTTTTCCCGCCTGAATTGTTTCCCATAAGTCCTGATAAAACTCTTTTGGCATTTCACCCGACTGAATAAATGAAGGATTTTTATTTAAAACCTCTTCAAAACTATAGCCTGTCGTTTGAGTAAATGACGGGTTCACATATTCAATAATACCTTTATTGTCAGTAATGATAATGGCATTAGGGCTTTGCTCAACCGCAAGGGATAATTTTTGAATAGCCTCATTTGTTTTAATTTTTTCCAACTCTGCTTCAGTACGAGAAGCGAATATTTTTAAAAGCTCTTGCATCTGTGATGGGTTTTTCATTGGTTCACTATCTAAAACAACGACGAGACCAATTGGAGTATTATTATCTGAAAACAAGGGTATGCCGATATAACTCTCAACATTCATCTCAACCAGCAGTTCATCATTAGGAAAAAGTTGTTTTACATGCTCCGGATATGAACAAGCTTCTTTCCCAACAACATTCACACAGGGGGTACCTTTTAAACAATAAGACATATTGGGAGCAATTTTGCCATGCGCATAAATAACATAGGTATTAATTAAAGAGGGATCCTTTTTATCGATCAAACCAATGAAAGCATAATCAGCATTAAGCATTTCAGCCATATTTGTCACTAAGGTTTTAAAAAAATCATTACCGGCAACATTCGATACGGTAGAAGCTATTGTCTTAATGGCCTCATCTGTTCGCTTTCTCTCTGTTATATCCTGAACTGCACCATAGGCCCGTGTTGGCTCATCGTTATTATTGTAAGCAATTTCACCACGACAATTGACAAATTTTATTTGACCATCATTAAATAATAAACGGTGCTCAACTTCAAACCCATGATGTCCCTGAATAGCATTATTAAATACAGTATCCAGATGAACTCTATCTTCAGGATGAATGATTTCAATATATTTGTCATAGGTGATTTTTTCTTTTCTCGGGTCAACACCAAAAATATTATAAGTCTCTTCCGACCAGATCAGATCATTTTTTATAAAATCAAAATCCCACGAGCCAATATGCGCAATACTCTGTGTTTCAGCCAAACGTTTTTCTGACAAAACCTGTCTGGATTTTTGCTCTGTAATATCAAACATAAAACCACGTAATAAAACAGGATCATCATTGTCAACAACGACCTCTACCGAATCACGAATCCATATTATGCTACCGCCCTTTCTAATAAAACGGTATTCAAACTCATGACTTTCTTTTTTTGCAGTCGCTTCTTTACAAAATAAGATAGAAGATTCTTTATCTTCCGGATGTAAGTGCTCTTCCCAGAAATACTCAGCGCACCATTCTTCTTGTGTATACCCTGAAAGAGCTTCTATTTGAGGCCCGACATAGGTAAAAGTCCATGTTGCAAGATCAAGCTCCCATGGAATCGCTGCGGTAGTTTCAAGTAATGTTCGAAAATGATTTTCATTTTTATTTAAAGCTTTTGCAGCTTCTTTGCGTTCTGTAATATCGAGTATAATAGCGATAAAAGGACTTTCACTGTCATTACTGTCAATTAACTGTAAATGTACTTCTACTGGATAAGTTGAGCCATCTTTACGTACATGTAGTGTTTCAAAAACAAGTATTGCAATTTTCTTATCCAGAATGGGTTTTATCGCAGCCTTAAATGTCTCTTCTGAATATTCCGGCTTAATATCATATGCCGTTAAATTTTTAGCCTCATGAAGTTTATAACCAAGGTTTTCCAATGCACCTTTACTAACATCAATAAATTTATAGTCATGTCGGCTAAAAATATATATTTCATTAATACTGGAATTTAACAGCACACCAAGTTGCTTCTGACTTTTAACATCGGTTGAGCCTTTATTTTTTTTGATTATGCGCCTGTATTTCCAGGCAATAAAAAGGGTAGAAAAGAATAAGATAGAAATGATAACCAAAAGGATAGGATATTCTGTCCATGGTAAATGAATAGCTGCACTGATTGGGTTCTCAGACGCTTCATTTGCAAAACTCATTGAACTAAATAGAATATTCAAAAAAACGATATTGAATACTTTAAACGCCATTATGTGGACTACCCTATTATATTAGTGTGCTCTTATATTTTTAAATAGTACTATGTATAAAGAATACATTATTATTAACAAGTTAAAAGTAAAATATTGTGTAGATTAGGCGCTAACGATGTCTTTTCAGGATATCTTCCAGTAAGCCACGACTAGCAGATTCTACCAGCTCAAAAACATGTTCAAAGCCTTGATCACCGCCATAATATGGGTCTGGTACATGAGTTTCTGAATATTCCTGACT
Source organism: Chromatiales bacterium (assembly GCA_027076405.1). The sequence goes on from JALTJN010000515.1 coordinate 295,232, forward strand.
AAAATCTAAGAATAAGCTTAATTTACTCTCTAGACCATCAGGGCACATCTGATTTAACAACTGATAATTCTCGTTATCCATTGCTAAAATGTAATCAAACTCATGAAAATCATTTACAACAGCCTTTCTTGCTCGCAAATCACTTAAATTAATTCCACGTGTCATAGCAACTTGTTGAGATCGTCGATCTGGCTGTTCATCAATATGATAAGCATGTGTACCGGCAGAATCTGTCATTATCCAATCATCATGCCCCTGTTGTTGCACTAAATGGCGAAATACTCCTTCGGCTGTTGGTGATCGGCAAATATTGCCCATACAAACAAATAACACCGAAATTTTCTTATTATTCATTAATATTTCTCTAAATATTGATTATTTTACCAACATATTAATTCATCAATCATTACAAATGACTTCACATGTTGTTTATCTTTAGTATAGTGTAAATCAATAATAATTATTAAGCTGTATAGTTTTTATGCCACTAACAAAATTTCAGCGCTTTAGACAATCAATCGATACCGAAATGCAAAACGCACTTGTGCGTCTTGCCATTTTATCGTGGGGGCTTATCTTTTTTGCCATAGGACTTCATTATAATTTTTACCATCTCTCAGCTAAAAATTTCTTTCTTTATGGTGGGATATTTTATGTCTATAGCATCATTATTGCTTTTATTGTTAAGTGCTGGCCAAACGTTAAATGGCGACTTTATCTCACAGTAACAATTGATATTATTTTTATTTCTCTCGGTATTGTATTCACAGGTGACAGCACATCACCATTTTTTATTCTCTATCTTTGGGTGTTAATAAGTCAGGCAATGCGTTTTGGCCGAAATCTGCTCTACACTGCTCAGGCAGTATCTTTTATCTGCTACGGTATTGTTGTTCTATATTTTAATAATTTTGGTGATCATCCAATAGAAACCTCTTTTTTGTTGCTTAGCTTAATTATCATGCCCTTTCACCTAAACAAATTATTAAATTTATTACATCAAGCACGTAATGAAGCTGATGAAGCCAATAAAATTAAAAGTATTTTTATTGCCAACATGAGTCATGAATTGAGAACCCCTCTAAACGCCATTATTGGTTACAGCGAAATGTTAAAGGAAGATGCGGATACACTAGGATATGAGGTTTATTCAAAAGATTTAGGGAAAATTAGAAATGCCGGACTTCATCTTTTAGGACTAATTAATAGTATTCTCGATTTTTCTAAAAATGAAGCCGGTAATATTGGCTTGGACAACTCAACATTTGATGTAAAGTCACTGCTCACTAATGTGAAAGAAACTATCGAACCATTAGCGGCCAATAATAATCAATTAATCATCCATCAGGAAGAAGAAATACAGACAATCTATGCAGATAAAACCAAATTAACTCAGGCATTGCTTAACCTGCTAAGTAACGCCTGCAAATTCACTGATCATGGAAAAATTTATTTAACTGTTAGTCATGAAATTCAATCTGATCAAAAATGGATATTATTTTCAGTAAAAGATACAGGAATCGGTATCTCAGAATCTCAATTCGAGTCTTTATTTAAGCCTTTTACGCAAGCATCTGTCTCTACTACCCGACTCTATGGCGGAACAGGATTAGGTCTCACCATTAGTAAACAATTCATTTCTCTTATGGGAGGTGAAATATTGGTTGAAAGTCAATTAGATGTTGGCACTACCTTTACTATTATGCTGCCTGTTTAGTAGTGCATAAATTAAAAGGTATCTCACCAATGGAATAATGCAATCCATACTTTTAAAACCGTGCTAAATGCAGTTAACATCAAAATTATTCAAACTTTACCTACAATACGATAAAAAAATGCTACATACTTCTGTCGATGATAGTCAGGGTTAGTTATACGTTTACCAGCCAATAACGCTCTATTTCTACTTAAACTCACAGCCCGTTAAAAATAAGGTAACATGCTGTTATTTGAACAAATAAACAGGTTTCATATGTCAGATACGCTCGAACTCACCAAAGATTTAATTTCACGTCCTTCGCTAACTCCTGAAGATGCCGGGTGTCAGACTTTAATCGCAGAACGATTAAGTAAAATAGGTTTTCAAATCGAAAATATGCGCTTTGGTGAAACGGATAATCTTTGGGCACGTCGCGGCAATGAGGGGCCTTTATTCACCTTTGCCGGTCATACTGATATTGTGCCCACAGGCCCGGAAGAAAACTGGACATATCCCCCTTTTGAACCAACCATTGCAGATGGTCTGCTTTATGGCCGGGGTACAGCCGACATGAAAGGCTCTATCGCCTGCATGATCACAGCTTGTGAACGCTTTATAGAACAAAACCCAAATCATAACGGCAGCATTGCTTTTCTCATAACCAGTGATGAGGAAGGTCCGGCACATGATGGCACGGTTAAAGTCATCGAAACGCTAGAAGCACGAAATGAAAAAATCGACTGGTGTTTAGTTGGCGAACCTTCAAGTACCACTAAAGTCTGTGATGTCATTAAAAATGGTCGTCGCGGTTCAATTGGCTGCACGTTAAAAGTAAAAGGTAAACAAGGCCATGTCGCCTACCCGCATTTAGCTAAAAATCCCATTCATGAATTCGCTCCCGTTTTAAAAATACTCACTGAAACCGAGTGGGATCAAGGTAATGAATTTTTCCCGCCCACCACTTTTCAGGTCAGTAATATTCATTCAGGCACCGGAGTTACAAATGTTATTCCCGGTGAATGTGAAGTCATTTTTAATTTCCGTTTTTCAACGGCAATTACTGATACTCAAATACGTGAAAGAGTCGAGGCTTTATTAAAAGAACATAACATTGATTACGATATTGAATGGGCTTTATCTGGTCAGGCTTTTCTAACTGAACGTGGTGATTTAGTGAATGCCACACAACAGGCTATTAGAGATATATGTGGCTATGAAAGTGAACTCTCAACTGCAGGTGGTACATCTGATGGACGATTTATTGCACCAACAGGAGCACAAGTTGTTGAACTTGGACCACTAAATGCCACAATACATCAGGTTAATGAATGTGTCGGCGTTGAAGATCTGGAAATTTTGTCAAAAGTCTATGAGAATATGCTGTTAAATTTATTAACATAAAATATTATGAAAACACAAACTGAATTTTTAAAGCTACGCACTCATCTTGAACAACTCATTATTGGCCAAAAGATTTTGCTTGACCGTTTGTTAATCAGTTTATTAACCGGTGGTCATGTACTTCTTGAAGGTGCACCGGGTTTAGCAAAAACGACCGCCGTAAATACTCTGGCTAGTGGTGTTCATGCTGGCTTTCAACGAATTCAGTTTACCCCTGATCTTATGCCGGGTGATTTAACCGGTATCGATATTTTCGATCCGGAATCTCATCAATTTAAGTTTGCTGCAGGCCCAATATTTCACGAAATTGTTTTAGCCGATGAAATTAATCGTGCCCCGCCAAAAGTTCAGTCTGCATTATTAGAAGCTATGGCCGAACATCAGGTGACTGTTGGTGGTGTTACACGAAAACTACCGGATTTATTTGTCGTCATGGCAACACAAAACCCGTTAGAACAATCCGGTACATATCCATTACCTGAAGCACAATTAGATCGTTTTTTATTGCATATAAAACTGGATTATCCTACACCGGATGAAGAGTTAGAAATTCTGAAGTTAGACAGAAAACTGCACTACGGTGAAGACAAAGAACCTCTACAATCCCCGATAACACCTGAGACAGTTTTAGCTGCCAGACGTGAAGTTGCAGATATTCATGTCGATGAAATGCTGGAAAAATATATTGTTTCTATAATTACTGCAACACGAAGTCTTGGTGACTGGAATAAAGACTGGTCTAATATTTTAATTGCAGGTGCATCACCAAGAGCATCCATTGCCCTATTACGAGCTTCAAGTGCTTTAGCTTATTTAAATGGCCGGGATCATGTTATCCCCGAAGATATTCTGGAAGTCGCACCGGATGTATTAAGACATCGTCTTGTACTAGATTACTCTGCTCTTGCTGCCAATATAAGCGCCGACCAGATCATCAAATATCTTTTGACAGAAATCCCTATCCCGTAACAGAAATAATGTTTGTTAACAGAGTCATTCAAAAGCTGATTAATTTTGGACAACAGTCTTTATTTAAAGTTGAGGAAACGCAACAGCCTTTACTAAATAATGATGAAATTCTCGAATTATTATTGTGCGTAAAAAATAATAATAAAACACGACCGCATAAACTTGATATCTCATTTCGAAAAACCGGTGATGTACGTTCAATTTTTCGTGGCCAAGGCATGGACTATGAAGAAAGCCGTAAATTTCAGCCCGGCGATGATCCTCGTTATATGAACTGGCAACTCAGTGCAAGAACAGGCCAGCATTATATGAAAGTGTTTCGAGAAGAACGTCAACCGGGTATATTTATACTAATTGACCGTCGTTATTCAATGAGATTTGGAACAAAGCAACGTCTAAAAATAACACAGGCAGTTCGTGCTGCTGCTATTGCTGCTTTTACTGCACAAGAAAAAAAATTCTCAATCGGTGGTGTTATTTTGGATAAAGAACTGCAATGGTTTAATGAAAACCAGAATAAACAAGCCGTATTTGATTTTATACATCAGGCGGCACGCCCTGCTTCACCGGTTTTTGAATATAAAATGAATCAGAATATAGTCATCAGTGATGTTTTACGTTTACTCAATGAAGTGTTAACAACAGGTTCTAAAGTTTATCTCATTAGCGACTTCCAAGATCTGAAAAAAGAAAGTCAGCCTGCATTATTACAATTATCATCCAAACATGAAGTGTATGCTCTGCAAATAATAGATCCTGCTGAAATCAAATTACCTCAAGCAGGCGAACTTTCTCTGAGAGATACCAACTCATATACACAATACGATATCAATACTAGCTCACAAACCGAACAGAGCTATTACAACACAGCAGCAACTCAATTGTTTGAGCAACAACGTCAGTTATTTGAAAATATCGCGATAAGCTATAAACAAATCCTGACGTCTGATAACAAGATACAACTGGAAAGTTTTTTTTAAAAATGACAGCGACAGCCATTCCATTACCAATCGTTGAGGGAATATACGATATTCAACCTCTTCCGGAGCCTGCTCCTGGTATATTAGAATTATCATTAATCATCGCTATAATAACGTTTATCTTGGCGACTAGTACATTTTTAATCTGGAAGCATTATTTTTCTCTTAAGTCTGTTTCTCAACGTAAAATAACTCAGCTCCACTTAAATTATTTAAACAACAGCCTTTCTGCGCATGACACAATTTATCTATTGAGTAAAATCCTGAGACAAGGATTGAAAATTAATTACATTAGTGAAAATACTATTCTGCCGGAAAAACTACTTTCAGAAAAAGAAAAGTGGCGTATCTTTGCAAAAAACCTCTCAATGCTGCGTTATACCAAAACTGAACATTCTGAAAAAGACATTAAAAATCTAATCAATGAAAGTCAATTCTGGTTGAAATACTGGCCATGAATTCTTTCAACTTTTCTTTTAATGCAGGTACCAACTATGAGTTAAGCCAACCTGAGTGGTTATGGCTAATTCCTGTCTATTTATTAATAGCAATCATCATTAACATTATAAAAGATAAATACTTATCAAAATCCAACATTGCAAGTCTGGCTGAAAACTCGACAAAGCAACAATTTCTACACCCGCTAATCAATTTATTAAATAAACATTCCAATAAAATAATAACCCGACCTTATTTTAACATTATATATTTTATTATTTTTTCTCTCCTGATTATTGCTCTAACACAACCGGTAAAAATTGGTAAACAGCTGCCTGAGCCACCTCAAGAACGAGACATTATATTTATCATTGATACATCAGTGTCAATGATCTTACGAGACTATATTCTTAATGACGAAAGAATTGACCGTATGAGCCTGTTAAAAGTATTGCTGGATAAATTCATACAAGATCTTAAGGGTGAGAGAATGAGTATTATTGTCTTTGGCGATCATGCTTATACGCTTGTTCCCTTAACCTCCGATCAATCGTTATTAAGAAGAATGTTGTCTCGGGTACAGGCAACCATGGCCGGACGTTTCAATGCTATCGGTGAGGCCATTGCTCTTGCAGTTAAACAATCATCGGTCTTCAACAACAAAACAAAAAATAATAAACGAAAACGGGTGCTTGTTTTATTAACAGATGCCGACCAGCCAACAGGAAAAATTGATCCCATAACAGCCGCTAAACTTGCACAACATGCCCAACTTCCACTCTATACCATTGCAATTGGAGCAACCAGTTTGACTGCCGGTGAGAATCAATTAGGAGGCTTACTTTACTCCCCCGTTGACTTAAATTTATTAAAACAACTTTCTACATTAACAGGAGCAAGTAACTATCAGGCAGGTAGTCCAGACGCATTAAAAAAAGCTATTCAGGCTATTCATTTACACGGCACTAACAAACGAAAAGTTAAACCGCTGTATTTTCGTGAAGCGCTTTTTTATTGGCTATTGATGGCTGCTTTTATTATTTTCAGCTTACAACAATTCATTACCTTATTATTCAATCAGCATAATTGGAAAAAATGATAATGAATTTACTACCTGCTTTACATGATGTTTACTGGAGAGAACCATTATGGTTACTACTTATTTTTCAACCATTCATATTTGCTTTATTGAAAAAACTTAGCGAAAAAAATAATTCATCAAAGTATGCGGATAAAAAGTTACAACCCTGGGTTGTTTTCCCAAAACATCGTGTGCTTAAAAACATACTCTTCAGTAAAAACACCCTTTATCTGTCTGCCTGGCTATTGTTTGCAATTGCACTAGCCGGACCTCGAACCCCACTTACCCAAACTGACAGAGAAGAGCTTTATGGTGTTAACATTATGCTAGTAGTTGATCTATCCCGCTCAATGAGAGCAACGGATATTACACCTAACAGATTACGCCGTTCTAAAATTGAGATATTCGAATTATTGAGCAAGGCCAATAATCATCGCATTGGGTTAACGGTATTTTCAGCCCGACCTCATCTTTTTATACCTTTAACCTCGGATCATATTGCATTTACAAGCTATCTGGATGCACTGGAAAAATTATCTTTCCCAACGTTAGGAACTAATCCCGTTTCAGCAATAGAGCTGGCGCAAAAAGAACTTCTTAAAATAAAAGGTAAATCTGCCATTATTTTACTTACTGATGGTGATTTCCCCGATGTATCCGCTGCTCAAATTAAAAGCCTTAAACGCAGTAAAATCCCATTATATATATTAGGTGTTGGCACCGTTGAAGGAGAAGCCGTTCAGCTCAAAGACGGTTCATGGCTAAAATATAATCAGATGCCCGTTATCTCAAGAATGAATGAAGGAAACCTTAGAAAATTAAGCAACGAATTAAACGGAGCTTATACTCCAGTTTATGATGATGGCCGTGACTGGAAATCACTTTATGATGATAATATTTCTCAACTGAGTTCGGTAAAAAGTGTTGCTGCAAATCAACATATATTATGGCGAGAGTTGTTCCCTTACTTTCTTATCCCTTCGCTTATTTTATTTTTAATATCTTTAAATACATACCAGCTTAAAGTTACCACAAAATTCACTTTATTTATTACATTTACATTCTTATTTATATTTATTCCTGATAAAGAAGCATTGGCAACTGAGTTTGGCCAATCAGAACTACAAGCAGCATATCAGGCATATATAAACAAAAACTACTCTCAAGCAATAAAACATTACCAAAATGTGTCCGGTTATATTTCCTATCAGGGCCAAGGTAATAGTTCGTATAAAATGGGGGATTACAATGAAGCAATTCAACAATTTGTAATTGCAGCATTAAATGCACGAAATATTACAGAGCGCGCTAACTCTTTATATAATCTTGCTAACAGTTATTTTCGAACAGGAAATTTCACTTTAGCTATCAGTACCTATCAGGATGTTTTGCGTTATCAGCCTAAAAATAAGGCATGCATAAAAAACATAAAAACAAGTAGAATTTTAAAGAAAAACATCGAAGACAGAATTAAAGCAAGAGAAAAACTGTTCACCTCAACACGTTCCGGAAGTGGACCACGCTCGGCAAGCACCGCAAAGGGAACAGAGATTGGAGAAAATACCTCTATTTCATTAGGAGAAAGTACTAACAATCTCAATGACAATATTCCCTTACCGATAATACCAAATTTAACTGAAGACGCCGTTAAAAAATTATTACTCTCCGGGTTGAAGAACATTTCATTTGCAGCAACAGATCTAAAAAATGAAAAAAATATACAGTTTAACAAAAATTTGAATATCAATTTATTAAGAGCGCAACAGCAAACAAACGCACTTAATGATAAACAATATTTATTATGGAACAGATTATTTGAAATAGAAGAAGGTTTCCCTGCTCCGGTTTTAAAACCTCACACATTATCGGATTTGCAGCCATGGTAATTAAAAAATCAAGTCTTGCTATATTTCTGTTGTTTTTCTCTTTAGTGAATTTAAGCTTTGCTGTTCCGCAATTATTTTTATTTACAGATAAAACAGAAAGTGCACTCGGTCGCCCAATTCGTGCAGAGCTATATGGTATATCGCTATCCTCCCAAATCACCAAAGTGGACATAGAAGGATTAAATGAAAACTTTGGTGTTATCACTGATTATGTCAGCAATGATACTCGTGATAATCGCTGGCCCGGTAAAAAAATCCAGATATTAAAACTTAAGCTCTATCCGCGTCGAAGTGGAAAAGTGCTCATCCCATCTTTATCAATTAAAAACATCTCCAGCAATGAAAAACTACTGCACATTATTAATGATAAAACTGGCGAACCGGAGTTGTTTTTTTCAACTAAAACACCATACCAGCGTCAGCAAACGATAGCTCTACTATCTGTTAATACATCAGAAGAAAATTCACGTTTAACCGTTAAAGAAGGTCAAACTATAAAGAACGTAGACAGTACCCCACTCCAATTTAAACGCATAAAAAACACTAACGGAACATACAACTTGCAGATAGGCTGGGCAATATCCGCATTGAAAAAAGGTCCGTTGACATTAAACTTTCCACCTGTTGAATACAGTGTAAGCGGTGTTTTGCGTAAGAAGTTTTATTTGCCGATTAAAAAAATTAGCATTAAAGCTCTACCGGTTTACCTTCCTCCCACAATACCCGTTGGTAAAATTACTATTCACAGCAAACTACCTGATAAACTCTTGCTAAAAACAGATTCTCTTTCGTACTGGAATATAACTATTAGCGGAAAAACGAATAACACATACAATCTTCCACCTGTATTAAGGAAAATTAAAGATAATCAGCATATACACTTTTTGCCTGCAAACACACTACGTTCCGTTAAGGTCTCTAAAGCTAATCTGATTAGTGTTGTGGAGTATTCCATTCCATTTAAACCATTAAAAAATGGTTCACTAACTCTACCAGCAATCAAAATTCAATATTTTAATCCTGAAAATGGAAAAATTATTACCCTCATACATAAAAGTACAAATAAATTCGTTTTAAGCATGTTTTGGCAAGTTTTATTACTCATACTCGGCGGATTACTTTTAATTTCACTGTTTATTAAAGCTAGAAAACATTGGCAACAACTAAAATACTCAAAACAAAAACGTGAAGAAGCACTATACCTGTTGCAAAAGAACAAGAATATTGAAAGTATTCGAAAATCAATTCAATTACTGGCAGAAGCTGAAAACTGGCCAACCAATACGACTATCAGTCAATGGGCTAAATTTTGGAAAAGCAAATATAAAGTGGAGAGTAGTTTTGAATATTTAATAGAACAATTATCTTCTTTACTTTACAGTTCGAAAAATAATATCAGCAAAAAAAACATAAGCCAGCAAATACTGGCTTTAGTAAACAATAGAGTTAAACGTTAACTTTTTCTATAAGTTGGCAATCGCTATTTCAATTGTACGAATCACATCATCTTCCAGCTCTTTTGCAACTTTATGCGCTTTACTTGTTGCAGCAACTTTACCCGGACGAACAAATAAAATATGAGTACTATTAGCTTTACTGTATAAGGTAAGTCGCAAGGGGCATAAAGCAAGCATACTTGGATCAATGTTACTTATTTTATTCGCATACCATGCACTACAAAACACCATGCTGCGAATACTGTCGAGTTTGTTCCTGTTGTAATCTTCACCCCAGCGTTTTGCTGAACGTGATAAATTTTTACCTATGTTTGGTTCAAAAATCACAAAGTAACTGTTATTTTCCAATGTTGTAAATAAGTTTTTATATACCTCATCCATTCCTGCTGAAACAGTACGATCATACACAAGTGGATTTGTTCTCGATTTATTGACCACCTTTTCCAGTTTTTGACTATTTTGTGACTCGGCAGCAAATAAAAAAGACATTGGAATTAATAAAAAAATACCGATTAACTTATACACTTCATACTCCTTCAATAGTCATTTCATGAATGACGGCTATAAATTCTTAGATTAAAGTTTAAAATTATTGTTCGCTCAATTTTTTCCATGTTACTTCATTGCGAATATAACTTGGAGCTGCCTCTTCCGCGCTCACCGTTTTATCTTCTTTATACAATTCGGCGGCTAAAATGGCAATATCTTGTGCATGGGGTAAACAGCCCTTTGTATAACTTGTAATATTGACTGAGTTTGATTGCTTTAGTTCAGTATTGAAAGTGTCCCAGCCACTACCTTGACAGTGCCATTGTCCCTCAATATTGATAGCGGAAACTGCGCTGACTTTTTCCCCGGTAACTTGTTTCACAATGCCATTTTCGACCTGATAACATCCCCAGTAAACTTCATTCATTCTTGCATCAATTGTGCTTAAAACCCTGCTTATTTGTTCTTCGCGAAATGCCAGTTGAGCAAGTGCCGCCAAGCTGGAAACGGGAATAACGGGTAAATTTTGACTAAAGGCCAGACCCTGCGCAACACTCGTACCGACGCGGACACCGGTAAAGGAACCGGGACCGGCATTAAAAGCGATGGCATCAATCTCTGCTGTGGTTAACTGGTTGAACTTTAAGAGCTCATCCACCATTGGTAAAACGCGCTCGGTATGCTGGCGAGGAATAATTTCAAAGAGTTCCTGAACTATGCCATCGACGAATAAGGCGACAGAACAGGCTTCAGTGGCGGTATCAATTGCGAGAATTTTCATTAACGGTACTGCGTATTTAATTGGCCATAGCATACACAGTGAACCGGTAAACGGCTAGTTGTTTACCGGAGATATTTAACTCTTTAGAAGGAATGGTGTTGTTTGTTAAAGAACCAGACGGCGGCGACTTTGACGGCTTTGAGCTAAAAATTCTTTTGTGCTCATGGGAAGAGCATTATTTTCTAACTCCTGTTTAAGTCCTTTTACTAATTTTAATGCTTCTGACTCCTGGTGTGTATCTGCATTACTTTCTGTGGTATTAACCTGTGCCACACTAACTTCCGTTATTTCATTTACCCCATCATCAGTAAATTGAAACTCTACACCACCAATAATTAGCCAGTCACCATCCTGAAGATCAGCTTTTACGGTTGTTTCCCCGTTAATATCAAGTGAAGTTTTATCATCATGTGATTTAACCACAAAACGGTAAGATTCTGCCTGTTTAATGGCTTCAATAATTGCGTGATTTTCAGCGACGCCGTCTTCCGGTATACAAATATCCATATCAAAATCTTGCCCGATAGTCATAATCGTTTGATCTATATGAAATTTAATGACAGGTACACTGTTAGAATATTGCGTTAAATATGCCACGATAAAATCCTTTAGCTGAACAAGTTTTAACTACGATTAGGCCAAGTGACCTACAATTGCATCGAAAAATGCGAAAAGTTCTTTGTATTCAATGAGTTATTATTTATTTTATTACTCTATTTAATACTCTACTAGAAGTAACAACGGGGGAATTGTCACCAGATAGATTACTGATACTATAGAATTTTTACTGAAATGTCACAGGAATTAACAAATTTTATGTGATGCAGTCGACATTTTTTCAGCAGATAACGAAACACTAGGGTATTATTCTAAGAAAGCCTTCGACTTTTTTCTCATTTCTTGTTTTCATCATTGCAGGCAAACTATCAATAAAAGTTTTACCGTAAGATTTACTAATTAAACGTGGATCACACAGCATTAAAACACCACGATCATTCACATCCCGAATTAATCGCCCTGCCCCCTGCTTTAAGGTAATCACAGCAGTTGGTAGTTGAAAATCGATAAATGGATTTCCTCCATTTTTTCTCATGTTATCTATACGAGCACTTAAGACCGGATCACCGGGAGAAGCAAAGGGTAATTTGTCAATTATGACACACGTCAACGCTTCTCCACGCACATCAACCCCTTCCCAAAAACTACTGGTTCCTAGCAAAACAGCATTACCATGATGACGAAACTCACTAAGCAAAACATCACGCGGTTTATCACCTTGAACCATTAAAGGGACATCGAGTTCTCCATCAAGCAATTCTGCCGTTTGCTGCAAAGCTTTATGGCTGGTAAAAAGAAAAAATACACCACCCTGACAACTATTTATAACGGGTAATGCTTTCTCAACAACAACTTCAGTATATTCAGGCGCAGTGGGTTCAGGTAAAGATTCGGGAACATACATAACCGCCTGTTTACTATAGTCAAACGGACTATCCCAAATAGCGGTGTTATCTGTTTCTATACCCAGCCGTTGTTTAAAATGCTCAAAGCTATTTGCCACGGTTAATGTAGCCGAAGTGAATAACCAGACAACATTCATTGTTTCCATTTGCGAATGAAATATTTCACTAATATCAAATGGCGTAATGTGTAAGGTAAAACTTCGTCGATGTGTTTCAAACCAGTGAATATGATCGTCCGGAACTTCGGTAGAAAGTTTAGAGAAACGTGAGCGCAGTTCTGTACAGCGCTCGTAACAACTTTCCAAACCTTTGCTTCGTTCGGCTAATGGTAATAATTGCTGTTCAAGTTCTTTTAACTGTTCCGATACCGCCAGTAATGATTTTTTAAATTCTTTATCATGTGCAATACTTTTCCAGTCTGCCCGACGTTGCTCGACACCAAATGATAAACGTAAGTCTTTCGTTAGCTTTTGTAATACCGATGCAACGCGAATGAAATTTGGATCTTCATTTATTTCTGAAATATATTCCGATTCGCAGTCTCTTCCTAACTCAAGCAATTGATTACCGCTAATTGACTCCCCAAAAAATGAGGATGCTACTTCAGCAAGTTGATGTGCTTCATCTATTATAATAGCGTCAGCCTGAGGTAGTAATTCAGCAAAACCTTCTTCACGCAACATCATATCGGCAAATAATAAGTGATGGTTAATGACGACAACATCTGCCGCCTGTGCCTGACGGCGTGCATCAATCACATGACAATTTTCAAAGTAATCACAATCAGAACCTAAACAATTATCAGATGTTGATGTGACACTAGACCAGATCATATCTTCTTCAGAGATAGATGACATTTCGGCAATATCACCGCTTGAAGTTTGCGTTGACCACTCACGTATCTGAATCACGCTATTTGCCATTTCCGGTGTGCGAAAACGACCTTCCTGTTCAGCAAGGTCTAAACGATGCAAACAAAGATAATTCGCTCGACCTTTCAATAAAGCAACGGTTGCAGGTACAGCCAATGCTTTTGTAACAATGGGTAAATCTTTATGAAAAAGCTGATCCTGAAGATTTTTAGTACCGGTAGAAATTAAAACTTTAGACTGGCTCATTAAAGCGGGAACTAAATATGCGAAGGTTTTTCCTGTTCCTGTTCCTGCTTCTGCAATTAAATGATTTCCACTTTCAATTGCATCAGCAACACGTTCTGCCATTTCCTGCTGTTGTTCACGCGCAGCAAAACCCTGAACCAGTTTAGAAAAAGGCCCATCTTCACTTAGGAGGAAAGATACATCAGATTGCTGCAAGGAATAACTCTTTAATATTTTAAAATCTCACGAAAAACAAAAACCGGCTTTTATCATGTCCTCCATTTTAAAATATAGAGGGCAAATGTAATTATTAAATGTCTCTTTTGTTATTTGTGACTAAGGGTGACTGGCCTGATTATCCCATAATTCATCATCAATTAAACCTTCCGCATCACTCCATGCCAAATGGGCCATGCGTTTAAATCGGGCAACAGACATTGCACCACGCTTGCTTCGATTAGTCGTTCCGGTTTCATCAATGTCATCAAGTATTTCCTGACGTGATGCCTCATAAATTTCAGTCGTTTCAAATTCTTCATTCATTAAGACTAGTAATATTTTATCCCAGTCTTGATCCATTTTAATCTGCCCTATTCGCTGCCCGCCCTTCTTCTCATCAAAAATAGCGCGACCTTTTATTTGAAAACGGCAATTTTTCCGCTCCCCAGACAAACCAACCGCATCATAGCCCACAGCATCTTCCTGAGCATCAAGCTCAAGATAATGACAAGCATCATGGCGCGCTATTTCAGCACTTATCCCCAAAGGTTTGCCCGTGGTACGACGGTATTCTGCTGCGATACGACGCGCTTCCGAAATCAATTTGTCGACTGAATATAATGACACAATTTAATCCAAGGTTAACTTAAGTAAAAATGACAACTTATTCTTCTCAGTTTATCTAATTAGCGTCTGAAACGGAAATTACTTGATGTCTGGATGTTTTTTTATTAATGATTTTAATTACTTAGAGAGTTTGCTTTGTTTTGCGCATTTCGCGCTTTTTCAGGGCGTCCTAACTTCTGATAAGCATGGGCAACGACTCGCCAGCTATCTACCTCGAGTGTTCGTCGGCTGGATAGGCGTGTGTTTTTCATATGTGAAGACAAAGCCAGCGCCTTTTTAGCAAGATTCAGAGCTTCTTTCGGTTTTTCGGCATAAAGACGTAACTTTGCCATATACAACCACAATGTTGGGTTTTGAGGCTCAATGCGCAATGCACGCTCAAGATAGTTTTCCGCCGAACTTAACGCCCCATTTTTGCTTGCCTGACGCGCTTTACTCAGTAAGGCCAATACTGCCTTACCGGTTTTTGGCCCAGGACGCACCTCACCCGATGCAGATGTCCAGCCGGTTGTTTTATCGATAGGCGCCTGACAAGCAATGAGTGTTAAAGCAAATGTGAAAAGCAGTAACCGGGTAGAAATTGAGGATATTTTTTTCATAAAACTGATAAATTCACTATAAATTAATGCTGTTTAAATATTATTAAGAATTGAACTAAATTGAAGTATAACACTCGAATTTACAGCGAATGCACCATTACTGATTCTTATTCAAATATTCAAGGTTGACACTGTTTAATCTATTTATGTAAAGTTTAACTATGAAACACATATCCTATCATTCATTTTCTGTATATATCCGTACGCTGGGCTTAGCCATTATTTTAGGTGTCTCGCCTGTACAAAATATCTTTGCCTCTGTATCCGGTTGTATGGAAATGGATAATATGACGATGCATCATCAGATAAGTGCTTCAACATCAACCGTATCTACGCCAAAAACTGGCCACGACTGCTGTAATAAAAACGACTGCAACTCAACTCATTGCACAACTTCATCAACCGCTGGCATCGTTTCAACTCCTCATATTATTACAATATTTTCAGTTAATAAAATATTTAAAATGTCATCTATTTTATTAACTCATGTATATCCACCCACTTTATATCGCCCGCCTAAAATTTAATTCCTGTCATTTAAAGCTTTTTCTAATACATTTAAGAAATAAAGCTAAACACAAAGATTAATCTTAATCGGTCTATCTATATGTTGTCTCATAATGATAACTAGATGATCTGAATTAACAGGAATATAAAAATGTCTAAAATTATTTTACCTGGCCTAGAGCCAGAATCTTTATCTCGTCGTCGATTTGTTACCGGACTCGCTGCCGGAACAGCTCTAATGGGATTAGGTCTAAATGCAACGGCAAAATCAGCTGAGTCAATGCAAAGAATTCTTTCTTCAGCACCTGTGTTGAAAGGAACGCGTTTCGATCTAACTTACTCTGAAAGCAAAATCAATTTAACCGGTAATGAACGAATTGCTACAGCGATTAATGGTTCGGTCCCTGCTCCGACATTACGCTGGAAAGAAGGTGATACCGTCACACTTAATGTGACCAACAATATGGCATACGATACTTCGATACACTGGCATGGAATCATATTACCCAGTAATCAGGATGGTGTGCCTAACATCAGCGATGGGTTTAAAGGTATTAAACCGGGTGAAACCTTCAATTATAAATTCCCTGTTATCCAAAGTGGTACCTACTGGTATCACAGCCACTCCGGCTTTCAGGAGCAAACTGGAGCTTATGGTGCCATCGTAATTGAACCTAAAGAACCTGCTCCCTACACCTACGACCGTGATTATGTTGTTATGCTTTCAGACTGGAGCGATGAAAACCCGAATGACATATACCATAAATTAAAAAAACTCAGTCACTATTACAATTTTCGTGAACGTACCGTTAGCGAAGCAATGAAAGAAATTAGTGATAGTGGTTGGAAAAATTTTTGGTCAGCCCGTGGTATGTGGAATCAAATGCGTATGTCTGATCGTGATATTTCTGATGTAACAGGATATACCTATACTTTTCTGACAAATGGTCAAACACCTGACAATGGCTGGACCGGCTTATTCAAAAAAGGTGAAAAGGTTTTACTTCGCTTTATAAATGCTGCCGCAATGACCTTTTTTGATGTTCGAATACCCGGTTTAAAAATGACTGTCGTTGCATCTGATGGGCAGTACATTCAACCGGTAAGCGTCGATGAATTCAGAATTGGGGTTGCAGAAACCTATGATGTCATTGTTGAACCAAGTGCAGAAAGAGCATACAGCATCTTTTCTCAAGCAATTGACCGCTCCGGTTATGCCCGAGGCACATTAACACCAAACCTTGCGATGAAAGCTGATATTCCGGAATTGGATAAAGCACCATTATTAACTCATGGAGATATGGGGATGGATATGAGCAAGATGGATCATGGTTCTATGAATATGAGCGGCATGCAGGATCATGACATGGGTAGCAAGTCAAAAATGAATATGAGTGGTGGAATGAAATGTGGAGGCGGAATGGAACACTCCAGCATGAAAGGTATGGATCATTCCAAAATGGGTAAACCTCAATTTGGTTCGGGTAAAGCAGGCTTCGGTAGCAATAAAAAAATTATTCATTCAGATACTGAATTTGGTCCTCACGTTGATATGCGTGCCGATGCACCAAAATATCGACTCGATGATCCTGGGGTAGGTTTGCGTAATAATGGGCGTAAAGTATTAACCTATGCAGATTTAAAAAATCTTTACAAGACGCCTGATCCACGGGAACCTTCACGTGAAATAGATCTTCACCTAACCGGAAATATGAGCCGTTATATGTGGTCAATGAACGGAATTAAGTTTGCCGATTCAGAGCCACTTCACCTTAAATACGGTGAACGTGTTCGTGTTAATTTAATAAACGATACCATGATGAACCACCCTATCCATTTACATGGCATGTGGAGTGATTTAGAAACGGGCGACGCACAATATATTCCAAGAAAACATACTGTCATTGTACAACCCGGAGCAAAAATCAGTTATCTGGTTACTGCAGATGCTATGGGAGGATGGGCTTATCATTGCCATCTTCTTTATCACATGCTTGGTATGTTCAGAAAAGTAATCGTAAGTTAAATTTAAGGAGACATATGAAAATGAAAAATAAATTAGCATTTGCCTTCTTAGGCTTAGCTTTATCATCTTCTGCTATCGCGGGCGGTATGGAAGATGATCCAATTGTAACAAAAGTGATGATCGACCAATTAGAAACGCGCATCTCTAATGGCGATGATCCATTGGTATTGGAAGCTCAGGCATGGATAGGTAAAGATCTGAACAAGTTTGTTGTAAAAGCAGATTTTCAACAAGTTAACAATATTACTGAAGACCTTGAGCTTCAGGCTTTATATAGTAAAGCCATTGCTCCTTTTTGGGATTTTCAAATTGGTTTACGACAAGATCAAAAACCAACACCGCAAAGGAACTGGTTAGCACTGGGTTTTCAGGGGCTCGCCCCTTACTGGTTTGAAGTTGATACTGCCCTATTTATTGGCGAGTCATCGCAGGTCGGTTTACGCTTAACTGCAGAATATGAATGGATGTTTACTCAACGCTGGGTATTATCTCCGGATTTTGAAATTAATATTCATGCTAAAGATGATGCAGCAACAGGCACTGGCTCAGGTATTTCTGACACACAGCTCGGTTTACGCCTGCGCTATGAAATTAAACGTGAATTTGCACCTTATATTGGGGTGAACTGGTATAAGAAATATGGAAATACAGCCACTTACGCCAAAAATAGCGGTGAAAAAGATGAGGACACTCAAATTGTTATAGGTGTTCGTGCCTGGTTCTAAAATCTGCGCACTATCTCTTTTTTCAATTTAAAAAGAGATAGTGCTATTTAATTATGGAGTACTACAAATGAATAAAACAACAACGTCAATTATTTCTTTAGTTGCGATTCTTGGACTTGGGATATACATCGGCATTAATTTTTTTAGCCAAAAAGTAATGGCAGAAGAAATCATGGTATATAAAAGCCCAACTTGCGGCTGCTGTAAAAAATGGGTTAAACATTTACAAAATGAAGGTTACAAAGTTAAAACAAAAAATGTACGAAATATGAATACGATAAAAAATCAGTTTGGTGTGCAACGACAGTTTCAGTCATGTCATACAGCTAAAATTGGTAGATACTTTATTGAAGGTCATGTTTCTGCATCTGACATCAAACGTTTAATGAAGGAAAAACCGGATATTAAAGGTTTATCTGCACCAGGAATGCCAATGGGCTCGCCCGGTATGGAAGGACATCGAAAAGATAAATATGATGTTATTGCGATTGACAATGACAATAATGCAATGGTTTATTCAAGACACTAGACATAATAAATACTTCGTCCTATATAGGGCGAAGTATTATCTAACACACCTGCCATATTCTTCCGGTGCAGTGCCTTTCCGGAAAGCAAGATAAGCAGCCGTTGGGCAATCCTCGTCGACAAGTAACCCTTCCTTTTCCTCAACATATGAATACTCAAGCTTATTATCAAACGAAGACAATAACGGTCTAGTTCGTATTTTATTCATAATGCCTGCCCATATAGAAAGTGAACCACTCGAACCGGTCAAACCGGTTGACTGATTATCATCAGTCCCTAGCCAAGTAACAATCAAATGTTCACCACTAAAACCGGCAAACCAGCTATCTCGGGTATCATTTGTTGTACCGGTCTTTCCTGCGACTTTTAAGCCTTTAGCTAAACGCCACTGTAAAGAGCGTGCAGTGCCATGGCGAGTCACTTCATGTAAAGCACTATTAAGAATTCTGATTGAAGTTTCATCAATAGACTGTTTAATTTTAACCCGGTAATGTTTTAAAGGTTCACCTTTATCAGTTAACACGGTTCTTATGGTATGCAATGGCGTTATAAACCCGTCACCTGACAAGGTTTGATACATTTGAGTTATTTCGTAAGGCGTCATTGCCACAGCACCTAACAACATGGACGGATAGGGTGGAATATCTCTCTTAATGCCTAAGTTTCTCAATGTTGTTACAATAGATTCAAAACCTAAAGCCAAACCTAAACGTACTGTTGCCTGATTATAAGAACTGATCAAAGCTTTAAATAAAGGGATTTTACCGTGCGATTTTCCGGAATAATTTCGTGGTGACCAGAGTTTTCCATCCTCCGCTTTTAAGGTAATACTTTTGTCATTTATTATTGTGACTAAAGAATATTTATCTTTTTGTTGTAGTGCTGTTAGATATATTGCCGGTTTTATAAGCGAACCAACTGGTCGCAATGCATCTAATGCACGATTAAACCCAGCATAGGTTGGCTGTTTATCACCAACGATAGCAAGAACATCAGCATTATTTGTATTAGTAACAATAACCGCCCCTTGTAAGCGGCCATTGAGATTTTTTTGTTTATCTAATTGACTGATTTTAGTTTTTACAATATTTTCTGTGATCTTTTGTACATATGGATCAAAGGTAGAGAATATTTGTAGCCCTTCAGAACTTAAATCCTCTTTTTTATAATCATGCTGTAACTGGCGACGCAATAAATCCATATATGCAGGATAAGAGCTACGAATCTTTTTACTGCGGCTTACAACATTTAATGCTTTATTTTTTGCTCGTTGCGCCTGATATGATGATATCATTTTCTGTTTTGCCATTAATGCAATCACAACATTGCGACGAGTAAGAATACGTTGTTTATGTTTCCATGGGTCGTAATAAGATGGTCCTTTAACCATAGCGACCAGTGTTGTAATTTCAGACAAATCAAGATTATAAACAGGCTTGTCAAAATAAAAGCGACTTGCCAAACCAAACCCATGAATGGCTCTTTTTTTATCCTGCCCTAAATATATTTCATTAAGGTATGCCTGAAGTATTTCGTCTTTCTCATAATGCAGTTCAAGTAATACAGCCATAATTGCTTCATTAAACTTTCGAACCAGACTTTTTTTACGAGTTAAAAAGAAATTTTTCACTAACTGCTGGGTTAGAGTGCTCCCACCTTGCACTACTGAACCTGCTTTGATGTTTGCAACTAATGCACGTAAAATTGCTTTAGGATTAACCCCGTAGTGTGAATAAAAATCCCGATCCTCAACTACTAATAACGCCTTAATCAAATTTTTTGGTATATCATCAAGCTTAACTAAAATTCGATCTTCACGATGTGACGGGTATATTCTGCCCATAATAGCCGGTTCTAAGCGAACTACTGCAATATCATTCGAATCTCTGAAGTCGACCACATTTGTTATAAATCCGTCTTCAATCTTTACTTCGATATATCTTGGCGGTTGATGTCCATCCCAGAAATCAAAACCACGAATAACAATACGATAACTATCACCCTTTTGTTGATACGCTCCGGCTTTAATATTTCCTTGCGTTAAATGATAGCCAGAATTATTTAATTCGAATTTAAGTTGCTCATGTGTCAGCGGTTTACCTATATAAAGTTCTAACGGCCGAGCATAAACACGCGCAGGAATTGACCATTTTTTACCATCAAATTGTGACCGGACATCAAAATCGAGATAAATCACATAAATAATAAAAACGAATAACAGTGAAAGAGAAACTCGTAAAAATGGCAGGCTTTGTTTTTTCTTGATATTGCTTCGACGTGTTGTTTTTTTTGAGCGGCTTTTTTTCTTGCTTCGTACCGGAGATTTTCTTTTCATAAAGCTATTCTACCGCATTATAATCTGATTTTACGGTAAAAATCACAATAACTTAAAGGTCCGAAAAGATGGAGTTTTTTTTAAAGTTGCAGCTGATGAAATAATCTAAACAACGACATCAATTGCTTCATTATCACTTTGTTGTGATGAACGAGAATGTTGTTTATGAGAATGTGTTGATTCATTTTTAGGCGCGCTGTAAGCTTCATTCACCCGCGAACGATTAAATGAAGCTTTTGATTGCTCAGTATTAGCAGAACTTTCCTCCTGACCAAAACTGATTAGCCGTCCGTCTAAACGACGCTGCTCTTCCTCTCTTTTATCTTGAAGATTTTCCTGAATCGCACGTTGTTGTTGCGCCCGCTCCTGAGCTTTATTTTCAACAACAGCCTGCTGCCTTTGCGCACTAGTATCCCTGTCACTGCTGCTTTTTGAGGGCGTCACAGCGCGAGAAACACGATTCGCGGTAGTTGATGAAATCTCCATATCCGTAGTTTAGTCCATGAAACCAACTATTTCTGTGTCTATTTAGAGCATTTTAAGAATTTTAACATTCATGTATATTATGAAATAAATCCTATATATCATTGATTATTAGAATAATTCTACTAAAATATAAAAATGCAGAGTATAACCAGATATATAAAAATCACCCCATTTCTACTGATTTTTGCTTCCGCAGCATTTTTTTCAGGTTGCAGCAGCAGCGGTCATTATCGAAGCAATAAAGCAAGTTCGAATAAATATACCGTGGTAAATACCGCAAAAAAAATGCTTGGAGTTAAGTATCGCTATGGTGGCACATCACCGCAACGAGGATTTGACTGTAGCGGCCTTGTTCAATATAGCTATAAATCAGCGGGCATTAATGTACCTCGCACAACGCGACAGTTATATAAAGCAGTTAAGCCTATATCTCGTCGCTATTTAAGAGCGGGCGATTTAGTTTTTTATAAAACATCTGTTTCACGCGTTGTTTCACATGTTGGTATTTATCTGGGAAATAACCGATTCATTCACGCCCCCTCTTCAGGTAAACGTGTAAAAATCAGTTCAATGCTGGACAAATACTGGCGTAAACGTTTTACCGGCGCAGGTCGACTCCTTTAACTTTTAAATTATTTTATCAATCAAAGAAATTTAAACTGTTGTCTAGCGTTTAAAATAATTTATCAAACTTACTCGCCACTTTGAAAAGTATTGTGAAATATCAATACTCACAGCCAGAGCTGCCGGAATAACAATTAATGTAATTAATGTGGCAAAAGCAAGTCCCCATGATAACGCCAATGCCATCGGGGCTACGAAAGGATCATTTCCTCCCCAACCATAAGCCGTTGGTAGTAAACCCACTACGGTGGTTGCCGCAGTTAGGACAACTGCACGCAAACGACGTCTGCCAGCCAATAAAATGGATTCCATTGCATCCATGCCCTTTTCTCTTGCCCTTTGAATGAAAACCAGCAGTATCATCGAACTGTTCACAACAACACCGGTTAATGCCACCATCCCCATAGTTGAGAAAAAAGACAACGGCATCGGTTTCCAGAAAATATCATGTAGATAAAAACTTAAAATAACTCCGACAACGCCAAAAGGAATTGCCAGCATAACAATCAAAGGATAGCCCAAACTATTAAACTGAATAGCGAGCAAAAAGAAAATAGCAATTAAAGCGAATAAGAACGAGAAAGCCAAATCCTGAAATGATTCCTGATTTTTTTCAGCTTCACCGCCAAAATGAACCTTCACTTTATTTTTATATTCTGCCAGCCAGATCGATTTATTATCCGCGACCTGTTTATTCAACTTAATGCTACTTGTTTGATTTTCATCAATATTTGCAAAAACACGAATAACTCGTACGCCATCTTTATGTCGTATCGTTGTAAAACCTGTTGCCTCATCAAACTTTGCAATTGAGCTTAAAGGAATTAAACCGCCTCGTTTATTAGGCACCTTTAAATTTTGTAATGCCTCAATGTCTTCAATATCCTGCGGGTAACGAATCGTCACATCAACTTCTTCTGTTCCATAACGTGTTGTAGTCACTCTTAAACCATCTACAGCTGCACGTACATGTGATGCGGCTATAGCAAGATTAACTCCCGCATAAGCAGCGAGACTTTTATCCAGAACGACATGAATTTCTTTGTCGCCCGGTTGTAAGCCACTTTCGATGGTCGTTACACCTTTTATTGTTTTTAAGAAATTAATTAAATTTTGTGCAACATGCTCATTAGACTTGCCATCTTTACTCGAAATCTCAATTTCAAGAGCCCGGCCTGTCGGCGGCCCAGGTTTAACCAGTTCAAAAGCAATTTCCAAGTCAGGATATTTTGCAGGTAAATTTTCTTCAAAATAACGAAGGTCATGTACGGCATCATGATCCGGCCTCAATACAGCCGGCGTATAAAGCACACGTATTTGACCAAAGCGGCTGCCGCGTTGTGTTAATGGATCCCCCGCATCACGTTGAGTTTGTCCGCTGGATAAAATAGTGCTCTCCAGATATTCCGGTTTAATATATTCACGAATTCCCTTATCAACTTTTTTAAGCTGTAAACGCAAGTCATCCAGACTGGTTCCCTGCTTTGCCGTAACACGAACTAAATATTGATCTACGGCAACTGCAGGAAACAGCTGAAACTGCATCGCTTGTTTAGCCAAAACAATACTTCCTACTAAAATCAACGCTGACAAAAATACCACTGTCCAGCGGTGATGTAATACCCATGCTAATAATTTCGCATACCCATGCTCGAAGTTCACCAGCCATTTTTTTTCTTTAGCTTTGTTTTTCGGATTGGTTAAATGGCTAACATGACTTGGTAAAATCAAGAATGCTTCCAGCCAAGAGAAAAACAGTAATGAGATGACCACAACAGGAATAGCAATAATAAATTTACCAATAATGCCGGACATAAACATCAACGGCAAAAAAGCTGCGACGGTTGTTAGAATGGTTGTTGTAACCGGACCAAATAATTCATGAGCACCTTTTACTGCAGCATCATTCGGTGAGTCACCTTGCTCCATATGATAAGCTATGTTTTCACCAATAATGATGGCATCATCAACAAGCATTCCTAACACCATAATAAACCCAAGCATTGAAACAAGATTTAAAGTAATACCGGATAAATGCAATAGAAATAAGCCGGTTAAAAAAACAATCGGTAAACTCCATGTTGTAGTTAATGCAACAGATAAACGTAAAAACAGTATTAAAGAGATAAAAACCAATATTAAACCAACAATACCATTATTCGTTAACACACCTAAACGTAAGCGAGCAAAGCGTGAAAAATCCTGTGATGTAGTGACACTAATACCTTTCCCGTAATGTTCGGGAATTGTTTCTATATATTGTTTTACCTTATCTACTACATCAATGATATCAGCATCAACTTTTTTCATGATAATCATATTTAAAGCCGGCTTACCCCCTGAATCAAGATAAACAGTTGGTATAACCAGAGATTCTTCTATTGTTGCTACATCAGATAATTTAATATTATCGCCACGATCATTTGAACGTAAAACAAGATCAGCAACATCCTTAACACTCTGAAACTGACCTACGATACGAACAGTTTTCTGTCCCTCAGAGGTATTTATCTGACCACCAGGAGAATTAATATTCCATGCTTTTAATAAAGTAGAAATTTCACCAATTGAAATTCGATTTAATGAGAGTTTTTCAGGATCAACAGTTATACGAATTTCTGCTTTGCGATCTCCCTGAACCTGAACACGAGCAATTCCCTTTATGGTCAAGAGTTCATCGGAAATTTGATCACCCAAACGCTTAAGTTCAAGTTCAGAAATCTGGGCAGATATCGCCATTTGTATAACAGGAAAAACAGCTCCATCAATTTCAAGCACATGAGGCTGAGTGACAAGGTCATCCGGTAATACAGCTTGATCGACAGCGAGCTGTA
>JALTJN010000516.1 GCA_027076405.1 Chromatiales bacterium
AAACAATAACCAATATTGATCATGTTATTGAAATGTCTTAATGCAACTGCAAGACAACTTCCCTGATGACATTGCAAGCCCCATATTTAACGGCATAAAAGAAGCAGCAAGAAATTTGAGTAAAAAAATATTTAGCTCAAACCTAAGCTAACCGACATATCAAATCTGGCAATAACTAGCTAGATATTAAAGTATCAAAAAATTCTGATGTATTATTTCTGGCCAGGGTGATGATTTACCGTAAAAATGAAAAAAACTGGGGCTGGGGTGTATCTTTTAAACTGGATAAAAATAAAACTGTAATACGCAATAGTTTTAGTCAGGGGGAGCACTTGCTGACAACCCATACACCAAAACCCGTCATTCCGGCAGTGTTTTAACCGGAATCCAGGTTTAAGAAAGAAATGCTTCAATTCTATCTTCCGCCACTATTTTATTTCACCACCCTGCCCAGATATTTTCACTTCATCCGGCGAAACTGTTGTCCTACCACGCTTATTCTTCCTATAATCGCAGCTTATAACTAAAAAATATGTAGAATATGGATTTCATCAAATACAGCGGCCTGATAAAACAATTACAAATAGGTAAAAATTTACCCGATTCTGTCTATATTCACGAAAGTGCATTAAGTACTTTGCCGGAAATACTTTCAGCCTTGGTGCTTAAAACCGCGAGTCAGTTTGATATTTCAGATAACAGCTGGAATATTATTAAATTTTATAAAAAAGATTTTAAAATCACTTTTCTCAACTACCCGGATTTTGATGATATTAGTTACCCTGCCCTTAAATACAGCCAAATTGTTGATATCCAAAAACAGACTATCAGAAAATCTGACTATTCAAAATCAACTAACCCGCCCATTCTTCATCGTAAAGAAACCTTTGTTACAGATAACTATCCACTACTTAGTTTGTTTGAAGAATTGACCGCTGAAGGCGAAGCTATTGGCTTATATGAAAAATCGAATCGAATTGGCTTTAAACAAAATTGGGAAAGACTTATAAAAGCAAAAGGTTTTTTTCTGGATGAAAATGGCAGGCTCAAACCTTTAATTGATAAACCAGTTGCCACGACATCATCTGATTTTAATGGAAATGTTGAGCGGCATAAAACAGCAATTGATCGTAACCAGCTCTCTCAACCCATGCAGGCTTTAGCTCGACACGACTATTTAAATGGCGAATACAGCATACTCGACTATGGTTGTGGCAAAGGTGACGATGTAAGGGAGTTAGAAGCACATGGAATTGATATTACCGGCTGGGATCCGATGCATCGGCCTGATGAAGCATTATCCAATAAAGACATTATTAATCTAGGCTTCGTTTTAAATGTTATTGAAGACAGAAAGGAACGAACAGATACTCTCATTAATGCCTGGCAATTAGCCAATAAAATTTTAGTTGTTGCCGTTATGGTTGCCGGTGAAAGTGTTATCCGGCAGTTTACGCCTTATAAAGACGGTATCATCACAAGTCGAAATACGTTTCAAAAATATTATTCACAAGGTGAAATTCGCTACTATATTGAATCAACACTTAATGAAACCGCTATTGCAGTAGGACAAGGTATCTTTATTATATTTAAAGACAAACTTGAGGAACAGGTTTTTCTATCTGAACGCCAACACATTAAACGTGACTGGAAACAAAAAACACAACGACAACTTGCACTTAAAACAAAAGCCATTAAAAAAGATATTATTGATAAAAATATTGAGCTTTTCACCGACTACTGGGAAACAACTTTAGAATTAGGTCGTATACCGGCTAATAGTGAATTTGAATTTTCAGAACAAATACGCCGGATTTGTGGCTCACATAATAAGGCACATCAAGCCCTGTTAAAACATTTTGGCAGTGAAGTTTTTGAAGAATCAAACCAAAGACGAAAAGAAGATCTAACTGTTTACTTTGCTTTGGGTTTATTTGAAAAACGCAAACCACAAAGCAAAATGCCAGAAAGTTTAAAGCGTGATATTAAAGCCTTTTTTCCTTCTTACCAGGATGCACTCGAACAAGCGAGAGAAACACTCTTTTCAGTTGGTAACCCACTCACCATCAACGAAGCCTGTATAGCAGCACATAAAGCACTCGAATGTGGTTATTTAGAAGAGAGCCACAGTTACACTTTCCATAAAAATTACTTAGGCGAACTACCTGCAATATTACGTATTTATATTGGCTGCGCCACACAACTATATGGTGATATTGATGAATTCCAACTTATTAAAGCCCACATCCGTTCAGGCAAAGTCAGCCTAATGCGCTACGATGACTGGGAAAAAGATGAACC
>JALTJN010000517.1 GCA_027076405.1 Chromatiales bacterium
CCACAGGGGCAGCTTACCCTCACCATGAGCGCAAATCCCGCCGTTAGGTCCGAGTTGTTGCATTACCTGAATACCCTCCAGCGTGTCGCATGAACACATCACGGCGCGAATTTATGCAATGATTGGGATAATTATATTTATTAAAGACAAATTAAAAAAATTCTGAATTTCATTTTTTAGCACTATACCCCAATATAATGTTTGCCCTGGTATGTTATAGATTGGTAATTTAAAAATTATCTTTCTGATGATTTGTATTGGTTTTCTCCAATAGAGTAACCAGAATATCAGAACTAAAATAATGTAAGGCTCACCTGTTGCGAACAAAAAGAATATAGAAGCTTTTACAGTAAACTCATTTGAACCGTAACTAACAATAAGAAACGAAAACATTAACGGGATTAATGGTGACAAAAGTAAATATATGCGTTCTTTATTCACTATTTATTGCTAACGATAAAGCTCAGCCGCGCAGTTTACTGCGTCGGCTGGAGCGTATTGTTAGGGGATAGATGTTCGACAAATGCCTGATAAGACTCAAAAACACCAAAACCAAATAACACAAAAGAACAAAGAACAATCAAAACTGTGAGCGTATGAAAAACTATAGCGGCCCTTTGAAATGATCCACTATAACAGTACTGCGTGAAGTAACTTCCTGCGGTACCGATAGCTGCAACTAAAACACCAAATGCAAAATATGCAATAGCACTGGTCAGCGAACTAACAGCATCCGGGGAAACTCCTTTTATCCATACATTTCCAATAAATGCCAAAAGTGCCGCTGCAGCACCACCATTTATTAACATTGCGCTCTTTAGCGCTGCTTGACCATAGCTTATAACGGAGCGAAATAGCTCAACCGCGTGAAGCTGTTGGGCTTTATAATGCGCAAGATTCCTCTCGTGTTCTGCCCGAAATACAGCAATGTCAGCTTCAAATTTCTTTTTATCCGCCTCTTCAACGCTTTCTACATCTTTTTTCAATGCATCAAGATAGTTTGCCATTGCATCAACAGATATCACATCTTGATTCGCTGCTTTTACCTCTAGAACAGCGTCTTTTATAATTTTAATTATTTCCTTTGCGTGCATTATCACCTTCCTTTAAGGCCCCTAACGATTAAGCTGTGCGGCGCAAACGAAGCGCAGCGTAGTTTGCGTCCGAACAAGCGTTTTGTTAGAGCTGGCGTGCTTCACTGGGAAGATGGCTCCTTGGCTTTCTCCCAGCCAGCTCCACCGATGGCACCCGCAACTACTGCCCCAATATGGGACAACACTAATAAGCCAGCATTTATATCTTTAAGACCGAATATAATACCAGATGAGATAGATAGAACTCCCAGCGTTATTGCCGTGATAAGCCAAAATGCTCTATTAAAACGATAGCGTTTAAACTCCAAAGCTTTTGCAGCATATTCGGCTTGCATTTCTATTTGTTTGTTTTTTAATTCAAGTTCTTTATTTGTGTTTTCCAATGCGGTTGTTGCAAGCGGCACCAACGGCTTGATTATATCTACAAGCTTCTCTGGTTCTTCACGAACAAGCTCCTGTTTACTTTCATCAGTCATTGATATTTATCCACTTCTGGCAGTTTTGCTCTAACGCTCTAAATAACAGGCGCCCAACTCAATGCCTCGCATTGAGTTGGGCGTCCTTGTTGATTTGATTGTTAGGGTAACCCCATTGATTTCTGTCCGGATTTCCTTTTTTGAGAAATAAAACTAAAAACATTAACAAGACAAAAACTGAAAGCCAAACAACCGGCTTGGAGAATGGATTTATTTTTATGCCAAGATAATTGTTTAACAGATATATAAATTCTATTGTAAATGGTAATAGTGCCCAATACAGAAGCACCCACAATCCTGATGAATTTAGATCATGCAACCTTTTCACAATAAATGGTGTTTGCCCCACAACAACGAAAAACTGAATAAGTGCTTTAACAACAAAATAGCCACTTTGATACTCTTGAGTATGGAGCAATTTTGATGCCAGATAATTTAGAAGATATGCAGCAAACGAAATAAGAAAGAATCCAACAAAAAATTCAAGACGGCCAATCCTGCCTTTCAAGCTTACAAAGTTATTAATTTTTAGGGGTAGTTTCATCTCGTTAATTGAGGACCCTAACATCGTATTAGGTAGAATTCTGTAATTTGCATTCTTAGGCAGAAAGGTGGGTTTGTCTTCTGTCTAATTCCGCTTGTCTTTCCGCCGATCTGCCGTTATCCTCAAGCATAGTCAGGATGATCCCCGCAAACAAGGAGTGTT
>JALTJN010000518.1 GCA_027076405.1 Chromatiales bacterium
GCGACACACAGGACGATATTGTTAAATTACAACAACTTATCGAACTGGGTGCAGACCCCAAAGTGGTCGCCATTGGCGAAACCGGATTAGATTATTATTACGCCAAAGACACCCGCGAGCAGCAGTTAGCCAGTTTTAAAATACACATGCAAGCCGCTAATGCACTTAAAAAGCCGGTGATTATTCACACCCGAGATGCCCAGCAAGACACGCTGCAGATGCTCAAAAACGAATCGGTAGAAAACTGTGGTGGCGTGTTGCACTGTTTTACCGAAAGCTGGGCGATGGCGCGCCAGGCGCTGGACATGGGAATGTATATTTCATTTTCGGGCATCGTGACATTTAAAAACGCAAAGGCCTTGCGAGAAGTTGCCAAACAGGTGCCAGATGATCGTTTTCTCATCGAAACCGATTCCCCCTATTTAGCCCCCGTGCCGCACCGAGGCAAACAAAACCACCCTGGCTGGGTGGGGCATGTGGCGCAATGTTTGGCCGAGGTGCGCCAGTGCAGCGTAGAGAATATCGCAGAGTTGAGCAAGATCAATTACCAGCAGCTATTTGATCGTTAGATTAGAAGTATTTTATTATTTATTAATGTTATAATAAGCAAATATTTCTTAGCTGGTTTAATATAATGCAATATCAGGTTTCACCCGACGATCTCAAAAAAGCCCGTGTGCCCCACGAAATCTTTTTAACCAATTTAATTTTCAATCACGTGCTGGTTTTCGTTGCTATAATGAGTGCCAGCTCGCTAACGCACTTAATCGTTTTTATCCCCATTTTTTCCTTTGTCAGTTTGAGTTATTTATTTTGGGGCGCACACCGTGCAAAAACAAAATCCAGCGGGTATGTGAGCGGGCATTGGCAAGTTGCCGCAAAACGCAGCCGTTTCTTTTTAATGATGCTCGCCGCTGCAGGAAGTCTGTTAGGGCTTATTTATATGGCCTCGGGTGGCGAGATGAAACCTCAGCACTGGGCATTTGCCGGCGCGTCTTTATTGCCCGTAATGGTGAGTGTGCTGGGTTTAATTATTTTTGAATCGGAATCATTGCATCAGGCGAAAACGGGCATATTGCCGAAATGGGTGAGTGAACGATTTCCTGAAAATACGCTGGCGGCCACAGAAAACATGATTGAAGAAAGCATTGACGAATCTGTTTATAAGCCGGTTCAACAACAAATTCATGGATAACACGCATCCTGAATAACCACCAATGAATAACCATTAAAATGAGTCGCAAATAAAATGGCAAAATTATGTTTTTAAAAGTCCTGGCAGCGACCCTTCTGATATTGGCACTCGGTGTTTATTTATCAACCATAAACGCACCACAAAATAATCAACAACGTTTAAATGCGGCTTTTCCCTGGAAAATAGAAAACCTCGAATCGGGGCACACACGGGTTTTTAATTTAGTCGTGGGGCAATCAACGCTGCACGATGCGCAGCAGCAATTTAAAGAAATCGCCGAAATTACTTTGTTTTATCCGCCAGACAAAGAGCCGGTAAAAGAGCCGGTAATAGAAGCCTTTTTTAATGATATTAAAATAGCCGGTTTAAAATCTAAAATGGTCATGTCCATTGAATTGCCCGCAGATAAAATCATCGCGATGTTTGAACGCGGCGCACGCATTGCCACTTTAGGCAGCGGCACACGCAAAGTCACGCTATCGTCGGCAGATGCCGCACTTGTTCGGCAATCACCCATTGCTTCGATTACCTATTTACCCTCCATTAATTTAAGTGCCGAATTATTAGAAAAACGCTTTGGACAACCCAATGAAAAAATAGCCGATGCTCAAAGTGATGCGGTGCATTGGTTGTATCCAGAAAAGGGCGTAGACATTGCGTTGAGTGAAAGCGAAAAAGACGTTATTTTATATGTGATGCCAGAAAAGTTTGATGCATTAATTAAACCATTAAAAAAATAAATAAGTTTTTAAATTGAGATTGTTTTAAAATTAATAATCAGAGATCTTTGCACGAGTGCAGGTAATTTTAAAAACATTTAAATTTCGTCATTCCGGTATGCTTTTGAGCCGGAATCCAGTGACTTTCGGTTAATAAAGTCACTGGATCCCAGCTAGAGGCACGCTGGGATGACGAAGTTGGTTTGTTTTTAAATTAGTTTGCGCTCGTGCAAAGGTCTCAAATAATTTAAAACATTGTCATTCCCGATAGCAGCATTCGCAGATGATGAAAAGTGTTTTGTGTAAAAATCCCAACAATAAAAAAACAGGAGCAACTCACGTGAGTGC
>JALTJN010000519.1 GCA_027076405.1 Chromatiales bacterium
TCGCAATGTTGCCCGTTGAAATAATAAGTTTGCTTAATTTTATATGAAATAATTTTGTCTTCATATTAACGGATAATACAGTACCAATATCATAAAGCATGGCAGGTACAATAACGCTTCTTAACTGTTTAATTGAAACCTGCTTTGGAACTAACAGGCTACGGAAGTAATCGGTGCCTTTACCCAAGCCATCAATCGCTTTTACTGCGATAGGAACAGCACTATGGGATAAATTCATAATGCCCATATCCACGTTATTATCTTTATTAATATGTAACCAGCGAATAATACCTATTTTCCAGCGTAAACCGGTTTTACTTTCAAATAAATAACTGACAATTTCACCCACTTTAATATTCATGTCTTTGCATGAACCATCACAACTGATGGCGATACCGCTACGGCTGATATTATGTTGTTGCCACGGGCTTATCGGGTAGCTGGATTTTTCATGTAAGCGATCTTTATGCAGGGCTTCACGGTAAATATTGGCAAAAACGGTAGTTTGTTTATTTTCGCTTGAAGAGATAAGGCGTAATTCATCCATCTGTGGAGTGAAGGCCGTTTTATTCGAGCAATAAAAATGGCAGGCATTTAATCCCAGCGCCATTCGTAATTTTGCACCACGATCTTCACGATGCTGACCGCGTGTTAATTTACTATGCCAGGCATCCGTCAGACGTAGTAACATGTCACGTTGCTGACGTTCTTTAAGTGAACGCGGGTTCTCTTCGGTCTCAATAAAGTCATCATTATCAACATTAAAACGTAAAATTTTTGTTGTATGATTATTAAGGCGTGCCTTTACTTCACTGAGATCAATAATACGGCCATCAACGGGTTCCCATTCGAGACTTGCAGGAATATAACGCGGTGACATATCGGTAGCAAAGTCGACGCCATACTGATCAGAAATATGCTTTTTTTCTAGCTCTGAGATTTGGCAAACAGAAGTCCAGGCAGACACAAGATAATAAATATCTTCCGCTTCATTTTGCATTAAATGATAAGGCGCAGAAAGCGACAACAAAACGATGCGTTTATATACTAAATCAATGCTGTAATGAATGGGTAATACATAATCCGGATAAGGATCATCAATGGGGTCATTTTGAATATTCTCATACTCTGCATACCGATAGAGCTGGTGTAGTTCGCGCCAAACATCATATTGTGGTGCTGCATAAACAAGATAACTTTCGACAATACTGCGGGCGAGATACTGAATGCTCAAATAAATTGATTCACGTAATAAAAGCATATCGTTTTCTTTACGTGACTTTTTATCCATCAGATCACTGGTAATGAGTTTATAACCGTGAGCCATTTCTGTTAGTAAATTTTGTATGAGGTCAGCCGTTGCCATATTTTCTTCTGATAGAGGAAATTGGGCACGCTGAATAGGCTGCTTTAACGACAAAAGAAGCTGACGAATGGTGCCACGCAGCTCATCAAGTAACAGGCTGCGTTCAGAGTAGGGATAGCGAGACTGATTGACCGTTTTAAGCTGTTGCAAGATTAATTGAGATGTTCTTTTTACATTCGCAACAGGCAATGTTTTAAGCCAGAGACGAAATTTTTTATGCTTAAGGTAAGGTTTAGGCCGTTTAGCGTTTAATAACGGTAAATTAAGTACGGGTAAAGTCACAATAGATATCCATTTTTTATTGCAGTTTATGTTGAAAATCAGTATTCATCCAGCATTTAACGCTGTTTAGTCCAAAATATTCTGCTGTATCACTGCATTTTACATGAATGCGCGCTGCATAATG
Source organism: Chromatiales bacterium (assembly GCA_027076405.1). The sequence continues at coordinate 1,773 of JALTJN010000519.1, forward strand.
CAGTGTTTTAGTAAGGGGTAATTTTTTTTATACAACGAATCTTATATCCGGATTGGATTAATCTATGCTCTAAGAATAAAAAAAGAAGTACAAAAAATATAAGTATATATTGATATACAAAATGATAGTGCAAGTATCCTTTAATAAAAAAAGGGGAATCATTATGAAAAAGTTTGTTTTGGTGTTATTCATTTTTAACGCTTTATTATCCACCGTAAATGCACAAGGTTTAATTTTATCTGCGCCACCCCGCGAAACAGCTGAAGCCGGTATGAAAATTTACGGGCCGATTGCTCAGAAGTTATCTAAGGTTCTTGGGGTAGAAGTCACATATCAACATCCGGGAAACTGGATGAGATATCAAAGAGAAATGCGTAATGATAAATATGATATTATTTTTGATGGCCCGCACTTTATTGCCTGGCGTCAGGAGCATCTCGGTCATGAAGTTCTAATGAAATTACCGGGTAAACTTCAATTTATTCTGG
>JALTJN010000520.1 GCA_027076405.1 Chromatiales bacterium
TGAAAAAAAATCCGGATGGCAGTTTGTTATTAGCAATGGCCGATCCGACTGATATTTTTGCCTATGATGAATTATCAAAACAACTCAAATGCCATTTACATCTTGCGGTCGCGCGTGAATCCGAAATCATGTCAACCATTGATATGGTGTACCGCCGTACCAGTGAAATTTCAGATTTGGCAGAAGAGCTAGGTGATGAGCTTGCTGAATCTGATATTGATTTACAAGAGCTGGTACAAGGTGAAGATGTTGCCAACGCACCGGTAGTAAAACTGCTGCAATCTATTTTTGAAGATGCGGTACAAATAGGTGCTTCGGATATTCATATCGAACCCGATGAAAATGTATTGCGTATTCGTACCCGTGTTGACGGTATCTTGCAAGAACAGGTCATGAAAGAAAAACGTATCGCCAGTGCACTGGTCTCCCGTTTAAAACTTATGGCAGGTTTAAATATTTCAGAGCGACGAATTCCACAAGATGGCCGCTTTAATATTCGTGTTCGTGATCGCAGTATTGATGTACGTCTTTCAACTATGCCCATTCAAAATGGCGAGTCAGTTGTTATGCGTTTACTCGATCAGTCCGGTAACGCACTGGTACTTGATCAACTCGGAATGAACCCTGACTTACTGGCTCATTTTAGAAGAAACATTCATCGTCCGCACGGTATGATTTTGGTAACCGGTCCAACCGGTAGTGGTAAAACAACCACCTTGTATGCTGCTTTATCCGAGTTAAATAAAGCCGAGAAAAAAATCATCACCGTTGAAGATCCGGTGGAATATCGTTTACCACGAATTAATCAGGTTCAGGTAAATACTAAAATTGGTTTAGATTTTGCCACTGTGTTGCGTGCCGCCTTACGCCAGGATCCCGATATTGTGCTGGTTGGTGAAATGCGTGATCAGGAAACAACATCCATTGGCCTGCGCGCATCGATTACCGGTCACATGGTGTTATCAACTTTACACACCAACGATGCTATTTCTACCGTTAATCGTTTAATTGATATGGGCGCAGAAGGTTTTCTGGTTGCCACCGCATTACGTGCTGTATTAGCCCAACGTCTGGTACGAAAAATTTGTAAGAGCTGTAAAACACAATACACCCCTGAAAAACAGGAAATGGTCTGGTTGTTTAGCTTGCTAGGTGAAAATGCAGAAAGCGCAAAATTTTATCATGGTCGTGGTTGCCCGCACTGTAACAATACCGGTTATAGCGGCCGTGTTGGTGTCTTCGAATTCCTTGAAATTGATGATGAACTTTCTGATGATTTACGTCGTGAAGATTCTGCCGCCTTCGCAAAACATGCAAAAGCCAGCCCGAATTTCAGACCCTTTTCACGTCACGCAATGGAATATGCTACACAGGGAATCACATCGCTCGAAGAAGTTATACGAGTAACAGGAATGATTGAAGATGAACTTGATAAACATGAATTTACTCTTGAAAACTAAACTTAATAATTAATTCAAATCATGCCAACTTTTCAATACACAGGTCGAAACAATCAGGGACAAGCGGTTAACGGAAATCTTGATGCAAACTCTGTTGATGCAGTTGCCACTCAACTTGTTAATATTGGCATTACCCCCATCAATATCACCCAGTCGGAAAAAGAAACTCAAACAAAAGAAACTGAAAGTCTGATCTTTGATTTCAAAAAAAATAAAAAACCAACATTAGATGATCTCGTTTTATTTTCACGGCAAATGTACACCTTAATGCATGCAGGTGTTCCTATTATTCGTTCTATTACAGGTTTAGCAGAAACAACCCGTAATCAGGTCTTGCAAAAAACATTGCATGCAATACGTCTGGAAATTGAAGGTGGTCACGAACTATCAACCGCACTGGCACAGCACCCGGATATTTTTTCACACCTCTTTATTAGCATGGTTCAGGTGGGTGAAAATACCGGTAATCTTGATGAAGTGTTTTTACAAATCTCCGGCTATCTGGAAAGAGAAAAAAATACCAAAGATCAAATCAAAGCTGCCATGCGTTATCCGATGTTCGTCATTATCGCCATTAGCATTGCCATGGTAATTATTAATATGTGGGTAATTCCGACATTTGCAAAAGTGTTTGCCGGTTTTGGTGCTGAATTACCTTTACCTACGCGAATATTGCTCGGAATTTCCGAGTTTATGGTGAATTACTGGTATGTTCTTTTAGGCGTTTTAATCGCCGCCATTTTCTCTTTTCGTTATTACATCAAAACAGAAAAAGGGCACTGGCAATGGGATCGGTTTTTAACCCGTGTCCCGATTATCGGCAGTATCGTATTGCGTGCAACTCTTGCCCGTTTTTCACGCTCATTTGCCATGTCGTTAAATGCAGGTGTACCGTTAGTTACCGGACTGACTCTTGTTTCCCGTGCGGTGGATAATATTTATGTCGGCGGGCATATCGCTGATATGCGAAGTGGAATAGAACGGGGAGATACCTTAACCCGAACAGCCGCCGCAACAGAAATGTTTACTCCTTTAGTTATTCAAATGCTCACTGTGGGTGAAGAAACTGGTAATGTTGACGAGATGCTGGAAGAAGTCGCCAACTTTTATGATCGCGAAGTGGATTATGATGTTAAAAATCTCACCAGTGCTATCGAACCTATACTCATCGTTTTTATTGGTGCTATGGTTCTTGTGCTTGCACTCGGCGTGTTCTTGCCAATGTGGGATTTAGCCGGTGCAGCACAAGGACACTAGATTGCGCAATAACACATTAAAAAATCAACAACGTGGTTTTACTATCTTAGAACTGATCGTGGTTATTATTATTATTTCCATACTCGGTATATTTGCCATTGATCGAATATTTGCACTTCGTATTGCCGCAGAACAAGCCTCGGTAAAACAAATCATCGGCACAATAAAAAGCGCACTGGGTTTAGAGGTTGCCCGACTTGCACTCAATGGAAATATGACTGACGTTGCCAGGCTGAATCTATCTAACCCGATGCTTTTGCTGTCACAAACACCAAATAATTACCTTGGTGAAAAAGATAATAATAAAGCTATCAAAGAACCGGGAGTTTGGTATTTTGATAAAAAACAAAAAGCACTTATCTACAATGTTACTTATACAGAAAACTTTAAAACTCAATTAAAAGGTACACCGCGCATTCGATACAAAGTAAAACTCATTTACAATGATCGTAATAACAACAAACGTTTTGATCCGCATTATGATGGTGTTGCCGGGCTCGACATTTTTACTGTCGATAAATACAGCTGGAAAGTTAAAAAGATTTCTGCTGAAAATATTTAAATAACATGATTACACTACCATACAGAATTCAAAACTGTAAAAACAACTTAGGATAAATTTATGAACTCCATGCTTTCAGAAATATTATTTGATGCCAGTTCTTTGTTCATTATTATCGGCAGCTTTATTGCTCTTTTGCTTGGACTTGGCTTAATTTTTATACCTGAAGCAACACTTAAATTTAATGAAAAAATAAACACGCGAATTTCATTAAGAGAAAAAACAAAATCAATCGAAACGCCAATAAAATCAGAACCTTTTTTTTATAAATACTCAAAAATAAGCGGCACAATTTTAATTATCGGCTCACTCTTTGTTCTTTATACCCTGACCACTTTCAACTTAAATTCATTAATTCCGTACTTACCGCAAAGTATTTCTATTCCCGCGTGGAAATGGCTGCTTAATGCCGGTCAGATATTTTTCACTATCACCTGCATTTTCACTCTGGTATTTGGCCTAATCATTTTCATACGCCCAAGCGCCGTCAAAGATTTTGAGCAAGTTGCTAACCACTGGATTTCAACCCGCAAGCATTTTTCTAAAATGAGTAATGATATTAATCTGGCAAATAAGTTAGTAAATACTTACCCTCGTATATTTGGCAGTATCATCACTTTTTTTGCGCTTATTGTGCTGCTTTTACTTTTATCTGAGCTATAAATCTACCTAACTAATGTCTTTTATTTAAGTTTTTTTCAAGAAACGACTCCAGCTGCCGATAATCCTTTTTGACTTTGTACAATAAATGTACTACTTTTACTTTAAGTTTCGAATCTAAGTTATTGATTCTTCGCTTATTCATCTGTTAGCACTGCTGCGGCAGTAAATCTAACTCATCGACAACTGCGGTTGTCATAACAGATTTTGGAGAAAAACATGAAAAAATCACAAGCCGGTTTTACTTTAGTAGAACTCGTGGTCGTAATTCTAATTCTAGGTATTCTTTCAGCAACGGCATTGCCTCGCTTTATGAATGTAAACAATCAAGCTAATTCTGCAGCTGTTGCTGGTGCAGGTGGTGGTTTTGGCGCTGGTGTTGCCTTAGTTCGAGCACAATGGATAGCTAATAACCAAGCAGGCGCACAAACAACTGTAGCAAACTTTGGTGCAGGTAATGTAGCAGTCAATGCTTCTGGTTGGCCAACAAGCACTTCTGCTGCAACAACCTTAGCTAGTTCGACACATTGCGTCGAGATTTGGAACGGTATAATGCAAAATCCTCCGACAGCTGCTACAGCAGCTGGTGCTAATGTCGATTACGTTGCTGCATTTGCGGGAACATCGTGCACCTACACTTATCAACCAGTTAATACAATGAGTATTACTTATGATTCAAATAACGGAGCCGTTGTTGTTGATGATGTAATTTAAAATTGCTTTAAAGCACCGCTGCTTTATATGCGGTGCTTTTTCAATTTTTAATACAGTTAAATATTAAATATGTTTAACTCACAAACTAAAAATTTCACGAAAGGCTTTACCCTAGTAGAGCTTATTGTTGTTATTCTATTAACAGGTATTCTTTCAATTTCCATCGCACCCCGATTTTTTGCTGTCTCCAGTTATGAAGATCGAAAAGCCTCAGACGAATTACGCTCTGCCTTACGCCATACTCAGCAACTTGCAATGAATAGGGGGGGTAATGTTCAACTACTTTTAACGGCAACTAATTTAACAGTTCAATTAACCGATGGCACTGCTTTACGAAGCCCTGATGGTCGCATGCCTTATGTTAAAACCTTTCCTGCTAATGTTACGATTAGTCCAGCTCCCAGTACGATTACCTATGATACATTAGGCAGACCAAATGCAGGGCTGACAATCACGGTTGGTTCACAAACCATTACTGTCGAACCCGAGACCGGCTATGCACATTGATAACATTAAACTTGGCACTCACTATCAAAAAGGTATCAGCCTGATTGAGCTGGTTATTTTTATTGTCATCCTTTCGATTGCTTTAACCGGCATCACACTTATTTATATTAATACAACTCGTTACAGTGCTGATCCCATGGTGCGAATTCGTAGCATTGAACTAGCGCAAGCAACGCTCGAAGAAATTTTATTAAAAGCTTACGATAACAGTTCAGCATCCGGTGGCGGTTGTGTGCGTTTTCCATCCGGTAGTAGTCGTTGTCCTGCCGGAAACCCGACTGCCACCGCACAAACCACCGCAGCTTTTGGTACGGACGGTACTGAAACACGCCCCACCTTTAATGATGTTGATGACTACCATAATATTGCTTACTGCGGCACAGGTGGAACCGCTGATGCAAGCTGCACTAATGCATGCGTCCCTATGGTGGATGAGTCTGGTACAAATATCGCAACCGAATATGCAGGTTTTGCGATTTGTATTCGAGTAGGTTTTGCAGCTGGAGCAGGCGCCGAAATTAATAATGTTACTCCGGGAACGGGAAATGATGTATCCAGCAATGATGCCAAACGAATTGATGTCATTGTTTCTGATCCATTGAATTCAAAAATTAATTTATCAGCTTACCGGTTAAATTTCTGATGCAGCATCTCAGCAAACAAAACGGCTTCACTCTTGTCGAGATTATTATCGTCATTGCCATTATGGGAATTATTGGTGGACTTGCCTCATTAATCATTGGCCGTTCTTTAGACTCTTATGCGGCTCTTGAACGTCGCGAACATTTACAAACATCAGTCCGCCTTGCCGTTGAACGAATTTCACGCGAATTACGTCATGCCTTGCCACACAGCATTTGTGTACATGATGGTGCAAGCTGTGTTTCGACAGCACAAAGTCGTTTATATTTTGTACCGGTTAAAACAAGCGGGCGCTATCAGGATCGGCCAGGTGTTTATAACTCCCCCCCGCCAATTCAACGTGATCGATTACCTGTTTCACCTTTAAGTCGAAATCGTTTCGATGTGCTATCAACAAACCTTGCCAATCCATTAAATGCAACGACTAACGACTGGGCTGTGGTATATAACATTAATAATACCGATATCTATAATGGTACCAACAATGTACGCCAGCAAATTAGCGCTGTCGTACAAAAAGATATTACTAATGACGGCGCATCCGATATTGATCAAGTGCAATTTGCCGGCAATGTCTCTTTCGCAACACACTCACCATCACGAAGATTTTATATCATTAGTAACACTCAGCAGGTCACTTTATTTTATTTAAGTGGTACGAACCTGTACCGCGACACCACAACGTTCGCTAATCCCGCTACACCCAGTGGTAATCAGCGTTTGTTGATGGAAAATGTACAGGCCTGTACATTTACCTACACACCAGGCTCACAGCAACGTGCCGGTTTACTACGTATCAATATTACCGTTGCAAGACAAAATGAAACCATACAGGTGATTCATGAAGCCCATGTCTATAACACCCCGTAATATTAAAAAACAATCCGGTGTCTCGGTTGTTACAGCAATATTTCTTGTTATTGTTTTAGCCCTCATGGGTGCTGGAATGGTAAGCCTGCTAACAACCAGCCAGCAATCGATTAGTCACGAAATCACCTCAGCAAAAGCCTATATGGCAGGTCGCTCCTGCTTACAGTGGGGTATGTATCAATCTATATATAGTGCTACATCAGGTACAAACGCCATTACCTTTAACGACAACACATCCGGACTTTTAAACAGTAAATGTGTTACCACAGTAAATAATATTACTAATGATGGCTTAACATTTTATAATATTAATACAGTGGCAACATTTGGTAGCAGCACTGATCCTGAATTTAGCCAACGTACAATGCGTTTACAATTCCAACCTTAATTATGAAGAATTTTAGTTTTACAGCGTCTTCTTTATTCAGTTTGTTTTTTGTTTTTTCACTTCTTGCTGCATTATTTTATACCGGTAATAACTACTGGCTGTTTTCCATCAGTTTTATCTCTCTCGGCATCACTTTTGCCATCACTCTAAAACAGCGATATTCCCGTTCACTCGCTATTCCGGTTAATGGCATATTCATATCTTCGGTTTTATTATTAAGCTGGTTTGCTATTTCAATTTTGCCCAGCCAAGTTCAATACCTCACACTTTATAATTTTTTCTGGGTAGGCAGTTTTCTTATTGTCTTTTTAATTTTTAGTTTCTCTGATAATAAAGATAAAATTTGGCACTCTATCTGGCCTTCTATATTATTGCTGGTGTTAATTTGGGCATGTTATGGGCTGGTTCAATACTATTATCTCCACGTTCCTGCAAACGCCTCCTTTCTAAATCGAAATAGTCTTGCAGCATTAGTTAATCTTGCGCTTATTCCTGCTGTTGGTTATTTCTTATTAAATGAAGCTGAACGTCCTTTTACATTACTTAACAATAAAGTTTTATCTTTAATACTTATTATATTATTTTTAACCATTTTTATTATTACCAGCCGGGGTGCCTCGCTGAGTCTTCTGCTTGGCTTAACTATTCTGATTATTCTTTTACGAAAACATATCAGCAAAGCTAAACTTTATACTTTAGTTACCATTATTTTTATTGCCTTTATTATTTCTGTTTTATCTCAATATTTTTTTCCCAATCTTCCGGCCAGTTTTTCTGAGAGAATGGTTTCCATACAAGATACTAAAACAGCAGGACATCCACGATATATTATTTGGGAAAGCTTATTACCCTTATTTAAAAGTATGCCGTGGTATGGATTAGGTTTAGGAAGTTTATGGATGTTCTGGCCGCCGTTACGTCCTGCAAGTGATACTAGTGCAGGTTTTTTTGCCCATAATGATTATATGCAGATTACACTTGAAGCTGGTTACCCGGGCATTGCACTACTAATAACTTTATTTATTTTTATTCTTGTTTTTTTTATTCGCTCACTAAAAACTAAATTATCTACCTTACAACGTGTTGAATTAGTTTCATTATTCGCTGCGCTAATTACCTTTGCTGCGCACAGCCTTTTTACTTATAATTTTTATATTCTTCCTCTATTAATTATTACAGGTTTATATCTCGCCCGCTTTAATCAGTTAGTTTCTTTATCTTCTAGTGATAAGAAAACATTACCTGCATTAAAAACCCACTTTAGTCCTGTTTTATATAGCATCAGCACATTGGGCATCATGACATTATTGGTTGGTTATTTTTTAACTGTTTCATTTTCCAGTTATTATAATAGTGAAGCTAAAAAAGAAATGCAGAAAAACCAATATCAAAAAGCCAGCCGGCTATTTCTAAAAGCCCAAAAGTTAGCGCCGTTAATGGATAACCCCTTTTTTAGTTATGCAGATTTATTACGTCGAGGTGCAGATAGATTAATCTATGCAAAAAAATCACAACAAGCAGATACCTTATTAAACCTTGCTTATACAAACCTGGACATTGCTGAAAAACTCAATCCTTTGCGGCCACAAACACACCATATTCGCGGCCTGATATATGAAAGAAAGCAACCGGAACTTGCAAAAAAAGAATATCGAAAAGCACTAAAACTTGATCCACGCTTTCTCTTTTCACGTGTTCGATTAGCAAGGTTACTGCATAAAGAAAAACATCTTAAACAGGCCCTGGAAGTATTATATGCGGGAGTGGACTACAATTATCCCGTAAACAATATTATGTTGGAGTATATGGAGTTTTTTGCACAACTATCAAAAGAGGCAAAAGCTGGTGATTTTGCCCGGCAACTTGAAGAAAATATAAAATTATTTAAACAATCACTAACCAGACCACCGTCCTGATTAAGTGACCGTTTAGCAGATAAATACCTGTAAATTCTTGAATTTTTTAACAATACACTCTTTAATAAAATGA
>JALTJN010000521.1 GCA_027076405.1 Chromatiales bacterium
CCATAATTGTTATGGAGTTTTTATTTTGGCGGTACCTTTTGATTGAAATTCTAACTTTTTTTGAACAGAACCCCGACTGACGCACGCATCGAGCGCGTGGTGGCTTCAAACTTTATCTTACGCTCCGCGTCCGTGGTGATACCAACTCCACCGCGCCTCGGGGTCACTCCGTCCTCACTTCGGCAAACTCCGTGCGTGTGCAAGCGCACACACTCCGTTTGCCTCCGTTCGTCCTCCGCTCTACGCAAAACCAAAAATTTCCTTATCCTTAAAAAAACGGCGGGGGGGTGCAGGGGGGAGCCGCAAAAAAATGAAAGGAAATTTTATGGTTTTGCTTTCGCCGCTTCACTACTCCAGAAAGGGCTTATAAATAATATTGCACAAGTGCAACATACCGCCCTTTCTTCCGTAGCTTGCGCCGACCCGAGGCGCTACGCCTGTGGTAGCGGGAAAGTCCGCTCACTCACGAGAGACGCCTCGCATTGGCTGTTCACTTCGTTCACAATGCCTGCTCGGCGCTCTCGTAGCTCGCTCATTGCCCCCGATTAAAGTTTTGTGGTATTTGTACGGAAAGAAAAATGTTTGTGCTATTGGCAAATAGCACAAGTAAATCATATTGCGCTTGCCCCAACCCGCCCATGCGCGCACAAGCAAGCTCCCTATATCTCCTCCAGTAGTGCAAGAAAGTCCTTCAATTTTTGTATCTTTTCCGGCTCAGACAATTTCATGATTTCATGCTGATCGTGCATATGCTCGTGCCAGTTGTTATTCAAGATTTCATCCTTAACTGTACATTTTGTACCAATTTTCCCTAGATATGCAGAGATACTTCCATCGCTAAGCGTATCCTTATCAAGCATAAAATAATACTTATGTCGTAAGATTCTCTCTAGACATTTGCGCACCTTTCCTAATGCCTCATCAATATTATGAGAATTATCTACTGAGTCTTTGATATATTTTATATCTTTGAAATACTGTTCCTCAATTATTTCAGCGACATCACATTTTTCTAGCACCGAACCACTTGTGTCAGAATATTTTATTTTAAGTATTTTTGTGTCCGAGTCCGAGGATGGGAGTTTTTCTTGCAATCTACCCAAGAATCCATCGTCGTGAGTAAGTATAATTATTTGTTTTGGTTGCTCACCCTGCTCGTTTTGTATGTCAATTATTGCTTTTGCTAAATAGTCCTTTCTGTTGGAGTCAAAGCTTGAGAAAGGATCGTCTAAAACTATTATCTTGTCTTTCAGATTTTCATCTGTACGAAGACTTGAGATAAAAAATGACATAGCCAGCAATCTCCGATCACTATCACTTAAAGTATTGCCAAAATAAGGCTTATCTATCGGCTCATCATCTGACTGTGAACGTTTATTGGAAATGGGAACTGTGTTTCCATCTACAACAAACTCATAATCAACAAAGTGTGCATCCGACCTGGTAAGATTTGATCGACTGTTTAATTTTTGTATTTTGAAGCCTGCCTTTAGGGTGTCTTCTAGAATTGTATTGATTTGCTTCTGGTTTTTCTCAATAGCATTTTTGGTTGCCTCGTCAATCTCTTTTCGCAAGGCGCCTATTTCTGTTTTCTTTGTTTCTACCGCTTTTGCAGCCTTTTCGTATTTTTCAGCAAGAGCTACACCTTCTTTACCGTGACGGTATTGTGATAATTCAAGTTGTTTCAGTTCGTTTTCTAAACTTTGCTGTTTTTGGATAGAAAACTCCTGTGTTTTCAGCTCATTAAAAATTTTGTGCAACTTCTTTATTTCAGACACAAAAATATTGAAAGAACTATTTTCTGATGTGCAATCTATGTGATGGTTTAAATCTTTGAGTTTTATTGCAACGTCTTTATCAAGAGCTTTTTTGTGCTTTAATAACATTTCTTTATCCAGGATGTCTTCACATTTAACTCCAAGGGGTGCAAACTTTGCCATCTCTGCTTCTGCATCAAAACGCAGAAAAGCTTCGCCATATTTCTCAATTTCTTGTCGAGTCTCTGTATAAGTAGAACCAAAAACTTTTTTGAAATCTTCAATTAATTTGGTGACAGGTGTAAGATTTTGCCCACAGAACACACATGTATCCACTCCATCTTTCAAAAGGATGACCCCATCTGCTAGAAAGTTCTTTGAAGCGTGTTCATTCTTCCAGTGTTTACGGATATGTTCGTCAATATTCTTTTCGGCAGATGTATCCAAAGTTTTCTGCATTGCAACAGAAAAATTATCGAATGTACTTGCAAAAGGAGAG
>JALTJN010000522.1 GCA_027076405.1 Chromatiales bacterium
GCTATTTAAACCTTTGCATTTTTTACAATTTTTTATCTTGCTAGATAGTTCAGTCCATTTATTCATTTTCTCTTTTCTTTGCATAACGCCTTGCTCACCAGCAACTAAAAGTGGCGCGTTTTTGCTGTTTTTCTAGCAAAACAAGCGCCGCTTTTAGTTGTCTGGTGAAGCTACTGGTTAGCAACAACATTCACAGACTATATTACATGTTCTACTGCTGTTGCTGTTTTTCGATTCGTTCTACCATAACCCAAGATCTTACTGATTGTAAATGACTTTTTCCTTCTTAACCTACCCGCAATTATTCTGTTTATGTAAACAGAATGCTCATTCCAACCTTAAAATTTAGCTCTACTTTTTTAGGAATTCATATTTATGGTTTATTGAGTTGAAAGCATTCAACACCTTTTGTAAACGCTACGCTATTTTCTGGGTTTTATATTTTGTTACTTACGGCCTAAAACCACCAACACTATTTTGTATCCGTTACTTAATTATAAAAATATTTTGAAATGATATTTATCCGAAATAAAAACACAGCCATACGTTTTTAATTTTATTTAGTGTTGGCTTTCAATGCCTATTTTTATAATTGATGCCATTGTTCGCTAACGTCTTGCTCACCAGCAATTAAAAGTGGCGCGTTTTTGCTGCTTTTCTAGCAAAACAAGCGCCGCTTTTAATTGTCTGGTGAAGCTACTGGTTAGCAACAACATTCCAGACTATGGTGCATGCTCTACTGCTGTTGCTATTTTTCAATTCGCTCTACCATAACTCAAGCGCTGACTGCTTGTAAATGGCTTTATTCCTTCTTAGCCGATCCGCAATCATTCTGTTTATGTAAACATCTTAATCGTTCGGTTATAACGCTTTAGTTATATTTTCTTAGAACATCAGTTCATGGTTTGTTTATTTGGAAGCATTCAACACCTTTTATACATGCTACGAAATCTTTTTAATTTTTAAGACCGAAAAACTCCGGCCTCAAACTACCCAAATCACTTTTGTCTCGGTTGCTTAATTATAAAAATAATTTGGAATGAAATTCATCCGAAATAAAAACACAACCATACGCTTTTAATTTTATTTATTGTTGGCTCTCAAACCTGTTTTTATAATTGATGCCATTGTTCGCTAACGCTAAGTTAAGCCGACCCCGAAGATGCGTGCCTTTTGTGGCAATATGCGTAGCGCCACAAAAAGCGCGCAGCTTTGGGGGTCGGACTTAAACGTATTGTTATGCCTATTTTCATAAACCTGGTAATATATTTGAAAACGTAGCATCTTTTGTTAATAAGCCAAGTGCGACAAGCAACAAAGTTGATAAACCTATAATATATGGAAAACCTAAAGTTAATATTTTTTTATAACTTATAGCTGGATGCTTTTGGTTCTTGCACAGCTTTAGGATTCCCTTCATTTTCATTGCTGTTGGTAGCCATGCGCCGAATACAAAAACCAATGACCAAGAAGCAAATAAAACGGGGTCTTTCATTCCTATTGATGTATAAGCCAAATCTAAACCAAAAAAACCAAATAAATTATTATTAAATTTTAACCACTCATCAATTTTAGAATTAATTATATTTTGAATGTATTGGCTATCTTTTTCGTGTGTCATATTAATCTCCTTATTTTAGGTATAACAATTTTATAATTTATACTCTTCTATGCTATTGAGTAATGTTACACTTGGGTTTGCAGAATGATAAAAGCCTTTTCCACCCCACGATTCTGTATTTAGCCACCCAGTGTGAACTGCTATATGTTCAATTAATAAATCATGACTAATTAAATACCATGAATTATTGCTTGGGAACGCCATATATAACTCTTTATTTAAGTAGTTTTTATTTATTGTTAAGCGGCTTTTTAGTTGGACTTTTAAAGTATTAAACCCATCTTTATGATAAGCAAGAAAATCTGCTCCCTGCCAGTCGTCTGCCAACTTTATACAGTTATAACCATATTCGGCTAGTTCACTAGCGATTTTCTGGAAATTATAAATTTCCTTTTGTTTCGAATTTAGATCACTGTAATTAATTTTTATAAAGTTCATAATTCATTTTGCATAACGCTTTGCTCACCAGCAACTAAAAGTGGCGCATTTTTGCTGCTTTTTTAGCAAAACAAGTGCCGCTTTTAGTTGTCTGGTGAAGCTACTGGTTAGCAACAACATTACAGACCATAATACATGTTCTACTGCTGTTGCTGTTTTTTGATTGTTCTACCATAACTCAAGCTC
>JALTJN010000523.1 GCA_027076405.1 Chromatiales bacterium
CACCTGGATTATTTTAAAAGTGGTGGACGCTTTAATTGGTTTAAGAGTAACCAGCGAAGAAGAAATCGAAGGGCTAGATATCGTGTTACATGAAGAGCGCGGTTATGACCTTTAGTTAATGCGCATTGAGTTTTTGGTGATTGTTTAAAAGCAGCTTCTACTAAAAGGGGCGTCTGATTCCCATGCTCCGCGTGGGAATCCATACCGCAGGCGAATGGGGTCAGGGGCGAATTCAGGTTGTAAGTACACCCGCAAATTCTAATCTTAATGGCATGGACAGTGAGAGAGTAGGTCAACATGGCAGGAGTCATAAATCAAAGACCTGACCCCGGTACTCTTTGAGTTTTAGATGTACAACTTATTTTTACTGGGTTTAAACATCGGATGAATTTTTTACGTGAAAAAAACGTAAAAAAATAACTGTTGCCTATTGACTGGGAACTGCTAATGGCTAACCCTGTCAACCTTGGCTGGCTTTACCCAGGGATAGACCGCCGCCGTTTGGCGCTCTGTCCCCTTGCTGAAACCACCAAGAGTAAATCGAAGGCGTTTATAGTGCTACCAACCAGCTTGGTATCACAACAGGGGACGGAGCTCAAAAAGCGAGGTCCATCCCCGAGCATTGAAAATTTAAACTTAAAACTTAATGAGAATACGTCTCAGTTGTCACCGACCCCTTTAAGTCAGTAATCGGGGTTCGTAATCGGGGTCAGAGTGCCCCCCCAATAAGATCCATATTTTTTATAAAGAATCAGCTCTTTTTAATATTCGATCGAATGTTCTAACATATGTTCTTTTCACTAACATTTTGTAAATAAATAACGGCATTGATATCGGTGGTTTTATAGCCAGATGATAGCTTATTCTGGTACCTTCTATCCCCCGATTTTGAAGCTCCCAGAAACCATAATTAACTAACGGCGAATTTTTATTTTTTCCTGTTATTCGACTATCATCGTCTGCAAGTTGATTCCAGCATTGCTGGTAACTATGTGGATATTTAATGATTTCAACCTCATTTGTAAATCGAGAAGAAATGTTAAAAAATGGTGATATAAAGTCTATTCTAGTTAAAAACTTATTACTGCCTGTTTGCTGAACATTAACACTTTCATACCCAGTCATAAATTCAGAATATTTTTCCATATTTTCTAAAACATCAACTAGTTTTAAAAAATCTATACTGGTTGTTTTAATGGCATGAATATAATATATTCCGGATTTTTTACCTAATAGGTATTTTTCAAAATAACTCGATTTTATTACACTTTTTTCAGGATAATAAAAATTATCAGTGGCGTTTTTACAAATGTTGGCAAGAGAATTAACCGGATTTATAAAAACAACCACATTAAATAGTATTATCAGGTATTGTAGGCTTATCTTTTTCATAAACATAAATCATATGATCTGTAACGAGATATATTGAGAAAACAATAACAAACATCAGCGTCCCTCCATAGATCCAGCTTAGTTCTCTCAAAACGTTTAATGCAAGTTCAAAATACTCTGGATTAAAAATGCTGATCGTAGTTGCGAAAAATGAAATCACGGCCATTATGGTGGTAGCATATTTTGACATATCATTTTTTTCTACTTTTATAAATACTGCAAGCAAAATACAAATCAAAAGCAATGTAATTGAAAACCATACTATCATCGGGGGGGTATAGGGTTTAAGAGAATAATAATAAACAGAAAATATTTTACAGGGTATCCAGAGCGAGCATAGGATAAGTATCCATAACACAAGATTCCTGGTTTCTGACCTGATATGATCTTTAGCTATTACCATAAGAAAAAACTGAGCAACAAAAACTGACATAACAAACGCTGCTATCAAGTTAAGAAAAGCTTCTAACTTATAGATAAATGATGAATTATCGTACCATGACATAAATGATTTAAACCCTGTCGAACTTTCTCCCTTATATCCCAGATTCGTAACAAATTCAAAATATTCTTTCTCATAATCTTTTTCTACTGTACCTTCATCTGAATTATCATTTCTCGGCTGCTCTTTATATTTATTACAATCTTTTCCAGGAGAATTTTTTATACACTGGTTATATTTTATGCGTTTATTTTTTGTTTCTTTTCTACGCTGGTTTTCTGTCGCTCGTAATTCAAAATATTTAACAGTGGCTCTGGCCTGTTCTTCATCGGTAGAGAATGATAATGAATAAGGAGGAAGTACCCGACCTTTTTCACTGGCATCATTTATGGTAATTAATAAACTGAAT
>JALTJN010000524.1 GCA_027076405.1 Chromatiales bacterium
AAAAACTGATGGCTAAAGCAAAACCACAGGGAAAATTTGAAGGCTCAATAATAGGGAGAATATTAAAAACAAAGCTGGCTGTTATTGCATCCAATTGGGTTTTTCAGGGCATGAGATATATGAATGTTTATGAAATATCCCTTAAGCTATTTATAGATTTAATTTTTATAGTTTTATTGATGAGTTTTGTTTTTGAAAAAACGCCACTTTTATTTGCGCTTGTATTATCAATAATAATAGCGCATACCATTAATTGGGTGATTAATGGTCACATCTTTGTGCTAATGCGTTATGTTGCACCAGTGCCCAAAACAGAACAACACTTCGAAGACTTTATAAAACAAATGGAAGCGGCTGCATTAAAATGGAAATCAGTGGATGGAATTGCAATTTACGGAAGCTATTGCCGTGGCACATTGCATAAGTATTCTGATTTGGATGTTAGGGTGATTACAAGCCCAGGCCGCATGAGTGCATTAAGCGCATCGATATTTTGTTTTTATCAAAGACTAATTGCATTTTTTCAACTGTTTCCGCTCGATGTTTATTGCTGCGATAAAATGGAATTTCTCGATCAGTTGCGTGACGATGAAATTCCGTTTATTTTATTAGATCATTCAGGACGATTAACCGAGCGTTATAATATATCCGAGACATCCGAAGGTGTTTAAGCAATTTTATAAACGAGAGCTTTGTGTTGTGTGTTCGGCAGGCGGTCATTTGTCGGAAGCCTTGTCCTCTATCGCAAATGTAAATGCAGATACCTGCGTGGTTACAAAACACGATGAGCATGTTGCTGGGCGATTAAAAAAATATGATGTTTATTTTGTTAATGACCCGCACACCAGTTTATGGGGGTTCTTTGTTAACGCATTAAAATCGTTGTTTATATATTTGCAACAGCGACCGAGAATAATATTGAGTACAGGCTCCGGTATTGCGCTTGCAACCTGCATGTTAGGAAAACTATTTGGCTCTAAAATAATTTATATTGAGTCGGGTGCAAGAGTGGTTGCACCATCAAAAACGGGTGCATTTATGTATCGTTATGCTGATGTATTTTATGTGCAATGGAAGCCCATGCTAAAAGTCTATCCCAGGGCTATTTTTGTGGGAGGCTTAATTTGATTCTCGTTATGGTGGGCACGAATCCATATCCATTCACACGCCTAATTGAAAAAGTGATTGAGTGGGCAGAAAAAACGGGAGAGCATGTTATTGTTCAATCAGGGCATACGCCTGTAACCAGTGATGTAATTGAACATCAGCCTTTTATAGAGCACTCTGAAATACTGCAACTTATGAATGATGCAGAGGTTGTAATTACACAGGGTGGATTTGGAAGCTTGCAAGACTGTATGAAAATAGGTGCAAAAACCATAGCCGTGCCACGATTAATTGAGTTGGGAGAAAGTCAGGATGATCAAACCGAAATTGTTAATGCGTTGGCAGAAGAAAATAGAGTTGTTCCTTTGTTCGATGTAACAATGTTAGCGGATGCAATACAAACTGCAAAAAATATGCAAATTAAAACAGTTAAAACCAATGCTTTACCGGAGCATGTGAAAAAAACGATTAGTGAGATTCTGGATAGATAAAATGAAGTTAAGTATAATAATGATTGAATATCACTGCATGAATCACGTTAAAGAATGCATTAAAAGTATTGATAAATATTTGCAAGATATTGAAAAAGAATGTTTTGTTATCTCTAATTCACAATACACAGAATCCGTTGTTAATGATTTTCAAAAAGAATTACCCAGCGTAAAAATAATAGACACAAAAAAAAATTTAGGATACGCCGGTGGCGTTAACACAGGTATTAAAAATGCGAGTGGCGATTATATATATGTAGTGAATCCCGATTGTTTGTTAACAGACTCTAATGTTTTTAAAATAATGAGTGATATGGAAAAAGATTCAAATTGGGCCATTGCCGGCCCCCAGGTAGTTGATGAAAACAAAATTATTCAACCGTCGTGCAGACGGTTTCCAAAGCCATGGACGTTTTTGTTGGTGAGGAGTGTATTTTCAAAATTACCGGGTGCAGATAAAGAACGAGCACGTTATTTAATGGAAGACTTTAAACGCGATACCGTGAAGGACGTCGATTGGGTTTCTGGCGGCGCGGCTTTAGTTAAATCATCGGCAATAAAAAAAATGGGTGCAATGGATGAACGATACTTTCTTTATATGGAAGACGTGGACTGGTGTCACAGTTGTTGGCTAAATGGATTT
>JALTJN010000525.1 GCA_027076405.1 Chromatiales bacterium
AAACTCACTTTTCCAAAGTATTGGTGCTGACCAGTCAGGATCAATTTCATAAAGGCTTTCAACTGAATCTGTATACGAAGTAGGGAGCAGAAGATAAGAAATAATATTAGTGTCAGCAATAATCATAGCCTTCCTTCATTTATGGCTTGATCGATATCTTCTGCTGTAATGGTGTTAGGTTTAATCTGGGAGCGAATAGCTCGAATCGTGCTAAGTCGTTCCTCTGGGCTGATTCGTTTAGGAAGTAGAGAGCGTTTAAGGCACACAATAACCTCGCTATTAATGCTTCTATGATGTTGTTTTGCAATGTTTTTTAACTCATCGTAGAGATTATTGGGAATATTTTTTATGGTCAAAGCAGGCATAATACAGTTCTCCATCAATTACGTATGGTTGCATTATGGTTGCAAAATGCCATTTAGTCAAGTGGCAAATATGCCCTACACAAGGAGTCGTGCACATGCCAAAATATATTCCTTATAATTACAATCAACATTCAATGGTTGTGATTAATTTCGAAGAGCAACTTCAATCCGGGACCTTTGAACATGCCATTCATTTCTTAATTGAAAATAAACTCGATTTATCCATCTTTTATCCGAACTATAAAAATGATGACGGTGGTCGACCTGCTTATGACCCTGGAATACTCTTAAAAATTATATTATTTGCCTATTCTAAAGGCATTACCTCAAGCCGTGAAATTGAATGGTGCTGCCAAACCAATATTATTTTTAAAGCCTTATCGTGTGATACCGTGCCGCACTTCACCACCATTGCAAGCTTTGTGAGTAGTCATGCGAATGAAATTGAAAATTTGTTTGAACAAATATTATTAATTTGTGATGAGCAAGGTTTACTGGGGCATGAACTGTTTGCCATTGACGGTTGTAAAATGCCATCGAATGCGGCCAAGGAATGGTCGGGCACCTTTAAAGAGTTAGCGCACAAGCGAGAAGAAATAAAAAGGCAAATCCATCATCACATCACCGAACATATCAAGGCTATAACGGTGTGGCGTCAGTCGATAAAAAACATCAAATTATTATTGATGCACAAGCATTTGGAGCAGGACAAGAACAACATACCTTGCAACCCGTTATCGAAGCGATAAAAGATAAATATCAACGCTTAGGGTTAAGCGATAATGTTTATAAAGACAATATTATTGTGACAGCGGATACAGGTTTTGCGAATGAAGCCAACATGAAATATCTGTATGAAAAAAACATTAATGGCTATATCCATGATAATAAATTTAGAAGTCGTGATCCGAAATTTAAAGATCATAAAATAAATCACGATGGCGTAAAAAATAAAACGCGCCGACAATGTAAAAAAATACCCGCTACTGAATTTGATTTTGATCGGTTAATTTAACCTGTCAATGTCCTGTAGGTGAAACACTCAGTTATCGGGGGGAACGGATAGATCGAAGCAATAATCGAAAAGTCTTTTTTGAAGGCCGTTTACTTCAGTGTCGTCATTGTGAAATAAAAAACCAATGTATGACCAATCCCGCTGCTGCTAATCACCGTAAAGGCAATGGTCGACAAGTTTCATTCATTCTTGCCCAGCAACATAAAACAAATTATACCGACTGGATGAAGCATCGTGTTGATAGCATCAAAGGGAAACTAATATACAGCCACCGAATGTCGGTCGTGGAACCCGTGTTTGGGAATATAGGGGCAAATAAAAGACTCAATCGTTTTAGCTTGCGCGGGAAAAAGAAAGTACAGAGTCAGTGGCAGTTGTTTAGTTTAGTGCATAACATCGAGAAGTTAACCAACTATGGGCAGTTAGCGGCCTGAATGGAAGCATTAAGCAGCGAAAGGGTCGTGTGAAAGTTGAAATCACCGTTTAAATACGGCATGGTGATTAAATGATAAATAACAACTTCAAGCTATATCAAGACGACTGGTTTGTGGTTTTTCTACAGCCTCGTTAGCTGAAGAAAGGCTCAAATACTTGCCAAAATCAAAGTGATAGTTTAGTATCACTTCTATGAAAGTAGAACTAGTAACCACACTAAAGCGTCAGGCCACTAAAATTCTTGCAGATTTACATGAATCGAAAGAGCCTATACTAATAACAGAGCATGGCCAGCCGTCAGCTTATCTGATAGATGTCGAAGATTTTGAATTTATGCAAAATCGAATGGAAATACTAGAAGGCATTGCAAGAGGTGAGGCAGCCATTCAAGAAGGACGCACATACACACAAAAAGAAGCAAAAA
>JALTJN010000526.1 GCA_027076405.1 Chromatiales bacterium
TATATGTGTTTAGCCGCAGCGGCAGCACATGGACACAACAAGCTTATCTTAAAGCCAGTAATACCGGTGCGAATGATGCCTTTGGTTACTCGGTCAGTCTTTCCAGTGACGGCAACGCCCTGGCGGTCGGGGCAATAGGTGAAGCCAGTAATGCCACCGGGGTCAATGGTACGCAAACGGATAATTCAGCATCAAATGCAGGTGCGGTATATGTGTTTAGCCGCAGCGGCAGCACATGGACACAACAAGCTTATCTTAAAGCCAGTAATACCGGTGCGAATGATGCCTTTGGTTACTCGGTCAGTCTTTCCAGTGACGGCAACGCCCTGGCGGTTGGGGCATATTTGGAAGACAGTAATGCCACTGGGGTCAATGGTACGCAAACGAATAATTTAGCATCAAATGCAGGTGCGGTATATGTGTTTAGCCGCAGCGGCAGCACATGGACACAACAAGCTTATCTTAAAGCCAGTAATACCGGTCCGATTGATGCCTTTGGTTACTCGGTCAGTCTTTCCAGTGACGGCAACGCCCTGGCGGTCGGAGCACATTTGGAATCCAGTAATGCCACCGGGGTCAATGGCACGCAAACGGATAATTCAGCATCAAATGCAGGTGCGGTATATGTGTTTAGCCGCAGCGGCAGCACATGGGCGCAACAAGCTTATCTTAAAGCCAGTAATACCGGAGTGAATGATGCCTTTGGTTACTCGGTCAGTCTTTCTAGTGACGGCAGCACCCTGGCGGTCGGGGCAGTAGGTGAAGCCAGTAATGCCACCGGGGTCAATGGCACGCAAACGGATAATTCAGCATCAAATGCAGGTGCCGTGTATCTGTATTAAATACTTTAGTGCTAGTCGCAAGAACTGTTGTCACTGGTGTTAGCGCAGTGTCATCAGGGAATAGAAGTATAAATAAAATTAAAGATAATAATTAAGGTAAGAAAAAATGCAGGGAACGCAACAAAATCATTCTCATGCGAGTTTAAAACGTGAATCAGTTTGGTTTAAAACCAAACTGGTTTCTCAGTTCTTAACGTTTAGTTTGTTACTATCGCAACCTTTTTATATTTCTTACCTTCATGCTGCACCGGTAGGCGGTAATATCGTTGGTGGGTCAGGTTCCATCAACCAATCTGACCTCACAACAACCATAAATCAAACCTCACAAAACCTTGCCGTTAACTGGCAAAGTTTTGATGTTAACAGCAATGAAAAAGTTAACTTTGTCCAACCTAATTCTTCTTCTATCGCCTTAAACCGTATACTTGGAAATAATGGTTCCACTATACAAGGCCAAATTAACGCGAACGGCCAAGTATTTCTTGTTAACCCAAATGGCATTTTATTTACGAATACAGCCACAGTAAATGTGGGTGGGTTAGTGGCTTCAAGTTTAGACATGACACCGTCTGATTTTATGAACGGCAACTATATTTTTAATGATGTGTTAGGAACAGATGGCGCCGTTGTTAATAGCGGTTTAATTACCGCTTCTTTAGGCGGTAATGTTGCTCTTATTGGTAAGCAAGTTAAAAATGATGGGTTGATTTCTGCAAAATTAGGTTCGGTTGTTTTAGCGGCAGGTAAACAATCTGTTTTAACGTTTGATAATCAGGGCTTAATTGGCGTTAAGGTTACAAAAGAAGTCTTGCAAAGTGAAGTTGGCTTAGATGCGGCTGTTATTAACTCAGGTGAAATCAATGCAGCAGGTGGTCGTGTTTTACTCACAGCAAGTACCAGTCAAGATGTTTTCTCTCAAGCTGTCAATACAAATAGTTTAGACCAGGCCACCAGTGTTGTTGTTAATGCAGACGGCAGCTTTACATTAGGTGGTGGTGCAGATGTACTTAATACCGGCTCTATCGATGTCAGTTCAGAAACAAACACTGCAAATACCGCAAGAATTATATTATTAGGTGAAAACGTAACCAGTAGCGGTGACATTAAAGCCGATGTTAATAATGGAAATGCAGGCGAAATTGAAATTCATGCGAAAGACAAAGCCTTATTAACAAAAAATAGTATCACCTCAGCACAAGCCTTAGTAACAGGGCAAGGCGGTTTAATAAAAGTACTTGGTGACAAAGTCGGTTTATTTGATTCTTCTCAAATTAATGCATCTGGTGTGAATGGCGGTGGTCAAGTGCTTATTGGTGGTGATCGCCAAGGTTTAAATACATTAGTAAGAAATGCCAACTTTACTTACATAGGTGAGAACACATCAGTTAAGGCAGATGCACTAGACTCAGGTAATGGTGGCAAGATTATCACCTTCGCAAAAGATACTGCCCGCATACATGGTGGACTTTTTGCGCGAGGGGGAATGGTTAGTGGTAATGGTGGGTTTATTGAGACCTCTGGTTTAAGAGGATTTGAAATTTCAAATGCACCTGATGTATCAGCCTTTAATGGTAATGGGGGCTTGTGGTTGATAGATCCATATAACATAGAAATCGTTGACACGGGAACAACATCAAATATCTCGCAAAATCCTGTAGCCAATCCTAATGCTTTCACATCAAATGGAGACAGCGCGATATTAAATGTCACTTTAATAAAAAATGCTTTGCTAAATGGTGATGTGGATGTCAAAACTGGAAAGCCTTTGCCCAACCAATCCACATTGGAGAAAGGTGATATCAAGTTTAATGCAGGACTAATCTTTGATGGTGGTGGAAAGAACTACAAGCTAACTCTTACAGCAGATAGAGATATAACTTTTACAAATACATCTAGCATAACTCGAGTGGCTAGTTCGACTGATCAGTTAGATTTAGATCTCGATGCCGGTGGTGCGGTTTCAATTAGCACAAATGCAACAGGCATCAATCTTTTTGGCGGAAAGTTGGATATTGTTAATGCGCAGAATGTAACATTTAACGCGGGTTCTATTAATACTTTTAATAGTGCTGCAACGACAAATGGCGGTGATTTAGTTGTTTCGCAAGCTGCTGCAGTAACATTTAATGGTGCAACTATAAATACTGCCAATGGTAAAGTTGATATTAAAAAATCTTCATCGGTTGCTTTTAATGGTGGTTCTATTTCAACAAATGGTGGTGATTTTGTTGTTGATACAACAGGAAATATAACAAGTTCTAATTCTACAACAAATTCACTTACGACTTCTGGTGGTAATTTTATCGTAGATAATGCAGTGAATTTTGATAGTTCAAATATTGGTATTAATGTTGTAAGCGGGAGTATCAATCTTGATGGAGGTGGTAATGGTGTTATAGGGGATGTTTTGTTTGGCTCTTTAACTTCTAGCATTGCAAGTGGCAGGGACCTTAAAGTAACAAATGCAACCAGCATATCTCAAGCAACTGGCACAACAATCTCAATTGCAGGTAATACTGACCTCGATGTAACATCGGGTGCCGGAACACATGCAATAACGCTAACAGAAACTACAAATAATTTTAACAATATAAAATTACAAGGTACTAATGCAACGATTTATGACACATCAGATATTAATATTACAGGTGGGACTGCTTTAACAGGTATTTTAAAAATAACAGCAGAAGGTGCTATTAGCGATGGAGGGGCATTCTCGGTTAGCAATACTAGTAATGATGCTATTGCTATCTTTGAGTCTAGAATTCCCGTTACACCTGACACATATGCAAACATAACGCTAAACAATGATAATAATTTCAATAACGTAAAAATACTCAATGCCAATAATGTTGTTTTAAGAGATACCACGGGTTCAATTGCCATTGAAGCAAATAATGGCGTTAATCTTGGTGGGATACACGGTACCTTAAATATAACAACAACGGATACTACAGCATCATCCTATGGCAATATCACTGATATGGGTGGAGTACTCATTCCCGGTGGTGGCGGTTCAACTTATACCGGTGAATTAAATGTAGTTGGAGATGCGACTTTTAATATCGCCACAGGACGATCACTAACTTTAGACTCAGACAATAATAGTTTTGATGGGGCAGTTATCTTTAATGTATATGATCACCGTAACCCTAAAATTGCCAATATCACATTTACAGATTCTACTGCGCTAACTTTAGGTAATATTGCTGTAACAGGAGATTTAACCGTTAAAGGTGAGCGTATTAAATTTCGTCATTTAGGAATTTTAGGTAATTTAACCGCAACAACAACAGGCACACCTAACACGGTTGATACATTAGCAGGTTCAATTACTCAAACTACTGGTGAGCATATTGTAATGCGAACCGCTGATACTCTAACAACATTTAATGCTACAGGAGATATTACTTTAGAAGTAACTGGCAATGGCAATAACTTTAGGCGTGTAATAATTGGTAATGTAACAGATACCAGTTTTGCGAGAAATGTTTCTATTGTCGATACAGGTGGTTTAACGTTAAATGGCAGCTATACAACAGGTAACTTAAAAATTACATCTGATGGAAATATTAATCTTGCTGGTGACATATCAACAAATATGAACGTTACTGGTAAAGCAGGAAATGTTGATCTATTAGGTAATGTCATATTAGCAACACCAACAGATGGTGGTACGGTTAATATTGACACAAATGCAGCGAGCACTTTAACTGATGGAGTAGTTACTTTTTATAATGATTTAAACAACAATAATGGTGCCTCGACGAGAAAAAATCTAAATATAACAACAGGTGATGGAAAAGTCGATTTCAAAGGATCAATAGGTAATACATCAAGTATAGGTTCTCTGGTTATTAATAAAGGTTTAATAACCGCATCCACTGCAATCGTTAATCTTGGAAGTGTTGTATTGCATGGTGAAAATAAAACTGGTAATGCATTGGATGTTAATGCGGGGACAATTAATTTATTCGGCGGTATTATTACTAATGATGGTGGTACAGGGTATGCCCGAGGTGTAAACCTTAACGGTAATGTCATGCTTGGTGGTGATGTCAATATTATCACTGATGACAGTATTTCAGATGGTACTGTTACAGTGACAGGAACCATTAATTCAAATAATAGAAGTTTAACTATTGTTAGCGACACAGGTGCTGTTGATTTACAAGGTGCTGTTGGTGGTACCAGTGCGCTATCGTCGCTCATTATTAATTCGGGTACAGGAAATGGAGTCGTCAACCTTGCTGCAGTAAATACAAATGGTGGAAATAATGTAATTCTTGTTGATGGAACTACTATAAATTTAAATGGTGATATATTAAGTAATAAAAATGGCCAGGGTGGGAACGTACAGTTTAATGGTAATATTGTATTAAATAATTCAGTAACAATTAATAGTAGTGGTACAGGTAACAATGGAGCTGTTTTAGTAAGTGGTAATATCAATGGCAACAGTGCCACTAATGCCAATGCTTTAACTATTACTGCTGGTGATAATGCAGTTAATTTAAATAATGTTGGTAATATTGAAGCAATACAAAAGCTCACTGTTACAAACACAACTGGAAATATTAATGTAGGTTCTATTAAAACGCGTGATAATACAGCCGCTATTAATGACTCTGGTGTTGCATTAAAATCTGATAGTCTAATTAGTCTTGGTGGAAATATTACAACTAACACCATAGGTACAAATGGGACGCAGGCAGGCAGTGTGAATATTATTGGTGCTGCTGAATTTACATCAGATGTCACTATTTCAACCGGCTCTGTTGCCAGTTCTGGCCTGGTTGATTTTAGTCGTACGGTAAATGCTGATACAGCATCACTCAACAGAAAATTAACCATTAATGCAGGCGCTGCGACTGTTAAATTTAATGATGTAGTTGGTGGTTCTAAAGCATTAAACACATTGACAGTAAACAATGCGGGCACAACCTCTTTAGGCCTTGTTAACACTCGTCAAGGTGGTATAGACATTACTTCATCCACAATAAATCTTTCTGGAAATCTTAATACAAAAACAACAAATAATGCAGGCCAAATAAGATTAGTTGGTGCAGTTAATATAAATGCAGACACTCTATTTGATACAAATGCATCTAATTCAGATAATAATATTTATATTAATGGCTCAGTTAATAATACAACCTCCAGAAAGATTGTTTTAGACTCTGGTAATGCTGATATAACAGTACTGGGTACGGCTGGTGCGGGTACCGAATTACAAAGTTTCACTGCAACGGGTAATAATGTTTCTCTTGCGAATGTTACTTCTGTTGATGCTATTAATGTAACCGGAAGTACCAATGGTGATGGTGTTATTAATTTATCGGGTAACTTAACAACCACCGGTGCTGTGAGTAATATTGACTTAAAACAGGCAAATGTCGTGCTAGGTGGTGATGCAACTTTACAGGTTGCTGGAGCGAGTAATATCACTATTCAAGGGACTGTAAATGCTGATTTAAATACTAATAGTCGTACATTAACTGTTAATGCTGTGAATGGAAAAGTTGATCTAAAAGGTGCGATTGGTACGGGAGCAAATGGTGCCATTGAAGGACTCAAAATAAGCTCGAGTGCATCAAGCATTACTAATTTACAGCAGGTTCTTACTCGCTCTGGTGGGGTTAATGTTAATACAACTACTTTAAATTTAGCCGGTGATATTGCAACAAATGATAATACAACAGCAGGTGATATTTCACTTACATCAGAACAAACGGTATTAGGTTCAGATATTACTCTTAATACTGATTCAACAAATATAGATGGGAAAGTGACTTTAACTAATTCTACTACTGGAGTTGGTCTGGATGCGAATAATAATACTTTAACTGTTATTGCTGGCATTGGTGCTGTAAACATTGGTCAGAATATTAAAAATGTTAAAGGGTTTAATTTGATGTCGTCAGGCACTGCAACGATAAGTGGAGTTTCAGCAGCTTCAACGGGCGGTACTATTGCAGTTAATGCGAGTAATGGACTTACCTTAAATGGAAGTTATCAAGGTATTACATCAGCGGATCAGCCAATGACCTTTGATGCAGATAGTGATTCTGATGGAGCAGGTGTATTAAATCTTGGTGTGAGTTCTTCCTTTGTAAATACTTCCGGACCTATTATTTTTAAAGGTGCTTCATTTGGAACGAATAGTAATTTTACAATAGGTTCTGGAATTGATACACCTAAGCTGGTTCAGTTCAATGCGACTAACAATATGTCATTAGGGGTAAGTACAATTGGGTTTAGTTTAACGAATGCCCAGTTAGCAAATATTACGGCATCTTCGATTGATTTAAATGCGGTTAATAATATTAATTTTTCTGGTGTATCACAAAACACAGGTCCTGCTTATACATTGACAGCAGGAAATGATATAACCAACACAGGTACGGCTACATCATTATTTAGTTCGCTTTCTGTAACTAAAGCAAATAACTTCAACCTAAATGCAAATATTACAACAGATCAAAATTTATCCATTGATGCTTCGACTATTAATGTTGGAGGCTCTTATGCATTGACGTCTACAAATAATAATATTACAGCAACAGGTGGGATTACCGGTTCAACAGGATACCTTCGAATGTTTGCAAACAATGGTGTTGTTAGTTTGGGAACAAATTCTAATGTGAATGGATTATCATACTTATATATTAATGCTGGTGACATTAAAACAGGTGTGAATAATATAACAACAATATCAAACACCAGGTTATATCGTTCTTCTTCAACCGTTGGTGCATTTATTCTTAATAGTAACATTGAAAGCACACAGGGTAGTGTATACATAAATGCTGGTAATGATTTAGTTTTAGGAACTGGTACGACGATTAAGTCAAAGTACACTACAAGTTTAGAAGCAAGTGGCGCTATTGGTTTATCATCAATTGAATCTACCTCAGGCTCTATTTCTGTTACAGCTTCAAATGGACGCATATATGATAATAATGATACTGGTTTTCCAGTAACAAATATTACTTCAAGTGGTTATGTAAAGCTTACTGCAACTGGTGGGATAGGCAGCGGAAACCCGCTTGAACTTGTAATGAATGGACCAAATGCACGTTTAGATGCAACAAATAGTGGTTCAGGAAATATTGAACTAGCTAATACAGGAGCATTTTTACTTAATACCATTAAAAATAATGCTTCTGGTGGAACGTTTGATTTAATTAATACGGGTGGGGATGTTACAGTAAATAGCATAATAATTGATTTAAACAATCCTACTTCTAATGCTAGCTTCGATATAACAGGTGGTGATTTGTTAGCGCTTAATCCACCAGTATTAGACTCAAACGGCCAGTTTATAAACTTAACAGCTTATTCGGCATATATTAATATGAATGATACTGGAACGGTAGGAAAAGCAGATGCCCCATTTATTACAAACGTTCCTAATCGACTTGAAGTCGTGAGAACAAACTCCTCTACTCAAATTAAATTTTTTGCTGTACCTAAACCATTTATCGGTGATAATGCATATAAAAATAGAGCGCTTCAGGCTATAGAAAGTTTATCTGGCCAACAATTAATTCAAGTTGAATCCTTAGCAGAAATTGATCCTGCTATTTTTACTGATGTTCGTAACTATAGCCATTCTGATATTGCTTTGATGATGCCGTCGGATCAACGCTATACCGATGACGAAGAAGAAGACGAAGAAGCTAAGTCTAAACGTCAAAAATTCTTAAACTCTACTCCATAATATTTTAAAGTTGTTTAATATGTGTCGTACCAATAAATTTTATTCTGCTCTGTATTTTGTTCTTATAGTAATCAGTTTTCCTGCTAAAGCAGGGTTTCTTGATATGCCAGCTATTACTGAGTCACCCGATTTAATTAGAAAGTCTATGCTTCGAGATTTAGATATTCCGGGGGTAAAAGACAGAAACCCTGATCCTACTGCTGGGCCACGTTTAGCTGTTAGAGAATTTCGCGTACAAGGTTTAGTTGAATACCCGGAATTAGGAATTACTCGTGATGCGATTAATAAATTAGTTGAAAAAATTCGCTTTGATTTAATGGCAGAAGATAAGTTACTGGATTCAGGTTATACGCTTGAAGAATTGGGTGGGTTATCTGATTTACTTGTTGATATTGAAGAAGATACAGTTAAAAGACACGTTACGCCAATTGAGGTTCAAAAACTGGTCTGGTTAATTCGCGATCAGCGAATGAAACGAGGGATAACATTAGGTCAGATAGAGTCAATTGCAGATAAAATCACTCAGTTTTATCGTGAACGTGGTTTTATTCTTGCTAAGGCATATATACCTAAACAAGAGGTGAGAGATGGTATTGTTACTCTCACTTTATTGCTTGGTATTTTAGGTAATGTAGAGGTGCATAATAATAAAATTTATAATGCTTCTACAATAGGTTCTGTATTTGATGATTTATTAACTCAACCGGTTACCAGCGAGATTGTCGAAGAAAAACTTTATTTGATTAACGATTTTCCAGGCGTTGTTGTTAATGGTTTCTTTGAGCCTGGCACTCAAGTTGGTGATACGAAGTTAAATATCAATGTGAAAAATGAAGAGCGATATAAAGCAAATATCAGGCTGGATAATCACGGAACTACTGGAACAGGGTTATACCGAACTTATGTTGATGCACAAATTAACAACCCGTTGGGTATAGCGGATTTATTTAATGTTAGTTTGTTATCTGCATCTTCGCCAAGTAATACTTTTTTTGGGCGAGCGTATTATCAGGCTAAATTATTTAGTCCCCGATGGAAATTTATGCTGGGGATGTCCGAAAATCAGTTTTTAGTCGATAAAACAACGTTAGGCACTTCATTAGATTTAAATGGTACAGTGAGTGTTGCTGATACCGGTATAAGATATGAATTACAACGAAGTCGAAAAAACAATTCTCATTTAGAAGTAAAATATGAAAATGTAAAATCTGATCTTCGCATTGGTTCATCTAATAGTGATGCATTTGATGAGACAGTTAATAATACTTCTTTGGCTTACTTTTATGACTCGTTGAATGAAAAGAGTAAAAGGTTACATCAAGGTAGTTATAAATTGATATCAAGTGAAATCACATTTGGCGCAGATAATGGTCAGGATGAAAACTCGCTTATATTACAAGCAGATTATACTTTGTTAAGTTTTGTGAAAGTCCCGTTTTTTGAATCAAACTCTCGGTTAATTTTACGTGCAAATTTACAGTATGCCAGTAAAAAAATATCATCAATAGCTCGCTCAGCTCTTGCAGGACCTACGAGAACAAGAGCCTATGCATCAGATGTTTTTTCTGCTGATGATACTTTGTACTTAGGTGCTGACTGGGTTTTTAATGCTCCTGATTTTCTTGATTTTAAATTGTTTGGTGAAACTTCACTAAAAAATGTTGTGAAACCTTTTATATTTGTTGACTGGGGGTACGGTAAGCAATATGAAATTACAAATAAGGCTGATACAACAAGTCAGCTAGTTGATGCTGGATTTGGTTTTCAGCTAGCTCATAAAGAAAAATTTAGTGGTAACTTACAGTTTGCTTTCCCAATATATAATAAATTTTCTGACCCAGACATTATTATTCAGGAGAAAGGCATGAGAATTGTATTTGATATGCAATACAAGTTTTAGATTTGTGAAGAAAAACAATCAAATTAATGATGAATTACACACTTATTTCAGTGATTTTCATAAAAGTTATTTGGTGATAAAAGCTGGTAAGTTATTGAATAATATGAAGTAAAAAAAGAATTTTAGTGTTGCAACACACTAAATGATGCTCTACTATGTAGACTAATGTTTAACAGTTAAACCAAAAAGGAATTGATAAAATGGCAATATATCTTGAATATGATGGAATTAAAGGGAACGTAACTGCTGACGGTTATAAAGACCATATCGCTGTGCTTTCTGTACAGTTTGGTGTTGGCCGCGGTATTTCAATGGAACCCGGTAATATGTCAAATCGTGAATCGACTCGCCCAAGTATTAGTGAAGTTACTTTGACTAAAACGGCTGATAACTCAGTTACAGGTATCTTTAAAGAAGCGGTAACAGGTTCTGCTGGTAAAAAAGTCACAGTTAAGTTTGTTCGTACTGGTGCTGACAAAGTACAAGAGTATATGGACTACACTTTAGAAAACTGTCTGGTAAGTGGTTATAGTATTTCTGCAGATGCAGAAGGTGAACCAGTTGAAAATATTACTTTAAGCTTTACAAAAGTAATGATTAACTACAATGATCATGATGCTACAAATAAATCTTCTAGCCCACAACGCGTTGGTTATGATTTAGAAACAGCCAAGCCACTATAAAATATAAATTCTTTATATGGTTTTGATACTGCCCAATTATTTGGGCAGTATTATTTTAAGGTGAGCAACTTCACCAAATAACAAATTACACACGGAAGAGATTAAATTAATAATTTATAATCTCATTGTGAGGATTCAATTAATGGATCAGATAACTCAGGAACACCGCTTAATCTCAATATCATCTCCCTTAAAGAAGGATGAGTTATTATTAACTTCATTTCAGGGTGGTGAATATATTTCTCGTCTCTTTGAATTTCAAATAGAAGTTTTGTCCGCTAATGTAGAACTGGACCCGCAAAAACTCATTGGTGAGCAAGTTACTATTACTTTGCAGGAAGATAGTGAGCGGTATTTTACCGGCTTTGTCAGTCGCTTTACTTTTGGTGAAGTAGAAATAAACAATCTTCGTCAGTATAAATTTACTATTGTTCCCTGGTTATGGTTTTTAACGAAAACAAATAATCAGAGAATTTTTCAGGATATGAATAGTAAAGATATTATTACAGATATCTTTAAAAGCTATGGCTTTAATGATTTTGAATTTTTAGCCTCTGGTGGATGCTCTCGTGAATACTGTGTGCAGTATGATGAAAGTGATTTTGTTTTTGTATCTCGGTTATTAGAAGAAGAAGGTATTGCTTATTATTTCAAGCATACTAAAGATACACACAAGTTATTTTTAGTTGATAAGAAAAATGCTTATGAATACTGTAAAGAGAAAGATGTTACTTATTCTAAAGGAAATCAGTCAGAAGCACAGGTGACCGAGTGGGAGCACCATTACGAGTTCCGTAAAGGTGAATGGTCAGTTAATGACTATGACTTTAAAAAGCCAAAGAAAAAACTATTGTTGACGACGAAAACAAAAAGTAAGTTTTCAAACGTTAAAAAATATGAGCATTACGAATACCCTTCTTTATATGACACAACAGCAGGTGACTCTATCGTCGATATGAGAATGCAGGCTGAAGAGGTTGCAATGAATGCGGTTGAAGCAGCGAGTGATTGTAGTAGTTTTTATGCTGGTGGTATGTTTAATTTAACAAAACACATCGCTAAAGATGAAAAAGACAGTTATATCATCACCGGAATTTATCACCGTGCTTTCGATAACAGCTATTTTTCCGGTAGTGAAGGTCAGTCTGAATATGGTAATAATTTTATTTGTATTCCTGCAGATGTTCATTACCGACCATTAAGAACACATAATAAGCCTGTAATGAAAGGTCCTCAGTCGGCATTTGTCACCGGCCCGTCTAGTGAAGAGATCTTTATTGATGAGTTTGGACGTATTAAAGTCCAGTTTATCTGGGATAGGGAAGGCAAACTTGATGAAAGCAGTTCATGTTACCTGAGAGTGGTGCAAGCCTGGGCTGGAGATCAATGGGGAAGCTCGTTTATTCCGAGAATTGGACAAGAGGTTATCGTCAATTTTCTTGATGGTGATCCTGATCGTCCGTTAGTTACCGGTACAGTTTACAATGGTGATAATAGCTTGCCTTTTTCAAGCAAAACTCAAAGTGGTATTAAAACACAGTCTACTAAAGGTGGCGGCAAGAAAAACTTTAATGAATTACGTTTTGACGATTTAAAAGGTTCAGAAGAAATATTCATTCAGGCTGAAAAAGATTTAAATAGCTTAATTAAAAATGACTATACCCGCACGCTGGAAAAAGGTAACGAAACAATTACGGTGAGTAAAGGTAACCGGGTTCTGGATGTTAAGAATAAAATAACAACAGATGCGAGCGATATTGTTATTACAGGTAAAAAATCAATAGAATTTAAAGTAGGTGGTAGTAGTATTAAAATGACATCATCAGGAATAGTTATTAAAGCAACAAAGATTGATGTTAAAGGATCTGCTATGGTTGCTATAAAAGGTGGAATTACCAAGATTAATTAATATGAAGAAGATTAATGCAAAAACAGCTCAGGAACTTACTGTGCATTATGATGCTATTGATGAAAAAGCTTTAGAATTGTTGCTTCCAGAATTTACCCCTGAACAGTATATCAATAAATTAATTGAAAATGGTTATTATGCCGATTCAATCATCTTTCTCGCACATGGTTTACCAAAGCGGGAAGCTATATGGTGGGCTTGTTTGTGTGCGAAGGTCGTTACTGACAAAGACACAAAAGCTGACGATCTTGCATCTCTAACTATGGCTGAAAAATGGGTTTACGAGCCAGATGATAAAAAACGCCGTATGTGTGGTACTTTAGCTGAAAAAGGCGAATATAAAAGTTCACAGAACTGGGCTGCAGCTGCAGTTTTCTGGTCTGGTGGCAGCATTACAAAAGAAAATGAACCGGCTATGGAGCCTGCACCATATTTATATGCTCATGCTGTTTCAGGAGCAATATTAAATGCCGTGGGTATGTCAGATGTTGATGATATTGATAACCAGTTTCAACAATTTATTAAACATGGGCTAAATATTGCTGATGGAGGTAATGGATAATGGGTGCTCCGGCAGCGAGAGTTTCAGATATGCATACTTGTCCTTTAGTGGTGCCTAAAAGCTCACCACATAGTGGAGGGCCTATTGCTGCAGGTTCAGGAACTGTTTTAATTGGTGGAATGCCTGCTGCAAGAGTTGGGGATATGGCTTCATGTTGTGGGCCACCAGATACTATCGCTCAGGGTTCTTCTTCAGTGTTGATTGATGGGAAACCTGCTGCACGCATGGGGGATACAACCGCTCATGGTGGTAAAATTGTTGTTGGTTGCCCCACAGTACTTATTGGTTAGGTTTAGTACTTTTCCATCATTCTGGCGTAGGCCAGAATCCAGTTCAACACAACTTGCTTGCAGCTAAAGACTAAAAGACTGCCATAATGATGAAATTTAATGTTTTAGCCTGGAATTTTAAATTGCTCTTGCTCTGGGATGGGGCTTATCTTATTACTGTAGTTTAGACTTTGCTATGTTGTGATTTAAGGTATCTGGACTCACTGGTTCAAACAAATCACCAAATAAACTGTACAGTACGATCTGTTGCTGTTTCTTTGTGCTACTTTTCACTTCTTTCCAGGGAACAACATATAGAATTTGTGGTAGTTCTTTATTGCCTTTAATAAAAGTTGTTTCTAACTCGAGTCTGTCTTCAGCAATAATGTTGTTGCTGAATAACAGAAGGTTAGAAAAAAATAAAACAATAAAAACTTTAACCATTTTCTTTAGTCCTTTTTAATTGTTCTATCCAGTCAGCAGTGATTTTGTCCTTATTATTAATCAATTTCATATAGCGTTCATAATGTGGGATTGCTTTATCTATATCCTGTAAATAAATATCATAAAGTAATGCCAGGTTATAATGAGCCAGAGCATAGTTATCTTTATATTTTAATGCTTCTTTGTAGTGTTTTTCTGCAGACTGTATGTCGCCATTTTTTTGTTCAATGTAAGCTAACAAATTTAATGCCTGTGGTGACCGACTGTTTTTTTCTAAAGATGTTTTGATTAGTGCGAATGATTTTTGTATGTCATTTTGTTTTAGTGCAATTATCGCAAGATTCGCATAAGGGCCTGCCAGTTCAGGTCTCTGAGAATTAAATTGCAGGAAAATACTTTTAGCTTTTTCCAGCTGGTTTTTATTTAACAATAAAACTGCTTTTTTATATTCATTGCGCTCACTTTCTGATTGTACAAGTGGATTTAAGCCTGAAGACGGGCTATTTGTCACTTCATTTGATGTTGAGCATGAAGTTACTAATAATGTAATGATGAAAAGTTTAATGTAATGCATTGATATACCTGTCCAGTTTTGCTGTGCGTTTATATCGGGTTGGAAATAATTGTTTTAATTCATTAAGGCTTTTCTTAACCCATTTGTTATATACACCATCTCGTATATGCGCCATATTAGCCTCGTAAAACTCAATGGCTTTATCTTCAAATGGAAAAGCCTTGTCTTCAAGCAATATAACGTACTGCTCGAGTTCATCATCACTTAGTCCTTTCGGGCGCTGTGATGACAGCAGGTCTTTGCTGAAAGCCTTGTAAATATTGGCTATTTCATATGTTGATTCAGTTGCTGTTTGAGCAACACCATACTTAGACGCTTGTCCATAATACTTAACAGCCTTTTGCATTGCATATTTCTTTTTACGCAATGTTAATTTTAGCGGGATAGTCAGCTTTTGTTTAGTGAATCGTTGATGCTCATTTTTAGCCAGATTCAGCGATGCATAAGATGTTATATATCGGGTTCTGTCAGTTTTATATTTCTTTATAGTTTTCTTGTCTGCTTTTATAATCTTTTTATACCATTGCAATGCTTTCTTTGGTTTATTGGTTTTAGTGTATAGATCGGTTAGCTTATTCATTGCTTCTAAATACTGAGGGAAAGGCTTTTTATATTTGGCGGTGTATTTTTCAAAGGAACGAATAGCAGAGCTTAGATCATTCTTTGATTCATATAGTTCAGCTGCCTGCCATAGAGCAGCCGTTTTAAACTCCTTGTTTTTCTCAAAACTGGATATCTTTTCAAATTCTTGCGCCGCTTTTATTCCCTGATTTGATTTAAGATAAGCAATAGATAATTTTTTAGTAACATCCTTACTATATTTATTATTTGGATATTTTTTCTGGAAATATTTAATATTTTTAATAGAAAGCATCCATAAATTATTTTTCATTGTTAATGCAATTGCATCATATAAACCTGTTGCCGCTATTGATGAGTGAGGGACGATATCTGAAATACGGACAAAACTGTCAACTGCTTCGATTATTTTTCCCTCGTTCACGGAGATTTCTGCCTGTTTATATATTGATAGGGCTAATTTGTCATTAAGCTTTTGTCTTGTTTTGCTGTTGAGTCTCTTGCTGCTTAACGCAGAGAAATAGGCTGCTTCAGCATTGCCATATTGTGCAGAGTTAAAATAAGAGTGGGCCTTGATGATTTCTGCTTTTATACGCGAATTAGATTTAGAGTTACTTGGTATTGATTCTGCCAGCTCTATCGCTTTATTAAACTGACGCGTTTTAAAGGCCATTTCTGCGGCATGGAGTATAATTTTAGGTGCTTTTTTGCTGGAAGAATACAGTTGAGTATACAGGGTGGCATATTTTATATGTTTATTCAAAATCGTGTTTCGATTATTACCGGGCTTGGTGTGATTATATATTTTGTCACTAAGTAGTATTGTTGCATAAGCTGCTTTTTTGTTGAGAATAATATCACCATCATATGCTGCAAGTTCGTAGTTTTTAAGTGCTGGTTTGTATTGTTTGTTTTTTTCAAGCAAGTTTGCATATTGATAGTAAATATGGTCTTTTCTGGCATAAGATTTGTAGTGTTTTAAATATCGTTTGTACCATTTATCGGCTTCACTGAAATCATTTTTTTTATGCTTTTCAATATAAAGCTTATGAAAATAGGAGGAAGCTACTAAAATATTATCTTTCAGTGAGATATTAACTTTGGTGAACGTCTTTCTATCTGCTTTTTTGGTCAACCAATATGGGGTGGCCGGGTTATATTTTTTATAGACAAGTTCGATTTCTTCAGTTGCTTTTTTTGCAAAACCACTTTGTTTCCATATTTTAATGATCTGTAAATGAGAAAGAGGGATGTTTTTAGAATTTTTATTATTGGCAATAAAGAATTTTAATGTATTTACTGCATCGGAATAACGTTGTTGTTTTAAATATATGTCACTCACATGCGAGTAACTATAATAAATATAACGGAATGACGGGTTTGATTTAAAGTATTCGTTTAATGGCTCGGCACCGCCTAAATATGAAAAAGACAGACCTATCGCCCTGAAGTATTCATTAAACTGCTCGAGTTGAGATTGTGATAAATCGTTATGATTATCAAAGTTATGATAGTCAACCGCTTCAAGATAATCGTCAACTGCTTCAAGATAATATTCTTGCTTGAACCTTGCCCAGCCTCGTTTAAATAATGCTTTTTCATAAAATACATTATTTTTTCGAGAGCCAATAATATCAGTATAAGTATCTTCGGCTTTTATAAAGTTTCTTTTAGAAAAATATATTTCAGCTAATCTAAACTGGCTTTCAATATAATAGGCAGATTTAGGGTATTTATTAACAAGTTTCAAAAGGGTTTTTTGAGAATTTTCATTATCGCCCTTGTGATCGTAAGTTTTCGCTAATTGATAGAGTATTTTGTCATTTCCTTTTGCTTTCGGGTAGTCTTTTAAAGACGTGCTCAATAGATCAATCGTTTTATCAAGACGCTGACTATATAGCTTGTCATCTAACTCTTCATCATTCGCTGTTTTAAGATTTTCATTTTCTTGTTGAAGTTTACTGCTTAATTCAAATTCAAGTTCAGCTAAGCGATTAATGGCGTCCAAGCGTGAATTATCATCTTTTGAGGCATGTTTTAAATACTCTGAATAAGCTTTACGAATATCACTTTTTGATTTTGGTTTGATAAAGATATTTTGCTGGCTGGTCTTTTGATTGATAACATCTAACGAACGTAGAGTTTTTCTTTTATCCCCTGAAGAACTACAAGCAGATAGAAGTAAGAAAGCTAAAATAATGTATGTGAGTTTATTTTTCATGTTAATTACTGGCTGTATTACTGTTGTCAAACAATCTGGCCAGACCAAATCTTGCCTGATTCATATAGCTGTTTAAATATGCCAATCTTTGGTCGAGAATATGTGTGAGCATGCGGAAAAGCATGTTGTTATACTTTTCCACTAACTTCTGATATTGCTGTATTAATTTTTTATTTTCGATATAAGAAACATATCTGGACAATGCTTTAAGCTCAACTGCATTGTTTAAGAAGCTAACCGGGTAATGTTTAGTGAAGTCAACAATGTTATTTTCTAGCTTTAGATAATTGTTATTCGAAATAATATCCTTTGCGCTAATTCCGTATTGCTTTTTATTTTGTATGAGGCTGATGTTTTTTATTCTGTTTTCATAATATTTTTGTGCGGCCGTATAACTTGCCGACGCGGTCATATTTTGATTTAGTTTTTCATAGGTATATGGCAACAATAAGTATGACTCATCAACTGATAGGTCTGGCATCTTTTTGGAATTTAAAATATTAATGGCATTCAGTGCACCAATATAATCTTCCTGATTAGTTGCTGTCAGCGCTATTCCTAATAATGCTTTATTAAAATAAATGCTATCAATTTCTATATTTCTAAACGCTTCTCTGGAATCCCGATAGAACTCTTTATTTAATAATGAATACCCTAATACTAAATAAAGCCGATTAATCATTTCTTTATTTGTTTTTACTTTTTTGCTCTTAATAATGTCATTGATCGCAATATGTGCATCAGTCCACCAGTCTTGTCTTATATAAGCAATAGCCGTATTTAATTTTGCTTCAGCATAATATTTCGATTGCTGAGGAATCATTGAATATATTTTTATTGCTGTTCTGTGTTTTTTCGTTTTTTGTAATGCGATCCCCGTTATTAAGCGTGCAAAGTTTGCATCTTCTGCGGCTAAATCATTATAAATACCTTTGGTATAAGCCAGCACTTTTTTCCATTTATTACGCTTTAAATAATAACGGGCATACATATAGGAATAGTTTGATAGTAGGGTTTTATCACCTTCATCTTTGACAAGGGCATAGAGTTTATTCGCAAATAAAAAATTATTTACATCTAGTAAAAATTGAAATATCGGAAAAACTTCTTTGCTATCAATATTTTTCTTAATTAATGGCAAATTATTTTGAATTAAACAAATCGCAATAATATTTTTATTTTCCTGCGACAGTTTTTCTATCTGCAAATTAAGCCGCTTCAGTGAAGCGGTATGTGAACGGCATTGCGATAATGTTTTTGATAATGAAACGTATAATTTGTTGCTGACAGTTTGAAAATCACGCTCGAGATATTGTATTTCGTCGTTCGATACCGCTGCTATAGATGACTGGCTGAAAAGAAGACAAAAGGTCAGGCCAACGAAAGTAAGAAGGGGGGGTATTGCTTTAAAAGTTTGCTTGAAATCCATTTCTGCCACTAAATATATTGTTTGAAATCAATAGCTTATAATTAACCAAGTCCGTTTGTCACAAGAGCTAATATATCACTTATATTTGATTTGGTCTAACAAATATAAGGCATCTTCTGCCTCTACAATGGACACAAACCCACAGAACTGGTAGATTTATCACTCAAATTAAGGAAAATTACGTCTATAAAAGGGAATAAAATGCCACAAGTCTTACTCTGTAGTTCACCAACGTCTTCAAGATCATTACAAAATTCATTAGGTACGACAGCCGATACCATTACGGGTATAGGTTGTATGAATCCTGACAGTTTAAATGCATACCACCCCTATCTAGCTTCAGATGCGACACCTTCAGCAGAAGATTTAGCTATTCTTACTCAGTTTAGTCAGGCTCCGGTGACCAAAGAAATTACTAATATGTCGCTTTGTTATGGTGCAGATAATACATTGGCTCTTGCAGATGTGACGGATAAATTAAAAAATGCTGGAATTGGCATAATGGGCTCATCTAGTAGTCTTTATACTAATCGATTGGCGAGCTTTACCGATTCGGTGAGAAATTATCAAAGCGCATTAATGATGTACCGTGATGTGATGAAAACAGGCGGCGCATCTAAAACATTGGCAAAACAAAACGTAGCTCGTGCTTTTGATAAAATGCAAATAGGTTTTAAGCATGAGCTTCGATCGGTATCTGCCGGGATAAAAGCCAGTCAAAAAGGAACGCCTTTAACCAATATCAATCGCGGAATGAATATCGCAAGAAGTAGTCGAACAGCTGTTAAGTTAGATATCACTAGTCAAGTACAAGCCAGTCAGTTAAGGCGTTTTGGTATGAGTGCTAAATTATTAGGTAATGGTTTAGCTGTGATTGATTTTGCAAGTCGAGCTGGAAATATACACAATAGTTATACTGCTGGAGAAAATTGGGAGCGGGAATTGTTTATTGAGTCAATGAGTTTTGCGACCAGTGCTACTGCAGGAGTTGTTACTCTAAATGCTGGTACAGCTGCTCTTGGTTTTTTAATGGTGGCTACCCCGATAGGCTGGGTTGGTTTAATCGTAGGTGGCATTGCTGTAGCTGGAGTTGCAGCAGGCGCTTCTATTTGGACGAATAATCAACTTAAAAATAATAGTGGAAATTGGTATGACAGTTTAATGGATTGGTTATATTAATTATGAGTGTTTTTTCAATGATGTTAGCTATATCAAGCTTGATTATGCTGATTGGTTTAATCTTGTTTGTCATGTTTGGTCAAATTACAGTACGAAAACTTAGAAAAAATCCTGAAACAAAAAATGCGCTTGGGACTGAATTTGCCAGTGGTTGGGATATACTAAACACTGCTCAAGCACTTGCAATACCAAAGACTTGGGCTCAAAAATTAAAGAGCTCTCCTTT
This sequence comes from Chromatiales bacterium, assembly GCA_027076405.1. Next base: position 20,541 of record JALTJN010000526.1, read on the forward strand.
GTCAGGTTTATATGCCGATGTTGATCTGCTGTATAAAAACACGAGTAAATTTGATCGAGTTTTAGCATTTATTGTTTATTGGTTACTTATGACTTCTGTTGGAATTTTACTGGTATTGATGGTGCTGGATTTAGCCGGGATTTTTGACTAACTATCTTCAATCATCAACATCGCTAAAACAACATCTCTTCCTTCTGCGGCTAACACGTTAAAAGTACGGCATGCTGCTGCGGTGTCCATCACTTCATAACCAATATTGTTTTTCTGTAATTCGGTTAAACAATCCTGAGGAGGGAAACGCAATTGTTGCCCTGTACCGAGTAAAATAATTTCAGGGGTATCTTGCGTGAATTCAACATAATGCTCTGGTTGAAATTCATCATTATTTTGTGGTGTCCAGGCTTTTACGCTGCCATCGGCTCTTATCACAGCACTTTTTCGAAGTATGCCAAGGTGATTATCCGCATCCCATTCATCAATCACCCCAGATTTTATTTCTGGATGATCGGCACTGATTCCTGTAATGGTGACCATTCCTGTTTCGTAACCATGAATGAGAATATTTATCCCTGTCTCAAGTACAAATTTCACAGTGTGTTTTCCTTTAAATGTTGAGTTATTACGTCGTTTTTACAGAGATCTGTCATTGACAGTGTGCCTAATCAACCGTAATGTTACCAGCCTTTGTTTTATGGGATGAAATGGGTGGAGTAGACTTTTCTCACCTGATAGAATATGGCCTACTTTAGCCGCAATAATGATAATTTCGAACTGGATATATCCCCTTGATAGAAGATTTTCCTAGAATTAAACGATTACCGCCTTATGTCTTTAATATCGTCAATGAATTAAAGGCTGAAGCCCGTGCCCGTGGTGAAGATATCATTGATTTTGGTATGGGTAATCCGGATCAGCCTACACCACAGCACATTGTGGATAAACTGGTTGAGGTTGCTCAGCGTCCCGATACCCATCGTTATTCACTATCTCGAGGTATTCCTCGTCTTCGCCGAGCTATTTGTAACTGGTATAAGTCTCGATTTGATGTGGATCTGGATCCTGAATCAGAAGCTATCGTCACTATTGGCTCTAAAGAAGGTCTGGCCCATTTGGCCATGGCAACAGTAGGGCCGGGGGACGCAGTATTGGTTCCTAATCCGTCCTATCCCATTCATCCTTATGGTTTTGTGATTGCTGGAGCAGATATTCGTCATGTACCTCTTGTTCCGGGAAGTGATTTTTTTGAAGAATTAGAAAAAGCGATTAAAGATTCATGGCCAAAACCAAAAATGCTGGTTTTGAATTTTCCCGGTAACCCAACTACCCAATGTGTTGAGCTCGATTTCTTTGAGAAAGTCGTTAAAATTGCCAAAGAGCATGAAATTTGGGTTGTTCATGATATTGCCTACGCTGATATTGTCTTTGATGGCTATAAAGCCCCCTCAATTTTAGAAGTAGAAGGTGCTAAAGAAGTTGCTGTTGAATTTTACTCGCTATCAAAAAGTTACAATATGCCCGGTTGGCGTGTTGGCTTTATGGTCGGTAATTCTATTTTAGTAGCCGCTTTAGCGCGTATGAAGTCTTATCTTGATTACGGTATGTTTACGCCGATTCAGGTTGCAGCCATTGCTGCGCTGGAAGGTCCCCAGGAATGCGTTAAAGAAATTTGTGATATGTATCAAAGCCGTCGCGATGTGTTGTGTGATGGTTTAAATGCAATCGGCTGGGAAGTTGAAAAGCCTAAAGCAACGATGTTTGTGTGGGCACCTATTCCAGATGAATTTAAAGAAATGGGCTCGTTAGAGTTTTCAAAGTTATTGTTAAAAGAAGCGAAAGTGGCTGTTTCACCGGGGATTGGTTTTGGTGATTACGGTGATGATCATGTTCGTTTTGGTTTAATTGAAAATGAGCATCGTACTCGACAAGCCGTTCGCGGTATAAGAGATATGTTTAAAAAATATAATCTTGATGTTAGAAATCTCGATGTTTGAGATAACGGCATCTAATAAACAGAGGAATAAATAGTGGATCCGGTTAAAGTTGGTTTACTTGGATTAGGTACTGTCGGCGGCGGTACGGTTAATGTTTTACAACGTAACGCAGAAGAAATTGCGCGTCGCGCAGGTCGCGGAATTGTCGTGACTCATGCCGCTGCACGTGATTTAAATAAGCCGCGCATTTGTTCCACAGAAGGTATTACTGTTACAACAACACCACAAGACGTTGTTGAAGATCCTGAAGTTCAAATTGTTATTGAGTTGATTGGTGGTGATAGTTTAGCACTTGATTTAGTGATGCGAGCCATTGAAAACGGCAAACATGTTGTAACGGCTAATAAAGCCTTAATCGCAAAACATGGTAATAAAATATTTGCTGCAGCTCAGGCAAAAGGCGTTATTGTCGCTTTTGAAGCGGCGGTTGCCGGTGGTATTCCTATTATTAAAGCTATTCGTGAAGGCTTGGCTGGAAACCAGATAGAATGGTTAGCCGGTATCATTAACGGTACGGGTAATTTTATTCTGACAGAAATGCGCGATAAAGGGCGTGACTTTGATGATGTTCTAAAAGAAGCGCAAGAATTAGGTTATGCAGAAGCGGATCCTGAATTTGATGTTGAAGGGATTGATGCGGCGCATAAGCTAACTATACTTGCTTCCATCGCATTTGGTATTCCTTTGCAGTTTGAAAAAGCATTTACTGAAGGCATTACAAAAATCACTCGTGAAGACGTGACCTATGCAGAAGAGTTAGGTTATCGCATTAAACACTTAGGTGTGTCTCGTCGTACTGATAAAGGGGTTGAGTTGCGTGTTCATCCCACTTTAATTCCTGAACGCCGTTTAATTGCAAATGTTGATGGTGTGATGAATGCGGTATTAGTACAAGGGGATGCCGTAGGCCCAACTTTATACTATGGTGCAGGCGCAGGTGATGAACCGACAGCATCTGCTGTTGTTGCCGATATCGTTGATGTTGTTCGAGTATTAACGTCAGATCCGGAAAATCGTGTACCTCATTTAGCCTTCCAGCCGGATAGTTTATCTGACTTGCCTATTTTAAAAATGGAAGAGGTTGAAACAGCTTATTACTTACGTATGCAGGCAAAAGATGAGCCGGGTGTGCTCGCAGATGTTACTCGTATTTTAGGTGATAAAGGCATTAGTATTGAAGCCATTATTCAAAAAGAGCCTGAAGGTGATTCTTCTGAAGCGAACGTAATTATGTTGACGCATACCGTAGTAGAAAAACAAATGAATGAAGCGATTCATAAAATTGAATCATTAAGTACTATTACGGGTGAAGTTGTACGCATTCGTATGGAAAGCCTCGAGGCTAGCTAAATTAAGTCATTTAACGCAGAGAATGCGAGGAGTAATGAAGGCAAAGTTTATAAATTTTTCTTTGCGAACTTTACACCTCCGCATTCTTTGCGTTTAACTGTTAAGTATATTTTAAGGAGCATCTAATGCCTTTTCGTAATCGTTATACCGGCCTGATTGATCGCTATCGTGATCGTTTACCCGTGAGTGATGACACTCGTTTAATTAGTTTAGGTGAAGGTAATACACCTCTTATTCGCTTGAATAATATCCCTAAAGAATTAGGAAAAGATATTGATATTTATATCAAGTACGAAGGTTTGAATCCAACCGGCTCTTTTAAAGACCGTGGTATGACCATGGCTGTAACCAAAGCGGTTGAAGAAGGCAGTAAAGCGATTATTTGTGCTTCGACCGGTAACACATCAGCAGCAGCAGCGGCTTATGCCGCTCGTGCAGGTATAACCGCATTTGTTTTAATTCCAGAAGGTAAAATTGCGTTAGGTAAATTAGCACAAGCGATGATGCACGGTGCCGTTGTTATCCAGATTAAAGGTAACTTTGATGCAGGTATGGAACTGGTTAAACAGGTTGGTAAAGATGCTCCTGTCACGATTGTAAATTCAATCAACCCATACCGTTTACAAGGTCAAAAAACAGCCGCGTTTGAAATTGTTGAAGAGTTAGGTTTTGCACCAGATTTTCATTGTATTCCGGTGGGTAACGCAGGAAACATTACTGCACATTGGATGGGTTATAGTGAATACCATGAAAATGGTATTGTAAATTCTCGCCCGCGTATGGTGGGTTATCAAGCCGCTGGTTCAGCACCGTTTATGCGTGGTGAAATGGTTGATGATCCTGATACTGTGGCAACAGCTATTCGTATTGGTCATCCACAAAGCTGGGATAAGGCCTGGGTTGTTAAAGAAGAATCTAATGGCTGGTTCGATGAATGTACCGATGAAGTGATTTTAGCAGCGCAAAAATTATTAGCAGAAAAAGAAGGTATCTTCTGTGAACCTGCCTCAGCAACTTCTTTAGCGGGTGCGATGATGGACATTAAATCTGGCAAGATTCCTGAAGGTAGTAAAATTGTTTGTACATTAACAGGGCATGGTTTGAAAGATCCTGATACAGCAATTGAGCAAAGTACTCGTCCGTTGATTAATGTACCTGCGACGTTAGAAGATGTACGTAAAGCAATCCTAGACAACATGTAAAAAACTTCCTGACGTCTCACCTAGCAGCGTTAAAAAGATTTTTCAAAATACTCATTGGCTTATTGCCAACTCCGTTTTTGAAAAATCTTTTCGCCTTGCTAGGTGAGACGTCAGAAACTTTTTAGAATTCCTGACATGCTCTCTAGTGGCGTTTTAAAAAATTTAGAATGCTCATTTGCTAATGCTAACTCAATTTTTAAATTTTGTTTTTGCATTGCTAGAAAAAACATTAGAACTTTTTAGTATGTTTAGCTATAAATAAAAACTAAAATCAAAACCGCTCGTCATTCCGGCATGCTTTTAGCCGGAATCTATGGTTGCATCATCAACTAGGGGACGGAGTCAAATTGCATAGCTTTGCAATTTGACTCCGACACCATGATTTGTCCATAACTTCTTATATATTGAGATTATTTGCCGTGCCAAGTGATTCAACTCTGACACTTTTTATTCCCGATTTATTTGGCTTTCAGTCAATTCTTTCAGGCTTGTCTGCTGAAGAAATATCCCAGTTGCCTAAAATAAAATTGCCTGTCCTGGAAAAATGGCTTACACGAGGAATGTTTGAAGCAAGTAATAATCAGGATGATCTGATTTTTTCCGAGTTAGGGTTAGACGAATATGACAATAAAGAAAAACCTTTTGCCGCATTATCACTGCTGGCAGAAATGCAGAGTGAAATAGAAATAAATAAATCTTCATACTGGCTACGGGCAGATCCGATTAACTTACAGGCTGATCGTGATACGGCAATATTAACGGCACATGAAGAGCTTAATTTAACCCAAGCTGAAGCAGATACACTGGTTTCTTTAATTAATAAACATTTTATTGATGAGCCATGGCAACTTTATAGTTTTGCTCCGCATCGCTGGTACTTACGACTTGATAAGCCTGCTAGCTTTAAGACGACGCCATTAGAAAAGGTATTAGGTGGTGATATAAATGAATATTCGGCAACAGGTGAGGATGCGAACTATTGGCATAAAATCATAAATGAATTACAAATGTTGTTGCATGGTTCAAATATTAACTTTGAAAGAGACTCAAGAAACATCTTAACCATTAATAGTCTCTGGTTATGGGGAGGCGGATTTTTACCGGAGAATAAACTAAATTCTAGTTATGACAAAATCATAACAAACAACCTGATTTATTCCGGTGTTGGTTACCATTGTGGTTTTGATGTACTTCCAGTAAATGAAAAAATACAGCAGCATATTCATTCAGGTAGTGTTTTTATACTTGAACAGTTGACGGAACATGTTAGAAATCGTGACTTATATTCATTTGTTAAAGTGTTAAACGAGATAGAAAAAAACTTTTTAGTAACATTTAATAATATGTTACTTGATGGCAGGATTAATAAAATAAAAATATTAACAGATAAAGGTAGCTTTACAGTGACTAAAAAATATTTACGTCGCTGGTGGAAGCGGGTTAAACCTTTTTCAGGTTTTAGATATGAATAAATCTATTCAACGTATTACTCGTAAACAGGAAAATGTTACCTGTTTTTCTTCTGTTTTAAATCGGGTGTATGCAAATCGAAATATACAATCAGATTCAGAACTTAACTATTCAATGAGTCAGTTATTACCTTATAACAAATTGAAAGGAATTTCTGAGGCGGCGAAACTCATTAGTGAGGCCGTTAAAAATCAATTAAGAATTGTTATTGTGGGTGACTTTGATGTTGACGGGGCAACCAGTACAACCGTGGCGGTAAAAGCATTGCGTAGTATGGGCGCACAACAGGTAGATTTTCTTGTTCCTAACCGTTTTGAGTATGGTTATGGTCTTACTCCGGAGATTGTTGATGTCGCTGTTGAGCAGTTTAATCCTGATGTTATTATAACGGTCGATAATGGAATATCGAGTCTGAAAGGAGTCAAAACAGCGAAAGAGCATAACCTGCAAGTTGTTATTACCGATCACCATTTACCTGCTGCGACTTTACCCAATGCTGATGCCATTGTTAATCCTAATCAGCCAGAGTGTCAGTTTAAAAGCAAAATGCTTGCCGGTGTGGGGGTGATTTTTTATGTCATGTTGGCGGTTCGTGCTTTACTTCGGGAACAGCAGTGGTTTGCAGAACAGAATATAAATGAACCTAATTTTGCGGAGCTATTAGATTTAGTCGCATTAGGTACGGTCGCGGATGTTGTTCCGCTTGATTTCAATAATCGTATTTTTGTATCGCAAGGGCTGGCACGGATTCGTTCAGGTAAAGTGTGTGCCGGTATTAAAGCATTAATAGATATTGCTGGACGCGATGCCGAACGTTTGATTGCCAGTGACTTTGGTTTTGCTATTGCACCAAGATTAAATGCGGCAGGACGACTGGATGATATGTCGTTGGGCATAAATTGTTTATTAAGTGAAAATATCCCAGAAGCACATGCTATGGCGCAACAGCTGGATGAAATTAATTACGCTCGACGTGATATTGAAGCTGATATGAAACAGCAGGCAATGACAATATTGAAAAAAATGAATTTTGATGAAAATCAGAGTCTTCCGTATGGTTTGTGTCTCTATAACGAAGACTTTCATGAAGGTGTAGTAGGGATTATTGCTTCTCGGATAAAAGATCAGTGGCATCGTCCGGTTATTGTTTTTGCAAAGACCGAGAATAATTTATTAAAAGGTTCTGGTCGTTCAATTAAAGGGTTTCATTTACGTGATGCGCTCGATACTGTGGCGACAAAGCATCCTCAGTTAATTTCTAAATTTGGTGGTCATGCCATGGCTGCTGGGTTAACGATAGCGGAGTCGGATTATGATTTATTTACACAGTCCTTTGATGAGGAAGTCCGGCGTCATTTAGCTGAGTCTGATTTGCAGGGTGTGATTTTGAGTGACGGGGAATTACTGGAGCCGGAATTTAGTATGGCGACAGCAGAAGAACTGCGTTTTGCCGGTCCCTGGGGGCAAACATTTCAGGAACCTGTATTTGATGGTGAATTTAATGTGCTTAGTAAGCGTATTGTTGGAGAGAAACATTTAAAACTTTCATTACAGCCTGTTGGCTCTCAATTAGACATTGATGCTATTGCTTTTAATGTGACAGATGAAGACTGGCCAGATCAGGTAAAAAACGTGAAAGTGGCTTATCGTTTAGATGTGAATGTATTTCGAGGTAATAAGAATTTACAGTTAATGATTGATTATATTGAACCTTGTTGAATTTTTGTAAACGATAGTATTTGTAACTTTTTATATAGCACAGCGTCGGCCTAAACGCCGACCTACAAAAGTCGAGCTCTTAATGTAGGTTGGCTTTCAAGCCGACGCAGCTCTCTCTTTTCCCTCGATCCTTTTCGAATCCCGCACAGATATGCAGTATTTTTTGGGAGATTGCCGTAGTCACTTTGTTCTCTCGCAATGACAATTAGTGTAGAATCCAGCCTTTATTTTTAAGGATTTCAATATGTTGGAAATTAATCCAATTAAAACACGAATCAAAGACTTTCAGGAGCGTACCGATATCCTGAGGGGGTATCTTTGACTATGAAGCCAAACAAGAACAATTAGCCGAAGTTATTCGGGAACTCGAAGAGCCTGATGTTTGGGATAAGCCCGAGCGAGCTCAGGAATTAGGCCGAGAGCGAGTACAGTTAGAAAAAATTGTTCATATTATCGATGAGCTAGATACCAGTTTAGTGGATGCGGCTGAATTGCTTGAACTTGCTGCAGAAGAAGATGATATTGATACTGTAGAGTCTGTAGAAGCAGAACTGGATGGCAAAGAAAAATCTCTGGAACAACTCGAATTCCAACGTATGTTTTCCGGCCCAATGGATGCAAATAATGCTTTTTTAGATATTCAATCGGGCTCTGGTGGCACGGAAGCACAAGATTGGGCAGAAATGATCTTGCGTATGTATCTGCGCTGGGGAGAGAGTAACGGTTTTACCACAGAGCTAGTTGAAGTGTCATCAGGTGAGGTGGCGGGGATTAAAAGTGCAACGATTAAGTTTACCGGGGAATATGCATTCGGTTGGTTGCGTACCGAAACAGGGGTGCACCGTTTAGTACGAAAGTCTCCTTTTGATTCCGGTAATCGACGTCATACTTCATTTGCTTCTGTTTTTGTTTCACCAGAAGTCGATGATAATATTGAAATTGAAATTAATCCTGCCGATTTAAGGATTGATACATACCGCGCTAGTGGTGCTGGCGGACAACATGTGAATAAAACCGATTCCGCTGTACGCTTAACACATGAACCCACAGGGATCGTGGTACAGTGCCAAAGCGGTCGCTCGCAACATCAAAATAAAGATAATGCGATGAAGCAACTTAAATCCAAACTTTATGAGTTTGAATTACAAAAGCAAAATGCAGAAAAACAGGTGCTGGAAGAGAGTAAAACCGATATTGGCTGGGGCAGCCAAATCCGTTCTTATGTATTAGATCAGTCCAGAATAAAAGATTTGCGCACCAATGTTGAAACCAGTAATACTCAGGCTGTGCTTGATGGTGGATTAAATATGTTTATCGAAGCTAGCCTGAAAAGCGGCTTATAAAATATTCGTCACTAAGGGCAGCAAGTACAAAAAGAAATTTAAGTTACTACTCTTTGTGTATTTGGTGTTCTTTGTGGCTAAACATTTATTAATAGAGAAAGATAATGTCAGATAATAATGAACAACAACCCGTAGACGAAAACAAACTCATCGCTGAACGCCGTCAGAAATTGGCCGGTATCCGTGAAGCTGATGGTGCAACATTCCCGAATGATTTTCGTCGTAATGTGATGGCAGGGGAATTACAGGCAGAATATGGTGATAAAGAAAAAGATGAAATTGCTGCTTTAAATATTAGGGTTAGTGTTGCCGGCCGTATGATGTTGAAACGTGTTATGGGTAAAGCAAGTTTTGCCACGGTTCAGGATATGTCCGGCCGGATTCAGTTTTATGTTGCGCGTGATGACTTGCCGGAAGGTGTTTATAACGAGCAATTTAAAAAATGGGATATTGGAGACATCATCGGTGGTGAAGGTGTCTTAATGAAAACAAATAAAGGTGAATTGTCGGTTAAGTTAGACAGTATTCGTTTATTGACTAAATCATTACGTCCATTACCTGAAAAATTTAAAGGTGTTACTGATCAGGAAACCCGCTATCGTCAACGTTATCTTGATTTAATTATGAATGAAGAGTCGCGTAATACTTTTGTTATGCGTTCAAAAATTGTTGCTCATATTCGTGAGTTCTTAACGAAAAAAGATTTTCTGGAAGTTGAAACACCAATGATGCAGGTGATTCCGGGGGGGGCAACTGCGCGTCCATTTACTACTTATCATAATGCACTCGATATGGATTTGTTTTTACGGATTGCGCCTGAGTTATATTTAAAACGCTTAGTCGTGGGTGGTTTTGAACGTGTGTTTGAGATTAACCGTAACTTCCGTAATGAAGGCTTGTCAACACGACATAATCCTGAATTTACCATGATTGAATTTTATGAAGCCTATGCTGATTACAAAGATCTTATGGATATAACAGAAGAAATGCTGCGTTCAATTGCCGAGAATGTTGTTGGTAAAACTAAAATTGATTACCAAGGTGATGTTTATGACTTTGGTAAACCTTTTGATCGAATGACGATTAAAGAATCTATTCTTCACTTTAACGATGATGTTACAGAGGAAGAACTGGATGATGAGGTTCAGGCCAGAGCTATTGCCACTCGCCTTGGTATTCCACTTAAAGACGGTTATGGCTTGGGAAAAGTTCAAATTGAAATATTTGAGAAAACTGTTGAGCATCGTTTAATGAATCCTACCTTTATTACCGCTTATCCAACCGAAGTTTCGCCTCTTGCTCGTCGCAATGATGATGATCCTTTTGTGACAGATCGTTTTGAATTTTTTGTCGGTGGACGTGAAATTGCCAATGGCTTCTCCGAGCTTAATGATGCAGAAGATCAGGCTGAACGCTTTAAAGCACAGGTAGAGGAAAAAGAAGCCGGTGATGATGAAGCCATGTTCTTTGATGAAGATTACATCACTGCACTTGAGCATGGTATGCCACCTACTGCGGGTGAAGGTATCGGTATCGACCGGTTAGTTATGTTATTTACCGATTCACCGTCAATCCGCGACGTCCTCCTTTTCCCACATATGCGCCCAGAAACACAATCGTAGATTGTGGTTAGGGGTGTACTAGACGAAACACCTTTATAAAAGGTGGTTCTTAAGTGAGCCCAGAAGCTTAATCGAAGATTAAGATTAGGGGAGTACTCGGCAAAGCTCGAAGAGCTTTATAAGTGAGCCCAGAAACACAATCGTAGATTGTGGTTAGGGGTGTACTAGACAAACCGCACAGCGGTTTATAAGTGAGGCCAGAAGCTTAATCGAAGATTAGGCTTAGGGTCATACTAGATGAACCATCTTTATTAAAGATGTATCTTAAGTACTTCATTAGTAGCTAGTAAACTCATTATATACACATTTTTTTAATATATTAGGGAGTTCCCTATAGTTAGTTTTTTATGAATTTGTGTCATTATTCATAGTTATATGACTATGGACTCTCATCAAAATACTTCTGTTTTTAGAATGGAATGCTATAAATATCGCTTTCCGTATCTTTTCTTGACGCTATTTTTAATATTTTTACTCGCGGTTAGCTTGGTTTTTGTGTCTGACTATCGACGATTTGAAAAAAAATTCACGGATGATATTGCAATATTACATAATCAATTTGAATTTTATATCAATCAAAACGAGGCTATCTTAGAAGGGTTATCTGCATTTATTGCCGGAGCAGGCGGAATTAACGAATATATGCTGAATCGTTATGCAGAAAAAATAAAGTCACGTTTCCCTCATGTTTATATGCTCGAAGTAGCTGAAGGTATTAAAAAAGATAATTTATCATCTTTTATTTTACAGCAGAGAAAAAAAGGCGACAAAAACTTTGATGTAAAATCGTTTGATTACTCAGAGAAAAGAAAATGGCAAAATTTACCATCATCTGATCAATATTTTCCGTTAACTTATCTTTATCCCATCTCTAAAGCTTCTCAAAAAGTGCTTGGTCTGGATTTAAAGACATGTGATCTTTTAGGCGTAGCTCTTGAAAAAACTTTAAATGATGGCGGATATCAGACCAGTTTGCCTTTTAATCTTATTGAGGGTGAGAAAGCCTTTATTATGCTTAAAAAGGTTGAGCCTTTAAGTGCTAAAGCAGAAAAAATTTATGTGACTGTTATTGTTGTTACAGCTGATTCCTTTATTTTGAATACAAAAAAAATGGGTGAGTCTCTCGGGGTTTTGATTTATCACAGTGATAAATCAAAGGACGATAGTGCCGGTTATTTTTTATTTAAAGATTTTAAAAAGAATCGTTTTTTGCCCGTATTTGTTTCTGAAATAAAACCTAAAGAAAGCAAATCAGGTTTTGGTTTGGAGATTAGTAAGCAGTTTCAATATAAGGATATAAGCTGGGGATTATTACTATCAATATTGTTTTTTACAATATTGATATATCGTTTTGTAAAAAACTTGCTGTCAAAGAATAAGCAGGAACGAGATAAAATTCAGGAGATTTTACATCAAAAAAATAAAATGATGGCCATAAGCACTTTAACGGGTGGCATTGCTCATGAATTTAACAATAATTTAAGTGTTGTGCGAGGTTTCTTAAATCTTCTTTCGGACAAATATGCTAATAATAAAGAATCATTAGAATGGATTAAGCATGTCGAAAAAGCTTCTGAAAAATGTATTGATCTTACTCACAAGTTGCTTGTTTTTTCTCGATACAAAGGGATTAGTGAGCGAGTTGGTGGCATAAATATTAATGATGTTATTTTAAAAATACATGACCAAGTAGAAGAATGTGTAAAAGATTTAATTGATGTTAAATTTTCATTAGCAAAGCAGTTACCATTAGTGTTATTAAATGAAGATGATTTTATAGAAATCATCATGAATCTTGTCGGCAATGCGAATGAAGCCATTCAAGCGCAAGGAACAATTGTTTTAAGTACAAAGGTATCCAGGCTTCCTGTTAAAGCAGAACTGGAAGCAGGAGATCTGTCTTCTGATGAGAACTACGTTCATTTATCAGTGTCTGATACAGGTCTTGGTATTGATGAAAATATTAAGCCACATATTTTCGATCCCTTCTTTACGACGAAGGATTTTGGTGATGGTTCAGGTATGGGGCTGGCAATTGTTTATGGTTTGGTTAAATTAAATAAAGGTTATATTGATTTTGAATCAAATATAAATAAGGGAACGGTTTTCAATTTATATTTTCCGCTCTTAAAATAAAAAAAAGCACTCTTTAAGAATACTTTTGACAGAAGTAAATTACAGGTTAAGTAAGAGCCGCTCTTGCTGCTTCAATATTTACATTTGTTTCATCCATATCAACGACACTAACATCAGACTGAAGCCCGAGTTTGTCAAATGCAGGAACCGTTGCCCAGTCTACATTTGTATGGCGATGGTTACTGTCAATTAGACTTTGCAGGTTAGCAACGATAACGACATCAACATAATCTGGTCCATTTTCAGAATTTCGAGTTAAGTCCTCATGATCTTCAGCCACGCTGATAAGTTCATCCGGAAAATTCCATTTGCGTAAAATCTCGGCACCAATAGTGGTATGTACAGTATCAATGATCCGATCAAGGGTCGCTTCATCATCAATTAAATCGGGGTAATCTTCTGCACGGCTTAAAATGGGAAGGGTGCCAATGTCGTGAACGAGCCCTGCTAACATGGCTTGATCGGGTTGAAGTTTGGTAAATTGACTGGCTAGAGCATGTGATATGGCAGCAACTTCGGTTGAATGTTCCCATATTTTACGTAAGCGTTTATCGGTTACATCAGATGTGGCCTGAAACATTTGTTCCATCACCATGCTGGTAACAAGATTACGGATCATATTACTGCCCATACGTGTAACAGCAGCTTCAACTGTTTCGATAGGGTTCGCAGCGCGAAGTAATGGGCTATTTGATACCTGAATCATACGAGCTGAAAGTGCTGCATCACTGGTAATAATCTTTGCAACATCAATTAAAGAAGAATTTTCATCCTCCAGTGTATCTCGAACTTTAAGGGCAACTTCAGGAAGTGTGGGAAGAACAAGTTTATCATTCTCCAAATCCTCTAATAATTTATCGAGGAATTTTTCTTCAGCAGCGGCATCCATTTTATTATCCTTATCTATTGTTATAGAATTATTATCGGCATTATTCTGAAAACTTTAAATTTTATTTATTCTTTTTCTTCTTTTTCCAGCTTATATGGCAGATCTGCCAGCTGTATTACCGGCCCTGTATTATCACCAATATGTAAGGTCTCATTTTCCGCTTTTTCAATTTGCAATACGGCTAAAAATTCAATTTGTTTATCTTTTGACCAGCTTGCCGAGACAATTTGTCCTGCTTTTTGTTCTTTTTCATCACCAGTCATAATTGCCTGACCAGGCATAGGCAACTCATCACTATTAACATAACCGATATAAAGTCGGCGTTTAAGCTTTCCCAGATAATGCATGCGGGCGACAACTTCCTGACCGGGGTAGCAGCCTTTGGTAAAACTAAGGCTGTTGATGGCTTGCAGATTAACCATTTGCGGGACAAAAGCTTCTACTGTTTCAGTAACAACTTCTGGAATAGCGGCACGTATTGTTAGTAAATTCCAGCTATTTTGACCGATGGCCGCTGCATCATTTTGTAACTTTTGCCATAATTCTATAATGTTGTCAGTAGAACCATGAGCTTCATAGCGAGGCAGTTTTCCAGCTAATTTGATAAGAGTGATTCCGTTTTCGGTGTTTGCTTCATCCGTGTGTTCTGGTAGCTTTTTGAATATTGCAGTAAGATGTTTTGTTGCATTTAATCCTGCAATACCTATACGGGATAAATCATCGCTGCGATCTGTTAAATTAACTTTACTACGCATAACAAACATACGAAGTCGTTTTAATGTTGCTTCACAAATATCTGAGCGCAATCGTAAAAAATAACTATTTTCAATTTTAAATATTCTAAAGTTAGCCAGAATACGGCCTTTAGGGTTACAGTAGGCACTAAGTTGACCTAAATGTTCAGTGACAAGTTTAATATCATTGGTAAGCTGACCCTGTAAAAAATCGACAACATCATCACCACTCGCTTCGATTAATGAGTAATGACTGAGATCAGCAAGCACCATATTATCAAAAGCAGATTGTTCTTCATCTGTCGAGAGTGTAAATTTTTCGACAGTGTTGTTCTCTATTGTTGCGTTATTGCTTAAGAGAAATTTTTCCCATTGAGTATTCATATTTAACCTGTGAAATTTATTATTTGAAACTTATTGCTGTTTGCTGTATCAATAGAGTAATGCGTTTAATCTTGTTGAAAGATAAACCCACCTTAAGTGTGGGATGGATTATACCGTACAGTTGCACATCTTAAAATGAACTATTTTTAATATTATAGAACTAATCTTGTAAATCAATAACCTCAGGATTTGTATGAAAACAAAAGATAGTAGGCCAAAGTATTTAAATTTGTTAAAAATTCGCTTACCTATTACGGGGGTTGCTTCAATTAACCATCGTTTAAGTGGTTTAATTTTATTTCTCTCAATTCCCGTTAGCTTATACCTGTTTCAACTTTCACTAAGTAGCCAAAGTGGCTTTGCAGATATGCTGGTCTGGCTTTCATCTCCGTTTATAAAGATGGCTTTAGTCTTGTTAATATGGTCTTTCGTTCACCATCTGTTTGCCGGTTTTCGTTTTTTACTCATAGATCAAAATATCGGAATCTCTTTGTCACTTGCTCGTAAATCAGCGTGGTTTGTTGTTTTTGCTGCTGTTATTGTGACACTCGTTATTAGCGGGGTTTGGATACTATGAGTTTGCAAGCACAAGGCATGCGGGCCTGGTTACTACAACGACTCACAGCAGTTTACATCGCCGTATATTCCTTATCTTTAATTATTTGGCTAGTGATAAAATATCCAGTTAATTATGAAACATGGTATAGCTTTTTTTCCCATCCCGTTATTTTAATTAGCACGATCATTTTTTATCTTTGTCTTTTTGTGCATGCATGGGTTGGTGTACGCGATATTCTGGTTGATTATGTCAAGCCAAGCAGTGTCCGCTTTGTTTTTTTAACCGCTCTGGCATTATTTCTTACAGTGATGACAATCTGGTTATTACTAATTGTGATTAGTCTGGTAAAAGTATGAATATTGAAAATTTAGAACGACGTAAGTTTGATACACTTGTGATTGGAGCCGGTGGTGGAGGGCTGCGCTCGGCATTACAACTTGCTGAAGCAGATGCTCATGTCGCTGTAGTTTCTAAAGTATTTCCTACACGTTCTCATACTGTTGCTGCACAAGGCGGAATGAATGCTGCTTTGGCTAATGTGTTACCTGATAACTGGCATTGGCATATGTATGACACAATTAAGGGGAGCGACTACCTCGGTGATCAAGATGCAATTGAGTATATGTGTCGCGCAGCATCACATCTGGTATATGAACTGGAACATCAGGGTGTTCCCTTTAGTCGAATGGATAGCGGAAAAATCTATCAGCGTCCTTTTGGTGGACAAAGTCAGAATTTTGGTGGAGAACAGGCTGCACGTACCTGTGCTGCGGCTGATCGAACCGGTCATGCTATTTTGCATACGCTTTATCAGCAAAATATTCGGGCTAAAACACATTTCTTTGATGAATATTTTGCGATTGATTTAATTAAAGATAAAGATGGTTTTATTCTGGGTGCTTTAGTTTTAGAAATTGAAACCGGTGAACCCTTATTAATAGAATCGAAAACTACTTTGCTGGCAACAGGCGGGGCGGGGCAACTTTTCCGTACCAATACCAATGCACATATAAATACAGGTGACGGTTTAGCGATGGCGTTACGTGCCGGGTTGCCTTTACAAGATATGGAATTTTTCCAGTTTCACCCAACCGGTATTGCCGGTAAGGGGATGCTGATAACAGAAGGCGCGCGTGGTGAAGGTGGCTATCTGGTAAATAAAGATGGTGAACGCTTTATGGAGCGTTATGCGCCACATGCAAAAGATTTGGCAAGCCGCGATGTGGTGAGCCGTGCGATTGCCATCGAGGTACGCGAAGGTCGGGGTTGCGGGCCTAATGCTGACCATGTCATGTTGAAACTGGATCATTTAGGTAGAGATGTGCTTTATAAACGCTTACCCGGAATTTGCGATATGTCAAAAACCTTTATGCATATCGATCCTGCTGAAGAACCTATTCCTGTTTTTCCAACCGCACATTACACCATGGGTGGTATTCCAACGAATCGTTATGGTCAGGTGGTTGTTCCGGTTGATCAAGGTGAAGAATCTATACCCGGCTTATATGCTGTTGGAGAATGCGCTTGTGTCTCGGTTCATGGTGCGAATCGACTGGGCGGTAATTCATTGCTTGATATTGTGGTGTTTGGTCGTGCCGCAGGAAATGATATTAAAAAATATTTGAAAGAAAACCGTCATCATCGACACATTGATGAAGAGAGTGTTGCTGATGCATTAGCACATTTAAAACGATGGACAAATCCGGAAAATGCACAGGGAGATAGTAGTGAGTCTGTTGCTGACTTACGTGCCGAGCTACAAAAAACGATGGAAGATTACTGTAGTGTATTTAGAACTGAAGACATACTGCAACAAGGACTCGACAAAGTACTCGAACTTGAACAGAGAATGAAAAATGTCAGCATACAAGATCACAGTAAAGTTTTTAATACTGCTCGCATAGAAGCGATGGAGCTTGAAAATCTGGTTGATCTTGCGGTTGCTACAGTAAAGTCAGCCATTGAACGAAAAGAAAGTCGTGGAGCACATTCTCGTATTGACTATCCTGATAGAGATGATGTTAGTTGGTTAAAACATAGTCTATATTACAAAGAAGGTCATCGAATGGATTATAAACCGGTAACGTTAAAACCGATATCGGTTGAAAGTTTCCCTCCTAAACCACGTGTTTATTAATAAGGTGAATTATGCGTTTTAAAATATATCGCTATAACCCTGAACAAGACAAAAAACCTTATATGCAGGAGTTTGTTCTTGAGAATGTCACCGATGATATGATGCTTCGTGATGCCTTATTATTAATAAAAGCAAAAGATGAGACATTAAGTTTTCGTCATTCATGTGGTGAAGGTGTGTGTGGCTCTGATGCGGTTAATATTAATGGTACCAATGGTCTTGCTTGCAAAACACGTGTTTCAGAATTAAAACAACCTATTGAAGTTCGTCCTGTACCAAGTATGCCGGTGATTAGAGATTTAGTGGTTGATATGGAACAGTTTTATCATCACTATCGTGCGGTTAAACCTTATCTCACTATTAAAGATCCCGTTCCCGAAGTTGAATTTAAGCAAACACCGGAGCAGCGTGAAAAATTAGATGGTTTGTACGAATGTATTTTATGCGGCTGCTGCACAACATCATGCCCATCCTTTTGGTGGAATCCGGATAAATTTCGTGGCCCGGCAGCATTACTGCAGTCATACCGTTTTTTAGCTGATAGTCGTGATCAGGCAACCGCCGAACGATTACAGGAACTTGACGGGCCGTATCGTATGTTCCGTTGTCATTCGATTATGAATTGTGTCAATGTTTGTCCTAAAGGCTTGAATCCAACCGAAGCCATTCATAGTATTAAGAAACTCATGGTGAAGGATTTAGTTTAAATGTTATTTCCGAATAATTTAGCTGAGGATGAGGCACGTCTGCGCTGGCAATGTCGACGTGGCATGCTGGAGCTGGATTTAATGTTAGAGACTTTTGTTGAAAAACGTTATGCTGATTTACCGAGAAAAACAAAAATTGCTTTCCATCAATTATTAAAATGCCAGGATCAGTTTTTACTGGACTATTTAATGGGGCAAGATATACCAACCGACAAGGATGTTGCTGATGTTGCAAAACAAGTTCGAGATGCCGCTGGACCTTGCAGTTAAACCTTCAAAAATATTCTATTCTTATGTTGCTGCCGTTTTTTTATTATCGTCGTTAGGTCTTTTTGCTTTAACATCACTCCCTGTCATTATTATTGTGGTTTTATTTATTAGTTTAATCATTATGACGTTAGCGATTATTAAAAAAACACAGTTGCAGCAAATTTCTTTTTTAAGATTGAATTCAAAAGATGAATGGTCAATCGAAATTAATAAACGAAAAATTGATGATGTTAAGTTAAGTGGTGAATGTATCGTTACGTATTTTCTTGTTTGGCTTAATTTTTCAACATGTAATCGTTTTGGTAGAAAAAAGGTTTACCACCTTTTGTTATTGCCTGATTCTACCGAGAAAGATTTATTACGGCAGTTGCGTGCACGGTTACGGTTTTTAAAAAGTAATACTGCAGACGATACAGATGTTTAAGGTTTTATTGTAGGTCGGGCTTTATTAGCCCGAGGCTGTGATAAAAAAATGCATAAATTAAATTATTAAAGATTAAACTCATTCATTTTATTTTCTCTCGTAAATTAAAGTGCAGAGTTTAGTTTCCGGGTATAAATCCCATTGGCCGTAGAATCGTATTTTCAGCCTTGGCATTTTCAATTAAATTTGGATGGTTTAATGTGTAATGTAAGCCGCGGCTTTCTTTACGATCTATGGCTGACTGTATAATCAAATCTGCCACCATGGCCAGATTACGTAGCTCCAGTAAATCACTGGTGACGCGAAAGTTACCATAGTATTCATCAATTTCTTTCAGCAATAAGTTTACTCGACTTTTAGCCCGACGCAGACGCTTGTCGGTTCTGACAATTCCAACATAATCCCACATGAAACGACGTAGTTCATCCCAGTTATGTGTTACCACAACTTCTTCATCCGAGTCGGTCACTCGACTTTCATCCCAGCTTGGTAGCTGAATATTTTCTATTGAAGCGGGAGTTTGTTGTAAAATATGCTTGCTGACGGCCTGTGCAAAAACCAGGCATTCAAGAATAGAATTACTGGCCATTCGGTTTGCGCCATGTAAACCTGTAAATGCAGTTTCACCTATCGCATAAAGTTGTTTGATATCGGTTTGACCATTTTTGTCCGTCATTACACCACCACATGTATAATGTGCTGCTGGCACGACGGGGATTGGTTCTTTGGTGATATCGATACCAAATTCAAGACAACGTTCATAAATAGTCGGAAACATGCGGGTTATAAATTTTGCCGGTTTGTGGCTAATATCAAGATAAACACACTCAGAACCCAGTCGTTTCATTTCATGATCGATAGCACGGGCTACAATGTCTCTGGGTGCAAGTTCTGCACGTTTATCAAACTTTTTCATAAACGATGTGCCGTCAGGCAAGCGTAATATTCCGCCTTCACCCCGTACTGCTTCAGTGATTAAAAATGATTTTGCATCCGAGTGATAAAGGCAGGTCGGATGAAATTGATTAAACTCCATATTTGCGACACGACAGCCGGCACGCCAGGCCATGGCGATACCATCACCGGTAGAAGTATCCGGATTGGTTGTATAAAGATAAACCTTACTTGCTCCGCCTGTTGCAATGACGGTATGTTGAGCATGGAATACTTCAACACGATTAAATTTTCGATCCAGAATATATGCACCAAGACAGGTATTGCTGTTTTTGCTGCCCATTTTTGTGCTGGTGATGAGATCAATTGCGTTGTGATGTTCATAAATCTCAATATTGGGGTGGGTACGAACTTTATGTTCAAGCGTTGTTTCAATGGCGCGACCACTGGCATCCTGAGCATGAATAATACGTCGCTGACTGTGGCCGCCTTCCCGCGTAAGGTGATAATCTTTATTGTCACTGGTGCGGGTAAATTTAATTCCTTGCTCAATTAACCATTTTATATTTTCAGCACCATGCTCAACAGTAAAGCGAACGATTTTTTCATTACAAAGATTGGCGCCTGCGGCGAGCGTATCCTGGATGTGAGATTCAATACTGTCTTTTGGATCAAGAACAGCGGCTACACCACCTTGGGCATAAAGTGTTGAACCTTCTCGCAATATACCCTTTGAAATCAAAGAGATATGGTGAGAGTCTGCTAGCCGAAGAGCAAGACTTAAACCTGCGGCTCCACCGCCAATAATCAAAATATCTGTATTATGTTGCATGAAAAACGTGATTCTCTATATCGTAATAATGAAAGGTGATAAAGTAGCCCGATATGATTCTACCCTAATAAGGGATGAATAAAACATGGCAAAATCAGCTTGCAGAAACAAAATTCGATATGCTGTTTGACAAGAAGAAAAATATTGCCTGAATATGAACTCTATCCCGACTCTATTGTCTATTTTTATGTTCGGGAACCTTTAAAAATCATGAAGGATAAGGAATACCCGAATGGGTGAAAGAAGTATAGATCAAGCGTTGGTTGAGCGCGTACAGAAAGGTGATAAAAAAGCATTTGATGTGCTGGTTCTTAAATACCAGCAACGGGTGATGAATATTTTATCGCGCTATGTCCGCGATCCCTCTGAGGTTCAGGATTTAGCTCAGGAAACGTTTATTAAAGCCTATCGTGCATTAGCAACATTTCGCGGGGATAGTGCTTTTTATACTTGGGTTTATCGTATCGCGATAAATACTGCAAAGAATTTTATTGTAGCTCAGGGGCGCCGTCCTCCTAAAGATGACATTGAAGCCTCCGAAGCAGAACAATATTCGAGCGCAGACGGGTTACGTGAACATGCCTCTCCAGAAAGAATACTACTCAAGGACGAAATTGCTGAAATGGTATTTAGTACGATTGATGAATTGCCGGAAGATTTAAAGATGGCAATAACATTAAGGGAAATTGAGGGACTCAGTTATGAAGAAATTGCTGAAACCATGTCATGTCCGATCGGTACGGTAAGATCACGTATTTTCAGGGCGCGAGAAACAATCGACGAAAAATTAGGACCACTACTCAATTAAGTTTGATGGAATAGGTGAAAACGATGAATGATAAAACTGATAAATTATCTGCTTTAATGGACGGTGAGCTTCATGATGCCGACAAATATTGCGAACAGCTTTCTAAAGACAGTGAATTACAGGCAGTTTGGCAACGCTATCATTTAGTTCGAGATGCTATGAAAGGCCAGCTATCAGATTTTCCTGCGCTGGATGTTTCTGCTGCGGTGAGCCAGTCATTAAAAAATGAGCCGGTTATTCTTACGCCGCTTTGGCGTCGTTTAAGTCCGCGTTATGTTATGAAGCAAGCTGCAGGTTTAGCGGTTGCTGCTGCGGTTGGTACTCTTGCTGTTATTAGTGTGCAACAAACACAATTAAATTCTTCAGATGATATTCAGGTTGTTGCTACTGCAACCACAGCAGCACAAATAAAGCCCGGTCAAATTCGACAAGTCAGCTTTACTACGCGTGAAAAACTGGACTCGGCAGTTGAATCAAAACTAAGTAGTTACCTGGTTAATCATAATGAATTTTCTGCCACTGTACGTGTTAGTGGTGTTATGCCATATACGCGTATTGTCAGTTTTGTTCCTGCTTCATCGCCTGCAAAATAGGTTAATAATGATAAATAAGTTTGTTTCATTTTTAGTATTACTTACAGTTACCTCTTCAGCATTTGCCGATCATCCTAAAGCGGATATTGAAAAGTGGCTGGCGAAAATGCACCATGCTGCACATATGCTGAATTACGATGGTATTTTTGTTTATGGACAAAATAATGAACTGACTTCAATGCAAATTTTTCACAGTGTTGATAAAAAAGGCGAATATGAACGTTTGATTTCTCTTGATGGTAGTGGCCGGGAAGTGATTCGTAGTGGTGATACGGTAACGTGTATTTTACCCGATAAAAAATCAGTTGTAGTTGATAAAAGTCAGCCAAAGACAGAGTATCCTCCAACCTTCCCGCTTAAAATATCTCAGTTATTAAAAACATATCGTTTTCATTTCGCGGAAGATGGCATGGTAGCAGGACAAGTTGCCAAACAATTAATTATTAGCCCTAAAGATAAATACCGGTATGGACATGCTCTCTGGATTGATGCCAAAACAGGATTATTGCTGAAAGATCATCTGATAGGTGAAAATGGCAAAATTGTTGAACAGTTTATGTTTACGCAAGTAAATTATCCCGAGTCGATTGAAAGAAAGCTTTTATTATCAACGAGTCAAAATAAAAAATTTACCTGGTATGAAGCAAAAGATGAAAAGACATACCATAAAAAACAGGAAAATATAAACTGGAAGGTGACCAGGATCCCCGCTGGTTTTAAGCCGGGTGTAAAGCGTCACCATAAAATGACAATGAGTAATATGCCTGTCGAACACTTTATGTTTTCAGATGGTTTATCGTCTATCTCTATATTTGTTGAAAAGCAAATGGAGCATAGTAAAAACCTGATGGGTAGTTCAACCATGGGAGCTGTTAGTGCTTATGGTCGTTCTATTGGTCAGTATCATGTCACTGTTGTTGGTGAAGTACCACAAGTTACAGTGAAAATGATGGGTGATTCATTACAGCAGATTAATCAATAAACTAATTATTTATGATCACTGAAAACGCAACAGTTATTGAAATTAAAAACAACCAGACATGGATAGAAACACATCGAAAATCTGCCTGCGGACAGTGTAGTGCAAATAAAGGATGTGGAACGTCAGTTTTGTCTAAAGTGATGGGGAATAAACTCTCTACAATGAAAGCAATTAACAAAGTTAATGCAGAAGTTGGAGACGAGGTACTTGTCGGATTAAATGAAAACTCTTTGTTGAAAGGGGCTTTCATGACATATATGTCACCTTTACTATATTTGTTCGCCTTTTCATTTATTGGTCAATATCTTGCTGATGCCTTAAATATTACTGGTGGTGAATGGTTTGTGATTGTTTTTGCTGCCTTGGGTTTTTATCTGGGAATGCAAAAGCTAAAGAAATTTTCAGGGTCTATACTTGAAGATGAAAATTATCAGCCCATTATATTAAAAAAAATTAATTCTAATTTTGTCAATTTATTAAGAGAGTAAAAATATGTCGATAACGGCAAATAAAAAGTTTGTAAATGTAACCAGTTTTTTTCTGTTTTTATTTATGAGCTTTAATGTTTCAGCCAGATTGTCAGGCTTACCTGATTTCACTCATTTAGTTGAAGAATACAGTGATGCGGTTGTTAATATAAGTACAACTCAAATAGTCAAAAAAGGTGTTGGTGGAATACATCAAATACCCGGTATGCCAAAAGATGGTCCTTTTGGAGAACTGTTTAAAAAGTTCTTTGAACAACAGAAATTCAATAAAAATAGTTTTTCTCAAAAAAATAATAATTCTTATATTCAGACCAGACAAACCAATGACTCTTTAGGTTCAGGATTTATTATTGACTCTGACGGTTATGTTGTGACAAACCATCATGTTGTTAAAGATGCAGATGAAATTATTGTACGTTTGAAGGATCGTCGGGAATTAAAAGCTACGGTTGTAGGCTCTGATCCACGAAGTGATATTGCTTTATTAAAAATTGAAGCGGATAACCTTCCTGTTGTTAAAATTGGTGAATCTAAAAACTTAAAAGTGGGTTCATGGGTCATGGCAATCGGTTCTCCTTTCGGTTTTGATCATTCTGTTTCGGTCGGAGTGATTAGTGCAACAGGACGTACTTTACCAAGTGAAAGTTATGTACCGTTTATTCAGACAGATGTCGCAATAAACCCGGGTAACTCGGGTGGCCCGCTTTTTAATCTGGATGGAGAAGTAATTGGTATTAACTCGCAAATATATAGTCGTACCGGTGGGTTTATGGGGCTGTCATTTGCCATTCCTATCGATGTAGCAAAAAATATTGTTGAACAATTAAAAAGTGATGGTCATGCACGATGGGGCTGGTTAGGTGTATTGATTCAGGATGTCAACAAGGAACTGGCAGAATCATTTGGTATGAAAAAACCAATGGGTGCTGTTGTGTTACGTGTGATGGATGATACTCCTGCGAAAAAAGCGGGCATCGAAGTGGGGGATGTTATTACGCATTTTAATAACAGTGTTATCTCTCGTTCTTCAGACTTGCCGCTCGCTGTAGGACGTTCAACTATTGGCAGTCGAGTAAAGGTTAAAATAATTCGTGATGGTAAACAAAAACGGTTAACTGTAAAAATAGCTGAGCTACCGGCAGAAGATGAATTAGCGCAGAAAAATAATAAGCCACATACTGCAAAAAGTAACAGGCTTAATATTGAAGTTACTACATTAACTAAAGAACAGAAAAAACGAGCAAATGTTGATAGTGGTGTACTGGTTCAATCTGTAGCCGACGGGGCTGCAGCGAAAGCGGGTATTCGTCGTGGTGACATATTGCTTAAAATACACGGACAAGCAATAAAAAGCACAAAACAATTTTTGAAAATTGTTAAAAAATTACCTGAAGACAAGTGGATTCGGGTTTTAATTCAGCGTGGAGATTCTCCTCGCTATATTCCTCTTAAAATTGGTGAGTAATCGCGAATATGTCTGGCAGCCAATTAACGGTTTATAGTCGGGTTGGCTGCCATTTATGCGAAGAAATGGAAAATATACTCCCCGAATATCTCGATAATGCGGGGTTGTCTTTTAATGTTGTTTATATTGATGATAATCCCGATTTAGAACAGCTATATGGAACCTTGGTGCCCGTGTTAAAAGCAGGGCAAACCGAGATATGCCACTATTTTCTTGATATAAAAGCCTTGCAACAGTATATAAGCGAGCAGGGAAATCCGTTAAACTAGCAGATTATGTGTATTGTGGACTTTTGTCCTGTTTAAGGCGCTAAATGCGCTTTTTTTGTGTTTAACGGAGTAGTTTGTGAGACGTTTTCTGTGAGTGATTTAAGCCATATCCGAAATTTTTCAATTATTGCGCACATTGATCATGGTAAGTCGACGCTTGCCGATCGTTTTATTCAAATGTGCGGAGGTTTAACCGCCCGCGAGATGGATAGCCAGGTACTGGATTCAATGGATATTGAACGGGAGCGCGGTATAACTATTAAAGCGCAAAGTGTAACTCTGGACTACAAGGCAAAAGATGGTGAGATATATCAACTCAATTTTATTGATACTCCCGGTCATGTCGATTTTTCTTATGAAGTTTCCCGCTCATTAGCCGCTTGTGAAGGAGCATTACTGGTTGTCGATGCCGCGCAAGGGGTAGAAGCGCAGAGTGTAGCGAACTGCTATACCGCGATTGAGCAGGGACTAGAAGTGGTTCCCGTGTTAAATAAAATTGATTTACCTGCTGCGGAGCCGGAGCGAGTTAGTCAGGAAATTGAAGAAATTATCGGTATCGAGGCGACAGAAGCCACTCTTGTTTCTGCAAAAACCGGTATTGGTATTGATGAATTATTGGAAGACATTGTTCGTCTTGTGCCCGCGCCGAAAGGAGATAAAGATGCTCCGTTACAAGCTCTGATTATTGATTCATGGTTTGATAATTATCTGGGGGTTGTTTCATTAGTGCGGGTAGTGAACGGTAGCCTGCGTAAAAAACAAAAAATTCGTATTATGTCAGCAGGACGTGATCATCTGGTTGATCATGTCGGGATATTTACTCCCAAACGGCATGATCTTGATTCACTTGATGCCGGCGAAGTCGGTTATGTCATTGCCGGCGTTAAAGATATTGATGGCGCACCGGTAGGTGACACCATTACAGAAACAAATAATCCGGCTGAAAAAGCATTAGCCGGGTTTAAGCCCGTTCAACCGCGAGTATTTTCCGGTCTTTTTCCTGTTGCAGGTGATGACTATGAAAATTTACGTGAAGCGCTCTCAAAATTACGCTTAAATGATGCCGCATTATTTTACGAACCGGAAACCTCAACTGCATTAGGTTTTGGCTTCCGATGTGGTTTCCTTGGGTTGCTACACATGGAGATTATTCAGGAACGACTTGAACGTGAATATGATCTTAATCTAATCACCACAGCACCGACGGTTATTTTTGAAATTGAAAATACCAAGGGTGAAGTCTTTAAAATAGAAAATCCGGCTGAAATGCCTGAACCGAATTTTATTAATGAAATTCGTGAGCCTATTGTGGTGGCGAATATATTAGTGCCGCATGATTACGTCGGTAATGTTATTACGCTTTGTATTGAAAAGCGTGGTGTACAAAAAAATATGCAATATCTGGGGAATCAGGTATCTATTTCTTATGAAATGCCAATGAATGAAATTGTTCTGGATTTCTTTGACAGGCTTAAATCAACCAGTCGTGGTTATGCCTCAATGGATTATGAATTTGTACGTTTTCAGGCGGCAGATTTAGTCAAACTGGATATTATGATCAATGGTGAAAAGGTGGATGCCTTATCCGTGATTGTGCATCGTGATCAGGCCATATCTCGCGGTCGTGATCTAACAGAGCGAATGAAAGATATTATTCCACGACAAATGTTTGATGTTGCAATACAGGCGACGCTGGGAGCAAAAATTATTGCCCGGACAAATGTTAAAGCATTGCGTAAAAATGTGACGGCTAAATGTTACGGCGGTGATATTACTCGTAAGAAAAAGTTATTAGAAAAGCAAAAAGCAGGTAAAAAACGTATGAAGCAAGTTGGTAGTGTGGAAATACCACAAGAAGCCTTCCTTGCCGTATTAAACACAGGAAAAGATAAATGAATATTGATTTTTCACTCGTACTTGCCATTGTCATCTTGGTGGCAGGGCTGATTTGGGGAATAGACGCTTTATTTTTTGCGCCAAAACGCAAACAGGAAGAAACGTCAGAATCAACAGATAGCGATATGACTAATGAGCCTCCCTTAGTTGAGTTTGCCCGCTTTGTTTTACCTGTTGTTATTGTCGTTTTCATTTTAAGAGGTTTTATTGCAGAACCTTTTAGAATACCTTCAGGCTCGATGTTGCCAACGCTTGAAATTGGTGACTTTATTCTGGTGAGTAAATTTAATTACGGGGTACGGTTACCGGTTATAAATAAAAAAATTATCGACCTTGGTATCCCCGAAAAAGGCGATGTTATTGTCTTTCGTTATCCTGAAAACCCCTCTATTGACTATATAAAACGGGTAATAGGTGTACCGGGGGATGAAATTGGCTACTATAATAAGGTATTGTATATCAACGGAAAAAAGGCAGAACAACAACCAAAAGGTGATTATCTACAGGGGTATTATACTTTTAAAAGGTTAACTGAAAGCCTGCCTGATCCGAAAATAAAACATGATATTTTAGTGACAGATTTACAACCGGCATCTGACTTTGTTATTACCGTACCGGAGCACAGTTATTTTGTGATGGGTGATAACCGTGATAATAGTCGTGATAGTCGCTTTTGGGGCTTTGTACCCGATGAAAATCTGGTAGGTCGTGCCTTTTTTGTCTGGATGAGTTGGGAATGGGGGCATTGGCCAAAATGGCATCGAATCGGAACAGTTATACAATAAAACATTTTTGATTAAGGAGTACGTAATGCAATCGAAAAATAAACAAAAAGGTTTAACTGGTATCAGTATCATGGCGATACTGGTTGTTATCGCATTAATCGCAATCATTTTTCTTAAAATAATGCCGATTTATTTTGATGCTTATAAAGTGGGTGATGTTGTTAGCTCCATGGAAGAAGAGCGGGGCCTGGATGATAAATCAATTGGTGAAATTAGAACAATGATTTTAAAGCGCCTCGACGTTAATATGGTGACTGATGTGACTAAAGATGATATTGATGTTGAAAAAACAAAAGATACTATTTTTATTGATGTTGAATACGAAGTCCGTAAAAACATGTTTGGTAATCTGGATGTCGTTGTTAGTTTTAAAAAGAGTGCAGAGGCACCAACCATTTGAAGAAAATGGAAAAATTAAGTCAGCTGATTGGTTACCAGTTTAAAAATAAAGAGCTGTTAACCTTAGCTTTGACTCATCGCAGTATGGGCTCAAGAAATAACGAACGACTTGAGTTTTTGGGGGATTCTATTTTAGGAATGGTGATAAGCAGCGAGTTATTTAAACGCTTCCCCAATGAAAAAGAAGGCATCTTAACCCGGCTAAGATCAAGTCTGGTAAAAGGGGAAACGCTCAGTAAAATTGCAGCAGAATTAAATTTAGGCGAGTTTATACAATTAGGTTCCGGTGAGTTAAAAAGTGGCGGTTTTCGAAGAGCTTCAACACTGGCCGATGCTGTTGAAGCCATTATTGGCGCTATTTATCTTGATTCGTGTAAGGAATATGGAACCGAAAAGATAGAAAAAATTATTCTTGATATTTTTAAGAAACGGCTAGATGAATGTGAACCGGGTGGTGTTTTAAAAGATCCAAAAACCCGTTTACAAGAATATCTTCAGTCAAAAAATTTACCTTTACCTACTTATAATGTTGATTCCATTTCAGGAAAAGAACATTTACAAACATTTAAAGTTTCCTGTTCTATTGAAGGTTTTCACAATCATGTTGTTGCAACAGGTGGAAGTCGTCGTAAAGCAGAGCAGGCAGCAGCAGAAAAAGCATTAGCTAATCTTACTCATGAATAATTCAACAGATAAATTTCGTTGTGGATATGTCGCATTAATTGGCCGACCTAACGTAGGTAAGTCAACATTAATGAATTATGTTTTAGGACAAAAAATCAGCATCACATCACATCGTCCACAAACAACACGTCATCGTATTTTAGGTATTAAAACAACTGAAGATGCACAGTTTGTTTACGTCGATACCCCCGGCATTCATGATAATGAAAAAAAAGCGATGAATCGCTATATGAATCGTACTGCAGGCGCGAGTTTTAAAGATGTTGATGTAATTGTCTTTCTTGTCGATGCCATGCGATGGACAGAAGAAGATGATTTGGTTATTAAACGGCTGCAATATATTAATACGCCGGTTGTACTTGCGGTAAATAAAGTTGATTTGGTAAAGAAAAAAGAAGACCTTTTACCTTATATAGAAAAAATTAAAAATAAATATGCGTTTAAAGATATTATTCCTGTTTCTGCAATGAAGGGGGATAATATTGAAGGTTTTGAAAAAATTATACTTGATTATTTACCGCCTTCAGAAGCCTTTTATGATGAAGATCAAATTACAGATCGCAGTTCACGCTTTATGGCCGCTGAAATTATCCGTGAAAAATTAACTCGTAACTTAACGCAGGAGTTGCCTTATAATTTAACGGTTGAAATTGAAAAGTTTAGCAATGATGGCAAGATACTTGATATTGCTGCCGTCATTTGGGTGGAGAGAGATAATCAAAAAGCTATTATTATTGGCAAGAAAGGCAATAAACTAAAAGATATGGGGACGAAAGCACGTATCGACATGGAAAAGTTATTT
The DNA here is from genome assembly GCA_027076405.1 of Chromatiales bacterium. The sequence goes on from JALTJN010000526.1 coordinate 50,375, forward strand.
GAGCAAAAAGTGTTTTTACAATTATGGGTTAAAGTAAAAAGTGGCTGGTCAGATGATGAACGGGCATTAAATAGTCTGGGTTATATTGAAGATTAATTATGTCCAGTCAGAAGAGTCACCGGGTTAGTCTACAATCTGCATTTATACTTCATGGACGTAATTTTAGGGATACAAGCCGCCTGCTTGATGTTTTTACTTTAGATTACGGCAGAGTCACACTTGTTGCAAAAGGGGCTCGCTCTTCACGCTCTAAATTACATGGGATTTTAGAACCTTTTATGCCGTTGATTGTTTCATGGTCTGGCAAAGGCGATGTACAAACTCTCACTGGTGCAGAATCAGTTAAAAATGAGATAGCGTTATCAGGCAAACAAGTTATGTGTGCCTATTATGTCAATGAATTATTACAGCGATTAATGACAGAGCATGACCCTCATCCGGAACTGTTTACTATTTATCAGGCAACATTAGAAAGCTTTAAATATGAAAACGAACAAACAGTGTTGAGACGATTTGAAAAACACTTGTTAACAGAAATTGGTTATGGATTAAACCTGGATATTGAAGCAGAGAGTGGTGTTAATATAGAAACGAGTGAAAACTACTATTATGATATTGAAAAGGGGCCGATTAGAATAGAACAAAATAATACATCAAATGATGAATTTATTATTTCTGGTCAAACCCTATATGATATGTCCGTTGATACATATAGTAGTTCACAAAGTAAAAAAGAAGCAAAGCAACTTATGCGTATTATTTTAAATCATTATTTAGGTGATAAACCACTTAAAACAAGAAGTTTACACTGGTATAAACCATTATGAATAAAACAAATCAAATATTACTGGGTGTGAATATTGATCATGTAGCAACATTGCGTGAATCACGGGGTACCCTTTATCCTGAACCCGTTCAGGCGGCTTTAGTTGCCGAACAAGCCGGTGCTGATGCTATTACTTTGCATTTGCGTGAAGATCGTCGTCATATTCAGGAACGTGATGTTGAAATGTTTAAAGCTGTTTTGCAAACAAGAATGAACCTTGAAATGGCTGTGACAGATGAGATGCTAAACTATGCTGAAACTATAAAACCGGAAGACTGCTGCCTGGTTCCTGAAAAACGTGAAGAACTCACTACAGAAGGGGGACTGGATGTTGCCGGTCAGATGTTAAAGATGAAAGAAGCGTGTTCACGTCTGGCAGACAGAGAAATACGGGTTTCATTGTTTATTGATGCAGATAAAAAGCAAATAGAAGCGGCGGCAGAATGCGGTGCCCCGGTGATAGAAATACATACCGGTCATTTTGCTGATGCCGGGTCTGTTCATGAAAAAGAAAAAGAATACCAGCGAATTATTGAAGCAGTAGAGTTTGCTGATAATCTGGGTTTACACGTTAATGCAGGACATGGATTGCATTATCATAATGTTAAAGATATTGCTGTTATTCCTCTTATTCAGGAATTAAATATTGGTCATGCCATTATTGCCCGTAGTGTTTTTACCGGGCTTGATATTGCAGTAAAAGAAATGAAAGTATTAATGGAATCTGCAAGAGTTTAATACCACGATGATATATGGAATTGGTACAGACATTGTTCATGTTAGTCGAATGAAAAAAAATCTTGAAAAATACGGTGATAAATTTGCTAAACGTATTTTAACCGATTCCGAGTTTTCTGAATTTGAAAATAAAAATGATCAGGCTGCTTTTTTAGCTAAACGTTTTGCAGCAAAAGAAGCAACAGTAAAAGCAATGGGAACAGGATTTAGTCAGGGGTTATCTTTACATCATATTGGCGTGACACATGATGAAATTGGCAAACCTATACTGGAGTTTTTAGGTGCCGCTGAATTATTTATACAAAAGCAGCAAATTAAACAATCACATTTAAGCCTGGCTGATGAGCGTGATTATGCGGTAGCTTTTGTTACTTTGGTTTTATAATTAATTCAGGCTTCATGTTCAAATTCACTCCAGTCCTTATCAATAAAATCAGGGCCAAGTTGAATTAATTGCTGGATTTCATGACGCACGTTATTAACAAGTTGCTCAAGTTCAGCAAAATCTGCCTGTCGTAATTTATCTTCCAGTATTCCGGTGTAGTGGCGTAGTTTAGGAACAATGCAATAAGCCGTTGCTCCATAAAGCTTATGAATGTGCTCAGCCAGCATGCTCATATTATTAGATTGAAAACTTTCATCAATTTGTTCTGAGCGCACAGTAAGATCAGTCAGCAACATAGTAAACAACTCTTTTGCCAGAGAAGTATTACCATTTGCTGCGGTAATTGACTGCTGAATATCGAGTATTTTTGTCATATTCTAATGCTTTTTATTATTTTATCGATTTTTTATGCTGCAGTTTACTGTTGATGTGAGGTTTTGTGCAAATACATATCAAAATATTATAAAATGAAGCCAATCTCGTTTATTTTAATTTATGGATATGACTAATGAACTCTTCTAATAATACTGATTTCCCTACAATCGAGTCCTTTGTTGGGAATACCCCATTAGTACGTTTGCAGCGCTTACCTGGGGAAACCAGCAATACGATTCTGGTTAAATTAGAAGGCAATAATCCGGCGGGTTCAGTTAAAGATCGCCCTGCACTAAGCATGATCCAACATGCAGAATCTCGTGGAGAAATATCTCCGGGAGATACGCTTATTGAAGCGACCAGCGGTAATACCGGTATTGCACTTGCTATGGTAGCTGCGATTAAAGGCTACAAGATGGTTTTAGTGATGCCGGATAATATGAGTGTAGAACGCCGGGCTTCTATGAAGAGTTATGGCGCAGAACTTGTATTAGTGACACAAGCCGAAGGCATGGAAGGGGCTCGAGATCTTGCTCTTCAAATGCAAAAAGAGGGTAAAGGCAAGGTGCTGGATCAGTTTTCTAATTCGGATAACCCTTGTGCACACTATGATACAACAGGGCCTGAAATCTGGCGTGACACACACGGAAAAATTACCCATTTTGTCAGTGCTATGGGAACGACCGGTACCATTATGGGAAATTCACGTTATTTGAAAGAACAAAATCCTGAGATACAAATTGTAGGTGTACAACCGGAAGAAGGTGCATCGATTCCGGGAATTCGGCGCTGGACACCTGAATATTTACCCTCAATTTTTGAGGCAAGTCGTGTTGATATGACGATTGATATGGCTCAAGTAGACGCAGAACAAACCACCTTAAAGCTAGCTAGTGAGGAGGGAATCTTTTGTGGGGTATCTTCCGGCGGCGCAGTGGCTGCGGCGTTAAAGCTTTCGGAGCAGGTCGAAGATGCGGTGATAGTTACGATTATTTGTGATCGTGGGGATCGGTATCTTTCTACTAATATCTTTCCTTCTTGAAAGTTTACCGATTGATATTATTTGCTTGAATCCGGCTATGAAACGGGGGAGTCAAATTAAGACGCGCAAAATCAGCCATCCTTGGCCGCACGGCTGCCGCGTCCATGTGGCAGACGGTCTTAATTTAACTCCCCCATTCCCTATCTTGACTTTAGCACTCGCTTCATAATTCAATGAGATAAAATATGTATTCGGGATTTATAAATTGACAGACCACAAAGCAAGTAATTGAAATGGCGAGTACGATGGTATAGCACATTATAAAATGTACGTACTTAAATTAATAAAGTTGGAATAATATAAAAATGCGAAGAAGAAAACAAAAACCACTACAAGAACATGAAGCGATAGTGGAATCGTTAAGTCATGATGGTAAGGGAATATGTCGTGTTGAAGGTAAAGCAATCTTTGTTACAGGTGCGTTACCGGGTGAGCGTGTACGTTTCTCATTTCGCCCGCATAAAAAGAAATACGATGAAGGAAATTTAATTGAAGTTCTCGAAGCATCTCCTGATCGTATTGAACCAAAGTGCAAACACTATGGGGTTTGTGGTGGTTGTAGTTTTATGCATTTAAGCAGCGAGAAACAAATTGAAGAAAAACAAAAAGTTTTAATTGATGGTTTAAAACATATTGGTAAAGTTGAAGCGAATGAAATATTACCACCGCTCACGACTCATCCATGGGGTTATCGGAGAAAAGCACGATTAGGCGTTAAATTTGTTTATAAAAAAGAAAAAGTACTGGTTGGTTTTCGTGAACGCAGTGCCCCTTACCTTGCAGAGCTGGAACAGTGTGAAGTATTGCATCCTGATGCCGGTATGCGTTTAACATCATTTGCAACATTAATTCGTGATTTAAGTTGCTATGAAAAAATCGCACAAATCGAAGTGGCCATAGCTGATGATATTAGCGCCTTTGTTTTTAGAAATTTAGTTGAGTTAACTGAAGAAGATAAAGAAAAATTAATCAATTATGCAAAAGATGAATCAATTGCGATTTATCTTCAGCCTAAAGGGCCTGATACAGTAACTCCACTTTATCCGGAAAATCCACAGCTACAATATACCTTGTCAGACTACAATGTTACGTTAGATTTTCAACCCACAGATTTTACTCAGGTTAATCAGGACATTAACCCAAAAATGATTAATCTTGCTCTGGAGCTGCTGGGTTTGGAAAAAACTGATCATATATTAGAACTGTTTTGTGGTTTAGGTAATTTTACATTACCCATGGCGCGTTATGCTAAACAGATTACTGGTGTTGAAGGTGATGCGGAATTAATTGCTCGGGCAAATAAAAATGCAGAGAAAAATGATATTAGTAATACCGATTTGCATGTTGCTAATTTAATGGAAGATGTATCAGACTGTAGCTGGCTGAAAAAAGGCTATGATAAACTATTGCTTGACCCACCTCGTAGTGGTGCAAAAGAGATGATGCCTTATATCGCTAAAATGGATATTAAACATATTGTTTATGTTTCATGTAACCCGTCGACTTTGGCAAGGGACGCCGGGACGTTAGTTAATGAAATGGGTTATACATTAGTTAAAGCCGGAATTATGGACATGTTTCCGCATACCGCTCATGTTGAATCAATCGCGCTGTTTGTAAAGAAGTAAATATTAATGGCAACTGAAATAGAAAGAAAGTTTTTACTTAAAAATTCCTCCTGGAAAGAGAGTGCTGATAGTGGCACCCGGTATTCACAAGGTTATCTGGTCGGTAGCAAACATGCTTCTGTCCGGGTACGCATTCAGGGCGATCGAGCATACATTAATATTAAATCGGCAACGATTGATATTACCCGACAGGAATTTGAGTATGAAATTCCTATCGATGATGCAATTGAAATGCTGGAAACATTATGTGAGAAACCATTAATTAATAAAACACGCTTTCATATTAATAACGGAAATCATTTGTGGGAAATTGATGTTTTTGATGGCGACAATAAAGGTTTGGTTGTAGCAGAAATTGAATTAAGTAATAAAGATGAGGTATTCGCAAAACCGGACTGGTTAGGTGCTGAAGTATCGGATGATGCTCGTTACTATAATGTTTCTTTAGTGAAACATCCTTACAAAGACTGGTCATAAAGTTGTCGAATATTAACAATAACAAATTAATCGACATTGATATTAGCCAGCAAGAACTCTCGTTGTTTGAGGGAGAAGTGTTAATTTGTACTTATCCTGTTTCTACCGCGAAAAATGGTGTTGGCCAAAACAACGGTAGTGAATGTACTCCTCTGGGAATGCATATTGTTGAAAAAAAAATTGGTACAGGCGCAAAAGAAAATACCGTTTTTGTTGCCCGTGAAGCAACGGGTGAAATATACAGTGATAAACTGAAACAAAGTTACCCTGAGCGGGACTGGATTTTAAGCCGAATTCTCTGGTTGAGCGGGATGGAACCAGGGAAAAACAAGGGTGGAGAAGTTGATACAATGAGCCGCTATATCTATATACACGGCTGCCCCGACAGTGACTCGTTCGCAAGCCCTTCTTCGCATGGTTGTGTGAAAATGCGTAATAAAGATATTATTGAATTATTTGAGCAGGTCGAAGCGGGAATACGTGTTTTGATTCACAAATAGCAACATTGAATATTTTCTCAGGTGATATATGAATTTAAAAATATTAAAATTAATATTGTTGACCAGTATTCTTTTACAAGCAAGTTGTGATATTACCTTTAAACGTCATTCAGAAAGTGCAACAGGATTTAAAACTGTACCTAGTGAAGAACAGCAAGCTAAAAAAGCAATAAGTAAAGAAGAGCAAAAACAGCGGAAAAGATGGAAAAATGATTTTTTAATCATTAAAGCTTATTATGCTGATGTAGAAAACGGGACTATACGTAAAGATATGGTTTCTCATACACAAATAAGTAAAAAACAGGAAAAGAATCTTGTTGCCGGTAAAACTGTTCCGCGAGATGTTCAGGTTATGCCTCTACCTATGCTTTTAGAGAGAAAACTCTCTACTTTACCTCTGGATATAATTCGTGTGCAGGTTGGCACTCATGTTGTTTTAATGAAAGTAAAATCCCGACAAATTATCGATGTTGTTAAAATCTAATTGTATTACGTTTTATAATCATTAATTAAATAGGAATCACTATGTCCCTTGGTCCAATTATGCTGGATCTTGACTCAACTGAAATGAGTCCTGAAGAAAGAGAAATTTTACAAAATCCGCTCGTTGGTGGTGTTATTTTATTTAGTCGTAATTTTTCATCTGTTGAACAATTAACTCATCTTGTTAAAGAGATTCATCAGGTGCGTGAACCGCGCTTATTAGTTGCTGTTGATCATGAAGGTGGTCGTGTACAGCGGTTTAGAGATGGATTTACTTCTTTACCGGCTGTAGGTCATTTTGGTGAAATTTATCAAACAAAGCCAAAACGTGCTCATTTATTATCAGAAACAGCAGGATGGATGATGGCAGCAGAGTGTCGGGCCGTCGGTATTGATTTTAGTTTTGCCCCTGTGCTCGATGTTGATTACGGGGTGAGTGAAGTCATTGGGGATCGTGCTTTTCATCAGGACACACAGGTCATTACAGAGTTAGCCCATGCTTATACGAAAGGCATGCATGATGCCGGTATGGCTGCAACAGGAAAACATTTTCCGGGTCATGGTGCTGTCAGTGCAGATTCTCATGTTGATATTCCGGTAGATGACCGCGAATATAATGAAATTTATGCTAAAGATATATTACCGTTCAAGCGAATGATTTATCATGGTATGGCAGCAGTGATGCCGGCTCACATTATCTATTCAAAAGTAGATAAACTTCCCGCTGGTTTCTCTGAAATATGGTTAAAAGATATCTTACGTAAGCGACTTGGTTTTCAGGGAGTGATCTTTAGCGATGATCTGGATATGAAGGGAGCAAGTGTTATTGGCGAGCAATATGTCGATCGTGCTGAAAAAGCCTTGGCAGCAGGTTGTGATATGGTTCTGGTTTGTAACAACCGTAAAGGTGCTTTAAATGTGCTTGATAATTTGAAAGGGCATAATGACCCCGTCTCACATCTACGCCTGGCAAGAATGCATGGTAAACATGAAACAACAATGTCAGTATTACATAAATCAGAGAAATGGAAAAAAGCCTCGGATATTTTACAACGATATCAGGATGATCCAACGTTAGAATTAGAGTTTTAGTAATAAAATTATTTTTGAGATTTCAAAGTTATGTTAGAAAAATTAAAAGAATATTTACCTTTTATTTATGAGACAGATACCTGGATATTACAGGTATTTGCTATTGTCTTTATTGCATTATTACTGGATTTCATTCAAAAGAAAATTTTAAAACGGTTAAAAAAACAACTGGAGAAAACACCAAACTTATGGGATGACGCACTCATACATGCAGTTATTAGTCCATTCTCTATATTGATTTTAGCCTTTGCCCTTTCATTGGCGATGGATGTTTCTGGACTTAAAAGTGGTTTTAAAGTTTTTGAAATTGGTACTATTTTTGTCATTAGCTGGACATTAATTCGATTTATCAGTTACGTTGAAGTCAATATTATCAAACAACAGGAAATTAAAGGGGTTAAAGTCGACAGAACAACAGCAGATGCCATTAGTCAGTTATTACGGGTCTCTGTGATTATTACTTCTGTTCTGGTTGGTTTACAAAGCTTAGGTTTTAATATTTCTGCTGTATTAGCCTTTGGTGGTATCGGTGGTATTGCCGTTGGTTTTGCTGCAAAAGATTTACTTGCTAATTTTTTTGGCGGGTTAATGATTTATTTAGATCGCCCGTTCTCTGTTGGCGACTGGATCCGCTCACCGGATCGCAGCATAGAAGGAACCGTGGAAAAAATAGGCTGGCGCTTAACATTAATTCGTACTTTTGATAAACGTCCTCTTTATATTCCTAATTCAATGTTTTCAAGCATATCTGTTGAAAATCCCTCGCGTATGACGCACCGTCGGATTAATGAAACTATCGGTGTTCGTTATGATGACAGTAAAGTACTTCCTGAAATTATTGCTGACGTTAAAAATATGCTGGTAAATCATCCGGAAATAGATAATACGCAGACTTTAATGGTTAACTTTAATCAATTTGCTGCATCTTCTCTGGATTTCTTCATTTATACGTTTACTAAAACAACCAACTGGATTAAGTATCATGAGGTAAAACAGGATGTCTTGTTTAAAATAACGGACATTGTAGAAAGTCATGGTGCTGAAATGGCCTTCCCGACATCGACAGTTCATATTGATAATGAAATATTAGTGAAGAATCAATAAGACTATGGATATTAAAAAGATCAAAGCCATTGAATCAGATTCGGATTGTTTATGTAATACTGAACAACTTAATATAATACTCGATAAATTAGCAAAAGACATTACTCATGATTTAGAGAATAAAAATCTGCTTATTCTCTGTGTGATGACCGGCGGGATTATACCTGTTGGTCATTTAGCAACAAGGCTCACTTTTCCATTACAACTTGATTATATTCATGCAACACGTTATCGAGGTGAAACCAGTGGAGGAGAATTACACTGGATACAAGAACCATCAATTTCTTTAAAAAACAGAAATATTCTTATTGTTGATGATATTTTTGATGAAGGAATTACTCTGCATGAAATAGTTAAATATTGTACGGATAAAGAGGCGAATAATGTTTATTCTGCCGTACTGGTTAATAAACTCCACAATAGAAAGGCGAATTACAAACCGGACTATGTTGGTATCGATATTGAAGATCGTTATTTGTTTGGTTTTGGCATGGACTACAAAAATTATTTACGTAACGTTAATGCAATTCATGCTGTAAAAGGAATGTAATATTATGACTAAAGTTGCAATTATTGGTGGCACGGGCTTAACGTCAATTAACGGGCTGGAAATCACCAATCGTGAAATAGTACAAACACCTTATGGAGAACCTTCGGGGCCTTTAGTTCAGGGTGAGTTTTGTTGTAATAGCGTTTACTTTCTTCCTCGTCATGGTGCAGGACACACTATCCCTCCACATAAAGTTAATTATCGCGCAAATATCTGGGCGTTAAAAAATGCAGGGGTTGAGCAGGTTATATCCATTAATGCGGTGGGAAGCATAAAAGAAGATGTGCAACCCGGTTCATTAATTATACCTGACCAGATAATTGACTATACAACTTCACGCACTAATACTTTTTTCGAAGAAGGTTTGAGTCAGGTTGTACATATAGATTTTACAGAACCGTTTTGTGAATCACTCAGACAATCAATTATTCAATCAGCAAAAGAAAAGTCAATAAATGTTATCAGTCAGGGAACCTATGCTGCAACGCAAGGCCCCAGACTTGAGACAGCAGCCGAAGTTAACCGTCTGGATAAGGATGGTTGTCATTTAGTGGGGATGACTTGCATGCCCGAAGCAGCGCTGGCTCGTGAGCAGGAACTTTGTTATGCCAGTATTTCTGTTGTAGCAAATCTTGCAGCCGGGAGAGGTAGCGAAGATCTCACTATGGATGTTATTGTAAATAATCTTAATAACGGAATGGAACAGGTTCGTAAGTTACTTGAAGCTGTTATTCCGTCAATTAATTAATCTGTGATTTTTATTTAAGTAAACTTACATCTTCAGGCTTTTCATACTGAGTAATATGAATCAGCAGGCCGAGGACAGGGTGGTCCAGATAATGTAATTCTTTACTTCGAATACGGCGACGTTTTTGTTTAAAGTGAATTACGCCATGCTGCTGTAATTCGTTACGAATATTTTCATTATCTAATGCTTCAAAAGGGTTATCACTTTTCGCCAGTTCAGGTAGCTTATTTCGATATACCAGCTCTGCTTCTAAATGTAAGTACCTTGCAAGCGTGACGCGTAATATGCCTTCGAGTATAGATGGCGTATTACGTATTTCAGATACCGGTTCATTTTCACTATTGTTTTCGGTCAGGTCTTGGTCTTCTAATACCGGTGGTGCAGGGACTTCATGCTTAAAATAAATGGGTAATGCTTGTTTTTTATCCAGCCCGGGTTGTCGCCATGCTGCATGAAAAATCACTCGTTGTGTTTTTGATTCATCAATTTTTTCTACTTCCGGATTCAACTGATAATGGCTTGAATCTAATAATTTATAACTTTCCTTTAAGTCTACATCCTTGGGCAGCCATTCTTTATCAAAGGGTTGTCCGAGAGTAATAGTTTTTTCCGGAAGAGTAAGATTTACCTGTAAAGGCCAGTTTTCTGATGCTCGCTGGTTTTCATCGAGATTCTCGATTACGACGACTTCAACATCGTAATAACGCATTTCTTGCGCAAAACTGAGGTTTACCATAATAATAAATAGAATTGATATAAGTGTTTTCAAGCGACTGTTTCCTGTTATATTTGGTATGACTTATTTTCTCATTGTTCGGCTAAAAATGCTAAACCTAATTGGAATTTTGTGATGGCAGTACAACAAGTAATCAAAATGGGGCACCCTCTGTTATTAGAGCGTGCTGTTGAGGTTGAAAATTTTAACACAGTAGAACTAAATCAGCTGATTGCTGATATGAAAGACACAATGGCAGCCTTAAATGGAGCTGGGCTGGCTGCACCACAAATCGCAGTCAGTCAGCGTGTTGTGATCTTCGGGATATCAAGCAACACGCGTTATCCGGATGCCGAGTTTGTGCCGGAAACTGTCTTAATTAACCCGGAAATTGCCATTATAGGGGCAAATAGAGAATCTGAATGGGAAGGGTGCTTAAGTGTTCCTCATATGCGGGGGCTTGTGCCGCGGTATACCTCTATTCGTTATCGTGGCTATGATGAAAAGGGTGAACTGATCGAACGAGAAGCCCATGGTTTTCATGCCAGAGTGGTACAGCATGAGGTTGATCATCTGGATGGTATTCTCTATCCGGTTCGTATTGAAAACCTGAAAAATTTTGGCTTTGAAGATGAATTATTTCCTGATGAGGAAGAGGTATGATCAAGTTAATTCATGTAGCAGCGGCTTTTATTAGTATCAGCTTATTTTTATTGCGTGGATTCTGGGTTTTTAAAAATTCTGCAATGATGGAAAAAAGATGGGTCAAAATTCTTCCTCATGTAAATGATACTGTCTTGTTACTAGCTGCAACAATTCTTGCAATAACCACACATCAATATCCTTTTGTTGATAACTGGTTAACTGCAAAAATGATTGCCTTAATTATTTATATTGTTTTCGGAATGTATGCTTTAAAAAAAGCTAAAACAACAAAAGGCAAAACGATATTTTTTTTACTTTCTATTATGATATTTATATATATTGTCATGGTGGCAATAACTCGTTCTGCAATCTGGTTTACTTAATCGCAAAATATTAAAATACAATTTTCACTTATCTATGAATAATATTAAATTCTGTCATATTATTTTATCTTTGTTGTTTCTTACAGTTCTGATGATGTCGGCTAATTTAAAGGCTGAACAGAATGAACCAGTCATTATGACTGATGAATATGACAATGTTTTAGATGACTTTTCCGATGAATCTACAGAAGATGAAGAAATTTGTACGGATGATGAGTTATCTGAAAATAATGATTCTTCAGATACTGAAGAGCAGGTTTATATTTCTATACTCGATACCCCTCAAAATTATATTTCACTGGGTATTGAAAGTATGGCCAGAAGCATTGATGAATATTTCTCTGATGACAAAGCGACCTATCAACTTAGTGGCACTTACTTGTTGCTGAGGCAAAACGTTATTTTTATAGAAGGAGGAGATATTAATTACATAACCGATGTGTTCTTCCATCTGCGACTACCAAACACCGAAAAAAAATTAAAATTATTTTTTGAGACAACAAATAAAAATCAACCCTATGATATTTTAAATCAATCCAGTACCACTACTGACGATTCAGAATACATTACAGGTGTAAAAGGTGAATCAGGTGAAAAATTTGGTTGGAAATATAGGCCGACACTGGGGTTACGTTTAAAGTCAACTATTGAACCCTTTGCCAGATTTAATTTTAGTACTAATTATAAGTTTGATAAATGGAATATAAACTGGCATGAAACACCTTACTGGGAACGATTGCGAGGCTGGGGGTTTGATTCTTTTTTTGAACTAAATCGAAAAATCACTAAAAACAATTTGTTTCGGGCTTCATTATTTGCCGGTTGGCGGGAGGATGTCGATTATTTTGAAACAAGCGAGATAGTTTCTATGCTGCATAATTTTGGGGATAAAAAAACTTTATCTTATTTTGCCGGGGCTTACGGGAGAAGTAAGCCGTCTATATCTACAACCCATTTTTTACTTGGCTTGGCTTATAAACAAAAAATATATAAAGATTATTTATTTGTAGAGCTTGCACCGCAAGTTTTATATCAGGATGTGAATAATTTTAAACCCGAACATTCTTTTACAGTGCGTATTGAGTTTTTCTTTAAGAAATAGGGCGTGATTTAGGAAAGATAATCAAACAGCTTTATCAGTTCTTTTATTCTGAACTCAACATCGACAACAGGTTTTAATAAACGTATTTTATCATTACCATCTAATTTGTATGAGTTGGGCTGACTCTGGATTAATTTTATAATCTTCATCGGATCAATGTCTGGTTGTTCAACGAATATAATCCGACCGCCTTCTTCACCATAATCTATCTTTTTGATACCGAATTTTGCAGCGCTTAACTTAAGTTCAGTTACTTGAATAAGTGTTTTAACTGCGGTTGGTAATAAACCAAATCGGTCAATCATTTCAACCTGTAAATCTTTTAACTCGGTATTATCCGGTGCGCTGGCAATCCGTTTATACATAATAAGTCGTTCATGGACATCGGGAATATAATCATTAGGAATTAAAGCGGGTACATGCAGATCAACTTCCGCGCCTTGATGGAGTGGTTTTTCAAGTTCGGGTGTTTTCCCAAGTTTCATAGCTGTAACAGCTCGTTCGAGTAGTTCGGTGTACATGCTAAAACCAATCTCGATCATCTGACCGCTTTGGCCATCTCCTAGCAGTTCACCTGCACCACGAATTTCAAGATCATGGGTAGCAAGTGTAAACCCTGTGCCGAGTGATTCAATCGACTCAATCGCTTCAAGTCGTTTTTTAGCATCAGCGGTTAATGTTTTGCGCTTGGGAATAATTAAATAGGCATAGGCTCTGTGATGAGAGCGACCGACACGTCCGCGTAATTGATATAGCTGTGCTAATCCGAAACGGTCAGCCTTGTTTAAAATGATTGTATTTGCACTGGGTATATCAATGCCCGTTTCAATAATCGTGGTACAAACCAGAATATTAAATCGTTGATGATAAAAATCTGACATCACTCGTTCTAACTCACGCTCACGCATTTGCCCGTGAGCAAATTGAACCTGAGCTTCCGGTATTAATTCAGCTAATTTTTGCCGCTGTTTTTCAATTGTTGCAACATCATTGTGTAAAAAGTAAACCTGTCCACCCCGTTTTATCTCACGCAAACAGGCTTCTTTAATCATGTCATCTTTCCATTCAGTGACGAATGTTTTGATGGCCAGACGTTTTGCTGGCGGGCTGGCAATAATGGATAGTTCACGTAAACCCGACATAGCCATGTTTAAAGTACGCGGGATAGGGGTTGCTGTTAAGGTTAAAATGTCAATTTCAGAGCGGAGTGATTTAAATTGTTCTTTTTGTCTTACGCCAAAGCGATGTTCTTCATCTATAATAACCAGGCCAAGGTTTTTATATTTTACATCAGGCTGTAATAATTTATGTGTACCGATAACAATATCAACTTTGCCACTTTGCAGATTTTTTAATACCTGAGCTTGCTCTTTTTTAGTACCAAAGCGTGAGAGTGATTCAATTTGTACCGGCCATTCTGCAAAACGATCCCGAAAATTTTCTGTATGTTGTTGTGTTAATAGCGTTGTTGGAGATAAAACGGCAACTTGTTTACCAGCCTGCACTGCAATAAATGCTGCACGCATTGCTACTTCTGTTTTGCCAAATCCAACGTCACCACAGATGAGTTGATCCATGGGTTTTGGCGAACGCATATCTCGAATGACATTGTCTATTGCGGTTTGTTGATCCGGTGTTGCTTCAAAGGGAAAGCTGGCTGCAAAAGCCTGATATTGCATTTCATCAAGCGGATATGAAAAACCGGATTGAGCTTCACGGCGTGCATAAATATCGAGTAATTCTGCTGCTACATCATGTACTTGTTCGTGTGCTTTCTTTTTCGCCTTTTCCCACTGTCCACTACCCAGACGATGTAATGGAGCATTCTCGGGCGCCGCACCGGTGTATCGACTAATAAGGTGCAAAGAACTAACCGGAACATAAAGCTTGTCATCATTGGCATAGGCCAAAGTTAAAAATTCAGTATCCAGCTCACCAATTTTTAAGGTTTGCAGTCCCAGATATCGGCCTACACCATAATCCTCATGTACAACAGGTGAGTTGATAGTCAGCTCGGCTAAATTTTTTACAATACTATCTGTATCACGCTGTGATTTTTTTCTTCTGCGGCGTTGTAATACCTGTAAACCAAATAATTGTGGCTCAGAAATAACAGCAATCGCCGGATCGCTTAACAATAATCCTTCATCAAGTGGAGCGACAGTAATGGCTAAAGAATCCTGGTTATGAATAAACTCATGCCAGCTATTAACCGGAGCAGGTTTAATATCATTGTCACGCAACATCTCTGTTAGCGTTTCTCTTCGTCCGGTTGTTTCGGCTGCAAATAATACTTTGCCGTTAAAATTATTTAAGAACTGTTTTAATGAGGCTGCCGCTTCATTTGCCCGAACATCAAAATTTAATGGCAGAGGTGCCTGAGTTGAAAAATTTATTGCTTTGGAGTTTTCATGTTCATAATGTTGCAGTTCAACACGAGGGAAGCGTTTAAAGTGATTAAACACCTCATCAACGGGTAAAAATACTTCATTAGGACTTAATAATGGATGTTCAACATCATGACGTGCCTGCTCATATCGCTCGTTAATTTCTGACCAGAAGGTCTCTATTTCCGAGTTCACGTCATCAGCGGTAATTAATAATGTGGAGTCAGGCAGGTAATCAAACAAACTGATTGTTTCATCAAAAAATAACGGCAGATAATATTCGATACCCGGTGAAGCTATTCCGTTGCTGACGTCACGATAAATATTAGTTTGTTGTGGATCGCCTTCGAAGCGTGCTCGAAATGCAGTTCTAAATTGAGAAATAGCATCTTTATTAAGAGGGAATTCGCGTGCAGGTAATAGTTGTATCTTCTCAACTTTCTCAATTGAGATTTGTGTTTCCGGGTTAAATGTTCGTATGCTTTCAATTTCATCATCAAATAATTCAATACGAAACGGTTGTTTACTTCCCATAGGAAAGAGATCAAACAAACTTCCACGTACAGCGAACTCACCATGTTCCATAACAGATGATACACATTGATAACCGCTGTGCTCGAGACGAAGACGCATCTCGTCAATATTAAAATTTTGTCCGATAGTTAACGATAAGCAAAATCCATCCAGATAACTCTTTGGTGCAATGCGATGCATTAATGTTTGTATCGGGGTAATTAATATCCCCTGAGTTAAATCTGGCAGTCTGGATAAGGTGGTTAAACGTTCTGAAATAATATCCTGATGAGGAGAAAAACGATCGTACGGTAATGTTTCCCAGTCCGGAAACTGCAATATTGAGATATTTTCTTCTGCCATATAAAAACGCAGAGAATAATCAAGACGCTGTGCCGCAGCCATATCGGCAGTAATGACCAAAACAGGGCCTTGATGTTGGGTGGCGGTCGAGCTGAGTACTAAACCATAACTGCTACCGTATAACTGACCCCATTGACTACGAAAACCGGCTTTTGAAGGTAAAGGTGGTTGAAATGGGGAGCTGTGTGTTGTCATTAATACGGTCAAAAAAAGCTGGTTACGAAATTGCGCTTATTCTACTACAAATTAATGACAATCATGACGGGTTTACTGAAATTAACTAATCTAGATTATGTACTTATCTAATCTCATCAATACTAAATTTTTTATCCATAATCTCAGGCTTTATAATGGCGTAACCTTGTTGCTGCCAGTGGCCAATTTCTATAATGGCTGATGGGACAATTTTGACAAAGCTTTGAAAATCTTTTCTTTGATAGCCAAAATCTTTTGCTGCCAGACCACAAACCCGAAAATCAACGCCTAACATACTGTAGTATTTCATTCGCTCAACAGCTGTTTTATATTTAGCGTAATTTTTCTTTGCTAATGTGACAATTTCTGTACCATGAATAATGACTTTCACATCCATAAATTCGGGTGCGTAGTTATACGGTTCTTCTGTTAGAGGATTGATGAAGGAGCGTAACCAGTATAATGCGGAGCCAATCTTATTTGGATCATCAAAGTAAAATTCAAACAGAACTTTGGGTTCCTGATAGGGCGTTTGTTCAAAGCGAGCTTCTTCAGAAAAAGCTAAAGTGCTATAAATCAAACTCATAAATAATAAAATTAGACGCATAATTTACAACCGTTTAACTAAGCAAAAAAAGAAGTGGTTTCATCTTTAAGTCTAGTTGATAAATTGAGGATTTGTTGTTTTTACAAACAAAAATGCCGGAGAAACCCCGGCATTCTTAATGGTATTATTGAGTGCTTTAGAACTTGAAATAGGCTCCAACAAAAAGTCCTGTAAATTTAATATCCGCTTTTACACTATCAACATCGATATTATAATTTTGTGTACGAATACCTGCTTCCACACCTAACATAAAGTCTGTTGTATAAGTAACTTTGGTAATAATGTCGCTGATGGTATTTGCTCCGGCACTGACAGTATTGATTTCAGCTGTAAGAGAGAACCCAGCGGGTAAGCCAACTTCTGCAGAAGCATATATCATGGGTATAGTTGCTGAGAAGGTAGCGGTGTCTGTATTGACTGTGGCACTTCCATTAATCATTTTTGCATTTAAGCCAATATCAAAACTGATGAGGTCATTATCAAGTATTTCATAATAAAGAACGGTATCAGTTTGGTCCATTGTTAATGATGATGTGACTGCTGTTGAAGCTGTATAGGTTGTACCATTAAAATCAAAATCGGTTGTTACTGTACCTGAACCAGAAGTTGATAATTTTGTATTAACAAATTTCACATTAGGTACAAGAGGTACCGGGTGTTCGAGAACAAAGTAGAAATACCCATTACTTTTCTTGGCTAAATTTAAGTCATCTTTTAAGTCTGCCGAAGTACCCGTACCACCGACTGCTGCGGTAATGTTACCACTTGGATCTTGTGACCATGTTCCTGCACCTGCCTGAACACCTAGTATGGTTGCAGTAAAACCGGTTAATGGTAATAGTGCAACAAAAGCACCGAAAAGTATTTTTTTCATAAGTCACCTTAAAAGCTGATAGTTAATAGGTTATTTTGTTCAATTATCGCAGTAAACAGATTGTTATAACGATAACTGGTATATAGTGCTAATTATCGACCGTTAGCAAGAAAACTCAAGGTTAAATTGATACTTTTGTATATTATTCAGCTTAATTTGTGAACAAAGCAGGTTAATTTAATGCTTTAAATAACCTATTGGCGCAAAATAAGCATGTCACCCCGTTGGGTAAATTCAATGTATTTTAAAAAAGACATGCCAAGCAATATTTCATCACCGTCCATTTTAGGGTTAATTGAGGCCCGGACATTATTTAATTGAATCTTTCCTATACTGACACTTTGCACCATCGTTAAATATCCAATAATGCTGCCATTTGCAGTTTGATAGCGGCGTTCTGCTCCATATTTTAAGTTTAATTTTCGAGCAATTTTTTCGGGAATTGAAATATCACTGGCACCGGTGTCGAGCAAAAAAGTGACAGGTTGATTATTTATTTTACCGCGGGTGACATAGTGACCGTAGCGGTTGCGTTTTAATATGACCGAGACTTTTTCTTGTACTTGTTGTGTGACAACTTGCTGGTTAGGATTGTAGTCAGACTCCAGAACATTGTTAAATAAAAAATACACCATAACGATGATTACTAACCACATTGCAATAATAAAATTAAAGCCTAATCGTTTATGATCTTCTGATTCATCTGTCATTAGCTATTGTGTCTTTTTTTTAAGCTGCTTATTATATGCTGTAGTTACTATATGGAGAATAATGTGATTAAGGCAATATTTAAACTCGTTCTTGTATTTTTTCTGGTTACCACTGTGTCTTCTTGTGCTGTGTCGCCGGATGAAATGGTCTTGTTTGATCGCTCCATTATGTCATATGAAAGAGCGATTCGTTGGGGAGATTTTGTCCGTGCTAAATCTTTCCATAAGAATGATCCCGTATTATCTGATCTTGAGCGCCGTCGTTTGAAATTTTATCGTATTACCGGTTATTCAACATTACAAAAAGAGATAAAAGATCGACATAATGCATATCTATATGTCGAAGTTAAATATTATAAAAATGATCGCCCGGTTATTAAAACAATAAGCTATAAGCAACATTGGAAAAGAGATAAAGACAGTAAAATCTGGTACCTGGATTCAGATTTCCCCAGGTTCAAGTAATCTATCTACATTGTATGACAGTTTAGTAATTCACGACTGCATGAATGACGTATTCACTTTCAAAATAAACGGTAAAATCCTTATAGATCCATTTTGAAATGGGGGGGGAACCCACAGCAGGCTCTTTTGTTATCGCCTCACCAAAGCGATTTTGTACCATTTCCATAGTCATACCTCGACCGGGCAGCTGAATTGAAAACTCGGTAGATTCAGCTTGCTGGTTTGTTTCTGGTAAATGAACTTCTTCTGCCGACAGGTTTACAGACAAACCAAGTAACAGTAATCCCGTTGCTGTAATGTGTCTTAGCCTTAACATGTCATAACTCCAAAATTAATTATATGATGACTAAACTATACTCGATCAACAGCTTACAGGCAAAAGTTAAGCTTAATTATCTCCTTATTTAGCCAGAAATAGCCGGATTTATACTGTCTGATGTCCTGATTTTAGCCTGAGAGTTAGCGCGGCTTGTCTCTTAACGAATTCTTTACATTTGTGAGAGTACACTTCCATTTTCACGATTCGTCCTCCAAGTGCATTCAGTATCACACAGTGATGTTTATTAGCTGAAACGGCAAGAATACATTGAAATTAAAACATTGAACTTAAAGAAGAGTGGTAAAACGGTGAAATATCTATCGCATGAGCGTATTCAAAAAATATTCCCCTTTCTCTTATGGTGGCCAACGGTTACATCAAAATCATTACGCACAGACTTTTTGGCCGGGTTGACCGGCGCAATTGTCGTTTTACCGCAAGGAGTTGCATTTGCAACTATTGCGGGGATGCCACCTGAATACGGTTTATACGCAGGTATGGTGCCGGCTATTATTGCAGCATTATTTGGCTCTTCAAGACATCTAGTCTCTGGCCCGACGACAGCAGCCTCTATTGTATTATTTTCAGCCCTGAGTGTTTACGCCGAACCGGGAACTGCTGATTACGTTACTCTGGCGTTAACATTAACTTTTATGGTTGGTGTGATTGAGCTTGTGCTGGGGTTAGCCCGACTGGGGGCTTTGGTTAATTTTATATCCCATTCTGTCATCATTGGATTTACAGCCGGTGCAGCGATATTGATCGCTGCAAAACAGTTAAAAAACTTTTTTGGCATCAGTATTCCTCGTGGTGGACATGTGCATGACATTATCCTCAGTTTTTATCATCAACTTAGTGACATTAACCCGTATGTGACAGCTGTTGCACTGATTACTCTATTTTCCGGTATTGCTATCAAACGTTGGATACCTAAAATTCCTTATTTAATCGGCTCAATGTTACTGGGAAGTTTTGCAGCATTACTTTTTAATTATATTTGGGGGGGTGAAACGACTGCAATTGCAACAGTAGGTACATTACCCAGTACATTACCTCCGTTGTCATCACCCGATTTTTCGATGGAGACAATTAAAAATCTTGCTCCGGTTGCGTTAGCGGTGACTTTATTTGCACTAACAGAAGCCGTATCAATTGGTCGCTCACTCGGGGCAAGAAGTGGACAGCGTATTAATGGTAATCAGGAATTTATCGGTCAGGGATTATCTAATATTGCAGGGAGTTTCTTTTCAGGTTATGTTGCTACAGGCTCATTCAATCGTAGTGGTTTGAATTATCAGGCTGGTGCAAAAACACCTCTGGCCGCTATATTTGCCGGTTTACTTTTAATTATTGTTGTTTTGTTAGTCGCCCCGTTAGCTGCATGGTTACCCAATGCGGCAATGGCCGGAATATTATTTCTGGTTGCCTGGGGCTTGATTGATTTTAAAGAAATTTTTCATATTCTTAAAAGTAGTCGACGGGAAACAACAATAATGGCCGTGACTTTTTTTAGTGCATTATTTTTAGAACTTGAGTTTGCTATTTTTGCTGGCGTTTTGTTATCACTCATTTTATACCTTGATAAGGTATCAAAACCCCGTATGGTGACACGCGCTCCTGATCCTCGATTAAATAATCATGCTTTTTCGAGTGAGCCCAGTGTTGCTCAATGTCCTCAGCTTCGATTTGTTCGTATTGACGGCTCACTATTTTTTGGATCAATTAATCATATTGAAGAAACATTTAGTAAATTAGAACTTTATCATCCACAACAAAAACATCTGGCTATCATCGCTAAAGGAATAAATTTTACGGATCTGGCCGGCGGGGAAGTGCTGGTAAAAGAAGCACAGCGACGTAAAAAACAAGGTGGTGGATTATATTTAATTGATGTGAAACAAGGCTTATGGGACTCTCTGGAAAATAGCGGTTGTCTTGATGAAATTGGTGAAAGAAATGTCTTTCAAACTAAACCGGCTGCAATCACCGGTATATTTCAAAAGCTGGATAAAACTATTTGCCGAACCTGTAGCAAACGAATATTTAAAGAGTGTAAAAGCATTCCGTTTTCTGAAGAATAAAAGTAGTTATAAAACTGAAGTATTAGGAGAGTTATTATGTTGTTAAAGTTATTACCTGTTTTTTTAGTCTTATTTAGTAAAAGTTTATTTGCTTACCAATCCCCAATAGAAGTTATTGAATATATTGATAACACCAAGGTAGTCGCTTTTATTAGCCATGCAGATATTATGAAAGTCGCTAAATGGACTCCTCTTAAGAGTAAGCTGCCTTTAACCGTCGAAAATGCACTTAAAAAAGTTGAGCAGTTTTTAAATAAAAAAAGTATACAGAATTTAAAAATGCATGAAATTGAATTAAAGCGCGTTCCTCACCATCATGAAACCTGGCATTATTTAGTTAAACTATCATATAAAGAAAACAATCAATTACAGTTTCATTATTTTGTTGTGTTAATGACGGGTAAGGTGATTGCAGCATTAAAAGAACCGGAGTCAATTAAGTAAGCTTGATAACGGGTAATAAGTTAAGTCGAATGAAATAAAATCAGGTATTACTTTTAATGTATATTCTAGTAATTGAAGATAATCCGGATCTGGTGGCTAATCTGTATGATTATCTTGAACCATTAGGTTATGTTGTTGACGCCGCTTACGATGCAAAAAGCGGCCTGCGTTTCGCGCGTGAAAATAATTACGATACGATAATCCTGGATTTAATGTTGCCGGGTATGGATGGATTGGATGTTTGTAATCAATTGCGTGCAAGCGGTTGTGATACACCTATTTTAATTTTAACTGCGCGAGACACATTAAAAGACAAGCTTGATGGTTTTGCCCGCGGTGCAGACGATTATCTGGTAAAACCTTTTGCTATGCAGGAACTGAATGTCCGCTTACAAGCAATAGTGCGTCGCGCCCGTGGTGATCAATCAAGAGAGATGATTAAAGTCAGTGATTTGACTTTTGATCCTGCAACCTTAAGAGTAACTCGTGCAGATAAAACCATTACTTTACCACCCATACCGTTGAAAATTTTAATGCTTCTTATTCGGCAATCTCCTCGAGTTGTACCGCGAAAAGAAATTGAAAGGAGAATATGGGGTGACATCCGTCCGGACAGTGATGCACTTCGTACGCATATTTCAGTGTTAAGAACGGCGATTGATAAACCTTTTCGAGAGCATTTATTGCGCACTGTACACGGGATTGGTTACCAGCTGGCTGCCTCATAATGCGATACAGGACACATCTTCGTTATCGGGTAACTTTTGCTTTTGCTTTTTTGGGTATGTTGATTAGTCTGGGTTTAGCGATTAGTTTTTACAGTATTACCATTAAAATTGAAAAACAGCTGATAAAGGAAACGCTGTCTACTGAGTTAGAAGACTTTATTGCTCAGTATAAAATTGACCCCGATACTCCTCCTCCGGCTAGTACAACAATTCGTACTTTTGTTATTAAAGATGGTGAACAAACAATCCCCTTTGTTATTCGGCAACTCACGGTTGGTTTACATCGTATTTTATTTGAAAAAAAACAATACTATGCTGAAGTAAAGGTTGTTAATAATAAACACTTTGTGGTGCTTTATAATGACAAGCAGATCCGGGAACGTGAAAATCAACTAAAATATTATCTTGTTATTGGTGTGGTAATGATGATGTTTTTTTCTGCCTTACTTGGTTTTTGGCTGGCCAAACGCGTGACATCACCTGTTAGCGAACTCGCCTTACGTGTTGCAAATTTAAAACCTGAAAATTATCACCTTCCGCTAGCTAATGATTTTCCGGATGACGAAGTAGGAATGTTAGCGAAAGATTTTGATGCTTATTTACAGCGGCTTTCTGCATTTATTGAACGTGAACGATATTTTACTTCTGATGTTAGCCATGAGTTACGGACACCGTTAACCGTTATTGAAGGCGCGGCGGATGTTTTATTAAATAATCCCGAGCTAACAGAATCAAATCGCAGGCCAATTGAACGAATCTCAAGATCAGTACATGAAATGTCCGAACTTGTCTCCGCATTATTACTATTAGCAAGAGAAGATGAAAGCGATGTTTCGGAATCAGGTTGTGTAGTTAGTGAAGTTTTAAATAGTGTATTAGATGGCCATCAACATTTACTTAAACATAAATCCGTTGATATTAAACTTGATATTCAGGCTGAAATAATTGTGCCGGTTGAATGTACTTTATTGCGTGTGGTGCTTGCGAACCTTATTCGAAATGCCATTTATTATACGGATAAAGGTTTGATTATTATTGTACAAGCTAAAGACAGTATATCTATTCAAGATAGCGGAATAGGAATTGCCGAAGATCAACGGCAACAAATATTTGAACGTTACTTTACCGGAAATGAGGATGGTGAAGGTATTGGTTTGTCTCTGGTAAAACGAATATGCCAAAAATATCACTGGAATGTAGAGATAGAGAGTGAGGAAGGTAAAGGAAGTTTATTTCAATTGTGCTTTAAGCATATGTCTTGAATTTTTAATAAAATTTAATGATAAATTTGCCTTTTCTTAACATTTGAAGGATTAGCATTACCTTATCGCCTAATACATTTTAACGGCTGATATGGCATTTCTCCGGTGCCATTCCATGATCACCTACCTTTAAGGTAGGTGTGGTGGAGAATGACTGGTTAATATTCAATCAGAAAATGAATGTGACTCAATAGTATGCCTGAAACGGGTTTTCAGTTAATATTTGCCTCATGTTTAAACCTGTAGAGCTCTTTGTTGGCTTGCGCTATACCCGCGCAAAACGCCGCAACCATTTTATTTCTTTTATATCACTGTCTTCAATGATGGGGATTGCACTTGGTGTGACCGCCTTAATTACGGTTTTGTCGGTGATGAATGGCTTTGAAAAAGAGGTTCGTGAACGCATTCTGGATATGGTGTCCCACCTTACTGTGACAGACTTCGAAGGTCGGTTAAAAAACTGGCCGGAAGTGCTAAAAACAACCAAAACCAATAAAAATGTTATCGCTGCTGCCCCTTACATAGAAGCACAAGGGATGTTAATAAACGGAACAAGTGTCAACGGCACACTGATTCGGGGGGTGTTACCGAAACAGGAAATGACGGTATCCAACGTTGCAGAAAAAATGAAAGCAGGGCGTTTTAGCGATCTTAAAGCGGGAAAATTTGGTGTCATTTTAGGTCAGGATTTAGCCCGAATTTTAGGGGTGCATGTGGGGGATAAAGTTACTATGGTCACCCCAAGTGCAAATGTTACCCCAGCCGGTGTTGCTCCCCGATTAAAACGCTTTACCGTGGTCGGTATTTTTTACCTTGGTATGTATGAATATGATAGCACCATGGCATTAATTCATTTAAAAGACGCCCAGCGTTTATTTCGTATGAAAGGCAAAGTCACCGGTGTGCGCGCCAAATTGAAAGATTTATTTGCCGCTCCGTTAACCCGTGATGAGTTACAAGACAACGCATTAACGGAATATTGGGTGAGAGACTGGAGCAGTTATCACGCAAACTGGTTCCGTGCGGTTAAAATTGAAAAACGAATGATCTTTTTACTGCTGCTACTGATTGTGGCAGTGGCGGCATTTAATATTGTTTCAACACTGGTTATGGTTGTTACTGATAAACAAAGTGATATCGCCATTCTCAGAACATTGGGTGCTTCACCATCAAGCATTATGGGAATATTTATGGTGCAAGGTGCCTTGATTGGTATTATCGGCACTGTCGCAGGTACGGTGGGTGGCATTAGCTTATCGTTAAATCTGGATACGGTAGTCCCCTTTATAGAAGGTCTGTTTGGTATTCGAATTCTTGATCCGGCTGTTTATTATATTAGTGTGTTGCCATCAGATTTACATTGGGATGACGTTTGGACAATTTGTTCTATCTCTCTGGCATTAGGATTATTTGCAACGCTTTATCCTGCATGGCGAGCAAGTAAAACTCAACCTGCGGAGGCACTACGTTATGAATAATGGTGTTTCTGAAACGGTTTTAATGTGTGAAGGCTTAAATAAAACCTTTACTCAGGGGCCGGCCGATGTAAATGTTTTAACGAATATTTCATTGAATATTCAAAAAGGTGAACAGGTTGCCATTATTGGTTCCTCCGGTTCCGGTAAAAGTACGTTATTACAGTTGTTAGGTGGTTTGGATTTACCGACAAAAGGGCGAGTCGAAGTTGCAGGTAATGACATGGCCTCACTCGATGAAACACAACGTGGCTTATTAAGAAATCAACAGCTTGGTTTTGTGTATCAGTTTCATCATTTGCTTCCCGAGTTTAGTGCTTTGGAAAATGTGGCTATGCCATTATTGATTCGAGGATTGTCGCCTAAAGAGGCATCTCAAAAAGCCAGTCGTATGTTAGCAAGAGTGGGTTTGGAACATCGTCTTAAACATAAGCCCGGTGAACTTTCTGGTGGTGAACGTCAACGTGCCGCATTAGCTCGCGCCTTGGTAACAAACCCTGCCTGTGTTCTGGCCGATGAACCAACAGGTAATCTTGATGGAAAAACAGCAGAACAAGTTTATGAATTAATGCGAGAAGTAAACCGGGAGCTCAATACCAGTTTTGTTGTAGTAACCCATGATTTAAATTTCGCAAAAAAAATGGATCGAACTTTACATTTAGTTGACGGGCAGATAACAGGTTAAAAAATTAGCCCAAGATAATCATGATTAAAATTTAATAGTCTGCAATTAAATAAAACTTATTAACGGAAAGAAAGATGAATTTACACGAATATCAATCTAAAACACTGTTTGCTGAATACGGTATTGCCGTTCCGGAATTTCGGGTGATTAGCCAGAGTTCACAGGTAAAAGCAAAACTTGATGAGTTGGGTGGTGAACGTTGGGTTGTAAAAGCACAAGTGCATGCCGGTGGTCGTGGTAAGGCGGGCGGTGTAAAAATAACAGACAATAAAACTGAAGTTGAAAAATTTGTTTCTTCTATGCTGGGTCATAATCTAGTGACTTTTCAGACTGATGCCAAAGGTCAGCCGGTACATCAAATATTAATTGAACAGCCTTGTGAAATTGAAAGAGAACTCTATCTGGGAGCGGTGATTGATCGCTCTTTACGCCAAATTGTTTTTATGGCCTCGACAGAAGGGGGCGTTGAGATTGAAAAAGTCGCAGAAGAGACACCGGAAAAAATTCTTAAAGCTGCAGTTAACCCTATCGTTGGTTTAAACGGTTTTCAATGTCGTGATTTGGCTTTTGCATTAGGCCTCGAAGGTGCACAAATAAAGCAGTTTAGTAATCTGCTTACCAGTCTGGCAAAATTATTTGTCGATAAAGATTTATCGTTGCTTGAAATTAACCCTTTAGTGATTACCAAACAAGGTGACTTACTTTGTCTGGATGCAAAAATTAATATTGATGATAGTGCTTTATATCGTCATGCAAAATTAGGCGAACTGCGCGATGTAACGCAAGAAGACGAACGTGAAGTGCGTGCCAAAGAATGGGACTTAAATTATATTTCGCTGGATGGCGAAATAGGTTGTATGGTTAACGGTGCCGGGCTGGCAATGGCAACGATGGATTTG
Source organism: Chromatiales bacterium (assembly GCA_027076405.1). Next base: position 77,175 of record JALTJN010000526.1, read on the forward strand.
ATAAAGCTGCAAGGCAGTGAACCGGCAAACTTTCTGGATGTGGGTGGTACTGCAACTAAAGAACGTGTGGCCGAGGCATTCAAGATTATTTTATCGGATAAAAAAGTTAAAGGCATTTTAGTGAATATTTTCGGCGGTATTGTTCGATGTGACATTATTGCAGAAGGTATTGCTGCAGCAGTTGAAGAAGTGGGTGTTGATGTCCCTATTGTTGTTCGACTCGAAGGTAATAATGCTAAACTGGGTTTAAAGATTTTAGATGATAGCCCTTTAAAAATTGAAACAGCCCATGATTTAAATGATGCTGCGATGAAAATTGTTAAGCAGGTGAATTCATTATGAGTGTTTGGATTAATAAAGATACAAAAGTTATTTGTCAGGGATTTACCGGTAAACAAGGTCAGTATCATTCTGAAAAAGCGCTTGAGTACGGTACTAAAATGGTGGGTGGCGTTACGCCCGGTAAAGGTGGTCAGACATCATTAGGCTTGCCGGTTTTTAATACAGTAAAAGATGCAGTTAAAGAAACTCAGGCGAATGCTTCTGTTATTTATGTTCCCGCTGCTTTTTGTAAAGATGCGATTTTAGAAGCGGTTGATGCTGGTATTGAGCTCATTGTTTGTATTACAGAAGGTATTCCAACAAAAGATATGCTGGATGTCTGGCATGTTGTTCATTACTCTGAATCACGTCTTATCGGGCCGAACTGCCCCGGTATTATCACACCGGGTGAATCCAAAATTGGCATTATGCCGGGTGAAATTCATTTGCCTGGAAGTGTAGGAATCGTATCACGTTCAGGGACTTTAACTTATGAAGCCGTTAAGCAAACCACAGACATTGGTTTAGGACAAAGCACATGTATTGGCATTGGTGGTGATCCTATTCCAGGAGCAACCTTTATAGATTGTCTTGAAGCTTTTGAAAATGATCCGGCAACAGAATCAGTCATCATGGTCGGTGAAATTGGTGGCTCTGCTGAAGAAGAAGCGGCTGAATATATTAAATCAAATATGACTAAACCCGTTGCAGCCTATATTGCCGGTGTAACAGCACCAAAAGGAAAGCGCATGGGGCATGCCGGAGCGATTATTGCGGGTGGAAAAGGAACAGCAAAAGAAAAATATGCCGCGCTGGAAAATGCCGGTGTTTATACTGCGACTTCTCCGGCGGAGTTAGGTTCTACTTTATTAAAAGCGATTAAGAAATAAAATACGAGTTATGCTGGTTGAAGTTTATTTCAACCAGTTTTTTGCTTCGTCTATCGAGCGAAAAATATGCAATTCCTGTGGTAGATGTTCAGAGAGTGTTTCGTACATCCTCCCCATGCCATAACCCACGTCAGATGCGACAACGCAAGCTATCTTTGCATTACCCCGGTTTAACGATTCGCGAAACAGGATGAGTCGCTTTTCAAATTCGGCATCAATATTAGAAAAATCCATATCTTGCAGGTCATACAATGTGTTGATATCAATCGGAATGTCATTATTTGAAAACAATTTAGAAAAAGCTATTTTTAATTCTTCGAGATTGACAAGATCTTTGATCTTAATAATTAAAATATTGTTATCAGAATCATGAGTGAACTCTAGAGACATAATATTAATTTATCGATGTAGAAATTATGAAAGATTGTCATAGAAAATCGGCTATTACAATAAACGGGATTATTTATTTAGAGAATATCCTCAATAAACCAGGCTGAAAAGGCATGTCTGCCTGCAATATCCGATTTTTTATAAATGGCAGAAGCCTGTTGACGAACGGTTTTTTCTGCCGTATTTCTTAAAGCTGCAATTTCTTTGAGACTTAGGCCTTTGAGTAATAATAAGCCTACTTCAGCTTCACTCTGGCTGAGTTTCCATTGTGAGAATTGTTGCTGAATGACTTTTGACAGTTGCCGACGACCTTCAATAATATATTCATCGGCTTTATTGTTATTAGTTTGCGCAAGCTGTTGCTTGAGCTGGTTGATTTGCTGTTTTTGTTGGTTTTTTTCATAAAATAACCAGAATATGGCCACTAAAGATAAAAGAACAAGCAGACCTTCTTTTAAGATATGTGGCGTATCGGCTCCGTGGGATAAATCATCAACAAGATCCATTCCGCTGGCAAAGATAATAATAGAAAAAAATGAAATGAGTAAGCTTTCTTTTGCATTGCTGAAAGACAGCATAAATACCTCTATAAAATCAATATGTTATATTGCAGGACATATGTCCTATATGGCACGTTTAGGCATATGCCCGATGTTTTAAATAATTTTGTACACCATACTTCATTTAACAGATTATTTTAAGGAGAAGGTTATGTCACAAGAGATTAAAGTTTGGGATCCATTAGTCAGGTTGTTTCACTGGAGTTTAGTGATATTTTTTGTCGTTGCTTACTTGTCCGGTGAAGAGGAAAGTTCGATCCACATTTATTCCGGTTATATCATTTTAGGATTGGTCACTTTTCGTTTGATATGGGGTTTTATTGGAACAAAATACGCCCGTTTCAGTAATTTTGTTCGGGCACCCAAAGATATCATTCTCTATCTAAAAAGCTTTTTAAAAGGTCATCCGAAACACTATTTAGGACACAACCCTTTAGGTGGAGCAATGATCATCGCATTACTCATCTCTATTTTCATGGTGAGTTATACAGGCTTAAAATTGTACGCGGTTGAAGAAGGTTTAGGGCCACTGGCAGAAGGCAATAATATTACTTTAATCAGCAGTGCATATGCTGATTCAGATGATGACGATGGTGATAAGTATTCTGAAAATGAAGAAGATGAAGATTTCTGGGAAGAATTACATGAGTTTTTCGCAAACTTTACTGTTTTTCTCATCTTTTTACATATTGCCGGTGTTTATGTCTCGAGTCGTCTGGAGAAAGAAAATCTGGTTAAAGCCATGATTACCGGAAAGAAAAAACAAAACTAGCGTAATGAGATCCTGTAGTAATGATGTGCTACAGGGTTTTATTTAGTCGTCTTTTTTTACGCTCTTTTAAAACATTAATGATATGTAAACGCCATAAAAGCCTGATGGTGGCATAACCAAGAATTCCAAAAAACAGACCGCTCACTGTACAACCTAATAAAAAGGGTTGCCAAATTGCATCAAGTTCAGTGCCTAACCATTCCCAGCTTAATTCAAAACTAAAGGCATGTTCTGGAGTACCTAAAATCCATGCACCGACTTTATAGGCAAAGTAAAAAATGGGGGGCATGGTAATCGGGTTGGTTAACCAGACTAAACCGACTGAAATAGGCAGGTTACAGCGTACCAAAATAGCGGCGGCGGCGGCCATGACCATTTGAGTCGGTAGTGGTACAAAGGCAAAAAATAGCCCAACGAAAAAAGCCATAGAAACAGACCGACGATTAAGATGTAACAGGTTAGGATCGTGAAGCAGGGTTCCAAACACTTTGTTTAATTGTTTGTTGTTGCGGATTTTTTCGTGGTCCGGCATGTAGCGTTGTATAAACTTCTTTGGCATGAGACTTTCTATTTTATTGGGATCTGGTAATCTGAATTATTGTAACAAGATGTTACCAATTTAATGTACCAATTTATACCTAAGGACGGGTAGCCAGATGATTTTAGGGGCTTTATCATTTCTGCTTGGAATATTACTGCTGCAACAATTCAGTACTTTACCCTCTCTTGTCTGGAGTTGGACTTTAATTTTCGTATTTAGTTTACCTTTTCTTAGAAAACATTTTCAGTTTGTAAAAATCATTATTTTGTTTGTTGCCGGTTTTTCATGGGCATTATTGCGTGCTCATTGGGTACTGGATATTGCCTTACCCGTAGAGCTAGAGGGTAAAGATGTTTTAGCCACCGGCGTCATTTCGAGTATTCCCCTTGAGGATAATCGCAAACATCGTTTTGAGTTTAATATTGAGACATTAACTTATAATAACGAGAAAATCCCATCAGTGGGAAAGGTGAGACTTAGCTGGTACGGTAAAAGAGGAAGAAAACACAATAACAGGATAAAACTCCGGGCGGGGCAGCGATGGCAATTCTGGTTGCGACTAAAGCAACCACACGGGTTTATGAATCCCGGCGGATTTGACTATGAAGGTTGGCTTTATCAGAAAAAGATAAGAGCAACGGGTTATATTCGTATCAGTAAAAAGAAACAGCAGTTTGCAAAAAAACTTGATGATGAAGCGGCTGGATACCAACTTGTGGTTTTACGACAAAATTTGTACGAGAAGCTTAAGACGCTGACTTCGAATACAAACTATGGCGGTATATTAATTGCCCTTGCGATGGGGGAACGAACCGGCATTAATCCGGCACAATGGCAGGTATTTCGAGCAACGGGTACCAGTCATCTTGTGGCCATTTCCGGTTTGCACATTGGTTTACTGGCGGGATTTGTTTTTTTTCTTGTCCGCCGAATATGGCCATGTTTAGGTAATGCGGCATTGATATTAGCTGCGCCCCGAGCAGCGGCCATTTGCTCATTAATTATTGCGGCTTTTTATGCCGCATTATCCGGCTTTGCTGTGCCGGCACAGCGTGCTCTGATTATGCTGAGTATTGTCATGGTTTCGATATTTTATCGGCATAAAGTCAACAGCTCAGAAGTATTGAGTATCGCGCTATTGGTTGTTTTACTACTTGATCCGAATGCTGTTTTATCAGCAGGTTTTTGGTTGTCTTTTGCTGCCGTTACCATTATCAGTCTGGCAGCTTCAGGTCGCTTAACTATTGATCAAGGCTGGAAAATATGGGGAAGACTACAGTGGCGTATTAGTCTGGCTTTAATCCCGTTATTGATCTTTCTATTCCAGCAGGCATCACTGGTTTCTCCCTTTTCTAACCTTATTGCGATACCTGTTGTGAGTTTTTTGGTTGTTCCATTTACGTTACTGGCAACTACAGTCAGTTCATTCTTGCCCGGCATAGCTTCAATACTGTATTTCGTTGCAGATTCCATTCTCACCCTGTTATGGTGGTTTTTAGATTTACTGGCTACCTCATCCATAAGTCAGTGGTATACAGCGAAACCTTCTATATTGACGCTTGTTTTGGCAAACTTAGGCTTTGTGATTTTACTAAGTCCAAAAGGCTGGCCGGGTAAATATCTTGCTCTTTTCCTTATTATTCCTTTAATCTGGCCAAAATTGACTCCAGTTAAGGAAGACGAGGTTGAAATAACATTGCTGGATGTAGGGCAGGGATTAGCCGCAGTGGTAAAAACACAGCACCACGTGTTGTTATTTGATACCGGACCGAAGTTTAGTAAAAACTTCGATACCGGTGCTGCGGTTATTATTCCTTTTTTACGGCAGAAAAGTATTAATAAGCTCGATATGCTTATTGTCAGTCACAAAGATAATGACCATCGGGGCGGGTTGAATTCCATTCAAAAGGCGCTGAATATCCATCAACTTATCAGCAGTTACCATGAAAAGGGCAGTAAAGCATGTAAAGCAGGACAATATTGGCAGTGGGATGGTGTCCTGTTTGAGGTTTTAAACCCGGATGAAGATATTAAGTATAAAAAAAGAAATAACGCGTCTTGTGTTTTGCTGATTAGCAGCGGAAGTCACTCTTTGTTATTGAGTGCCGATATTGAAAAACGGACAGAAAGGCGACTTGTTAAGGCTTATCGTGAGAAGCTGAAATCCACTTATCTGATAGCACCACATCACGGCAGTAAAACATCGTCTTCACAGGTATTTATGAGTGCTGTTAAGCCAGAATATGTCTTTATCCCTGTTGGTTACCGGAACCGTTACCGTATGCCGCATGTCACGGTTGTTAAGCGTTATCAAAAACAAAATATTCCCATTATCAAAACCTACCAGTCAGGTGCGATAACGATAAGGTTTGGTCAAAAAAACAGCACTAAAATACCCGAGCAATACCGTAAAGATCATCAAAAATACTGGAACAGCATTCATTAATTGCTGTGAACGATACCCTTTCAGCAAGCGGTCGTCTCTGATAAAGTGAGCACCAGTTTTTCACCTATAAATTGTAGTATAAGGAATTCAAAATAGTGTTTGAAATGATTCAACATGGTGGCTGGTTGATGCTACCCATCCTTGCGAGTTCAGTTATTGCCCTAGCAATCGTTGCTGAACGTTTCTGGTCGTTACAAGCTAAAAAAGTGACTCCACCGGGGCTCGCTGCCCAGGTGTGGCAATGGCATAAAGCGCAAACATTAAGCGATGAACATATCGTGGCTTTGGGTAATAACTCGCCACTGGGTAAAATATTGGCTGCCGGGTTAATAAACCGGAATCATCCACGTGAAATCATGAAAGAAAGTATTGAAGAAGTCGGGCATCAGGTTATCCATGAGCTGGAACGCTACCTGAACACATTAGGTACCATTGCATCTATTACTCCTTTACTGGGTTTGTTAGGTACCGTTATTGGTATGATAAAAGTTTTTGCTGCAATAACAACTCAAGGTGTGGGTAATCCGACTGTTTTAGCCGGTGGTATTTCAGAGGCGTTGATTACTACAGCGGCAGGCTTATCTGTTGCTATTCCGACATTAATTTTTTATCGCTTTTTCCGTGGTCGAGTTGATGAGCTGGTTTTAAAAATGGAAGAAGAAGCACTAAAAATTGTTGATGTGATGCACGGTGATCGTGTGGAACAGGACAAAAAATAATGTTGCGTACAAAACGTGATAAAGATTTAGAAGTAAACATTACACCATTGATTGATGTTGTATTTTTATTGCTTATTTTTTTTATGGTGTCGACCACTTTTCAGCGTGAATCTGAAATTTCTATCGAGTTGCCCGAGTCTTCAGGAAAAGTTGCCGAGACAGAAAAAAAGGTGATTGAAATAAGTATTGATAGTCAGGGGCGTTATTTCGTTAATCAACGTCGACTTAAAGATACTAATATTAAAACACTTAAAAAAGCGATATCGATTACCAAAGGCAAGTCAAAAGAACCCAAGTTAATTATTAGTGCAGATAAAATGACACCGCATCAATTTGTGGTCAGAGCCATGGATGCGGCTCGTCAGTTAGGTCTGGTGCATTTAACTTTTGCAACAAAACAAGTTAACAAGAAATAAATATGACAGATCAAGCTAAAAAAAATGACGGTGTAGTAATTTATCGTCGTTTATTAAAATATGCCTTACCTTACTGGAAAATTTTTATCTTTGCCGTTATAGGTATGGTGATTTTTGCCGGGACTCAGGTTTCGTTTGCTCAGTTATTAGAACCCATGATGGATGGTGGTTTTGTAGAAAAAGATGCCGAGTCAATGTTTTGGGTACCCATTCTGTTAATTGTTATTTTTGCAGTTCGGATTATCGGAACATTTTTGTCCGAGTACGGTATGGCCATGATTGCTCGTAATGTTATTCGGGATTTGCGAGCAAAAGTATTTAGTAAAATTATTACTTTACCAACCAGCTTTTTTGACATTACATCTTCCGGCTCGATTTTATCAAAAATGGTGTATGACATAGAACAACTGGCAGAAGCCACGTCGGGTGTTGTTATCGTTTTAATCAGGGATGGTATAACGGTTGTGGCCTTGTTTATCTGGATGCTTTATCTCAGTCCTTTACTGACTTTAATTCTCTTTGGGATTGCTCCTTTTGTGGCAAGCATTGTATATATTATTAGTAAACGTTTCCGCATCATTGGAAAACGCATACAAAGTTCAATGGGCGGGGTTACAGAAATTACCGAAGAAGCGGTTAAAGCAAATCAGGAAATAAAAATATTTGGCGGGCAGGATTTTGAAATAAAACGCTTTGGAGACATTAATCACTATAACCGTTCACAACATTTAAAACTCGTTGCTACGAATGCAGTCAGTAATCCGACTATTCAGCTTATTGTTGCAGTAGCCTTTGCTTCGATGATTTATCTGGCAACCGACCCTAAGTTTATTGCTGATATGACTGCGGGTAAGTTTATTTCCTTTTTAATGGGGATGGTGATGTTACTTCAACATGCCAAACGCTTAACAACCATTAATATGACTTTACAAAAAGGCATCGCTGCTGCCGAGAGTGTATTCGGTTTTATTGATGTTATAGATGAAGTCGATCAGGGCACAAAAGAAATTAAAAGAGTTAAGGGTGATGTTGAGTTTAAAAATGTTAACTTTGCCTATGTTAATGAACATGAAAATGTATTGTCCGATATAAATCTGGAAATTAAAGCCGGTGAAACCGTTGCCTTTGTTGGTCGTTCCGGTGCCGGCAAGTCAACTTTAGTCAGCTTGTTACCTCGCTTCTATGAAAAAACAAGTGGTGAAATCAAGATTGATGGTCATGATATTGAAACCTTAACCTTAAAAAATCTCCGCAGTCACATTGCTCTGGTTAATCAAAACGTCACATTGTTTAATGATTCTGTTGCACATAATATTGCTTATAGTGATTTAAGTGATATTGAAAATGATCGTCTTGTTAATGCAGCAAAGGCAGCAAATGCATTTGAGTTTATTCAGGCTTTGCCTGATGGTTTTAATACTATTGTTGGTGAAGATGGTGTTTTACTTTCCGGTGGTCAGCGACAACGTATAGCGATAGCCCGTGCAATATTTAACGATGCACCAATTTTAATTCTGGATGAAGCAACCTCTGCTTTAGATACTGAATCAGAAAGAAGTATTCAACTTGCTCTGGATGAGTTAATTAAAACACGAACAACGCTGGTCATTGCTCATCGTCTCTCAACGATTGAGGGCGCAGACAAGATTGTTGTATTAGATCAAGGGAAGATTGTTGAAGCTGGTACACATAAGGAACTGATATTAAAAGATGGGCATTATGCTGCTCTACACAACATGCAGTTTAAGAGTGAAAAAATAAATTAAGAATTATGCTAGCAAAAAAAATACAAAAATCCTGGTATAACAAAGATAGCTTAACAGCTGTCTTAACGCCTTTGTCATGGTTGTTTTGTGTGGTTGTTCAAATCAGACGACTGTTTTATCACTTGAAAATATTTCACACGACTCAGCTGGAAGTGCCTGTAGTGATAGTGGGTAATTTAACCGTTGGTGGAACAGGTAAGACTCCGCTGGTTATTGAATTGGCAAATTTATTGAAAAAACATGGATATCGTCCTGGTATTATCAGTCGTGGTTATGGAGGCAAAGCTCGCACATGGCCACAACAAGTCCGCTGGGATGGCGACCCCACAATGGTGGGAGATGAAGCAATTCTTATTGCACGGCGTACCCGCTGCCCGATGGCGGTCGGCCCGGACAGAGTCGCATCAGCAAAAGCACTATTAAAATATACAGATTGTAATGTCATAATTAGTGATGATGGTTTACAACATTATGCATTAGGTCGTGATATAGAGATAGCAGTGATCGATGGCATTCGACGTTATGGAAATGAGAAATGTCTCCCTGCTGGCCCATTGCGTGAACCGATTAAACGTCTGGAACAGGTTAATTTTAAAATTACAAACGGAGTTGCCGGTCCGGATGAATTTGCCATGAAGTACAAGCCTGAAAAGCTGCGTCGAGCAGATGATCCGGCTGTTACACTTGATATTTCATCTTTAAAGAATCAGACAGTACATGCGATTGCCGGTATCGGTAATCCGCAACGCTTTTTTGATAATCTTAGAGCCAGTGGTCTGGATATTATCGAACATGCTTTTCCAGATCACTATCCCTTTAAAAAAGAAGATTTGGATTTTGGTGAAATACAACCTATCGTTATCACCGAAAAAGATGCTGTAAAGTGTCAGCGTTTTTATTTACACAATGTCTGGTATCAGCCGATAAAAGCGCAACTGGATAATCAATTCACCGAACAATTACTTGTAATGCTTGAGAGAATCAATGGACAAAAAACTACTTGATATACTTGCGTGTCCTGTTTGTAAAGGACCATTAATTTATATGAAACAGAACAACGAACTTATCTGCAAGGGGGACAGGCTCGCTTATCCTATTCGTGATGATATTCCTGTTATGTTAGAAGAAGAGGCTCGTCAAATACCTGCGGATGAAGAAATTAAGTAGCCCTTGAAGATACTCTTTATTGGTTCATCAGGATCTTTATCGTTAATTCCCTTAAGGGCATTAATAAAATCAAGACATCATGTTTGTGCCTTTGCTTTTGATCTTGATGATAGTGAGTTTAATATAATAAAACCCGGTTCAATTCAATCTCTTGCATTTGAACATTCCATTCCTTTTATCAAGTTGAATAAAAACTTCGATAATGCTGCTACACAAATTCAGTCATGTCAGCCCGATATTATTCTGGTCTCGTGTTATGCACGCTTACTACCTGAAACTATTTTATCTCTGGCGAATAAGGGATGCTTTAATGTACACCCGTCTTTATTACCTGCTTTCCGCGGGCCGGATCCAATATTCTGGCAGTTTCAACAAGGTGTTAGTAATTTTGGTGTTACCGTGCACCGGCTTAGTAAAAGTTTTGATAGCGGAAATATTGTTGCACAACAATCAGTAAAAATAAAAGACAACTGCCGCTGGAATAAAGCAACAGATTTGTTAGCTAATATTGCGGCTGAACTGGTTTTAAATTTACTTGATGATATTGAATATAATTGTGTTACAGAAGTTAAACAGGATGAGAGCAAAGCAAGTTACCAGCCTTTCCCTGTTCATAAAGATTATGAGATAAGCACAAAGTGGACAGCAAAAAGAATTTATAATTTTATTTGTGCCTATCAGAATGATAATGTTTATTTCATATGTAAGATTAACAATAAAAAAGTCAAACTAATAAAAGCACTTTCATATCAAAGCTATGCATATGATGAAATACACGATAAAAAAGTTATGCATCAGGGGAACAATATAAAATTTTCCTGTCAAAAGGGATTTGTTGACTGTCAGGTTAAAGAAGATTAGTTACTTTGACATTCTCACAGGTAAACGTTTCGCACCCCAGTGACCGGGGCTTGCTTCAAACACGCCGGCAACTCGAGTACCGCATGATTTGCAACAGGCATCAGCCGTTAAATTCCACTTTCCTAATTCATACCAGTCACGCTCAATAAGTAACTCACCACACTGGTGGCACCAGGTACTATCTGCATCGCGGTTATGAATATTGCCCACATAGGCATAACGTACACCGGCTTTCATTGCAATGTCTCTTGCCATGGTCAGCGTAGAGGCAGGCGTTGCAGGTGTGTCCATCATTTTAAAGTCCGGGTGAAAGGCACTAAAATGCATCGGCATATTCGGCCCCAGATTTTCAACCACCCACTCGCACATTTCGTTTAATTCTTTTTCAGAATCATTTTCACCGGGGATAATTAAGGTGGTTGTTTCTAACCAGCAGTCAGTTTCATGCTTAATATATTTAAGTGTTTCCAGAACAGGTTGAAGATGGCTGCCGGTTATTTTGTGATAAAAGCGCTCGCTAAAGGCTTTTAAATCAACATTAGCAGCATCCATATTTTTAAAGAACTCTACCCGTGGTTCAGGATTAATATATCCGGCGGTAACAGCAACGGTTTTAATCTCTTTTTCACGACAGGCTTTGGCAACATCAATAGCATACTCATGAAAGATAACCGGATCATTATAAGTAAAGGCGACACTTTTACAGTTATACTCGGCAGCAACCTCTGCAATTTTTTCGGGACTGGCTGCATCGGCCAGTGTATCGGTTTCTCGAGATTTACTAATGTCCCAGTTTTGGCAAAATTTACAAGCGAGATTACAACCTGCTGTTCCAAATGAAAAAACAGGGGAGCCGGGTAAAAAATGGTTTAAAGGTTTTTTTTCAATAGGATCGATACAAAAGCCGCTGGAACGACCATAAGTCGTTAATACTATTTCATTATTGATATTTTCGCGTACAAAACAAAGCCCTTGTTGACCTTCATGTAACTTGCATTCTCGCGGACATAAATCACACTGCACCCGGCCGTCATCAAGTAAATGCCAGTATTTAGTTTTAACAATTGATGAAGTAGCCATTTAAGCCTCTGATTAGGTTTTGCTTATACAACCTATATAAAGTCAAAATAGTTCAATTTCAATATTGTAAGTATAAAAAAAGTCCCTATTATTATAGTAGGTCATGAAACTTTAGGGTGAAGTGTGATTATTTATTTTCAGGTATAAACTATGAGTCATATTCGGCAACCCGCAGTTGCAGGATTATTTTATCCTGCAGACAAACAAACATTAAAGCAGGATGTTGAGAGTTACCTGCAACAGGCAAATTATGGACGAGATGTTGTGCCGAAAGCACTTGTTGTGCCTCATGCCGGTTATGTTTATTCTGGCCCAATAGCCGCTTCAGCTTATAAACAAATTATTCCCGTTAAAGATAAAATTAATCGAGTTGTCTTGCTGGGACCATCTCATCGTGTTGCTTTTCATGGATTGGCTGTTCCCAAAGCAGATGTTTTTAATACACCGTTAGGTAATATTAAAATTGATAAAGAGGGCGTTAGGCTGTTAGAAAAACTTCCGCAAGTTATTGCATCTGATCAGGCTCATCAGGAAGAGCATAGTTTAGAAGTGCAGTTACCCTTTTTGCAGGAAATACTCAATGACTTTACTCTCATCCCCGTTGTTGTCGGTGATGCCGAGCGGCATGAAGTTGCTCAAGTGATAGAAAGGTTTATTGACGATGAACATACCTTAATTGTTATCAGCACCGATCTTAGTCATTATCATGAATACAATGAAGCACGTCGAATAGACCGGTTAACCAGTGATGCAATTGAAAAAATAAAACCAAACCTTATTGGTTATGATGATGCCTGCGGTAGAAATGGTTTAAATGGCATGCTCACAGTAGCAGAAGATAAAAATCTGACTGTTGATATTCTGGATTTGAGAAATTCCGGAGATACTGCCGGAGATAAATCACGCGTTGTCGGGTATGGTGCTTATGTCATCCATTAAATTAAGTTCTGAGGATCAGCAAGCATGTTTGCAAGTTGCACATGACTCTATTCGACATGGCTTACAACAGGGGAGTCAGCTTCATGTAAATACTCATAATTACTCTCGTGACTTGCAGCAAGAACTTGCCAGCTTTGTGACCTTACATAAAAACAGTCAATTACGTGGATGTATTGGTGCTTTAGAGGCGTATCAACCGTTGATTAATGATATTGCAGAACATGCTTTTGCTGCTGCCTTTCGTGATCCTCGTTTTCCTGCTTTAACTCAGGATGAATATGAACAGTTGGACATAGAAATTTCTGTATTAGGAAAACCAGAACAAATGTCATTTGAAAGCGAAGAGGATTTGCTACAGCAGATTCAACCTGAGATAGATGGTTTAATTTTGGAAGCTGATCATCATCGTGGTACCTTTTTACCAAGTGTGTGGGAACAGTTACCAGATAAAAAAGAGTTTCTAAAACATTTGAAAATGAAGGCGGGTTTGCCAGCTAGCTGGTGGGATGGTTCGGTAAAAATTAGCCGTTACGAAACGTTTTCTTTTTCCTGACTAGAGTTTGCCTTCAAGCATATCAATTAAAAGCTCGCTGAGTTCTGTTTTTGTTTCTTTGTTTGTGAGTTTATCTTCTATATTGGTAAATTCAGAAATAATTTTTTGTCTTTCTTTTTTATTGTTAATTAAGTTCAATAATTCGTTTGATATTTTTTCTGATGTTGCATCATCTTGTATTAATTCGGGTGTAACACGTTTGCCTGCAACAATATTACACAAAGCAATGTGCTGAATTTTTAACATTCGACTTACGAAATAATAACTTAACTTACTGATCTTGTTAATAACCACCATTGGCTTTTTCAGTAAAGCCAGCTCTAGTGTGACTGTGCCGGATACAGTAATAATTGCATCGCAGACTTCCATTACATCATGACTGCGATGACTAATGATTCTCATATCAAGATTCGATTTATCAAAGTAGGGCAGAATGTCTTCTTCTGTTAGTGTTGAAGCGACGGGAATAACAAACTGAGCATCCGGTTTTGTATGAGAAATGGTTTTTGCGCTTTCAACGATAATAGGTAATAAACGTTTTATTTCACTATGACGGCTGCCCGGGAATAAACCAATTACCGGTTTATCATTATCAAGTAAAAACTCATCACGTAATGTTTTTTGCTCGGCAGATACATGAATCTCGTCAACCAGCGGGTGTCCAACAAAACGAACCGGCACATCATATTTTTTATAAAACACTTCTTCAAAAGGGAAAACAACAGCCATCATATCGACAAGTTTTTTGATTTTAAAAACCCGTTTCTGACGCCATGCCCAAACTTGAGGGCTAATATAAAACAAAACTTTAACGCCGCATTCTTTAGCTGTTTTTGCCAGACGCAAATTAAAATCAGGGTAATCAGTGAGGACCAAAAGATCCGGCGGGTTGGTTCGTAGTAAGTGCTGCATTTTCTTTAACGCGCCGGATATGGTATTCCAGTGAGCAAGAACTTCAACCAGCCCAACAACAGCCAGTTCGGCAGAGTCGACTAACGCTTCAACTCCGGCTTCTGTCATGTTTTTTCCGGCTATTCCATAAAAGTAAATAGTCGGGTCTTTTTCTTTAACTTCTCGAACCAGTTTGGCTGCATGTAAATCGCCGGAAGCTTCTCCGGCAATAATCATGACTCGTTTCATGGGGATAGTTTACTCGACCGGTTAAACAGCAGATTTAATCGTGTCACAAACCAGCGTGATTTGTTCTTCTGTCATTTCAGGGAAGACAGGCAGAGACATACAATGCTTAATGGTGTCTTCAGTAACCGGTAATGACACACCCGCGCATTCTTTTTCAAAAGCTTTTTGCTGGTGTAGTGGAATAGGGTAATAAATCGCATTGCCGATTTCTTTTGCAGATAAGGCTGGCATAATAGCGTCACGTTTGTCGGTTAGTACAGTGTACTGGTGGTAAACATGAGTACCAATACCATCTTCAAATGGAACAGTAATTACATCTTTTAGTTTTTCACTGTAACTATGTGCAACACGACGACGTTCTTTATTATACTCGTCAATATATTGAAGTTTTACACGCAGAATAACAGCTTGTAACTCATCTAAACGACTGTTGTAGCCGATAACATCATGGTGGTAACGTTCACTACTACCATGGTTACGGTAAATTTTAACTTGTTCGGCAATCGCATCATCATTCGTTGTGACCATACCACCATCACCATAACAGCCTAGGTTTTTACTTGGGAAAAAACTATGGCAACCTGCTAAACCAATACCACCGGTAATTTCATCACCAATTTTTGCGCCGTAAGATTGTGCACAATCTTCAATTACCAGTAAATTATGCTTTTTAGCAATGGACATAATTTTATCCATGTCTACAGGCTGGCCAAAAATATGAACCGGTAGAAGTGCTTTTGTCTTGTCTGTGATAGCAGCTTCAATTAAATCGACATCAATATTTAATGTGTCAGCTTTAATGTCAACATAAACAGGAGTTGCGCCAACATAACGTATTGCTTCTGCGGTTGCGATAAAAGTAAATGATGTTGTAATAACTTCATCTCCTTCGCTAATACCTGCCGCGAGCAGGGCAAGATGTAATGCATCAGTTCCTGATGCACAGGTTAAAGCATGTTTAACACCAAGATGTGCAGCGGCTTCTTTTTCAAAAGTTTGTACATTGGGGCCAAGAATAAATTGTGTTTTACCCAGTGCTTCGATAATTTTTGTATCAATCTCTTCTTTTAGATTGTTATATTGTAGTTTGAGATCAACCATTGGGATCATATCGAAGTACTCCGTAAATTATATATGAGATGTTTGTTTTAAATTAAGCGGTGCCGAGCAGTTCGCTAATTTTTGTGGCTGTCTGTAATGCAAGTAAACCTGCCTTGCCACTTACAACCGGTGGGGTGTTCGTGGAGATTGAATTTAAAAATGCTTCAATCTCACTATACAACGCATCACCTTGTTCAAAAGTCTGTTCTTTGCTTTCAATATTGGCAATACCGGGATACATTTCACCATCGCCTTTATTATGAAGTGCCAGTTTTTTATTTTGAAAGTCGATAGAAATATACGCATCATGCTGGAAGATACGCATAATGCGTTCACTCTTCATGCTGACACGACTTGAAGTAACATTTGCCACACAGCCGTTTTCAAAAGTGATACGTGCATTGGCAATATCAATTTCCTGAGAGATAACCGAAACACCGTTAGCATCAATACTCTTAACCGG
>JALTJN010000527.1 GCA_027076405.1 Chromatiales bacterium
CCTGCCTCTCCGCCATATCATAAAACCTTAAGTAGCTATACTTGGGGTTTTTTTATGTCAGTCTTATTCTTATTTTACCGTGTACAGATGAGACCTTTGCACGAGTACAAAGGTCTTTCCTTAAATATCAATATTCGTTTGATTAGAGTTTTAACTATGCTAGCACTTTCACATTAATTAGAAACTTCAGGGCTAAGTTGGGTTCAACAGAATGTATGTATTATCATAATGGCCTCAGCTGTTGCATGACTTGTTATTGATGTTTGATTTAATGAATGCTCTTCAACAAAGTTGGTGGTGGGCATGTAGTTTAAGAGCTGAATTTAAAGGGGAGGTGGTAGAAGGTTGTTCATTGCTATAGTTGATAGCGTTTTTTTTATATCAGAACTCAAGTCGTTTTTGTATTGCAATCATCTCTCTCATTACGACTGCATTTTTCAGTATAAACTTAAAAATTGAATCTTGTGTTTTCCCATAAAGTAGAGCGGGTACGTTTAGTGAGTTTGCTAAAAGCAGGTGTGCCACATCAATGACGTTACCAATAACATTATCGGTGTCATTATCGATATTGCTTGCATCATTTGCTAAAAAAGCTACGTTCGGAAAGAGCGTAGCTTTTTTCTGTTGGAGTAAGGATGGATTGTTAGTTAACAATATGCGTTTTAATACCAATTAGGCAATATCACATGCTTTTGCAGCATTAACGCTGTCGGCAACAAGAAATCCAAAAGTCGCTAACTCAATGACAACTTCTGCGATAAATGCGGCACCATCCGTAGCCAAAGCCGCTACGATTGTTGCTAAAGCAGTGGCCGCATATAGTGCATAATAATACCAGGTTAGACTACCTAAAAATGCAGATAATACCGCCCCCAGGCATCCTCCTGACCAAATCGTTTTTAAAACTTCCCAAACGCCTCGGGCGATATCAGTTTTTGAGGCGCCCTGGGCAGCCATTTTTTCAATTGCAGCTTCGAGCTTAGAAAGCACTGGCTCAGCAGCATGTGCCACGGCCTCCGCCGTTTCTCTACTGGCTCCAGCTCGAAGTCCAACAGCACCAATGGCTAAACAAACACAATCATAGATAACAAAACCTATGTTAAGTTGGCACTCAGAAATGCCCTCAACAGCAAGAGGTTTTATCGCTCGTTCTTTCAAGCTTTTAGTGAATGGCGGATTGCTCCAATCTACCTTTCCACCATTAGTATTATTAAGAAGCTCTTTAAGAGTGAGACTTTGAAGTTTCTTGTCATTAGGGAATAGACTTTTAAAGTTATCCAGTTCTTCTTGAGTAAGAGTTGTCATGTTGACTCCTTGCCATTGTGTTGGCATTTATATAATTTAAAGTAAATGAGTTCGTGTTAGTTTTTGTTTATATCATTGCAGCACCTCCTTTCGTTTATCTGGATCTGGTTTTGTGGCTTCGCCAGGTGTATTAGTAAACGGGGTTTGAACGGCTTGAGAGGTTGCTGTTTTCATATTTTTAGTTCCTGTTTTTATATTTCAAATCTTCCTGACATGTGCATATCAGGATAAATGTTTAAGCGGGTCAAAACTGAAAAATGGGTCAGGCGCATTTTTCATTTATGCATTAAAAATACGGTGCTCTGTTTATTCCTTTTCAGTTGCAGGTGTAGCGTCGAAATTTCAGAAAAATTTATTTTTTCCGGTAATTTCAATGAGCTTAATATTTTCAAGCGTATTTGAAATGGCAGTTGCCTTACCCATGTTTTACTCTTGTTATGTGCGCTGTAGATACATGAGGTTAGGATAAAGTACGAATGGTTTACATCATCATTTTTGAGGATATTTGTGTATAAATAATCACTGGTGTCCCGTTAACTTAAAAAATATCATTTCCAGGCACTTACATTTTGGGTATCAATTGTAGCCCTCACCCTAACCCTCTCCCAAAGGGAGAGGGGATCACGATGCTTATTGAGGGTGGCACGATGCTTATTACTTCCTTTGGGAGAGGGGATCACGACGCTTTTACTCCCTCTCCCTCTGGGAGAGGGCTGGGGTGAGGGTTACAACAGTTTATTGCTTCAATCAATTAATTCAAATATCAATACGCCATGCCCTTTGCAAACCCTTTCCTGATAAAAGTGTTCGAGGCGACGATTTAAAATTATTTACAAATGTTTTGAGAGTGGCGAGAATTGTTGTTTCGCGGAGTGAGAAAGCTGTCGCCGTTGAACAGGCTGACAAGCAT
>JALTJN010000528.1 GCA_027076405.1 Chromatiales bacterium
AAAGCGCATCTATTTACTTATTAGCAATCGGCCTGTTCGGTTTGCTTTTTGTAGCACGACGAAAAGTTTAATTCTAAATAGTCGCAACTCCTAAAGTTCCCGCTTTTCAGCGGGATTTTTTTTGCTCAAACTAAAATTTAGCTTAATGTGGATTTTTACTAAATTAATGTAACATACTGAATTTTATAGTGAATAATAAAGAAGTATATTGACAATAGCTATGTTATGTCACATAGTTAATGTAATATAACATTAGTAATTATGGGAGGTGTGCCAGCTATGGCTAAAGGCAGTAGCGGTCGTATCGTCATTGAGGTAGAACCAGAAATTAAGCATGAATTGTATGATGCGCTTGACAAAGAAGGGTTAACGCTTAAACAATGGTTTCTCAAGAACGCAGGTTTATTTCTCAAGGATAGAGGGCAAATGAATCTACTACCATCAGATGATGAAATTACAAGGAAGGTGAGTTAAATGAAATTTATTAATGATAAGGTCGCTTTTGGCCGTCATGAGACCTTTGCCCTACGTTATAGCTGGCTCTCAAAAGGTTTTCAAAATATTAATGTGTTTGATGATGACGATGCTGTTGTCCGCCTAGGTGTAGGCAAAAACATGGTGTCATCAATACGTTATTGGTTAAGAGCTTGTCAACTTATTACGCCGAGTAAACCTGAACAGGCAGAAATACTGGGGGAACTGATTTTTGATGATGAAAACGGCTTTGACCCATACCTGGAAGATGAAGCAACAATATGGTTAGTGCATTGGTTATTAGCAACAAATGCAACGTTTGCAACTTCGTGGTTCTGGTTTTTCAATAAATACCATAAACCTGAATTTACTGGCCAGGAATTACAAACTGCATTATCTGATTTTGTAAAAGAACAGGTTATAGATAAACGTAGGCCATCAGCAAGCACCATTAAAAGTGATGCGCAGTTATTAACCCGTATGTATTCACAATCAAAAGGTAATGGTCGCACACCATTAGAAGAAGCTTTAGATTCACCTTTATCATTACTCGGTTTAATAACGCAATCGGCAGGTGGTAGGGCATATCAATCAAAACCTGCTGCAAGACCGGGTTTGCCAATTGGAATATTTTCTTTTGCTGTATCTCAACTTATGTCTAAAAGAAATGTAACAACACTTCCTATCGAAGAATTAATGTACAGCCGTGATAATTTTGCAGCCCCTGGCTCTATTTTTAGGCTAACAGAAACCGACCTCATTACTAAACTCGAAATTATGGTGGATTATATTCCTGGTTATTTTGATATCCGAGAAACATCAGGCATCCACCAGTTATATCAAGTTAACGAAATACAACCAGTGAAATACCTCGAAAAATATTATGCTGATATTGAACAGGGGGTTGCCGCATGAGTTTACATGACATTATTTCTGTTAATACGCACTACACTCGCTCGGTTAATCTCGAAAGAGATTCAACATCAGCCGAAGTTGTAAAAGCATATATACCAACATCAAGAGCCTTACGAACATTTTCAAGAATATCAGAAGCTTTTGGTAACAACTTAACACCTCGTGCCTGGTCTTTAATTGGTCCATACGGTTCAGGTAAATCATCTTTTTCAGTTTTCTTATCACAGTTGTTATCAAGCCCAGCTACAGAAGGGGCAAAAGCAGCACGTAAAGTATTAAAAGATACCGACCCAGAATTAGCCAAAAAATTTAATAAAGCAACCAGGGCAAGTGATGGCTATTTAAAAGTGCTTGTTACAGGCGCACCTGAGTCTATGTCAAAACGCCTTATTAAAGGCTTAGCAGAAACCGCGCAGGAATATTTAGGTACAAAATTAGCTATTGTAAAAAAACTCAATAATGCGGTAAATAAAGAGTTAAGTACCACCGAAGTGATCGAATTATTTGATGCACTGCAAAAAATATTACAGAAAAAAAACTGTAAAGGTATTTTATTAGTTATTGATGAGCTAGGTAAATTTTTAGAATATGAAGCCCGGCATTATGGTGCGAATGATATTTATTTACTCCAGGCATTAGCAGAACATGCTTGTAAAGGAAGTGAAGCTAATTTATTTTTATTTGTATTGTTACATCAGTCTTTTGAGCAATACGCAAAAGGCTTAGGCGAAAATCTAAAAAATGAATGGTCGAAAGTACAAGGCCGCTTTGAAGATGTTCCCTTTTTAGAATCTGCTGAACAAGTGTTGCGCGTTGTATCTGCAGCATTTGAATATAATTTAACAGCAAAGCAAAATAAAGAGTTAGCCGATAAATCATCAAAAGTTGTCGATGTTTTAATTAAACAAGAAGCCATACCTAATACATTAAAGCGTAAGGAGGCAATCGACTTATACAGTAATTGTTATCCTTTGCACCCGGTTAGCGCCGTTTTATTACCATTGCTTTGTCAAAAGGTTGCACAAAATGAGCGAACCCTGTTTAGTTATTTAGGCAGCCACGAAGATTATGGTTTGCAATATATGCTGACAAAATTAGAAGCGTTAGGTGAATATGTGTACCCACATCATATTTATGATTACTTTATTGCTAATCAACCCGCAGCAGTGGGTGATTACGCAACACACCGTCGTTGGGCAGAAGTGGTTACCTCTATAGAGCGATTAGGTGATGCGCCCGAGGCCGAAATTAACATTCTAAAAACCATCGGTATTTTAAATATTATTGGTAGTAAGGGTGGTTTTAAAGCATCAAAACCTTTGTTAGAAACATGCCTACCTAAAAAAACAACGGTTAAAAATGCACTTAAATCATTACAAGATAAGTCAGTCATTAATTACCGTCGTTTTAATGCAGAATATCGTGTTTGGCAGGGTAGTGATTTTGATTTAGAAAATGCACTACAAGAAGAACTAAATAATATTGGGCAGTTTTCTTTAGCGGCAGAGCTTAATAATGCTAAAAATATGCTGCCTGTCGTTGCACGTAAATATACAATTAAAACGGGTACTTTACGTTATTTTGTACCCACTTTTGTTGATGCAAAAAGTTACAAAACAACAGAAGTACAAAGTAATGATGCACGTATTATATTTTATTTAGCATCAGATCAAGACGATGAGAAAATATTTTATAATGATGTAGTTAATTACTTTTCAAAACTAGATATTGTTGCGCTAAGTTTAAATGGCTCGCAACTTAGAGAAGCAGTGGCAGAAACATTAGCCTTAAAACGCATTGGAATAACATGTCAGGAACTAAACAGCGACCCAGTTGCAAAGCGTGAATATGAAGACCGTTTAACAGCGGCTGAGCAGTCAGAAGACCAATTATTGCAAGACTTAATCGCTTATCCAGCAGAGTGTAACTGGTATCACGAAGCTGAAAAGCAAAATGTTATTAGCAAACGTTCTATGCAGAGTATGCTCACCGAAGTTCTTGAGCAAGTATATAAGTACACACCTAATATATACAATGAACTCATTAATCGTGACAAGCCATCGGCACAGGCGAATGCAGGCCGAAATAAACTATTACTTGCAATGCAGAACCATGCAAATGAACAAGATTTAGGTATCGAAAAATTCCCGTCAGAAAAATCAATTTATCGTGCGGTACTAAAAGAAACCGGTTTACATTATTTTAATGAGCAAGCCGAGCAATGGGAATTACGCGCACCTTCAACAGATGGTAGAAAAGATAAAAAAACAAACATGCGTCATGTCTGGCAGCGTATTAACAAGTTTTTAGACAGTACAGAAAAACAAGCAAAATCCTTTGCAGAACTCAACGCAGAACTAATGGCACCGCCCTATGGAGTTAAAGCAGGTTTGTTGCCTATTTTTTATGTTACAGCGTATTTAATATATCAGCATGAATTAGCCTTATACGAACAAAGACGCTATAAGCCCTATTTCACAGAAGAAATGATCGAGCGTTTCGTAAAACGACCCGATGAATTTTTCTTTCAACGGTTTAGAATTAGCGGTTTAAGAAAATCAATATTTGAACAATATTCAAAAGTTATTTTTAAAGACTCAAAAAAGCGTACTTTATTAGAACTAGCAAAACCTTTAGTGAGTTTTTTAGGGGAATTGCCAGAATACACGCATAAAACAAGAAAGGGCTTGTCGCCTGAAGCGACTAAAGTAAGAACAGCTTTTAACTTAGCAAAATCTCCTGAGGTTTTGTTATTTGAAGAACTACCAAAAGCGTTAGGTTTTGAACAGTTAAGCGCAAAAGCTGAGCAAGAAGTATTAGAAAAATTCGCACAGAAATTAACCAATAATTTGCGTGAATTACGTGACGCGTATAGTAATTTGTTGCAGAAACAAAAAGAGTTACTTGCTCAGGCATTTAATATCGATCCAGTTTTACCTTTAGAAGAAATAAGGCGGCTTGTTTCAGCTAATTGTCATGGCTTAGAAAATTACACTGTAGATACGAAAGGGCTTCGCGCATTTATTATGCGATTAACTAAATCTACAGGTAGTAACAATGAGTGGCTAGAAAATGTTCTGATGTTTTTAGGTAATAAACCGTCTAAAAATTGGTTAGATAGTGACCAAGATACAGCAGAAGGTAAATTAGCAGACTTATCGCGACGAATAATCGATTTAGAAAAGCTTCGTTTGCATGCAAAAGACCAATTAACTCAGATTACGGGTGATTTTGATGTATATTTAGTGCGTAACATCAAAAAAGGTGGTGAAATACTCGATGAGGTTGCGGCGGTTACTGAGCAGCAAAGAAAACAAACCACAGCACAAAGAAATGAAATTTTAGATATATTAAAAGGCGTAGGTGAAAAAGAGTTAGGCTTAGGCTTACTAGCCGAAATAAATGATGTATTTTTACAATATTATAAAAATAAGTCACAGAAAAAGATAAAAGCTAAAAAAAATAAACAAAAGTTAAAGCAGGCAGGTAAGGCATGAGCGAAATATATAAAGAGCTTATAAAAGATACACGGTATCGTCATGTACTCGGTATCTCGGGCGGCAAAGACAGTGCAGCCTTAGCTATATATATTAAAGAGCACTACCCAGAAGTACATGAAAAGGTTGAGTATTTTTTTACCGACACAGGCGCAGAACTTGAAGAAGTGTATGATTTTTTAGCAAAGCTAGAAGCGTATTTAGGTAAAGAAATAATAAGGCTCAGTAGCGGTAAGCCATTCGAGCACTGGTTAAAGTTGCATAATGAATATCTGCCATCTCCACAACAACGGTGGTGCACACGAATGATGAAAATTAAACCCTTTGAAGAATTTGTAGGGGAAGATCCCGTTATCAGTTATGTTGGTATCCGCGCAGACGAAAACCGTGAAGGCTACATAAGCAAAAAAGAAACCATAAAAGCCGTATTTCCTTTTGTAGAAGATGGCCTGGTACGTGACGATATTTTTCAAATGTTAGAAGACACAGTCGGTATTCCAGAGTATTATAAATGGCGTTCACGTTCAGGTTGTTACTTTTGCTTTTTCCAACAACAAAAAGAATGGCTAGGGCTTAAACGACACCACCCACACTTATTTGAAAAAGCAAAAGCCATTGAAAATAGAATAAGAACAAAATTCGACTGGAAAGAAGGCGAAGTTGAATTCGGCGGCCACGGCTACACCTGGAGTTCACAAGGTTCATTAGATGAACTTGTAGCAAGAGCGGAACTAAGAGAAAAGAAAGAACTAAATAAAACAAAAAAAATAAATGAACGTTGGCAGGATGTTCTAAGGGCAGGGGAAGATGATGACCCTGAGGATCAGGCTTGTTTGATTTGTAGTTTATAATATGAATAGTGTTAAATGGAATTTAATTAATACATCTACTATAGATAAAAAAAGTGGCTTATACGCTTGGTACTATGATCTATCAATTGGTGATCATGATATTAAAAAATTAATAGAGCTGTTGGAATCTAATATAAATATTTCTGATAATTATAAAAGTGTTAGTGATTTTTTAGAAAAAAATTTTTTTATTTTCTTTAAAGAGGATAATTATAAAACAAAGATTACTGGAAAGCTGATGCCAACATTTGTAGGTGACCTTCTCCATGTAGAACAATGTTCTGAAAGCTTAGTTAATAAAATAGTGAATAGCCCAACTGTGCTTTGGGATATAAAAAAAATAATTAATGAGATTTCAGTAGGTTTTTCAAGTCCAATATATATTGGTATGTCTGAGAATTTACAATCTAGAATTAATAATCATAAGAGACTGATTGAGAAATTCAAGAATGAAAGAATTAGGATTGATAATTTTGATGATAGAGATGAGAACTTTGCAGCTCGTATAATTTCACGCGGAATGATTGAAACTAATTTAAGAGTTGTAGTTAAATATGTATCATCAGATAAAAATATTCATAATTTAATGGAAAATTTACTTAATCGGGTTAATTATCCAATATTAGGAAGGAATTAAATGAAAATAGCTAAAACAAGTGCCATTGATATTACACTTAAAGGAAGTGTAGGTTCATTTAAAGTTGGTCGAACTGGCAAAAATGAATCCTTGGAAGTGAAATATATACTTACTCATGTTGGCTTAAATTTTGATATGGGTGGAGATGAAAAATTACTCAAAGAGTTAGCGCCTGTTAGAGAGATTTTCGATTTTAAAAGCCTTGATTTTGATGAAATAATGCAAAGAGATATTGATGATGCGCGAGTTTCGAGTGAGTTAATTCCATATATATTAGATGAATCATCGACTGATTTAATAAAGTTCTTTCCTCCAATCGTTGTGGTTGTTTTGCCTGTTGAATCAGATAGAAACAAACCAGCCAAATATTATCCCAAATTGAAAATTGAAGATGAAACTAGAAAAGATGATGAATCAGGTGTTGATATATGGAAAATCACCCAATCTGGCGATATTGGTAATGAAGTTTTTAAATTTGAACAACCAATAGTTGATGATGAAGTCTTGTTGCATGATTTAGTTTCGCTGAAATTGAATACATCAAAATGTAGGCTTGTTATTGTAGACGGGCAGCATCGTGCTATGGCATTACTTGCGCTATATAGAAATTTAAAAGATGACTGGACAGATGCTAGAAGAAAACCGTTTGAAAGTTATTATCAAGAATGGACTCCTGATTATATAAAAACATTTAATTTGAAAGAAATAAAACTTCCTATGATTGTATGTACTATTCCAAATTTAGATAGTTCATATGAAAAATCAAAAGGTGATTATGACTTAAAGAAAGCTAGCAGATCAATTTTTTTAACACTAAATAAGCATGCAAGAAAAGTTTCGAGATCTAGAAATTTATTATTAGATGATTCTGATTTGATTTCATCATTTATGAGAATGATTTTGTCAGAGGTTAAGAATAATGAAAAAAATCATCTAGCTAAAAAGAGTCTTGAAATACATAATATTGAATTGGATCAATCTGGAGATAAACAAAAAATCAGCAGTCCTATGGCATTTACTGGTGTTTCACACTTATATTATATTGTTGAACATTTATTGCTTGATAGTGGTGATGTTAATGGAGTAAAAAAACGTGAAGGTCGTTTTTCTACGAGAACTAAAGGCCAATATTTTACAAATGCGCTGACAAGATTAGATTGTGAGAATAAATTAGGAAAAGATGCGTTAATAAATATTACCAGAAATATATTTACACGTAATGATGAATGGGAATTAGGTAAAGAATTTATGATGAGATATGGAGTGAATATCCTGAAAGCTTATTCTGATTTCTTGCCTTTTGAACTATTTTCACGAGCGACACAAAAAATCAAGAATGATGCTTCGAGTCATGCAGATATTCACATCACACCAATGTTGTTTGATGGACAAGGTATAGCTAAGGTATTTGAAGATCATAGAGTATCACTTAAACAGCGATTAGCTGAAGGTTATTTCAAGCATGATGTACCTAAAATTGAAGAATTTAATAAGGGGCTGAATAATACAAATGAAAATTATCAGAACTTTATTGATAATTTTAGACATGAGTTAGCTATTAATTATCTAAATGGATTATCTTCTACTATATTCTCAGCTAATGAGGCTGGTAAAGTAATTATTTTTGATAAGGCTAAGCAATTTGTTGATACGATATATGATCAAATATTCTCAGTAATTGCCTTTCAAGCTGCATTTGTTTGTGGTTTCTATACAGAATTTGAAAAATTTTCAGATAAATACTCAGGTGATTTAAGTTTAGACGTTGAGAGTTTATTTTCTGAATATGTTGAGCAGATGAATAATTTTTTTAAGCCTAGTTCATTTTCTAAGGCAAAGGCATTAATTAATTTGTTCATCGGTGAGTGCAAAGGTGAAAATTTTAAAGAATTAGAAATTGTTAAGGGAACACCTTCAACATATCGTAATATTGTTTTTCCAGGTGAAATGGCACCAGATGAATGGCCTAAATATCGATATCTTATGCTAGAATTGTGGGAGCCAAACAATGCAAAACTTCAAGAAAAATTAGATTTAGAAAGAATAATTTGTAGAAAGCAAATTATAAAGTCATTATATTCACGGAATTTGAAATCATATTGTCAAGAGAATGGTATTTCTGAAGATTCAACTAGTAATGAAGAAAAATTAGAAGTTTATGATAATGCATATAATAACTATAAGGATATGTTGAAAAATATAGAAAAAGCTTCTGTGTTACAAAAAACAGAATTAAAAAATGTATGTATTGCTTCATAAATTATTTTTAAAATACGCTTTTGTTATTTAATGGTGCTGGCTCAAACTTCCCACCATAATCAAAAAAATCAATATCAAGTTCACGTAGCTTGATTTTGATTCTTTCCAGTAAAAGTGGTTCATCTTTTTCCCAGTCATCGTAGCGCATTAGGCTGACTTTGCCTGAACGGATGTGGGCTTTAATAAGTTGGAATTCATCAATATCACCATATAGTTGTGTGGCGCAGCCAATATAAATACGTA
>JALTJN010000529.1 GCA_027076405.1 Chromatiales bacterium
GAGGCATACCGGAATCCGGGAAAAGAAGCTCTTCACAGCCGGGAAACTTCCTACTCATTGCTCTTCCGGTCTCCCTCGAGGTAGGCGATGAGTTTCCTCAGCGACATTTCATTGGCTTTCACAAAATTGTAGTGGCAGGCAAAATTAGGACAAGAATTTATGAATTTTTAAATTGCTGTCAATATGAAAAAACCGAGGATGAAATTCAGTTCAGCCTTTAAGACAACGGTTGTTTTGGAAGCGTTAAAAGAGCATAAACCATTGATGAAATTATTAATCCGTTTTAACATTAAACAGCCAAGCATCAGAGGTCTCCCAATTGATTAGTGTACTTTCGTAGAATAGCATGGAACTATTTCTTTCTCAAAATGATCCAAGTCTATTTTCTTGGTTGAAAGCACTCGATCGTACCGGTGATCGATTTAATTATTAATCACCATTCATAAGACACAGACAGTTCAAATGCAACAGTTCCGCCAGCATCTATATCAATATTTCCCGGAAAGTTATTCCCGTCATAATATGGGACAAACTCAATCCCACCCATATAATCATCTGTACTGAAATCGTCATAATCATATAATCTAATTATATAATTATCTGCAGGGTTTGTTAAATTAAGATTTGTACTTGGCTTAAAATCATAAGTTAAAGATGGGTCCGCATTCTGATAATAGGTCGGATGATTATAAATAATTGAACCGTTATATTCAATAACAATATAAATATCTGGCCCGCTTGTCAGGTCCCATCCAGCACCGTTATCAGTTGGAGGAAATTTAGTTAATCGAATATTATTTATACGAATTTTTGAAGGTGTAATTTGATTTGAACAATCCGGACCCGTGTACCCATTTGGACAATCACATTGACCATTGACACAAGTTCCCCCATTTAAACAAATAACACCATCACAAGGATCAGGAACGACCTTCTTGCATGAATTAAGAGCTAATACACTATACAATAATACCGCAATAAGAAATCGATTTAATACTTGTGATGTCATAGTATAAAGCATTTTTTCGTTTAAGTTCATAACTAATTTCTTTTGTAGCAGTGCACTATTATTGCCTAGTTAAAATTAGGCAGCAAGGTCTTCCTCAGTCTTATATTGTTGTATTTCACAATTTCTTTTGTTAAACTTAATTATTTTCTACATGTTGCCATTCTAAATCATACAGGTATGGAGCCAATTAATTCCTATTAATCTTCTTTAGCTAGTACTTTTATTGTATAGGAAGACACCAATCCACCTGTTAGACCAGATATAAGCACATCTACAAAATTAAATCTAGTAACAATTTCGCAATCACCATTACCGGGAGTATTAACATTTGTCCGGCCAAGTGGTAATAATCCCCAGAAAAGCCAAAATTGTTTGCCTTTTGCATATACATATTCCTTCCCTTGTTTTTCTTTAAAACTTCCCACGTTAGTTCTTGTTGTCATACAGGACATCAAGGACGATGTTATAGCAATTACTAATAGTGTAACAACACAATACTGTCTTATCTTCTTCATTACCATTACTATATATTTTTATTTTTTTAATTAATTTGTTTAGCCCAGACTAAGTAATACTATTCAATCTATGGACTAGTTATTGTTCTAGCAAAAATAAATATATCCCTATTTCTTAATATTGA
This sequence comes from Chromatiales bacterium, assembly GCA_027076405.1. The sequence goes on from JALTJN010000529.1 coordinate 1,650, forward strand.
CTGCATCATTATCTCAAGGATCATTCATCAAAATTCTAGTTTTTCATAAAGAAATTCAAATTAAACATAGTGACATCTATTTCTCTTCTATGTAGCTCGTCAACCCATTATATTCTTGAAATACAATATTTTATTGCATACATGAAAAAATACTCTTTCATATATACGTATCGAAGTTATCGATTTAAATTGATATTTACAAATTATCCCTTAAAAAGTAAATCACCTTCTATCCTTTTTTTATTTGGATAAGGCTCTTTATAATTATCACCTACTATGGAAGTGACTTGATCTAACAAGAGTAGCTGAATCACCGGAAGAGTATTGTATCCACATCTGCAGAAATCATGTAAAGACCAGGAGCAACAAAACAATGGGAACTGCGAATAGCAATACGGGCAGAAGCAAATTCAGAACGGACTTTGCGATTGACAAATTCTGAACGACCGAAATGCCGATGACGCTAAGAAGAATGGTCCAGATGCCCAACACAATCTCCATGAAGAAGGAGCCGTAGACGAGAATATTCGGGAGCACTCCGGCACTGCTGATG
>JALTJN010000530.1 GCA_027076405.1 Chromatiales bacterium
GAATGTAGATTCAATAGCGACAGCGCTAATTTTGTTTTTGTATGCGTCGAGTTGATTGAGAATTAAAGGTAAATCATTGTCTAACTTTTTTTGATAAATCACTTTATCTTCCTCATCAACAATAACACTGTTATTTGAATGCAAATCAATTCCACAATATAATTTCATTTGAGTTCCTCTTTTAGGTTCGTTCAGTTTTAGAACCTTAACGATAATGCCTTCTTGGGGAACTCGCTAGATGATTATCAGGTCTTGGGTTTATGATAGGTAAAGCGAAATCATAAACCCAAGACCTGACCCCGTTTTTTCATGGAGGTAGGACTTTAGTCCCACTTATGGCGGGGCTGAAGCCTCGTTTCCAGATTCCAAGGAATGCAAAAACAGCTTAACTTAGTGCCATTCCAGTCTGAGTGCAAGGTTTTGATGTTAGGCTTATGCTGCTGATTCATGCTGTATGTCCCAGCCGGGAAATACTAGAACAGCTGGATGACATTCTAGTGCTCTTGCAAATACTTTTGCTCTTTCTACACCTAGCTGTACTCTGTCATTTTCTATAGCTGAGATAGTGGATTGAGGAATGCCTGTTATTTCGGCAAGTTCATTTTGACTAAGCTCTTGAAACTCACGGAGTATTTTCACTGACTCGCCGACTGAGACTTCAGTTTGTTTTTTTGCTTTTCTATAATTTTTCATATTACTTTCTCCTGTACTCGTGAGGTGTAACTTTTACTACTTGAATAAGTATTTGTTCATTTTCTACTTTGTAAATAACTCGATATTGTAGGTTTAAACGTGAAGATCGGTAACCTTTCCATTCACCGCTTAAAGCCTCATCGTGCAAACCTTTTAGCTTGCGTAGCCCCTGTGGCCCTGATAAAGACACAATATCTTTCCATTTTTCATACTTCTTAAGTACATCTTGTGGTGCAGATGAAAGTTGTTTTGAAACTCGACGATGTTCATATATTGACCACATACTATAAACAGTATATATACCAAATATGATATGTCAATATTTTTTAGCCTAACGCTGAGTTTAGCTGACCGTAACGATTTGTTATATTATTATTTTAATATACTAAAATGTGCGCCACAAATGCTTACGCACTTAATGCTTTTAAAAGTATTCTCTTCGGATTTGAAATAATTAATAATTTGTTGGAATTCAAAACTCATATGTAAGGGAAGGTCTAGCCCTATTAATAATGTTAAGTTAGGATATTTATGAATGTTTTTCTGTTTTTTATCATATGCACTTTGTAAAAGAGACAACTGATTTTTGTATATTATATCTGAGCTTATACAGCTTGACTGGTGCTCAGGCAATGATCTTTCTTTCGAGTTACCTGAATAATTAGGTGCTTCAAATATTGGTGCATGAGAATATTTGATAAAATATTCAGATTGTATTCTTCTATTTTGCCCATTTATAGCCATAGTGACTTCAACTCTTTCTATAACTTCATTGTTGTTATTAATGAATTCAGCATCAAATGATTGGCTTGAGCCGGGATAGAATTTCAAAAATACATTTGGATCGTTATACTGATGTTTGGCATATTTTACTAAAGGTAGTAGTTCGTCTACGATTTCTTTTACTAAACCTTTCCTGAGTATTAGATATTGTTTATTATTTTCAGTGTCGTGGAATTTTTGTAATAGGGAATCAACCCAATGTTCCGCATCGGTGGTTTTTATTGGTTGAGATAGCTCTTTATCAGTTATTGTAATATTGGTTTTCATTTTATAAAAATATAACAATTAATTAAACAGAACACTCAAATATCAATATATAGTATTCTGTATAGTTATTTAAATTTATCGCCAACATATAATGATTTATAATGCGCGCATTAAAAAATAAATCGCATCTTTAGCTGGAAAGAATTTTGTTTCATATACTAATCAACGATTTATTTAATCGTTAACCACTATATCACTAGCGCTTTGTTTTTCACAATTTATATATTTAACGTCTACTTGATTATTCTGAATGTGTTTACACCCAATTTAATAGGCAGAAATATTAATATTGAATATTAGTTATAAATCCTAATGTCACCAACATAGCCAATTTATTAATTGTGATTTGTTATGTAAATAAACTGCATAAATAACCGTGGCCTTTTAAACAATCACTGTGCTAGAGTTTCTACTGATTATTTTTCCACAAATGAAAACGGCAACACCACCTT
>JALTJN010000531.1 GCA_027076405.1 Chromatiales bacterium
GAATATGCGCCTTTAAGATTTGCTTTTAATAAAACCGAAGATCTCTCTAATATGGGTGTATGTGTAAATCCTAGCTTTGATGTTGATGAGTCATTAACTCATATTGTAACACCAGGAGAAGCTTCAAAATCAGCGATGTTATTTAGAATCAGTTCTGTTTTAGATGAGGCTAAAATGCCAATCATAGGAAGAACGCTTCAACACAAAGAAGGTGTTCAATTAATAAAAGAATGGATTAATTCATTAGAAAAAACATGTCAATAAATAATAATTTTACAATCCCTATAACCAAATCATTATGAAAAATAAATTACTCTTTTTAGTTTTTAGCTTTGCAGCCATAATATTGTCTGCTCAATCAAGTTCCAATACTTGCGCAGATGCATCTATCTCCTCTCCTCATATTGATGGTGCTGGAACATTTTCAGTAATACAGCTTGATGGAACAGCTCCCACACCTGTTTGTACTTCAAATAATGAAGCTACTAATGGCGAATGGTTTCTATATACACCTGCAAATGATTTTTTAGTAACCGTTTCATCAGATATCGCTGGGAATGAAAATGCCGATACCAGACTACATATTTATAGCGGAACCTGTGGTGCACTTACATGTATTGCTAGTAGTGATGATGTTGGTACTGGTGCTAATGTTGCCACTCGATTATCTACTGCAACATTTAATGTAATTGGTGGTCAATCATATTATATTGCTTGGGATAATTATTGGTTAGCTTTTGGTGGTGATTTAGGATTTAATTTTGAGTTAACTGAAGCTGTTGTAGCTCCAATTAGTTTTTCTAGTCAAACTTTTAATACCAATGGCGCTTTTCGTGCTGTTGTAGATATGAATAATGATTTTCTTGATGATATTGTTTCTATAGCCTCAAGAACTGTAAATCCTCCAGAACCAGATACTCCTTACAACGTATATGATGTAAACATACAGCATCAACAAGCTAATGGAAGTTTTGTTGATAACGACTATATTGTTTCTGCACCTTATAGTGCTTCTTGGAGTTTAGCTGCTGGAGATATGAACAATGATGGCTATAACGATTTAGTTTTTGGAAATGGTTCGGGAGTAAATATAATTAGAGCTGAAAATAATGGTACAAGTTATGTAGTTGATACTTTTACAGATGGTGTTTTTACGCAACGCACTAATTTTGCAGACATAAATAACGATGGCCATCTTGATGTGTTTGTTTGTCATGATATTGCGCCAAATGTATATTATATTAATGATCATACTAATACATTAACCTATTATCAGGGTGCTGATCCTAATGGTGTGCCAGAAGGATTAGGTATTTACCCTTCAGGAGGTGATTATGGAACGATATGGATTGATTATGATAATGATAGAGATATTGATATGTTTAATGCGAAATGTGGTGGTAGTACTGAGAGAAGAACTAATCAATTGTTTAGAAATAATGGCAATAGCTCTTTTACTGAAGTTGGTGTTGCTGCTGGATTAGCCGATCCTATACAAACATGGTCTGCTGCTTGGGGAGATTTTGATAATGATGGAGATATGGACTGCTTTGTGGGTGGTTATAATGGCGCAGACCATAAAATGATGCGTAATAATAACGATGGCACCTTTACAGATATAACAGGCTTATCTGGAATTAATGCTGATTTTGCTTATACAGGTATTGACAATGTTACTGCCGATTTTAACAATGATGGGTTTATTGATATCTTTTCAAATGGTAATGTTTTATTAAATAATGGAACTTCAAATATGTCTTTTACAGCCTATTCCACAGGAATGCCTCCTCATGGTGGTATTGGTGATTTAAATAATGATGGTTTTTTAGATGTTTTTAGTTCCAAACTTTATTTAAATGATGGGAATGCTAATAATTGGATTAAAATTAATACCATTGGTACACAAAGTAATAAAAATGGTATTGGCGCAAGAGTAGAAGTTTCAAGTCCTAATTTTACTAGCCCTCAAATTAGAGATGTTAGAAGTGGTGAAGGCTTTAGATATATGAGTAGTCTTACCACCCATTTTGGATTAGGAACTGATACTACAATAAATTCTATTACTGTTTATTGGCCTTCAGGTGTTGTTGATATTATAAATAATCCTAGTGTTAATCAAACTATAACCATTACAGAGGGAGAAACATTGAGCTTACAATCTACCTTAG
>JALTJN010000532.1 GCA_027076405.1 Chromatiales bacterium
TTAAACATATAGCGAAATTTAAAGTTGCTTTTAGCTGTCTAGTGGGTGAGCCTGTTAGCCATTTATTTCAAGTAGTGATTGTTGGAATAACGGTAGGTTTTCTATCTCACTATGAGTATTTTCTTTAATTCTCTTTAACGACTGCTGATGATACTCAGGATTTGCCTCAAAACCAATGAAGTTTCTTTTTAACTCTATTGCTGCGATCGCAGTTGTTCCACTGCCCATGAATGGATCGAGAATGGTTTGGTTTTCTTGAGTAGTAAGCTTAATAAGATACTCAATTAAGTCGAGCGGTTTTTGTGCTTCATGAATCCTTTTTTCATTTTTGCTAAACCCAAATTCGAGCAAATTAGTAGGGCTTGAACCATTAATCCTGCATGCATCAATATTCATTGCGCCCACTTCATTTTCAAGAATATTGTCAGTTATAGTTCCACCGATTTTATATGGCTTCATAAACCATGCTATAGGTTCCCAAATTGGCGCTAAATTACCCAATCTCCAGCCATCCCATTTTTTTGCTTCTTCAGTTAATCCACGTCGTTCAAGAACAATACTTACTCTTTGCGCTCTATGATGTGCCGAAGGCTTTTTCCAAGCTAAAGTGTCTTTTAATAGAAAGCCACTATCTTCAAAAGCATTAATAACTCGGTGGATTGTTCTTCTTGCACCAAAGACAAATAAGAACGAACCATCTTTCATTTTTGGATAAACTTTAGTTGCCCAATCTTTGCACCACTGCTGATATTCTAAACCAATATTGCGGTCTGACTGTGCCCACCCATTAATAGGTTTCCCTCTGCGTTTAAAACCTGATTTTCCTTCTTGGGCTGGTGACTTACCTAATAATGCAGAGTTTGTATTATTGTGTAATACATCCCAGTCATCTAGGCTGATTCCGTATGGAATATCTGATAAAAATAAATCAATACTGTTATCAGTGAGATTCGGTAAAAAACTAAGACCGTCACCTAAGGTTATTTTGTTTATATATTTATTATTCATTTATGAGTTCCTACTTAAGACCAAAGAGGCCATTATCGGTGACAGATTCTATTGCTTTGATCTTATTCTCAATCTTACTCGATTTTAGGACTTCCTTTATCGCATCATCTTTCGACAGTCTCAATATACGCTCTCTCTCAGATGCAAGAAATCCAAGCGCTTCTTTTCTAGAAACATTAATAGATTCAATAGAGGCTTTTTTTTCATCTTTCCATAGGTCACTAATTTTTTCATCAAATTCCAGCATTATCCTGTTTACTATTTGCCAATATGTATTTGCATCTTTTGATGGATTCATCGCTTCAACAGCCTTAAATATTTTAAGAACAAGCTCCATTGATTTATTTTGGTTTGTTGCTTCGGCATAACGTGTGAGTACTGCAAGATGCGTGTATGTGCTAATACAGACAGACCTTGCTCCTGCCTGTTGATAAATTTGGCTAGTACGAGAGGGTAATTGATATACTGGGCAGACAACCATGGCGTAGGGTTTTCCATGTTTCCATCCGTCCATAGCTTGTACTTTAAAATCTTTCTGGTTTTTAGCTGTGCGACTTAACCGAAATGCTTTTGCGTCAGCTACAAAACTATAATCGTTATTGACGCATTCTACATCGGCAACATCAGCACGCTCTTTTAACACTAGGCTATTAAAGCCCATATGTGAGTAGGCTTGGTGAATTACAACATCTGTGTATTTTGAGTATAACTTTTCTTCGCTAGAGTCATGACGATAGCGTTCCGGTATTGCTCCGCAAAGTCGTAAATGTCCAAGTAAGGAATCAATTCCATTTTTCTTTATTTCTTGAGCTATCTCATCTTCCACTTTTTCAGCATCAACACCAAAATCACCACTTAAACGGCTGATTTCATTAATCCAATACTTACGGCTTTTAATTTGACTGTCTGTAATTATTTCTGTTTTCATGTAATGCCTAGCCGTTTATATTGACTTTGATGTCCTCACCAAACTCCAATGCTAATCAGCAAAATTATGTTGGTTAAAATTATGGTGCTAAACAAGGAAAGTGAGTTTATGCTAATTCATTCCCCAGTCAGCTAAAAGTAACTGGCATTTATCCACATATGTGTATAGATGCTTGCAGCATAGCCAAGGGCAATTGCAGGCATCCATTTTAAGTGGCCAAAAAA
>JALTJN010000533.1 GCA_027076405.1 Chromatiales bacterium
TAATTGTGAAAAGTTACAAATATGTCGTTTTCGGTAGCTCCAAATTCTACAGAAGAAATACTTCCTACAAAAGATGGACCTGTAATATCTGTCCATGTTGGAGTAGTATCGGCATTGGTTAATTTTAATAGCTTCCCATTATCTGTTCCCACCAATAGTGTTGTACTTCCTGTAGTATAAGGCGACACTTTAAAAGCAGTTGGTGAACCGGTGAGTAACGTTGCATTTGTTAATTGGGTTTTGGTAGCGCTACTGTTTCCTAACACGTATCGGTTTATTTGTTTCCCAGCACTTGTTGAACCGTTTGTATACATAATATCCAAATTATGATCTAACCCAGCTTGAGTAATAAAGTCTCCTTCACTACTATTATTATCTATTGAATAACCTGCACCGGTATACGGTAAAGAAAAATAATAATGATTGCTGTACACATAAGAGGTAACCATGTAATTTCCATCTTTGTCTATTGTACTATATGCTCCGTCACCACCATAAACCATTGTTGAAGCATTTGTACCTGCAACAGCTCCATCTACAAACTGAGAACCATTATCTTGAGCTCCGGCTAAAATTAATTCCGTTGTTGTATTTTGCCCATATCCTCCGTAATAAAATTGTGTAACGTTGTATTCTTTATTCCTAGATGAAAAAACATCATTATTTTTTGCTGTTGATAAACTTGTTACATAATAAACTCCTCCATCACATCCTATTACTGCCTCATTGCTATTGCCTGGCCTAAAAGTAAAAGCATGTTGATCGGCGTGTACTAATGAACACGAAAGGGTATTTAAATTCGCATTGTTAGACCATTTTGATATCTGCTCCCAGTTTAGAGCAGAACTTGTTGCGGTTCCTTGTGTTGATCTAAATAAATCAACACCTCCCACATAAAAAATATTGTCATCTGTTGGATCAACTTCTATCACTAAATCGTAAAATGCTTGTCCTCTAGTAAAATCTGATGGAGAAATCCCGTTATCAGCATCGTTAGGTTTTGCTAACTCTGTTACGGTTACAAAACCATCGGTAGTGGCATAAATATGTGGACCTGCTGTAGTTGTGCCTTCGGTTAAAACATAAATTTTATTTGCATTTGTTGAAGATACAGCTAACTCTACTCTGTTTGAATTTACTAACGGTGATGTTGCTGCTTCTGTCCAAGTTGCTCCATCTGATGAGCTAAAAACTCTTCCTCCTCCATTTCCACCTATTCCGGGAGTCGTAATTGTCCCCATCCATAGTGTGTTATCGGCTCCTATCTCAAAATCATTCGGTATAAAATAATACGTTCCTGACCCAAAAGCAAACTGTAAGTTTGAAGAAGCTGTTCTGCTCCAGTTTGTCCCTCCGTCAACCGTTCTATATAAACCTGCCGATTGTAATCCTAACCAATCTGAAGGACTGGAAGCATCTCCGTATACGTGAGCACCTACTCCTATGAATACCTCTGTAGTTCCTCCATTATTCCACGCAACAATATCATTGATGTAATAAATACCTGCCAAAAATTCATTAGACGAATTATAGGTAAAACTACCTCCTCCTGCTAATTGAACCGGAACATTTACCCAAGTAGCTCCTCCATCAACCGTTTTATAAACTCCATTTCCTACTGCTGCTCCAAAGGTGTATTGTTCTCCTGTTCCTATATACCAAGTATTTGAATCATTTGGATCTACCGTTATACACGAAATATTCATATTGCTAGGAACTCCTGAAACCAATGTCCACGCTGAGTTGGGATCGGTAATGTTTTGATTTACCCACAATCCTCCACTTACTCCTCCGGCATAAACTCGTTGGTTGGTAGCATCGTTAGGATCAAATAAAACTACTCGTGTTCTTCCCCCTACATTGTTTGGGCCTCTATCTACCCAATCGTTTCCTATTGCATCTCCAGGTACTCGACTAGATAACAATCCTTGACGTAAATCTTGTTGTAACTGTAGTACTTTCCCAGGCTCTGGACGTCCTGTTGAAGGATTCATTGTAAGTTCCCACTCGCGCTCGTAGTACTTATTAGGTGGTAACTGATGCGCTAAACGCTCTTGCTTACTGTAACCTAAAGTTGCCTTAAAAGGACTTTCTGATAAATATTTTGCGTGTTGTGAGCGTAACCTTTCTATAGATAACGCTTCCTCTCTTGTTGAAA
>JALTJN010000534.1 GCA_027076405.1 Chromatiales bacterium
GAATTGGTGAAATCAATGACTGTGCTGGTATCACCATCACCGAGTAAATCTACGGGTGTTCCAAAGCCGGTATTCAGCACCACACCTTGTACATCAAAAGCGACATTATCGAAGGCTGCGTCTAATACTGGCGCATCTGTTAAGGAAAGATTAGGCATAACAATATCTGAGTTACGCAGTTGAAATATATTTCGAGTTGCCATATCTACAGATGTTCGAGTAGATGTGTAAAGCACGTTATCCCAAATAGAAAGAGATGCTGATGTGCTGGATGATAACTGGCCATTGCCATTATTTACCACGCAGTTATTCAGTTGAGAATTAGTCATAGTTAGAGTGTTGTTGGCAATTATGCGTGAGTTCTGGGCTTTACTATCAGTGATTCTTGCGGTTGAACTATCAATTAACTCGCTTCTTATAATGTTGGCATTATTGATAGAGAAGCTACTATTAAAACTTGAGAGTTTTAATAAACTTCGACTGCTAGTAATACTGTCACTGGATGATATGTTTTCGATAAAACTATCGTTTATCGTAGATGAAATACCGCTTAGGCTCTGATTAAATATTGCAGAGTCATTTAGCCTTAGTGTCCGGTTAGTGATTTCACTCCAGTTATAGCCACTGCTGTCTGAAGCCAAATCTGCTTTATTAAAGGTCAGGCTATTATCAATAGTTATGCTAGTGCCTTTGGGTAAATTGAAGCGACTTAAGTTCAATGTATAAAAACGACCTGCATCTCCTGTTAAGGCTACAATGCCATTGTCATTAATATTTTTAGCATCAATAACCAGAGTGGCTTGGTTCCTAGTTGTAGTTGATTCGAATACCATTAATGGTGGATAGTGATTACGATCCAGTGGGTTGTATAAATTATCCACTTCAAAACCATCGGCTCGGCCATCCCCATCACTGTCGGCCATAAAGGCATCGGTTCCAGCGACTAATTCCTGAGCATCACTTAAGCCATCATTGTCATCATCGGCATCGTCAATATCTGCAATGCCATCGAAATCTGCATCCTTGGGTGTTGTGGCCGGATCGGGGAAGGAGCTTGCATCCCAAGGGTCGTAAATAGTGCCAATGGTGACATCTGAGGCGCGTACTTCCTGATAATCACTAAAACCATCGTTGTCATTATCGTAATCAATTATGTCGGGTGTACCATCACCATCACGGTCAGCATTAAAAATATCGGCGCTGCTAATAATGGGTAATAAGTCGGCGAGTACACTCAGGCTGGTATTACTGAATGTGCTAAATAAGCGGGTGATATCTGCCCAGGTATTAACACCATAATAATTGGCGGCTGAATTAATATCAGCTGTGCTGGTATTATCTAAAACAGCTGTACCTGAAAGATTTAGGCGATTGTATTGGTTGAGCCTAGTGGCTACATATTCCCTCGTGCCAGATGTAGATGAGATATTTATTTCATTATCCAGTGAATGATTAGAAATCGAGGTTGTGCTGCTAGTATTGATGATTGAATGCGCCATTGTCGTAGATGTAAGGCCAAACGCATTAATAACTAAATTAGTGCCATGATCAATGGTAATACTGGTATTACGTGTTGATGTGATGCTGCTATTGGCGGCGTAGTTGATGTCAAACTGCATAGCGGCATTCAAATTTGAATTATTGATAGACCGGAAAATCACTCTTCGTGTACGGTTAAGTGTTGCATTGCCATCTGAATAATTAACTTGTTCAATATCCATTTTTGATAATGAAAGAGGAGTAGTGGTGATGAGAGTACTAGTCTCACCCGTAGAAAAATCACCATTTAAATTAGCATAACGCATATAAGCACCACTGAGCGGATAGCCTTTTACAACTTGCGTCATTTCGCCGTAGCACTTTTGATTGGGGCGGTCGCTACAGTCGCTAGGATTAGTGCCAATAATACTGGCATTAATGGCGCTAATATTGACTTCGTTGCCCAGTTCTCCCAGTACCCAAAGCTCACCGTTTAGCGTCCATTTAACATTATTGGTGGATGGGTCTATGGCATCAGCCAGTTCAATACTAACGCCGGGCATAACACGTAAACGTGATTTAGCTTTTAAGGTGGCATTGGCTGTTATCTGGTAAGGGCTTAAGGATTGCAGCCATATAGCTTCAGCCCCCTCAATAAAGCCACCAT